>CAWCGF010000005.1:0-157771 GCA_963794955.1 uncultured Acidobacteriota bacterium
TGTCAGCAGCGATTTTTGATTTTAAGCTGGGAACTCAAGAAACAGCGATAGTGTCAAACAATTACCCGTTGCCACATCAGCAAAAAGCAGCGATGCGAAAACTCGAAAGGCGAACGCGAGATGAGATAGCGAAGTAAAAACATTGCAGCAGTAAATTAACAAGCGTACTCTTTGCTAGCTTCTCAAATTCAAAATACCGGAGATACAATAATGAAGGATTCAGAATTTCAAGCCCTACTTTCGCAGGAATTCCCAAATTGGAGTCAGAAGTTATCGCCTACTCTGGAGCGGCGAGGTGTCAAATTGAGCATCACTACATTGCAGCATATTTGCCGGGAAAACTTAGGGCTAGATTTTATTGAGAAACTTAAGGAACAATTACCATCAGATGCTATTTTAGAAAATCTTGATGGTGAACCACTAAAGCACTGGCAGGGGGAAACGGGCTGGGGTAGTGGTCGCTATGATCTCTATTTTTATAGCCAGAAATGGCCACCTATCGAAGACGAAGGTATGCAGGAAATCGACGGCGATTTATTGTTCTATAAAACTCAGAATTGAGTTTTGACTGTATCGTGCCTTCTCTCACTTCTTCGTCGGTCGAATGCCGTGATAGTTCACCTCAATCGTCATCTTGCCTGCCCATTTTTTCGGCACCTTCTTCCCCGCAGCCCAGTGAATGCCGTTAATAACCAAGCGCTGCATCGCTTCTTCTTTGAAGTCGAACGGATGTCCCAGTGTCGTCACAAACACTTTCGCGCCCGCTTTGTTTTTCCACGTCCAGGCGACGGGATTTTCGATGGCATCGGGCTTGTTGGGGTTTACGGATTTCCCCATCAATAACACTTCAGCATCCGCCGGAGGATATTTCGGTCGCACGAGGTAGAGCCACGAAGCAACGTGAAACGTGTTGGGAACGCCTGTCAATATCGGATGTTGTTTGGCGGCGGCAACCATCGAAACATCCGTACTCGACAAATGTCCATAATGCGTATGGCCATTGCCCCAGCCGGGTGGGCCGCCCAGATAGTCCACGGCAAAGGCATTCCATTTTTCCAGTTCGTGGCCTTTCGGATAATTGAAGGCGTGTGTCGTCGTGCGAAACGCGACAATGGGTTTGCCGGATTTCAGATAGGCTTCGATGTGTTGCAATTGCTCGGCGGGCAAACGTCGCCAGCGCAGGAAAAACACCGCGACATCAGCCTCTGCCAACTTTTCCAAGCCCGGAATATTCTCTTCGGCGTTTTCGTCTGGAGATGATTTCAGCACCGTCGCTTTGAAGCCATACTTGCTTTCCAATTCTTTGGCGATGATCGGAAACGTTTCTTCGGAACTGTATTCGTGATCGCCGCTGACGAACACGATGTGCGGCCTTTTCGCGGCTTGTGCGAAGATGCTATTTGCCGCCAGCAACAAAAGACAAATCATGGAGAGAGTTTTGGTAGTCATTGGATGATTCTCGCAATCGTTGTTACAATCTCGCCCATTCAAACACTGATGAAGTAATCCTTTCACGATAGTTTGTCAATTGCTCTAAAGGAGACTGAATGCCTCGAACTTATGCCTTGATCCTGTTCGCGCTGGCGTGTTTGTCACAAGCCTGTGCAACGCAACCAAATTCTACGACCAACAATACAACCGCTTCTGCAACGCCTGTGGCAGCGGTTCCGGCCTCTCCAACTGCGACGCCGGAACTGCCGCCGACACCTGCGCCGACGCCTGCGTTGACAGGAGCAGATGCTGAACTCTGGGCCAAGGCGATGACGCTTCACAAAGACTCTATCGTGATTGACACACACAACGACGTGACTTCGGCGATTCTGGATGACGGCTTTGATTTAGCCGAAAATGGCATCGTCAACGGGCGCATCAAAACGCACACCGACATCGCACGATTGAAAGCAGGCGGACTGGGCGCGCAATTTTTTGCGGTCTATGTGGGCAAAGAATTCGTCAACAAAAAGACCGACGAAGGTGGCGGCGCAGCGCGGCGCGCGTTGGATATGATTGATGTCGTGTATGACCAGGTCAAAAAACATCCCGACACATTCGAGATGGCCTACACCGCAGACGACATTCGCCGCATTCACAAGGCGGGCAAGATCGCCGCATTGATGGGCATCGAAGGCGGCCACGCAATTGAAGATAGCTTGCACGCGCTCCGAAATTTTTACCGCCTCGGCATTCGCTATATGACGCTGACGCACACAAACACGAACAACTGGGCAGATTCCGAAGGCGATTTGAAAAAGCCGAACGTCAAACACCACGGCGGCTTGAATGAACTGGGTAAGCAGGTGATTTTGGAGATGAATAAGATCGGTATGATGGTGGACATTTCGCACGTCGCCGATGACACGATGACCGACGTGTTTGAGATTTCCAAAGCGCCGGTTATCGCTTCGCATTCCTCGGCCCGCGCGATTGCCAACCACACACGCAATTTGAATGACGACGAGTTGCGAGCAATAGCCAAAAACGGCGGCGTTGTGATGGTCAATTTTTACGATGGTTTCATTGATCCGAAAAAAGCTGAGGTCACGTTTAATAGCCGCGCGAAAGAAGAAGAGTTGAAACAGCAATTTCCCAACGATCCCAAACGCGTCGCGGATGAATTGAAGCAATGGCGGTCGCAATACAAGTTCGACAAGACGCCGCTTTCGGTGTTGCTGGATCACATCGAACATATCATCAAAGTCGCAGGCATTGACCACGTCGGCCTCGGTGCAGATTTGGATGGCATCCCGCTTGACGCCGCGCCCGTTGGCTTGGAAGATGTATCCAAATATCCGGTGCTGACGTATGAGTTACTCAAACGCGGACATTCCGAAGCAGACATCAAAAAAATCCTGGGCGAAAATCTGCTGCGCGTGATGGCAAAATGCGAACAACTTGCTAAGGAAATGCCAAAAATGTAGAACAGGCGGCTCGCTTGTTCAGCTTAAATCATTACTGGTTGGGGACAGACAAGCTACCTGTCCTACACATTTTCAGGAGCCTTTATGAAACGTCGAGAGTTTATTCAAACAAGCACAGGGCTGGCGCTCACGTCAGCTTTCATCACGAAAAAAGCGCACGCCTATTCGTACCGCGAAGAGTTTGTACAAAAGAAACCGCGCGTCGGTTTGATCGGGACGGGCTGGTACGGCAAGAGCGATTTGTTTCGGTTGATTCAGGTCGCGCCGGTCGAAGTCGTGTCGCTTTGTGACGTAGACAAAAACCTGCTCGCCGATTGCGCCGAACAGGTCGCCGGGCGGCAAGAGTCCAAGAAAACGCCGCGCACCTATAGCGACTATCGGCAAATGCTCAAGGAAAAAGATTTGGACATCGTGCTCATCGCTACACCCGATCACTGGCACGCATTGACAATGATCGAAGCCGCCAAAGCGGGCGCGGACATGTACTGCCAAAAGCCTATCAGCGTAGATGTCGCCGAAGGCAAAGCGATGCTTGACGCCGCGCGCAAATACAAACGCGTCGTGCAAATCGGCACGCAACGCCGTAGCACGCCGCATTTGATTGAAGCCCGCGAACAGATCGTACAAGCAGGCAAGCTTGGCAAAGTCGGCTTGGTCGAGATTTATTGCTACTACCACATGCGCGCGAAAGAGAATCCGCCCGACAGCACACCGCCAGCTTATTTGGATTACGAAACGTGGACTGGCCCCGCGCCGATGCGCCCCTACGACACGCTCAAGCATCCGCGTCGCTGGCGCGCATTTATGGAATACGGCAACGGCATCGTCGGCGATATGTGCGTTCACATGCTGGACATGACGCGCTGGATGCTGAATCTGGGCTGGCCGAAACGCATCTCGTCTTCTGGCGGTATCCTGATAGACAAAGCCAGCAAAGCGAACATCACTGATACGCAAACCGCGACGTTCGATTTCCCTGATTTCCCGGTCATCTGGCAACATCGTTCTTATGGCGCTCCACCTGATCCGCAATATCCCTGGGGCATGACGATTTACGGCGACAAGGGAACACTCAAGGCCGGTGTGATGAGTTATGACTACATCCCGCTGGACAAGAAGGAAAAGCCCATTCACAAGGATGTGACGTACGAATTCGAGCAATACCCGATTGATCGCACCGAGAAAGATTTGGAACGTCACGTCGCGCCCGCGATTCGCGGCCATATGGCAGATTTGCTGCGCGCGATTGATAAACGCAGCCGCCCGGTAGCGGACATCGAAGAAGGCTACATCTCTTCGGCCAGTTGCATTCTGGCGAACAACTCGCTGAAGCTCGGACGCTCGCTGACGTGGGACCCGCAGAAACATCAGGTCGTCGGCGATGCGGAAGCGAATAAGTTATTGCGCCGCGAATATCGCAAGCCTTGGATGCATCCCGCCGGGTAAGGGGAATGCCTTCAATGGACATCTTCGACATCCTCGAATTCCGCCAAGAATGGATTGATCTTGGAATAATCACGCCCCCTAAGCTAAAGCAATTTGAAGTTGAGTGGGCTACTGGTGGGGATACGAATATTAAGCATTATTGCTGGCGTGCGTTTCTTGACTTCATTAGATCAAAAGAATTGCTGGATGAGTCTACTGCGAAGGTACTTTACAAGTTAGGTGCAAGTGATCCAGATAGTGCGATGGGTGGTTCCATGATGGCTTATATTCTATGGCATAAAGATTGCCCAATAGATGTGTTGGAGGCTGCCGCAAAGTCCGAAGAAAAGTTTCTACAAAAAATTGCAAATGAAAGACTGTTGCGAAGTGAGATCATTTGGCACAAACCGAACGCAATGCCCTCATCGGTGAAAACTCGCCCAACAACTGCCCATGAACACATTTTTCTTTTCTCAAAATCCAAAGATTACTTCTATGACGCGGATGCTATTCGAGAACCGCATATAACCTTCACTGAAGCCTCAAAAATGCGCGGCGGGCGTAATCATTTGGGGAAACGTAACGGGACGCCGGAAAAAGGAAAAAACGGCGGTGACCACAATCTTCACGATGCCAGATGGGATCAGGCATTTCATCCGTTAGGAAGAAACAAGCGAACCGTTTGGGAAATCCCGCTCGGAAAATTTCGAGAGGCGCATTTCGCAGTATTCCCAGAAAATTTAGTGAGAACTTGTATTCTGGCTGGAACCCGCGAAGGAGGTTTAGTTTTAGATCCGTTTATAGGTTCCGGCACAACCGCTTGTGTGGCACAAAAACTCGGCAGGCATTTTCTGGGATTTGAGTTAGTGCCCAAATTCGCAGAGATGGCGATGAAGCGAGTGTCAGGCCTGGCTTTTCAGCCCAGCCTGCTTGCGGAGTCGAAATCAGAGATTCTGTTAACCGTGATCTTGCCAATCATCTCCGCCGCTTTTTCAGCTACTGCAATCACCACTGCATTCGGATGCCCGTTGGTTTGCGTGGGAAAGATTGAAGCGTCCACCACGCGCAAACCTTCCACACCTCGCACACGTAAATTTGCATCCACTACCGCCATCGCATCGTTCCCCATCTTGCACGTTCCTACCGGATGATAGAGCGTTTCCGCCGTGCTGCGAATAAAGGCGGCCAGGCCTTCATCATTTTTAGCGTCTTGGCCGGGCCAGACTTCTTCGCCGCGATAGGGTGACAAGGCGGAAGCCTTTGCAATCTGCCGCCCCAGCTTTACACCTGCAATGAGCGTGACGAGGTCACTTTCATCGGCGAGATAGTTCGGTTCGATACTGGGCGCGGCGAACGGGTCGTTGGAGCGCAAGGTGATGTATCCGGCGCTTTTCGGATGTTGCAACACGATGCCGATGGCAAAGCCGTGTCCAGGCGGATTATCAAAGCCGTGATTCATATAAAACACAGGGGCGAACAGCAGTTCGAGGTCGGGCGCGGGTAAATCATCCCGCGTTTTCAGAAAGCCTCCGGCTTCGGCGATGTTGGAGCTAAGCGGGCCTTTTTTGAAGAGCAGATATTTCGCAATGTTGCTGAACGTCTCTGCCGTCGCCATTGAAATCGGTTGTGTGCATTCGTATTGCACGCCTGCCAACAGATGATCCTGAAGCTTCTGTCCAACGCCAGGCAAATCAGCGACGAGGGGAATGTTGAGGGCACGCAGATGTTCAGCGTTGCCGAGGCCGGAAAGTAATAATAACTGCGGCGAATTAATTGCGCCGCCGCACAGAAGCACTTCGCGGCTTGCCTTGGCGCGTTCGGTTTTTCCAGCAAAGAGAAATTCGACGCCAACGGCACGGCGCTGCTCAAAGAGAATACGAGTTGCATGTGCGCCTGTGCGCACCGTGAGATTGGGGCGTCGTAAAGCGGGCTTCAAATAGGCGGCGGCGGTGCTGTGGCGCTGGCCGTTTTTTTGTGTGACTTGGAAGAGGCCAACGCCTTCCTGTGAAGCACCATTGAAATCGGGATTGCGAGCCAAGCCAGTTTCCACGCAAGCATCCACAAACGCTTGTGACATCACGTGGGGCGAGCGCAAATCGGACACGCTCAACGGGCCGTCGCTGCCGTGAAATTCCGAAGCGCCGCGTTGTTGGTTCTCAGCTTTTTGGTAATACGGCAGGAGGTCTTCATAGCCCCAGCCGTCGCCGCATAATTCCTGCCATTGGTCGTGGTCGCGGCGATTGGCGCGGCTGTAAATCATGACGTTGATCGAACTACTGCCGCCAAGCGTTTTGCCACGCGGCCAGAACAGCTTGCGATTATTCAGTCGGACTTGTGGTTCGGTCTCGTATGCCCAATCAACCTCACTCTTCAGCAATTTTGGCCAGGCAGCAGGAATATGAATTTCCTGTTTTTTGTCCGACTGTCCTGCCTCCAACAATAACACTCTTGTTTGGGAATTTTCGGTGAGGCGATGGGCGAGGACGCAGCCGGCGGAACCTGCGCCGACGATAATGTAATCGAAAGTCTTCATAAGTTGTTTTTCGTGAGAATGCAGGCAAGGTTGTACCTTATAGCCTTGCCTGCACGCCAGGGCGAGCCGGGCTAATTCAATTTCTTCAGCGGGAACGGCGGCGAAGCGTCAATGGATTGGGCCAATCGCAACAGCGACCAGTGGTGCCGCGCCGTTCTGTCGAATTTCATTCATATTGGCGGCAGCGAAGGTGCCGACTTTGCGTAGCAGGCGAATCCCCTGTCCGTTAATAATTGAAACGGAGTTGTTGTCGGAATTGACAACCCACACCTGACGATCATTTGAGCTAATGGCAATCGGGCCGGAAGCTGTTGGCGGATGCTTATTGAACTGTCCATCGAAATCGTCCGCTTTTGCAGCGGCACGTTCGCCACGCGGCCATAATGCAGCCGCACTGATTGCAAGAAAAACTAAACAACAGATAATCTTGAGACGAGCATTCATTTCCCCCCTTTGAAGCAACTCGAATCTGGACTTCGTTGGTTGTCCAAAGAACCGCACTCGGAGTAGAATGAGCGCCGTTTGGGGATAAAATCCCCCATCCCCAAAAGGCGGTTTATCTAATCCATTCAGTCTTTGGTCTTTCTGTCTAGAGCGAGAGTTTGTACTTTTGTGAGCGAAAGAGTCTTGAGGAATACTTCAAATTGTTTTGAGATTCTTTTCAAAGAATTATGAAAGAGGCTAAGGCTAGCGGCCATCAGCTTTGCTACCAATTTGACGAGTTCACGCTGGCATGTGACGAGCGTATTTTGCGGCGTGATGGCTGTCCTGTTCCGCTAACACCAAAAGCGTTTGAGACCTTATTGGCCTTGGTGGAAAACAGCGGACACGTGTTGACCAAAGAAGAATTGCTCCGCCGTATCTGGCCGGACACGACGGTGGAAGAAACAACGCTGGCACAAAATGTCTTCACGCTGCGCAAGGCATTGGGAAAGAGTGGGCCGCAATTCATTCAAACCATTCCGAAACGCGGTTATCGTTTTACGGCAAACGTTACCCTGAGACCAAAAGCAGAGCTTGCCAATGAAACGCTTCAGGAACCGCCGGAAGACTCGGCAATGTCGGGTGCCGCGCAAACCAAAACAACCCAGCTCCTGCCCTATCAATTGATCATTGCCTTGCTCTTCCTGTTGGCACCACTGGCACTGGCTTATTTTATTTTCTTCTGGCAACCACCTAAAGCGAATCCAGGATTGGCCAAAGCGCGGACACTGGCGGTGCTGCCCTTTCGCAATCTTAAGCAGGAAACAGCAACCGAGTTTTTAGGCTTTTCGCTGGCGGACTCAATTATCACCAAGCTGAGGTATGTGAGTGCGCTGACGGTGCGGCCTTCCTTATACGTGGATAAGTACCGCGACCTGGACATTGACCCGCAACGCGTGGCAATAGACCTGAACATCAACACGCTACTGACCGGCACGTACCTCAAAGAAGGCGACGACCTGCGGATCACGGCGCAATTGGTTGATGTGGTGACGAACGAAATTCTGTGGAAGGATGCGCTGGAATTGAAATACGAAAACCTGATGACCGTACAGGATCGCGTCGCCCAGCAAGTAATTCGCGGCTTACAGCTCAACTTGACTTCCGCCGAAGCGCAACGCTGGCAACGTGATGTGCCGCGCGATCCGTTGGCCTACGAATTGTATTTGCGCGGCATAGATTGGTACGCGATCAACAAGCTGCTGCCAGCGATTGAGGCGCTCGAAAAATCGCTGGAGCGCGATCCGAACTACGCGTTGGCCTGGGCGCATCTTGGCTCCGTGTATACGGCCAAAGCATCCGTCAACTTTGGCGGGCGCGAAGATTACGCCAAAGCACAGGCAGCCTATAAAAAGGCTTTGGCGCTCAACCCGGAACAAAACGAAGCGCGTATTTCCATGGCAACTTTGCTGACGGATACAAATCACGTTGAGCAGGCGGTGCCGTTGCTGCGCGAAGTGCTCAAGGCGAACCCAACGCTGGCGCAAGCCCATTGGGAGTTGAGCTATGCCTATCGCTTTGGCGGGATGCTACAGGAATCCGTGGAAGAGGCCGAGCGCGCGCGGCAGCTTGAAGCTGATATCAAAGCCAGTAATTCGGTACCGACGACATATTTGTACCTCGGTCAATACGAAACGTTTATGCACAAATTGCCGCGCAGCAATTCCCCGTACGTGGGGTTCTATCGCGGGCTGGGATTTTATTACCAAAAAGACCTGGCGCGGGCAGCAACCGAGTTCAATCAGGCCTACGAAGCAAATCGCGAACTGCTGCCAACTAATCTCGGCAAGGCGTTGTCGCTGGGCATTGCGGGGCAACCCCAACCAGGACTCACGCAGTTGCGGGAGATAGAAAAAATCATTGCTGCGCGCGGGGTCAACGATGCCGAAGCGATATACAAGATCGCCCAGGCCTATGCTGTGTTGGGTGACAATGCGGCGGCCTTGCGGACGATGCGGCGCAGCATTGAAGGCGGGTTCTTCTGTTACCCCTATTTTCTCAGCGACCCTTTGCTGGAGAATTTGCGTCAGGAGAAACAATTGGCGATCTTGCTCGAACTGGCGCGCAAGCGGCACGAAGAATTCAAACGGACCTTTTTCTGATGTACAGCAAACTTTCCAGTTTGCTGAGAAGTCATCAGCAAACTGGAAAGTTTGCTGTACATTGAATAGCTGATGAATGACCCTTCTCACTATTGGTATGAATTCGGTTCCTTCCGGCTTGATCCCCAGGAACGATTACTCTGGCGGGCAGGCAAGATCGTTTGGCTGACGCCCAAAGCCTTCGATACATTGCTCGCCCTGTTAGAAAAAAGCGGGCAGTTACTCAGCAAAGACGAGTTAATGGAGCGCGTCTGGCCCCACACCTATGTCGAAGAGGCAAACCTGGCGCAAAACATTTCGACGCTACGCAAAGCCTTAAGCGAAAGCACTGACGGCATCAAATACATCGAGACTTTGCCTCGACGCGGTTATCGTTTCATTGCGCCCGTGCAGAAAGTCCCGGTGACGCCAGAGGTCATGCAAGTTGGGGCAGACAGCCCTATTCCGGCTGCCGCTACGCCTGCTCTCCCCGAACAATATCAGCCGCCAACGCCAACAACCGAAGCGCTTCCCGCCAAGCCTCCCCGCCGAAAAGCTTTCTTCGCAGGATTGGCGATCCTGCTCGTGCTACTCGTAGCCGGAATTATTTTCACTGCCAAATGGCGTGCAGAAAAAACTCAGCAGGTGCGGCGGCTGGCGGTCTTGCCATTTCGCAACCTTAAGCCGGATGCCGCGACCGATTATCTCGGTTTTCCGCTGGCGGATGCAATTATTACCAAGCTCGGTTATGTTAGCGCTCTGACAGTGCGGCCTTCGTCTTACGTCAGCCAATATCGCCATCAGGAGTTCGACGTGCGCAAAGCTGCCACTGAGCTAAATGTGGATACCTTGCTGGTGGGCAGTTACCTGAAAGAAGAAGGCCAGTTGCGAGTCACCGCGCAATTGATTGATGTGGTGGCCGACAAGCTGCTGTGGAAAGACGAAATTGATTTGAAAGACACCGGGCAATTGATCGTGCAGGATCGTGTCGCGCAGGAAATTATTCGTGGCTTGCAATTGTCGTTAACTTCTGCCGAATCCGCGCGGCTCCAACGCGACGTGCCCGACAACGCGCAAGCGTATGAATACTACCTGCGCGGCGTAGATTTGTACGCGGGCAATGAGTTCAATTTAGCTACACAAATGCTGGAACAATCCGTGCGGCTCGGGCCCAATTACGCCTTAGCCTGGGCACATTTGGGGCGTGCGCATACCGCCAAGGCAGCGTTCGATTTCGGCGGCGAAGAGTATTATCGCAAGGCACAAAGCGATTATGAAAAAGCGCTGGCGCTCAATCCCGATTTGATCGAAGCGCGCATCTTTATGGCCAATCTCTTCACGGACACAGGACGTGTCGAACAATCTGTGCCGGTGCTGCGGGAAGCCTTGCGCACCAATCCGAATCATCCCGAAGCGCACTGGGAACTCAGCTATGCTTACCGGTTTGGGGGGATGCTCAAAGAATCCATTGCTGAGGGCGAACGCGCACGGCAAATTGATCCCGAAGTGAAGCTCAATAGTTCCGCTTTCAATAGCTATTTCTACGATGGACAATACGAAAAATTCCTCACCAGTTTGCCGAGCAAGAAGCCATCGGCCTTCATCATTTTTTATCGCGGCTTTGGGCATTATTATGTAAAAAATCAGGAGCGCGCGGCGGCAGATTTTGCGCAGGCGTATGAAAGTAATCCGACCTCGCTTTATGTCCAAATCGGGCAGGCGCTCCGGTTGCACATGGCGCGGCAAACCGCACAGGGCGTGGAGCAATTGCGCGCCATCGAACAGCAAATCGAACAGCAAAAAGTCACTGATGCCGAAGCCCTCTACAAAGTCGCGCAAGCCTATGCTGAACTGGGCGAGAAGGCGGCGGCCTTGCGATTATTGCAGCGGAGCATCGCCAGTGGTTTCTTCTGCTATCCGTACTTTGCCAATGATCCATTACTGCAACAAGTGCGCAACGAAGCGGAATTCCTGCGACTGCTGGAACTGGCGCGGCGGCGACACGAGGAATTCAAGCGGCGCTTCTTCTGATTTGAAGCGTCTTCCGCTGGAATGATAAGCTGCCAACCATGCGCTATTCCATTGTCGTCCCTTTCCATAACGAAGAGGCCAACCTGACACCGATGTACGAACGCCTCACGCACGTGATGGAAGCCATCGGCGAAAATTACGAATTGATCCTGGTTGACGATGGCAGCACGGATCGCACCCAGGCGTTGCTGCGGGACATTGCCGCGCTTGACCCGCGTGTCGTAGGCATTCGCTTGCGCCGCAACTTTGGGCAGACAGCAGGACTCGCCGCAGGCTTTGATCGTGCCAGCGGCGACATCATCATTGCGCTTGATGGCGATCAGCAACACCGACCTGAAGACATTCCGCGCTTCATCGAAAAGATCGAAGAAGGCGGCTACGACATCGCCAGCGGTTGGCGACAAAATCGGCGCGACGGCTTTTTGCGGACGTTCCCTTCGCGGATTGCCAATCGCCTGATGGCGAAAGCTTCGGGCGTGCCATTGCACGATTTCGGCACGACCTTCAAAGCCTACCGCCGCGAAATTCTCGAACGCGTTCCGCTGTACGGGCAAATGCACCGCTTCATTCCGGCGCTCGCGCATATTGAAGGCGCTTCGATTGTCGAGGTGCCGATTGAAGATAGCCCCCGCGGCGGCGGCCAATCGCATTACGGCATCGCGCGGACGTTTCGCGTGCTGTTTGATATTTTGACGATTCGGTTTTTGCTGCGGTATATGGCGCGCCCGCTGCATTTCTTCGGCAAGATCGGTCTGACAATGATTGTCGTCTCCGGGATGATTGCGGCGTGGTTGCTGGCAAAAAAGCTGGTTTGGCACGAAGACATTTTCATCAAAAACGGGCCGCTGCTGTTGTTCAGCGCCGTGACGTTTTTAGGCGGCATGCAATTTCTCGGCTTAGGCTTTATCGGCGATTTGTTTGCGCGGTTATATTACGCGCCGGAGCAACGGACGACGTACAGCATCGCACGCATCTATCGCAGCGAATTGCCCGGCAAAGCGAAATCACTTCCGTAGGGTAGCTTCCCAAGCTGCCAACCGTAGAGCACAGGTTAGGAACCTGCTCTACGAGTATCCTTCCGCCTGTGCTACACTCGCGCCCGCAGTCCAATCCAAAAACAAAGGGATCCGCGTTATGACAGTTGCCTCTGGCACGCGCTTCGATCATTACGAAGTCATTGCACCGCTTGGCAAAGGTGGGATGGGCGAAGTCTTGCGCGCGCGCGACACACGCCTGAACCGCGAGGTTGCGATTAAAGTTTTGCCCGCCGAATTCGCGCAGGATGCCGACCGCTTGCGCCGCTTTGAGCAGGAGGCAATGGCCACCTCGGCGCTCAATCATCCGAACATTCTGACCGTCTACGATTTCGGCACGCATGAAGGCAATCCGTATTTGGTGATGGAATTGCTCGAAGGGGAAGAACTGCGCGCGCAATTGGACGAGGGCGCGTTGCCCGTGCGCAAGGTGATTGACTACGCCGGGCAGATCGTTGCCGGCCTTGCTGCGGCGCACGCCAAAGGCATCGTGCATCGTGACCTGAAGCCGGAGAATTTGTTTGTGACCAAAGATGGCCGTGTGAAGATTCTCGACTTCGGTCTTGCTAAGCTGACGGAGAAGGGGAGAAGGGGAGAAGGGGAGAAAGTGAGAAGGGGAGAAGAGGACGAGACACTTGCCTTACCTCCCCCACTCCCCCGCTCCCCTTCTCCCCTTCTCACGGCACCGGGGACGGTGATGGGGACGGTGGCCTACATGTCGCCGGAGCAGGTGCGTGGCGAAGTCATGGATCATCGCTCTGATCTGTTTTCGTTCGGCTTGATTCTCTACGAAATGCTGCGGGGTGAGCGGGCGTTTCAGCGCCAGACGATGCCGGAGACGATGACCGCGATTTTGAAGGAAGACCCGCCGGAGCTAACGAACGCGAAGATTCCGTCTGCGCTCGACAAGATCGTGCGGCGCTGTTTGGGGAAGATGCCGGAGCTGCGGTTTCAGACCGCAAGCGATTTGGGCTTTGCGCTGAGCACGGTAACAACCACATCAGGCTCACAGGTAGACACGGCGACGGCATTGCCTGTGCTGGCCGCGAGTTTGCCTGTCACGGGCAAGCCTGGACTGTTTGGCAATCTGCGGCTGTGGATGATCACGACAGCGGTCTTGCTGCTGGGACTGCTGCTGGCGTTGCCCTTCGCCGTGAAGTATCTGCGCCAGTCGCCGCCCGCTGCGCCCACTGTCGCGCGCTTTACCATCGCCGCGCCGGAGAAGGCTACAACCATTGAGGCACCGGAGCTTTCACCCGATGGCCGCCATCTGGTTTTCGCGGCGTTCACGGAAGGCAGGCGCAGTCTCTGGCTGCGTCCGCTGGACTCGCTTACGGCGCAACCACTGCCCGGCACAGAGGGCGTTTTCGGCTTTCCTTTCTGGTCGCCGGACAGCCGCTCGCTTGTCTTCGCCGTTGGGATGGAACTCAAGAAGCTCGATCTGGGCGGTGCGCCACAAACGCTGTGCCGGTTGCCGTCAGGCTTCTCAATAGTCGGCGGCGGCACGTGGAATCGCGATGGTGTTATTCTCTTCTCTGGCGGCGCAGGGATTTATCGCGTCCCGGCGACGGGCGGCGAGCCATCTCTCGTGTTGGGATCAGACCAGCCGGCGCGTTACCGCTGGCCTGTCTTTTTACCTGACGGTCGCCACTTCCTCGTGCGCAGGACGACTATACAGGGGGCGGCAGAAATTCATCTTGCCGCGCTCGACCGCCAGGAGACAACGCGCCTGCTGGCGGCGGATTCACAAGCGAGTTATGCCAACGGTCATCTGCTTTTTGCGCACGCCGGAGCCATGCTCGCCGCCCCCTTCGATGCCAGCAGCCTGAAACTTACGGGCGAGCCTTTCGAGGTCGCAGACAAGGTAAGAGTCGCCAGCACCCCCAGCAGAGCGTTCTTTTCCGTATCCGACAACGGCAGTCTGATCTACGATCCGAATGCGATCACCGACAATCAGCAACTCACCTGGGTGGATCGCGCGGGCAAGCCGCTCGGCATGGTCGGGTCACCGGGCGAGTATGAAGCCCCCCGGCTGTCGCACGACGGGAAGCGCCTCGCGGTGGGGCGGCGTGATCCGCAGAGCCGAACCTGGGACATCTACGTGATAGACCTCGCACGGGGCGCTGGTTCGCGGCTGACCTTTGATCGGGGCAACGATGGCTATCCGGTCTGGTCGCCCGATGACAGCCACATCGCCTGGCGTGCGAATCGCGACGGGGCTTATCAGATTTATCAAAAGCTGGCGAGCGGCGTCGGGCCGGAAGAGTTGCTGCTCAAAGCAGACGTTCCCCTCCTCCCCGGCAGTTGGTCGGCGGATGGCCGCTTCCTCCTTTACGCTAGGGTTGCTCCGAAAACGGGACTGGATTTGTGGGCGCTGCCGCTCGCGGGAGACCGCCAGCCCGCGCTGTTTTTGCAGACGCCGTTCAGCGAAAGGGATGGGTGTTTCTCGCCCGACGGGCGCTGGACCGCTTATACCTCAGACGATCAGGGAAGACTCGATGTGTTTGTGCAGACCTTTCCCGCTTCGGGCGGCAAATGGCAGATTTCGATCAATGGCGGCCAACAGCTGTTGTGGCGGAGCGATGGCAAAGAGTTGTATTACCTTTCCGCTGACGGGAAACTGATGGCGGTGGAGGTGAAGCCGGGCGACAGCTTCGAGGCGGGCGCGCCCCGGGCGCTCTTCGATCTCGCGCCAGTGCGGGCGAGTGTTGGCGCGAGCAGCTATGCGGTGACGGCAGCGGGAGATCGCTTCCTCTTCATCACGGCGCGGGAGGAGGCCGCGAGTTTGCACTTCACCGTCGTGACGAACTGGGCGGCGGAGGCGAAGAAGTAGCGCCACTGTACTGGCAAGCAGGCGTCAAGAGTTCAACCTTCAGGTTGCCAGCCAGTGGGAGCTTGCTGCACAGAAACAAGCTAAAGCTTGAACTCTTGACACCTGCTTGCCAGAGGGAAGTCACTTTCTGTGGGCATGAGTTGTGTCGCAATCAGCCGATAGACTTCCGCATTGAATACCAGTCCGATGTGCGTGCCGGAAACTTCCACATTGCACGCCGGATCGTCATTGATGCAGGCCCGCCAATCCACGATCCCATCCGCCTTTGTGTACACCGCGCAGTTGCGGATCGCCGCAGGCAATTCCCTTTGCAACGCCGTGATGGCGGGACAAGCACAAAAGCCGGTGAAGCAGTTTGGCGCGCCTGCGCTTTGCACACGCGTTCGTACGCGACGCCCCAGCCACAAGACATACCAATGCGCACGAACGCCACGAAACGGCGCCGCCAAGGTCAGCACCGAAGTGATCAGCTCAGGCCGCGCTGAGGCAGCAATACGCGCTAAAACACCGCCCAAACTGTGGCCAATCAAATGTACTTTGCCGCCCGTTTCGGCAGCCGCTTGCTCAATCGTTAGCAGCAAGCGCCCCAGCAATTTTTCAATGCAATCATTGTTACGCCCAAGTCCTGAGGGATATGCCTGATAGCCCGTGCGGGTCAGCCAGGTAGTCAAGCAGTTCATGTATAAATCACTGCACATAAAGCCGGGAATGGTCACGACCGCCGAACCGTCTCCGCGCAGAATGCTTTGACCAGCAAACACACGCGAGGCGCGCAGTTGCAACCATTCAGGAATCAGCCCGGCTTCGCGCCAAAGCGGGAGGCGAACTGACTGCTGTTCTCGTTGAAATGGTTCGGTAAGGAAGGACATAAATTGTCTGTTTGACACCCTCTTTGCCAGTAGCCTACACTGCATGTATTGGTTGCTGTGCGTCGTTGCTTGACGTGTATATTTTTACAGTGACAGCGGTCTACGGCAAATGAATTGTTTCGGGCAAATTGTTTCCCGCAAATTGTTTCCGGCGTTGTTTTTAAGGAGCGAGTTGTGAATAGTATATTAGCCTACCTGCCTTTTATCATTATCCTTTGCGCGATGGTCACGATCCACGAATTCGGGCATTTCATCGTGGCTAAAATTCTTGGCATTCCGGCGGAGGTCTTTTCCGTCGGCTTCGGGCCGCGCTTGTTCGGCTTCAATTGGGGCGGAACGGATTTCCGCTTGAGCGCGATTCCG
Organism: uncultured Acidobacteriota bacterium; assembly: GCA_963794955.1. GTDB lineage: Bacteria > Acidobacteriota > Blastocatellia > RBC074 > RBC074 > JAFDVL01. The sequence goes on from CAWCGF010000005.1 coordinate 16,571, forward strand.
CTGGGTGGATACGTTAAGTTTCGCGGCGAGAATCTGGAAATGGTTCAAGGCAAGAGCGAAGGTTCGGTGGAGGAGTTCCTGGCACACGCGAAATGGAAACGCTTCCTGGTCGCACTGGCTGGTCCGGCCTTCAATGTGTTTACGGCGATTCTGATTCCGATGGTCGCAATTATGATTGGCTTTCAGGAAAGCGCCCAGAATTCCCAGCCGATTATCATTGGTAATGTCGTTAAAGACTCACCCGCAGAAAAGGCGGGCTTGCAACCGTTGGATCGCATTGCGGTCTCAAATGGCATTACTGCTCCCGCTTTTAATGACTTTAAGCTGGATGTCACCCTGCGTCCCGACGAAGACATTCCGATGACGATTGAGCGCAACGGACAGCTCATCAATGTGGTGGTACGTCCCAAGGCAGATGGGCAAGGCGGCGGCGCGCGTATTGGTATTGAGCCTCATTTGAAAAATATTTTGGTGGCGAACGTCAAACCGGAGTCGGCAGCCGCGCGCGCGGGATTGCAAGCGCAGGATCGAATCACGGGTATCAACGGACAGCCCCTGATGACGTGGGGCAAAACCTTCGATATAGTCAAAGAAAACAAGGGGAAAGAAGTTACGCTTGATTTGAGTCGCGGCGGTCAAGCAGCGACGGCGAAGATTGCCATTAGCGATCCGGTCAAAAGCGACTTGTTTGGGATGGGCGCGGATTTACAACAGGAAACCGTGTTTATTCAGAAAACGGGACTGGGCGCGGCCTTAGGCTTTGCGATGGACTATAATTGGCGCATCCTGAAAATCACGGGTGTGGCCTTCAAGCAGATTTTGGTGGGGCGGCTGTCGGCGCGCGATTCGCTCTCCGGCCCTATTGGAATGGCCAAGATGACGGCGGATGCGTTTGAATCCGGCGGCTGGGCAGAGACAATTCAACTGATGGGTTTGTTGAGCCTGAACCTCGGCATTATGAACCTGCTGCCGATTCCCGTACTGGACGGCGGAATGATCCTCCTCATTATCGTCGAAGGGTTGCTGGGCTTGGTGGGGCTGACATTGACGATGAAAGTGCGCGAACGCTTCCAGCAAGTCGGCTTCGTCGCGTTGATGTTGCTAATGGGGTTCGTCATCTTCAATGACATCGCCAAAATCCTCCCCTTTGGGAAATCCAATAATGCCGCACCTGCGGCACAAAGCTCTCCGGCTCCGCAACCGAGCAAATAAGAGCGAGAAGCAAACGGGCGACTTCAGCAATGAGTCGCCCGTTTTTGTTTGGCGGATTTTGTCGCCCTTCTCCCATTAAAATCTGGCAGGCATTGACCGCTCAAATTCTTGCGTTTAGAGTAAGCGCCATTCGATTGCAGAAAATTCGACCTTCACTGGCAATCGCCAAATCGCAGTATTACCGATCCCATAACGCGGATGCCATCACAGCAAATCCTGATGATCCGCACATTAACCACAGGAGGACTCGATGTCACTATTTGCGACGAAGCCAATTGATCAAATCATCGCCGAAGCCCAGGAAACCGGCGAACATACGTTGAAGAAGACCCTCACCTCGCTGGATCTGACCATGCTCGGTGTTGGCGCAATCATCGGCACAGGAATTTTTGTGCTGACCGGACAGGCCGCCGGAAAACACGCTGGGCCGGCGGTAATTATTTCGATGATCATTGCCGGAATTGTGAGCGTGTTTGCGGCGCTATGTTATTCGGAATTTGCCGCGAGCGTTCCGATTTCAGGCTCGGCGTATGCTTATGGTTATGGCACGCTCGGCGAATTTGTGGCGTGGCTTATCGGCTGGGATTTGATTCTGGAATATGCCTTTGGTGGAGCTACGATTGCGGTTGGCTGGTCGGGTTATGTAATCAGTTTTCTCAGGGATCGTGGTATCAACTTCCCGGCACAGTTAAGCGCCGGGCCATGGAATACTGTCACGCTGGCTGATGGCAGCCAGGTTTCGGGGATTATCAACTTGCCCGGCCTGCTGATTTCAATTGCGGTCACTTTGTTGCTCATCAAGGGAATCAAGGAATCAGCCCGCTTCAATTCGATTATTGTGATGGTTAAGGTGCTGGTCGTTGTGCTGTTTATTATTGCGGGCATCGGGTATGTCAATTCAAACAATCTAGGCATGGGTTGTGCGCCAGGCACTCCGGGTTGTGCGGAGTTTATGCCTTTCGGATTTGGCGGCGTCATTACCGGAGCTGCGGTGATTTTCTTTGCTTATATCGGTTTTGATGCTGTCTCGACTGCCGCCCAGGAAGCCAGAAATCCGCAACGTGATATGCCGGTTGGCATCCTGGGTTCGCTGGCGATTTGTACGGTGCTTTATATCCTGGTTTCAGGAATTATGGTGGGGCTGGTTGATTACAAACTACTGACCAACGCTGCGGCTCCCATCGCCGTAGCCATTGACGCCGCTTTGCAACAGGCTCAAGGTACAACAATGGGAAGTATCCTGGCTGTCTTCCCAACGATTATCAAAGTCGGTGCCATACTCGGATTGAGTTCGACCATGGTAGTGATGGTGATGGGACAGCCGCGCATTTTCTATTCCATGTCCAAGGACGGACTGCTCCCCGGCTGGGCAGCAAAAATTCATCCGAAATACCAGACACCACATGTTACAACAGCTATTACCGGGGCCGTTGTTGCGATTCTGGCCGGCTTCGTGCCCATCAGCAAACTGGGCGAACTCGTCAGCATCGGAACCCTGTTTGCATTCGTGATCGTGGGGACAGGCATCATCATTCTGCGCAGCACCAACCCGAATATGCATCGCCCGTTCAGGGTGCCCCTCTCGCCCTTTATCCCGATTGCGACGGTGGTGTCGGCGGCCTATCTGATGAACAGCCTGCCGTTGGATACCTGGATTCGACTGATTGATTGGATGTCTATCGGCCTGGTTATTTACTTCGCCTACAGCTATTCCAACAGCAAACTGAGCGCCACTGGCACCAGAACCTCAACCGCGACCACTGACGCCGCAGGCTACACGCCACCCGTCGCGGCTATTTTGGGGATCGTCGCCACCATCATCCTGACCATCTGGCAGGTGAAGACGTACATTCCCAATGCTGGTAGTGTGGATTACGGGATTCGGCTGTTCTTCTGGGTCGTGGTCGGCTTACTGGTTGTTATGCTGATGTACGGCAAAAAGGACGGCAACGGGGGACGCAGCGCACAGGTCAAAATGGTAGGCCTGCTGGTATCGCTGGTGAATATGGCCGTATGGATAGGCATTACCTATTGGTTCTTTGCCCATTACGCTGAAATGCGCAGTCATTAACTTGAGCGAGAGCATGGCGGCGCATTTTAGACTTGGCTAAATGCCTCGTCTAAAATTCGCCGCCACCAGTATTTTGTTGCGCTACAACCCACGCTTGTAGTTTACTTTTCACTCCTTCACATTTTGCCCCCAGTTCATTTGGAGCTAGTAGATGAAACTGAAAACCATGTGGTTCGTGCTGGCGCTTTCCTTGTTGCTGAGTTTTCCAACATTGGCGCAGGAACGGCCTAAAGTAAAAGTAAAAGAAGCTGCGGCAAAGGCTGAACCCCAACCCTCTGACGAGGACGAGGAACTACGCAAAGCCATTGCAGACTCTGGGGGCAGCGAGCAGCAAGTGCTCGAAAACCTTGAGGCGTTTCTCAAAAAATATCCGAGCAGCAGTCGTCGTGAAGAAATTGAGCGCGAGCTTTATAAAATGGCGGCGAATGTGCGCGACAAAAATCGCCAGATCGCTTATGCCGAAAAGCTGGTGGCGAGCAATCCGCAGGACCTCGAAAAAATGACGTTTCTGGTTTCGACGCTGCGCGAGCGCAAAGGCACAGGCGATCTGGCCAAGGCGCTGAGCTACGGTGACAAATTAGTCAAAGCGGTGGAAGATATTTTTGCCTCCCGCCTCAAACCCGCACGGATGAGTCCGGGGCAGTGGGAACAACAAAAAGGGCGGACGATTGCGGCGGTGTATTTGCTGCGCGGACAGCTTCATAATGACCTCGGCAATCTTGACCAGGCCGAATCCGATCTGCGCAAAAGCTACAAACACTCGCCGATGGCTGCCGCCGTTGCGACTCTGGCGGCGTCTGCCGAAAAACGCAAGAACCCGGAGCAGGCCATTGAGTTTTACCTACAAGCATTTGTGCGCTCGATGGAAGCGACAGAAGGCGTAGACCGTGACGATCTTCGCCACAAGCTGGGGCAGCTTTACACAGCGAAGCACGGTTCGGAGCAAGGGCTGGGTGATAAAATCCTCAAAACCTTCGACACCATCACCAAAGAAAATGCCGAGCGATTAGCCAAAATCGAGCTGCCCAATCCCAACGAAAATGTGACCAGTCCGTTGGAATATAAGCTGACGAAGCTGAATGGCAGCGAGGTGCGCTTGGGGGATTACAAGGGCAAGGTCATCGTCACAAATTTCTGGGCCACCTGGTGCGGGCCGTGCCGTATAGAAATGCCCGAACTCGAACGCGCGATGGAAAAATACAAAGACGACAAAGAGGTTGTCTTCTTAGCCATTAACACAGACGATGATCGCAACTACGTCGAGCCTTACGTGAAGGGGCAGAAGATCAAACTGCCGGTCGTCTATGCCAATAATCTGGATGCCGAGTTTAGGGTTACTTCGATTCCTACCACCATTATTTTTGACCGGCAAGGACAAGTTGCCTTTCGGCAAGCGGGCTACAATTCACGCGAGGATTTCGTCACGGTGATCAGTGAAAAAATCGAAGCGGCGAAAAAACGATGAATTGAGCGGGCTTAACGCCTTTGTTTCCAGGAAAATAACAGATTTGCATTCTGTTTGTTTGGGCAGTATAGTGGCCGAGCGCCATTCAGACTAAAATTTCTGATTTACTTTTATAGCGGTTTTCAAGTGTGTGCGACCAAGCTTGACAGTAGAGCAGGTTGCTAACCTGCTCTACCCCACCGCAGGTCGCACGCATCTGCAAATCGCAATATATGCTTAATGTCCGGTAGTAATTCCTGGCATTAGCAGGTAATTACCATTTCTCATGGCTCCACTTCAGAGCGAAATATACCGCTCTGCCATCTAGCCAAGGGGTTACAATAGGAAGTTTATTACGATCTCGGCGCAATGATCATTCTGTTGATTGAAAAGACGTGTGGGTATTTCCAGACCAAAGCTGGCGAGGGAAAATGGGAGTTGTCATAGGGTTGCAATAAAAAAGAGACGACGCGTTGCTAAATACACGTCTGGCCTCGCCCGCAATTGCCTTCCGACAAACCCAAATAACTCAGAGCGATTTTGAGGGATTGATGACCCAGCCATTACCAACAAAACGACATTTATTGGCTGTCTTGTTGGAAGATTACTATCACGTTGGCGCTTTTGATTACCTGATCCAGCGGGGGCAATGGGCGCGTTTCGAGGCCAGATTTGAGCATAACACGCATGTCGCATTGGATTTGCTAGATCGTTTTGAAGCCAAGGTCACGTTCTTTTCCCTGGGCTGGATTGCGGAACGGCAACCCGATATCATCCGGGAAATCACCCGGCGCGGTCACGAAATCGCCCTTTATTCCAATGCTGATCTGACTCGCTCCACCCCCCGTGAGTTTAAAGATGAAGTGTTGCGTGCCCGCGAAGCTTTAGAGGAAGCCAGCGGAACCCGCGTGCTAGGATTTCGTGCGGCACAACGCTGGCAATTAAAGAATGTAGCCTGGGCATTGGAAACCCTGGCGACAGAAGGCTTTACTTACGATGCCAGCATCGCGCCCACGACCGAAGTCTTACGCACACATCCCGAACGACGATTTGCCCATCAACTAGAGTTACAGGGAAAGCCATTTTGGGAATTTCCCGTTTCGACCTGGAAGATACCTGGCTTTCTCGTGCCGCTGGCCGGGGGCAATTTTTTTCGCCAGTTTCCCCATACGATCATCAAGCAAACCGTCCGCAAATGGCATGAATCTTATGACGCGCCCTTTGTAATGTACTTTCACGTCTGGGAGCTTGATCGCTTACAACCCCGCATTAACAGCGCCTCTTCCCTGGCAAAAATCCGGCACTATCGCAACTTGGGGAAGATGTATTGGATTATTGAAGACTATCTAAGTAAGTATAACTTCACGTCTTTTTCCGAGTATTTAGACTTAGATACTACGTTAGCTCCCAACCTAAGCGAGAGTAAGCTGGCAGCAAGCCGAGAGACAATAAAAGTAGCTGCTTCAGCCACCAATAAAACTTCCATAAGTATCGTTATTCCGTGTTTTAATGAAGAAGCTATCTTACCTTACTTAGCGAATACCTTAGCCAGTGTGGAGGAAACCTTAGCGGAAAAATATAATCTGAACTTTATCTTCGTGGACGATTGTAGTACCGATAAAACAGTCGAGTTAATCCAGCGTCTATTTACCCCTAAGCTTAACTTTACACTGGTGCGCCACGAGAAAAATCGTGGCGTAGCGGCGGCGATTATGACCGGGCTGCGGGCTGCAAAAACGGAGATCGTCTGTTCGATGGATTGTGATTGCACCTACGATCCCCACGAACTGAAAAACATGATTCCGCAACTCGAAGCGGATGTTTCACTGGTGACAGCCTCTCCCTATCATGCTGAAGGAAAAGTTTTGAATGTCCCAGCTTGGCGGCTGATTTTATCAAAAGGTTCTTCGTTTCTTTACCGCCAGGTACTCCGCCAGAAGCTGGCAACCTATACAAGCTGTTTCCGTGTTTACAGAAAGAGTGATGTTGTTACCTTAGAAATAGAAGAAGATGGGTTTCTTGGTGTAGCTGAGTTGTTGGGCAAGTTAGATTTACAAAGAAAGAAGGTGGTAGAGTACCCAGCCACATTAGCAGTTCGATTATTTGGCTACTCTAAGATGAGACTTCTCAAGACAATTCTTGGTCATTTGAAGCTACTGTTTCGCTTATTAAAGCTTCGTTTTTCTTCTCGCAATATTATTAGCGATGGTTCGCAACAAAAACTGCAAATAAGAGATGTTACTATTAAGTAACTCCCCCGTAATCAGCCACGATTACGAGCCAAAGAACCACCTAACTCATAGAAAAAGTAACTGTAGATCAGCCGTCTACGGTTTTAAGGATACGACCAATGACTACTACCGTATTACCGCCAACAGAAGTAATTACGTTGCCTTCCGATCAGGAGGCTTCAGGCCGAACCTTGGGCGAAGAAGAAATCGCGCTCGTCGCGGAAGCGCTACGCAGCGGCACGCTCACCAGTACCAAAGGGCAGTTCGTCAAAAAACTCGAAAAACGCTTTGCCGAAATGCTGGACGTAAAGCACGCCTATGCCTGTACCTCTGGTTCTGCCGCTGTGCATCTTGCGATTGCAGCAATTGATCCTGAACCGGGCGATGAAGTCATTACCACTTCGATTACGGATATGGGCGCGCTCACGCCAATCCTGTATCAAGGCGCGATTCCTGTTTTCGCCGATGTTGATCCGACCACCTGGAATGTGACTGCCGCCACCATTGAGCCGTGCCTGAGTGAGCGCACGCGCGCCATTATCGTGACGCATTTGTTTGGCAATCCGTGTGAGATGGCTGAGATCATGCAATTAGCACAGTCGCGCAATATTCCCGTCATTGAAGACGCCGCACAGGCGTTCCTCGCCAAACATCACGGGCAATATGTGGCAGCCATCGGCGACATTGGATGCTTCAGTTTGCAACAAGGCAAGCACATCACAACGGGCGAAGGCGGGCTTGTCGTCACCAATAATGATGTCCTCGCGCGCCGCCTCTTTTTGCTTATTAACAAAGCATTTGGTTATGGCGATCCAAATCCTGATCATTACTTCATTGCGCTAAACTATCGGATGAACGAAGTCACAGGCGCGGTCGCCTTGGCACAACTCGACAAAATGCAGTGGTCAGTGCAACGACGTCAACACACCGCCCATCAATTATCCGAATCACTAACCGGTGTGCGCGGCATTGAAACACCCTATGTTGCGCCCGGCAATGAAAGCAGCTTCTGGAAATATTGCTTACGCGTGGATGGCGCGGTAATTCCCGGCGGCGCGGTCGGGTTAGCCAGGAAACTTAAAGAAGAACGCGGCATTTTCTCAGCGCCACGTTACATTCAAAAACCTGCGTTTCAATGCCAAGTGCTGGCCGAGCAGCGCACGTTCGGCAGCAGTCGCTGGCCCTTTACCTTGGCGCATCCCGCAGCGGTTGACTATAGTCCCAGCAAATTCCCCGGCACCTTTGCCGGCCTAGAAAGCATTCTCGTCCTGCCCTGGAACGAACGTTATAACGACGAACACGTTCATTACATTGCCGATTCAATTCATCAAGCAGTGAACGAATTAGCAACTTAAAACAGGAGCGAGATAATGACTGATGAGGTCATTCGGTTCGGCTTGGTTGGGGCTGGCGGAATTGCCCAAGCCTACGCGCAAGCGTTCAAGAATTTGCGGATCGCGCGGCTGGTTGGCGTAGCAGATGTAAACATCGAAGCCGCGCGTAAGCTGGGTGAGCAAATTGGTTGTCGCAGCTATGCTTCGTATGAAGCACTGGGAGATGAATGGCCATTGGATGCGGTGATTATTTGCACGCCTCCCGTTAGCCACCCCGAAATCGCACTGCACTTTTGCCAGCGTAAAGTTCACGTGCTCTGTGAGAAGCCACTCAGCATTGATGTCAGCAGTGCAGAATTGATGCTTGATACCGCGCGGCGCTGTGGTGTTAAGCTCACAATGGCTTCCAAGTTTCGTTATGTCGAAGATGTCGTACGGGCGAAAAGCATCGTGCGATCAGGAATTCTGGGTGACATTCTCTTGGTCGAAAATGCCTTTACGTCACGCATTGATATGTCAACGCGTTGGAATTCACGACGCGATATCAGCGGCGGCGGAGTATTGATAGATAATGGCACCCATTCCGTGGATATTATGCGCTACTTCCTGGGGCCACTCAGTGACGTACAAGTGATTGAGGGCGTACGTGATCACAATCTTAACGTCGAAGAAACGGTACAAATGTTTGTGCGTAGCTCGGGCGGCGTGTTAGGACGCATTGATCTTTCGTGGAGCATTAACAAAGAGTTGGAAAGCTACATCAATATTTATGGCACCAAAGGCACGGTCGTAGTTGGGTGGAAGGCGTCGAAGTATCGTCAGAACACGAGCAACGAATGGATTGTCTTTGGCAACGGCTATGACAAAGTGCAAGCCTTCAGTAGTAACATCGTGAATTTTTGTGGTGGCATTCGTGGTGAAGAAGCATTGCTGGTAACGCCCTGCGATGCGATGGCATCGGTCGAGGTAATTGAATCTGCTTATGCCGCACTCGCTCAGAATCAATGGACCAAAGTAAACCATTTGTTAGGTCAAAATTACCTGGGACTGGTAGATCAGGAAGCACCCTTGAGGAAAAATACATGAGTGTGCGTATTCATCCGACCGCGCTGATCGAAGACTATGTCGAGATTGGCGCAGGAACCAGCATCTGGGACAACGTCCACATTCGTCATTCCAGCACGATTGGGGAAGAGTGTATTATTGGCGAAAAGACGTATATTGCTTATGGTGTGCGGATTGGTCATCGCGTCAAGATCAATGCGATGGTGTACATTTGCAATGCCGTAACTATCGAAGACGGCGTGATGATTAGCGCAGGTACGATTTTTACAAATGATCGCTTTCCTCGCGCCGCGACTTCGGATTTGCAACAACTCCGGTCATCTGACCCTGATGAACATACGCTGCCAACGTGGATCAAAGCCGGGGCAACCATTGGTGCAGGTTGTACGATTGGAAATGATTTGAGCATCGGACGCTTTGCGATGGTGGGGATGGGATCGCTGGTGACAAAGTCCGTGCCGGATTTTCATCTGGCCATCGGACATCCAGCGAAGTCAGTGGGATGCGTTTGCCGCTGTGGGCAATTGTTAATGCGATTTTCTGAAACGGCGCAAGACAAAGCTGTGACTATTCATTGCAGCGCCTGCGATTTGCAGTACGAGATTAACGACCAAATTGTGAAGGAGCTAGCTCCGCCGCAATCGTTAGCAAGACTAATAACTACTACCGAATGAAAGCAACAACAGAGTCTTGGGCCATCGTGGGCGGGGGAATGTTAGGTCTCACACTTGCCCATCGGCTGGCTCAGGCAGGAAAACAAGTCACGTTGTATGAAAGCGCCCCTCAGTTCGGCGGCCTGGCAAGCGCCTGGCAACTCGGCGATATTACGTGGGATCGTCACTATCACGTCACACTTCTTTCCGACACACATCTTCGTTCCTTGCTCAATGAAATCGGCCTAGAAAAAGAGATGCAGTGGGTCGAGACCCGCACGGGGTTTTATACCGATGACAAGCTGTATTCGATGTCAAATTCCGTCGAGTTTCTGAAGTTCCCGCCGCTCAATCTACTCGACAAATTTCGCCTGGGGGCGACGATTTTTTATGCATCCAAAATTCAGGATTGGAAAAAGCTTGAAAGCATTCCAGTTGCGGATTGGCTGAGAAAACTTTCGGGCAAACGAACTTTCGAAAAAATCTGGCTGCCGCTGCTTAGAGCTAAATTAGGCGAGAACTACCAACAAACCTCGGCGGCATTCATCTGGACGACGATTGCACGCATGTATGCCGCGCGGCGCACCGGATTGAAGAAAGAAATGTTTGGCTATGTGCCGGGCGGTTACGCGCGTGTGTTGGCGCGCCTGGCGGAATCCTTAGCGCAAGCAGGCGTCACGCTAAAACTAAATAGCGCGGTTAGCAATGCGACACCAACCAGTAACGGCGCAATCAAACTCGAATTCGCAGATGGCAGCAAAGCGGAATACGATCAAGTCGTGTTCACTGTGCCGGGCAACGTTGCGGCACATGTTTGCTCAGCCTTGACCGAGATCGAAAAACAAAAGCTCAATCACGTGCAATACCAAGGTATCATCTGCGCCTCGGTCTTGCTCAAGCAACCGCTGGCCGGATTTTATGTCACGAACATCACGGCAGATTGGGTTCCCTTCACAGCCGTGATTGAGATGTCAGCCCTGGTTGATCCGAAAGAGCTTGGCGGGCTGTCGCTGGTGTATTTGCCGAAATATTTTGCAGCGGGCGATCCGATCCTGAATTTATCGAATGAAGCGATTGAAGCCAGATTCATCACGGCCTTGATACGAATGTACCCACACCTCAAGCGCGATGATGTGTTGGCTTTCAAAATCTCGCGCGTGCGTAATGTGTTTCCGCTGCCGACATTGAATTATTCGGACCATGTGCCAGCGATGGAAACTTCGATACCGGGCGTGTTCATCGTGAATTCATCGCATATCCTGAACGGCACCTTGAATGTGAACGAAGGCATCAAGTTGGCGGAACAAGTGATGCCCAAACTGTTAGCCGCCTCGAAACCTAAAATCGCAGCTTTGCACCAGGTGGCTTAACCATAATGGAAACGACAAACCCCGTAGCCAGTTTATCGCTTGATCTCGACAATCAATGGTCGTATATGAAAACGCATGGCGATGTGGGCTGGGAAAGCTTTCCATCATACCTCGACCTGGTGGTACCGCGCGTGTTGCAATTCCTCAAAGGCTTCGATCAAACGATCACGTTCTTTATCGTAGGCCAGGATGCGGCGTTAGACAAAAATGCACCGGCGCTAGCCTCGCTGGCTGACGCGGGACACGAAATCGGCAATCATTCCTTTCATCACGAACCGTGGCTGCACCTGTACAGCGAACAACAAATTGAAGATGAAATCGCTCAGGCGGAAGTGGCTATTGAGCGTGTGACAGGCTATCACCCGAGTGGCTTTCGGGGGCCAGGTTTCAGTTGCTCGGAAACGTTGCTCAGCGTGCTGCAACGGCGCGGCTATCAGTATGACTGTTCTACCTTCCCGACGTATTTGGGGCCGCTCGCGCGCACGTATTACTTTATGACGGCGAAGCTCACGCCCGAAGAACGTGCAAAGCGCAAAGCGTTGTTTGGCAAGTTTTCCGAAGGCTTGCGTCCGCTCAAGCCGTATCAGTGGCGACTCAGTGAAGGGGAGTTAATTGAAATCCCGGTCACGACCTTCCCCCTCTTCAAAACCCCGATTCATATCAGCTATCTCCTGTATGCGAGCAGCTATTCTCCGGCGTTGGCTAAGCTGTATTTCCGCACGGCGCTAATGATGTGCAAGGTCGCTGGCGTCCAGCCCTCCATTCTGCTGCATCCGTTGGACTTTCTGGGCTGCGATGACGTACGAGAGTTAGCCTTCTTTCCTGGCATGCAAATGACCGGAGCACGCAAGGTTGCCCTCGTGCAAGAACTGTTAGCCTTGTTGCGCGCTGAGTTTACTGTCGTCCCGATGAAGCAGCATGCAGCGGGAATCAAACTATCAGAACTCGCGGTAGTTACTCCGACTAATCTCAGCCCCGCTCAAAAAACTTCTTGAAGTAGACGGGTGACAAACCTATCCTGTCCCAGTAATGACTGCTACCACGCCAGCCCTTCGATGTTAACGAGCAAGCGCCGTCCAACATGATGTCAGGCATTTCGAATTCAGCCCTGCTCAAATTAGCCGTCCTCCTCCTTATCGCGCTCGTGGTACGCGTGGTCTGCTGGCATGGCATCTCGCCGGGCGATCCCTTTACTTACAGCGTTTCAGCCTGGGACATCGTGCAGGGCAACTGGAATCCCACATACTTTTACGAGCAAACCACGCGGTGGGGCATGCTGTTTCCACTAGCTGCTAGTTACCGATGGCTGGGTGTAGATAATTTCAGTTCGATGCTGTGGCCGCTGCTGACTTCGGTCGGAACCGTGGCTGTGGCGTATTTGATGGCGCTGCATTTGAAAGGCGACCAAGCTGCGCTCTTAGCTGGAATTGTCGTTACGACTTTTCCGCTTGAAATCATTTATGCCAGCCAGCCCATGGCTGATTGCCCGTTGAGCTTTTGGTTGTTGCTGAGTTTGCATTTATTCCTGCGCGCCGATCACAGCAACGCCCTTCGCCTCAAACGATGGTTCTATCTTGCCAGCGGCTTTGCATTGGCCTTCGCCTACGCGACCAAATTTGTAGCGATTCTCATCGCGCCGTTCTTCCTGCTTGTATTGCTGTTCCGGCGTCGCATCGAATGGAATTGGGGGTGGTTTGCGTTTGGGTTTCTGATCGTTTTTGCGTTTGAGTTTTTCCTCTTTCGTTACGTTACCGGCAACGGGCTGGCGCGCCTGGATTTGGTGTTACACGATCAAGCTTCGCATGCGCCTATTACAGCGGGTGGCTTTCAGGTGCAAAATAGCGTGGGACTCTATTTTTACTGGATGTTCGTGGATTTTCATTATGTGGGGTTGAGCTTTTTAGCAATGCTGATAATGCTGCTACAGCGGCTGTACGGTAACCTTTCTAGTTTGCTACTGGTTCCCGTTGTGACTCGTTGGTGGAAACAGCAGCAAACTGGAAAGGTTGCTGTACAGCCACTCTTGGGCGACAACTGGATGCCATTGCTTTGGGCGCTGACGTTTTTGCTGGTATTGAGCTTTTATCCGATCAGCACGAAGCCCTATCTACCACTGTACAAAATTGAAGTGTATATGCTGATGTTCAGTGCGCCGTTATTGGTGCTGACAGCGGTGTGGCTCAGCGAGTACGCCAGGAAATGGCAATGGACGGTGATCGCGCTGCTTGTGCTAAGTTCTTTGCCGTTCGTGTATCTGTTGCGCGAAAGCTATCGTGCGCACGGCGATAATGCCCGCGCGATTTTTGTGTTCTATCAAGCTCACCGAGATCGCCCCTTGTATGCGCATCGCAGCGACCAACGCTTCCTGCAATACTTCGACGGGTTTCGGCACAACGAAGCGTATAAAAGTTATCGTCTGGGGAAGCCGGCATCAGATGTTCACGCTACCAGTCCGATCAATTTTCAGCACAGCTACGTGGCAATTGATCAGTATATGGTGGGGTATCATCGCGAAGATTTTTATCCACCTGAAATTGCGAACCCGCCTGCCCATTGGCGTGAGGTGTATCGCTATCAGCGGCCTGAACATTGGGTGCGAAGCAAAGTAGCCGCCTTGACAAATCTATTGCGGCCAGATTTGGCAGAGCGAATCAATGGCAAATTTGCCAACTGGTCGCACACGCAACCGGTCATCGTTTACGCGACGGATTAACGAATGCTTTGTCCCATTTGCAGTCAGACAAGTGAGATCGTCTTTGTAGCACACGGCTGTGGCATCCGCGCCTGTGCAGACTGTGGTCATCGCTTTGCTGACCTTGCAGTCGCGCCGATGCATACGCAGCAAATTTACGGCGACAACTATTTTCAGGGCGGTGGCGCGGGCTATCCCGATTATTTGGGCGAAGCGCGCATCCTGCGCGATCACGGGCGCTGGTATGGCAAGCGGTTAGCCCGTTATCTGTCGCCCGGGAAAATGTTGGACATCGGCGCAGCGGCAGGCTTTGTCTTACAAGGCTTCCTGGATTGCGGCTGGCAGGGAAACGGAATTGAGCCAAATCCCAAGATGGCGGCGTATGCGCGCGAAGAACTAGGCATCGCAGTGCAAGCAGGCGCGTTGGAAAATTTACAGACGAACGAAACCTATGATTTGGTGAGTATGATTCAGGTCATCGCGCATTTCGCCGATTTGCGACGCGCCCTGCAAGTGGCCTGCGACCTGACAAAGCCGGCGGGCTATTGGTTGATTGAAACTTGGAACAAAGACAGCCGTACCGCGCGGCTCTTCGGCCAAAACTGGCATGAATACAGCCCGCCGAGCGTGTTGCACTGGTTTGCGCCGCCTACCCTCAAAGCTTTGGCTGCACAATATGGCTTGCGGGAAGTGGCGCGCGGCAGACCCTCGAAATGGATCAACGGCGGACACGCAAAATCACTCTTGCAATATAAGCTGCAAGGGTTGCCGCTCGGACGACCAGCGGGGAAGCTATTGGAGTTGCTGCCGGAATATCTGCCATTGCCGTATTTGGCAGATGATTTGTTCTGGATGCTTTTGCAGAAGCAGGGCTAAGATGCGGTACGCGCGCGACGCAGAAGATGGGTACGCGCCCTCGCAGACCAAGCGCGCCAGGGGCTTGCCGTTGGCTGGAAGGGACTCGCTACCGAGAGGTGGCCTGCGAGGGCGCAGGCACACCCATCTGAAAACCGCTATAAGCTCATTTGATTTTCACTCGCAGCGCATTAGCCGCCTGTCCTTGCACCGTCAAATTTATCTCCACTTCGCCGCGCCCCAACAAACTACGCGGCAGCAGCAAATTCACCTGATCCAAACCCACAAACGTGCCTTGCGCACCAATAAATTCCACTGGCGTGTTCATGCCTCCCACTAATGCAGAGGCTTTCACGTTGCGCGACCGCAGACCCGTCCCGTACAAAATCAAAAAGACGCGATCTGTCTCGGGGCCAAGATCAATCGGGAGCGCGACAAACTTTTCGACGGCGGGATCATAGATCACGATCTTTTCGTTACTGCGTGAACCGTCGCTCCGAATTCGCGTCACCTCTCCTGCGACAATTCCCTGCCCGTCTGCGCTGGCCGAAAACAATCCTGGCATGACGTTGGCGATTTGAATGAGTTCCGTTTGGGGAGTGAGACCAGCGCTATTGATTTCGACCCTGGCTGTTCCTGTCGCGGTGCCTTCGGGGATTTGGTAGTTGATTTGCGTAGGTGACACATAAAACAACGAAGCGAGTCGTTGTTGTCCCAAACTGTCTTTGACGGTGACAGTTGTGCCCGCCAGACTGGTCGGAAGCGGTGCGCCCGGCGCGCTGCTAGCCCCTGTGGCTAAATTGCTTCCGAACGCAGAAGCGATAGCGCCACGTCCTAACAGCACACGACGATAACTGGCGGCGGAAACGCTGGTCGCACTCGCTGGCGTAGTAGTCACAGTAACGCGAATGGAACTGGAAGCAATGATTTTGCCTTTGTCATCTGTCGCGCGGGCAGTAAGCTGATGCCTGCCGCCGGGGAGCGAATCAAGCGTCAGACTGTACGGCGCAGTGGTTGTTTCTCCCAGCTTGATCGCACCAGCAAAGAATTCGACTTTCGTAATGCTGCCATCAGCATCATTGGCAATGGCATCCAGGCGAACATTGGATTGCGCAGCAAAGAGTGCGCCATTGCTGAGGCCGACGAGGCTCACAGCGGGCGGCACATTCGTCACCGCCTCGTTCGTGAACAAGCGGAAGGTTTGATATTGCTGCGGCGCGAAAGTTAGTGGAAGCGCACCTTCGTTGAGTGTGACGCTGTTTAGATTCGTTTCGATATGTGATGTGCGCTGGGCATTGGTAATCGGGTTCGCCAGTTGCAAGCCAGCCGTCGTCGCCTGATTCGCTACGTTGTAGACGCGGGCGATGATGCCTTGGCCAATGCCTTCTTCGGCTGGTTTGATTGACCAGAGCAAGACGTTCGGATCAGAAATGTTGATAAGCGAATAGGTGGTTTCAGGATAGCCGCTGCCACCCGTGATGACCTGCGTGACGAAGGGATTTTGATGCTCCAACGCAAAGCGCATCGCCGCCGTTCCGTCGTATTCGCTGTGTGTTCTCAGCGCAAACCGCTGCAGGAATTTGGCATCGCCGTTTTGGTTGGGAATGCCCAAATAGGAGCCGTCTATTTGCCCGCCAACAAGGGGGGAAAGCTGCGGCGTGTTCGTGTCCAGTGTCAGCACATCGCTGTTGCCGATACGCATGAAATAGCAATCGGCATTTGAGAGTGTCACGCCCGTATTGTTGCTGCCGGTCATATCGGCGAAGTGATTGAGCGTTTGCCAATCCAGTCGCGCGCCGCGATCTGCGTAATGCCCGCCCTGCACGAGTTGTTTGGCACGAATAACTGCGCCGACTTCTTCGTGCCACGTGTCGGGATTATCGAGATTAAAGCTGTAGCCCCACGTGTAGACTTCGCTGAAGTTCTGATTGATTTCGTTGCGAATCTCAATGCGGTCGGAATCACGGAACAGTGTAATACGCGTAGTGTGATTCAGGGGCGCGGATGCGGTGGTTTTGATCGTGACAGAAACCGGGCCGACGTTTTCGATTTCAAACGTTCCCTCACTGGCACCTAGGTCATTGATAAACTTACCATTGATTTCACGGGCAAATTCCTGCTCGCCACGCGTCTTGTCAACCAAGCTTTTGAGCGCGCCGTTATTGCCAATCGTGAGGCGATAAAACGCATTCTCAAGCACGTTGCCGGAAACACTGGCGGCAGCGGAAAAGTTGCCGGGCGCGCCGGGGCGAAGCTCAAAAACTTTGTAGCCGACGGGCGGAATGTCGCTGGCCAACACGCGCAAATATCTCTGCCCATCCAGCATGATAATTTGCGAAGGCGTTTCCAAACCCGTGCTCACATCCACGACATAAACCGGATCGGTTTCCCCGTATGCCACATCCGCATAATCGGTGCGTGTCCAGCTCAGTTGATTGAAGGCGTAAAAGCGTTTGTAGGCGCTGGGGTTCGGGATCATCGCGCTGAGGGCAACGGCGGAATCTTTCGCCAAATTATCCACGAAACCCGTGATTTGCCTGGCGATTTTGCGTTGCCACGCAGGGCGCTGCTCTTTAATCGCGCCGTCCGCCGTCCAGTCATGTTCCCAGAAAAGCCCCAGGTTCATCCACGTCTCATCGCGCTCGGCCACGCGGTCGCGCATAAAGCTCGGATTTTTCAGGCTAACCAACGTTTCAATCGCTTCAGCGCCACGCAGCTTTTCGACGGCACGTTTCACACTCGCCGACACCTCCGCCATCGAAGCGCACAGCACATCCCATTCGTTGCCATAGCTCGCGGTATGCGGCGGCACGCTCGCGCCGTGGCTGGCTTCAAAATTACGGAAGAAATCTTCCTGGTTGGAAACGATGATCTGGCGATTGGCGTTGGAATTGGTTTGCGCAAATGTGACAAAGCTGTCGGTCAAGGTTTTCGCATCGTCGCCGCCTTTGCCAAAGATACCGATCACGTTATATGGCCAGTTGGTTTGGAAATTCTGATTGGTCTCAACTGTGTTCACGGCACGTTCCGGGAAGCGGCATTCCTGATAATCCCCAATCGCTGCGCCTTCGTAGGGATAAAAATAATTCCACTTCATCAGCACGCGGCTACCGTCTAAGCCTTGCCACCAATAGATGTCGGGACGGTTTGCGCCATACGGGGTTTTAGTCGCACAACCACAAATCCCGCGCCAAGTGTATTTCGCGCCCGCCCCTGCCCAAAGACTCCCTAAGCCCAAGGGAACAGTAGCATTTTCTATCGCGGCGACGAGGGGAAAGCGCAGCCCAAAGCGCCGCTCCAGCGAACCGGGATAATACATGCCGCGCAGCACCGCTTCGGCAGGTTGCGCGCCATACGTCGAAACCAGCGCATTCAACGGTGCGCCGATGTGCCCGCTTCGCACACGATTGATGAGCCGCTCGAATTCCGCTGGTGATTTGTTTTTCTCGTATGTCCACAACCAAAAACTGCCATCACAATTCCACCGACTCTGATATTCAGAAGGATTGCCGGCGGTGGCGTCGGCCAGATTCAGGTAATAGTCCAGCGTTTCCAGAAAGATTTTGCGATGCTCTTCTTCGTCTAGCGTATAAACGTAATCGGTGTGATCGTCGAGCGCGATATAAATCTTTTTTTGTTGTGCAAAAGCAGTAAATTCAAACAGAAAGAGGACAAGCAAGGAAACCGTAAGATGCTTTTTCATAGTAATTTTTCCGCGCGTTTGCTAACTCAAATCGGCAGAA
Organism: uncultured Acidobacteriota bacterium; assembly: GCA_963794955.1. Classification (GTDB taxonomy): domain Bacteria; phylum Acidobacteriota; class Blastocatellia; order RBC074; family RBC074; genus JAFDVL01. Next base: position 35,241 of record CAWCGF010000005.1, read on the forward strand.
CCAACGAGTGGCAAGGCGTTCATTCAGAGGCGAGGATAGAAATCGCCTATAGCTCCATTAGGAACAGGTGGCCGGCTAAAATGTGGGGACGTATGAAGTTTGTACAGCGGCAGCTTAGCATATTTCCAGTGATTAACTGTAGAGCAAACTTGCAAATTTGCCCTACATTTTCAGCACAAAAATTATCCGCCCGGCGTTTCTCGCCTCCCAGACTTTTCCAACCTGACTTCGACTCAAAGTGGGCTTGTGGTTTAGAATGGCGCACGAGACACCCAGTTTTACGTGAGACACATGACAAACCAGGAGCCAGCTTTAACTGGAACACTCGCATTGCGTTTGCTTGGAACGGTCAGCATTTTTGTTGACGGTTCCCCGGTCGAAGAACGAATGTGGACGCGGCGCAAAGCCAAAGCCTTGCTCAAAATCCTCGCCCTCGCGCCGCAGCATCAACTCCACCGGGAGCAGCTAATGGAACACCTCTGGCCGGAACAGGAGCCAGAACTCGCGGCAAACAATCTGAACAAAATCATTCACGCAGCGCGGCGCGCCTTGGAACCGGGGTTGAAATCGGGTGCAGATTCGCGCTTTATCTTGACGCACGATCAGCAAGTGAAATTGCGCGCTTCCGGCGGCTTGTGGATTGATGTCGAAGAATTCGAGCAACGCGCAGCCCTGGCGCTCAAGAGCAAAATCATCCGCGATTATGAATCCGCCTTGGAGCTTTACGTAGGCGAACTGTTGGCGGAAGATCGCTATGAAGATTGGGCGGCGACGCGCCGTGAACGATTAAGCCGTATCGCAGAACATTTGCTTTCCGAGTCAGCCCAGCTTTACGAAGCAGCAGGCCAGTTGCAACAAAGCATCGAACAAATGCAGCAACTCGTCACTTTCAATCCGCCCAACGAAGCCGCTCACCGAAAATTAATGCGGTTGTATGCGTTGCAGGGCAGTCGGCACGAGGCACTGGCGCAATATCATCGCTGCCAAGCCATCCTGCGCAAAGACCTTGATGCAGAACCAGAGCCAAAGACCCTGGCCTTGTATGAGCAAATCGCAAGGGGGCAAGTTCAGCCTGTACGGCCAAGCACTGAAGTTCGCCTCACCGCCAATGAAGGCGTTAGCGCGGCAGCGACAGAGAAAACCGCTCTGGCTCCAGCGCCTGCCCTTGCCCAAACGAAACGGCCCGCGCGCAAAAGCGGGCGCGTCATTCTTGGCGTAGGCGCGGCGCTCCTAACTCTCGCCGCTATTGCCGGAGTGCTTTACGTGCGCAACAACTACTCGCAAGAAGTCGAAGCTATCGCCGTGCTACCCTTTGCCAATAGCAGTGCTGACGTGAATGTCGAATACTTGAGCGATGGCATCACGGAAAGTCTCATCAACAGTCTTTCGCATTTGCCCAACCTGCGCGTAATGGCACGCACGACGGCATTTCGCTATAAAGGCCGCGACATTGATCCGCAAAAAATCGGCAGCGAATTAAAAGTCCAGGCTTTGCTAACCGGGCGCGTACTGCAACGCGGCGATGAGTTAGTGATTCAAGCGGAATTGATTGATGTCAAAGATGGCGCGCAGTTGTGGGGCGAAAAGTACAATCGCAAACTGGCTGACCTGCTGACGGTGCAATCGGAAATCGCGCGCGAGATTACCCGAAAATTGCAATTGCGGCTCACGAACGAACAACAACAACTCATCGCCAAACAACACACCGAAAATATCGAAGCCTATCAGCTTTACTTGCAAGGCCGCTTTTATTGGAATAAACGCACGGCGGAAGGTGTCAAAAAATCTGTTGAGTATTACGATCAGGCGATCAAGGCTGACCCGAATTACGCGCTGGCGTATGCGGGACTGGCCGATGCTTACGCCGTTTGGCCGGATGATTCGTTAACGCGACTGGAAACGGCGAAGCGCGTCAAAGCGGCGGCGCTCAAGGCGGTCGAACTGGACGAAAAATTAGCTGAAGCATATACCTCTTTGGCGTTTGCCAAAATGATTCAGGATCGTGATTTGGTGGGCGCGGAAAGGTCATTCAATCGCAGTCTCCAACTCAATCCGAATTACCCAACGGCCTATCACTGGTATGCTTATGATTTAGTCGCGCAAGGACGCCTGGAAGAGGCGATTCGTGCCATTAGACGCGCGCAGGAACTTGATCCCGTTTCACTCAGCATCAACAACGATGTCGGAGAAATTTACTTCTTCGCGCGACAATATGATCAGGCCATCGAACACGCCCGCAAAACGATAGACATGGATGCGAGCTTTATTCCAGCGCATCAAACGCTCGGCCTGACCTACACGCAAAAAGGAATGCACCAGGCAGCTATCGCCGAATTGAAAAAAGCCGTCGAGATGTCTGCAAATAATGCTTACATCCTGGCGCTGCTGGGGTATGCCTATGGGGCAGCGGGGCAGCGAAGTGAGGCGGGAGCGACGTTGGCGCAATTAAAGCAACTTTCTTCAAGTAAATATGTTTCTCCCTTTCATCTGGCGTTGGTTTATTTGCAGCTTGGCGATTTGGAGCGCGTGTTTGTATTGCTTCAGCAAGCGCATGAAGAACGGGTGTTTTCCATGTTGCTCATTAAAGCCGATCCTCGCTTTGATAAACTCCGTTCTGACCCCCGTTATGCAGCCTTGCTTCAGCGTCTTGGCAGTACGAATTCGTAAAAAATCCGCAACTCTTTTCACGCCCGTTTATTCTCGTAACCCCAACCATTTCTGCACTTCCATTTTTGGAATCGGTTTGGAACTTAACTGGAAGCGCGCTTAATCGCTCGGCGGAACTTTCCTGGAAGGAGGACTTGGTAAGGTTGCCGTGCTCGTTGATGCCATTAGCAGGAAGAAAGGTAAAGCAATGAAACTGTACAGTTCGTTTTTAGTCCGTTGCTGGGTGATTCAGGAAGAGTCAAACGTCGCAGAAAAAACCGTCTTTGACATTGAGCACATTCAGAAAGGTGAACACCAACGCGCGATCTCCCCAGAAGCAGCGATACAGTGGATTCTGGCTGCTTGCCGCAACCATCAACCAGACGATCCAGAGGAAGAAGCCCGTTTTCAAGCCAGAAACTTTCAGTGAGGAATCAGGCCATGCAGTCACTCGCAACACCATCGTCAACCCCGCAGTCGTCCCGGAAAGATGCCGCCCGCGCACAGGAAGAGCAGAAATTAGTTGAGTTAATGGAAGGCATTGCGCAGGGCAATCAGGACGCCTTTGCCAGTTTCTATGACCAAACGCAGCGGCTGGTCTTCGGCCTTGCACTCCGTATCCTGAATAATCGCGGGATTGCGGAAGAAGTTACGACCGATGTTTATATGCAAGTCTGGCGGCAGGCCGTGAATTTTGAAACGATGCGCGGCACACCGCTTTCCTGGCTAATGACGATAGCGCGTACCCGTTCGATTGATCGGTTGCGAGCGTCTACTTATTTACGACAGGAAAACGAAACGCTTGAGGTCGTTGCACAAACCGTCAGCACCGCTGAAAACCCTGAAAAAGTGAGCCTCTATACTGAGCGACAAAAACTCGTGCGCGCCGCCTTGCATCAACTCACGCCGGAGCAGCGCCGTTTAATTGAAGCTGCGTATTTTGAAGGTCTCAGTCAAGCTGAATTAGCGGAGAAGTTCGTGCTGCCGCTCGGAACGGTAAAAACACGCGTACGAGCAGGAATGCTGGTATTGAAGAAACATCTGTCAGCGCAGTTTGCGCTCTGAGGTACAGCCAACTGGAAAGCTTGCTGTAGGTATTGTCAGCAGAAAGCGAAAGGCGTCACCAGCACTTGCTCGTAGACGCCTTTCCGTAATTTGCCTTTGAATATAAATTTAGTTCGGCAACAGCACACGATCAATCACATGAATCACGCCGTTGGATTGATTCACATTGGTAATCGTAATCGTCGCCGCGCCACCTTTAGCATCCATCACCTTGATTTTGTTGCCGCTCATCGTCAGCGCCAGTTCTTCACCTTGCACAGTTTTGAGCATTGCCTTTCCGCCCCCTTGCTTAATCATGCGCTCCAACGCCTTTGCATTCAGGCGTCCGGCCACCACGTGATAGGTCAGCACAGCCGTCAACGTGCCTTTATTTTCGGGCTTGAGCAACGTTGGGACAGTGCCTTTCGGCAGCATATCAAACGCTGTATTCACAGGCGCGAAAACGGTGAACGGCCCCGTGCCCTGCAACGTTTCAACCAAACCAGCCGCCTTGACCGCCGCCACCAGCGTGGTGTGATCAGCGGAATTGACCGCGTTCTCAATGATATTTTTGCTCGCATACATCGGCGCACCACCTACAGTGACGGGCTTTTGCGCAAACGCCATACTGGTAAAAATGGTTCCAATAGCGAATAAAAACAGTGCGATTCTTGCTTTCATGAAGTTCTCCTTATCTTTCTTGTGTAACTACCTTGCAGGGCTTATTCCCTGTTGCATTCACACCTACGCTCAGGAAAACAGGAATGGATTTAAGGCTCCACAAGTTTTCTGATTAAAGAAAAATTAGGCTTAAATGCAAAAGGGCAAAATCCTGGCTAAATAACACCAGGACTTTGCCCTAACTTGTTTTGATTGTCGTTATTCTTACATCCCGCCTTCGTCTGCCGATGGCCCATACAGCGCAGGCACGGGCACGTCATTCATCCGCAAGTACACGCAAAGCTGGGCGCGATGATGAATTATGTGATTGAAAATCATACTGCGTAACACAGCCACGCGCGGCATCGTGAACATCGCCGTGCCGCCTTTCAAGAGAGACCAATTCGTCATCATCGCTTCGTCGCTGCTCGCGGCCAACGCAGCACGTGCGGAAGCTACGCCTTGATCGAATTTCTCCAGCAATTCGGCGCGTGAAGTAATGGCCGTTTCGCGGTACGGCTCACTGCCTTCCGGTTGAAAATCGAAATCGTTCTGTGCGATTGTGATCGTCGCCCAGCCCATCATATTGGCGAGGTGCGTTGCCAAGCCCGCCATCGTCATAGACTTCTCGTGCGGCTTCCAATCCAATTTGTCTTCAGGAACACGCTCTAATGTTTTCCGTGTGCCAGCCATTTCCTGATCGAATTCAGGTAGTAAAGATTGTGCAATAGACATTGTCTTCTCCTTGTTTGATAGAGTGAATCGTCGCCGCTCGTATTGGGGCGTGTATTGTACCGCATCTGACGTTCTTGTCCACCCATCGGGCGTTGGCGCAAATCAAGCACTTCGACGGTCTTTTCCAGATCGCCTTCCGCATACTGATAAAAATTGGTCGCAATCCAGAACTGCTCCACCACACTGGATTTGTCCTTCAAAGCGAACTCCTCGACGGCGTATTGAACGACCTGAGCTACAGACTCAAACTCAAGTCCAACGCGGAAACCTTTTTCAATCGCGGCACTGTTTGGCAAAGCAAACGAGAGTTTCGCTCGGCAATCGCAGATTACAGCCAGGCAATTAAGCTTAAGCCTAACTTTATAGATGGGTATGCGCGGTGTGGATTGACCTTATTACTGCTGGGCAAGGAAGTGGCGGCGCAACGAGATTTCAACCAATGTTTGCGGCTCAATCCGCAGTACAAAGTCGCGCTAGAACAAGAAATCGGCAAGGCCAAAGCGCAGGATGAGCAAGCCGTATCAGCCTATTTCATGTACCGATCCATAAACCGCGTTGAGAAATTGCCAGATTGGAAATCGGGATCATCCATGATTTTGAGGTGCATTGGGATGGTCGTCTTGATGCCTTCAATGACGGTGGCTTCGAGCGCGCGACGCATCCGTAGTATGGCGCGTTCGCGGGTACGATGATGCACAATCAACTTTGCAATCATGGAATCGTAATACGGCGGGACGAAGTAACCGGCGTAAGCGGCGGTATCAATGCGGACGCCGGGGCCAGTGGGCAAGTTGAAGGTCGTGATGCGGCCTGGGCTAGGTGTGAATTTATCGGGGTCTTCGGCGTTGATGCGGCATTCAATGGCGTGACCGACAAAGAGAATGTCTTCCTGCGAGCGACCAATCGGTTCTCCGGCAGCGACGCGAATTTGCGCGGCGATCAAATCACTGATCGTCACCAACTCCGTCACGGGATGCTCGACCTGAATACGCGTGTTCATTTCCATGAAATAAAACTGGTCGCCTTCGTCGAGCAGGAATTCAATCGTGCCCGCACTCGAATAGCCAACTTCCTGACAGGCTTTGACCGCGATGCGTCCCATCTCTTCGCGTAGTTCTTTGCTGACGGCGGGCGAGGGCGATTCTTCGATCAGCTTTTGATGGCGGCGTTGGATTGAGCATTCGCGTTCGCCGAGGTGAATCACGTTGCCGTGTTCATCGGCTAAGATTTGGATTTCGATATGGCGTGGGCGTCCGATATATTTTTCGAGATAGACGCCGCTGTTCTTGAAGGCAGTTTCAGCTTCGGTGCGTGCGGTGTTGTAAGCGTTGCGCAATTCACCTTCGTTATTGGCGACACGCATGCCGCGTCCGCCCCCCCTGCCGTTGCTTTAATTAAGACTGGATAGCCGATGCGCGCGGCTTCGATGACGGCAATGTCTTCATCATCTAATAGACCTTCGCTGCCGGGCGTGACGGGCACGCCCGCTTCACGCATCGTGCGTTTGGCTTCGGCTTTATCGCCCATTTTGCGAATCACTGCCGGATTTGGGCCGATGAACTTGATGTTGCAATCGGCGCAGACTTCGGCGAAATGGGCGTTTTCTGAGAGGAAGCCATAACCAGGATGGATCGCGTCTACGTCGGTGATTTCGGCAGCAGCAATAATGGCAGGAATGTGCAAATAGCTATGCACAGACGGCGGTGGGCCGATGCAGATCGCTTCGTCAGCATAGCGCACGTGCAGCGACTCTTTATCGGCCTCGGAATGCACAGCGACGGTTTTGATGCCGAGTTCTTTGCACGTCCAAATAATACGGCAAGCGATTTCACCTCGATTGGCAATTAAGATTTTCTTGAACATTGTCATTTGTCACTTGTCACTTGTCACTTGTCACTTGTCATGGGCTATTGGCATAAAACCAATGACCAATGACTAATAACCAATGACCAACAACAACTAAACCTTGATTCCGAAGAGTGGCTGTCCGTATTCCACTGGTTGGCCGTTTTCGACCAGGATTTTGACGACCGTTCCGCTCACATCCGATTGAATTTCATTCATCAGTTTCATGGCTTCGATGATGCAGAGCGTTTGGTTGGCCTCGATTAGATCGCCAGGTTTGATGAAGGCTTCAGTCGTTGGCGACGACGAGCGATAAAAGGTGCCAACGATGGGCGAGGTTATGATGTGCAACGCTTCTTCGAGCGGCGGCGCGGCGGCTGGCGGTGCAGTGGCAACGGGCGGCGCAGGGATGCCAACAGGAACAGTAGCCATAGGAACCGCGGCTGACGGCGCGACGGCGTGTGATATAGTCGGCACAGCCATTGATACTGGCGTTTCTGTGACGGCTTGCACGCTGCCTTTGCGCAAGTGGAGACGAAAGTCACCTCGTGCCAATTCAATTTCATCGAATTCTTTCGCGACGGCAAACTCGATCAGTTCTTTGATCTCTTGCAAGCTTTTGAGTTCAGTGAAATCCGTGGGTTTGGTGGCTATTTTTCTGGCGCTTTGTTGCGGTGGGGAGCTGGCTATGGGCTTCTTTGCGGAAGTTTTCATATTCGGGACACGTTGGGGCATAACAAATTAACTATGGGGTCGTGCCGAACAATCGGCATAAAGCAAAAGCCCCAACCGCATTTTCATCTGTTCGGTTGAGGCTGAAGATAATGCTTGAAAGAACCTCCTTTGGCTCTTTTGGCAAAAAGTTTAGCTAATCCAGCGCGCGTCTTTATTGACCTTGAGCTTCTTGTCTTCGTTGCCGACGAATTCGATGATCGCCATCTCTGCGCCATCCCCGGTGCGACGCCCGAGCTTGATAATGCGCAAGTAACCGCCGGGACGATCCGCAAAACGATCTGCAATATCACTCGTCAGTTTCTTCAGCGCTGCCACACCCGCAGTGCGATCTTCGTGCGGCTTGCTCCAATCGCGATTGGCATTCCCGGCAAAAAAGTAATTGGCAATCTGACGCGTAGCATTCAGTGCATCGCCGACATCGCCACCCTTACGCGACTTGCCGACGCGACGCCCCAGCGTGATGGCTTTCTCGGCAAACGGGCGCAACTCTTTGGCTTTGGGCAACGTGGTGACAAGGCGCTCGTGCAGGATCAGTGAAGTGCAAAGATTGCGCAGCAAAGCCTTGCGATGCGCCGAGGTTCGACCTAATTTTCTATGTGCTACTAAATGTCTCATATTCTTTTCTGAGCGATTAGCCATTAGCTCTTAGCCAATCCATCCCGGACTAATGCTAACGGCTAATCGCGAACAGCTATTATTCCGTTCCGACGGCGGCCACAATCTGTCCGGTGTCATCCAGTTTCATGCCCAGGCCAAGTCCCATCGAAGTCAGAATGTCTTTGATCTCATTCAGCGATTTGCGCCCAAAGTTTTTCGTCTTGAGCATTTCATTTTCGCTTCGTACTACCAAGTCACGAATGGTCTTGATGTTGGCATTCTTGAGGCAGTTGTAAGAGCGCACCGACAGCTCCAACTCATCCACAGATTTTTCCAGATGCTCGTTGACAGGCGAAGTATGGGCAATCGGTGCGACTTCGACTGGCTCTTCCGCCTCCTCTTCAAAGTTAATAAAGATCGACATGTGATCCTTAATTAACTTGGCGGCTAACCCGATGGAGTGTTCTGGACTGACGCTCCCGTTCGTCCACACTTCCAACGTCAGCTTGTCAAAATCGGTATCTTGCCCCAGGCGCGCTGCCTCGACATGGAAATTGACTTTCTTGACCGGCGAATGAACTGAGTCCACCGGGATATAGCCCACCTGTAAATCATCATCGAAGTTTCGCTCTGCCGAAACGTAGCCCCGTCCTTTTTTGAGACGTAGTTCGATGTTGATATTGCCACCTTCGCTAATGGTCGCCAGGTGTACATCTGAGTCAAGGATTTCGACATCAGGATCAGGTTCAATATCCCCTGACTTCAAAAATCCCGGCTCCGAACGGGAAAGCCGTAAGGTTTTTGGCTCGTTGGTGTGGAGCTTAAACGGAATTTGCTTGAGGTTAAGAATGATGTCGGTCGCATCCTCAACAATGCCTGGAATCGAAGAGAATTCGTGTAAGACTCCTTCGATTCGAACTGCTGTGATCGCTGCCCCTTCGATTGACGAAAGCAATGCGCGGCGCAAGCTATTACCAATAGTTGTGCCAAAGCCCCGCTCGAACGGCTGGGCATAAAAACGACCATAGCGATCTGTCAAAGTATCGAGATCACACGACAAACGCTTGGGTTTTTGAAATCCAGTCCACATGGTATGTTAACCAATCCTCGTTAGCTGCCTGTGACCAGCAAACTCAGCATCAGTAGAATCGCTCTCCGTAAGGCTAATCCAGTGCTGATGGCCGGCCACTAGCTGAGCGATTACTTGCTGTACAACTCGACGATGAGTTGCTCGTTGATATTCTGGTCAATTTCTTCGCGTCGTGGAAGAGCACTCACCCTTCCGACCAGTTTATCCGGGTTCGTGATGTCCAGCCAGCCGGGTCGTCCGCGTCCGCCAGAAGTTTGAAAAGCTCCCTGAATATGGGCATTTTGGAGACTTTTTTCCCGCACGGCGACTTCATCACCGATCTTGACCTGGAAGGAAGGAATATTGACTTTCCGCCCGTTGACGCTGACATGTCCGTGACGTACGAACTGGCGTGCTTGCCGCCGCGACATGGCAAAGCCTAACCGGTAAATCACATTGTCGAGACGACGCTCCAGCAACGCCAACAGGTTTTCGCCCGTGACGCCTTTTTGCTGCGCCGCCTTTTCAAAGTAATTGCGGAATTGTCCCTCAAGCAAGTTGTAAATACGCTTGACGCGCTGTTTTTCGCGTAACTGTTCGCCATACCCAACCAGCTTGGCGCGCCGAGCGGTTTGCCCGTGCTGGCCTGGCGGCTGTGTTCCGCGCTTCTCAATCGGACATGAGGGCTTGTAGCATTTCTCTCCTTTCAGAAAGAGCTTCATTCCTTCACGCCGACACATACGGCATTGTTTACCTCGATCTCTTGCCAACTTATTCCTCCGTTGCGCTGTGGCCGTATAAGCTATGAGCAATGCGCTCTCAGCTTGTAGCCCATCCTTTAGCTCACCGCTAACTGTTCAAGGCTAACGGCAAACAAAATCTTATCTAGACACGCCGCCGTTTTGGGGGACGACAACCATTATGCGGAATCGGCGTCACATCAGTGATCAAGCGCACTTCGATACCAGCCGTTTGTAGTGCCCGAATCGCAGACTCGCGGCCCGAACCAGGGCCTTTCACTCGCACTTCGCAGGACCGCATGCCGGAATCACGCGCAATATTCGCCGCTTTCAAGGCTGCTTGCTGGGCGGCAAAGGGCGTACCTTTACGCGAACCGCGAAAGCCTTGCGCACCGGATGAACCTTGCGCCACTAGATTGCCTTGCAAATCGGTAATGCTGATCAAAGTGTTATTAAACGTGGCTTGAATATGAACGACCCCATTCGGGATGTTTTTCTTTTCTTTTTTCTTAAAGACTTTCTTCTTGCTGGTCTGCTGCTTTGCCATAAACTTCAGGTGTCAGATGTTAGGTGTCCGGTCAAACCCCAGGCTGGAACCTGGCACCTGACACCTATTTATTATTTCTTGCCGGGTGCTTTCTTTTTGGCGACAGTCATACGACGCGGGCCTTTGCGGGTACGCGCATTGGTATGCGTGCGTTGGCCTCGCACAGGCAAGCCCTTGCGATGCCGTAAGCCCCGGTAACAACCGATGTCCATCAGTCGTTTGATGTCCATTTGAATTTGCTTGCGCAGGTCACCTTCCACCATTCCCTGCTGGTCAATGACAGCGCGGATTTTATTTAATTCCTCTTCACTTAAGTCACGGATTTTTTTATCCGTGCTAATGTCCGCTTCCGTAAGAATAGTAGTTGCGCGCGAACGACCAATGCCATAAATATAGGTCAAACCTATTGCCGCGCGCTTTTGGGGTGGTAAATCTACACCTGCGATACGAGCCATGTGAATTCTCCGTTAACTGATTATCCCTGTCGTTGTTTGTGTTTCGGATTTTCGCAAATCACGCGTACGACGCCGTGCCGATGAATAACTTTGCATTTGTCACACATTTTTTTGACTGATGCTCTGACTTTCATAATAATTCTCTTTCACTTAAAGCGGTAAACAATTCGTCCGCGGGTTAAATCATAAGGCGAAAGCTCAACCAACACTTTATCACCGGGCAAAATCTTGATGAAATTTTTCCGCATGCGCCCTGATATGTGTGCCAACACCTGATGCTTGTTTTCAAGCTCAACTCTGAACATTGCATTCGGCAATGTTTCCAAAACAGTCGCTTGAACCTCGATAGCATCTTCTTTTGACATAGCTTCCTGCTTGAGCTTATTGCATCCTTCCTACTTACGTAATCTTGCGGTCAAAAACGCAAACCTGAAATTATATGCGCGAAAACAAATTTTGCAAGGCGAGCGTCCGTTCCTTGCCAAATACCTTGGATTAAAGTCGCACCGACCCATCCTCTAAAGCCGTCAATACGACTGGCCCATCCGCAGTAACCGCAATTGTATGCTCGAAATGCGACGAGGCCTTACCATCCATTGTCACCACTGTCCATTTATCAGCCAACGTCTTGACATGCTGTACACCTAGATTCACCATTGGTTCAACAGCCAGCACCCAACCGACTTGCAATCGCTTCCCTGTTCCTGGTAACCCATAGTTTGGGACTTGTGGGTCTTCATGCATATTTTGTCCGATACCATGACCGCAATATTCTCGCACGATGGAATAACCGCGTGCCTCACAATAGTCCTGCACGGCGAAGGAAACATCGTGTAACCGATTTCCCTCTACCATCTTCTCCATTGCCTTGAACAGCGATTCCTGCGTCGTTTGCATAAGCTGTTCGACTTCCGTGGCAACCTGCCCAACTCCAACGCTGATCGCAGCATCTCCCACATACCCATTGAGCGTCGCGCCACAATCAATCTTAATAATATCGCCGTCCTGTAATTTACGATGGGAGGGAATTCCATGTACAACTTCATCATTGACTGAGGCACAAATGGAGGCCGGAAACCCCCGATATCCTTTAAAGGTCGGGTATGCTCCCGCCTCGCGAATATTCTTTTCGGCGACAGCATCCAATTCTTTGGTCGTGATACCAGGTTCAACCAGCTTGCGTAACGCACTCAGTGTTTGCGCGACGATCAGTCCGGCGGCTCTCATACGTTGAATTTCGCTGCGTGATTTGCGAATTACCATCCGATTATTATGGACTTAAAAATTATAGTCACCCATCTTAGCATTCTAGCGCCGCACAAATCTCGGCGAATACTTCCGGCACGGATCGTTCGCCGTTGACATTCACCAAACGCCCGCTTTCTCCAAAATATTCAATCAGTGGAGCAGTCATTTGTTCATAGTCCTTTAGCCGCTTGCTCACTGTCGCTTCATTATCATCGGCACGCTGCATAAGCGATCCACCACAGAGATCGCAGACACCCTCTTGCTGGGACGGACGAAAATACAAATTATAAATTTCGTTACACTTCAAACACGTCCGGCGTCCGGTTAACCGCTTCATCAGTTCATTACGAGAAACGGCGATGCTCACCAAACGTATTTCCTTATTCTGCCCTCGTGCCAATTTTTCCAAGGTGCGCGCTTGCGATGAAGTACGCGGGTATCCATCCAAAATGTAGCCCTGCTGGCAATCTGGCTGCGAGGTACGCATTTGAATTACACTCGACAAAATTTCATCGCTCACCAATTGACCAGATGCTTGCATGGCTTTGATCTCTAGCCCCAATTTGGTCTCATAACGTGCCATCTCGCGCAAAATATCACCTGTCGAAATTTGCGGAATACGATAATTCTCTGCCAGCAAGCGTGCTTGCGTTCCTTTTCCGACGCCGGGAGGCCCGATCATAACGACGATCTTTTCCATAACTTCGCCCTTTCTGATCAAGGCATTGCTTAATTATTAATGCGACGGCCTTTCAAGCGCGTACCACGCGGGCCTAAAAAGCCATCGTAATGTCGCATAACTAACTGCGCCTCTACCTGTGATACAGTATCCATTGCCACACCGACGGCAATCAGCAAACTCGTGCCACCGAAGTAAAACGAAAAGCCCAAACCAGTCAGAATCCAGCCTAAACCAGGAATTGTGCTTATCAGATTGTAAAGTGGTTCTCCGATCAACGGCAGTGCCTGGACACGGAATCCACTAATCATAATTTGCGGGATCAAGCACACAATCACGAGATAAAGTGCGCCGACGGTCGTTAGCCGCGTTAAGATGGCGTTGAGATAATCGCCCGTCCGCTTGCCAGGGCGAATACCAGGAATGAAAGCCCCCTGCTTGCGCAAGTTTTCGGCTACTTCATCCGCATTAAAAACTATCGAAACGTAGAAGAAGCAGAAGAAGATAATCGCGCCTACAAACATCAATTCATACAATGGGTGCCCGCCGCTGAACAATCCCTGCAAGCGTTGCAAAAACGTACCGGAACCGAACGTGGCGATAGTTTGTGGAATAGCGAGAATTGAAGAGGCAAAAATGACCGGTATCACACCCGCAATATTGACCTTGAGCGGAATGTGGGAAGATTGTCCACCCACCATTTGACGACCAACCATGCGGCGCGCGTGATTAGTCGGGATTTTTCGCATTCCGCGCTCAATGAACACGACCCCTGCGGTAATCAAGACCATCACCCCAATCAAGATAATGACGAATAAAGCCGAACCAGGGTCCTTGACCGTGCCATAAAGCTGCTGGATCGCATTGGGCAAATTGACGATGATACCAGCGAAAATCAGGAGGCTGATACCATTGCCAAGCCCGCGCTCGGTGATCTGCTCACCAATCCACATGACGAACATGGTTCCTGTCGTGAGCGTCAGCACGCCAATGATCATGAAGCTCCAGCGGCTGTCAAAACTTACCAACCCAGGTTGCCGACTCAGCCAAACAACGAAAGCGCTTCCCTGCACCAAACACAGTACGACCGTTAGATAACGGGTATATTGCGTGATTTTGCGGCGGCCTAGTTCGCCCTCTTCCTGAATCTTTTTGAGCGATGGATACACCGAAGTCATGAGTTGGAAAATAATCGAAGCCGTGATGTACGGCATGATGCCCAACGCAAAAATCGAAAAACGGCGTAAACTGCCACCAGAGAATAAGTCAAGCACGCCAAACAAAGAACCCGCCGCACCGCCAAAAACTTGTTCGAGGACCTCAGGGTTCATGCCAGGCACTGAAATATGAATTCCAGCGCGATACACGACCAGCATCAGCAGCGTGAAAACCACGCGCCGGCGCAGTTCCGGGACCTGCCACAGATTGCGAATCGCATTGAGAAATGATTCAACCATACGTTCCTGCTTACTTCTTCAGGGCACTTGATTAGGCGTTAAACTCTTAGCTTTTTTCAGCAACAGCCTTGGCAATAACAATGACTTCGGCTGTACCACCCGCCGCTTCGATCTTCTCTTTGGCCCCAGCCGTGAAGCGATGGGCTTTGACAGTCAAAGCTTTTTTGATTTCACCCTCTCCTAGAACGGCAATTGCACCTTGTTTCGATTTACGAACCAAGCCCTCTGCAACTAATGCTTCAGGAGTAATCTCAGCCTCGAAGCGATCCAAATCGCCAACGTTTACTTCAGCCCAGACCTTCTTGAAGATATTGGTAAAGCCGCGTTTGGGCAAACGACGATGCAGTGGCATCTGTCCGCCTTCAAATCCTCGCTTCTGACTATAACCGGAACGGGACTTTTGCCCTTTATTACCACGGCCTGAAGTTTTGCCAAGCCCCGAACCAGGGCCACGCCCAACGCGCTTTTTCTTATGCGTCGCGCCTTCAGGAGCCTTAATGTTATTTAAGCCGAGTGCCATATAAAATCTCAGATTGCAAATTTGAGACTGGAGTGCTCCCCCTCATCTCAAAAAAATTACTAAGCCTCAACGATGCGCAGCAAGTGCGGAACTTTTGCCACCATACCGCGGATGTCTGCGGTATCAGGGCGCTCGACAATTTGATTGAGCTTGGTCAAGCCCAAACTACGCACCACCACTTTATGTTTTATCGGGGTGCAAATCATGCTGCGATAATATTGAATTTTTATCTTTGCTGCCATCACTTACAACTCCTCTACTGTACGCCCACGCAGGCGAGCCACTTCCTCTGGGCTGCGCAAATTTTCCAAGCCATCGAAGGTGGCACGAATTACATTGTGGGCATTGTTGGAGCCAAGACACTTCGTCAACACGTCACGCACGCCAACAGCATTTAAGACCGCACGCACTGCGCCACCTGCAATAACGCCCGTGCCTTCCGAAGCGGGCTTCAATAACACCCTACCCGCGCCAAATCTACCAACAATCGGATGTGGCAGAGTTGAGCCAGCCAGCGGCACCCGGCGCAAATTGCGCTTGGCTGCTTCGATGCCTTTACGAATTGCCTGCGGTACTTCCTTCGCTTTGCCTGTGCCGAAACCAACGACGCCGTTTTGATCGCCCACAACCACCAAAGCGGCAAACGACATGTTCTTACCACCTTTCACGACCTTGGTGACGCGGTTGATTGAGATCACCTGCTCTTTTAAATCCAGCCCATCGGCTAAGACTTTTTGCATAAAGAAACTCTCCCTTAAAACTCTAAGCCAGCTTCGCGCGCAGCTTCGGCTAAGGATTTGATGCGCCCGTGGTAAATATACCCGCCGCGATCAAACACGACCTGGGTAATGCCTTTTTCCTGCGCCCGACCAGCAATCAATTTGCCAATCGTTTGCGCGGCAGCCAGATTTCCCCCTGGATTTGCGCCTGCGCTCTTTTCCACCGAAGAAGCCGCGCACAACGTTTCGCCCTTGTCATCATCTATCAGTTGAGCATAGATGTGATTGAGGCTGCGAAACACGGCCAAGCGAGGACGTGCAGCGGTCCCGCGAACTTTCTTGCGAATACGCGTGTGAATCGCGCGTCGAATATCTTGTCTTGATCTATTTGCCATAATGTTTCTTGCGTGGAGTATGGTTCGGCGGCAGCTTTAGCAAGAGGCCGCAATTCATACTTCAAATCATTATTTGCCAGTCTTGCCAGGCTTCAACTTAAGAGTGCGATTGGCATAGCGTACGCCTTTGCCTTTATATGCATCCGGCTTGCGCAGGTTGTGCATGTTGGCGGCGGTTTGCCCCAACAAATGCTTATCAATCCCGGTCAAAGTCACGGTCGTCTGATACTGCGTAATTTGCTTTTGCACCTTTTCGATTTTGGCCGTAATGCCTTCCGGCAACGGAAATTCAATCGGATGCGAATAGCCCAACGCAAAGAGGATGGATTTGCCTTTCAATTCAGCTTTGTAACCAACTCCGACAATATCCATATCCTGCGTGAAGCCAGTCGTCACGCCAGTAATGGCATTTTGTGCCAACGCCCGTGCCAACCCGTGCAACGCAGCCTGCTCGTCACTTTGACGTTCTGCTGCCAGCTTCCCGTCTTCCAGCTTGAAGCTAATTCCGGCTGGAACCGGAGTGGTTAATTTGCCTTTCGGCCCTTGTACTTCCAAAGCCGTTTCCGAGATGTTGATTTTCACATCTTTCGGAAGTGAAATGATTTTCTTTCCTACTCGCGACATAACTTTTTCTCAAGCTGTTAGCCAATAACTGTTAGCTATTAGCCATCTCTGCTTAGATTTCCGCTCGTAGCTAAAAGCTAATGGCTTATAGCTAACGGCTAATAAACGCTACACAGCACTTCACCGCCAATATGCGCCTTGCGGGCATTTTTGCCTGTCATCACGCCTTGCGAAGTACTTAAGATGTTGATCCCTAAGCCGCCTAACACTTTGGGGATTTGCTTGCTGGGTGTATAAACACGACGGCTGGGAAGAGAAACACGCTGGATGTACGAAATGGCGCTTTCGCCATTGGTGCCATAGCGCAAAAAGATGCGCAGTGTTTTCCGGTGGTCTTCCTGCTTCACGCTATAATTAGTAATGTAGCCTTCTTCTTTGAGAATGCGTGCCATTTCCGCTTTCAAGCCCGAATGAGGGATGTCCACTTTGGGATGCTGCGCGGCAATCGCATTGCGAATACGCGTCAACAAATCTGCTATCGGATCAGTCATGTCTTCACTCCAATTTCGTTGTGGGTTTGCCTTGAGCAGCCTATTCTGCCCGCACGTTCACAACTCAACAATAAATTACCAGCTTGATTTCATGACGCCGGGGATTTCCCCTTCGAGCGCAAGCTGGCGGAAGCAAATACGGCAAAGTGAAAACTTCCGCAGAAACGCGCGTGGCCGCCCACACCGTTGGCAGCGGTTATAGCCACGAACTTTAAACTTCGGTCGCGCACTTGCCTTCACTCGCATTGATGTTTTTGCCATAAGAATTCAGTTCTCAAGTTTATTGCCTAAACGGCATGCCAAAGTGGCGCAGCAATGAGCGCGCCTCTTCGTCGGTATTCGCGGACGTCACGATGCACACGTTCATGCCACGCGCCTTATCTACTTTGCCGAAATCCACTTCCGGGAAAATTAATTGATCGCGCAAGCCAACAGTGTAGTTGCCACGCCCGTCGAATGCCTTCGCTGAAATGCCACGGAAATCGCGCACGCGCGGCAACGTAATGTTGATAAAGCGATCCAGGAACTCATACATCCGGTCGCCACGCAACGTCACCATCGCGCCAATGCTCATCCCTTCGCGCAGCTTAAATTGTGCGATGGATTTTTTGGCTTTGGTCACAACGGGCCTTTGACCCGCAATTGCCGTGAGTTCGTTGACGGCGACATCCAGGATTTTCGCGTTTTGAATAGCATCGCCCAAGCCCATGTTCAGAACAATTTTCTGCACTTTGGGAATGCTCATCGGGTTGCTGTACCCAAACTCTTTGGCCAGAGCGGGGGCAATTTCCTGCGTGTATTTTTCTTTCAATCGTGCTGCCATAATTTTTAGTTCGCTGTTCGCTCTTCGCGGTTCACCGTTCTTTCGTCTGCCAACGGTGAACTGCCATCTGCGAACTGAGATTACTCAATCACTGCGCCCGTTTTCTTAGAAATGCGCGCTTTGGTTCCATCGGCCAGCTTTTGGTAGCCGACGCGGGTGGGCTTACCAGTGCCAGGTTCAATCAGCATAACGTTGGAGGCGTTAATGGAAGCCTCGCGCTCAACGATGCCGCCTACAATGCCAGCCGGACGATTTGGGCGGGTGGCTTTTTTGATCATGCCGACGCCTTCCACGATCACTCGATTTTTAGTTTTGAGGACTTCAATGACGCGTCCCTGCTTGCCTTTGTCGCGCCCGGAAATCACTACCACTCGATCATTCTTTTTGATTTTCATCTTTTGCTTGCCTTTTTCAGATCACTTCAGGAGCGAGACTGACGATCTTCATATAACCACGCTCGCGCAATTCACGAGCGACAGGGCCAAATACGCGCGTACCGACCGGCTCGCCATCCGCCTTGATGATAACCGCTGCGTTCTGATCGAAGCGAATATATGTGCCATCTTTGCGGCGGACTTCTTTGCGCGTACGCACAATCACAGCTTTGACAACCTGTTTTTTCTTCACAGTGCCATCGGGATTAGCTTCCTTGACCGAAGCCGTCACCACATCACCGAGACTCGCACGTGAACCAGTGCCACCACCGAGCGGCAAAATTACAGCAATCTTCTTGGCTCCAGAGTTGTCAGCAACATCCAGAATCGAACGCATTTGAACCATAACAAATCCTTGTCATTAGTCATTGATCGCTCGTCCTTTGTTCAAGACAAAGGACGGAGGACAATTACTTACTGGCCTTTCGTATCACTTCCACTACGCGCCAACGTTTGCGAGCGGAAAGAGGACGCGTTTCGACGATACGAACCTGATCGCCGATGGAGACGCCTTCGATTTCGTTATGCGCCATGAATTTCGTGCGGCGGCGAACATATCGCTTGTAGGTTGGATGTTTCACCAACCGATCCACGCGCACAACGACGGTCTTTTGCATTTTGTCGCTGGCGATAATGCCAATCTTTTCCGCGCGACGACCACGAACCGGAGCGGCACTGGCACTCACTTCCGGACTGGCTTCATTTGTAGTGTTGGTTTCTTCCATATCCTTTACGCTTGCTCTTCAATGCCCAGCGCGCGCGCCTGCAAAAGGGTTTTTACTCGCGCTAGTTCGGTCTTGCTCTTGCGAATCTGACCGACGGTGTCATTGTCGCCCAATACTTTTTTGAAGTTGAGCCGAAATAAAGATTCCTTCAACTCCAGTTCACGCTTGGCAAGGTCTTCTGTTGTTAGCTTGCGAATGTCTTCCATTTTAGCCTTCACAACATTCCTCCTTCTTGTTCTTCACGCGAAATGAACTTGGTTTTAATCGGGAGTTTCGCCGCTGCCAAGCGCATTGCTTCCACCGCAATCTCGCGGCTGACGCCTTCCATTTCAAAGATGATGCGACCTGGCTTGACGACAGCCACCCAACCTTCCGGTGCGCCCTTGCCTTTGCCCATGCGAGTTTCGGCGGGTTTCTTGGTGATCGGCTTATCCGGAAAAATGCGAATCCAGAGCTTGCCACCGCGCTTGACGTGACGGTTAATCGCCACACGCCCGGCCTCAATCTGCTTGCCCGTGACCCAAGCTGCTTCCTCCGCTTTCAAGGCAAACTCACCGAAGGCGATATTAGTGCCGCGTTTGGCTGCGCCGGAGCGACGACCACGTTGCTGCCGACGATACTTTACTTTTTTTGGAGTTTTATACTCTGCCATAATAGCTGTTAGCTCTTAGCTGTTAGCTCTTAGCCATCCGCGTTTAGCTCTTGCTAATGGCTAATGACTGATGACTAATGGCTACCTTTTCATCATTGCTTCGCGGGCATTCATAATTTCGCCGCGATAAATCCAGACCTTGATGCCGATCACACCAAACGTCGTGTGGGCTTCAGCAAAGCCATAATCAATATCCGCACGCAACGTATGCAAGGGCAACCGACCTTGCAACGCCCATTCCGAACGCGCAATTTCCGCGCCATTCAGCCGACCGGAAACACGCACCTTGATGCCTTGCGCGCCGAAGCGTTGGGCTTCTTCCAAGCTCTTGCGCATCGCCCGCCGAAACGCCACGCGCTTTTCGAGTTGTTGCGCAATCTTCTCGGCTTGCAATTGCGCATTAAGTTCCGGCTTATGAATTTCCTGAATATTGATGAAGACTTCGCGTCCGGTGCGACGGCTGATTTCCTGCTTGAGCTTGTCAATTTCTGCGCCTTTGCGTCCGATGATGATGCCGGGACGCGAGGTGTAGATGATGATTTTCAAGCGATTAGCCGCCCGATCAATCTCAATTTGGGAAATCCCCGCCCCAGAGAGACTGGGCCGCGACTTCAATTCTTTTTTCAGTTTGAGGTCTTCGAGCAAAAGCTTGCCAAAATCCTTTTTGGCGAACCAGCGGGAATGCCAGCCGCGATTGTATCCAAGCCTGAAACCGTAAGGGTGTACTTTCTGACCCATCGTAACTCCGTGTTAATTGCCTTCGCCCTTTTCATTAGAAACGCGAATTGTAATGTGGCTGTAATGACGACGTTCGCGGTACGCGCGCCCCATCGGAGCGGGACGAACGCGGCGACGATTTTTCGTGTCGCCTTTACCCACAAAGCAGGCACTCACATACAAATCATCAGGATCAACGATGACGTTTGCCGCTTCGGCTTTGACCGTTGCATTGGCAATCGCCGAACGCAAGATCATTTCGACCGGATGCGTAGCGCGCTTATTGGTGAACTTGAGGATTGAAAGCGCCTCATTCACTTTTCTGCCGCGAATTAGATCAATAACCAGCTTGACCTTTTGCGACGAGCCTTTCACGTTTTTAGCAGATGCGTGTGCTTCCATATTTCATGCCTAAGGTGAACTGCACAGTTCACAAGAATTGCCTATTTACGGCCCGCCGATTTTTCCGCTTTATCAGCGTGGCCTTTGAAGGTACGCGTCGGTGAAAATTCACCTAGTTTATGACCGACCATATTTTCGGTCACATACACAGGGATGAATTTCTTCCCATTGTGACAAGCAATCGTATGACCGACCATTTCAGGTGTAAGCGTCGAGCGACGCGACCAGGTCTTGTGAACCTTCTTTTCACGCGCCTCATTCATGCGATCAATCGCCTTTTCCAAATGCGCGTCAATGAACGGCCCTTTTTTAACTGAACGTGCCATAAAGTGATCTCAAATCTCAAATCTCAAATCTGAGATTATTTAGTTCTCCGTTTGACAATAAACTTGTCCGTACGTTTGTTATTGCGCGTCTTGTAGCCACGTGTCGGCTGCCCCCAAGGCGTGACGGGATTGCGTCCGCCCGAAGTTCGACCTTCACCACCACCGTGTGGGTGATCTACCGGGTTCATCGCCACACCACGCACCGAAGGACGGATGCCCTTCCAACGTGAACGACCAGCTTTGCCCAACGAAACGTTCTCGTGCTCGGTATTGCCTACCTGCCCAATCGTAGCCATGCATTCCACGGGCACACGGCGAATCTCACCCGAAGGCAAGCGAAGCTGCGCCATTCCTGCTTCTTTGGCGACGAGTTGCGCAAAGCTGCCCGCGCTGCGCGCCATCTGCCCGCCTTTGCCAGGCCGCAATTCGATATTATGAACTTGGGTGCCAAGCGGAATGTTTTTCAGCGGTAGCGCATTGCCTGTCAGAATATCGGATTCCGGGCCAGACGTAATCTCCTGACCGACTTTCAATCCGACTGGCGCGAGAATGTAGCGTTTTTCGCCGTCCACATAATTCAACAACGCGATGCGAGCGGAACGATTCGGATCATATTCAATCGTCGCCACTTTAGCCGGAATACCAGCCTTGTCGCGCTTGAAATCAACGATGCGATAATGCCGCTTGTGTCCGCCGCCGCGATGACGAACGGTCATCTTGCCCAAATTGTTGCGTCCGCTCGTGCGCTTTTTGCTGCTGGTCAGCGGCTTATAGGGCGTATCCGTCGTTATCTCATCGTTGGTGAGATAAGTTTGATAGCGTCGCGCTGGACTTGTTGGTGTTAACTTTTTGATTCCCATTGCTTGCTCCAGTCAAGACTGGCTTAGTACCTAGATCGTATCGCCGTAATCAATCACACGCTCGCCTTGTTTGAGCGTGACATAGGCTTTCTTGTAATCGGGCTTGCTTCCGACCAAGCGCCCACGACGAACCTTCTTGCCTTGCCCGTTAATAACGCGAACCGCATCCACTTTGACATTGAAGATCGTCTCGACGGCGCGTTTGATGGAATATTTGTTGGCACCAGTAGCGACAATGAAAGAGAGCAATTGCTTTTCTCCCGCATCGGCCCGGCGATCTTTTTCGCTCACGGCTTTTTCCGTGACGACTGGCGCTTTAATGACATCCCAGATCGTTTTCATAACTTTCTACTTGCTTAATTTCTCTTGCAACACGTTGACGGCTTCTCGCGTCAACACAATCTTTTCGTGATAGAGCACGTCGTAAATGTTGACGTTCGTATTGGCTGTCAGGGTGATCCCCGGCACGTTGCGCGAGGCCAAAGCAAAGTTATTGCTCGGCTTCGCATCGACGAATAACGCGCGCTTGTCGAGTCCCAAGGCTTTGGCGATGCCCACGAAATTTCTGGTTTTGTGGTCGGCCAAATTCAAATCTTCGACTACCACCAGATTGCCTTCGCGCAACCGCTCAGACAAAGCCGAACGTAATGCGCCCCGCTTCATCTTTTTGGGTAACTCGTAGCTCCAATCACGTGGCTGCGGCCCGTGTACATTGCCGCCGCCTTTCCAGAGCGGGGAACGCAAGCTCGCCACACGAGCTCGGCCTGTGCCTTTTTGCCGCCACAGCTTTTTGCCGCTGCCTGACGTGTTGCCACGCGTTTTGGTAGCAGAAGTACCCTGGCGTTGATTGGTTTGGTAATTTTTGAGCGCGTCGTAAATTAACGCTTCATTCAGAGGAGCGCCAAAGACCTCATCGCTGAGGCTGACTTCGCCCACTACTTGGTTTTGTAAATTTTTGACTTCAATCGTCGGCATTGCTGCACCCTGAATTATTTGACTTTCTTGATAAGTACGAAGCTGCCCGTTGGGCCTGGCAACGCACCACGAATCATCAGTAAATTTTCTTCCGCATTGATACGCACGACTTTCAGGTTTTTGATCGTCTTGCGCTCGTTCCCCATGTGACCAGGCATGCGCGTGCCCTTAATGACGCGAGACGGATAAGCCGAAGCGCCGATAGAACCGGGCGCACGATGGAACATCGAACCGTGCGTATCCCGTCCGCCGCTGAATCCGTGACGTTTCATCACACCTGCAAAGCCACGTCCCTTGCTCGTGCCGATGACTTCGATCAAATCGTTTTCCGCGAACTGGTCAACCAAAACTTTATCGCCCACATTTGCTTCTTCACCATCCTGTAAGCGAATTTCTTTCAGGATGCGAGTCGGCGGGATACCCGCTTTATCGAAATGACCTTTCATCGGTTTGTTGACCCTCTTGGGAGCCTTATCATCAACGAAACCGAGTTGCACGGCTTCATAGCGGTCCTTACCTGAAGCGGTCTTGCGCTGCACAACGACGCATGGGCCAGCTTTGACGACCGTCACAGAAGTTGCGGTGCCGTCTGGTGCAAATATCTGCGTCATTCCCAGCTTTTTACCAATAATGCCGTTCACCATTGTATTTACTCTCCGTCTAGTGCGAACCACTCCTCGCGGGGCAGTGCGCGACGAATTTAGTGATTATTTCAATCGTTTGAGTCGTTTCAATTCACGCCGATTTCAAGCTACTACCGACGATCACGACCGAAAGCTTTGATTTCTGCATCCACGCCCGCAGGCAAATCAAGCTTCATCAACGCTTCCATGGTCTGCGCGGTCGGATCAAGAATATCCATCAGGCGCTTGTGCGTGCGAATCTCAAACTGCTCACGGGATTTCTTGTCTACGTGGGGCGACTTCAAGACCGTCCATTTGTTTTTGACGGTTGGTAGCGGAATCGGCCCGGCGACTCGTGCGCCTGTGCGTTTAGCGGTCTCAATGATTTCCGCAGTGGATTGATCCAACACGCGATAATCATAAGCTTTCAGGCGAATTCTGATTTTTTCATTCAGCATAACTTTGTCACTTGTCATTCGTCATTGGTCATTGGCGAAAGGCAAGTGACCAATGACCAATGACCAAAACTTACTCAACAATATCGGAAACGGTACCGGCACCCACGGTGCGTCCGCCTTCCCGAATCGCAAAGCGCAACCCCTTCTCCATCGCAATCGGCGCGATCAACTCGATCTCCATCGCAATGTTGTCGCCCGGCATCACCATCTCTATCCCTTCCGGCAAATGCGCCACGCCCGTCACATCCGTCGTGCGAAAGTAAAACTGCGGACGATACCCCGTGAAAAACGGCGTGTGCCGTCCCCCTTCTTCCTTCGTCAACACATACGCTTCCGCCTTGAACTTCGTGTGCGGCTTGATCGTCCCCGGCTTCACGATCACCTGACCCCGCTCAATCTCCTTGCGATCCACCCCGCGCAGCAACAACCCCACGTTGTCCCCCGCTCGCCCTTCGTCCAATAACTTCTTGAACATTTCCACCCCCGTCACCACCGTGTTGCGCGTGTCCCGAATCCCCACGATCTCCACCTGCTCGTTCACTTTCACGATCCCGCGCTCAATGCGTCCTGTCGCCACCGTGCCGCGTCCCTGAATCGTGAAGATGTCTTCCACCGGCATCAGGAACGGTTGATCAATGGCCCGCGCCGGAGTGGGAATTGCGGCATCCACTGCCGCCATCAACTCATCAATCTTCGCTTCCCATTGCGGCTCGCCATTCAAGCCGCCCAGCGCACTGCCGCGCACCACCGGAATGTCATCGCCCGGAAACTCATACTTCGAGAGCAACTCGCGCACTTCCAACTCGACCAAATCCAGCAACTCCTCATCGTCCACCATATCCACTTTGTTCATGAACACGACGATGGCTGGTACTCCGACCTGGCGCGCCAGCAAAATATGCTCGCGCGTTTGCGGCATCGGCCCGTCGGTGGCCGCCACGACCAGAATCGCGCCGTCCATCTGCGCCGCGCCCGTGATCATATTCTTGACATAATCGGCGTGCCCCGGACAATCCACGTGCGCATAGTGGCGATTGGGCGTCTCGTACTCGACGTGCGCCGTAGCGATTGTGATGCCACGTGCCTTTTCTTCCGGCGCATTGTCAATCGAATCAAAGCTGCGGAAGACCATCTTCGGATTATGCTTCGACAGCACTTTCGTGATGGCTGCCGTCAACGTCGTTTTGCCGTGATCCACGTGCCCTATCGTCCCGATGTTCACGTGCGGTTTCGACCGATCAAATTTCTCTTTTGCCATGATGATTATCGCTCCTTAAAACAAAGTGGAATTTAAGGTGCGGAGTATCTCCGCAGTTAAGTATCAACAATCTCAAATTTGAGATCTGAAATTTCAAATCCTATTTCGCCGTGCCTTGCACTTTGGCAATGATTTCTTCGCTCACGCTCTTCGGCGCTTCTTCGTAGCGCGCAAAGTGCATAGAGGAAGCCGCGCGGCCTTGCGACATCGAACGCAATTCTGTTTCGTAACCAAACATTGCTGCCAAGGGCACCATCGCCTTGATGATCTGTGTGCTAATGCGCGACTCCATCCCTTCGATGCGCCCACGCCGCGAGCTTAAATCGCCCGTAATGCTGCCCATGTACTCTTCGGGCGTAACGACTTCAACTTTCATTACAGGTTCGAGCAACACGGGACTCGCTTTTCTCGCCGCTTCCTTAAAAGCAATCGAACCCGCGATCTTGAACGCCATTTCGGACGAATCAACTTCGTGGTAGCTGCCGAAGACCAAGCGGACTTTGATGTCCACCAGTTCGTAGCCTGCGAGAATGCCGCCTTCCAACGCCTCGCGCACACCTTTTTCCACCGCCGGGATGTATTCTTTGGGAATCACACCGCCGACGATCTTATTGACGAATTCAAAGCCCGCGCCCGCTTCGTTGGGTTCGATTTCGAGTACCACGTGACCGTATTGACCGCGTCCGCCGGTTTGCCGCGCATATTTCTCTTCGGCTTTGGCAGCTTTCTTGATCGTTTCACGATACGCGACTTGTGGCTTGCCGACATTCGCCTCGACGTTGTATTCGCGTTTCATACGATCCACCAGGATTTCCAGGTGCAACTCGCCCATCCCGGCGATGATCGTCTGATTCGTTTCCTGATCGGTTGAAACCCGGAATGACGGGTCTTCTTGCGCCAATCTGCCGAGCGCGATACCGAGCTTTTCCTGATCCTGTCGCGTCTTCGGCTCAATCGCCAGGGAAATCACGGGGGTCGGGAATTCCATGGCTTCCAGGATCAATGGTTTATTTTCATCGCAAACCGTATCGCCCGTGGTGGCCTGCTTGAGACCCGCAATGGCGACGATTTCACCCGCGTATGCTTCATCCACGTCTTCGCGCTTGTTGGCGTGCATCTTCATAATGCGTCCCACCCGCTCGCGGTTCTCTTTCGTGGAGTTGTAAACGTAGGAACCAGCCTTCAGCGTGCCGGAATAGATGCGCGTGAACGAAAGTTGCCCGACGTGTTTGTCGGCCATAATCTTGAAGACCAGCGCCGAGAAAGGTTCTTTGTCATCCGCTTTGCGCTCGACCTCTTCTCCATTTTTGTCAATGCCCGTGACAGCCTTAATGTCCATCGGCGATGGCATATAATCAACCACCGCATCCAGCAACGTTTGCACGCCTTTGTTTTTGAAGGCGGTACCGCAAACAACGGGAAACAATTTGATCGCAATACAACCACGCCGCAGCGCGCCGCGAATTTCGTCCTCGCTAAGGCTCTCGCCATCCAGATACTTCGTGGCGATATCGTCGTCGGCATCCGCCAAGGCTTCAATCATCTGCTCACGCGCCGCTTCCGCCGCCGTTTGCAACTCAGCCGGAATCGCTTCGACGGAGTAATCCGCGCCCATTCTCTCGTCTTGCCAGACAATCGCGTTCATGGCGATCAAGTCAATGACGCCTTTGAATTGATCTTCCGCGCCAATCGGCATTTGAATCGGCACCGGCTTTGCGCTCAACCGTGTGCGAATCGTATCAACTGCGTGATCGAAATCTGCGCCCGGGCGATCCATTTTGTTAATGAACGCGAGGCGCGGAACATTGTACTTATCAGCTTGCCGCCAAACTGTTTCGGATTGTGGCTGGACGCCAGCGACGGCATCAAACACGGCGACTGCGCCGTCGAGCACGCGCAAGCTGCGCTCGACCTCAATCGTAAAATCTACGTGCCCAGGCGTATCAATAATATTAATGCGATAGTTCTCGCCATTCCGCTTCCAGAAACAAGTCGTCGCCGCCGAAGTGATCGTGATGCCACGCTCCTGCTCCTGCTCCATCCAGTCCATCGTAGCGGTACCTTCGTGGACTTCGCCAATCTTATAATTCACACCCGTATAAAAAAGCACACGCTCGGTCGTCGTCGTCTTTCCGGCGTCAATATGCGCCATGATACCGATGTTTCTAAACTTATTGAGAGGTTCTGTTCTAGGCATAAAAAGTCACCCAAAATTTGTGAGGAAGCGGACGGCTTTACTGTCTGTCGCCGCTCTAACAACTCCTACCAACGATAATGCGCAAATGCCTTGTTCGCTTCGGCCATCCGATGCACGTCTTCGCGCTTCTTCACAGAATTTCCCTTCGCTTGCGAAGCATCCAGGATTTCGCCTGCCAACCGATCCATCATGGTTTTCTCGCCACGATTGCGCGCAAATTGCACCAGCCAGCGCATCGCCAAGGCGTTGCGCCGCGCCGTGTTTACTTCAACCGGAACCTGATAGTTTGCGCCCCCCACGCGCTTGGACTTGACCTCAACTTTGGGGGAAATATTGTCAATCGCCTTCTTGAAAAGCTTCAGGGGGTCTTCCTGTGTCTTCTCTTTGATCTTGTCAAAAGCCCGATACAGGATCGCTTCTGCCGTGGACTTCTTGCCACCCCACATCAAAGCATTCACAAACTTGGCCACCAGTGGGCTGTTGTAAACGGGGTCAGGCAAAACTTCGCGTTTGGGGATTCCTCTTCTTCTTGGCATATCAAATCTCTACTCTTAAATTATTTCTTCTTCGCAGGTGCGCCCTTAGCCCCGCCCTTTGCGCCAGCCGCGCCCTCCTTCGGACGTTTCGCGCCATATTTGGAGCGCCCTTGCTTACGATTGGCGACTCCGACCGAATCCAACGTGCCGCGCACAATGTGATAACGCACACCCGGCAAATCTTTTACGCGACCACCACGCACCAGCACTATCGAGTGCTCTTGTAGGTTATGACCGATGCCCGGTATGTACGAAGTCACTTCAATTCCATTAGTCAAACGCACACGTGCGATTTTGCGCAGCGCAGAATTCGGTTTC
The DNA here is from genome assembly GCA_963794955.1 of uncultured Acidobacteriota bacterium. Taxonomy (GTDB): domain Bacteria; phylum Acidobacteriota; class Blastocatellia; order RBC074; family RBC074; genus JAFDVL01. The sequence goes on from CAWCGF010000005.1 coordinate 63,751, forward strand.
TTTGGTGTCTGCGTTTTGACTTGGACACAAACCCCGCGCCGTTGTGGGCAGGATTGCAAAGCAGGACTAGAAGTTTTGTACTTAACTTTTTGGCGTCCCTTGCGAACTAATTGGTTAATCGTCGGCATAATTCGTCCACAGTGCGCTGTCACAAAACAACGCTCATGCACACAGTTCAGTGCGACTCTAAAGAATGAAAATCTGGCCTCATCGAAAATGAGTTTGAGATGTCTAGCAAGCGTGCAGATTTGGCGTCTCAAGTCGCCGAGTTTTTCTGTGGCGTAAAGTTAAGAAGGAGACAGACGTTGCTGCTCTTTGACGGTTCGCGCATTTTTGCAGATGCGGAAAAGGACGCCACAATACATTCTCTAAAATCAGCCAAGCAATATGTGTTTACTTGACTGTGCGACGCCTCTGCACTGTTAAGACCACCCTAGCGTCGCAGGGATAACAAAGACCCTGATGCACAAAGCGGCAGATATTAGCCACGTGCCCGGTCTTTGTCAAGGGGGTCGTCAAGATTTCCGTCTGCGTAATAAAATTGTAGCGGCAAATAGGCAGTAAGGGACGACAGAATACTGACAAGAATAATGATCAATGGTATGCTTCCTCTCGCTTTCACGAGTCCAAATACTAACCTTTACTTTCAGGAGATCTTTCGCGATGAAAAAGCTTACCTCGCTGCTGGCGATTACCTTATTGTTACTCGTTGTCTTTTCCAACCTTGCCTTAGCGCAAGACAAAAAGAACAAACCCATCAAAGAAAAAGGATTCAAAACTCTTTGGGACGGCAAGACCCTCAACGGCTGGAAAATTTCTGAGCCGGAGAAAAACAGTTGGACGATCCAAGACGGCGCAATTGTGGCTAAAGGCCCGCGCAGTCACTTATTTTACGTCGGCGATTCCAAACCCTTCATCAATTTTGAATACAAAGTCGAAGCGATGACCGAACCAGGCTCCAACGGCGGGATTTACTTCCACACGCAATGGCAGGAAACAGGATTCCCGAAAATGGGCTTTGAAGTGCAGGTCAATCAAACCCACGGTGATTGGAAGAAAACCGGGAGCCTGTACAACGTTGTGAACGTTAAAGAAAATCTCGTCAAAGACAACGAGTGGTACACCTATCACATCATCGTCAAAGACAAGCACGTCACTGTCAAAGTCAACGACCAGGTCGCCGTAGATTGGGAGCAACCTGCTGACCGGCAGCCCGGCAAAGACATGCCGCTCATGCTTGATAAAGGTACATTTGCCTTTCAAGCACACGACCCCAAAAGTGTCGTACGCTATCGCAACATCCGGGTGAAGCGGCTGAATTAAAAAGAGTCGCGCAACCAGCCAGGGGTGCATTGCTTCGTGGCCAAATCCTTCGTTCTCAACGAGCGGTTTTCCAATCAAGCAGCGCAACCCTGGCTGGTGGCACTGCTCCGCCGGGAGGTTGCCTTGAAGTTCATCACATCACTACTCCTACTGCTTACGCTCGCCGTTGAAATCAATGCCCAACCCGCCGTTTCTGCTGCCCGCGCATATCGCCAAACGCACGAACGCGAAATCATCAACGAATTCACCCAACTCCTGGCGATTCCCAATGTTGCTTCCGACTTACCAAATATTCGCCGCAATGCTGATTTGATTTCGCAGATGCTCGCTGCGCGTGGCGTCAAACCACAACTGCTCGAAGTGCCGAACGTGCCCCCCGTTGTCTACGGTGAAATCAAAACGCCTGGTGCAACACGCACGCTGATTTTTTATGCGCACTATGACGGTCAACCAGTCGAGCCAGCCAAATGGGTGGGTGGCAATCCATTCCAACCAACGCTGCGTTCCGCGTCACTCGAAGGCGGCGGCAAAGACATTCCTTTCCCAGCTAATGGCCAGCCGTTCAATCCCGAATGGCGGCTGTATGCCCGCGCAACTGGCGATGACAAAGCGCCGATCATTGCACTCGTGACCGCGCTGGATGCACTCAAAGACAATAAAATTGCCCTCACCAGCAACATCAAGTTTTTCTTTGAAGGCGAAGAGGAAGCTGGTTCACCTCACCTCGAACAAATCGTAGCGAAATATCCCGACCTGATGAAAGGCGATGTGTGGCTGTTTTGCGATGGCCCAGTGCATCAGAATCGGCAACAACAAATCTACTTTGGGGCACGCGGCGTCACGACTTTGGAATTGACCGTCTATGGCCCGCGCCGTGAATTGCACAGCGGACATTACGGCAACTGGGCACCGAATCCGGCGATGATGCTGGTAAGGCTGTTAGCTTCGATGAAAGACGATGACGGGCGCGTGTTAGTTGAGAATTACTACGACGGCATCGAACCGCTCAGCCCGACCGAACAACGCGCGCTAGCCGAAGCCACCGACAACGACGAAGACCTCAAGCGCGAATTGCAAATCGGCTTCACAGAAAGCAAAGGCAAGAAACTGAAGGAAACGCTGATGTTGCCCTCGCTCAATATTCGCGGGCTTTCCAGCGGTTCGACCGGCGCGACCGCCCGCAATGTGATTCCTTCAACCGCAACCGCCGCGATAGACATTCGCCTCGTCAAAGGCGTTGATTACAAGGTGGCTGTCGCCCGTGTCCTCGCGCACATCCGCAAACAAGGCTGGCACATCGTCGAAGCTGAGCCGGACGAGGCCACACGACTGAAGTATCCCAAAGTCATCCAAGTCATTACTCCACGCGCTAATGACGGCTACAACGCCGCACGAACGTCAATGGATTTGCCTATTTCACGCCAGATCATCACCGCCATCGAAGCCGCACGCGGCACCACCGTCAAAATGCCCACGCTCGGCGGCAGCGTGCCGTTATACATCTTCACCGACATCCTGAAACTGCCCGCCGTTGGCATTCCTATAGCCAACCACGACAACAACCAGCACAGCGCGAATGAGAACATTCGCTTACAGAATTTGTGGGACGGCATCGAAACGATGACAGCATTGTTGACGATGAAGTAAAACTCGTTAACCCAATGCTTTTTTGCCAGCCTCCAGCACTCGCAAAATGCGCTCTACATCATAGACAGCTCCGCGCCACGCGCCGCCGCTGGCGTTTTGCAGCGCCGCCCAAAGCCTGGTGTCGGCGGGCAATTCCGGGTCGGCTGCCAAGTCAGCGCGATAGTCGCGGCGGGCGAGTTCAGCATCGTCCGGCGTATGCGCTCCATCTGCTTCCAGCTTCACCAAATCAATCGTGCCTTCAAGCTTGACGGTATCAATCACCACACGAATCAAATCGCCGTCGCGGACTTTGCCGACCGGGCCACCGGCCAACGCCTCCGGCCCTACATGGCCAATGCATGGGCCGCTGGAAACACCAGAAAATCGCGCATCGGTAATCAACGCAACTGAATTGGCATACGGCATATATTTCAAGGCCGAAGTGATTTGATAGACCTCTTCCATCCCTGCTCCGAGCGGCCCGCGACAAATTAGCACGATGACTTCGCCCGCTTTAATCCGATCTTCGCCCTGGCTCTTGATCGCTGCAATCGTAGCGCGTTCGCTCGTGAACACACGCGCTGGTCCGGTCAAACTGTACACGCCATCATCTCCGATCATCGAACGGGCAATGGCAGTGCTTTTGACAATCGCTCCTTCGGGTGCGAGGTTGCCTTTAATGAACGTGACGGTACTGCTCAGCCCTTTTTGACGCGCTTGTGCAGGACTCATGATGACTTCATCAGGATGAATGCCGTCTTCCGCCTGCAAACGTTCGCGCAACACTCGACGACGAGTTGAAACCGCCCACTCATCCAACATTTGATCCAATGGTTTGCCAACCGCTGTCAACGCGCTGCCGTCAATCAATCCCAACTCACGCAAATGCAGCATCACTTCAGGAACGCCGCCCGCTAGAAAGACGCGCACCGTCGGATGCGGGCCGTTCGGCAACGAATCCACTAGGCGCGGCACTTGGCGATTGATGGCTATCCAATCTTCAACCGATGGCACTTCCAATCCAGCCGCGTGCGCGACCGCAGGCAAATGCAACAGCAAATTTGTCGAACCGCCAAACGCCGAATGAATCGCCATTGCATTGTGAATGGCTGCGGGCGTGAGAATAAAGCGGGTTTCTAAACCAAGCTGTTTTTGTTGGAGCAACGCTTGCGCTGACCGCCGCGCTATGTCTGTCCAAATTGGCTGGCCTGACGGCGCGAGTGCGCTATGCGGAACCGCGAGGCCGAGGGCTTCGGCGATGACTTGCGACGTTGCGGCAGTACCTAAAAACTGACAGCCACCACCAGGCGAAGCGCACGTTCGGCAGCCAATTTCTGCTGCCTCTTCCAGCGTGATTTGTTGATTGGCGTAACGCGCGCCGATGGTTTGCGCTTTCCCGGCGTCTTCGCCATCGCTCGGCGGAAGTGTCACACCACCAGGAATGACCACCGTCGGCAAATGATGCGCTCCAGCTAATGCCATCATCATCGCCGGAAGCCCTTTATCACAGGTTCCAACGCCAATAACGCCCTGTCGCGTCGGCAAGGAGCGAATCAATCGCCCCAGCACCATCGCCGCATCATTGCGATAGGGCAGGCTATCGAACATGCCCGTCGTGCCTTGGGAGCGCCCGTCGCAAGGATCAGTGCAATACCCTGCAAACGGGATGCAATCAAACCGCCGCAATTCTTCCGCCGCCGCCTGCATTAGCAAGCCGACTTCCCAATGCCCCGTGTGATAACCGAGCGCGAGTGGGGTGCCGTCCGGCAGGCGAATCCCACCTTGTGTACTGAGGATCAGCACTTCAGGGCGTCCAAGTTGCGCGGGATTCCAACCCATTCCGACATCCTGACTCCAACCGAAAAGATCGCCACTTGGTCTATCAAGCAAATCTGATGGAGTGAGCGGTAACTGCCCTGCCGGCCCGTTTTGTTTGGTAATGACGGAAAAGATGTCAGGGTTTTCCGTTCCGAAAATTGTGTCTTGTATTTGCGTCATAAGAGTGTCCTTTTGCTATTTCAGAATAAGTAGGAGTCATCGCAGAGGCTCATCCTACCGCACCGCTGCGAGAGTTTGAAACACTTGCGCTACTAAGCTGACACTTCGCATCACACCTGTTATGAGTCTCGCCGTCACAGCCGCGCACAGAAGTTATAGGCGTAAACGAGAGGGAGAAAGGCAAAGCCAAGTCAGCGCGAAGTTTTCTCCAATCTTACCAAGTGCAACTTTTTCCGACCCGCGTGAGGGAAAAGAGGGCGGAATTACGTTTACTGTAGCAGGAGTTAATTGATGAAGAAGGTTTCCCGAAATATCGCTCTGAGATTCTCTCATTCCGGTCGCTACATCGTGTGCTTTTTTTTCTAACTTACTACAGCGCACGCGCAAGAGATTACGCCGCTTGAAGCGGGCAAAGAGTATTGAGTGTGAGATTGTTGGCGGACAGACACACATCATTATCAAATTACGCTTGTGTTGTGTGGGCCGGATGGCGCGCAGTTGACTGAGATGAACACGGCGGAAAGCGAAAAGCAACGTCACCAAAGCCGAAGCGATGCAGCAAGCGCAAATCAAACTCCTGCGCGGTGAGTTGCAAGTAACAGGCGAAGCCTTAGCCGCTCGTTCGATCATGCACGAAGAAGACAAGGTCGCCAACAAACCCGTTTTCAAAGTTGATCCGAACGCGCCGTATGCTCATCCGTATTACTGGGCGCCATTCATCCTGATTGGGAATTGGAAATGACACGTGGGCGGAAATACGTTATTTTGGGTGTCGTTATAGAACGAAATTAGGGAGAGAGAATTTACGTTATGACACCACTGGAAAAAATCAATCAGGACATCACGGCAGCGATGAAAGCCAAAGATGCCGAGCGGCTTTCGACCTTGCGAATGATGAAGACGGCGCTCAAGAACAAAGAACTGGAAACAGACAAAGACTCCACACTCAGCGAAGCCGAAGCCATTAAAGTGCTGCAAAGCCTGCTCAAGCAACGCCGCGACAGTATCGAGCAATACACCAACGCCGGACGCCAGGAACTCGCGGACAAAGAAGCCGCCGAAATGAAAATCATCGAAGAGTATTTGCCTGCCGCGTTGGATGAAGCCGCAATTGACCAGATCGTCGCAGCAGCCATCGCCGAAACAGGTGCCGCGTCTCCTGCGCAAATGGGCTTGGTGATGAAAGCAACCATGGCCAAGCTGGCTGGGCAAACTGTAGATGGCAAAGTGGTCAGCGCAATAGTCAAAGCGAAATTAGGCGGATAATTGTCATTGCCATTCGTCTTTGACCCTATGCAAATGACTAATGACCAGTGGCAAATGACAAAGAACAATCTTATGCGTGGTTTCGTAAGGGAGGGCGGCAGTCGTTAGCCCCTAAGGTTTACTGGCTTTCGTCGAGGAGGAAATTATGTTCAGTTCGCTAATTTACGTTGCAGTCATTATTCTGGATATTTTCGCGCTTTCTGATGTGATGCGATCTTCGCGCGACACGGCGACGAAAGTCGTGTTGATGGCAATGATCTTGCTCATCCCCTTTGTGGGCGCGGGGCTTTACCTGTTTGCCTTTCGTGATAAGGGCTATTCATAAGCACGGAGGTAGACAATGGATTGGTCAACTCTCGGCGTAGCGATGGGGTCAGCCTGGCTTTCCGGTATTAATCTGTATGCAACAGTCGCCACCTTAGGGGTGCTGCAAAAATTCGGTTTCGTCAAACTGCCCGGCGAATTGGGCGTCTTGAGCAATGGCTGGGTCTTGGGCGTCGCGGGCGTGATGTATGCCGTCGAATTTTTCGCGGACAAAATCCCTGCCGTAGATTCCGCCTGGGACGCAATTCATACCTTTATCCGCGTGCCTGCCGGAGCGATTTTGGCGGCGACGGCCTTTGCGGATTTTGATCCAACAGTGAAAACAATTGCGATGATTGTGGGCGGCGGCGTGGCGCTCGGCTCGCACGGATTGAAAGCAACGACGCGCTTGGCGGCGAATACCAGCCCTGAGCCATTTTCCAATATTGCGTTGAGCGTGGGCGAAGATGTACTGACGTTTGGCTCGGCGATTTTGATGACGATTTCGCCAGTGGCGATTTTGGTTATCGTTGTGCTTTTTCTCATTCTGTTGATTTGGTTGCTGCCGAAAATCTATCGCACACTGCGCTGGCTGATGCGTAAGCTGCGAAGTTTGTTTGGCGCTGCCCCGCAAGGAAATGTAGTCGAAAGTTAGCTTATGATGGTTCGTAAATCTTTTTTGATAGTCTTGGTATTAGTTGGTTTGACGTTGCCTCTGTTTGCGCAAGCAGATGCTAAAGGTGCGGTTAATTCTTTCTTCTCGCTGCTCAAAACACAAAAATACGCCGCGCTCTATGATTATTTGCCGAGTGATATGCAGCAGAAGGTTTCGCGGGAACAATTAACCAGTAGTCTCAAACGTCTCAGCAGCTTTATTACGATTGAGAAAATGGACATTGGACGCGTGCAGCAAAAAGGCGATTTTGCGGTGGTGGATACGACGATCTTTGGCAAGCTGGTGCGCCCGACGAGTAAAGACGAGAAAGCCAAGCCGCAGGAAGGCAAGGTTTCTGTCCAGCAATATCTCTTCAAAGAAAAGGGTCATTGGAAAGTGGCAACATCAGATAGCACTACGCGCAATTACTTCCTCAAAAATCATCCTGAATTCAAGCAGGGATTTCAGTTCACGCAACCGCGCTTTTTTATCAAACAAGATGGTCAATGGAAAGCGATGAATTGAAGTTAGGCACCTGTGAATCAAAGGATGAACACTACAATCAGCAGCTAGAAGTGGGCTGAAAGTAGTAGATAACCTTAATGCAAGAAAAGCAAAATGACGATCATTCGCTGTCAGTTGTATGGGTCTTCAATGGGGACAAGCATCCCTTCCCAAGTGGTGTTTTTACCGACCAAACATTGGCAGAAGAATGGATCAAAACGAACAAACTGACCGGTACTTTAACAGCTTACCCACTCAATCAAGGGGTGTATGAATGGGCGGTCGAAAGAGGATATTTCAAAGCGAAACGGGAAGATCAGACGACACCTTCATTCATAGGCAATTTTAGTTCTGCCAGCCAACCTCACGAACACTATGAAGATGGCGATTAACAAACCCAGTAAAAGACTTCTGTTGCTTTGAAATATTGCCTAACTTGGCGTTGGCTTGCCGCTCAAATCAAACCAATTCTCGTATCAATTCGCCATCCGTTATCGTTGGGCGTTCCATTCGACCATTGTGCAGATAAAGCGTTTGCAGATGATTCAGCCCCATCAAATGCAAAATCGTGGCGTGAATATCGTGGACGTGCGCGCGCTTCTCAATCGCCTTCAAGCCAATTTCATCTGTCGCGCCCACAATCTGTCCGCCCTTGATGCCTGCGCCCGCCATCCACATCGTAAAGCCCCACGGATTGTGATCACGACCATCGCCTTTTTCAGCAAACGGCGTGCGTCCGAATTCGCCACCCCAGACGACTAAAGTTGATTCCAGCAAGCCGTGCGCTTTCAGATCGGCCAGCAATCCGGCAATGGGTTTGTCTACGCTCATGCACATTTTGGTGTGATTGGCTTCGAGGCCGGAATGCGCATCCCACGCGCTGCCGCTGCCGGAATATAACTGAATGAAGCGTACATTGCGTTCCACCAAACGTCGCGCGACCAGGCACATCGTCCCGTATTTTTGCGTCGCCGGATTGTCCATGCCATAAAGCTTTTTCGTCGCTTCGGATTCTTTGGTCAGATCAACGGCTTCCGGTGCAGAAGCTTGCATCCGATACGCCAACTCATACGAATTCAGCCGCGCCAGTAATTCTGTGTCTTCTTGTCGCGTTGCGGAAAAGCGATGATTGAGTTGCGCCAGCAAATCCAGTTTGTTGCGCTGTTGCTGTTCGCTGACGGTTTCTGGCGGCTTCAGATAAAAGATCGGCGAGCCATCAGTGCGAAATTGCGTTCCCTGATAAATTGCCGGAAGAAAGCCTGCGCTCCAATTCTTCGTGCCGCCCAAGACTTCCGCGCCATCGGCCATCACGACAAAGCTCGGCAAGTTCTGATTGGCGCTGCCCAATCCATACATCGACCACGCGCCGAGCGAAGGCCGACCAGCCAAGAATCGAACCCGTATTCATCTGGCAAACAGAACCGACGTGATTCAAGCCATCGGCCCAGCACGAACGAATGATCGCCAAATCGTCTACGTGCTGCGCGACGTTCGTGAACCAATCGGAAACCGGGATACCGCTTTGCCCATAATTCTTGAAAGTGCGCTGGCTGGGGATGATGTTATTGGACGCTGTGCCCATCGCGGTAATCGGACGACCAAACGATTCGGGCATCGGCTTGCCGGCGAGTTCCAGTAGTTTGGGTTTCGGGTCAAACGAATCCAGATGGCTAGGGCCGCCTTCCATAAACAGGAAGATGACGGATTTGGCTTTGGCCGCGTAATGCGGTTTCTTCGGCGCGAGCGGATCAGGCGCTTTGTCATCTGAAGTCGCAGCAGAAACACTTTCGCCCAAGAGCGAAGACAATGCTAAAGCACCGAGACCACCGCTGGCCTGCATGAGAAAATTGCGGCGTTGAAGTAACGCTTTTTCTTGTGGTGAAAATAAATCTTTCATAACAACTCGTTCGATTGTTTTGAGTCATCGGTGACGCCAGTAAATTGTTCCGTCATTTTTTCGTTCGACATAATACTTAAACTTGGCCCGCGCTTTACGAAAGGGGAAATAACTGGGCCGATATAAAATCTCAATATCAATGTCGGCTCGCTGTATCGGTTCTTTCAGCCATTGTAAGAAGTAAGCGATATCAACGGTAACAGACTGGTTGGCATTCACTCGCTTAACCTCTTGTGTCAGAAGGCTATCACTACCATAAAAGTTTTGTGCCAGATCAACAACATTGGCCAAGTCCATCCAGATTCCAATATCAATCGCATCAAAGTAACCGTTGTTAATAAGAACAAACGGTTGGGAAAATCTATTTTGAGAATCCTTTGGCGATGCAGGAACAATCACGACGGCGGAGTTGAAATACACAAGCACTTCAAACGTAACAACCAATAGAGCAATTGCAGATAATATTTTTAGCCCTAATATTATTCTCTGTTTCATCCACAGTATTATTGATGCTCTGGTTCGACCAAAGAAACTTTCCTGTTTCCTGAGGTTTTCATCAGTTGACGTACACAAACTCATTCGAGTTGAAAAGCACGTGACAAAAATCCACGAGCGCTGCCGCTTCTGCCGGATCAATGCCCGCAGGCAATTTGGCAGGCACAGCAATAGGCGCTTGGGCCGCGAGTTTGTCACGCATCAAGGCCGCTTGCTTTTTCAAAAAGTCAGAGGCTAAGGCCAATTCACTCGCTTCGGGCTGACGCGAAAACGCCAACTTATACGCATTCACAATCCACGCCGAGCAATCGGGTTTTGACTTTGCAATGACGCGGCTGGCAAAGGCTTCGGCAGCGCGCAACACGGCTTTGTCATTCAGCAAATTCAAGGCCTGTGGCGCGGTCGTAGTGTTTGTGCGCCGTCCGCAACTTTCGTGCGTGTCGGGCAAGTCAAAAGCCTGGAACATCGGGTAGCGCGAATTGCGGCGAATGAAGACATAAATGCTGCGCCGATTTTTCGCATCTTCGTCTTCCTTCTTTTTCCAGCCGCCCCGAATGTCCATGCCGTCAGGAATATCAGGGAACACGCTGGGGCCGCCCATTTGCGGATTCAGTTTCCCGCTGATAGCCAGAATCGCATCGCGGATTTCTTCTCCGCTCAGACGTTGGCGTTGGAAGTGCCATTGCAGGCGATTGTCCGGGTCTTTCGCCGCCGCATCGGTATTGTATTCAGACGCCTGCTGATACGTGCTGGAAAGCATAATCAGGCGGTGCATCGCCTTGATGCTCCATTTTTGCTCGACGAATTTCGTGGCGAGGTAATCCAGTAAGGGGCGATTGGTTTCCAGATCGCGCATCATTCCGAAATCATTCGGCGTGCCGATAATGCCGCGCCCGAAATGATAATGCCAAATCCGATTGGCCATCACGCGCGCGACCAGCGGATTTTTCGGATCAATTAGCCAGTTCGCTAAAGCCGTTCGGCGTCCGGTCGAGTTGGCTTTGGCGGGTGCAACGATCGTTGCTGGTTCTGAGTTGATGATGGTCAGAAAACCTGGTGGCACCTCTTCACCAAAATTGTCATAGCCACCGCTAATCATCACGTGATGTGCAGGAGCATCGCGCCCGACATCCGCGATGCCGGAGCCGATGGGCAAAGGCGCAGGCTTAATTGCATCAAATGTCGCCAGCCTGGCTTTCAAGTCGTCATATTGTTTCTTGGTATCACCTTTGAGCTTGGCGCGAATGCCGTTGCCGTCTTCGTCTACGCCGTAATACAACTGCCATTGCGCTTTGTGATACATCAGCCATTGCATCATGTCGCGCTTTTCGGGCGGCGTGGTGATGGCTTGTTGGATGTCTACCGGGTATTTCTCAAAGCTGTCGTCGTAGAGCGCCTTGACAACAGGTGCTTCCAGTTTGGCAAGCTGATCACGCAGGTCTTTCGTCTGTTCCTGCCACAGGCTGAGTTTCTTTTGATGGGCCACCTGCGCTGCCGCCGGGACCAAAACGTAGTCGTCCTTCGCTCTCACGCCCGCAAAGAAGGCTTGCAGCTTGTAATAATCCTTGTGCAAAACAGGATCGTATTTGTGATCGTGGCAACGCGCACAAGCGTACGTCGTGCCGAGAAAAACCGAGCCGACAGTATCCGTGATGTCGTTGAGAATTTCCTGTCGCCGCTGCCGCAAGTTGCGAGCGTTGTATTCATCAGGGTAATGACGATTGAATCCCGTAGCCACCAGTGCATCAGGATCGTCCGGCCACAATTCATCGCCCGCGATTTGTTCCTGAATGAAGCGATTGTAGGGCTTGTCGGCATTGAAGGATTTGATGACGTAATCCCGATAGCGCCAGATATGTGGGCGCGTGTCGTCTGCTTTGAAGCCATCGCTTTCGGCATAGCGCGCCAGATCGAGCCAGTGCCGCGCCCATTTTTCGCCGTACTGTGGGCTGGCGAGCAAACGGTCTACGACTTTCGCAAACGCATTTGTGGATTTGTCCGCGAGGAAGGCTTCTGTCTCTTCCGGCGTTGGCGGCAAGCCCGTTAAATCGAACGTCGCGCGGCGCAGCAGCGTAATTTTGTCGGCAGCCTTTGCGGGTGCAAGTTTTTCTTTTTCAAGCGCGCTGAGGATAAACGCGTCCACGTCATTTTTGGCCCAGGCTTTATTGGTGACTTCGGGCACGGCAGGCTTGACGACTGCCTTATATGCCCAATGTTTCAAATGTGAAGCCTTGAATTGTGGCTGATCTGCTACGGCCCAAACTACGCCAAACAGCAGGAAAAACACCGCACCAAATTTCAGGTGACGACTGCGGAACATGTGAGTCCCTCCGATTTTGAAAACGTCCAACGGGTTACAAAATCGCAAGCAGAATGCTTGCAGAAAAACGAAAGACCGTTATTCTATGCCCACTTCCACCGATTGCAAAGAGCAAACAAAAGGAAATGTGATGAAAAACTTACTTACAATTTTAGTGCTGCTGGGATGCACCGCAACAAGCCAGGCGCAAATCATAACTTTCGCCGGAACCGGACAAGTAGGATATACAGGCGATGGAGGCGCGGCAACCCAGGCTAAGCTGGACAATCCCTTCGGCGTCGTGCGTGGGCCGGATGGTGCGTTGTATTTCTGCGACACAAACAATCACGTCATTCGCAAAATCGCGCCGAAGGGGACAATCACAACTGTTGCTGGTTCCGGGAAAAAAGGCTATGCAGGCGACGGCGGACTGGCGACAAAAGCGGAACTCAATGAACCCTATGAAGTGCGCTTCGACAAGCGGGGGAATCTCTACGTTGTCGAACGCATGAATCACATTGTGCGGCGCGTGGACGCCAAAACGAAAATCATCACAACGATTGCGGGCACGGGCAAACCGGGCTTTTCCGGCGATGGCGAGCTGGCGACAAAAGCGATGATGAATCAGCCGCATAGCATTCAGTTTGATCGCGCAGGCAATTTGTATATCTGCGACATTCTCAATCACCGTATCCGCAAAATTGAGGCGAAGACAAATCTCATCACCAGCTTTGCAGGCACCGGCGAAAAAGCTCCGACGCCTGAGGGCGCAAAGATTTCAGGGACGCCGCTGAATGGCCCACGCGCCATAGATTTTGATCGAGATGGGAATATGTGGCTGGCACTCAGGGAAGGCAATGCCGTCTATAAACTCGACCTGAAAGCAGGCACGATTCATCACATCGCAGGAACCGGCAAATCAGGCTTCACGGGCAATGGCGGCCCAGCGAAAACGGCCACGCTGTCTGGCCCTAAAGGCTTAAGTATCGGGCCGGATGGCAATGTTTACTTAGCCGATACCGAAAGCCATTCCATTCGCATGATTGACGTGCGCCAACAAACGTTGGAACTGATCGCAGGCACCGGGCAAAAAGGCGATGGCCCGGATGGCGACCCACTCGCCTGCAAAATGGCACGACCACACGGCGTCTTTGTGGATCGCGATGGAAAGATTTATGTGGGGGACAGCGAAACGCATCGCGTGCGCGTCATCGCTCGAAAATGAGTTCTCGGCTACCAGGCCACACAAAATTACAGAAAGAAGAGACCAGGATGAAAAGGGTTAAGGAATCAGCAAAACCTTCCCGGTAGTCTTGCGGCCTTCCAGTTGCCGATGTGCTTCGGCGGCGTCAGCGAGGGGAAAGGTCTGTTCAATGCGCAGATTCAATTTCCCTGCACTGATCCAGTTAAAGACATCGCCGGCACGCCAAAGCAATTCCTCGCGCGTCGCAGCGTAATGCGCCAAGCTCGGGCGCGTCAGAAAGAGCGAGCCTTTTTGCGCCAGCAATCCCGGATCGAACGCGGGCACAGAGCCAGAAGATTGTCCGAACAAGGCCAGCATCCCGCGTGGGGCCAGACAATTCAGGCTGGGCATAAACGTGTCTTTCCCAACTGAGTCATAAACCACCGACACACCTTTGCCGTCCGTCAGGCGGCGCGTTTCAGCTTCAAAATCCTGCTCGGTGTAAAGGATGAGTTCATCGGCTCCGGCGGCGCGCGCCAAGTCGGCTTTGGCAGCAGTCGAAACCGTGCCAATGGCGCGCGCCCCAATGTTTTTGACCATTTGAATCAACAGCAATCCAACGCCGCCCGCTGCCGCATGAATCAGGGCGGTTTCGCCTGCCTGCAGCGGATAAACCGACGTGACCAGATAATGCGCCGTCATCCCTTGCAGCATTGCTGCTGCCGCCTGTTCATCGCTCACGCTTGTCGGGACATTGACCAATTTCCATGCGGGGACAACCGCATATTCGGCATACGCGCCTGGATTCATTGCATAGGCTACACGGTCGCCAACGGCAACTTCTGTGACGCCTGCGCCGCAGGCTTCGACGGTACCTGCCGCTTCCATGCCGGGAATGAACGGACGCGGCATCGGATAGAGTCCGGTGCGATGGTAGACATCAATAAAATTCAACCCACTAGCGGCAAGTTTGACTAAAACTTCCCCCGCTTTTGGCGTAGGCTTTTCCGCTTCACGGTAGGCCAACACTTCCGGCCCGCCGCAGTTTTCGACAACAATGGCTTTCATAGTCCTCCTCAAAATAAATCAGATCACTTGTCAGAAAATTTACGGACGAAGACATATCAACCCAGCCGCAGAATTACAAGCGCAACTACCTGATTTTGCCTCTGCCGAAAAATATGGCGGCGAAGGGGCGCTGCGCTTCTCGTGTTCTGTCCCTTGACCTCTGCCGCCGCTCGTTCAACTATACTCAGGTTGCACAGCAGCTTTTATTACATAGTAGCGATAACACGATGAACACTCGCACAGCCTTACTCCTCGGTGCCAGCGGCTTAATCGGCGGTCATTCTCTTGCTTTGCTTTTGCAGGATGACGTCTACGACGAGGTCATTGCTCTGGTGCGCAAACCACTCTCGCAAATACACCCAAAGCTGACGCAACACATCGTCAATTTTGCTCGCTTACCCGAACACGCTGCCTGGCTCACCGCCGAAGATGTATTTTGCTGCCTCGGCACCACGATCAAAAAAGCAGGCTCGCAGGAAGCTTTCCGCAAAGTGGATTTCACCTACGCCTACCAGGCTGCCCAGCTTGCAGTAGCCAACGGGGCCAAGCAATTCCTGTTGGTTTCCTCGCTCGGTGCTGATGCCAACTCGTCCGTCTTTTATAGCCGTGTCAAAGGTGAGCTTGAGATAGCAGTTTCGGCCTTGCCCTTTACCGCTGTGAGCATTTTTCAACCTTCATTGTTGCTAGGCAACCGCGCTGAATTCCGCTTGGGCGAACGCCTCGCCGAGCCAGTCGCCAAAGCATTATCGTTTCTCCTGGTCGGCCCATTCAGAAAATATCGTCCCATCAAAGCAAGCACAGTGGCCGCCGCGATGATCCAAGTTGCGAAATCGCAGCCGCAGGGCGTGCAAGTGTTTGAGTCAGATAAGATTCAGGAAATTGGAGCGAAGAAATATTCTTAATGGCTGCTTGCTAAGCTGGAAAAAGCGGGCAGGGGAACCACGCCATTTCCAGCCTACATTCGTCTACGACGAGCAAGAATCTCAAGAGCGATCAATTGCCGCGCGGGCCTGTCGCCGCACGCGAACTATCTCCGCGTGAGCCACCGCTGCTACGCTCCGAACTAGCCGGAGTGCCAGTGTCAGCGCGGCTCGGTGCAACCGATGTGGGTGCAGAAGAAGGGGAAGAGCCTGGGTATGAGGCTGACCGTGATGAATCAAACACGGAGGGCGAATCATAGCCTCGTGCTGACCTGTCGGGCGGAGTAAAAACAGTGGGGCGGGAATATGGCTCAACTTGACGGCTCGGCACTTCACGGATGCTATGGGCGCGGCGGCCAGCAGAAGTGTCATCCGTTCCACGCGCCGGCGCGCCACTGCCACCAGAAGTGGTCGTATTGCCACCGCCAGCCATCGTGCCACCATTAGAATAGCCACCGTTGGCATAGTACGGATTATAGTATCCGCCATAACACCATTCACAATCGCTGAAGCGACGATAGAAGCCAAAGCCATAAGGCGTCACAAACAACCACGAGCTTGGAACAAAAGTATAGTTATTACTGAAAGGGTCATAGATCCACCCTGAAAGCAAAGCGCTACGTGAACGCGTCCGCTGTAACATTGAATAATTTGCTGCCACCAACGTTTCCGCACGCAGGTAACTCCACTGATCGAACGCATCAAAAACCTTGGAACTCAGTTTGGCCGTTTGCGGTGCGTTATCGCCAATTAACCGATACACTTTATTACCACTAACCTTCGTGGCGCTCTTAGCAAAAAGCTGTTCGCGCGTACCCAGAAACACCTCGCCTTTGCGAACACTGACGGCCACATCTTTGCCGCTGATATCAAGGCGGTAAATCCCTGCCTTGTTGATGGTCACAACACTGCGTGGCGTGCCGATTTCAATCGGAATTTTCTTATCAATCTCTCCCACTTCAATAATGACCGCTCCCTGCATTACATCGAAGCGCGTGTTTTCCAAATCCGTGCGAACGGCCTCAACGACGGTCTTTTCATCCAGGCGCATATACGAGCCAGGTGCAAGCAGCAACTCTGCATGGCTATTTACACTCGTAGCAATCCTGTCGCCTTCCTTCATCTGAGAGGCAAGCGAGGCCTTGCTCATTTCATCGGGCGCGCTACCTTGCGCTTGCAGGCTAACCTTGCCTTCGACACGATTGACGAATCCAGCTTTGCTGGAAACCAAGTATTGGGCGTGTACGACACTGGCGCTAAACAGTAGCGCGAAAAAGAGAGAGACGATCTGAGACTTGGATTTTTGCATGACGGCCTCCAAACAGCAGCAACTTTCGGTCGTTATCAAGTCGTTGCACAAACATTGCTTCATAGCTCGAAGCGATTGGGTTGAAAAGGGAAACACGACGGTTAGATCATATTCCTTTCCACCACGATACACCAGCATTTTCCTGCGAAAACTGCCGTTACCCCAACAAACGATGCAACAGCAAATGGGTAACGTAAAAAACTGCGACGCCCGCAAAGATAAATATTGAAGCTCGCCATCCGCCTTCCCGATTGATTTCAGGAATCAGGTCAGAAGTGGCGATATAAAGTGTTGCCCCTGCCGATAAAGGAAGCGCAAAAGTTACGGCCCGTTCGATCACCGCCACAGAGAAAATCCCCCCGAAAGTGGCAATGGCGATGAGTAAGGTTGCCTGAAAAGCAGAACGGCCTGTTTTTCCCGCACTCATCATAATCGAGGCTACCGTAACTCCTTCAGGCACTTTGTGAAGTAATACCGCCAGAAATAACAACAGCCCTAAGCGGAAATTGACGAGCAAGCCGGAAGCAATAGTGACGCCGTCAAAAAAAGCATGTAAAGCCAACGCCGCTATCGCCGTCAAAGCGACCCCAGATCGGTGCATTTCTTCGGTGTGAACTTCCTCGCCAAAATGAAAATGCGGCGCAATTGTATGCTCGACAAGCTGAATGATTAAATACCCGGCCAAAAGCCAAATCATTGCTAACGAACTATCACTACCAGATTGCTGGAGACTTTCAGGAATAACTTCCAGAATTACCGCCGCCAACATAAAGCCTGCACCTAAAGCTAACAGATGCTTGAGCTTGCTGTTGTTAGCCTGCGGTGATCGGGCAATCAGCCAGCCACCCAACAAATTTCCGCCTGCTGCCAGCAAGCCAAAGGTAAGTAATTGCAGCGATTGAGACATTAGCAATGAAATGGAAACTTTCGATTGAGCGAGTTGGCAAGATACTAGGAAGCAACAAAAATGCCAAGTCTCGAAAAGGAGAATTTGAAGTTGGGCAAGGAATTTTCTTTAAACAATATCTACCAAAGCCACCGCTTACGCCTTGGAGTGATTTTCTAGCCTATTCAAGAATTTAGCGCGCCTAACCTGAAGAAATGATTTAGCAAGAAATTCGTCATAAATTCGCTTGACATCCACAAATCGGTGCAATACTATGCGCCAATCCAGTGGAACAAAGTGGAATAAGGTGGTTTATATTAGTAACTTAGCGGTGCAAATTGAAGCTCTACCTTAGAGCATAAGCGTTTGATTAAAAAGGAGCTTAGCCTCAAAATTTGCCGAAAAACATCGTTGACTCCCCGAAACGATAATCATTATTAATTTGCTGTTTTTCAATCTTACCAATAAATGCTGCGCGGAAGTTATACAGCTACGATTGATGATAAAGGACGCATTAAGATTCCTGCAAGCTTCAAGCGGCATTTAGACCAGCATTATGGTAATCCTGATTTTTATGTGACGAGTTTGGATGGGGATTGCGCGCGGCTTTATCCGCTTACCGAGTGGGAAGAAATTGAAAACAAGTTGGCGCTTTTGCCTTCGATGGACCCGGTGAAACGCAAGTTTTTGGATCGCGTAAACTATTATGGACAGGTGCAAGCGCTCGACCCACAGGGACGGATTCTGATTCATCCCTTGCTCAGAAGTAAGGCTGAATTATTAGGTGAGGTTACGGTTTTTGGTTATTTGACTTATCTGGAAATCTGGAGCGCAGACCGCTTTCGATTGCGGTTGGATACACAACCATTTACTGATGACGACGCGGAACGGATCGCCCGTTTAGGGATTTAGGGGTTGAAATGTCTCAGGCTCTGCCCAACGAGATGCATTTTCCAGTCCTGCTCAGTGAAGCGATGGAGGCGTTAAATACAACGGCTGGTGGGTTGTTTATTGATGCAACGCTGGGAATGGGCGGTCATAGCGAAGGCATCCTCCAAGCCGCGCCGCATAATCGGGTCATTGGCTTTGATCGTGATGCAGAGGCAATTGCTTTGGCGCAGCAGCGGCTAGTTACCTTTGGCGAACGATTTGAGGCTGTTCATGCAGACTATCGCCAAATCAAACAAGTGTTACTTGAAAAAGGAATTGGTACGGCGCAGGGAATCATCGCGGATCTTGGTGTTTCGTCTTACCAGTTTGATACGCCGGAACGAGGTTTCAGCTTCCGCTTCACGGAAGACTCGCCGCTCGATATGCGGATGGATCGGACGGAACCGCGAACGGCAGCCACGCTCATTAACAGCTTAAGCGAGCGAGAACTGGCAGATTTGATTTTTGAATTTGGTGAGGAGCGGGCGGCGCGCAGGATCGCCCACCGCATCGTACAGGCTAGAGCCAAAGCGCCGCTCAAAACTACCAGGCAGTTAGCGGAGTTAGTCGTGGCGGCGATTCACCAAAAAGGTCACTGGAAAATTCATCCGGCGACCAAAACGTTTCAGGCGTTGCGTATTGCCGTTAATCGCGAACTGGACGGATTAGCGCAATTTGTTGCCGACGCTATTGATTGGTTGGAAGTGGGTGGAAGATTAGTAGTGATTACCTTTCATTCGCTTGAAGACAGGCTCATCAAGCAGGCATTGAAATTTCAATCCGGTCACTGTGTGTGCCCGCCTCGGCTACCGGATTGTCGTTGTGGTACCGCGCGGCGTGTTGAGCTTCTCACTAGCAAGCCCGCTCAACCGCGCGAGAGTGAATTGCTAGCGAATCCCCGCGCGCGCAGCGCCAAGCTTCGCGCTTGTCAAAAATTGCAGCCCGTCACTCGTACTTGATAACCCCCAATTCCCTTGCCGGAGGAATTGCTTAATGAATAGACATTTTCGCCCTCAAATTCAGAATGGGACTGTGGTCAAACGGACGCAGAGTGGCGTCAAACCTGTCCCCAAAGCGGCCTCGCGTGTGGCGCTGCCGCTGGCTCCCCTGTCACCGCTTTGGTCAAGCCAGGCCATTGAAGTGGGCGCGTTGACGCAGCGAGGATTATCACTCCTGGCTTTGGATGAACGGCTCCGCTCAACTGACACCATCGCCAAAGAAAAGGCGTCCACACGGCCTTATGCGTTGGTTGGATTATTGGTTTGTGGCGCTTTGCTGGCGGGCGGATTTATGTTCAGTTTGCGTGATCACTTCATGGCTCACGCGTTCGGGCGCGAAGAAGTGAAGCTAAAAACCAAGACGGATCAAGTCACAACCGAGCGCCAGCAAATCAAAGCACGAGTTGAACAGGCAACCAGTTCACAGGCTATTGATCGGCTGGCGCATGAAAATACCGATCTCGCTCCATTGGCATTTGACCAGAAAAAAATGGTCACCGGAGCAAAGAAGATAGCTACTACTGAAAAAGCGAAAAAAACTGCGGGCCTCGTTGCAGCGAGGCCCGCGAGAAACTAACAACGACCTCAGCAGAATCCACGAGTAAAGGTCATGAGCAGTAAAAAGAAACAACGAGGCTTTACCGGGCGGCATCTTCTCATTGCGTGTCTTTTTGTGGCCTGGATGGGGGTAATTATTTGGCGGCTGGCATATTTACAAATTGTGCGGCATCAGGAATTAGCCACAAAAGCCGCACAGCAGCGCAATGGCGTAGAGACCGTCGCCCCCGCACGAGGCGCGATTGTGGATCGCAACGGAACCTTGCTGGCTGGCAGCATTGATACGCTGACGATCAAAGCCGATCTGCATCAAATTAAGGAGGTTGACTTTCCGACGGTCACGAAAGCCTTAGCTGAGAAGTTAGGGTTCAGTGAAAAGGACTTAACGCGCCTTTTTCAAGCGGGCAATAAAGACCTGACTGTAGCTAAAAAAGTTGCGCCTGAAGTAGCAGAAAAAGTTCGCAGCCTCAGCGAAAATCCTGACCCCAAAGAAGCGCGGAAGTTCACCGGCATCAAAATCGTCCGCGAACCGCAGCGCCATTACCCAGAAGGGAAGCTCGCCGCGCACGTGCTGGGCTTTGTCAATAAACCGGAACTGATCGTAACAGGCGCATCGGGGCTGGAAGCCAAACAGAACGATGTTCTCACCGGTAAGGCAGGAAAGATTTTCCTCGAAAAAGATAGTCAGGGACACCCGCTCATCCGTGCCGATCAAGAGGCGCTCGCGGGAGCAACCATCGTCACTTCGCTCGACGCAGCGTTGCAGTACAAAGTCGAAGCTGCGTTAGCAGAAGCAGTAGATGAAACAAAATCTCAGAGCGGCAGCGCGATTGTGCTGGATACGAGCACGGGTGAAATTCTCGCGCTCGCCAATTACCCAACGTATGATCCGGTAGCGCGTTGGAGCGGCAAAGACGAAGAAAACTATGCGCGGCGCAATCGCGCCTTGACCGATCCGTATGAGCCAGGTTCGGTTTTCAAGATGGTAACTTACTCTGCTGCCATCCAGGAAGGCCTTGTAAAGCCTGAAAGCAAGATTCATTGCGGCAATGGGCAAATTGCGCTTGGCTCGCGTATCGTGCGCGATGCTCATCCGTATGGCGAACTGACCGTTGCGCAAGCACTCGCCAAATCATCGAACGTCGCAGCCATCAAGATCGGCTTGCAGGTCGGCAAGGAAAGAATGTTCGACTACATCACCCGGTTTGGCTTCGGTCAAAAAACCGGGATTGATTTGCCAGACGAATCTCCTGGCATTGTTCGTAAGTTCGAGAAATGGACGTATGACTCCATGGGTTCGATTCCGATGGGACATGAAATTGGAGTAACAGCTATTCAAGCGGTTGCCGCGATGGCGGCGATTGCGAATCGCGGCACTTGGGTACAACCTCACATTGTCAAACAGATCATCAGCAGCGATGCCGGGCAGCAAGAGCTTTGGAAAGCTCAGCCAGAAATGCGTCAGGTCATCAGTGAACAAACCGCTGACATCATCAAGAATATGCTGGCTGGCGTAGTCGAAATCGGCACCGCACGAAACTCGGTACAGCTTGCAGGTTACACGGCTGCGGGCAAAACCGGCACGGCGCAAAAAGTAATCAATGGCAAGTATTCCAACTCCGCCTATGTAGCCTCGTTCGCCGGATTTGTGCCGGCGACAAATCCGCGTTTTGCCATCATCGTCGTGCTTGATTATCCGAAAGGCGCGCATCAGGGCGGACAGGTGGCCGCGCCTGTTTTTAATCAAATCGCGCAAGCTGCACTTGGTGATTACGGCGTGTTGCCGGATACGGAAGAACACCGTCAAAAGATTGCCAAGCTGGAAGATGAATTTCGCGCGAAGTCAAAGGAGATGACGAAGCCACAGGCCGCCGCAGCCCCTGTCTCCAGCAAAACGACTCTCGCGCCGACTCCGAAACCAGGCGTGACGCCGACCGCCGTGCCAACGCCTGCTACAGCAAAGGCCAAACCGACTCCCAAGCCAACGCCGATTTTGAAATTGCCCGCGCCTAAAGAGGCAAACAAAGCAGTCGCCGCTGTGAAAAAAGCGCCCGAGCCAAGCAAGCCTAAAATGGCGAAACAGAATGTCAGCAACGCTCCGAATGTCGTGGGTCGCAGCTTGCGCGAAGTAGCAGGACTGTGCAGTCGGGCAGGAATGAAATTGAAGGCGATTGGCTACGGCTTGGCCAAGAGTCAACGGCAGGTGGGGGATACGCTGGTGGTTGAATTTCGATAAGACTGGTCATTGGTCTTTGTGGCACCAATGACCAATGACCAATGACCAAGATGATTTTATTGAGTGACATCGCCCAAGAATTACAGGCGCAGGTAACTGGCGGAGCAACGAATATCCCCGTCATTCCCGCTGAGTTCGGTTGTCACTCACGATTCGCGCCGCGTTGTGCCGGGGGGCATTTTCGTAGCGATCAAAGGCGCAACCAGTGACGGGAACAATTTCGTCACACAAGCTACGCAACGCGGCGCGCTCGCCACTATTTCTGAAAGTCCACGCCCCGCTGATTTTACGGGCGTGTGGTTGCAAGTGGCGGACGCGCGAGCCTCCCTCGCACACGCTGCAGCTATCGTCTACGGACATCCGTCGCGCTCTTTGAAATTGGTCGGCATCACGGGTACCAACGGCAAAACGACGACGGCGCATTTGTGCGAAGCCATCTTTCGCGCAGCAGGAACCGTGCCTGCGATGATGGGTACGATTAGCCATCGCATTGGAGAGCAAGAAGAAGTGGCCGAACACACTACGCCTGAGGCCTCGCATATTCAGGACTTCCTGCGACGCGCTGTTGCCGCAGGCGTGCAATATGCCGTGATGGAGGTTTCCTCCATCGCTTTAGACATGCGACGAGCCGATTACCTGGATTTTGCTGTCGCGGCATTTACCAATCTCACCCAAGACCACCTGGATTATCACGGCACGATGGAAGCCTATGCAGCAGCGAAAAGTAAGCTGTTTGCCCAAGCGAAGGATTTTGCGGTCATTAACAATGATGATTCGTTCAGCGCGCAGTTGCCAAAAGTAACCCGCGCCAAGGTACTGAGTTATGCCATTGATTCGCGCGCTGATATTACCCCTGATCGAAATGATTTTGGCGTTGCTGGCCTGTCTTTCACGGCTTGCACTCCTGTCGGTAACATCGAAATTCGCTCGCCTCTGGTTGGGCGTCCGCACGCTTATAATATTCTCTGCGCGGTTGGGATCGGCCTTGCGCTCGGCCTTGACGCCGAAATCATCGCGCGCGGTATCCATACCAGCCAAGGTGCAGCAGGTCGGTTTGAGCGTGTGAGCAGCGTGGAGGATGACCTTACCGTCGTCGTTGACTACGCTCACACGCCGGATGCGATAGTCAACGTTTTGAAAACTGCCCGCGCAACGGCGACGGCAACCGGCGGGCGCGTAGTTACGGTATTTGGCTGTGGCGGAGACCGAGACAAAACCAAACGCCCACTAATGGGACACGACGCCGCGCGGTTGAGTGACTTCGTAATTGCCACTTCGGATAATCCGCGCAGCGAAGACCCGCAAGCAATTTTGCGTGACATTGAAGTTGGATTGAAACAGGCCAACGGAAACTACGAATTGATCGAGGATCGCCGCGCCGCAATTGGCCGGGCGATCACCGAAGCAAAAGCCAACGACGTGATTGTCATCGCAGGCAAAGGCCACGAAGACTATCAAATTTTGGCGAGCGGCAAGATTCATTTTGATGACCGCGAAGTAGCGCAGGAGGCGTTGCGGCAAAGGAAGGCTAAAGATTAGCCATCGAGAGCACAGAGGGCACAGAGTTTTTTTCTCGCAAACCATTTCCGTAGTAGTCACTTTTCTCTGTGCCCTCTGTGCTCTCGATGGCTAAAACAAATTGAATGAAGTTGCGCGAAATTGCCAATCTCTGTGGTGCCACCCATCGTCTCAATGCGACGGTAGCCGAAACTACGCCCGCAGGCTTTGCCATTGATTCGCGCGCCGTCAAGCCGGGCGAGGTTTTCGTGGCGATTCCCGGCGAGCGCGTGGATGGCCATCAGTTTGTTGCAGAGGTGCTGGATAAAGGTGCGCTGGCGGCACTGGTCGTGCATCATCGGTTACCCTTTGTGAAGGAGCTTGCGCCCTACAAAGATCGCTTGTTGTTTGTTACGGACGCTGCTTTTGCCTTTCAGCAACTGGCGCAGAAAGTTTTGGCCGCGTGGTCTCGCCCGATTGTGGCAGTAACGGCCAGCGCAGGCAAAACAACGATGAAGGATTTGACGGCGCACGTGTTGGAAGCCTTGACGCCGAAGGTATTCAAATCACTGGGCAATTTGAATACGAGTTATGGGTTACCCCTCACCGTCGGCAGGATGATTTCGGCAGAGGCACAACCCAACGATTTTGATCTTGCAGTTTTTGAATTCGGCATGAGTTCTTACGGTGAAATCAAACGACTGACCGAAATCGCTCCGCCGACGACTTCCATCGTAGGTAATGTCGGCACGGCGCATATCGAATTTTTCGGCAGCAGTCAGGCTATCGCCGAAGCCAAAGCCGAAATCATTGACGGCTTGCAAGCAGGCGGCATAGCAATTCTGAATGCAGATGACCCGCTGGTCATGGGAATGCAGGCGCGCCGCTCTGACATCAGTTATTTGAAATTCGGAATCGAAGCCAAAGCCGAGATTCGCGCCGTCAATCTTAACCACGAGGCGTTGCGTGCAACCAGCTTTTCGTTGCACAGCCCGGGCAGCGACGCTTTGGTAAATTTGCCATTGATAGGCAAGCACAACGTGTACAACGCACTGGCGGCGGCTGCCGCCGGGCATCATTTTGGATTAAGTGCTGAGCAGATTGCCGCGCAACTCAATACGGCAGTTCCCTCCAAAATGCGTGGTGAGCTAATTCAACTCGCCAATGGCGTAACGATTATTGACGATTCGTATAACTCGAATCCGCCGGCCTTGCTACTGGCCGTGCAAGCAATGACTAAGGCTAAAGGCTTTACGCGCCGCATCGTCGTGGCAGGCGAAATGCTGGAACTCGGTGCAGAGGGCGCGCAGATGCACCGGGAGTGCGGGCAAGAGATTGCCACCACAGGAATTGAGTTCGTGCTCGGAGTGCGGGGCCTGGCACAGGAATTAGTTGCAGGTGCAAAGGATGCAGGACTGGACCACGCATCATTTTGCGAAACGCCGGAACAAGCGGCGGAACAATTAATCGCCGAACTGCAAGCTGGCGATTTGGTATTGGTGAAAGGCTCACGGGGCGTACGAACTGAACGCGTGGTCGAGCGCTTAAAAACAGAATTTGGAGGGAAGGCGGAATGAATTTCAAATCTCAAATTCAGATTTGAAAGAAACCTGAAAGCGAATGTTCTATTACCTCTTCTACGAAGTTCTGTATCGTCAGTATGAGCAAGTTTATCCTGCGCTGAAGGCGCTCAATGTCTTTCGCTATGTCACCTTCCGCACAGCGTATGCAACCATCACAGCCTTGTTGATGAGCTTGTTGCTGGGGCCGTGGATGATTCGCAAATTGCGCCAGTTCAAGTTTGGGCAGGAGATTCGGGAAGAAGGCCCAGCGCATCATCAGGCCAAAAAAGGGACGCCGACAATGGGCGGCGTGATGGTGATTGGCTCGATGTTGCTTTCTGCGTTGCTGTGGGCAGATTTGCGGAACCGATACTTGTGGATTGCGATTTTGGGGACTTTGGGTTTTTCGCTAGTGGGATTTCTTGACGATTACATCAAGGTCAAGCAAAAGCGCAGCCTCGGACTTACCGGCAAACAAAAGCTGATTGGGCAATTCGCTACGGCATTGGTGGTTGGCCTGATGCTGAAATATATGACCACCTATAGCTGGGTGCTGAGCGTGCCGTTCTTTAAAGAGTTCCAGCCGGTGCTGCCGTTTGTGGTTTATCTCGGCTTTATCATGCTGTTTACCGTTTTCTGTTCCAATGCGGTGAACTTGACGGATGGACTGGATGGCTTGGCGATTAGCGTCACAGTTGTCGCGGCCTCCACTTTGACAGCATTGGTTTATGTCACGGGCCATGCGAAGTTTGCTGAGTATCTGGATTTGTTTCGTAGCCCTGGCAGCGGCGATTTGACGGTGGCGGAATTGACTGTTTTGGGCGGGGCTTTAGTCGGCGCGAGTCTCGGCTTTCTTTGGTTCAATGCGCCGCCGGCGGAAGTATTTATGGGTGATGTTGGCAGCCTCGGCATCGGTGGCGCGCTGGCTACAATTGCCGTCATCATCAAGCAGGAAGTCGTGCTGGGCATTATCGGCGGCGTGTTCGTGATCGAAGCCTTGTCCGTAATCATTCAAGTCGCTTCGTTCAAGCTCACCAAAAAGCGCGTTTTTAAGATGTCACCGTTGCACCACCATTTTGAATTATCGGGCTGGAAAGAACCGAAGATTGTCTTTCGCTTTTTGATCGCAGCCTTGCTGTTCGCGCTGTTAAGTCTTTCGACTTTGAAACTCAGGTAATGGAACTCGCTGGCAAAAAAATCTTAGTCGTCGGCCTCGGCAAAAGCGGTCTTGCCGCAGCGAAGTTCTTGCAGGCGCGCGGCGCACAAGTTACGGCGAATGATGCGGGAACAGAAGAGAAGATTGCTGGCGTTGCGGAATTGAAAGCGCAAGGAATTGAAGTAATCGCGGGATCGCACCCGACGGAGTTATTTGAAAACGCGGATTGGATCGTAACCAGCCCTGGCGTGCCGCTCGCGCTGGAACCGTTTCAGAAAGCCAAAGCTGTAGGCGTCCCTATCATCGGCGAAATCGAATTGGCCGCTCGCTTTTTGCAAGGGCGTTTGATTGGCATCACCGGCTCGAACGGCAAAACGACGACGACGACGTTGATGGGCGAAGTCCTGAAGAATGCTGGCTTGCCAACCCAAGTGGGCGGCAATATCGGGACACCGCTAATTTCACTGGTGGAGACTACGCGGGCAGATGGATTCACGGTGATCGAACTCAGCAGTTTTCAACTTGAAGCGGTCGCGTCGCTGCATTTGTTCGCAGCAGTGCTGCTGAACATCACGCCGGATCATCTGGATCGGTACGATTCGATGGACGACTACGCAGCGGCCAAAGCCAACATCTTTCGCCATCAAACGTCGGAAGACCTGGCTGTGCTAAATGCTGACGATAGCCGCGTCGCTGCCATGGAAACGAACGCGCACAAAGTTTTCTTTAGTTGCAAGCGCGAATTGGAAGAAGGAATTTTCCTACGCGGGGACGATGTAATTTCGCGGGCGAATGACACCGAGCGGATTTTGATTTCGCGCAATGAAATCGGCATTCGCGGGGCGCACAACTTGGAAAATGTGATGGCGACATTGGCGGTTGGTTTGGCTTGCGGAGCATCGCCGGATTCGATGCGAGAGACGATTCGCAACTTCAGTGGCGTCGAGCATCGCTTGGAATTCGTCGCAGAAATCAATGGCGTGAAGTTTTACAACGACTCGAAGGCGACGAATGTGGATTCGACGATCAAGGCGCTCGAAGCTTTCGACAAGGGCGTGGTTGTAATTTTGGGCGGCAAAGATAAAGGCAGCGATTATGCGCCACTTGTGCCACTCATCCAGACGCGTTGCGCGCACGTAATATTGCTTGGAGCCGCTGCGGACAAAATCGCGGCGGTGTTGGAAAACACCATACCGTTGCACCGCGCGACAACGATGCACGATGCTGTTGCACGGGGCGTGAGATTGGCTCATCCCGGAGACACCGTGTTACTAGCTCCGGCCTGTGCGAGCTTTGATATGTTTGATAACTACGAGCACCGGGGACGAGTTTTTAAGGAAGCAGTTTTAGCGAGTCAGAATTAGTTATGGCAAAGGAAATCACGACAACAAACAACAAATTCTTCAACGCCATTGAGGAGGCCCAATGGGATATGCTGATGGCTTGCGCGGCGATTGGCCTGACGTTGTTTGGCCTCGTAATGGTCTACAGTGCTTCTGGTTTCAATGCCGCAACTGCACTGGAAGGTTCCTTCAATGCCGTCTTACGCCAAGCCGGTTGGGCGGTGGTAGGCATTGTCGTAATGCTAATTTTGATGCGGATTGATTATCAGCTCTATGCCTCGCCCGCCTTGATTTTATTAGGCTTGGTAACGAGCGTTGGTTTGCTGATCATGGTGTTGTTTTTCGATGAGGTAAAGGGAGCAAAGCGCTGGATCAAAGTCGGGCCGCTGTCGGCGCAACCGTCAGAATTGGCTAAGATCACTTTGGTGATGTTCCTGGCCTATTTCCTGACGCGGCGGACCGAAGAAAATCTGGAGGGAAGTTTTCAATCCACATTTTTGCCAGCAGGTGTCATCACTGGCATGTTGATACTATTAATCTTGAAAGAACCTGATCTCGGCACAGCCTTGATGATTGGCGTCATCTTCGTCGCAATGATGGTGGCGGGTAAAGTGCCGCTTCTTCATTTGCTGACCTTGGTTGTGCCGGTATTGCTGATTGGCTACATATACATTTTGAAAACGCCATTTCGGGCGCAACGTATTCTGGCGTTCCTTGATCCTGAAAGCGATCCGAAGAAGACTGGCTATCAGATTTTGCAATCGCTTTATGCCGTTGGATCGGGCGGCATTTCGGGCGTGGGGCTGGGCAGCAGCAAACAAAAGCTCGGCTTTCTGCCTGAGGCAAAAACGGATTTCATCTTTGCCGTTGTGGGCGAAGAGTTGGGCTTTTTTGGTGCCGTTGTCATTGTGCTGGTGTTTGGCCTGCTGATGTGGCGTTGCTTAAAAGCAAGCTTTCGCGCGCCGGATCAGTTTGGGCAATTGCTCGGCATTGGCCTAACAACAATGTTGATTGCGCAAGCATTTTTCAATATGAGCGTGGTGCTGAGTCTAGTGCCAACGAAAGGCATTACGTTGCCGTTTGTGAGTGCGGGCGGTTCTTCGTTGGTCTTTGCCTTAGCTGCCGTCGGAATTTTGCTCAACATCTCGGAGCAAGCGAGGGCACAATGATTGGCTCCGTGATTATTGCCGGCGGAGGCACAGGTGGACATATTTATCCAGGCATTGCGATTGCACAGGAATGCAAACGTCGCAATCCGAATTGCGACGTTATTTTCATCGGCACGGCGCGCGGGTTGGAAACCAAAATCGTGCCGCGCGAAGGCTTCAAATTGGAGTTGATCGAAGTTGCTGCGCTAAAAGGAGTGAGTGCTGGTATGCGGATAAAGTCGCTCCTGCTACTACCGAAAAGTTTTTTAGCCGTTCGTTCTTTGATTCAGAAATACAAACCAGAGGTCGTGATCGGTGTGGGTGGCTATGCTTCGGGGCCGATGTTGCTGATTGCTTCTTTGCTGGGCGTACCGACAATGGTGGCGGAGTCGAATGCGCTGCCGGGCTTTACGAATCGCGTGTTGGCTCGCTATGTCAAAGCCGCGGCGGTGACGTTTGCAGAAGCGAAAGTCTTCTTTCGCGGCAAAGCGGAAATCACTGGCAATCCCGTGCGCGCGGAGTTTTTCAGCATCCCCGCCAAAGTTCACAGTGCGGCGATCAATGTTTTGATTACAGGCGGCAGCCAGGGCGCACGAGCGATTAACGAAGCGATGATGACGGCGATTCCGCTGCTTGAGCCACATAAAGAGCGGCTTTTCATCACGCATCAGACGGGCGAGTTGGATTTTGAAAAGGTCAAAGCGGCTTATGCAAATTCGTCCCTGCAAGTGGAAGTGAAGCCGTTCATTGAAAAGATGGTAGACGAATTTGCCAAAGCGGATGTGGTGATTTCACGCGCAGGGGCTACAACCGTCGCAGAACTTGCGGCGGCAGGTCGGCCAGCCTTGATGATTCCCTTCCCCTGGGCGGCGGACGATCATCAGCGCAAGAACGCCGAAGCCGTTGAGCGGGCAGGGGCAGGCCGCATGATTTTGCAATCCGAGTTGAGCGGCGAACGATTGGCAAATGAGTTATTGGTGTTGATCAGCGATGTAGAAAGATTGGCTGCAATGAGCGCCGCGAGCAAAACTTTGGCGCATCCAGATGCTGCCGCAAGAGTTGTAGACATCGCAGAAAAGATTAGTTCTTAGTTTCGTGTTTTGAGTTTCCAGGTCAGACAAGACCCGAAACGCGAAATCCGAAACCTGAAACCTATGTTTAGTAAGTTCCAGCAAATTCATTTCGTCGGCATCGGCGGCATCGGGATGAGCGGCATCGCCGAGGTCTTGCTCAATCTGGGCTATCGTGTGACCGGTTCGGATATGAAGCGCACAGCAATTACGGAGCGGCTGGAAAACCTGGGCGGCATCATTCACGAAGGCCATAGCGCGGCCAATATCGAAGGTGCGCACGTCATCGTCACTTCGACGGCAGTGCGCTTTGACAACCCTGAAGTGGTCGAAGCTGTACGCAAACAGATTCCGGTGATTCCGCGCGCAGAAATGCTGGCGGAACTGATGCGCTTGAAATACGGCATCGCCATCGCCGGATCGCACGGCAAAACGACAACGACTTCGATGACAGCAATGGTACTAACACAAGGCGAGCTTGATCCGACGGTGGTGGTCGGCGGTCGTCTGAATGCCTGGGGCAGCAATGCCAAGCTTGGCAAAGGCGATTTTATTCTGGTCGAAGCCGACGAAAGCGATAAGAGCTTTTTGAAACTGTCGCCAACGATTGCGGTGGTCACAAACATAGACCGCGAACATCTGGACTTTTACAAAGACCTGGACGAAATCCAGTCGCATTTCGTCCAGTTCGTCAACAAAGTTCCTTTTTACGGTGCGGTCATTATTTGCCTCGACGATCCGAACGTGCAGGCGATCATCCCGCGCATCACGCGTCGGATGATTACTTATGGAATGACGGCACAGGCGGACATTTCGGCTTCGCAAATCGAAGTGATGCACGATAGATTCGGCTCGGCTTTCAATGTCAAATATCGCGGCCAGGATTTAGGTCGTGTCAGTTTGAACGTGCCGGGCATGCACAACGTCAGCAATGCGCTGGCGGCAATTTCAGTAGGATTGGATTTGGAACTTTCGTTTGAAATCATCGCATCTGCGCTTGAATCATTCCGTGGGGCTGAACGTCGTTTTCAAGTCAAAGGCGAGCGTTCCGATAACATTTTGGTGGTTGACGATTATGGGCATCATCCGACAGAAATTCGCGCTACGTTGGCGGCGGCGAAATCCAGTGGTCGCCGTCTTGTCGTCCTCTTCCAACCGCACCGATACACGCGCACTGCGGCATTACGCGAAGACTTTGCGCGAAGTTTCTATGATGCAGACGTGGTGCTGCTGACGGATATTTATGCGGCCAGTGAAGAGCCGATTGAAGGCATTACGGCACAAGCTTTGGCGGAAGACATCGAACGCTTCGGGCATCGCAATGTGCGCTATATCGGCAGCGTCGAACAAGGAGCGCCAAGCATTCGCCGAAGTGGCGCAACCCGGTGATTTGGCGCTGACGCTTGGCGCAGGTAGTGTATGGAAAGCAGGAGAGGAGTTTTTAGCAAACTAAATATTTATGGCCTCATCCCCAAACAACGAAAATTCTGGTTATAGCAAGCTGGCAGAACGGCATCATCGTCGTGGTGTCAATGCAACTAGCGTAATTACAGGTGCCAAGACAACTTCAGCGCGGCGGCGCGGCTTGCCCGAAGAGTTTCAGCACGAAGCGGAAGAGCAGGATTATCAAGCACGCTATGATCAGCAATGGCGCGAGCGTAATCAGCAACGCGCAACCGAGCGGCGCGAATCCCGGCAACGCGAGATTCATTCAGGACGTATCGAAAAACGCCCCCGCAAAACCCCAACGAGCGCCACCAACAAACGCTGGTTTTATGTCACAGTGATTGCACTGGTGGGCGTGATTTTATTGGCTGGCGCAGTCATGACGTATAATCGGCTCTCCGGCTCACAATTCTTTGTCGTAAAAGAAATCGAATTAGAGGGCACCAAGCGCGCGTCACGTGAAGAGTTGCTGCGAATTTTGGAAGCCTATAAAACCCGTGGGTTATGGCAATTGGATTTGCAGGCAATTCGCGCAGCGGTCGAAAAGAATCCCTGGGTGCTCGAAGCGGAAATCGCGCGCGTTTTGCCGGATGCCTTGCGCGTAACAGTGCATGAACGCGAACCCGTTGCGCCGTGGCGCAACGCCAATAATTCTATCGTTTGGGTAGACCGTGATGGCCGGAGTTTAGGGGAACTTGATTTCAACAAATCGGACAAAGTTCCTCCCATTATTAGCGGCCTTGAAGAAGGCATCGGTAATGAAACCAAAGTGAATAACCGCCGCCGCATGGAACTTTATCAGCAATTGCTCAGCGAACTGGATCAAGGCAGCGCCAAGCTCTCGGAAGAAATTGACGAGATCAAATTGGATGATCCACAAGCGGTTCAACTGCATTTGCTGAGATATAACGTGGATGTGCTAATTGGTGGCAGCGAGTTTCGGGCGCACCTGGAAAAGGCCTTCAAAGTGCTGGACGCTATCGAACGCAAGGACCTTTCAACCTTGGGGTTCTATAAAATCACAGATGCCGAAAGGCTGGTCCACGGCAATCGCATTTCTTATCTCAATGTCACGCACGCAGAACGCGTGGTGGTGGGACTCGCGGATTAACGCCGCACCGAAAGAGGTTACTAATTATGGCTAGAAAATTCTCAAACCACCTTGTCGGCCTCGACATCGGCACGACTAATGTGCGCGCCGTCATCGCCGAATCGCTCGATGGCAGGTTGGAAGTTGTCGGCATTGGCGAAGCAGAATCCAAAGGCTTGCGCAAAGGCGTGATCGTCAATCCCGATGCGGCGGTGGATTCGATCAAGCGAGCTATTGAACTAGCGGAGCGCACTTCGGGCTTGCACGCGGAAGAAGCGTTTGTAGCGCTGGGCGGTTCGCACATCAAAGGCAACAACAGCCAGGGAGTCATCGCGGTTTCTTCTCGGCACCGCGAAATTACGCGTGAAGATATTCAGCGCGTGATTGATAGCGCGTGCGCCGTTTCGATTCCTTCGGGACGTGAGATTGCCGATGTCTTGCCACAGGAATATACGGTGGACGATCAGGATGGTATTGGCGATCCACTAGGTATGCTGGGGTCGCGCTTAGCCGTTTCCGTGCGCATTATTACCAGCCCGATTGCGGCTAAACAGAACATCGTGACCAGTGTCAATCGCGCCGGATTGATGGTGTCAGACCTGTTGTTGGCACCGTTGGCCGCCGCCGAAGCGGTATTAAATGACGAGGATCGCGAGTTTGGAACCGCTTTGGTTGACATTGGTGGAGAAACGACTAATCTGGCAATCTATCAGCGCGGTGCTGTATGGCACACTGCGGTCTTCCCGATAGGTGGTAATCATTTTACTAATGATATTGCGTTTGGTTTGCGTACTCCCATTCCTGAGGCCGAACGGATCAAGCGTGAGTTCGGTTGTACTTATCGTCAATTGATGGATCAACAAAGCGCGGCAGAAATGATTGAAGTACCCAGTGTGGGCGGGCGCGAACCGCGGTTGCTTTCACGCGATATTTTATGTGGCATCCTAGAGCCGCGGGCCGAAGAACTGCTGACACAAGTTCAGGATGAGATTCGCGCGTCAGGTTTTGACCGACAACTATCGAGCGGCATTATTTTGACGGGGGGCGGCTCATTATTGACGGGAATGGTGGAAGTGGCAGAGCAGATTTTCGATGCGCCTGTGCGTGTAATCGGAGCGAATGATGTAGGCAGCCCTTTTGCTGAGGTCGCAACACCGGGCTATGCCACAGCGGTGGGATTAGCGATGTATGGGTTGCACCGTGGCGGTCAGCTTGGTCAGGTCAAGGCGGCGATGGGGCTTTCACGGGGTGTGGCTGCTGCGGCAAAGGTAAAAGGAATGTTCAGGAGCTTCTTGAATCTTTAGGAGCACCTCATTTTCTCCTTTGCTGATGCATAAGTTTGTCTTTGAAAAGCATAAAATCGCTTTATTTAAGCGATTGATTAAAAAAAGTTGCGATGAAGGGTCAGTTTGCTTGAGTTGCACTTGGCAAATCTAGATGTTGTGCTAAAATCCGCAATCGCATACAAGATGACGCATTAAAACAATTTCTCGCTCATCAATGCGAATGGCCTTTTAACAGCCACTCAATCTCACGATTTGTTGTATTTCAATTATTGACAAGCCTCGACCCCAAGACTTCTTTCCGATCTGAGCGATTACGGTTAAAGATGAAGAAAAACTTACTACATATTTATCGTAATATACCTGCTCCCTTAGCTGAGTTGGAAAGAAGAAAAAAACTAACTAACTTAAATGAGGCATGTTTTTCAAACTTGCTAGTAATGCAGGAGGCGCAGGATGGCAATAGATGATCGCCAAGGATTAGACATCAGCTTTGATGAAGATCCTCCCACTTCAGGAGCGCGAATCAAGGTGATCGGTGTGGGCGGCGGCGGCGGCAATGCTGTCAATCACATGATTGATGCCCGTATTGAGGGCATTGATTTTCTGGTTGCAAACACTGATGCACAAGCGCTAAAACGCTCCTTTGCCCCGATTAAATTACAAATTGGCTCGCGGCTCACCAAAGGATTAGGGGCAGGCGCAAATCCTGACATCGGACGAGATGCTGCCCTTGAAGATACCGATAAAATTCTGGAAGCGCTCGACGGCGCGGACATGGTTTTCGTTACGGTTGGCATGGGAGGTGGAACCGGAACAGGGGCGGCCCCGATTATTGCTTCGCTGGCAGTGGAACTAGGTGCGCTCACGGTTGCCGTCGTCACAAAGCCCTTTCCTTTTGAAGGCCGACGCCGCATGCAGCAAGCCGACTTGGGTTTGCAAGAGTTGCGTTCTGTGGTTGATACGCTTATTACCATCCCGAACGAGCGGCTTAAGCAAACGGTAGATCGGAATATGACACTCTCGGATTCTTTCCGGATGGCAGATGATGTGCTGCGGCAAGCCGTCCAAGGCATTTCAGATTTGATTACCGTGCCTGGCTTTATTAACGTTGACTTTGCCGATGTGAAATCCATTATGCAGGGCATGGGCATTGCCTTAATGGGAACCGGTCATTCAGTCGGCGATAATCGCGCGCAAGAAGCCACCCAACGCGCAATTTCCAGTCCGCTGCTCGAAGAAGCCACGATTCAAGGAGCGAAAGGCGTACTTGTGAATATCACGGGAGGAGCCGATTTGACTCTTTTTGAAGTGGATGAGGCAATGCAAATTATCCACGATGAAGCCGACCCAGATGCCAATATTATTTTTGGCACGGTGACAGACGAGCGGCTGCAAAACGAAATGAAGATCACTGTTATTGCCACGGGCTTTGAGAAGGCGAAAGCTGCCGAAAATTTACATAACTTCCCGGTACGGCAAAACACGGCGTCTCCTTCCACGCCGCGTGTTGTAGGGACCATCAATCCTGCTCCCGCCGCGCGTCAGGAAGATTATGATACGCCAGCGTATATCCGTAAAAAGGCAGATTAACTTCCTACGGAACTAACGAGAATTCAGCGGTCACGAAAACTAAAACAAATAAGCTGGGAGTTGAAATTAAAGCTCGCGGCTTGCACTTGGTGTTTAATGTAAGATAGCATAGGGCTACCCATTGAACAGTAGTGCCGCCTATCGTATTGGCGCGAGGCTTGGCGCCAACGATGATTCCTGCATCTTACAGATGCTCGCACGAGTAATGTCTTGAAGTAACCTTTGGGACGAGCGGTTAGTCACCTCACACGCTATCGAAATGGCAGAGCCTCTGTCGTAACCAAGCGCGGCTCAAGCACGTATCAAGCAAACTCTCTGGGGCAGATGAAAAATGTATTATGAGCGAGTTACTAGGGTGGATCGCTCATCGCAGCTTATCTTTCCCATTCCATGAAATAATGCAAAAGGAGACCTTACATTGAACAGGAAGTTAATTCGCACCACATTGGCTGAAGTCAAAGAACGTGAAGCGCAGGTGCATGCAGCGCGGGCAGCGCATCATACGTCACAACAATCGTCGCAACAATCGGCAGCGGCGGCGGCGCAGCGCAAAAAAGTTCCACCGGAGCAAACTAACGCAGAGAGCTTCTATTATAAGAAGCAAATGGATGCCCATACACCGATGGTGATTGTGCTCCAAGATGGAGAAACGCTGCATGGCTCGATTGAATGGTATGACAAAAACAGCCTCAAACTGAATCGGCAGGAGGGACCGAACCTGTTGATTCTCAAACACAATATCAAGTACCTCTACAAAGACTCAGAGACCGCCAAGAAATAGTCTCGTAGTCGTTCGAGAATCAGACGACTTGCATGCCGCCCTATGACCTTGCCCAGCAGTAATGAACAAAAGGCACTGCGGCCACGCATCGGTATTACGATAGGTGACCCCGCAGGTATTGGTCCTGAGGTTGCACTCAAAGCCTCCTCTAGTGAAGATGTTTTAGCTGTTTGTCTTCCCATACTAATTGGCGATGCCCAATATCTCACCTCTTGGGCGCAGGCTTTCCAGCTTTCTTGTGGTTTTGAAATTATCCATTCCGGCGAGTCAGTTGCTACCAACGCTGACGTTCCTCTGATTTACAGCTTGAACAATCTTCCCGCCTCTCTTGTAATGGGGAGGGAGCAAGCTCTGGCTGGTCGTGCCGCAGGCGAATACATCGAAGCCGCCGTGCAATTATGTCAAGCTGGAGAAATTGACGCAGTAGTGACAGCGCCGCTCAATAAAAGTGCGCTGCATTTAGGCGGGTATCCTTTTCCCGGTCATACCGAGATGTTCGCGCACCTGACAGGCACCGAAGACTACGCTATGTCTTTCGTTGCGCCGAATCTGCGAGTCGCCTTATTGACCACGCACTTGCCGCTGGCGGAAGTCCCGGCTCAGGTAAAAAAAGAACCGCTGGAAAAATTGCTACGCTTGGTGCAGCGGGAATTGTTGCGGCTGGGGTTCGCCAAGCCGCGCATTGCTGTCGCGGCCTTGAACCCGCACGGCGGCGAGGGAGGCTTATTTGGCCAGGAAGAAGCCACCGAAATGTTGCCCGCCATTGAAGCCTGCCGCAATAAGCATGGAATAGATGTCACTGGGCCGTTTTCCGGCGACACGATTTTTTTGCGAGCGGCGCGTGGTGAATTTGATATGGTGATTTCCTGCTACCACGACCAAGGCTTGATTCCGATCAAATGCTTTGCCTTTGGTGAAGCCGTTAATGTAACGCTAGGCTTACCGTTTATTCGCACTTCCGTAGATCACGGCACAGGCTTCGACATCGCGGGACAAGGCAAAGCCAATCCTGCGAGCATGATTACAGCCATCAAACTAGCCGTAGAGTTATGGCAGCAGCGCAAAAATGCCAATTAAAGCTCGCTTCCATCCTCAGATTTTAGAGCGAGGCTTGTAACTTCTTTGCGGTTGGGGCATAAATCACAAGCTATGATTCTTCCGCTTGACCCTGATTATATTTATGAAGCCGTCGAACGCGCCTTGCTCGAAGACCTGGGCCGTGGCGACATTACTTCGCGGTCTACCATTCGCACGACGGCGCGCGGTGCTGGCAGCTTTCTGGCTAAACAGGATTTGGTGCTGGCAGGCATTGAAGTCGCTGATGCGGTTTTCAGTTGGTTCGACATCGAAACCCAGATTCAATCCATGGCGAATGACGGCGATGGAATTAAGGCGGGTAAAGTGTTTGCGCGTGTCGCAGGTGAAGCGCAAACGCTACTGGCTGCAGAACGCACCGCGCTAAACTTCCTACAACATCTTTCTGGCATCGCGACGAAAACCAGACTATTTGTAGATGCGATTGCCGGCACGGACGCGCAAATCGTAGATACTCGCAAGACCGTGCCAGGCCTGCGAATGCTGGAAAAATATGCTGTCACCTGCGGCGGAGGTCGCAATCACCGCCTCGGCTTGGACGATGGCGTGCTGATTAAGGATAATCACATTGTCTTAGCTGGCGGCCTTGATGAAGCCGTGCGACGTGCGCGCGAAGTCGTTGGCCACTTGCACAAAATCGAAGTCGAAACCGCCTCGCTCGACCAAGTCAAACAAGCGCTGCAAGCCAATGCGGACATCATCATGCTCGACAATATGACGCCCGCTCAGGTCAGTGAATGCGTCGCTGTTGTCAAAGCTTCGTCGTCTGAAGATCGGCGTGCCTTGACCGAAGCCTCTGGTGGCATCACGCTCGACAACGTGCGCGCGTATGCGGAAGCGGGCGTGGATTTGATTTCGATTGGCGCAATCACCCATTCTGCGCCCGCAGTAGACATTAGCTTTAAGATCAAAACCAGTTGATTGCGGTGAACCCTGGATTGTAAATTTAAACTCGCCTTCTTTGCCTAACGCCATGCAAACGCACGACCCAGACTCTTTACAATCCGCAATCCGCAATCCGCAATCCGCAATTTCGCTTCACTTGCCCTTCACGATTCATCACTACAAAACACTTGGCTCAACCAATGACCAATTGAAGCACATGCTGAACGCGCTGGAATTCACCTGTGTGACAGCGGATGAACAAACGGCTGGGCGCGGCAGGCGGGATCGCTCCTGGCATTCTGCGCTGGGCGAGGGATTGTATTTGTCAGTGCTGCTACGGCCTGATATTGCTGCCCATAAATTTCCGCTGCTCAGTTTAATGGCAGCCGTGGCAGTCGCAGAAACGATGTTTGAGCAAGCTAAGGGCTTACGCTCCCAACTAGATATTAAATGGCCGAATGATGTATTAGTGAACGGGCGCAAGCTCTGTGGCATTTTGATTGAAAGCACAACCATCCATCGCGAAACGCCACGTGTGATTATTGGCATTGGTGTAAACCTCAATCAGCAAGCTTTCCCACCGGAACTTAGTGAATTAGCGACCTCATTAACCATCGAATGCGGCCAAAGTCTCAATATTGCGACTTTTAGAAATTGCCTCTTATCAAATCTTGCTCTCTGGTACGAAGACTTGCGCCACAGCCGCTCCCATAAAATCCTCCATCGCTGGCAAGAGCTTTCGACGTATGCACAAGACAAACAAGTTGTCGTATATTTCGAGCAGGAGGAAATCCAAGGCGAAACCTGTGGATTGAATGAAAGCGGTGCCCTCCTGCTCAAAACGGATGCTGGAATAATCCGTCCCCTCCTAGTCGGCGAAATCAAACACCTGCGCCAACAGTAATTCATTTTTCTGTGACATGTTTTGCTTTTTTTGTCAGTCATAGTCAGAAAGCTTTTTAGTTTTCTCGCTTATACGAATAGGGAAAGAGAAAACTTGACGCAGGGAGTACAATAGCGCGAACAGTTCCGGCCCCTCGCGTTTTCTAAAGTGAAATGAGCAAAATTATGACAGGCCGATTTCCATATCCTATCGCTACCTTACTCTTCGCAATCATTTTGCTTGCCAGCCTTAGCCTGATGGTCGCCGCGCAAAAGCAAGAGCGCGCCTTAACTGTTGTGCAAACGAGCGGCGAAACACTGGATGGCAAAGGAAAGTTATGGGCGGTAGTCGTGGGTGTCTCCAGCTATCGCAACTTGAACAAAGAGCAGCAACTTCAGTTTGCGCATCGGGATGCACAGGATTTCGCAGCCTTTTTGCGTAGCCCTAATGGCGGCGGCTTTCCGGCTAATCAAATTACGCTTTTATTAAATCAAGATGCGTCCGTCTCAGCCATTCGGAGCGCGCTCGGCACGGCCCTGCCGCGCTCTGTTGAACCAGATGATGTAGTGGTGATTTTCTTCGCTGGTCACGGCGTAGTCGAAGGCGAACGCGACGGCTATTTGCTGGCGCACGATTCTGATCCGCAAAACTTGTATGCGACGGCGCTGCCCATTGCCGAATTGGATCGCATCATTACCGAACGCATTCACGCCCGCTCTGTCATTCTGATTGCAGATGCCTGCCACGCAGGGAAATTAGGCTGGACATCGCGCGCCACTGAAGCGCAAACGATGGTTAATCGCTATCTGGACGAAGTCGGCAAAAGCGGCAAAGGCGTTTTGCGCATCCTCGGTTCGCGCGCCGATCAGCGCAGTTATGAAAGCGAGCAATGGGGCGGCGGCCACGGCGTGTTCACGCATTTTTTGCTGAAAGGATTGAAGGGCGAAGCGGATAAAGACAAAGATGGGGTGGTTCGCGCGGCTGAAATTTTGGAATATTTGTCCGACACCGTGCCCAAAGAAACCAAGGCGTTGCAGCATCCACGCGCGGCAGGAAGTATTGATCCGCGCTTGCCGCTGGCCGTCTTGAGTAAAACGTTACCAGTTATCAAACCTGAACCGGAGAAGGCGACAACAACCTCTGTGACACTTGAAATTCGCGGCTTGCCCGGCAGCGATGTCTACCTGAACAACAGCTTCAAAGGCAAAATTCGCCCGAATGGTTCATTGATCATCGAACAACTCAAAGCAGGTCAGCACGAGTTTTCGATGGATACGCCTGGTGCTTCTACAGTAACGCAGAAGCTTTCGCTGATAGCAGAAAGAACTATCGTGAATGTGAAGGCGGCCCATCCGGCGACGCCATTAGCCAAACCGACTTCGCCACTCGTCGCGCAAATCAACCAATTGC
This sequence comes from uncultured Acidobacteriota bacterium, assembly GCA_963794955.1. Lineage (GTDB taxonomy): Bacteria > Acidobacteriota > Blastocatellia > RBC074 > RBC074 > JAFDVL01. The sequence goes on from CAWCGF010000005.1 coordinate 104,447, forward strand.
TTGCCGCCAAACAAATCGGGCAGGCGTGGCAGCAATATCAGCAGCTAGTGCAAACCACTCCGCAGGAACCGCAACGCAAAAGTATCGAGATTGCGCTCGGTGGCTACTTTGAAGCGATTGGTCAACAAGCGATCAGCAATTATGTGCAGGCCTCAATTAACACAGTAAGCCGTCATTCGTTTCGTCAGGGTGCCGAGGCGTATCGCTTGCTGAAGTCTATCAATATCACCGATCCAAACATCGAAGCCAAATATTTGTTTTGCGAAGGCCGCGCCTTGATCGAAGAAAATCGCGTGCAAGAGGCAATTCCCGTTTTGCAACAAGCCGCGAAACTTGATCCGCGTGCGGCGTACACGTGGAATGCACTCGGCTTAGCGTACGAGAAACGGCAGGATAATGACAAAGCCTTCGACGCCTACAAACGAGCGGCGGATTTAGCTCCCGCGTGGGCTGCGCCTGTTTTTCATGTTGGGTATCACTACTTCCAGCAAAAGAAATTCGACAAGGCCGAGCGTGCCTTCACACAAGCCGTGCAAGCTGACCCCAACGTGCCTGAATCCCGCTTGATGCTGGTGCGTGCCGCGCGGCTCAGTCGCCAATTCGACAAAGCCGAAACCGAAGCGAAAGATTTGCTGCAAAAATTCCCGGCGCAAGCCAATCCGTACTTGGCCGATACCTATCTGGAGCTCGCGCAGATTTATGAAATCTCTGGGCGGTATGCCGACGCTGCCAATGCGTTTGAGACGATCTTGAAAATCGCTCCCGCCAGAAACGACCGCGACCGCATCGCCTCGCATCTCAAAGAACTGCGGAAAATGATTAAGAACTAAACTTATCCAACACACTGTGAACACTGGCGGAGCGTGCAGAAAACTTTCTGTGCGGTCCGCCAATTTGTTTGCGGCTCTTTCCAGTTGCTTGGTAAGATACCGCCGTATTCAAGAACAACTTCGCTACTATCCGAAAACCTTATGCTCCTAGTCATTGACGTTGGTAATACAAACACGGTCGTTGGCGTTTACGACGGCGAAAAGATCATCACCAACTGGCGGCTTTCCACCGAACGCAATCGCACGATTGACGAATATGGCATCCTTTTCCGCAATCTATTTACCCTCACCAAAATGGACTCTGAGAAGATCACCGGAATTGCGATTTCTTCGGTCGTCCCGCCACTCCATTTCACGCTGACGAAGATGTCAGAAATCTACTTTGGCCTAACGCCATACTTTGTCGATCACACGAGCGATACCGGCATGCCGATTCGCTATCACCCTGCAACGGATGTCGGCGCGGATCGCATTGTGAACAGCGTCGCCGCCATTCAACGCTACGGCGCGCCTTGCATTATCGTAGATTTCGGCACAGCGACAACGTTCGACGCCGTCAGCAAAAACAATGAATACCTTGGCGGCGTCATCACTCCCGGCCTCAATATTTCTGCCGAAGCCTTGTTCCAACGCGCAGCTCGTTTGTCGCGGGTCGAAATCCGACGGCCCGAACAAGTCATCGGCGAAACCACGATTGGCAGTGTGCAATCGGGTTTGTATTACGGCTACATTGGCTTGGTAGATGGCATTTTGCGCCGGATGATCGCCGAGCTTGGTGAGGGAACAAAAGTGATTTCGACAGGCGGTTTAGCCAAGTTGATTGGTCGCGGTAGCGAACTGATCGAAGAAATTGACGATGACCTTACGCTAGAAGGCTTGCGCATCATTTACGAAAGAAACAAGAAGTAGGGATTAGGGATCGGAGGCTAGGGGTTTGAAGATTCTGCCCTCTGCTCCCTGCTCCCTGCCCCCAGCCTCCATGAATTACTTCAATTATTTTACCGAAGTCGAACAGGAATTTGTGCGGCGGCGCGGAAAGCACTTACTGGTGTCGCCGCTCGATTGGTCGCTGATTGAAACCTGGCAGCAGCGCGGCGTTCCCTTGCGGATTGCCTTGCGTGGCATCAATCAGGCATTCGACCTGCACGATCAAAAGCCGCGCAAATTCGGGCAATGGGTGAACAATTTGTTTTATTGCCAACAAGCCGTCGAAATCGCGTATCAGCAATATTTGGAATCGCACGTCGGCGGTCAGCAAGAAAAGGGCAATGGCACTGACACGGAGCCAGAGTCAGAAGAAATAGGTGGCTTTTCAGTTGCGAATATCAAGCTCGCGCTCGATGAATGGCAGGAAACATTAACCCGGCTGAGTATCAGTAATGCAGATGACGTGTTTTTAGCCGAAGCCTTTGATCGCGCCGCGCGTCGCATTGAAGAAATCAGCCACGATTTAAGTAAACCCAGCGATGATTTCCTGGGGCAGTTGGATGCGGATTTGAACTTGATCGAGGCCTTTTTGCTCGACGCCATCCAGCAACACGCAAGCACAGAAATGCTGACCGAATTGCGGGCGCAAGGCGAGAAAGACCTGAAAAATTATCGCAAGAATATGGACAAAGAAATCTACGAACAAACGCTCGATAATTGGATTGCGCGCAAGCTGCGCGATGAATACTGTGTGCCACGACTTGGCCTGTTTTATTTGTAAATGAGCTTAGCCATCGGCGACATCCACGACATTACGATTGAGAAAATCGTGTACGGCGGCGACGGACTGGGGCGCGTGGAGGGGCAAGCCGTGTTCGTACCTTATGCCGCGCCAGGCGATCACTTGCGCGTGCGCATCACCAGTCTTGAACGCAACTTCGCGCGCGGCGTGATCGAAGCAATCGTCGAGCCTTCGTCGGCACGCCGTGCTGCGCCTTGCCAACATTTCGGCGTGTGTGGCGGCTGTCAATTGCAGCATTTGCAATATGCTGCACAGCTTGAGAGCAAAGCTGGATTCATCCGAGAATCGCTGCGCCGTGTTGGCGGTATTGATTGGCAAGCAGAGATTCCAGTGCTGGCAGCAAGCGAGTTCGGCTATCGTGCGCGGGCAGAAATCAAAATCAACGGCGAGCAAATTGGGTTTTATCAGGCCAACTCGCACGACATCTGTGAAGTCACTGAATGCCCCATTTTATTGCCTGCAGCAAATGCTGAGTTGCAAGAATTGCACAAGCCTCCGAACCTATTGCCAAGCCGGGCAACACGCGTATACTTGACTGTTGGCGATGATAAAACCTTAGCGACGCCAGCCACGGGTGAGAATGCGCGCGCCGCAGAAATTGATGCCAAAGGCACTGTTGTACAAACGATTTCCGGCTTTCGCTATAACTTTGGCGTGCGGACGTTCTTTCAATCCAATCGCCTGTTAGTCGAGCAGCTCGTAGGCGCTGCGCTTGGCGAGGCGGAAGGCAAAGTCGCGTTTGATCTCTACGCCGGAGCGGGCTTGTTTTCCCTGCCGCTCGCGCAACGATTCCAGCGAGTGTTTGCCGTCGAAGGCAGCGGTATTTCAGTTCGCCACGGCCTTGCGAATGTGCAAAACAATCATATTCACAACGTCACTTATGAATGCCTGTCCGTCGAAGCCTGGCTCAAACACAAAGCGCCAAAGTTGCCGCGCCCGGATTTTGCCTTGCTTGATCCGCCACGCGCAGGCGCAGGCGCAGCGGTCATCATCGGTTGGTTACGCTCAAGCCCAAAGCGCGAATTCCATTATGTTTCGTGTGATCCGACAACGCTTGGCGCGCGATTTGAAATTACTGACCAAAACGAATACAAACTTGATGTCGATCACGGCGCTGGATATGTTTCCGCAAACGTATCACGTCGAAACTGTTGCCAAATTAACGTGCATGGCGGGATAAATAATTTCGCCATCCGCCATCGAAATTCCGCATTCACCTATATGCCCCGTCGCCTTGCCTTCGCACAACTCAGCGTGCGCGAGCAACCGCTTGTTTTTCTGGCGGTAGCTTTTATTTTGGGAGAATTGGTTGCGGCACGATCTCAATTTTCCAATCTCAAATCCTGGCTTGTTTCAGCCATTATTCTATTCGCCATTGCTATTGTTTTCCTCTGCCTCCAACGATTTCAATGGCAGCGCGATTGGATTATCACCGCAATGTTGTTGCTGAGTTGCTTTGCCTGCGGCGCTTGCCTGTGGTCGCTCAATGAAGCAGGTGTCGCAGAACATCGCATCAAAAAACTCTTTGCGAATGATGTCATTGAAGCCGCAGAGCCGGTAGAAATCTGGGGTACTGTCACTGCTGCGCCGGAACTCGCGCCGGACCGAATCTATTTGGAAATTGCCATCGAACGCATCGCAACTCGGGGAAAAGAGCTACTGGCCTCCGGCACCGTACGCTTAGTGGTGCCTTTTGCAGAAGCGCAGGATCGCCTTGATTACGACGCCTTGCAGCTTGATTACGGTGTGAGGATTCGCGCCCTGACGAATCTGCGGAAAGCACAAGGGTATCGCAATCCAGGCGCACCGAATTTTGCTGAACTGCTGGAATATCACGGCTACGATGCGACTGGGCTGATCAAAAGCGCGTTGTTGATTGAGCGGCTAGGTGAAGGCTCAGGCACTCGCCTCCTCAGCCTTCTGTATTCTATCCGGGCCAACGCCATCGCGGTGATTTTGCAGAGCCTTACACAACCAACCTCCGGCATTCTGGCCGCCGCGTTGTTCGGCAATCAGCATTTTCTTGCGCGCGATGTCGCTGAATCATTTCGCTTGGGCGGGACGTTCCACCTCCTTGTCATTTCCGGCTTGCACGTAGCGGTGTTGGCGCTCGTGATTTTGTGGCTGACCACCAAACTTATTAAATCGCGGGGCTTGCGCCTGGCTGTCATCATGTTGCTGCTTTGGGCGTATACGCTGATGGTCGGAGCACAGTCGGCCATCATGCGCGCCACTGTAATGCTGACGTTTGTGCTAATCGGGCAACTGATTTTCCGCACGGCTCCAGGCGCAAATACATTGGCGGCGTCAGCCTTGGTTTTATTGGCGTGGCAGCCGCACGATCTTTTCAATCCAGGATTTCAGCTTTCGTACTTGACTGTCCTGATGGTTGTTGCAGTTATGGTGCCGCTACTTGATCGCCTGAAGCAGCTTGGCGAATGGCAGCCTTCTGCGCTTACACCGTATCCGCCGCGCGTTCCAGCTTGGTTGAAGTGGTATGCTGAAGTCCTGCATTGGAACGAAGCTGAGTTTCGAGCCGAGATGCATAAAGCGCCGATTCATTACCGCTTGGAAAAAGCACGGATGGCAAAATGGTTGAGCGCGACGCGAGTGAGGCGAGGGTGTCAGCAAAGCCTTCGTTGGACGGCGACGACTATCATCGCTACGGTAGGAATACAACTCGGCTTGTTGCCCGTGATGATCGCGTATTTTCATCGCGTCTCGTTTGTCTCGCCCCTCACAAACGTAATACAAGGTGCCTTGATGTTTGTGCTGATGATTGCCGGGGCCGTGTATTTATTGTTCTATTCGCTGGTCGGCAGTGTGGTGATGAAGTTCGCAGCGGTAATGAATTGGCTTGGTTGGCTGACAGCACACGCAGCGGATTGGTTGCTGGTATGGCGGAAACTGAATTTTCGGGTGCCGGATTACGGCGCGAATTCAGCGTGGATGTATGCAGTGTATTTTGCCTTGGTATTAGTATTTATTGTGGCGTTAACTCTTTGGAATCCATTTTCTCTTCACTCCAGGGGCACGGAGGATTCGCAGAGAATGCGCAGAGGGTTCATTTTTGGCGTGTTGAGTTTTTCCGGGCTGGCGTTGCTGGCGCTAATTACCCTACTCATCTGGCATCCACATCAGCACGAATTCGAGCCAGGCCGGTTGAGCATTACGTTTCTGGATGTGGGGCAAGGCGATGGAATGCTGATTTCGTTTCCGAATGGCAAGCTGATGTTGCTCGACAGCGGTGGTCGCATGCCGACGGATTTAGCACAAACCGAGGGTGAAAAAATATTCATTGAAGATCGCATCAGCATTGGCGAGGCGGCTGTTTCACCGTACCTGTGGCAGCGCGGCATCAAGCGATTAGATTTCATTGCGGCGAGTCACGGGCATTCCGATCACACGCAAGGCTTTGCAGACATCGGCAAAAGCTTTGTGATTGGGGAGGCGTTGACAGGCGTGATCCCAACAGACGACAAGCAATTCGATGCGCTTCGAGAAGCAGCTAATTACGCAGGCGCACCGTTGCGCTCCATTGCGCGGGGCGACCGGCTGGAAATTGAGGGGGTGCAGGTGGAAGTGCTGACGCCGTTTCGTGAAGCATTGAATGCGGTGCAGGCCGCGAACAATCAATCCCTGACGTTACGGCTGCGCTTTGGCCAACGCGTATTTTTGCTGACGGGTGACATCGAAAAAGAAATCGAAAGGCGGCTCGTCGCGGAAAATGAAGACCTGAAAACCAGTGTGCTGAAAGTCGCGCATCACGGCTCGCGGAGTTCTTCAACGGCTGCTTTTTTAGCACGTGCGCAACCCACCGTAGCAGTGATTTCGGTCGCTGATCCCAGCCCCTACGATCACCCGCATCCTGAAACAATGACTGGCTTACAGAAGATCGGCGCGCGGGTTTTGCCAACGAGTCGCTGCGGCGCAATTACGATTTCGACAGATGGGAATGATTTGCAGGTTAAGACGTTCGTCAAATGCGAATGAGGTGCGCAATTTCACGATAGCGTTTGGCGCTCAGGCCTTTGATGATAATGAGGTCTTGCGGGCGTTTGAAGGGGCCGTGTTTGTGGCGATGATCGAGAATGCGCTGCGCCACGCTTTGCCCCACGTACGGCAAGCGTGTCAGTTCAGCGGCGGAAGCGGTGTTGAGGTTGATGCGCGCTTGCGCCCTGCCAGGCGCAAGCAAAAGGCAAAAGGCAAATAGCAAAAGGCAAAAGTGGAAAGATGAAGGCTGCACCGCTTTATCCGAAAAAGAAAAAATGCTGACCTTTTGCCGCCAGTTGCCACTGTTTGCTTTTCGATATTTACCTTTTACTTTCATTTCTTCTTCAGCCGAATCTCAAACATCTTCGACCATTTCTTGCCGGTGACGAATAAGCGATCCTGCGCTGCGTCATACGCAATGCCGTTGAGGACATCAGCTTCCGGGCTATCCTGTTCGTCTTTCAGGTCACGCAGATCAATCCAACCGAGAACGTTGCCGTCTTTCGGGTCAATGCGGACGATCATGCCTTCACGTGCTTGCCAGATGTTGGCGAAAATCTCGCCTTTGACATACTCCAATTCGTTCAGTTCTTCGACGCGTCGGTCTTTATCGTACACGTTAATCTTGCGCTGTTCTTGAAACGTCACTGGATCAAGAAACCGCAGTTGATGCGAGCCATCACTGAGAATCAGCGACTTGCCGTCGTGCGTGAGTCCCCACCCTTCGCCGCGATATTTGAATTCGCCTTGGGGCGCAAAGGTGTCGCGGTCATAAATGAACCCCTTATGATCCTGCCAGGTGAGTTGAAAGAGCTTGCCATCAAACAGTGCCAAGCCTTCGGCAAAGTATGGCTCTGGGACATCAGTTTTTTTGAGGACTTTGCCCGTCGTGACGTCAACTTTGCGCAGGCTGGAATGACCACCGTGCGCCTCGTTCAGGCCCGCACTCTCATAAAACAGGCCGTTGTCAAAGACCAAGCCTTGCGTGAACGAAGTTCGATCATGCGGATAGGTGTTGACGATTTCGTACGTGTAAATCGGTGGCTCGGCGGTGACGCTATTATTGGCAGAGGAAGTGACCGCAACCGAGGTTGGCACGCTCGGCCCCTGACAGGCGGAAAGAAAAACCAGCAACGAAAATAGTAAGCGGGGTAATGATTTCATGGAGTGAGATGATCAAGTTGCAGTCAGTTTCGGCAATTGAATCCAGAAGCGCGAGCCACGATGTGCGCGCGGCCTATAACCAATCGTGCCGCCCCAACGCTCAATCATGATGCGGCAAAAATAAAGTCCGAAGCCGTAGTGCCCGTGTTTGGGTTGTGCGAACTTCTGAAAAAGCGTCCCTGCCAGTTCTGCCGGGACGCCCGGTCCTTCGTCTTCGACGGTAAGTGTAACGTGGGTGCCCTCATCGCGCAGGGTGATATTTACCATCGAAAAAGGCGGCCCCATACGCAATGCGTTCTCAATCAGATTCAAGATCACGCGCTGTAAGCGAATCCGCTCCCCTGTCACCTTCCAGTTGCGGCTGCAATCGGTGGTGGGGTCAAGTTGCAAATTGATTTTATGGAGCGAAGCCGTCGCGGCCAATTCGTTCATGACGATGCGCACACAACCCAATAAATCCGGCGCTTGGTCAGATGCCATCTGCCGCGCGCCGAGCGATTCCATCTCGGCGGAAAACGCTTGCACGATGTCATGCACCAGTTGTTCCTGTTGCGTGTGCTGACGCTGTCCGATCAACAGCGAATCGTGGCCGTTGGGCGTAAGCGATTCGGAACTGAGGGCAGAAAACGAAAGTCTGATGCCCATCAATAAGCTCACCAGATCGTGTGCGATGCAGTGCAGCAGAATTTCTTTTTTCTGCGTTTCTTTGATGAGCTGATTTTGCAAGAGCGATTTTTCCCTGGCGATTTGCAACAGGCGGCGGCGTTCTTCATGGGCGACGCCCAACAACTGAATGAGTAAAATCTGGCGGTCGCCAATACACAACGCAGTGGCTTCCAAATGATCTTCCTTGCCTGAAGGCCCCTTCTCTTCCCACGAACCAGATTTCAAGAGACCCGGTTCACACGCCTGCCAAAAGGCGCGAGCATCCACCAAAAAGTTTTCCAGGAACGGCGAAGTCAGAGCAAGCTGCAACTGCGGCGCTTTTGCCACCGCATCGGTGTAAAGCCACGCAAACCAAGCGGGCATGTCCCCCATGATCGTAAAGGAACCATCCGGCAACCGCTCCACCACCATGACATCAAGCGCAGCCAATAAATCTGTTAAGAAGGGTTCACTCATACAACATTACAGCATCAAGCTGGCAGCATTTGCTTGGCTAAAGTAGCAAATGCCTCTTCCACGCCCTGCCCGGTTTTTGCACTACCATGAAAAACGTGCCAGCCTTTGTTCACTAACTCTTCGATAGTGCGATCATCCACTTCCCAACTGTCTCTCAAATCTACTTTATTGAAAACGATCACGAAGGGAACTTTGCCCACCGCCTCTTCCGTGCGTTGTTGCAAGACGAGGGCTTTGTCGAGCGTTTCGCGTCGCGTGCCATCAACCACCAAGAGATAACCGGAAGCGCCGCGCAAGTAAGACATATGCACTTTTTGAAATTCATCTTCGCCGTATAAATCCCAGAGAATCAAATTCACCAGCTTCTCTTCCACCTGCACTTGTTTTTTATCAATTTTGACGCCGACCGTGGTGTGGTATTTGTCCGAAAAGATGCTGCGAACAAAGCGCGTTACCAGACTGGTTTTGCCCACTGCGAAAGAACCGAGCATGCAGATTTTTTTTTGGATCATGGACTGATAGCTCGTGGTATCTGATTCGTGAAGCCGTCGTCACACACAGATTAATTGCTTATTTCAACCTTGAAAGTTACGCGACGATTGGCTTCCGGCGTGTCGGCAATCGGTTCTTGATCGCTCACGCCTTCCGTTATCAGGTTCGTCTGTTTTAAGTGACCGCTGCGCGCTTCCAACAGCAATTTGACCTGCGCTGCGCGCTCCCGACTCATCGCTTGATTGCTTTCCTTGGTGCCCGATGAATCCGTATGACCAATAATTCTGATGCTGATCGTTTTGTTCGCTTGCTGTGCGAACTCATCCAATTGCATCACCTTTCTCGCCAGCGCATTCATCGTCTCACCCTGAGTTGGTGCGGGCGTCGGATTATTCTCAACAAAGCGCACGGACAAGGCCTCAATTTCCTGTTGCAGCATGGTCAACTCGCCCGCCGTCTCCCACTGCAACTGAGCAATACCGGGGATGAAAGGAGCCAACATTTTCGCCTCCGAAAACCACTGCTGAGACGCTCGACCAGTCGCATAAAGCATACCATTCTTCACTTTTAATGTAACGCCAGGCGGTGGATGGAGCAGTTTTTTCGCGCGCGCTTCCGCCAGTTCCGGCGCTTGATATTCTTTCCAATGCGCCTCCAGCTTGGCCGGGTTCAGCTTGTATTGCGTCATCAACTGCGCCGCATCAATGGCTAAAGGATCGCGCAATCCAGTGAGTGAATATGTGCCCCAGCCTCGTTCAGTTTCCGTCAGTACGATGCCAGGTGACGCGCGTAACTTCTCCAAATAGTTGTTCCAACGTAGCCAATCCCGTCCCGAGAAAAATCCCCAGATGCTACAAGCCAACACGGCCACACTCAAAATGGCCCGGGCCACTTTGGGCAGGCCTTGCTGCGCGGGCTCAGCAAAGGCTTGAAATCGCGTCTTTAGATGTGCTTCCAATAATGGACGACAAACATCAAACGGCGCGGCATCGCCATCAAAGGCTTTCAGCTTGTCGCTGCGCTCTCGGTGAATGCGCTCAATGGTTTCCTGCATTTCTTCTTTCAGTTCCGCTGGAGCCGTGCCGCGTACGGCACAAGCCAGCGAGGCCCTGGGGCCACGCACTGTCAGCACCCGCAAATCATCGTATTTTAATTCCGCATCTGCTTCCTCACTGGCACCGAAAGAATCCTGAATAAAATCTCGGATGGCGGTCAGCATGCCGGAAATCAACTCCGGTTCCTGCACCTTTACTGCATCGCCCAACACGTAACTAAGCACCAATCCGGTGGGGCGATGAATCAATAAGACTTGCTCTACGCGATAGACGAGCGAATGGTACAGCACAACTTCGGCAAAAGATTTGCCTGAGGCAAACGCTTCCCAGCGCCACTGCAAGCCGCGCGAAGAGAAGCTGTGTTGGAGCATTTGATTGATGGTTTGCGTTAAGTTGGCGATGGCTTGTGCAACGGCTTTGCGAATAGCTGGCCCCAGAATCGGGAAGATCGCCTCGGAGATATGGGCAGGATTGCGCTTCGCTGAAACTTTGAGGGATTCCACCACATAAGGAATCATCGCTTCGGTCAATTGATAATCTTCTGCTGCGCGTAACGAAAGAGCATCGGGCAACACCTGGCGGACACGTGGCGTTAGATGTTCCGGGTCGTTCCATTCTGACTTCAACTGCTCCAGCACCACTTTTTCGTCAGTATCGAACAACAGTTTTTGCAGTTCCCGCAATTGCGTGGCGGCCAAGCTGTCTTCGCTTGCAGCGCCATTGACGACTTGATTTTGAATGGAGGCCTCATCGCGGTCAGGAATACGATGAATGGATGGATCGTTCATAACCAGTTGTCATAGTCCTAGGCCACTTGTTATTAGTCACTGGTTACTGACTATTGATTGCTTACTTGCAATTCATCAGTGACTAATAACAAGTGGCCTAGGACTATTTCCCCAAAAACCGTTTCGCCATTTCGCTGAACATCTGGGCAATGTCCGCACGATTCAGCTTGTCGTGCTCCAGTGTTTTGACTTCACGATTTAATGCGGAGGTCAAATCTTTGGAACGTTGCTGAATTTCATCGGCGAGCGCTTTCGATTCGTCCAGTAAGTTCTGGCGCAATTCGTTTTGCTCCTGACTGGATTGCGTATCCAGCAGGTTGATCTTCTCATCAAGCTGTTGGGTCAACTCATGTAAATCCAGCGATAGCCCATTGATAGTCCTGGCGCGCTCTTGCTGCTCAGACTGGATGCGGTCGGCCAGATGTTGGACTTCCTGTCGTAAGTAAGCTTCCAGTGTTTCCAGCTTTTGGCGGGCTTCTTCGCGCGCTTCGGCAGTTTTGCGCAGCAGGGCTTCTTCCAGCAAAGCAAAGCGACGTTCAAATTCACGAGATTGCGCGCCAAACAAAATGTCACGAACTTTATCCAGGCTCTCATCCGCTACCGAATTCATCTTAGGCTCTGGTAACTCCTCCACCGGGGGGGCTTTTCGCTCACTCATCTTCGCTTTACTCCTTAAATCCGCCACGGCACGACCTTTTGTGATCCCCATTTTGCGCTTCGGTTGGGGGACTGTTTTCTTCTTGCTTGGCATACGAATCTGATTCCGGTGCTGCTGATTAAAGTTGCGAGGCACGAGCAATGGTGAATCCTGCGGCCTAGGAAGAAGAGGTCGTGGGTTGTTGTACTGCTGGAAAGCGCTCTTTATTTATGGTGTCGGCAAACTGCTGTTTTTCCGCGTGACGCTACTCTTCGTACATGTACCGAATACCGGTCTTGCGCAAAAACAATTTTGGCCCACCAGTCGCAGGCCCCAGACTGAACACATCGCGGTCATAGTAGCGGACAATACCGCGCAACGTTTCGCCTGAACTGAGCACAACCACGACGGGCGTTTCCCGATCCACCAGTTCCTTCAAATAGGCCGTTTCCATGCCTGTTTCTTCGTAATTAACCGGCTTCGGAGCAGGTGGTGGTTTAGGAGCGCGATGCGTGTTTTTCTTTTTACCAGTCTTGTAGGACTTCTTTTTTGATGGAGGACCTGGTCTTGAACCAAAACGAGATTTTGTGAAATTAGCCATGCAACCTCATTCGCGCAGATAAAATTTACTCCGAGCCTTGCGCTTGGGTGAGAGTGGAAGCCAGCCAAAGCCAGGCTTCGATTTGACGTGGACAGCGTCACGACCAATTATCGGTGTGGCGTGCAAACCTTTGTCGGTAGAACGATTGCAATGCTACTTTATTGACTGGCTGGCAAGTTGGCAAGTCGTTTGGTTATTTTTTTTCTTCCGGCGTAGGCACAGGTTGGATGAGCCTGCGCGTCCGTTGCCGTTCGCGAATGCCCTCAATTCTTTTTTGCAGATACCCAGGGTCTTTCGGATCGCTTTCGGTATGCTCTAAAATCTCTACCGCTTTGTCGTAATTGACCATCCCTTCATAGCAATCGGCCAACCGCTCGCGGGCTTGCCGCCGAATGATCGGGTCCTTCGTATTTTGATCTACGGCTTGATAGGCAGGAATGGCTTCTTCAAAACTCCCGCGCACATACCGCACGCCGCCGATACGCAAGTAGGCTTTCTCCGCTAGTTCGTCATACGGAGCGTCTTTGACGACTTTCTGATATTCGACCAAGGCCTGACTCTGGTCATAGTCGTTATACAAATCGGCGATGGCCAAGCGGACATTGCGGCGCTCCGGCGAATCAGGAAAAGCGATAAGCAGGCTTTCGTATTCACTAATAGCCTCGCGCGGTTTTTTCACCAGTTCAAAGCATTCGGCCAGATGATGATAGGCTTGTTCCCGTTTAGGGAAGCGCGGAAAATCTTCGATCAGCCGGATGTAATGCTCTGCCGCGCGATCATATTGCTTCAGATTCAGGTAATAAATCTCCGCTACTTCAAAGTGAACATTGGCCGCCTGCTCCGGTGTAGTCGCGCCTTTTAAAAACTCTTCGTAATGCGTGACTGCCGTTTGGTAGTCACTCCGATCCCAAGCCGCTTGCGCCTGATTTAGCAGAGTCCCGCGCGAACGACAGCCCAACCCCGAAAGCAAAAGGCAAAAGGCAAAGAGCAAAAGGCAAAAGTGAGAGGAAGAGCGCGGCTCCACTTTTGACAAAAGAAAAAAACAAAGTACCGACCTTTTGCCTGTTGTCTGTTGTCTGTTGCCTATTGCTTTTAAGCCTACCTCTTTTGCCTTCATTTGATCTCTTCGATTGGCTCGGTCTGATTTTCCACTAGCGAAGCGCTCGCCACCAAATCACCGCTGGAAGTATCAATCAGCTTGACGCCCTGTGCGCTGCGACCAGTTTCCCGGATGGTGTCAGCTTCGATGCGAATGAGTTTGCCATTTTCGGTGATAATCAATACCTCACTGTCTTTATTGACGGGCATGACGGCGATAACTTTGCCAATCTTATCGGTAGTCTTCATGTTGATGACGCCCTTACCGCCGCGTCCTGTTACACGGTATTCGTTAATGGCGGTTTGTTTGCCGAAGCCGTTGGAACTAATGCTCAACATCTGCTCATCGCCGCTGACCGCACAGACGCTGATAACATAATCGTCTTCGCGCAATGTGATGCCGCGTACGCCACGCGCCTGCCGTCCCATATCGCGGACTTCGTCTTCTTCAAAGCAGATGGCTTGGCCTTCGTGCGTGGCGAGGAAGATTTTCTTCTGCCCATCGGTCATTTCAATTGCGATCAATTCATCGTCATCATCTACGCCCATGGCAATAATGCCGTTGGCGCGAATGTTGGCGAAATCGGACAGCTCCGTTTTCTTAATCACGCCTTTGCGCGACACCATCACGACGAATTGCCCCTGCGCGAATTCACGAATCGGAAAGACGCCGGCCACTTTCTCGCTCGAAGGCAGGTTCACCAGATTCACCAGCGCCTTGCCTTTGCCTGCCGCCAGCGAATCAGGAATTTCATGCACCTTGATCTTGTAGACCTGCCCTTTGGCCGTGAAAATCATGATGTAGCTATGCGTCGAGGCGACGAACAAATGCGAAACAAGGTCTTCAGATTTTGTGCTCATGCCGCGGCGACCGGTGCCACCTCGACGCTGCGCACGATACGTCGTGAGCGCCGTCCGTTTCACATAGCCGGAATGCGTGAGCGTAATGACCACATCTTCGTCGGCAATCAAGTCTTCTAAGGTGAGTTCCACACTGCTGTCTACGATTTGGGTGCGCCGCTCGTCAGCATAATCCTTTTGCACCGCGCGCAACTCTTTGATGATGACATTTCTGAGCGTGCGGTCATTGTTGAGAATCTCTTCAAGTTCGGCAATCACTTTGATGATCTCTTCGTATTCATCAATGATTTTTTGCCGTTCGAGCGCTGCCAAACGACGTAGCTGCATATCGAGAATGGCTTGCGCCTGCAACTCAGAAAAGCCGAATTGTGAGATCAATCCCTGCTTGGCTTCGTCGGTTGCCCTGGAAGCTCGAATGTGCCTGATGATCGCGTCAATCAAATCAATGGCTTTCTTCAAGCCTTCCAAAATATGGGCGCGCGCACGAGCTTTCTTCAGCTCATACATCGTGCGATTGCGCACGACTTCGCGCCGGAAGGTGAGGAACTCACTGAGTGTGTCGAGCAAATTCAGGACTTTCGGCTGCCCATTGACGATGGACAGATTAATCATCCCAAACGAGATTTGCATTTGCGTCAGTTTGTAAAGCTTGTTGAGGATAATCTGCGGGACGGCATCACGCTTCAGTTCAACCACAACGCGCACTTTCTTTTGCGCCGCCGATTCGCGGTCGGTTTCGTCGCGGACTTCGGAAATACCTTCGAGGCGCTTTTCATTGACCAGGTCGGCAATCGTTTCAATGAGCTTGGCTTTGTTGACCTGAAAAGGAATTTCGGTGATGACAATCGCATCTCGTTCCGAAGCGCCACGCCCAACCTTGTCAATCGCTGCGCGCGCGCGCAGTTGCATCACACCGCGCCCGGTTTCGTACGCCTGCTTGATGCCTTCTCGTCCATAAATGAATCCGCCCGTCGGAAAATCCGGACCGGGAATATGCTTCATTAAGTCCGCAATCGTCATCGTCGGGTTTTGCAGTAGTTGAATCGTGGCTTCGATAATTTCATTCAAGTTGTGCGGCGGGATTTTCGTTGCCATGCCGACGGCAATACCTTCCGAGCCATTTAGCAAGAGGTTCGGCACGCGCGTGGGCAACACTGATGGCTCGGTGCGCGAATCATCGTAGTTCGGGACAAATTTGACCGTTTCTTTTTCAATGTCAGCCAGCAACTCCATTGCTACACGCGTGAGACGTGCTTCAGTGTAGCGATAGGCCGCCGCGTTGTCCTCAGTCGAGCCCCAATTCCCTTGCCCATCAATCAAGGGATAGCGCAAGGAAAAATCCTGTGCCATGCGTACCATTGAATCATAGACCGCCGTATCACCGTGCGGGTGATAGGCACCGAGCACATTACCAACCACGTTGGCAGATTTCTTATACGGCTTGCCGGGCACCAGGCCGCTTTCGTTCATTGAGTATAGGATGCGGCGATGCACCGGCTTCAGACCATCACGAACATCCGGCAACGCGCGTCCGATGATGACCGACATGGCGTAGTCCAAATAACTACGCCGCATTTCATCTTCAATGTTGATTTCAAATTTTTGCAGAGTCTCCATTAACCATTCCTTCTGGGAGGTATAACTCGTCCCCCAAGAGATAATTTTCGTGTCCCGCTGGTAAGAGCAGATTGGCTGGCGAAATGCCTGGTAAAATAAGCCCAAATTATACTTTGTACGGGGGTTAGGAACAAGTTGTCGAGCGGCGCTTTTTGCCAATTATTGCTTGCAGTTGAAGGAAAAATAAATAACGATATGGCTCGGCGGAAAGCCCCAGTTAACAACCGATCTACCGAAAGAGAATTTGCCGCACATGAAAGCCCAAGAAATTTGTCTGCCGAGCACCACGAAAACGGAAGCACACGCCCCAAACCCGCTGCCTATTACCAAGTATTTCACGCAACAATCCGCCCGCGTGGAGCGCTGGCTTGATTGCTTGCTGCCGGCTGCTAATGCAGTGCCAACCACGATTCACGAAGCGATGCGATACAGCATATTCGCAGGAGGAAAACGGCTGCGACCGACTTTGGTTATTGCGACAGGCGAGGTTTTCGAGACGGAGGAACAAGTCTTATTGCCCGCCGCTTGTGCGCTGGAAATGATTCATACTTACTCGCTTATCCACGATGATTTACCGGCAATGGACAATGACGAGTTGCGGCGCGGACAACCGACAAATCACAAGGTTTACGGCGAAGCAATGGCGATTCTGGCGGGCGATGCCTTGTTGACGCAGGCGTTTATCACCCTGGCGCAGATGAAGGGAATCGCTGCCGAGCGCCAAGTTCGGGTCATTGCTGAAATAGCCGGGGCAGCGGGCACGGTGCAGGCCTTGATTGGCGGGCAAGTGCTTGACATTCAAAACGAGGGCAGAGCGGTGACGGCGGAAGGATTAAATGCGATTCATCGCGCAAAAACGGGCGCGTTAATTCGCTGTTGCGTACGCGTTGGAGCCATCATCGGCGGTGCAAGTGACAGCGAATTGCAGCTTTTCACTGAGTATGCAGAAAAGGTCGGCTTGGCCTTTCAAGTGGCAGATGATGTGCTGGATGCGACCGCCACGAGCGCCGAACTCGGCAAGACCGCAGGCAAGGACGAAGCTTCGCAAAAAGCGACGTACGTGGCGCTCTACGGGATCGAAAATGCGCGTCAGCATGCCGCACAGCTTTGCCAGGAAGCTATCGCCGCCATTCGGCAAACCGGACGCGCGACAGGACGATTGGAGCAGATTGCCCGTTTTATCGTCGAACGAAAATCCTAAATTTTCTTTGCCGCTACTAACCGCGCTGCCTGTTTGCGCAGCACATCCGGCACGTTGCGATTGCTCGTCAGCGCCTTCAGGTCTTTTGGAAACAGACGATTCAGCAACGGCAACCCAGTGGCGACGGGCGTGCGCGCGTTGCGCACCAGATTGTGGATAATCGGATAGCTTCTGATCCATTGACGGTTGAGGGAAATCAAGCGCAAGGCTTCTTCAGGTAATGTCTTCATCGCGGAGATAGCTTCAACCTCAGATTCGGTAATGCGCGGGTTGCCGAGCACGCCAAGAATCACGGTCTTGTTAGAGTCGCGGCGGAGAATGTTACGCGCTTCCCGATTGCCTTTGATCGCAAGCTGAACGCGCGCCTTAGTACTCATTCGCGCAATGATCTGCATAACCGTCAACCGATCTGGTGTTGCGTCTTCGCCATCGGCTTTCATCTGACTAATGAGTTCATTAACGAGTTGCTGTGATTCCGCATCGGCATGCAATTCTGCTGCAGGCGCAGCTTGCATGCGTTGCATTTCATCCCGAATCGCTTTGAGGAATTCCGGCCCCATTTTCGGATCGTCTTCCGTAGCCAGTGCAGTTTCCAGCTTTAAGTCTTCAGTGGGAATATCTTCGTCAATTAAATCCAGGAGCGCATCTTCAACGTAGCCCAAGCCCAGCGCGGCAGAAGCCGCTGACGCACGGGCGCGGCGTTCTTCTTCAATGCGTTTCGCGCCCAATTCTTTCTCAAAAAACTCGACTCGAACTTCAGTCGCACGGCGCACGGCTTCGGGTGTGCTGGCGCGATTATCAAGTAACGCGCTGATAATGGCAGAATGGCGAATCATGCGCTCTTGATTGATGGCGATCAGTTCCAGCACAGAAGACTCTTTATGCCAACGCGCCAACTCCGTAATCCCTTGATCCGGTGTCGCATCATTCAAAATCATCGCTTCATACATTGCGGGCTTGCCCCCGCGCCAGGAGCAAAGATACTGCAATACATCCGGCGGCGTTTCCTTCCGCGAAACGACTTGCTTCAGGCGCTCCGGGTCAAATTCACTCAGCGATTTGGCAGCCGTCGAACGAAGCTCTGCATCTGCATCCTGGCTGAGTACCACTAGAACTTCGAGTAAGTCTTCTGGCGGCAATGGTAAGGCCGCACGCGCAGCAGCCATTTTAGCGGGCGCGGGCGCTGTTCCACTGCGAATAGCTGTAACAACTGGACTAGGCATAAAATACCCTGGGAAAAGGAATGGGGGGATTCAGGTGTTGCGCAAATTAGTAATTTGCGCCCGTCACAACAAGAGGTCGCGGGGGAAACAAGAGCAAACCAGCAAATTGCGCTACATTTTCGGGTCTGGGTAAAACAAATACTGACTTGGTGTGTCAGCCGTACCGCGAGCAAAACCAGCGCAGTACAGGCCTGCGCCCAGATGCTGGGCAAAAGCCGCCCGGATTTTGTGCTGCCACTTGC
Source organism: uncultured Acidobacteriota bacterium (assembly GCA_963794955.1). Classification (GTDB taxonomy): domain Bacteria; phylum Acidobacteriota; class Blastocatellia; order RBC074; family RBC074; genus JAFDVL01. Next base: position 123,100 of record CAWCGF010000005.1, read on the forward strand.
GCGCTTCTTCCAGACTGTGTTTTTTCATCTGTTCAATATCAAACGGCACTTCGATAGTAGCAGTTGAGACGAGCGGGTTTTCGGGTTTTCCCGTATTGTCCGCGATGGCGCTGACCTGCGGCGAATTCACCCACCATTCAATCAGCAATCGGTCGGTGTCCAATCCGCGATGCAAGATGCTCGTACTATAATTGCCGTAGTAGTCCACTTTGTATTGGCGCACGACACCGCCTAGCTTCACGATATTCAGATACGCATTCCGCGATTGGAGCGGATCAAACGTCCAAACCATTAACGCTACGCCGCGTGTCAAGGCTCGTTGCCGTTGCGCGAACTTGAGCTTCATGCCAATGCCGGAGTTGTGCAGTTCCGGTGTAACCGCCAGCATTTGCGAATAGTAAAAAGGCGTGCGCGTTTCGTCAAAAGCCGCGAGCGCGTGAGCAAATCCGAGCAACTCTACCATCGCTTTCTGCAAAAGCGCCGAGGGTGAAACCGCCGTTATTGCGCGTGATAACAAAGGAGCGGAGCGGCGTGATGTCCAAATCAGAGAATTGCCAGACGTCGCGCTGCATCTGGATGCAGGCCGCGAAGTCGGCAAAACTTTCACAATCGCGAATTCGGTAGGTTGGAGTCGAGTCAGGCAACATAAGTTCAGGGCAATGACAACGATGAATATCGCGGTAGGACTGCACTTTAGTCAAGCCTTAAATCAGAGGAAATTTTCTGGTTGTTTGAACCTAGAGCGAATGGTATATTCCGCCCGCCTCGGAAGTCTCAGGCCCCCCCCTGTAGATTAGTAACCTACCGAACACCTACCGGCGAATGGCATTACATACCCCTTTGTCAGCCCCCTGATAGGACGCATTTATGACTGGATATTTTCGGGCGGAAATTAATGGCGAGGCACAAAACTGCGCCAAATTGATCAACGAATTGCGGAATAATAATTGGGATTTATCGGTTGACCAGCAAGGCTATCTGATCGTATCCGAACTGGCCTGGGATAGATTGGAGCGGCTCGCGCGCGCGTATGATTGCCAATTGGAAGCCTTGGGGCAGGTTCAGCAGGCCGCTTGAAGAGATTTTTTAATCGGTGGCCTTAAGCGCGGCGACCTCGTCTGGCAAACAGGTGAGGGCGGCGCGGGCCGCATCCTGATGAGCGCTTTTAATGGTTGTGCCTTGCCCGGTTGATAAGCGCTTGCCATTAACCCGTAATTCCACTTGAAAAGTGCGGCGATGGTCAGGGCCTTGTTTTTCGATGATCGCATATTTGGGTGTCGGCAAGCCGTGCGATTGTAAGCTTTCCTGCAAAGCCGTTTTGTAATCAGTGGCCGTCAAATCATCCGGGTCCATTTCCCCAAAAGTCGTCTGGAAGTCGCGCTTCACAAAATCCCGCGCTGATTCAATGCCGCCATCCAGATAAATTGCCGCAATCAATGCTTCATAAGCATCCACCAACAAATGGGACTTACTCCGCCCGCCGGTTTTCTCTTCGCCGCGATTGAGCAACAAAAAATCGCCCAATTTTAACCGCGCCGCCTGCGTTTGCAGGTTCACAGCACTGACCACAAAGGCGCGCAACTTGGAAAGAGTTCCTTCTTTTTGGGTAGGATATAATTCCAGCAACCAGGCGCTGACCAAAAATTCCAACACCGCATCGCCCAAAAATTCCAACGCTTCATTGTGCGGCGGGCGCGGGTCTGGCTGCTCATTGGCAAACGAGCGATGCGTCAGGGCGCGCCGCAATAAGTCCACGTCACGAAACTCATAGTTGATAAGCTGCTGGAGCCGCAGCAAGCCTTGCTCAAATGAATCAGAGGGTTCAGACGTTGCCTCATTTTGAGCCGGGAGTACAGCCTTTTGCTCAGGTTGGTTCAAGTCTTCAGCCATTTCAACTCACTACAAAATCGTGAAAAAACAAAGGCCAGCACCTTTTGCTAAGGGGCTGGCCTTTGCCAAAAACTTTCATTGGTAACAAACACGAATCATTTACTTTTTACGTTTCTTGGCAGGAGCGGCAGGCTTTTTGGTGGTGGTCTTAGCCGACTTCGTCTCGTCCCCACCGCCTGTAGCGGTCTGGCCGCCCGCCGTAGTCGCCATTGCTTTTGCGCCTTTTCCATCGGGCGGAGCAACAGGAGGCGGAGCCGCAGAAGTGGTCTCTTCCGACTTGAGCTTCGCATCAGGCGCGCTTACATCACCTTTAAATTTTTGGTACAACTCCTCTGGCTTCCCGTTTGGATCAAGGAATTTCACGAAGGCGTCTGTTTGCGACTTAGCATCATCATAGATAGCCTTGTATTCCGGTTTTCCTTCTGTCAGTGCTACAACACGTCCATAGTCATTCGCCATCTTCTCCACCACCGGATAGATTTTACCTAATAACTCTTTGCCTTTGTCGCCTCGTTTCTCATCGTCGGACAAGGCGTTATATTCGGCATTAAGCTTGGTGTAGATAGCTGTGGTGGCCTCGGCACGCAGCAAGTAAGTATTCGGGTCTTTCACTGCGGGGCCTTCCTTGATCGCTGCGGCCTTCGTCAGAAAATCAATCGCACCTTCATTATCAGGTGGTGCTTGGCGAAGTTTGTAAAGTCCTTGATACTGAGTCAGGCGCCCAACGTTCTCCTTGCGGAAATTAGCCCAATCTTCCGGCTTCCAGCCTGTCGGAGGAGCCGTGGGGCCAAGCAATTGCAGCGACTTCTCGGTATAGCCCATGCCGCGATTTGTGTCTTTATAAAACCCCGCCAGCACGCCATAGCCTGTCCCCAGAGAAATTCGGGTGTTATAGTAAACATCTGGAGTTGTTGATTTATTAATCCAGGCATCGCAGGCAGCAATGAAATTATTCAGATTGGCTTCATTAGGGCTTCCGAAAAAGGTTTTGTCCGCATCCTGGCATTTTGTATAAACTTTTTTCAGTTCATAAGTGGTAATAAAGCCACGCGGGCCTTTTTTCCAATACTCATCCACCGTAGAAAACTTTTCAAGAAAAGCCTTGGCCTTTCCGTATCGCTTATCCTGATCCTTTTCGTTGTAGTACTCCGCATAAGCCGCCGCCGCATCCTCAGGAATAGGGGGGGGTTGTTGGTAAGCGGCAGCACGGTAATGAGCAAGTGTCGGCGCAGGCATCATCAAGGCACTGATGAGTAACGCCAGGGCAAGTAATCCTAACTTCTTCATACTAAATTGATCCTCCGAGTCATTTTGCTAACGAACAAGCTGATTGATCTACGAGGTGTCAGAACTAATCTAAGTGCAGACGAAACAGTCTGCCGACTCTGTTTTGCCAACTTGACCGACACCAGCAAAGAACTCACGGTTGACCAGATGCCAACCATGAAACACGATGACATTGTACGCTCACGGTTATAGTGTATTCAACTCATCCCACACATTACTTACTTCTCATCTAATAGTCGCAGGCAGCGAAAATATTTTATAAGGGGCGTGGGAATGAAGAGGAAATCTTGGGAACCTGAATACGCGCTACAAAATCCAATTAGGCATTTTCCAAGAACTTGTCAGATGCCTGCGTATTGTGCATGATTCACCTGCTTTGTCAATCATCCTAGATTTCCCTCTGAGAGACGAAAACTAAAGTGGCTATGGTTACACTTCTTAATTATTTTGTCCAACGCCAACCTGCAATTCTGCAACTTATCCGCGCATTGGTCACCCAGGAGACACCTTCCCGCGCAGAAATCCGACTGCATCAAATCGCGCAGTTTGTGGCGGAAAGATGGCAGGCTTCGGCCTCGCAGTTAGCGCTTTTCCCAACCCCTGGATACGGCACTCATTTGCTTGCGCGCTTTGATTTCGGGCATCCACGCGAGACGCCTGCGATATTAGTCGTGGGCCATCTTGATACGGTCTGGCCGCTGGGCACCTTGGAGCGTTTGCCCTTTCGTGTGACCGAAGAAGGCACCGCCCACGGCCCTGGCATTTTCGATATGAAGGCTAGTATTGCGGTGGTCAGCTACGTGCTTGAAGCAATTATCGAATTGAATTTGAAACCGAAACATCCCATCACATTGTTACTCACCTGCGATGAAGAAATTGGCAGCCAAACCTCTCGTACTTTGGTGGAGCAAGAAGCGCGCCGCGCCGTGGCGGCACTGGTGCTGGAGCCACCAATTCCGGGCGGTATCGTCAAAACCGGACGCAAAGGCATTGGCGGCTTCACACTGAAAGTAACAGGTCGTGCCGCGCATGCCGGACTTGATCCCAGCCAAGGCATCAACGCCATCGTCGAGTTGTCGCATCAAATCTTGCGTCTGGCCGCGCTCAATGATTTCGAGCGTGGTATCACGGTTAATGTCGGCGTGGCGCAGGGCGGCACGACCTCCAATGTGGTCCCGGCGGAAGCCAGTGCCAAAATAGATTTCCGTTTTTGGACAATGGAAGATGGCGCGCAGCTCGAAGCGATGATTCGCAACCTGTCCCCCATGCTGAACGGAGCACAACTTGAACTACGCGGCGGCATCAATCGCCCGCCAATGGAACGATCCGAAAAAAATCTGGCATTGTATGAACTGGCGAGAGGTTGTGCGGCAGAACTGGGCTTTGAGTTGCAAGAAGGAACAGTCGGAGGCGGCTCCGATGGAAATTTCACGGCGGCACTCGGCATTCCTACGCTTGATGGCTTAGGCGTAGATGGCGCGGGCGCACACGCCGAACACGAGCATATTCTCCTGGCCGATATTCCCCGCCGCGCAGCCTTGTTGACAAGGCTTCTCTGCGAAGCTTGATCTTATGGAACGCATTTACCGCGACCCGGTTCACAATATCATTGCGCTCTCGGACCATCGCCCGGACGATGCGTTGCTCATCAAATTGATTGACACGCGCGAGTTCCAGCGGCTGCGCCACATTCGTCAGCTTGGCCTAGCGCATTATACCTATCAGGGCGCAGAGCATTCGCGCTTTACCCACAGCCTGGGCGTGATGCACTTGATGACGCGGGTGCTGAATCGTTTCCGAGAAAAACAGATGATCAGCGCCGAAGCGCGCGTGGTGGCGCGGGTGGCGGCGATGCTGCACGATCTGGGACATTGGCCGTTTTCGCATGTGATGGAAAAGGTGCTGCATCAAAATCACGAAAGCTGGACGGTAAAAATCATTGCCGATCCAGATACGCAAGCCCACAAACTGCTCGCCGCTTTTGAAGCCTCACTGCCTGAAAAAATCGTCGCGGCCATTGAAAATAAATACCGCCCGGCCTTTGTCGGCCAACTGGTTTCTTCGCAACTTGATGTAGATCGCTTGGACTATCTGCTGCGCGATAGCCTCATGACCGGGGCGCAATACGGCAACTACGATTTAGAGTGGCTTCTTCAATCCCTCGAAGTTGATTTGGAAAATGATCGCGTTTACCTGGCCGCGAATGGTCTGTACGCTGCCGAAGAATATTTGCGCGCGCGATATTACATGTTCCGGCAAGTCTATTTTCATCGCACCTTGCGTTCCGCAGAAACGGTGTTGCAGTGCATCATGCGGCGTGCGGTCGAACTTGCGACGACTGGTCAGATTGGCTTTCTGCTGGATCATTCGGTGATGCAACGCGTGCTGACGGGGCAACAATTGTCGGTCGAAGACTACCTGCGCTTTGACGATCACGATGTGATGTTTCATATCAAAGAATGGTCACGTGATGCCGATCCGATTCTGCAAGACCTGGCCCGCCGTTTTGTTGAGCGCCGACTTTTCAAAGCACGTGATATTGATTTGCCAGAAAGCGAACGCAAAGCGTTGGTAGCTGAAGCCAAACAACAAATCGCCGCGCTCGGCTTTGAGCCTAAATATTATCTGATCGAAGACCGCGCGGCAGATGTGCCGTACTACAGTTATTACCGACCCGACGGCAAAGCACGGCTCTACATCGAGCGCAGCGGCACCCGCGAACTTTGTGATATTGCCGATATTTCCGAAGTCGTGCGCCTGATGGGCAGATACGAAATTCATCGCGTCTGTTACCCGGTCGAAGTCAGTCATGTCATCGAATCGCTTTGGAAACAATGAAAGCAAAAGGCGAAGAGCAAAAGTGAGAGTCAGAAGCAAAACGTTATCTAAATTTCTGAAAGCAAGTGTCGACCTTTTGCCTTTTGCCTTTTGCCTTTTGCCTTTTGATTTATTGCTATTTTTGACCTTTTGCCTTTTGCCTTTTGATTTTTCCTTAGCCCAGCCTCGCCTGGCGATTCTTGAGTTCAAGGGCGAAAGCGCCGCCACAATGCACTTCCAAAAACTTGCCAGCCAATCGGAGTTCACGTTGGTTGATCCGCAACAATTGAACCTGGCGCTCAAAGGCGCGGGCTACAATGGCAGCTTGAATATGACGCTGGACGAAGCGCGCGGCTTAGGTTTGAGCATTGGTTGCGATTATTACCTGCTTGGGATGGCCAAGATTCTGCGGCGGTTAGCTACGGAAAAGAACCAGCCGGAATTTTACTTCGATGTCATGCTTGCGACCTTTCTAGTTGAGACCCGGAGCGGCAAATTGCGGCGGTTTTCTTTTGCCAAAGCACAGGTCGCACAAGCAGCGTTGGCGCACCAACAACTCGCCACATTGGCGGAAACGATTTGGCGACAATCGGCGGATGCCATAAAATCGGGCGCGGAGCAAAGCGCGGCAGCACCACCACCAGCAGAGATTTATGATTTATCTTCCGAGGAAGCGACGAAGCTGAAGCTCAAGCCGCCGCAGTTTTATCGGCGACTCAAGCCTGCTTATACGGAACTGGCAGACTTTGCAGGCATTACTGCGACGATTGAACTCAAGGTAGTTTTTCAATCCGATGGGCGCATCGGGAACACGGAAGTGATTCGCTGGGGGGGCTTCGAATTGGATGAGTCGGCTATGGCTACCGTGAAGCAATTGCGCTTTGAGCCAGCCAAAATCAATGAACGCGCGGTCAGTGTTAGCGCCGTCGTGCAATATAATTTTCGCCAGGAGGAGAAGGCAAAATGAAGTTTTCTGTCCGCTTTATACTTAACTCGGCTTGCTTGCTTTTGATGATTTGCAGCGCACAAGCCCAATGGCAAACTGTGTACCAGGACAACACACGCTGCGACAGCAACGGGAATCGCTGCGATTTGAACGCCGTTTTTTTCACGGATAAAGAAAATGGCTGGGTGGTGGGGGATCGCGGGATCGTCCGTGCCACACGCGACGAAGGTCAACAATGGGTTGCACTGGATGCAGGCGTCAAAACAGCCCTCAGCGATATTGCCCTCATCAATAAAAAAGAAGGCTTCCTGGTGGCCAGCGGCGCACGAATTTATCGCACCCTGGATAGTGGCAACACCTGGGCGCTCATTTACCAAATTGTCGCACCGAAAACCGGCCCCAAACAAGACTTACCGGAACTCTATAGCCTGGCGTTTCCCAATAAGAAAAAAGGCTGGGTCGTCGGTACCGAAGGCCGCATCTTCCACACTGAAGACGGGGGCCAATCCTGGGCACAACAAGAAAGCGGCACGAAAGAAGAATTGGTTTATGTCCGCTTCGTCAACGATAAGCACGGCTGGGTCGTCGGCGGCAAAGGTACGATTCTTTTCACTGAAGATTCCGGGCGCACGTGGGCAACGCAGAGCAGCGGCACGAATGCCCATCTCTATCACATTGATGCCACTGGCAAAAAAGATGCCGTTATTGTGGGTGACAACGGCTTAGTGCTGCGGACGGAAAATGCCGGACTGACGTGGGAAAAGGTCAAAATTGATCCGCTCGAAACCACCAAAGCCAGCGAGAAACCAACGCTGCTCAGTGTTGCATTTGTAAACGACAATCTGGGCTTCATTGTAGGTTGGAGAGGAACGATTTTGCGCACGGGCGATGGCGGAAAAACCTGGCTCCAACAAGAAAGCGGCACGAAGCAAAATTTATACGGCCTCTTTGCCAAGAAAAAAATGATTTGGGCCGTGGGTGGTGAAGGATTGATTTTGCGGTATCAGGACAAATAGGGAGAAAGCAAAAGGCCAAAGGCAAATCTCAAAAGGCAAAAGTGGGATTCGGAAGCAAAACCGTTTCTGAGTTTCTTAATTAAGTGCCGAGCTTTTGCCTTTTGAGATTTGCCTTTTGATTTCACGAGGGTTTATGCCCGTTTCTCCAAACACAGAATTCGACCATTACGAAATCATCACGCTGCTCGGTAAAGGTGGAAGGGGCGTGTAGGCGCGCTGAAAGCCCCATCCGTCGAATTCGCCCAGGAGCCTGATCACTTGCGCCGCTTTGACTTAGAAGCGCAAGCCATCTCAGCACTCAATCACGTGAATGTTCTGACGGTTTTCGACTTCAGCACCTACGAAGGCAATCTGTACCTCCTGATGGAATTGCTCGACGGCTGGCGGCGTTTTCTCAAGATGGCGGCGCGACGGAAAAAAGATTTGCCACCGGCCCTCTGATAAGAGGCAAGTTGACGACGCTAAAACAAAGAGAGTCCGCGCCGATTATACTGGTAAAGAACTGGGTGCTGGTGGTGCGGCAGAACAATTATGACCACGATATTCACGGCTCACTGGGTTCTTCCCATTACTGCACCGCCGCTTGCCAATGGCGCAGTCGCGGTGCAATCCGATCAAATTCTTGCCGTCGGTTCGTTGGCAGAATTGTGTGCGCAATTCCCTGCCGCACCGGTGCGAGATTTTGGCGCAGCAGCGCTTCTGCCCGGCCTCGTCAATGTTCACAGCCATCTAGAACTTACAGCCTTTCGCGGTCGCCTCGAAGAACCGCACTTCCAGCGTTGGATCGCCAATCTTATCCAACTCAAAAGCGAACGATTGAGCAGCGACGATTTGATGATAAGCGCACGGCTCGGCTGCCTTGAAGCCATTCGCGCGGGCGTGACGACGCTTGGCGATACGGCGGATGCGACAGCGACGCTCGAAGCCTTGATCGAAAGCGGGTTGCGCGGCGTCGTGTTTCAGGAATGCTTCGGCCCACGCGTCGAACAAGCCGAGGCCAGCGCGCAAGCCATCGAACGAAAGCTTTCCGACTTACACGAGCATATTTTCGAAGTGGGCGCACAGGATCGTGTGCGGCTCGGCGTGTCACCCCACGCGCCGTATTCGGTTTCGGATCGGCTCTTTGCGCAAGTCGCTGAACTGAGTTTTGAGATGGCGCTGGACATTGCAATTCACACGGCGGAATCGCAGGACGAAGTGAAATTGTTACGCGATGGCACGGGCGCGTTTGCCGAATCGCTGAACCGACGCGGCATCGAATTCACTGCGCCGGGTTGTTCGACGATCCAGTATTTTCAGCAACTCGGCGTGCTTGATGCCGCGCCGCTCTTAATTCATTGCGTGACGGTGAGTGACGAAGATATCGCGTTGCTGAAAGCTGCGGGCGCGCGCGTCGCTCATTGTCCCAAATCTAATGCGAAGTTCGGGCACGGCATTGCTCCGCTGACGGCGATGTTGTGGGAAGGGATTGACGTCGGTTTAGGCACGGACAGTATGGCGAGCAACAACGCTTGCGACCTGATTGAAGAAGCGCGCTTCTGTGCGCTGTTGCATCGCGCGCACAACCGCGATCCGATTCTGTTTGCGGCGGATGCGCTGCTGAAAATGATCACGTTGGACGGCGCGCGCACGCTGAGCCTGGACCATCGCATCGGCTCCCTGGAAGTCGGCAAACAGGCGGATTTGATTGCAATTGATTTGCACCGCGCGCACAATACGCCGCATTATGATCCGGCGGCGGCGATCATTTTTAGCTGTTCCGCAAGCGATGTAATTTTCACGATGGTCGCGGGGCAAACGCTGTACGAAACCGGGCAAGTAAAGTCTTTGGACGAGGCGGAAATCTTGCGGATGGCGCGCACAACGCAAGCCAAACTCGCCGCTAGTTAAGGAAGCAGTATGAGTGGAAAATCCCTGATTGGTATTGATGATTTTGTGACCAGGCTACGGACTTTTGAAGCTGGCTTGATTACGCGCGACAACGTGCTGGACTTTTGTGACAGCGTGCAGATTTCCGACGCTTCGCTGGCACCGTTTGTCTTTTTCGACGACAAGTTTTACACGCGCAATTTGATTTACCGCGATGATCTCTTTGAAGTGATGGCGATTTGTTGGGAGCCACAGCAGAAGACTGCCGTCCATACACACAACGGGCAGCTTTGTTGGATGATGACGCAGCGCGGCAATATCTCAGTCGTGGATTACAAATGGTTGGGTTGCGATCACCCGGAGCATCAAAACGTCGTGGACATTGATTGCACAGCGGGTTCCGATCACGTTAAGCTGGAGCGCCTGAGCGTGGTGGAATGCTGCACGGGCGGCGAAGTTGCTACTGCCGACAAATTGCAAACGATTCATCAACTCTTCAATGCCGACGAACGCACCGTCAGCATTCATATCTATTCCCGCCCATTTGATTCCTGTGTCGCATTTGATATGGACACCCAGCGCTGCTATCGCCGTCAGCTTGCCTATTTCAGCCAGTACGGCCACCGCGAATTTAAAGCCGAGACGAAATCGCTCCCCGTTATCAATTCATAATCAATCTTTGCTGGTCATAATCAAATCTTCGCTGGCTCCATTCTCGGCACAAGAAAATGAATCGCCACCCACGCCAGCACGTATGTCACACCCGCAATAATAAACATCGGCAAATAATAGCCTGGATTTGCGTCAAGCACTTTGCCGATGTACAACGGCAACATGATGCCGCCGAGCGCGCCCGCACAACTGCCGATGCCAACGACCGAGCCAACCGCCTTACGCGGGAACAAATCCGCTGTCAGCGTAAACAAATTCGCCGACCAGCCTTGATGCGCGCCAGCGGCAATCCCGACCATAATGACTGCTGTCCAAACGCTGCTCGTGAAATGTGCAATCGTCACCAAAGGCATCATCACGGCAAATAACAACATGGCCGTCTTGCGGGATTTGTTAACTGTCCAGCCCCGCTTAATCAGCGCGGAAGACAAATACCCGCCCCCGACAGAACCTACATCAGCAATGAGGTAAACAACTGTGAGATAGGGAATCAACGCGGTTCCTTTGATACCGAAGTTTTTATTGAGGAATTTCGGCAACCAGAATAAGTAAAACCACCAGACCGGATCGGTCATCATTTTGCCTACCGCAAACGCCCACGTCTGACGAAATCCAAGCAGGGACAGCCAGGGAACTTTCGCCGTTGTTTCGATGGCCTCTCCCTCCCGGATCAAGTGCAATTCGTCAGCGGATAGGCGTGGGTGATCTTCTGGGCGCTGATACAACGCCCACCAAAAAATCAGCCAGAGGAATCCCACGGCACCCGTAAAAATAAAGGCGCTTTGCCAACCGAAATACGCGGACAAAACAAGCGCTGTTGCGGGCGCAATGATCGCGCCGACATTGGTTCCCGCATTAAAAATTCCGGTCGCCAACGCACGTTCTTTTTTGGGAAACCATTCCGCCACAGTTTTCACGGAAGCCGGAAAGTTGGCGGCTTCACCAATACCGAGGAAAAAGCGCGCCACGCCAAAGCCAAACGCAGTCGCCGCGAAGGCGTGTCCCATTCCCGCCAGTGACCACATAATTAAGGCAACCGCAAACCCGATCTTCACGCCGATTTTGTCCAGCACGCCGCCCCACACCAAAAACATAATGGCGTAGGCCAGTTGAAAGGAAATCACGATGTTGCTGTACTCCGATTCACTCCAACCAATCGTGGTTTGCAATTCCGGCGCGAGGGTACCCAGCACTTGGCGATCAATGTAATTTACGACCGTGGCAAAAAATAACAACCCGCAGATATACCAACGCAGATGTTTAATTTTGCCGACAGATTCGGCAGCAGCCTTGACAGAGCTAGTGACGTTTTGACTCATTCTGGTCTCCGGTAAGAGTAGTTTCGTTCGAGAGAATTGATCGGCGGTTGCGCCAACGAATTGCGCGCTCAGCATAATATGCGGCTGCGCATTGGTCAAACCGTGAGGCGACGTATGGAAAAGAGGTCGCGCCAGACGCAAAATAGACGAAGCCATTTAACCCACCGTTTCGTCCGAAGCATTGTCAAAGTGGGCGAAATCGTGAATTATTGCCTTCTTCACTTTCACGGAAATTACAATCTAACGCAGCAAAGGAATAGCACTATGAAACTTGAACGCAGAGATTTTCTCAAACAAGCCGCCATCACCACTACCGCAGGCTTAACCCTGCCCACCGCGCGCAGCTTCGCCAACATTCGGGGCGCAAATGATCGCGTCCGCCTCGGCATCATTGGCCCTGGCGCACGCGGGCAGGAATTGATGCGCGAATTTGTCAAAGCGCCGAATATCGAATTCGTCGCCTTAGCGGATGCTTACACGGGTCGCGCTGATCAGGTGAAGAAGCTCCTGACCGAAACCGGGCAAGACGTAACCAATCTCAAAAGCTTCAGTGATCATCGCAAGTTGCTGGAGATGAAAGACGTTGACGCCGTGATTGTCGCAACGCCCTTGCACTGCCACGCGCGCCACTTTATTGACACGCTGGCCGCTGGCAAAGATATGTACTGCGAAAAGACGATGACCTGGTCTATCGAAGAAGCCGAAGCGTGTCTTGCCGCCGCCAAGAAAGCCTCCAATCGCGTCGTCGGCATCGGCCTGCAACATAACAGCGCAGGCTATTTCGCCGATGCGCGCACGTGGGCGAAGTCCAGCAAACTCGGCACGGTGACGCACGCCGAATTGTGGATGAGTCGCAATTCCAAACGCGGCGTCGGCCAATGGGTGCGTCCGATTCCATCCGATTGCACCGCCGCCAACGTCAAATGGGATGCCTTTCTGAATGGCCGCACGAAGCGTCCGTTCGATGCGCAGAAGTTCATCAATTGGCGTTTGTATTGGGAATTTTCGGGCGGCAATATCACCGAAAACATGGTGCATCAAATCGGCTGGCTGATCGGCGTGCTGGATTTGGGCGTGCCGACCGCAGCGTATATGTCCGGCGGTGTGTTCTCCGAAAAAGACGGACGTGAAGTGCCGGACACGATAGCCGTGACCTTAGATTATCCGAACGATCTGGTCGTCACGTGGCAATCGTCCTTCAGCAACAGCCGGTACGGCCTGGGCGCGCGCATCCTCGGCTCACACGGTTCGATTGAATGGCTGATGGGCACGACCGATATGGTTTCAGGCCGAGCCACAAGCGGCTGGAATTACGCGCCGGAAAAACTCAACAATCCCGATGGCGCAGTTGTTAAAGGCGAAGACAAAGGCGTGCATCACTACACGAACTTCGTCGAATGCGTCCGCTCGCGCAAAGAGCCGAATTCTTCGGTGGAATTAGGCTATCGTTCCGCGATTGCCGCGCACATGGCCAATTTGTCGTATCGCAAGAAACAACGCTTGACTTTGGATGAAGCACGACAGGCAGGCAGGCAATTGGCGAGCAAATAACGGCTCGGTATATTACGAGGAGCTGTAGCGCAAGCGGATTAAGCTAAGAAAGGCGAGAGTACGGAACACACGGAAAGAACGAAACACACGGAGATTTGGCCCAGGCATGTGGGCGTGTTTCTGTCTGTTGCGTTCATTCTATGTGTTCTGTAATCTCTCTGTTGCCTTCATATAGTGGACGCCAAAATTTGGACAAAAATGGGCTAGTTTAAGGTGGGAAAAGAACGTAATGTTTTTCCATCGCAATGGACGAGGCTGACGGTGTGTTATCCCGCACCCGATGAACCAATCTTGATGCGTGAGATACTTATCAGGTGGGAGGCAATCCAAGTATTATTATGGCAAAGAACTCCAAAGCAACCCCAACGCTGCGCACTGGACAAGGCGACGTCAAACTCTCACGGGAGGAGTTTACACGCCGTCTCTCCGAGCGGTTCTATGATCCCGCGTTTGACGTGGTACGGGCCGAGATTGACCGGGTGATGGAAGTCGCCTGGAAGACGTACGATGAGTATCACAAAAGCCCTCGCACGCGGAAAGCGGGAAAGGGGTTTCAAGACCCCGACTTTGAATTGCCTATTGAGTGGCTCGAAACCCGCAAGCAGATTCGGCAGGCGGAAAAACAACAACGTGACCCGAAGAGTCCCAGGCGCATTTTGTTGATTTGCAGTGCCGCGCGCAATGACCAAACCTGTCCCGGTGAAATGTCCAAGACGTTTCGCCTGGTCCAAATGGCCCGTGAGGAGATCGAGAAAGCGAAGGGTTTTGAATGCGATCTACTCGATTTGAGTATGCTGACGGCGGAATACGGACGGCAGATTTTACCGTGCAAAGCGTGTGTCTCAACCGCCATGCCCCTGTGTAATTGGCCGTGTTCCTGTTACCCGAATCATGCGATGGGACAGGTGAACGATTGGATGAATGAAATTTATCCGCGGTGGGTGGCGGCGCACGGCGTGATGATTGTCAGTCCTGTTTACTGGTATCAAGCGCCGAGTGTGCTCAAACTGATGATGGATCGGCTTGTCTGCGCCGACGGCGGCAACCCCGACCCGACCAGCACGCACGGCAAAAATCCGAAAGAGGCAAAAGCGCTCGAACTGCAAGGCTGGGATTATCCACGGCATCTTGCGGGACGACTCTTTTCGATCATCGTTCACGGAGACGCAGCAGGCGCGGACATCCTGCGCCGCTCTTTGACGGATTGGCTTCTTGATATGAATTTGCTCCAGGCGAGCCACGCTTCCACGATTGATCGTTACATCGGTTACTATGAACCCTATGCCACCAGCCATGACGCGCTCGACCGCGACCATGCACTGCACGCGGAAGTGCGAAACGCCGCGAAAATTTTGATGGAAGCTATCAAACTGGCCCGTTCTGGTAAGTGGCCGCAACCTGGTCAACAGGTGGAAGACCCGCGACCTAAATGAGCCGTGTTATAACCCTAACTTTTTCCACTTTGCATTCACGATCCGCTTCACTTCCTCACTCGTATTGTTCTCGCGTGGCCAGCGGCGATCAAAGCCTTCGTTTTTCCATTTGCGCGTGGCGTCAATGCCCATTTTTGAACCGTAGCCGGTTTGACGGGCGGCATGATCCAATACATCTACCGGCCCCATCATAAATTGAATATCGCGTTCGGGATCAATGTTGTTGAGGACTTTCCAGGCGACTTCGCTGGGGTTTTGCACGTCTACGTCATCGTCTACGACCACGATGCACTTGGAAAACATCGCCTGCCCCTGGCCCCATATCGCATTCATGATTTTGCGCGCGTGGCCAGGATATTGTTTGCGAATTGAAACCAGCACTAGGTTATGAAACACGCCTTCAAAGGGCAGATTCATGTCTACGATTTCGGGAAGCTGGCGTTTGAGAACGGGCAATGTGATGCGAATGATCGCCTGCCCCATCCAACAATCTTCCATCGGCGGTTTGCCGACAATGGTGGTTTGATAAATCGGATTTTTGCGATGCGTGACGGCGGTGACATGAAACACGGGATAGGGTTCTTCGAGCGTGTAAAAGCCGGTGTGATCGCCAAATGGCCCCTCAATGCGGCGCTCTGACGGATCAACGTAGCCCTCCAGCACGATCTCAGCGTGCGCGGGAACTTCTAAATCTACAGACACGCACTTGACCATTTCAATCGGCTTTTCGCGCAGGAAGCTGGCAAAGATCATTTCGTCCAGATCATCGGGCAGCGGCAGCGTCGCGGCGAAGGTTGTGATCGGTTCGGCACCAATAGCAACGGCGACTTCCATTCGCTCAACACCACGTTTTTCTAACTCGCGGTGATGCGCTGCGCCGTGCTTGTGAATCTGCCAGTGCATGCCCGTAGTCGTTTCATCGTAGACCTGCATGCGGTACATGCCACAGTTGCGTGCGCCCGTGCGTGGGTTGCGCGTGAAGACCATCGGCAAGGTGATAAAGCGTCCGCCATCCGCTTCCCAGCATTTCAGAATCGGAAAATCGTGCAGTGAAAATTCGCCCTCGCGTTTGATGACTTCCTGGCATTTGCCAGACTTGACGACTTTGGGAAAGTATTTGCCGAGTTCCGCGAGTTTCGGCAGCATCTTCACTTTTTCGAGCAAGCCCGTAGGTGATTTGAAATCAAGCCATTCAGTTAGGCGTTCGGCGATTTGATCTACGTGATCCACTTCAAGCGCGAGCGCCATGCGACGACGGCTGCCGAGGGCGTTAATAAGAACAGGCATCTTGCCATCGTCTACGTTTTCAAAGAGCAACGCCGGGCCACCCGCTTTCGACACGCGATCCGTGATTTCCGTGATCTCCTGATCGCTGGAAACAGGGACGGTGATGCGTTTGAGTTCTTTGTGCTTTTCTAATGCTTTGATGAATGCGCGCAGATCGTCGTAGGCCATAAATTAAGGCGAGAAAGAAAGAGTTCCTTTCAAGTAGTTGGAAACTTAAATGAAAGTATGAAACAAAGTTTTGCCGTTTGTTTGCCGATTTCTTGAAAAGATGTTTTCACCTATCGGTGACTGGCCACTTGCTTATGGTTTCATTACGGCGTCCATTTGTGCGAATCGTAAAACGACGGCACTTGCGCGACCAGACGAGCATAGTCTTCGGGCGAATCAATATCTTCCAGAATTGCGGCGGACTCAACGGACACTTCCTGGATGTCGTTGCGATGCGCATTGAGAATGGCCTTGAGTCCTTCGGGGTCGGCGTCATCCAGTCGCATAATTTCTTCTTCAAAGTCACGGCTGAGGATGATCGGGTGACCGTGCTTGCCTTCATACGTTGGCACTGAAATCTTTTTTTCGTAGTCACCGTAGCTAATAACGAGCGGGTTGATGACTTCCGGGCCTACCATCGGTTGATCTACCAGCGCGACTAACACACCTTCGCAACTGGGGCTGATGAGCGGGAGACCGGTCTTGAGCGAGCTAAGCATCCCTTTGGTATATTCGCGATTGATGGCGAATTGCACGCCTGCCCCGGCGAGTCGCGCGCGAATTTCCGACTCACGAAACCCCAGCACGACGATGATCTCATCCACGCGGGAACGCCGCAGATTATCAATGCAGGAGCTAATGACCGTGCGAGTGCCCCATTTCATCAGCGGCTTGAAATCGCCCGCCATCCGGCGGGATTCCCCCGCCGCTAGTAAAATCGCAGAAACCATAGCCATCGTTTGTTTTCCTTTGCTTATTCTTTAATTAACTCTCCCAACTGCGCAAACGGATTATTAAAGCTTCCGGGTGCGACTTTCGCTGGTTTGGCATTGACTGGCGCTTCCCCACCCTGACTTGCCGCCGTTGCCGTGGTCAGAGGAGGCGGTTCTTCGGGCTTCGCTTCGATCTCGCCATTGGGTCGGCGGCGATAAATCGGTCGCTCAAACATCGGCGAAATGCGCGACCACGCGCCGGTGGCATGCGGCTCCGACATCAGGCGTTGCATCGCTTCTACTTTGGAGTCCAGGTCATCCAGATAGGCCAACATTAAGGCTTCCGGCGTCGCGGGCAATTTGGGCGAACCATATTCCAGCTTGCCGTGATGCGTGAGCAATAAATGCAGCAAATGCCGCCGGAGTTCGTCCGGGAAATCAGGAATCTGCTTGATATGATCCGCCACCATCAACGTTTCCATTGCCAGATGCCCGATCATTTGTCCTTCATCAGTGTAGTTCGTGCCGCGTTCGTAACTCAATTCATCAATCTTGCCAAAATCGTGCAGCACTGCGCCGGTTTGCAACAAGTCCAGATCAATGCCGTCGTAATGCGAGCCGACCTTCTGCGCGAGCTTAACGAGTGAAAGTGTATGCTCCAACAAGCCGCCGAGATAGGGGTGATGCATGGTTTTGGCGGCAGGCGCGCGTTTGAATTTCTTCACGGTTTTTTCATCCGCGAAAATGTTTTCAAGCAAGCGACGCAAATGGGGATTGGCAAAGCCCTGCACCGTTTGCATCAACTCCGCGAACATTTGATCTATATTGTATTTTGTCGTCGGGAAGTAATCGGCCAACTCATATTCACGCTCTTCGCAAGGTCGCACGCGATGCACCGTCAATTGCAACCGATTGCGATGCACAATGACTTGCCCACGCGCAAAGACGATGTCGTCTACCTTGAAGGTTTCAGCCGATTCCTCAAAATTGTCCCACCAGTGCCCGGCAATATCGCCCGTGCGATCCGCCAGTGTCAGCGTCAAATATTGTCCGCCGCCTTTTTTGTCGCGGAATTCCTTTGCCTTGACCAAAAAGGTGGTGCTGACCGTTTGGTTGGTGGCGAAATCGCGGATGAAGATTTTCATATAGGTCATTTGTCAGTGGTTATTCGTCATTTATCATTTGTCATCTGAGTAGGAGGTTAGCAAGCAGCGTTTCAAATTGTGAAAGGGAATGGCGACGCACTATCTGACTACCAGTGACCGGTGACAAATGACCACTAATCATTATTTCTGTGCTGTCTCCTTGTCTTTGGTCGTTTCTTTTTCGCGGCGCTCTTTTTCTTTCTTTTCTTCTTTCAGCCGCTTTTTCTTCGCCTTCTCCGATTCTTCGCTGTAGGGCGTGATTTTGATTTGGGCAGAGGCTGTCTTTAGGCCGGGCAATTGATATTTCGGATCAATTTCAATGAACGCATCCTGGCGCAAGTCCTTCAAATAATCGTCCACTTGTTCCTGTCCTTTTTCCATCACTAGGCGTTGTGATACGGCATTTTTCACTTCGGCGTCTTCAAAGGGTTTGGTTTCACGCTCCTTACGCGCCTCCACGCGAAAGATGGCATAGCCATCCGCCAAGGTAATGGGCGCTGTCGTCGCGCCGATCTCCGCTTTTTCTACGACCGTGCGGATTTCAGTGGGAAGCTGGTCAAGCTGCACTTTGCCGATCTTGCCATCCTGCTTCACGATGTCGGCGGAGTCTTCGGATTTGCTCCGCACCAGGGCCTTGAAATCCACGCCGCTTTTAATCTGCGCCGCGAGTTCATTGACTCTAGCCTGGGCCTGAGCTTGCAGCAACATGTCTTTCGGCTTGCGAATGAAAATGCGACTCAGTTCGACTTCACCCGGCGTAGAAAACCAGTCTTTGTTTTTCTCGTAAAAGTCGCGCTTGGCCTGTTCCGTTAGTTTATGGAACAGCGGGCTGTAGACTTCGCGTCCCAGCACGGCATCGGACATAAACTTGCTGCGCAACCCACGCTTTTGCTCGTTGATGTCTACGCCAACCTCGCGCATTTTCTGTTCCAGACAATCAATGGAATCACAACTAACCTCTTTCATAATGCGCACGAGTTGTTCGTTGACGCGATCTTCAACATCCATTGAAAGTTCTTTGGCGCGCTGCATCAGCAATTGCTGATCAATCAGACCATCCAGGATTTTGGCGCGCAACTCAGTGATTTCTTTTTCAATCTCTTCGTCCTTTTTGCCGCGCTGTTTGAACTCTTCAATGTACATCTTTAGTTCACGCTCAAAGGCAGAACGCAAAATCACTTCGGTGTTGACGCGGGCAATGACTTCGTCCAGCGGCGTCAAATCGCTTTCCTGTGCCCAAACCGCACTCGGTAAAAGCAAAAAGATGGCGAGATAAATCAGGGTCTTAATTAATTTCATAACTACTGCTCCTGTGAAATGTAGAGCAAACTTTCCAGTTTGCGGCGGAAGTTAACAAGGCGACGCGGTATGAATCATCAGCAAATTTTCCAGTTTGCTCTATATTGGCGTCGTGTTTCTACTTCCATTTACCAGTGTAATTGAATTCCAGCTTATCGGCATATACCTTGATCTTGGCCTGGGCCAAAGCTTCATTGCGATAAGCATCTATTACCGATTGATTTTTACTGCGTAACAGGTCTTCCTCGACCTGCTTTTGAATTTTCTCGAAAGGCTGCGGCTCTTCTTTTTTGACCATTTGGAAAATGTGATAGCCAAAATTAGATTTGACTACGGTACTGATGCCACCTGCTTTGAGCGGCATGGCCGCGTTTTCGAGGACTTCGGGCAACTCCTTCGGGCGATAACACCGCAAAGCTCCCTTGGAAGGAGAATTGGAATGTTCTTTCGCCAATAGCGCAAAATCTGCGGGTTTATCCAACGCCTGCTTCCGCAACTGTTCCGCGTCTTCCGGCTGATCCACTTTGATTTCGCGGACACAGAAGCTAGGTTCCTGCGGATAGCGTTTCGGGTTGGTTTTGTAATATTGCTCAACTTCTTGCGGCGTAACGGAAACATCTTTCAGCACATCCGCTTTATAAAACTTCCAGACTACCAAATCATCCGCAATCTCTGCCGCGCGTTCCGGCCCCACCAGAGCCGTCTGGGTTGGACTGCTACCTTCGACATTTGCCTGCTGATGTTGATCCGCGACTTCGCGCCGCAACTCATCATCTGTGGCCTGAATGCCTTTCGCCGCCGCGCGTTGCAAGACTAATTGCCGCCCGATGAATTCGTCCAGCAGACTGCTTTGCAATTGATTGTTATCTTCTTGTGTTTGTTGCTGCAGCAAATCGGAAAGGCGTGACTTCAGAAACCGGTCCAAGGCCGCTTTATATTCAGGCGAACCATTGATTACCGCCACCACAGGAGTTTTTTCATCTGCCGCTTGCAAAGCGTTGGTATGACTACTGCTGGCTTTTGATTTGCACCCGCTGATAATTCCAAGCAGGAGAAATAAGCCCAGTGCGAAAATTTTTTGAGGCATAAGTGCAAAATAAAAGAGGGATCAACAGAGCGACCTTCTCGCAAGCGCGTCGCGTCTGACGGCAGAGAATTGTACGATGCGCGGCGCAATGCTCGCAAGCGGTGGGCAAGAAATGATGAAGATTAGCTGGCTTGTCGTTTTGGCTCGCGTTGCCCCAGCGGGAGCGTCGGGTCTTCGGTAACGCTGAATCCAGCGGCAGTTTCTGAGTTGAATTCGTTCGTCACCTTTGCTTCAGAAGAATTGAATGGAACTGGTTGAACCGTATGCCACGGCAATGGCTTCGCTTCCGCCTGCAACACGGCTTCGGCGGCAGCAAGTTCTTTTAGCTCTCGGTCGGAAGGCGCAAAGAAGGCTCCGTTAATGAGATACCCCAGTCCTGTGGCGACAGGAATCAAGCCAAAGACCCAGAGCATTTGCACGACTGGCAATAGTCCGGTCAGATCAGGATTATGCTGCAACACCATGTGCTCCAGGCTTGCCAGCAAACCAGATTCCGTTGCTGTCTTGAGGAAGAGGTAATAAGCGCCGGTCACCGCGCTGCCGGAAAAAATCGAGAGGATGCCTTTTTGCAAATGATAGCGGCGCGACTCCCGCGAACGTTTTGGTTTCGGCGTGGGCCTAAAGACCGCCGTCTTGATGTCGTTGGCAGCGCCGCTAACCGTCGCTGCAACGTCTGTTCCCCAATGCTGCTCGCGGCGTTGTTTCTTTGTGTCCTGGCGGTGCGAAAAATGCTGCGTCTTTTTGAATTCTTTATGCGCCTGTTCAAAACCTGTACGCAGCGAAGTGCCCAGGTCTTTCAGATCAACTTTCAGGCGCTCGAAATCAACGGGGCCACGACGACCTTCCATCGCATCTACAATCGCGCCCAAGTTGGTGCCACATTGACGACAGAACCGTTGGCCTTCGGTCGCAGGATTAGAACATTTGGGACAAAACATAGAGGATCCTCCAAGCTCGGCTGTACGAAACACACGCAGGCAAAGTTCGGTTACTTTTTCTTCCGTTGATAACTTGCCCTGATGACTGTTTTGATATTGCCACGCACATTGAAATCGCCTTCGAGTTGAAATTCCAGCGGGTCACAGGCTGCGACAAAATCATCCAGAATTTTATTAACGACATGTTCGTGAAAGATTTTCACGTTCCGAAAAGAGTTGATGTAAAGCTTGAGCGATTTCAGTTCGATGCAACGCTTATGCGGCACATACATAAGGTACAACGTGGCAAAGTCCGGGAAATCTGAGAACGGGCAAATCGCGGTGAATTCCGCCGAAGTAAAGTTAATTTCAATGCGCCGCCCCGGATATTCATAAGTGAACGTATCCAGCGGAAATAAATTCATTTCTGCAAGTGCAGTTGAGCGGATTTCGAGTTGCGTTTCCGGCGTGATTTCTTTGATGACGGGAAGTTGTGCTTTTGTCTTTTTCTGCTGTTTCATTAAACCCTCGGTTAATTGTGTTACGATGAAAAAAGATTCTAATTCACCGCGCGAGAAACGCAAATACGCGGGGTGCGGGCCTTACGCTCCTTCAGCAAAGGAAGCCCTTAAGCTCTTGGAACCTGGCTCGTGGGCCTGGGTAGCGACACTTAGGTTGCTCTTTCCAAGTGGGGCAAGGCAGAAAAGTCAAAACCTAGCGTTGACGCCAGCTAGCTTGCTCGCGTAGAATTCACTGTATTTATTTCCTACCAACTCGGTAAGCCCTGTGAAAGGCAAATGCCTGGTGTGGCATGAAAAGCCGAGGCTGACAAGAAGCTGATGTGGTTTGAAAAGGCTGATGTGAGCTAATGTTTTCGGGCCGTGGGGGCCCGGTGAGATACCGAGGAGATTTCCTATGTCACTAGATTCCAAACGTTCGATTTTGCGCCGGATGGCGCAGGTACTGGTTTGCGCCTTGCTTTCCACCTCGTTTACTGGCTTTGCCCAGGACGATAAGAAAGACAAAGAAAATGCCAAACGAAGAAAAGAACAACAACGCGCTGCCAGTGGTGAAAGAATGAACAGCGTGTACAAAAGATGGATGGATGATGATGTCGCGTATATCATCACGGACGAAGAGAAGAAAGTTTTCAAATCGCTCAAGACTGATGATGAGCGCGAGCAATTCATTGAGCAATTCTGGTTGCGACGCGATCCTGACCCAGACACGGATGTCAACGAATATCGTGAAGAATATTACCAGCGCATCGCCTACGCCAATGAAAATTTCGCCAGTGGTATTCCGGGCTGGAAGACAGATCGTGGGCGTATCTACATTATGTTCGGCAAGCCCGATGAAAAAGAATCGCATCCGTCGGGTGGTTCCTATAATCGTCCGGTTTGGGAAGGTGGCGGAACAACTTCGACTTTTCCGTTTGAAACCTGGTGGTATCGCTATATCGAAGGCGTTGGCTCTGACATTGAAATTGAGTTCGTAGACCCCACTGGTTCCGGCGAATATCGCATTGCGCGTAATGCCAATGAAAAAGACGCGCTGCTATACGTGCCGAATGCGGGCTTGACCATGTCCGAACAACTTGGCTTGACGAGCAAAGCGGATCGCATTGCGGGCTACAACATGAACAATCAGAACGGCAATCAGATGTTTGGGCAACGCGCGAAGGATCAACCCTTTGAGAGACTGGCGCAACTGGTGGCCTTGCAGCGTGCGCCGAAGGTTAAGTTCAAAGACCTCGAAGCAACGATTGGATTCTCAGAAGACCCCAAGATTAACGTGGATGTGCTTTCTACCGGACTGGCCATTAACTTTGCCCGCGTGACGGATTCAGCGGTGCTGACTTCCTTCACATTGCAATTGGATAATTCCGATTTGGTTTACAAATCGAGAGGCCCCATTCAGGAAGCGGCGGCGAACATTCACGCTCGCATCACGAATGTTTCCGGTCGTCGTGCGGCTTTATTTGAGGATGTTGTGACTTCAAATTATTTGCCGGAACAATTGGATGCCGGGCAAAAATCCCGGTCGGTTTACAATAAAGACCTGATCCTGCCGCCGGGTACTTACAAGGTTGATCTGGTTGTGCGCGACGTCAATAGCGGTCGCACCGACATCAAGCATCAAGGCTTTGTGGTGCCGCGTTATAGCGAAAGTGATTTGTCCTCTTCCACGCTCGTGCTGGCATCAAGGCTCGAACCGCTGGATGGGCGGTTGGCAACGGGGCAATTCGTGCGAGGGCAAATGAAAGTGATTCCGAATGCAACGGCGGAATACAAAGCAGATCAAACCCTCGGCCTTTATATGCAGGTGTACAACGTAGCCATTGACCAGGCAACCTTGCGACCGAGTGTAGATATTGAATACATCATCACACATTCGGGCAAAGACAAGGAACTTATCAAATTTAAAGAAGATGGTAAGTCTGGAATGAGCGTACTGAATGGTCAGCAAATCACGCTGGCGCGCATAATTTCGCTCAAGCAGCTACAGCCTGGATCGTATGATGTCGCTGTAAAGGTCACGGACAACGTGGCCGGTAAATCTTTTACGCGGAAAGAAGTTTTTACGGTAATCAAAAGCAGCTAGTTTCTTGCCGTATACGACAGGCAGGAGGGACGTTCCCTGCTGCCTGTCGTTTCTCGCATCCCACATTTCGCCCCGCCTGAATCACGCGCAGGATTCACTCTTGAGATTTAATTTATGCCGCTCGTCCCTTCGTCCTTCGTCGGATGCACAACAAAATACGTCCTGAGTTGCTTATTTCTACTGAGCCTCTGCTTCGGTTCGATAAGGGAGGCTATCGGTCAAATTCCTTCCGATCCAACTAATCCAACTAAACGGCCTGTAGCGTCGGAAAAACAAATCAATTCCGATCTTAAACTCTTGCTCAGCGATTACTACACGGGCAAACCTGTCCGCGCCAAAATCGTAATTCCGGCCAATGAACGCGGCATTGAAGTGCTGGATGGGCAGCTCAAAATTTATCCTTTGCCTGAAGTGACGGCGGCGGTACAGCCGGGCGAATTGGTGCTCATCAAAGAACTGCGCTTTAAGAACAAGGAAATCGAAGTGCGCTTTGAGGCTGAACGTTTGCAAGAAACGACGACCGCTGCACCGCCCCTGGCGATACCGGGACTAGCGCCTGTGGGCCCACATGGTTCGGATGCGACAGTTGGCCCACCGTCGGCGGCCTTAGTCGCAAGAACTGGTGCCAAGTCCAGCAGGCCCTTGCCTGACCCGCGCGTCGTCTTGCGGTTCAGCCGCGAGATTGAAACACGCGATCTCAATCTGCAAAGCATCAATCGTTTGCTCGCTCCTGCTGTAGAAGTAATGATGCTTTCCCCAATTCCTTTGTCTGCACCTACCACTACCGCCACCTCACGCCCAACGGCAAGTGAACGCGCGCAACAAACTGCCGTAGAGCAAGGCATTCAGGTGGCTCCTGTAACGGGTGATTTAGTGGGAGCTTCAGCGGGCGTTGGCGAGTTAGTGATTGAATGTTCTGTGCCTGGGGTACGGTTGTACATTGATGGCACGTTCAGTGGAACAGCACCTCGCACAGTGCAGTTAATGATGGGTGTGCATACAGTTCTAGTCGTCGCGCCCGGTCAGCGTCAATTTGAGCAGAAGTTTTTCCTCCCGGCAGGTAAAGTTTCCACCATCCAGGCTGAGTTCAATCAAAAATGAGCGATAAGTCGTTGGCCATTAGCTTTTAGCACAACCTCCATTACAATCCGATTTCCACAGCAGTATTTTCACGCTAATGGCTGAAAGCTAATCGCTTGTTATGAAAATCTCCCGCGCTCAATGGAACACGTTATTTGCTGCCCAGGCCGGATGGATGTTGGATGCGATGGATGCCATGCTCTATTCCTTCGCCCTGACGACGCTGATGGGTGAGTTCGGCTTAAGTAGTACGCAAGCTGGCAGTGTAGCTTCAGCAACGCTATTGACCGCTGCGATTGGTGGTATTGGCTTTGGCATTCTGGCCGACCGCATTGGGCGAAAAACCTCCCTTTCGCTGACGCTCCTAATCTATTCGCTGGCCAGCGCGGGCACAGCAACAGTGGGGTTGATTCCAATTTCGCCGCTTGTGCAATTGATTTTCTGGCGCGGCTTATTGGGTTTTGGGATGGGCGGCGAATGGGCGTGCGGAGCGGCGTTGGTGGCAGAAAGCTGGCCTGCTGAATTGCGCGGGCGCGCGATTGCGATTATGCAATCGGGCTGGGCAATTGGCTACATTCTAGCGGCCTTGCTGGCAGCGGCATTTTTACCGAATTGGCGATTGTTGTTCGTGATTGGGTTGTTTCCGGCGCTGCTGACCTTGTGGGTGCGCAGGCACGTACCGGAAACATTGGACGAAGAGCATAAACAAAATCCGGCTTCGCCGCTCGAAGTGTTCGCCCCAGCGTTTCGCAAATTCACGTTGCGCGCGGGCAGCGTGGCGATTTGCGTGCTCATCGCATATTGGGGCGTGTTTACGTGGTTGCCGGGCTTTCTGGCTTCACCAGTCGAACGCGGCGGCGCGGGGATGAGCATTGTGCGCAGCACGTGGTGGATTATCCCCGTGCAAATCGGCGCATTCTTTGGCTACTTGAGTTTTGGCGTGATTGCCGATTGGCTGGGACGCAAACCAGCCTTCATTTTGTATCTGCTCATCACGGCGATTGTGACGCCAATTTATGGCTTGAATGCGACGAATCAAACATTGCTGATGACGCTCGGGCCGGTGCTGGGCTTTTTCGGTTCGGGCTATTTCGGCATTTTCGGCGCGATGGTTTCCGAGCTGTTTCCCCAACGGATTCGCGCAACAGCACTTGGCGTGATTTACAACATCGGGCGTGCTGTCAGCGCGACTTCCCCCTGGTTGGTCGGCGCTATCGCCGAGCGCAAAGGGGTTGGCAGCGCGCTGGGTGTGACGTCGTTGTTTTTGGTGGCAGGCGCAGCCTTGATGTTGACCTTGCCTGAAACGCGCGGAAAACAACTCGAAGCCTAAGTCGCCATCGCAATCATTTCTCTTCGGCGCTATAATTTGCGCCGTCGCAAAACTCATTTATCCACTAACCAAACGAACGAAAGGAAAAGTCATGTCCGCACCTGCATCACATATTGATCCCTTTATCGCCAACTGGAATCGTGTTCACAAACAAAGCGTGAGCATCATGAAATCAGCGCCCAACGACAAATACGATTGGAAGCCTGCGGATTCGGCGATGCCGCTCGGCGAATTGATGAATCATTTGTACATCGCCGAATCCTTGTTCATTGACTCCGCGATGACGGGGGGATTCAAGCCGGAAAATTTGCCGAAGGCCATCAACGATACCGATGAATTGATCGCGGCTTTTGACCAACTCCACCAGGAAGGCGTAGCGAAAATTGCCGCGCTCACGCAGGAACAAATGAGCGAAACGATTGCGCCGTTTGGCCCAGAGAAAGCCATGCCACGTTCGTTCCTGATGAATGTCATGCTCGAACATGAGATTCATCATCGCGGTCAGTTGTACACGTATCTGCGCATTATTGGTTGTGAATGCCCCCCGCTATTTGGCTAAAGACTTTTCAGACAGGATTGACAGGATTAGAAAACAGGATTGACAGGATGATTTGGGAAGGTATTTCCCCTGTCCTGTAAATCCTGAAGCAATCTTGTCAATCCTGTCTGTTTTGGGGCAAACAATGGCAAAAAACATAATCGGCAACGCTGTCAAAGATCGCCCACGCGATGATCCGAGCTTCCGCGAACGCGCGTATGAATTAGTGTTGCGCATTCCGGCGGGGCATGTGATGAGCTACGGCCTGGTCGCAAAAGTGTTAGGCATCGGCTACGACGCGCGGGCGATTGGCAACATTATGTACGCCACTCCCGACGATGGCCGCAGCATCCCCTGGCATCGCGTAATCAACGCACAAGGCGGCTGTTCGACTGCCGGACAAACGTCGCCCCCTGATTTGCAACAACGATTGCTCGAAACAGAAGGCATTGTCTTCAATGACAAAGGCAAATGCGACTTGGAAAAATATCTCTGGACGCCGCCGGAATACGAAGCGGAAGCCAAATTGCGCAAGCAAGGAAATCTGTTCGGGTAGGAACGCCAACGCGACGAACGCTATTTACTGAGAGGAGAAAGTCACTATGCCCGCGAGCAAGATTATTTTCCAGATTTGCCTGCTTTGCGCCTCATTGCTTACATTCGCCCAGCCGCGTCCGGCCTCCGCCAACAAAACATTCACGCATCCTAAAGGCTTCAGCTTGCAGCACCCGGCAGATTGGCGAGTGGAAAGCAAGGCAGAATTTGCGCAATTGCTACCGCCCGGTCTGACCGCTGAAGATCAAACCGAAAACATTCGTGTCTTAACCGAAGCCGTTCCTGTAGACGCGGCTGATCCGCGCTTTACGGCTGAACTCGAGCAACTCGCGGCACAGCTTCCTGGCTTTAGTAAACTCGGCCCTACACAAAATTACAAAACCAAAAGCGGCAGCGGCGTGCGTGCTATCTGGGTCAACACGAATCAGACAAACGGACAACCAATTCAAATTCGCATGTATGCAACAACGCTGAATGGATTGGCGATTGTCGTGTTTGCCGCAGGCTTGCCAAATAAACTGGAGGCGCACGAAACAATCCTGCGCGACATCGCGGCCAGCGTTGCGCCGCCCGCCGCAACAGCAGCAACCAGTACAACACGCCGCGAAGTCGCTCCCGCCGCCAATGATCGCTCGTCTTTAGCACAACAATGGCTACAACGCTTGCGCGGCAAAAAGCTGACCATGCTCAGCAGCTACAACAGCGGTGGCGGAGGTGGCGGGATGAGCAGTAAGACGGAAATTTATTTGCTCGCGGATGGCTCCTTTCAGGCACGTTCAGAAAGTTCGGTTTCGATTTATGTGCCCGGCGCAAATGGCGGATCGAGTGGCGTGCAAAAGGCGGCTGGAACTTGGCGCATCTACGCCAAAGACGGGCAACCCCTGCTGGAAATGAAATACGAGAATGGTCAGACAGAAACAAATTCCCTAAAAGCCAACGGCGAGCAAACTTTCATCAATGGCAAGCGTTGGTTTGTCACCGAGCAATAAGCCCCAAGGAAAAATCTCCAATGGAAAACAAACAAGCCCCCTATCCCGTCAGTAAGCCCGCCTATTCCGTCGCGCATCACATGGTCACGACGGCATTTGAGTTGCCGGGCTTTCGCCTTGTTCGCAACCTCGGCGTTGTGCGTGGCATCACTGTGCGCTCACGCTCCATCTTTGGCACTATCGGCGCAGGCTTTCAAACGATGGTCGGCGGGAACATTTCCATCTATACCAAGCTCTGCGAACAGGCGCGCGAAGAAGCCTTTGAAATTATGATTCAACACGCCTCGGAAATCGGCGCGAACGGCATTATCGGGGCGCGCTATGACGCCAACGAAATTGGTGCTGGCGTGACAGAAGTGCTGGCCTATGGCACCGCCGTTATTGTCCAGCCGATTGAAGCGGCGGGCTATCAACAATCCTGACTCCGCCATGAACAAGGCTATTCCCTCAAATATTGCGCGTTTCATTTGGCTTTGGCTGCTCTTAGGCTGCATCTTTGTTGCTGTTCCCGCGCAACGGAAAAAAGCTACGAAAGTAGTTTCCAAACCCGCTATGGCGAAAACCTATTCTATGTTAGCCGCGCAAAGCCAACTCTCACTTACCTTGATGCAGGAAGGACTACTGCGCACAATTCATCCGACGCATCATGTTGGCGTCAAAAACTTCACCGGGCGCATTCAATTGCCCGCCGATGAAAGCAAAGCCACTGCCGAGCTTGATGCTGAGGCGAAATCGTTCGTCAATATTGACAAGAACATGAGCGACTTCGAGCGCAGCGGCTTTCATAAAGTTTTGCAGGAGGATGTACTGGCAAGCGAACGGCATCCCACGATCAAGTTTCGCTCCGTTTCGGTCAGCAACATCCAGAAGTCCGGCGACCATCGTAGCTTTACATTGAATGGCGATTTAACGTTGCGCGGTGTGACCAAACGCGTGTCCTTGCCTATCAAAGTTACGCTCAACAATAATCAACTCCGCGCTACAGGCGAAGGCACAATCAAGCAAACCGATTTTGGTATCACGCCGTATTCCGGCGGACTCGGCACGATCAAGATGGGCGATCAACTCAAAGTCAGTTTCGTCATTGTCGCCACTTCATAAGACGAACAAGTTGGGAGGTCTTCTATGGCACAACCACTCAGGCTCGAACCCAAACCCGTTATTGACATTCACAGCCCAGCAACACTTCAGAAAATCGGCGAAGTTGAAGTGGATTTTGTATCGGATGTGCGCGCTGTGATGGCAACAGCACGTGAGGCGTTTCGGCAATGGAGTGCTTTGGATTTAAAGCAGCGTGCGAACGCCTTGCTCTCTGCGCGTGATTTGTTATTGGCAAAGCAGGAAGACATAATCCAAACCATCTGCGCCGAAAACGGCAAGCCGCGCCTGGAAGCCATCTCAGAACTTTTTTACGTCTGCGATGTCATCACGTTTTATGCTAAGCAGGCCAAACGATTTCTCAAACCGGAACGCCTCACGCCGCATTTGCTGCGCAACAAGAAAGTCACAGTACACCGTGAACCGCGCGGCGTGATTGGCATGATTACACCCTGGAACTTTCCGCTCATCCTGACAATTGGCGAAGCGATTCCGGCGTTGATGGCGGGCAATACGGTCGTTATCAAGCCCTCGGAATGGACGCCGTTGATTGCGAAACTGGGCTGCGAGATTTTGCAGCAGGCGTTCACGAATGCCGGCTTGCCAGCGGAGATTTTGCAGGTCGTGAACGGCTACGGCGAAACGGGCGGCGCAGTAGTGGACGAAGCTGATATGATCGCGTTCACCGGCAGCGTGCGAACGGGCAAGATGATTGCCGAACGCGCCGCGAAACGCCTGATTCCCGTTAGCCTCGAACTCGGTGGCAAGGACCCGATGATTGTGTGCCGCGATGCAGATATTGAACGTGCCGCAAATGCTGCGGTGTGGGGCGCGTTCACGAATTCGGGGCAGGTTTGTATCTCGGTCGAGCGTGTTTATGTGGATGAGGCAATTGCCGATGACTTCACGAAGCGCGTTGTCGAAAAAACTCGCGCCTTGCGACAAGGCGTTGATGAACACGATTCCGACCAACGCGTTGATGTCGGTGCGATGACATTTCCCAAACAAATCGAAACCGTCGAAGCGCACGTCAGTGATGCCAAAGCGCACGGCGCACAAATCCTGACAGGCGGACAACGCAATCCTAATTTATCAGGTCGCTTCTACGAGCCAACCGTGCTGATTAATGTAGATCATTCGATGAAGATCATGACCGAAGAAACCTTCGGCCCTGTGCTGCCGATTATGCGCGTCAAAAACGAAGCTGAGGCCTTGCGGCTGGCGAATGATTCGATTTACGGCTTAAATGCCAGTGTCTGGACAAAAGACAAAGCTAAAGGCGAACGCCTTGCAGCACAAGTTGAGGCCGGTCTTACGTGCGTTAATGATGTGATTGTAGGGTTTGCGGTAACTGATGCGCCTTCGGGCGGCCTCAAGGAAAGTGGCATTGGCAAGCGGCATGGGGCGCATGGCATTCGACGGTTCTGCCATGAACAGGTTATTATCACAGATCGTTTTGGACTTAAACGCGAAATGATTTGGTATCCATACACAGCACAGACAGAACGTCTAATGCTGCGCGCGCTGGGAGCGCTCTTCTCAAACCGGCTTTCGCAAAAATTGAAAGCTTTACTTGGAGATAAAAATAAATGACAACCGAAAATAATCAGACGACGGAAGCTCCCATTGGCGGTGGCAAACTGATCGTGCTGACTGCCCCCTTAACTGAAATCATTGACCACGCTGGCTACTTCATTCAAATGAGTATGGCGTCGCTCCCGATTTGGTTGGAGGGCATCCTCAACAAAAAATACCCCGAATGGCGCAACGTCGAATACAACGCGGATGGCTCGGCGAAATACATGCCCGGCGGGCATTCGTTTGGTCGAAGCTTCATTGCTGCGGCAATACAGTGTGGACGATATTGTGTGCTGCTATCCGCAGGACGCGCATAAATTCATCGGCCCGAACACGCGTGTCGTAGCTATCTCCACGCACAACCCGCTTGGCGTGACGTTTGCGGCGGGCGTGTACACTTCGATTTTTGGTTCCTCGCGCGAACCGATCAATTCGCACTACTCGAAAGAATTGTTTGCGAATATCAAAGCCAATCCGTTTCGCAGCGGCTTCAAAGTAATCGTTGGTGGTAGCGGTGGCTGGCAGATCATTCAAACCAACAGCTATGAAGAACTCAGCATTGATTGCGTAGTCGAAGGTCGCAGTGAATCTACGGACACACTGGATTTGTTTGCGAAAGCGATTCGTGGCGAAGAGTTGCCAAAGCAAGTGGACGTTGTACATCCGAAAGACCGCGATGCGTTTTTGTTTCCTGACAAGCGTACGACCTTTGGTGTCGTCGAAATGACGACGGGTTGCGGACGGCGCTGTCAATTCTGCGTGCCGGATTTGAACCCGCAAATTGACATGCCCAAGGACAAGATTATGGGCGCGGTGCGCGCGAACGTGCGCGATGGCAACAAACAGATTTCGCTTGCTACGGAAGACATGTTTATTTGGGGACAGGTTCACACGGATATTCCGTTTTACTTCCCGAACCGCGAGGCGTTGCTGGATTTGTACTCCGAAATCGTCAACACACCTGGCGTCGAACAACACGTCCTGAGCCATTCAACGATTGCGCCTGCGGTCGTTGATCCATTGCTCATCAAAAAGCTGTCCGAAATGCTGCTGGATAAAAGCCCAATTCACTTGCCGTACTTGAGCACGCATCCGAAGAAAAAAGCGTTGACGCCGCTCATCGGACTTGAAACCGGTTCGGTTCGCATGGCAAAGAAAATTATGCCGAGCAAAGGCATTCCGTTTCAGACTGAAGATTGGCCGAGCGTCTTCATCAACGGTCTGAAAGTATTGAATGAAAACAACTGGTTCCCCGCCGTAACGTTGATTATCGGCAGTCCCGGCGAAACTGATGAAGACTCAAAGGCAACGCTGGATTTAATTTACGAAGTCGAGCGGCGCGGATTGTTTGCCTTCTTCATTCCGTCGATTTTCACACCGTTGCACGACACACGAATGGAAAATAAAGAGGGCGTGACCGAGACGCGACAACTGACACCGCTGCAATGGCAGTTGATGATGAAATGCTGGAAGATGAATTTGCGTCCCGGCCAATATAGTTGGTGGGCACCGACGGCGTGGCGGTTGGGCGCAATTGGACTGTGGGCGTGGAAGTTGCGCAAAATCAATGGCAAGAGCTTCACGTGGCCGCTGATGATGTTTGCGAGCGCGTTGCCCGAAAAACTGATGGCGAAACTCGGCAAGATTTATCTGGGCAAACCGCTCAAAGTAAAATCGCGCAAAGAACTGCTCGCCACGATTCGCCCAAATCAGCAGAAGTTCTTACGCGCTGACAACGGCGATTTGCCAGATGGCTGGCAGCCCTACAAACCGGCGAACATCGCAGAAATTATCGGTGCTGATGCCGCTGCGGCCTCCTAAACAAATGAGCCTCAAAATCATTCCCGCTGAAGCCACCGACATTGAATTGTTGGTGGCTTTCATGCGGGATTTTTATGAACACGAAGCATTGCGATTCGATGAACAAGCCGCACGTAGTGCTTTGCAACAAATACTCGCAAATCATTTCTTTGGGCGCGTTTTCTTACTTGAATTTGCAGGCGAGAAGGTCGGCTACACAGTTTTGACCTTTGGCTTCAGCTTGGAATTTCACGGGCGCGATGCGTTTGTGGATGAGCTTTACGTTTGCGAAAATCAGCGCGGGCGCGGCATCGGCAACCAAACGCTGGAGTTTCTCGCTGATGTTTGTCGCACGGAAGGGATTGCCGCTTTGCATCTGGAAGTCGAGCGGGCCAACACGATTGCGCAAGAAGAAAGCGTGTCTGCAAACCTAATGTTTTTTGATAAAGTGTCGGCATGGCAACACTACGAGCAGCTTCTGACGAACTTTGGAGCGAACTTGAGCCGCTCCTGCCACCGCGCCCCTCGCGCCACAAAGGAGGACGTCCACCGACCGATGATCGCCTCCTCTTTGATGGCATGTTTTACATTCTCCGCACGGGCGCCGCGTGGCGCGAAATGCCGGACAAATATGGCCCCTGGCAAACCGTCTACGACCGCTTTGCGGAATGGCGCGACGCGCAGGTCTTCGAACAGATGTGGGCCAAATGTTTGCATCACTATGACGATTTGCACGACATTCAATGGGACTGGCAAAGCGAAGATGGCACCTATGTGCGTTCGCCGCTCGGAGGGCCGGACAATGGCCCAAACCCTACAGATCGTGCCAAACCCGGGATGAAAGACCATATCTTGTGTGATGGGCGTGGCATCCCGTTGGCCGTCGCGGTGACGGCGGCCAACGTCAATGATCATTTGGCCTTGCCCGCGGTCGTCGAGAATTATGCGGTGGTGCGCCCACGCCCCACGACCGCACAGCCGCAGCATCTGTGTCTGGATGCGGCCTTTGCTAATGAGCCGACCGAATGGCTCTTATGCCAGGAAAACTATGTTGCGCATATTACGCCCAAAGGCGGTCGGCCTGACGACGCGCCC
Source organism: uncultured Acidobacteriota bacterium (assembly GCA_963794955.1). Taxonomy (GTDB): domain Bacteria; phylum Acidobacteriota; class Blastocatellia; order RBC074; family RBC074; genus JAFDVL01. The sequence continues at coordinate 157,222 of CAWCGF010000005.1, forward strand.
TGCCACGAAGGTGGGCAAGCCCGCCGTTGGGTGGTCGAACGCACCCACGCTTGGCTGGATCGCTTCCGCCGCTTGGTGACGAATTGGGAAAAAACAACCGAGAGCCGTTATGCGTTTTTGTGTCTGGCTTGCGCTCTCATCGCTTTTCGCGTTTAGGTTTGCAGACACGCTCTTTAGGCTTCAGCTTGGAATTTCACGGGCGCGATGCGTTTGTGGATGAGCTTTACGTTTGCGAAAATCAGCGCGGGCGCGGCATCGGCAACCAAACGCTGGAGTTTCTCGCTGATGTCTGTCGTGCATCGGAAGGGATTGCCGCTTTGCATCTGGAAGTCGAGCGGGCCAACACGATTGCGCAAGAAGGGGTATCGGTAGATTTTTTGTTACTGTAAATGAACCGTGCGCGTGGGGGGGCCTAAAAAGGTATCGCATTTTATCGGATCGGTTACGCTTGCCATGATTTAGCCTTATACAATCAAATCCTCGGCGTCTGTGCCGGACTTTGGAATTTCAGGTTAAATTATTTATTCTAAATGTCGCAACAACTCTAATA
>CAWCGF010000006.1:0-47955 GCA_963794955.1 uncultured Acidobacteriota bacterium
AGGCCGGGACGACCTGGTTCGAACGGCACGGTGCGGACCGAGCCGTTCGGCGCGGTGATGATCGCCGGCGCCGGGTTGTCGCCGAGCGTCTGCCGCTCGATCTCGAGGAGGCGGCCGCGGGCGCTGGCACGCAGCGCCTCCTCCTCAAGATCCGGCTCCTTCATCAGCCAATGGCCGAGCCGGCGCAGCAGGTCGAGATGCGGGCCGCCATCGCGGAAGCCGCCGGGCCCAGGGCCAGGCATGGTCGGAGAGGAAGAGCGCGACACGGCCCTTCTGCTCGCGCGCCAGCAGGAGAGCGGGCGCTCCCCGGCCCGGTCATCACAGCCGACGTTGCAAAGAACATAAAGCTCAGCCACTACATTCCGATCCGGTTTATTCCAACCGAGAAAATCACGAGTTTCGATAAACTCTTGCTGGCTTATGATGGTCTTGCCTTGTCCGCCGCCTGCGGGAAAAAGCCGCCTTTTGGGAAAATCATTCACGGCAGCAATCAGCGTGTGACGAAGGTCAAACTGCCGGATTTGATGGAGAAGGCGAAAGCTATCGTTGGCAAGATGATCGCCAAACAAGCAAGTGCTGCTGCTCCGCCGCTGATCCTGAATAGACATTGTACAGAATGTGAATTCAAATCGCGCTGTCGCCAGATTGCGGTGGAGAAAGACGACCTCAGCCTGCTGTCGGGCATGAGCAAAAGGAACGGAAGCAGCAGCACAGCAAAGGAATCTTTACCGTCACGCAACTTTCGTATACCTATCGCCCACGCAGAAGGCCAAAACGGCTGGCAGCAAAGCCCGACAATTATTCGCACGCGCTGCGAGCACTCGCCATCCGAGAGACAAGATTCACATCGCAGGCAGCCCGAAGCTGAACCTCACGGGAACCCCAGTGTATTTGGATGTCGAAGGCGTGCCGGATCGAGATTTTTACTATTTGATCGGGTTGCGGATTCAGGAGGGCAATTCCTATCTTCAGCATTCTTTCTGGGCGGATGATGCGTCCGAAGAGAAAGAAATCTGGGCGTCTTTCCTCACGGCGCTGGCACAGATCGAAAACCCGCAGTTAGTCCATTACGGAAGCTATGAAACGACCTTCCTGAAGCAGATGAAACAGCGGTACGGCAACGGCGTTGAGGGCGCGATTGTGCTGGATCAACTGATCAAAGAAGCTGTGAACGTGCTGTCTCCTATCTACGCACAAATTTACTTTCCTACCTACTCAAATAGCCTCAAAGACATTGCACCATACTTGGGTTTCCGGTGGTCAGAAAGCGATGCGTCGGGGCTAAATTCGCTCAGTTGGAGGGCTGAATGGGAACTCACCGAAGACGCTAGATTGAAACAGAAATTGGTCACATACAACGCCGAGGATTGTGAGGCATTGGAAAGAGTTGCTGACACTATTGCCCAGTTGTACCAGAGTAAGGTTGAGTCAGCAGGGTCAAAGGATAAAAGCGACATCATTGATGCAGGTTCAATGAAGCGTGGGAATCCGTATCACTTGGGAAAATTCGAGTCTTCAGTACCAGAACTGAATTACATCAATCGGTCGGCGTATTGGCACTATCAACGCGACAAAGTCTATGTAAGATCAAGTCAACAGTTGAAGCGTGGTTCTCGAAAAAGGCCCAAAGGCTGCGTCATGACCCCGACTGTAAATAAGATCATTAAATGTCTCGCACCGACCTGTTGCCCTAAATGTAAAGCTCAAAGAATTGTCAAATATGGAAAGAGAGAGCATGACAATTCATGACATCAAGTTTGGGCGATCTAGCGTTAAAAGATGGCTTGTAAAGTATTATTTCGACCGCTATATGTGTCGAGAGTGCAAAGCTACATTTTACTCTGAGCAAAGACCTTGGACGATGAGTAAGTATGGCCCAGGTTTATTGTCATACGTCACCTATCAAGTTATTGAATTGAGGCTTTCGCAGTATGCCGTTCAGCAGGGCCTTGAGCAATTATTCGACTTCAGGTTAGAACCTACAACCGTCAACACTCAAAAGTCTAAAGCCGCACAACTTTATAAAGTTACATATGAAGAGATTCTCAACAAATTGAGAGGCGGAAGGCTAATCCATGCGGACGAGACTAGGATCAGTATTGAGGGAAAGGGCGCGTTTGTATGGGTATTTACAAGTCTCGAAGAAGTTATTTACTACTTCACAGAAACACGCGAGGGCGACTTCCTTCAAGACTTGCTGCATAATTTTCAGGGTGTTTTGGTCTCCGATTTTTATGCGGCCTATGATTCAATTGACTGCCCTCAGCAAAAGTGCCTGATTCACCTTATCAGAGATCTGAATGACGATCTCCTCAAGCAGCCTTTCAACGAAGAATTGAAAGGCTTGGTGCAAAGAGTTTGCCTTATTGCTCAAGCCAACGATTGAAACAGTTGACCGTTTTGGATTGAAAGCGCATTTCCTGCGAAAACACAAAGTCTTCGTCGAGCGATTTCTACAAAGAGCTTTCCAAACGCGATTATCAGAGCGAAATAGCCATTTACTACCAAAAGCGGTTTGATAAGAACCGAGACAAGCTTTTCACCTTTCTCGATTACGATGGCGTTCCCTGGAATAACAATAACGCAGAACATGCAATTAAAGCCTTTGCCGCGCTTCGCAAAGTAATTGGGGGAACAAGCACAGAAAAAGGCATTCGCGAATACCTCACGCTGCTCAGCATTTGTGAGACCTGCAAATACAAGGGCGTCAGCTTCCTCGATTTCTTGCGCTCCGGCGAGAAAGATATAGACACGTTCATCAAAACGGGAAAATCCAAAGCAAAGAAAACATCCATCTCGAAATAAAACTGTGCTCACACTCAACACACCACTCGTAGAACTTCATCATCACGCCCTGCCGCGCATCGGCCAGACGACGGCGCTTCAAGCTGGCGGTTGAAATCGCCAACATCACGGCCAAACCGGATGCGCGTCAGGCGACGGTCGAAGACTTGTTGCATTACCTGCCGATGCGCTACGAAGATCGGTCGAATCTGGCGACGACGGCGATGTTGCAGGATGGGCAAACGGCTTCGGTCGAGGTGATGGTGCGCGTCGGGGGCATTGTGCCGCTCAAAGGTGGGCGCATCAAGATGTATGAGTTCATCGCTTCGGATGGCTCCGGGCAGGTGCGGGCGTTTTGGTGGAATCAGATTTATCTCAACAAAGTTTTTCATCGTGGCGCGCGCGTGATTTTGTACGGGCAGTGGAAATGGAACCGCTACAAAAACTTTTTTGAAGTCGAAAATCCTGAGTATGAAATGCTCCAGGACGAAGACGATGACGTTGACGCGCCGCTTGATTCGGGAGCCATTCATACGGCGCGGCGCGTGCCGATTTATCGCAAGCTCGGTGATTTTCGGACGCGGCAATTGCGCTCGATTTTTCATCACGTGCTGGCGAATTTGAGCGAGGAAATGGAAGACCCGTTGCCGCCGGAAATCGTCGCGCGCAATGTGTTGATGCAGCGCGGCGAGGCATTGCGGTTGATTCATTTTCCGGGCGACGACGCGAGCATTGAGGCGTACAGCGAAGCGCGTTCGGCGGCGCATCGGCGGTTGATCTTTGAGGAATTTTTCTGGCTCGCAATGGCGCTCGGCGTGCGGCGCGGCGAACGGCAGATGGAGCCGAAAGGCGAGTTCATCGAAATCAATGATCGCGTGCGCGAGGCGGTGCGCGCGATTCTGCCCTTCTCGCCGACCAATGCACAAAAGCGCACGCTCAAAGAGATCGTGGACGATATGACCAGCGACAGGCCGATGAATCGCTTGTTGCAGGGCGATGTCGGTTCCGGCAAAACGATTGTCGGCGTGCAGGCGATGGTGATTGCGGTCGAGAATGGCTACCAAACCGTGATGATGGCTCCGACGGAAATCCTGGCCGAACAGCACGCGCGCACGATCAAACGCATCATTGAAAACGCAGGCGCAACCTATCGCGTCGAACTGCTGACAGGCAGTTTGAAAGCCAAAGAAAAACGCGAGATTCAAGCGGCGATTGCGGAAGGCGATGTGGACATTGTCGTCGGCACGCACGCCGTGATTCAGGAAGCCGTGCAATTTAGAAAGCTTGGCCTGGCGGTGATTGACGAACAACATCGCTTCGGTGTGTTGCAACGCGCGGCGATTCGCAAAATGGGCGTGAACCCGGATGTGCTGGTGATGACGGCAACGCCGATTCCGCGTTCGTTGGCGATGACGGTGTATGGCGATTTGGAAGTTTCGGTGATTGACGAATTACCGCCGGGCCGCACACCGATTCGCACGTTTGTGCGCGGCGAAGATCGGCGCGACAAGATTTACGATTTCATCCGCGAGCAAATCAAGTTGGGACGGCAGGCCTATGTCGTGTTGCCGATTATCGAAGAATCCGAGAAGCTTGACCTGCGCAATGCGACCGAGATGTTTCAGACCTTGCAGCTTGAAATCTTCCCGGAATTCAAAGTCAGTTTGCTGCACGGCAGGATGAAGTCGGCCGAAAAAGAAGCGATCATGAAAGAGTTTATTGCGAACCACGCGCAAATTCTCGTCGCGACGACGGTGATTGAAGTCGGCGTGGATGTGCCGAATTCTTCGGTGATGCTGATTGAACATGCGGAACGATTTGGCTTGTCGCAACTGCATCAATTGCGTGGGCGTGTCGGGCGTGGCGCAGCGGAAAGCTATTGCATCCTGCTCGCACAATACCAAAAGACGGACGTGTCACGCGAACGTTTGAAGATTATGGAAGAGACGACGGACGGCTTTAAGATCGCCGAAAAGGATTTGGAAATTCGTGGCCCCGGCGAAGTGATGGGCACGCGGCAATCCGGCATCCCGGCGTTTCGCGTGGCCAATATTGTGCGCGATCAGCAACTGTTGCAACAGGCACGCAAAGAAGCAGATTTTATGCTCAACGAACGCCGCCTGACGCAAGCGACAGATCAGCTCATTAACTACGTCCGCAGCCTGCCGCGCTTCGGCCTGGCGCGAGTGGGATGATCTTGGCTTTGACACCTTTCCGCCAGGGGCTTACACTCGCTGCTGCCCCCTTCAATCGCAAATACCAAAAGCGATTTTATTGCACTACTGAATGATCTTAGTCCCCTGACTTCCCCGCTGTTATTTCCCCGTTGGAGAAGAACTACTGTTGCAGCTTAGGACGCGAGGTGAACGCACGGATTTCGCTGTCGTAGCAAAAGGAGAGTTTTCATGATCAAAGTTCTGATCGCTGATGATCACGCGATTATCCGGCGTGGTTTGATTCAAATCCTGACGGAACATGCCGACATGTCCGTGGTGGGCGAAGCCCAGGACGCGACGGGACTCTTCGCGCTGGCGCGTACCCAACTGTGGGACATCGTGATCCTGGATGTTTCCATGCCTGGACGCGGTGGGTTGGATGTGCTCAAAGACTTGAAGAGCGAATTTCCCACGCGCCCTGTTTTGATCCTGAGCGTTCACCCGGAAGATCAATACGCCGTGCGGACCTTGAAAGCCGGGGCAGCAGGCTATTTGTCGAAAGACAGCGCCCCCGCCGAATTGGTCAATGCGATCCGCAAAGCGATGCAAGGCGGCAAATACGTCAGCGCGACGCTCGCCGAAAAACTGGCGTTCAACTTAACGCCCGAAACTGATCGCTTGCCGCACGAAACCCTTTCCGACCGCGAATTCCAAGTCCTCCGTGCCATTGCGTCCGGCAAAACCGTGAGCGAAATTGCCGAAGAAATGGCGCTCAGCGTCAAAACCATCAGCACCTATCGCACGCGCATTCTGGAAAAAATGACGTTGAAGAACAACGCCGAACTTACCCATTACGCGATTCAGCAAGCGCTGGTATAAGGGCAAAGCAAATGGCTAAAGGCTGCACGCGCGGCGTTTGATCTTTGCCTTTTGCTTTGCCGCAGGTCTCTTTCTTGTCAGACAAACACTGACATCTTCCCGCGCCAACATCTGACAGAAAGACCAGACGAAGACCGATGTTTTTCTCTGCGTCGAATTAGTATTCTCTCCGCGTCGGATCACCATAGATCAGACCAACAGGTGTTTATGACAATGCGAATGACAAGTACCGAGAACATGGAAAAAAATGTTGACAGGCAATGCTTCTCCCCGCTTTCAGCAATAGATGGCGGCGCGAGTGGTGTGGAAGAAAGGCGACCCGCAACGCCTTGGGTGCCAGGAGAAAAGCCACTCCGCGTGTTTCTGACTGATGATTCCCGCTTAGTGGCGGAGCGATTGATTACGCTGCTGGCGACGGTCGAAGGCGTGCAACTCGTCGGCTCTGCGCGCACCGCAAGCGCTGCTATCAGAGGCATTCATCACCTGTCGCCCGATCTTGTGATCCTGGATTTTCATTTGCCCGATGGCACGGGAGCAGATGTTCTTAAAGCCATCAAACAAGACAAGCTTTCCCCCGTGGTGATGATGCTGACCAACTTTGCGTACCCACAATATCGCACCGAGTGTGAACGATGGGGCGCGGATTACTTTTTCGATAAATCACAAGAATTCGAGCGCGTCGTCGAGACCTGCCGACACTTGTTATCCTTAACGGCAAAAAAGTCGGAGGCAGTGCAAGCGTGAGTAATCAAGCGCAGTTCTCGTCCATACAGAAGAGTCAGCCAGTCAGCTCTAATTTCCCGCAACGAGTACTAATCGTCGAAGAGGATGATGTCAATCAGTGGTTAGCTGCGCGCCTGCTCAAACAAAAAGGCTACGTTACCAGGGCCGTAACGAATGGCGAAGCGGCGGTCACTGCCGTCGAGCAGGAACCGTTCGATCTGATTTTAATGGACATCCAACTGCCCCTAATGGATGGGTTAGCCGCGACGCAGGTCATTCGTCAGCGGGAGCGGCAAACCGGAACCCGCGTTCCGATCATCGCTTTCACGTCGGAAACCGGAGCGGCTCAGGCACAGCAGTACTGGCAGGTTGGTATGGACAGCTATCTGGCAAAACCAATTCATACGGACGAATTTTATCGCACGATTGAAGCGGTATTGACCTTGCACGCACGGCGCTTGCAGCCTGCCCCACGGCCACGGTCATTTAATTGTGAAGAGGCGCTGCAACGGTTAGGCAATGATGTCGAACTCCTGCAGCAACTGGCAGAGCGATTCTGTAAGAGCGCCCCGCACCTACTCTCCGCGATGCGCCGCGCTATCGCCAAAGTTGACCCCTACAATCTGGATTTCGCCGCCCACCGGTTGCGCGGCACGGCCAGCAATCTTTCGGCGCATGCAGTGGTTGAGTTGGCAGCACGATTAGAATTGATCGGCAGCGTCCGCAATATGGCGCAAGCCCAAGTTACGGTCGCCGCGCTGGAAGAAGAACTGGCACACTTCAATGTGGCGTTTGCAGAGGCGATGCAAGGGGTGACGACTAAGTAATCAGGTGTGACAAGCGATTGGCGCGAGGATGACCCCCCAAGCGAGAGAGGCTGATGAAGGAACCAACTGAATTAGCGCCACTGCCTTGAAAAAATCGAAGCCGGCTTTGGTTCTATCTTTTTGTAGATAAGTTTTAGAACTCCCCCAGATCAGGCACTGGTTGCCTGATTTCCCCCCGTTGAGGCCTGCGACTCGTCGCGACGAGTCGCAGGCCTCAACGTCATTTTATTCTCCGGCTCCGACCACAACCAATTCTTACCTGATTGTTTCTGCGCTGAAAAGGTAGCGCAACCTTTCCCGCCTTAGTTATACTCCGCCTGGTCATCTTTTGAACCTTGGACAGGGTCAGGCGCGGGCAGAAAAATGCGGGCAGAAAACATCTTCTTTGTTGGCTCCCATCTTGTTGTCAGTCTGACGCGACTTATTCCCATTTGCAGTATCGTCATCGCCTTTTCACAGGGAGACCCCTAATGATTCTTACGCAAGTTCTGAAGCGCGGCGCTATGTTTTACCCCCATAACATGGCCACGGTTGACGGCACACATCGCCAAACCTACTGCCAATTGCGCGCGCGCGTGAATGCGCTCGCTGCCGCTTTGCAACAACGTGGTATTCAGCAGGGCGACCGTGTTGCCCTGCTGCTGCTGAACGGACACGAATTTGCCGAAATCGTTTTTGCTTGTTGGGACATTGGTGCTGTTGTTGTCCCGCTCAACTACCGATTGGCTGCTGAAGAATTAATCTTTATCATCAATGATGCTGAGTGTGTAGCAATGATTACGGATGATGTAATGTTGCCGCTGGCTGCTGCCATGAGACCGCGTTTGGAAGGCATCCAGCATTATATCGCTACCGTGCAGGCGGAAGGCTTTGAAAACTATGAAGACTTGCTGGCGAATTCGTCCTCCATCTTCACAACGCCGGAGATTACCGAGCACGACTTGGCTGGATTGTTTTATACCAGTGGCACAACTGGCTTGCCCAAAGGTGTAATGCTTTCGCATCGGAACTTGTGGACAAATCTGCTGCATTCGCTCGCTGCGATTCCCCCACGCGAAGGCGAAGTGTATATGCACGCCGCGCCGATGTTTCATTTGGCGGATTTCCCTTCGCTGATGAGTGTGACGCAACACGGCTGCACACACGTGATGCTCAAGAAATTTGATCCAGCCACCTTTCTGGCATTGGTCGAACAGGAACGAGTTGGACGCGTGACGCTGGTGCCGACCATGGTCAACTTCATCATCAATCACGCTGATGTGAAAACGCGCGATGTGAGCAGCCTGAAATCTATCGCGTACGGCGCGTCGCCGATGCCTGCGGAATTGCTCAAACGTGCGATGCAAACGCTGCCCCGCGTCGAGTTTTATCAAGGCTATGGGCAAAGCGAATCCTCACCGTTGTTGACGCGGTTGTCGCCGCAGGATCACGTGATCGAAGGGCCAGAACATCTGACCCGCCGTTTGGCTTCGTGCGGTCGTCCCATAGTTGGTGTGGAACTAGACATTTTCGACGAAAACGACCAACCCGTGCAACAAGGCGAAGTCGGCGAAATCGTCGCGCGCGGCCCGAACGTGATGCTGGGTTATTGGAAGCGCCCCGAAGAGACGGCGAAGACGTTGCGCGGCGGTTGGCTGCACACGGGCGATGCCGCGCGAATGGATGAGTACGGCTTCTTTTACATTGTAGATCGCACGAAAGATATGATCGTGACGGGCGGCGAAAACGTCTATTCAACCGAAGTCGAAAACGTTCTCTTCAAACACCCCGCCGTGCGCGAGGCTGCAGTGATTGGCACGCCCGACGAAACATGGGGCGAAGTCGTCGCCGCTGTCGTGACACTGAAACCCGACACAGCCGCGACCACCGAAGAATTAATCGCCCATTGCGGCGCGCATCTAGCACATTACAAAACGCCGAAGCTGATCGAGCTTCGAGACGGCGAATTGCCCAAAGGCGGCACCGGGAAAATTGACAAGAAAGTGCTGCGCGAGCCGTATTGGAAGGGCTACACGCGCCGTGTGAATTGAGGGAGAAATGCAGCAAAAACAAAAACCGGGCAATCATACTCTGAAAGGCAACCTAACCCGTCGTGCTATGCTCCGCAGTTCGGCTTGCGCGGTCGCGGCGGCAACGTTTTCCTCCTTGCCTACACTCGCAACAACGGGCAAAGCGGTCGTGCAAGAATTTCCCTTCGGTGCAGTGCGACTGACCGGCGGTGTGCTCAAGCAGCAGTTTGACCGCATCCATTCACATTACTTGTCCTTGGCCAATGACCGCTTGCTGAAGGTCTTTCGCCAACGCGTTGGCTTGCCTGCGCCCGGCCCGGATATGGGGGGGTGGTACGATGCTAACGGCTTCGTGCCGGGGCTGACCCTAGGGCAATATATTTCCGGCTTAGCGCGGATTGGGGCAGCAACGAGCGATCAAGCTTGTCACGATAAGGTGCGCGCTCTGGTCGCAGGCTTCGGTGAATTCCTCGCGCGCACAGACAATCCGTATGCTGGGCCAAGTGCAGAAAAGATGTGGCCCGCCTACGTGATGGACAAGTATGTCGTCGGTCTGATTGATGCGTATCGGCTAAGTGGAGTCGAGCAGGCCAAAGCCCTCTTGTCCAATGTAATTGCCAAATGCCTCCCGTTTATTTCGCCCGTTAGCAAAGACCGCATCGGCAAAAAAGACCCGCCGTATGATGAAACTTATGTGCTATCCGAAAACTTATTTGTGGCAGCCGAAGTGACAGGTGACAGCAAATACTATGACCTTGCGGTTCACTACCTGTTAGACCGCGAATGGTTCGATCCGCTGGCAGCGGGCAAGGATGTGTTGCCCAGTAAACACGCTTACAGCCACACGATTGCGCTCAGTTCCGGCGGCAAAGCATATCTGGCAACAGGCGATCCCAAGTACAAGCAGGCGCTGGAAAATGCGTGGCGGTTTATGGAAGCCCAGCGGTTCGCATCCGGCGGCTGGGGGCCGGAAGAGCAGTTCGTCGAATTGGGCAAAGGCAAGCTGTTCGACAGTCTCTCGAATTCACAAGCGCATTTTGAAACGCCGTGTGGCAGCTATGCAGATTTGAAATTGGCGCGTTACCTGATTCGTCTGACGGGCGAGCCGCGCTATGCGGATGGACTAGAACGCACGCTTTACAACACAATGCTGGCGACGCGCACGCCTGACAGCGACGGCGGCTATCCCTATTACTCGAACTACGGCGCGCAGGCCGTGAAGAAATACTATCACCGCAAATGGCCGTGTTGTTCGGGGACGCTGGTGCAGGGCGTGGCTGATTACGTGCTGAATGTTTACTTTCACGATGACGACGCGCTTTACGTCAATTTGTTCGCGCCTTCCATCGTTACTTGGAAAAGGCTGAGCGGCACGATCATAGTGGAACAAACAACGAACTATCCCGCCGCAGATGCCAGCCGCCTGACGATTCGCGCGGGTGGAAAGTTTTTGCTTAAAATACGGACTCCGGCTTGGACAAGTGGCGCAACGATCCGCGTGAATGGCCGCTCTGCCGCTCCCGCAAAAGCAGGGCAATACGCAGTGCTTGCGCGCAACTGGAAGCCCGGTGACACGGTGGATGTCGTTGTGCCGCAGCCACTGCGCACGCTGCCGATTGATGATGCTCACCCTGATACTGTCGCGTTGTTGCGCGGGGCGGTGATGTACGTCGGGCTGAATCCCTGGGAAGAATTGGCGCAAACTCCAGTCGCGTTGCCCGCCGCGCTGAAGCCAGTGCGCGCAGATAGTTACCTGCTGAGAGTCGGCGGCAAAGACTTGGTGTTCGTTCCCTATTTCGACGTGCAACTGGAAAGCTATCAAACTTATTTCCAACGGGGCTGATCCTGCCGCCAATGATCCTCTTTCAACCTGCGCGCAACCTCTGTAATAACTTGCGCAATTTCACTTGAATTGCCGTGACGTTTACAACTAAACAAATCCTTGCGCTCGCACCGATAACGGCGGCAATCAATCGTGATGACATTGCGCAATGGGCAGCGGCTCGTAACATTGTGGTGGCAGGCAAAAATACATAGGAGTTTGCGCAAGTGGAAATCACGATTCCTGATCCATCTCTGGTACTTTTGCTCGGCGTGTCCGGTTCCGGCAAATCCACCTTTGCCCGCCAGCATTTTGCGCCGACCGAAATCGTTTCGTCCGATCATTGTCGCGCGTTGGTGTGTGATGATGAAAATGATCAGTCGGTCAATCAGGCTGCGTTTGAGATTTTGCATTTGATTGCGGCGAAGCGGCTGGCGCAGGGCAAGCTTGCGGTGATTGATGCCACGAATGTGCAGGCAGCAGCCCGCCAGCAGTTGCTGGTGTTAGCTGCCGCCGCTCGACTTCCGGCTGTTGCTATCGTCTTCAAGTTTGACATTGAGATTTGCTTGCAGCACAACGCGAAACGGCTGCATCGAGTTGTGCCGCCGGAGATTATTCTTCAGCAACAACAAGCGTTGCTGGAATCCTTAGCAAGTTTGGCTGGGGAAGGATTTCAGTCCGTTTACGTGCTCACCGCTACGGCGGAAATGGCCACTACCACAATTCTGCGAAAAAACGAGCGTTAAGAAATCCGATTTTCAACTTGCGGCGTATTTAGTTATGCTCCAGTGGTATCAGAGCACGAGGTCTTCTAACCGGCAAACCTCATATCCATTATTTGTTATTGCTATCGCTATTGAGTAGCGTCTCAGTAAGATTGCACGCTACTTTTTTGCTCGAAAGGGGAACCCAATGTCTCATTTACGTGTGCTTTGTCTCGCCGGCGTTTTGCTGTGCCTCACTCCGGTCTTAACCCAGGCCGATACAATCAACTTTGATTTTACTGGTAACGGGAATCTTGATTTTAGGGGGCCTGCTATCACGACCATTAGATTTCAAGCGCTGGGAATCTATGATTCAGCGCAAGGAATTTTCCGGTACATGTCAGATGGTTTAATTGATCTGACAGTTATTACTAATGACGGCTCTGCGCCCAACCGGGGAGAATTCAAAATTACCTTTGGTGGCGGTGATAAGTTGGTGGGGAATTTTATGGGTTCAGTCTTTCCCGTAGACGCCAACGGCATTGCCAAATTTGTCCTGAGCTATACGATTACGAGTGGAATGGGAATCTTTGCCGGTGCGTTAGGAAATGGCACCGAAACCATTTTGCAGGATTTCGCTACTTCTGCTTATACGAGCAAGGGCAGCTTTTCCATTACAACGCCGGGTGCGCCAGCGCCGATTCCAGAACCTACGACTTTGTTGCTGTTGGGTACAGGACTCGCAAGCATTGCAACGGGACTACGACGTAAAAAATCGCAATCGTGATGGGTGTGTGCTAGCCCTATTTGCGCTTGAATAATTCCAGCAACTTGGTGGGCGTGTCGGTCTTGATGGCATCCGCACCAAGTAAGGCCGCAGCTTGCGCAATGCCCGGATCATCTACCGTCCAAACCCAGACCTCGACCCCTGCTTTGTGGGCGAGGTCAACGATTTCCCAGGAAAGCTTTTTGTAGGAAATCGAAAGCGAATGTGGTTTGAATGCGATCACTTTTTTGACCGATTCTTCATAGGGCAAGGACGAATCGTAGCCGGGATTGATGTGTAACTTGAGCCTGTAGCCAAACGCCGCGCGCAATTTTTGCGCGGTGGGGATATCCGGCGGTTCCAGTACCACGCGGTCAAAGGCAGGGTGATCTTTCAAGATGGCAATCGTCTTGACCACGAGTTCCTCAAACCGTGGACACCGTTTGAGTTCGACATTAAGTAAACCGGAAGATACCTGATCAAGTACCGCTTTGAAGGTTGGGACATGCCGCCCACCTATATCGTCACCCACAGGCTTCAAGGCTTTGGCCTTCAGCTCCGCATACGTTACCTCCGCCACCAATGGCTGCCCTGCCGGCAGTTCTTCGACGCGCCCGACTCTGTCATCGTGATAAATCACCACTTCGCCATCTTTGGTTAAGCGAATATCGGTTTCAATGCCTGCTGCCCCGATTTTAATGGCGCGCTGAAAGGCTGCAAGCGTGTTTTCGGTGGATTCTTTGGCTCCACCGCGATGGGCAATGATTGCCGATTTGGGTTGCGCTGAGACCGTCGTAACAAAGGTCATCAGCAAGAGTAGCAGCGAGATAGTTCGTTGATGCATATTCGCTAGTATATCTTTTGAGCGCGCAAATAAAAGAGCAATCGCTTGCTTTCACCCACGCGCTCAGGTACTATCCCCTGCTTAATGGAGTGGGCAGATCGCCCACTTTTTTCACATGGGCAGTCAGTTCGTTCGCAAACGGACTCCGAAGCCGCGTTCTGGAAATAGTGAAGTTAGATCCGCGTATCCACGAAATTATCGAACGAGTCGCCACCCGCGAAGGCTTGGAGTTAGTGCATGCCGAGATGGTTGGGGGGCGTGGTAATGCGATTTTACGGATTTATATTGATAAGCCGGGCGGTGTCAATCATGAGGATTGTGCCACCGTCAGCGATCAGGTGGGGCTGATTTTAGAGGTTGAAGATTTCATTCCGCATCAATACGTCCTGGAAGTCGCTTCGCCGGGGCTGGATCGTGGGCTGTACAAGCCAAGTGATTATGAACGGTTTGCGGGATTGCCCACACATATCAAATTAACTGCGCCGCTCAATGGGCAGCGTAATTTTCACGGCACGCTGATTGGACTTGAGCGAGAGGGCGAAGACATGGCATTGGTGGAGGATGAAACCGGCCAGCGTCATCGGTTGCCGCTCAGCTTAATCACGAAAGCGAATGTCGAAATTGAACCTTGAGATTTGTCAGCAGTCATTGCTCATGAGTAAGTAATTTTTGTGGCTCAGGACACAAGGACAAATGACCAATAATAAATGACCAACTAACATGAATGCACTGAGTTCCATCGCACAAAATATCGAGTTGCTAAGCAAGGAAAAGAATATTGATGCCACCGTCATCACTAGCGCCCTGGAAGATGCCGTGGTGACAGCGGCACGTAAGCAATTTAAGTCGGGCGAAGATTTACGCGCCCGTTACAACCTGGAGACGGGATCAATAGATTTATTTGCGATCAAAACAGTGGTGGCAGAGGTGACGAATCCTTCGCTCGAAATGTCCATGGAGGAAGCCCTCGCGGAAGTCGGCGAAGGGGTCGAACCCGGTGACATGCTGGAAATGCCGCGTCCTGTCGAAGATTTAGGCCGCATTGCCGCGCAAACCGCCAAGCAAATCATTCTGCAAAAAGTGCGTGAAGCGGAACGCAACAACGTATATGAAGAATATATTAGCAAGGTCGGCGAGTTGGTCAATGGGTTCATCAAACGCTTCGAAGGCGGACGCGTCATCATTGATATGGGCAACGGACTAGAAGCGGTGATGCCGAAAAATCAGCAATCCCGCGCCGAAACCTTTTCGCAAGGCGAACGGGTGCGGGTCGTAATTCATGACGTGCATCGGGAAGCAAAAGGGCCGCAAATTGAAGTCTCGCGCACCAGCCCGGAACTGCTCAAGCGTTTGTTTGAAATGGAAGTGCCGGAAATTTATGACGGCACCGTTGTGATGAAAGCGGCGGTTCGTGAGCCGGGTGATCGCGCCAAGATCGCTGTCGTCTCGAACGAGCGTGACGTTGATCCCGTAGGCGCTTGTGTCGGAATGAAAGGCTCGCGCGTGCAATCCATTATTCGTGAATTGCGCGGCGAAAAAATTGACATTATCGAATGGTCAGAAGACCCCGCCATCTTTGCGGCCAATGCGCTTTCGCCCGCGAAGGTCAGCAAGGTCGCGGTGATGGACTTTGAAGATAAGAAATTGCAGGTCACGGTCGAAACCGAGCAGCAAAGCCTGGCGATTGGCAAGCGCGGTCAGAACGTGCGCTTGGCAGCACGCTTAGTGGGCTGGGATATTGACATCCGTAGCGAAGAAGATATGAAGCGCGAAATCGCGCAACAGATGGAAGAAATGCTGACGGCGGAGGTGCTGCCCGTCACTTTCCTCGAAGGCATTACGCCGGCTGATTCGGCGATTCTCGCGGAACACGGCATTGAGACCATTGAACAACTGGCTGCCGCAAGCGTTGACGACATCTGCGACTGGCTTGATCTCAGCTTTGATGAGGCCGAAGATCGGCTGGACATTGTGCGACAAATCGTTGCGGCGCGTGAAGCCGCGCTTAGTCAGCATGAGGAGGAAGTCCCCGAAATAGAAGCCACAGAAGCCGAGGCTGAGTTAGAAGCAGAAGCAACCTCTGATATTGAACCCGCTTCTGAGGAGGTTCCTTCTGTCCCCGAACCACCTGTCGCTGCGTCATCCGAAGCAGCACCTGATCAGCAGGAGGTTCAGCCGGAAGCAGAAAGCCAGGCTTAAAACGCCGTTCGTAGAATGCCGACTGGCAGCGATGGGAAATAATCAATGAGTAAAGTCAGAATTTACGAGTTAGCTCGTGAACTAAAATTGGAAAGTCGAAAAGTCCTCGAAGATGCGCGCCGCCTTGGAGTAGACGCGAGTGTCCCTTCCAACACTCTTGAGGATGCGGTCGCAGATAAGATTCGAGAGATGTACTATCCTAAAAAAGAGCCAGTCACGACCCAACGTTCGGCTCGTTTGGTCAAAGCCCAGAAGCCGGCGGAGACTGGCGAGACCGCTGCCACGCCCGCTTCGACGAGTACTTCCGCGCCACCTGACCAGACACCGCCAGCGCCAGCATCGCACGTCGCTCCTGCGTCAGTGGCGAAACCAGCCGTCTCGCAAACGCCCGCTCCTACGCCGGATCATCTAAAGGCGCGCATTGTAAAGATTCACAAACCTGCGCCGGTCGAAATCCCTGCGCCAGCGCCGATACAAGTCGAGGAGCCAGTCGCGCCGCCGCCTTCTCCAGTCGAAGCGCCGCCTGAAGCGAAAGAGTCTCTGCCTGAACCAGTGGCTCCTGTCGTGGACATTCCCGCTCCGGTGGTTGCGCCTCCAGAAGAAGTGAAATCCGCGTTTACCTTGCGGCAACTTGAGCGCCCCGCCACGCCCGTTCCGCCCCCAACGCCACCGTCGCCACCGCCTGCCTTGACGCCAGTAGCGCCACCACCAGCGGTGAAGCCCGGTGATCCCCCCGCCAGAACGGGTACCACCAATGTAATTCGGTTAGCGCCTCCGCGGCCACGACTGGTTCCGCCTCCGAAACCGGAGCAGAAAGACCTAAGACCGGGACAGGAAAAACCGGCCAAACCCGCGGATGGGGTACATTTGTTGCCTTCAGGCGCACAGCAACGCACCACCTATATTCCGCCGAAGGACAATAAACACAAAGGCCGTCACGGGGTTCGACCGAAACCGCATGCCGGCGAAAAACAGGAAGGCAATTTACGGTTTCCCAATCGCAAGCCGCTCATGCCAGCAGTCAAAGCTGCGCCCATTGAGCTAAAGCCCGTGCGCGTGATGGAAGGTGCCACAGTGCGCGAATTTGCTGAAAGGCTGGAGGTCAAGCCGAAAGACGTAGTGCAGGAATTGTTTCAGCGCGGCGTGATGGCAACCATCAATCAAACGATGAATCCCGAAGTGGCCAAAGAAATCGGCAAACTGATGGGCTTTGAGGTTTCGTTTGGCGCGTTCGAGGACATGACCGTCGAATCAGAATTTGAGATCACGCCCGAAGCGATGGAAGACACCGACGATCGTGCGCCTGTTGTGACCGTGATGGGACACGTCGATCACGGCAAAACCAGCTTGCTGGATGCCATCCGCGAAGCCCGCGTGGCCGAAGGGGAAGCGGGCGGCATTACCCAACACATTGGTGCCTATTCCGTACAGGTGTCTGATCCTGACGATAAAACCAAATTGCGGCGCATTGTATTTCTCGATACGCCAGGTCACGAAGCGTTCACAATGATGCGTGCGCGGGGCGCGAAGGTCACCGACATCGTAATTCTGGTCGTGGCCGCAGATGATGGCGTGATGCCCCAAACGGTCGAAGCTATCGAACACGCGAGAGCGGCCAACGTTCCGATCATTGTGGCGATCAACAAGATTGATAAGGCTGACTCCAATATTGAGCGGGTAAAGAAAGAATTGGCAGATCGTGGCTTGTTGTGGGATGGTTGGGGCGGTTCGACCACGATGGTGGAAGTCTCGGCGAAGAAGCGACAAAATCTCGACGGCTTGCTGGAAATGGTGATTTTGCAGTCCGACATCATGGAACTCAAATCCAACTCCAGGCGTTTGGCCACAGGCACTGTGCTCGAAGCCAAACTGGATCGTGGGCGCGGCGCAGTTGCTACCGTCCTCATTCAAAATGGGACGCTCAAAGTTGGCGAGCCATTCATTGTCGGCAATTTCTTCGGGCGTGTGCGGGCGTTGTTTGATGATCGCCGTCAGCAACTCCAGGAAACGGGGCCTGCCACACCGGTTGAGGTGCTAGGCCTGCAGGGGGTTCCGTCCGCAGGTGACCAATTCCAGGTTGTGGCGGATGAAATCAAAGCCCGCCAAATTTCTGAACATCGCCAGGCTGCTGCACGTACGAAGGCGCTGGCGCGTTCTGCCGCGCGGGGCTTGGATCAATTGGCGATGCAACTTGAGTCAGGTGAAGTCAAAGAACTGCTCGTGATTCTTAAGGCCGATGTGCAAGGTTCAGTAGAAGTTCTTAAAGACACGTTGGCGAAGCTTTCAACCGAGAAGGTCAAAGTTCGCATCATTCGCGCTGGCGTCGGAGCGATCACTTACGACGACGTGCTTTTAGCCAGCGCCTCGAATGCCACGGAAACAGGCGCGGCGACGGTGATTATCGGTTTCAATGTGCGACCTGAAACCAGAGCCGATGAAATTGCCAAGCAAGAAAGTGTGGATATTCGGCTCCATTCAATCATCTACAAGGTTGAGGAAGAAATTCGCAACGCAATGATCGGCATGCTGGATGCCACGATCAAAGAAACCGTGCTCGGCAAGGCCGAAGTGCGGGATGTGATTCGCGTGCCGAAGGTGGGATCGGTGGCTGGCTCATACGTGATTGACGGTCATATCAAGCGCACGGCGAAGGCACGCCTGATCCGCAACAACGTCGTAATTTTTGATACGTCCATCGGCAGTCTCCGCCGCTTCAAAGAAGATGTCAGTGATGTCCAGCAAAACTATGAATGCGGCATCACGCTGGATCGCTTTAATGATTACAAGATCGGCGACGTCATTGAAGCTTACATTGAAGAGAAGGTTGCCGCGACGAGTTTGAATTAGGCATCAGGTGTCAGGCTTCCCCTAACACCTGACGCCTAACACCTGCCACTTATATGCAGTACCGCTCCGATAGATTGGCGCATGAATTACGTATTGAGATTAGCTCCATCATTGCGCGTGAGTTGAAGGATCCGCGGGTCGGATTTGCGACCATCACCAATGCCAAGGTCAGCCCTGATCTTCGCTACGCCCGCATCTTTGTTAGTGTTTTTGGCTCTCCCGAACAACAAAAAGAAACTTTAGCTGCCCTCAATCGTGCCGTCGGCTTCATTCGGCGGCAAATTAGTGGCCGCTTAAAATTGCGTCATAGCCCCGAATTGCAATTTAGTTTTGACGATTCAATCGAACACGGTGCTAGAATGGATGAGTTGCTGGCGCAGGTGAACCAAGAGTTACAAGCAGCCGCCCCCGCTACGACCGAAAACGACCCTCAATCCTGAAAGAAAGAAGTGTTATTTGAATTATGTTGGGCGAAGTTACTGATCTTATCGAAAAGCACCAAAGCTTTGCCATCACCTCCCACATCAGGCCAGACGGAGACGGATTGGGTTCGTCTTTGGCGCTGAACTGGATTTTGCGAAGCTTGAATAAAGAGTCTGAAGTCGTCATCCGCGATGCCGTGCCGCATGCGTATTTGAAACTGCCAGGAGCAGATGAGGTACGGGTCGCGCCTGATCTGAGTCGCAATTACGATGCTGCCTTTGTGATTGAATGCAGCGATGTTACGCGTCCTGGTCTTCCCAGCCTGAAAGATCAATTCGTCGTCAACATTGACCACCACACGACGACCGAACTTTTTGGCAATCTGAACTGGATTGATTCGACCGCAGCGGCGGTCGGCGAGATGATTTACAACCTCGCCAAAGCGATGGGCGTGAAAATCACCCCGGAACTGGCAAGTTGCATCTATGCCGCATTGCTCACTGACACCGGATCATTCCATTTCTCAAACACGACGGAGCGTACATTCAAAATCGCCAGCGAATTAGTTCGCTGCGGCGCACAGCCTGCCAAGCTTTCCCAAGCCATTTTCTATCAATACCCCTACGCCAAAATTAAACTCACGGGTGCGGTACTCTCGACCTTGCAGTGTGACGATAGCGGGAAAATCGCCTGGATACAGATGACGCATGCGGCTCTGGAAGAATCCGGTGCCACTGAAGAAGACACCGACGGTATCATCACCTATCCGCTGACCATTGGTGATGTCGAAGCCGCCGCCTTCTTCCGCGAACTACCGCATTCAACCTATCGTGTGAGCCTGCGCTCCAAAAATCGCGTGAATGTGGCACAAGTAGCCGAGCAATTTGGCGGCGGCGGTCATAAAAACGCTGCTGGTTTTACGCTTGCTGGTAGTTACGACGAATTGCGGCGCGAGGTCTTGACGAAACTCAAAGATGCCGTGACGAATGCTCCCGCCTTGAATGGCGGCGGCAGCGAAATCAAACCTCGCTAGAACGTGCATTTTTCTACTGGGTGGAGTGCTTCTTCTTTTCTTCAACCTCACGGAGATAGCGTTTTGCCTCTTCTGCCCAGCTAGAGCGTAGATCATTTTTCAGATACGTTTTCCAGCTTTCCCCCGCTTGTTCCCATAAACCCTGCCGATATTGCAAAAGCGCCAGATTGAAGAGCGGTTCCATCGCATTGCGATCTGATTTTATCGCGCGCTCCAAATACGTCCGGCTTTGGGTGAAGTCAGCCGAGTTATTGCCAGCCTGTTCCAGCCGGGCTTTTTCCATCAATGCGACGCCCAGGTCGTTTTGCAACGCCGTATTGTTAGCATCGCTTTTGAGTGCGGCCTCGAACTGCTGAATGGCTTCATCAAACTTGCGATGGGCCAAATGGAACTTGCCGAGCGCATACAAGGCCGCTGGAGTTTTCAGCTTCTCGGCTTGCGTGGATAAGATGCCTTCCGCCAGCTTGAATTTGTTCTCATTGAATTTGACCAACCCGTTAGAATAAGGCGCGTAACTAAAATCCGCGAGACGCGCTTCAAGCGGGCGCGCTTCTCGGTATGCGGCCCGGAGTTCGGCTAACCCCTGATCCACTTCGGACTGCGAAAGGAAGATTTGCCAGGCAAAAACGCCCGTGAAAGCGATGAGCAAAATCGGCACAACTGCGCTCCAATGAAGCCGTTTCACCCATTGCCAAAACGAAGTGCCCAAAGCGGGCTTGGAAGTTGATGGTGGTTCGTTCATTGTATTTTCTCAAAACTCTCTGTTTTTCAGCTTGCGTTGCCATTCAGGACTTCACTCCCAAAGATTTAGCGAGGGCAGAACAATACAACCATGAAACTACAATGCAATTTGATCGAGGAATGCGGGTGCAGTGATTATAAGATACTGGTGTATCAAAGCAAGGACGCCGCGATGAAAGCTAAGCAAGGAGGGTGAATCAATCCGACAACTTGCACAAGAAGGCGGCATCATCTATTGTCATGAAAGCACAAGAACCCGAAACTGAGGTATCGCTATGAAATATTCCCGCAATCAAGCAACGCGCCTGACACTCGCCTTTCTCGTGACAATTCTGGCTGGCTGGTGGGTCAGCCAAACGATTCTCAATACGCGTGTTGACGCGCAAGCTGGTCGGCAATCCACGGGCGATAAGAAAAAGAAAAATCCAGGCGCGACGGGCGATGCTGAAGAGCAAAAGAAAGAAGAGGAGCGACAAGCGGAAAAGAAAGTAGACAAGCAAATGTCCGGCGCGACGGTCACGATTGATACCAACGTCGTGAACGTTGAAGCCGTCGTCTACAACAAGAAAACCGGTGCCATTATTCAAGGGCTGAAAAAAGAGAATTTCGAGATTTACGAAGATGGGATCAAACAAGAGGTCGAAAACTTCTCAACGCCTGACGCGCCCTTAACGATGGTGATGATTGTCGAATATAGCAAGCTAGTGGATTTTCTGGGCCAGGGCACAGGCGGTTACTTTGAACCAGGACGCGTGGAAGTGTTACGCCCGGCCTACGAATTCGTTCGCACTTTCGTCAAGCCGAAAGATTTCATTTCGATTGTTGCCTATGACATTCGCCCTACGCCACTGGTGGATTTTACCGATGACAAACAAAAGCTAATGCAGGCTATCAACCTCTTAATTCGCAATAATCCGGCGTTTAGCGAAAGCAATCTTTTCGATACCTTGAAATTCGTCTTGCGGGGCGGCAGGGGCGATGCGGTGGTGCTGGAGGATAGTAAAGGGGCCGATAAAAACGGGCAAATGGACTACGCTGGTTTGTATGAAACGAATGCGCGGACGGCGATTTTCCTCATCTCTTCGGGCATAGACACGTTCAGCAAAATCAATTTCGATCAAGTGCGCAAGATCGTCGAAAACTCCGGCGTGCCGGTCTATTCGCTCGGTATCGGCAATTTATTCCTCAAGAAATACGATCAATATCTTGATCCCGGACGCGGCGGCAGCATCAACGGCATCCCCTTTGACCGGATGACGATGTTGCAGGCGCAAAATCAACTTAAAACATTTTCGGACGCGACGGGCGGCAAATATTTTCCGGTCACCTTCCCCGGTGAAATTCCGGGCGTACTGCAATCCCTACAGGCTCTGTTGCGCAATCAATACAGCATGGGCTACACGCCGACTAACACGCGCAAAGAAGGTAAGCGCCGCAAGATTCAAGTCAAAGCCCTGCTCGGCGATCAAATTGATCCTAAATTAATTGTGGTACAGCATCGGCAGAGTTACGTGGAAGAAGGCGGCAAGAAATAATGGATACGGATGGCGGAAACCACTTTGTCTATCGCTCACAATTCGATTCGGCAACGCATCGCCGCCGCTTGCGCACGCGCTGGACGTGCTGAAGCGGAAGTCAGGCTGATGGCGGTTAGCAAAACGGTTGCCGCCGCGCGCGTGCAGGAAGCTGTTGCCGCTGGTCTTACCCTCTTCGGCGAAAATCGTGTGCAGGAAGCCGAAACCAAAATCCTACAACTTGCCGAAATGCGCTCTCAACTTGAATGGCATCTGATTGGACATTTGCAATCGAACAAAGCGCGCAAGGCCGTGACGCTCTTTGATGCCGTGCAATCCGTGGATGATGAAAGCCTGGCGACACGCTTGCATCGAATGGCAGAAGAAGAGGGCAAACGCTTGCCCATCTTCATCGAAGTTCATCTGGGCGGCGAAGCGTCAAAAACGGGCGTCGCGCCCAACCAGGCCTTGGCCTTGATTGACAAGGTCAGCCAACTCGCTTCGCTTGATCTCCAAGGATTGATGACCGTGCCGCCGTTTTCTGATAATCCTGAAGACGCGCGGCCTTTCTTTCGTCAGTTGCGCCAGTTGCGCGACGAAGCCCGGCGGGCGGGAATTGCCGCCGCCACGTGTACGCATCTCTCGATGGGAATGAGTCACGACTTTGAAGTTGCCATTGAAGAGGGCGCAACGCTGGTAAGAATTGGCACCGCGTTATTTGGAGCGCGGGCTTAAACGTTATCGTTGAACTCTTATGAATTCTCCTTTTATCTCTCTGGGGCAACTGATTGGCGAGTTAGCGCACTTGATCAACTTTGCGAGAGTCTATTTTTTCGGAGCCATTATCCTGGGCGTTGTCGTCCTTATCTTGTTGCACGTCTTGGCGGAGGCTCTCAAGCTCAACCCCTTTGGGAAGTTTGCTTATTACACCACCAAACCGGCCAATCTGTTGATTGGTAACATGCGCCAATCGCGGTTTTATTATCCGCTCAAGCGGGCTTTTGGGTTTGACCCTGCCATTCTGATGATTTTGATTGCGACAGCAATTCTGGGCTATGTCGTGTACACGATGCTGGGCTACTTCAATATTTTCCTGGCCGGGTTAGGCAACAGCTTGATTGCGATTGGCGGTGGAAGAACCCTGGCGAGCGGCAAATACCTTATTGGCACCCTGCTGATTGCCGCGATTTTCTTTTTGCTATCGTTGATGTTGATCATCTTCGTGAACAGTTTGTTTGGCCTGCTGAAGAAGGCAGCGGTCTTTGCTTATCGGAGGATTACGCCTCTGTTGCAGCTATTTGAATTTGGCGGAATGTTTGCTGGCTGGTCGTTCCTGATCTTATGGATTGCCTTGACCTTCGCCGCCGAAGCGGTAATTGCCATCTTTCTTTTATGATTCGGTTTACCGCGCAGGATGAAGCGATAACTTTTACTGTGCGCGCGCAGCCACGCGCAACCAAAACCATTTTAAGCGGGGCAATCGAAGGCGCACTGATAGTCAAAATCGCTGCCCCACCCGTTGAGGGCGCGGCCAACGAAGAATTGATTCGCTTCCTGGCCAAGGTTTTTGCCGTGCCGCGCCGCGCGGTCACGATCCTCTCTGGCGCAACCGCCAAAAACAAAATCGTTCGCCTGCACGGGCTGACGGCCACAGCTTTCGAGTTGAGACTTGCGCACGGACTGAAGGATGAGAAATGAAAGCTGGCGGCCTCTCAGTCCTTCTCTTTTTACATGCCTACCACTTCCCAATGCTGCTGACGGATTTCTTTCGCTTCTGCAATAAATTCGGCGAGCACCGTCTGGGCTTCTTCAGTCAGCCCGACGAATTCGACGGCACATCCTATTTTGGGCTGGCTATATACGACTTCTGCTTCCATCACCAGATATTCGCGGGCGGCGTTGAGCGGTAAGCGTAATTGTAACCGCCTGCCTTTCGGGATCACTGCCAGCGTATTGAAATAAAGCCCGTGGATATTGATGTCGCGCGTTTGCGCAATGCCCACACTTTCCGCCCCGTCAAAATACAAATCCAAAATCAGTTGATGACGCAGCGAGCGACGCCGTTCGGCTGGGGAAGACTCCATATAAATTGCCTTTCTTTGGTAGTGTCGGTGAAGCGATTAGTTCTTAACTGTTAGCTCTTAACCAAGTCTCTTTGATGGCTAATAACTAATAACTAAGGGCTAATGGCTCTATAGACGAAGGTTGAGGGGCCTGACTTGCGAGGGATCATACCATAAACCAATTTCACGAAATTCTGACGAATTGCTGATAGCGCGATGACAAGGGCAAAAGAAGGCGAAAATCTTGATTGACCCGCGCGGAAGTGATGGTTATGATGGCCGCGCTTTTCTTTTGCGGCCCAGCAACCAAAGCGCGAACAATCTTCACCCACATCCAATGCTACATTTTAGGAGTCAATCGTGAGTAATTCGCCCGCATCATCCCCTGCCACCATACCACCACCATCATTTCCCGCCGTTGCCGCGCCAGCAGCCAGCCCGTTACAAGCTGCCACCGATAACTTCAATCGCGTGTTGGTAGCTATGACTTCCTATTCAGGTAAAGTCAGTGACTTGATCTTTTCACCTGGTCGCCCGCCACAAGTAGAACTCAATAGTCGCCTAACGCCCGTGCCGATTCCTGGTCTTGAGATGTTGACAGCAGATCACACGGCAACGATTGCTACTGTGTTGACGCAAAAGCATCGCATCGCCAGCGAAAATTTACAGGAGCACGGGGCTGCCGACCTTTCATACAGCGTGCAGGGGCACTCGCGCTTTCGCGTCAATATTTTTAAGCAACGCGGCAGCTATGCGATTGTGATGCGCGTCATTGCTTCGGGCATTCCGAGCTTCGAGGATTTGAGTCTACCGGTGCAATTAAAACAAATCGCGCAATTGAAAAATGGGATTGTGTTGGTTACAGGGCCGACCGGTTCAGGTAAGAGTTCCACCTTAGCCGCAATTATTGATTTCATTAACGAAACCCGCTACGACCACATCCTGACGATTGAAGACCCGATAGAGTTCATGCACAGACACAAAAATTGCACGATTCATCAGCGGGAAATCCACAGCGACTCACCGAGTTTTTCGCTGGCGCTGCGGGCGGCGTTACGACAAGCACCAAAGGTGATTCTGGTGGGCGAAATGCGTGATCGCGAAACGGTCGAAATTGCGATGGAAGCCGCTGAAACCGGGCACCTCGTGCTTTCGACGCTGCACACGATTGATGCCTCAAAGACGATTGATCGCATCATCGGCGTCTTCCCAAAAAACGAAGAACCGATCATTCGCACCCGCCTGTCGCAATCGTTTCGCTTCATCATTTCGCAACGCCTGCTGCCGCGTGCGGACGGCAATGGTCGTGTCGCCGCCATTGAGATTCTGAAATCTACGACGCGGACAAAGGAATATATCGAGAAAGGCGAACGCGACGGCAAATCCTTACTGGATGCTATTAAAGACGGCGAATTGGAAGGAATGCAATGCTTCGATCAGGTGTTAGAGCGTTATGTCCGTGACGGTTCGGTATCCTATCAGATAGCGTTGGAATATTGCACGAATCGCAACAACTTTTCGCTGCAACTGCGCGACTGGGAAGACGCAAATAAGAAAGCTGCGCCCAAGCCTGCGCCCACCACCTTGGAGCAAATCGAAAAGTATTAATCTGTCCACGGTTCCAGCCAATACTCCAGCCCCGCTGGCTTCATCTCCAGCCCCGTCACGGCATAGCCTTGCGCAAACAGTGCTTGGAATTGCTGCCGCAGGCTAGCCTGCACCTCGACCGTTTGTTGTTCTGCTGGCACGTAGACGCGCTGGCAATTGGCCGCAGGCAGATGCGGCTTCCCAGCCAAAATACTTTGCACACGCGGCGAGGCAATCCACCATTCCGCCAGGAAGCGATCCGTCGGCATCCCACGATCCAAGTGACTAGAGGTTTGACCGTAAACATCAGGCAAGTATGTGCGAATGATCGCGCCTAAACGGACGATATTGAAATATGCATTGCGCAGCTTGAGCGGGTCGAACGTCCAGGCAATTAAAGGAATGCCGCGCGCCATCGCCTCCTCCCGCTGCGCTAGTTTGAGCCGCTTGCCGATCCCGTGATTTTGATAATTAGGCCGCACGCCCGTCATGTGCGAATGGAGATAAACTTTCCCTTCGCGCAGCCCTACTAGGCTCAGCAAATAGCCCACCAGCGTCTCTTCATCATAAGCGCCGAGAATTTGCCCCCCTGTTTTGGCCGCCACGACGAAAATATGTTTGGGAATCAATTCTCTGTCCGAATCTCCCCAAACCGCCTTTTGCAACTCGATACATTGCTCGAATTCATCCAGCGTTGTGCAAGGGCGAATTATAAGGTTGTCGCTCATTCTTAGTACCTCTGCCCACGTAAAATTTGCCCTGCTCGCACGCCCAGATGATTCCCCTTTTCCAGCACAAGCTGCCCCTTCACCAGCACATACTCAACCCCGGTTGGATATTGCTTCGGCTGCTGAAATGTAGCGCGATCTGTGACTGTCTTTTCATCAAAGATCACCACATCCGCCACCATTCCCGGACGCAACAAACCGCGTTCCCACAGCTTGAAAGTTTGCGCGGGCAACGAAGTCATTTTGCGAATCGCTTCTTCGACGCTGACCAATTTTCGACTACGAACATACGCACTCAGCACACGCGCATTGTTGCCGAAGCCGCGTGGATGCGGGACGCTGTCGCTGGCGGCGTCAATTACTCCGGCATCAGAGGCGATCATCGTGAAGGGCTGGCGAAAGATGCGTTCGACATCGGCTTCGGACATTTTTTGCAGCACCATGGATGCGCCGCCTGCGAGCAGGAGTTCAATCGCTTGTTCAGCTTGTGCGGCGGCGGTGGATTGTTTGCGCGTCATCATTGTGATTTCGGCGATATTCTTGCCGTTGAAAGTTGGATTCGCGCGGTGGCTGGCGACGTAGGCGAAGCTGAAATCCGCAAATCCGCCTTTGTTCGCTTTTTCGATCATCTCGCGCACGATTCGTTCGCGTGTGGCTTTCTCTTGCAGGCGTTCATTCAGTTTTCCATCGGCAAAAATCCACGACGGAAACAGAATGCCGATGCCAGTGCTGGAGGCGGGGTAGAGATATTGATCTACGGTGACTTGCTGACCGCGCGCGCGGGCGTCTTCGACCATTTTGATGGTGAGTGCGCTGGCTCCCCAACGACTACGACTGGAAATCTTGAAATGCGAAATCTGGACGGGGCAGTTCGCTTGTGCGCCGACGGCGAGCGATTCCTGAATAGATTGTTCGACGGTGGCGTCTTCGTTGCGCATGTGCGTGGCATAGAGACCGCCGTGCTGCGCGGCGATTTTGGCGAGCGCGACAATTTCTTCGGTCTTTGCGTAGGTGCCGGGAACATATTCGAGGCCAGTCGAAAGGCCTACCGCGCCATCGCGCATCGCCTGTGTAGTTAGGTCGCGCATGCGTTGTAATTCTTCGGCAGTCGGCGGGCGATCAAAGTCGCCGTTCATTCCGGCATGGCGAATTGTGTTATGACCGACTAACGAAGCGATGTTGAGGGAAACGCCTGTTTTTTCGAGGCTCTGAAACCATGCGCCGAGCGGTAATTCCGAGCTGCCACAATTGCCTGTTACCACCGAAGTTACACCCATCTGCAAAAAGTTTTCAGCAGTGGGAAGGCGCGTGATGCCGCCTTCGATGTGGGTGTGAACGTCAATGAAACCGGGGGCGACGATGATGCCGTGTGCATCAATCACACGGGCGGCACGGGCGGCTGCGAAGTGGCCGATGTCGGCGATGCGTCCGTCTTTGATGGCGATGTCGGCGGCAAACCAGGGATTGCCAGTGCCGTCTATGATGCGACCATTCGTGATAATGAGGTCGAAGTCTTTCGATTGTGCGTACTGTAGGGTATCTGTATGGGGAAGGACAATGGAAAGGGTTAGGAACGCGATTAGTAAAAGGACAAGTCGAATTTTCATGGCTTTTCCCAACGCAATCACACTCAAGCTGCTATTTTGCTTTCCCCGTCAATTGTCGAATGAAATCCACTTCTTCCTGCTTATAGGCTGAGCCATCCTGCTTGAAGATTTCGTGGAACCAGATCGCAGGCTCGCGGTCTGTGTATGGCTTTTGCCAGGAGTCCCACGGCAAATAGGTTTGCGTTTTGCCTGCGACAAAGCCCCAGTTGATGGCAGCGACTTTGTATTTTTTCGCGACTGGTAGCGAGCCTTGAAACGTGCTTTTGTTGCCGCGTGCCATGTATTCAGTACAAAGGATAGGGCGATTGTAACGTTGCAACCATTGCACGCGCTTTTCAAATTCTGCGCCATCATCGTAGTTGTGAAATGAGATCACATCAGAGTTATCAAGCTGAATTTTGTCCATTGCGGAAAGCTTGTCATCCGTTGCCCAATTGCCTTTCCATACGCCACAGGTGAGCGGTTGTTGCGCTTTAGCCTCACGCGTCCAGGCGAACACTTTAGGCAAGAGCGCCAGCACCAAGTCTACTTTGTTGGCTGGCTCCTGTTTGCCGTAGCTGCTGCCGTTCATATTGTCCGGTTCGTTCCAAACATCCCACGCGAGAATGCGTTTGTCTCTGGCAAATCTGCCGACAACACCTTTGACGTAAGTCTCAAGGCGAGGGATTTGCGAGGCGTCTTGTAAGGCGGTTGCGCCGGGACTTTGCAGCCAACCGGAATTATGGACGCCGGGTTTAGGATCGCGTTGTTTGCCAAGTTGTGGAAATGGGTCCCAGCACGAATCAAACAACACGAGCATAGGTTTGATTTTGTGTTTCTTGCAAAGGTTCAGAAATTGATCGAGCCGTTTGGTGAAACCTCTCGCATCCTGTTGCCATAGCAAATCGTGCAAAAACACGCGCATCGTATTCATGCCTAAGCTTTCGGCCCAGCCGAGTTCTTTGTCAATCTGCGCCGGATCGAACGATTCGGCTTGCCACATTTCCAGTTCGTTGATGGCATTGGCAGGGATGTAATTCGCGCCGACGAGCCAGGGTTGTTTTTTGTACCAATCATTGGCCTGTTGCTCTGTCCAGCGCGCTTGGGCAAGAGCGAAGGAAGAGCAGAGAAGTAGTAGCAATAGGAAGAGAAGTTTGCGCATAACTTTATCTATTTTCGGAAAAAGAACAGAAAATCTGTTGCGGGTGGCTTGATGCCGAGTTGGCGGATCATCGCAACGACTTGCCCGCGATGCAGCGTTGCGTGATTGACGACGTGTTGCAGCAACAGGCCGAGCGGATTTTTATGTTCATTGCCTGCGATGTCTTTGTACGTCACGTTAGCTTGTAATGCCTCATTAGTCAGGCTGGCAAGAAAGCTGGCATACTCGGCTTCGATTTGCTGCCAGTAGTTGCGAATGGATGCGAGGTCGGGAAACTCGTTAGCGCGCAACGGAGTTGACGGTGAGTTGCCGTTCCAGCGCGCAAGCCACACCCATTCGGCAAAGAGCATGTGCAACAACGTGCCGTGCATGGATTGATGGCTGACACCACGGTCGCGCAGTTGTTCTTCGACGCTGACAGC
Organism: uncultured Acidobacteriota bacterium; assembly: GCA_963794955.1. Lineage (GTDB taxonomy): Bacteria > Acidobacteriota > Blastocatellia > RBC074 > RBC074 > JAFDVL01. Next base: position 29,820 of record CAWCGF010000006.1, read on the forward strand.
TTCAGCAGCATCAAGAATCAGGTGATTCGCCCAGTTGGTGTATTCGTAAAGATAGCGAATGTCCTGGAGGTTCATTGTTGCTTCGTTTGTGTTTTGATCCATTCCCGAAAGGCTTTGGCAGCGCGACGTTCACCGCTCAGCAAGCCTTGCTCTAAATATTTATTGAGAATCTGTACAGTTAAGAAGGGAAATGAGCGACTATGCTCTGCTTCGAGATACGTGTTTCCACTGAGCAGCCAGAAGCTGGCTTGCTGGCTGAACACGCGCCAAATTTCCGGCACGCCGAGTCGCGCGTAAATCCCAAATTTGTCGAGTGAAGAACTGGTGTGATCGCTTTCAATCACCAGGTCAGGCGGCGGATCGTGCGCCAGATCAAGGTCAAGATAGCCGTGCATCACCGCAGCGTGCTGCACATAAAAACTGGCATCTGGTTCTGCCCCCGCTTCGCGCATCTGTTTTTTCAGCGTTGTCGAGCCGAGCGATTCAATGTCAATATCAAGCTGGTCTCGCATTGCAATGACCAGCGTGTGGAGAATTTCGATAGGTCTTTCGTGAATTGGTTTCGGGGACACAATTTCCATCCTTCCTCGATCATAAAAAACATGCACGGAATATGTCGGACCAAGCTCGCTCAGCAATTGCTCATACTCCTCCCAAGTCACATCTTCGGCCAATAATTTTGTCCCGATTGGCAGATGCGCAACGGCTTCAATGTATTCAGAGGCAACAGCAACAGACATAGAAAACTCCTTTGACGCAAATGGTATCACGTCATCACGATCCGGCGCGTGTCATCGCCGTCGTCGGAAATCTGAATGCGCGTTGCGTTGGGAACGTTGAATTTACCCAATCGTTCCGCCCACTCAATCAAGACGATGGCGTTTTCTTCGCTCAGTATTTCATCCAAGCCGAGCGAATAGATTTCTTCTAACTCGCCTTCCAAGCGGTAGAGATCAAGGTGGTACAACCGCATCCGACCTTCGTGCGCGTTGATGAGTGTAAAGGTGGGGCTGTTGACGTCTGCCGGATTAATATTCAAGCCTGCGGCGATGCCTTTGGCAAAGACGGTTTTGCCAGCCCCAAGATTACCTTCCAGCAAAAAGACAGTAGCTGTGGTAAGGCTTTCGCCAATTTGGTAAGCCAACTCAAACGTTTCTTCGGCAGAATGGGTAACGAACTGACTATGGTCGTTCATATTTCAAAATGGCTGCGCTGAGATGATCGGTAATATCAGAGGCAATCAGCGAACGCTGCCCGAGCCTGGTTGCCGCAATGTCACCCGCTAAACCATGCAAGTAAACACTGGCGATAACCGCATCAAGCGCGGCTTGTGGTTGTTGTGCCAACAGGCCGGAAAGTAGCCCGGTTAGGACATCGCCTGCGCCTGCTGTCGCCATTCCGGCATTGCCCGTTGGATTCACAAACACGTTGCCATCCGGCGCGGCGATGATTGAGCGCGAGCCTTTCAATACAACGATCAAATGATTTCTGGTCGCAAGTTCACGCGCGTTACCGACGCGATCTGCCACGACTTCGGCATTGGTTTTGCCCGTCAACCGCGCCATCTCGCCGGGATGTGGTGTGACGATGATCGGCAACTCTGCCGATCCGCGCAAGCCCTCCGACCAGGGCGCGAGCGCATTCAAGCCATCAGCATCCAATACGATGGGGCACCGCCGTTGCTTGAGGAATTCCATCACAAAGCGGCGCGTGCTTTCTTCGCTGGATGAGAGACCAGGGCCGATGGTAATAACGGTGCGGCTGCTGGCAAGTTCAACTGCATGTGTGAGTGCTTCGGCAGCAATCGCGCCGCTGGCGGTTTCGGCTAACGCTACGGTCATCACTTCGGGGCGCGCTTGATTAACTAGCAAGGCTTGTGCAGACGCAGATGTTGCAATGGTTACTAAGCCTGCCCCCGCGCGCAACATCGCTTCGGCGGCTAACGCTGCGGCCCCCGTTTTGCCGCGCGATCCGGCGATCAACAGCACATCGCCGACGGAACCCTTGTGGGCATCGGGCGCACGCCGCGAAGCTTGCAACCAATCACTGATTTGCTTTTCTTCGACCCGGAAAATATTCGCTGGGCATTCATCTAATACCCAGCCCGGCGTGCCAATGGCCGCGACGATCAATTCGCCGTTTGCATAACAATTCGGCGGTAGCACATTGCCCAACTTCGGCGCGGTGAAGGTCACGGTCAAATCGGCTTTGATGTGTGGGCCGATTGGATGACTGCCGTCCGAAGGCAGGCCGGAAGGGATGTCAGCGGCGATGACTTGGGCACGCGCATTGGGTGCGGATTTGAGACGATTGATTTGCTCAATTACCTGCTCAAACGCGCCTTGTGCTGGACGCGACAACCCTGTGCCGAACAACGCATCCACAATAAAATCAGGTGCGTTGGGGTAGGGGAACGGCGCTTCGGTTTTCCAAGCAGGGCCGTAGGATTTGCTTTCGTCAGAAAAGAAAATCTCGCGGCCATCGGGGCCTTGTCCGGCGTTGGTCAATTCCTTGACGGCTTCAAAATTCGCGCGCGGATCGCCTTTGCTGTCTTCAAGCTTGCTGTACAAACACACATTCACTTTCGCGCCGCGCATCCATAGCAAGCGGGCGATCACCGCACCGTCGCCGCCATTGTTGCCTTTGCCGCAGATGACTAAAAACGTTTTGCCAGCGACCGCGCCGTAGCGTTCCAGAATCGCCTCGACCACGCGCGAACCTGCGGTTTCCATCAACGTAGCATACGGAATTCCGGCGCGCTCTACGGTCAGCCGATCAATGTCGCGCATTTGTTGGGCAGTTAGTATTTTCATAGCTCATCCTAAGCGACAGTTTACTGCACTTGGCCAGTTGCTCGAAAGGGCAAGACGCTGTATCTTACCGTCTGCATTTCATAGCAAGTTTTTTCCTCTCGAAATTGCGAGTATGACCGACGAACAGCGCAGAAGCCACGCAATGTCACAGTTGCGGGCGACCAGAGAATTGTACAGCGAAACTGGCGACAGCACGTATTTGGCCGTCATAGATGCCCATCTACGCACCATTGCGGATGTGGATGGACGCCGCCGTCTCGCCCAGGAACGCCGGAATGCTTTATTGCAAGACCTGAAGCTACGCGGAGACGACCCGCCAGCGCCAGAGCCGGAAGAGCGCCGCGTACGCCTGAAATTCGAGTTTTAGCTATACCGTGAACGGGCATAAATTGAACCCTGGATTTACCGCAAAGGGACCAAGGAGCAAAGAGACAAAGCACCGGATTTAATGAGCCTGCTTTGCGCCTTTGCTGCTTTGCGCCCTGGCGTTGAAAATTTTCAGATTGTGCCCGTGCGCAGTATAACTGGATCAAAGATAGAAAAGGCGCAAAGCAGATATATCCTTTGCGCCTTTTGCTTGGTCAAGGGGCTTACGAAAGGGAGTTAAGCGCCGCCTTTGAAGGCTAGTTTCTCTTTCGAGTTCCAGGCTTCTTCCCACGTAATGACGCGGCTTTTGTAAGCAGCATCGCGTCCCATAATCGCGGACAGCGTACTTTCGACACCGTACTTGGTATCGTTGCGATATTTGTCTTCGCCTTCGCCCGTGCCGAGGACGCTGGCGACAAAGGTCGCGGCTTCCTGATCGTAATGCTTATCATCCGTGCCTTCGTACTTGTAAATAAGCGGCGCTTCGCCACCGCGTCTGGGTCTGGCCCCTTCAATACGCGTGCCACCCGTGCCCCCTTTGCCCGCTGTCGTCGTAAACGTTGCCTTCGAGCCACGAATCGTTTCCGACACGTCGCCCGGTGTGCCGTCAATTTGGATGCAGGTGTTACTGGACACGACGCCTTTCGGATATTCATACGTGATCGCAAAATGATCCCAGATGTCCCCGATTTCCGTGCGTGCCGTACGTCCGCCGAAGCCGGCCGCTTTGAGCGGATGTGCATTCAGCATCCAGCTAATCACGTCAATGTTATGGATGTTCTGTTCAACGATGTGATCGCCCGACAGCCATTTGAAGTAATACCAATGTTCGACTTCCCAATCCATTTGCGTGGGCCATTTGGCTTTGTCATATTTGGCGCGGCGGTCGTGCCACAAATCGCCCTGATCCCAGGCCGAATGCGCCAGTCCGACCGTGCCAAGCACGCCTTCGTCAATCAGCTTTTTGCAGGCGCGATAGGCTTTGCTGTAATGCCGTTGCAAGCCGACAACAACGGACAATTTTTGCGCCATCGCTTTTTCCCCTGCTTCCGCGACGATGCGGAGGCCGGGCGCGTCCACGCCCAATGGTTTTTCGGCGAAGACATGTTTCTTGGCGGCAATCGCAGAGCGGAAATGTTCGGGGCGGAAACCTGGCGGTGTCGTTAACAGTACTGCGTCAATGCTGCTGTCGCTCATAACCGCTTTGTAGGCATCAATGCCCCGATAGCATTTCTTGTCGTCCACTTTGAAGGGGACTTTGGCTTTGTCCAGCCGATATTGGAAGTAATCGGCGAGCGCAACAATTTTGGCTTTGCCCGTTTGTTCGAGCAATTGCGCATCGCGCGTGCCCTGGCCGCCTTGACCGACCCAGCCAATTTGCACGGTCGAGTTGGCTTTGGTGCCACGCACGGATTCAGCTTTGACAATCGTGAAAGCCGAGCCAGCAACACTCGCTGCCGTCACTGCCGTCGTGCTCTTCACGAAATCTCTACGAGACAAGTCTTGTTTTTTCATAAATGATCCCTTCGCGTTAGGTGGTTTTGGATTCGAGTTAATCTAAATGCGTTCTTTGATGAGCAGAAGGCAAATTGTACGCAAACTGTAGCCGCTTCGTAAAGCAGTCAGACAAACGCTGCGCACTTTAGTATGATGTCCCGCGATGGCCAAACACGATGCAAAAGATAAATGGATTACAGGTCGGGGTACCCTCTCTATCGCTGGCACGAAAGTAGACTTGGAAGTCACGGTGCCTGCTGCGCCGGTTCGCGCAACGAAAATGCTGCCCATCTTGCAGCCTTTGACGAATGTGGTAGTTGAGGTTGGCGTCAACCGAGCCAAGGCCGCAGGCAGGCAGGTTTCCTGTACGAAAGGCTGCGGCGCGTGTTGTCGGCAATTAGTGCCGATTGCGGAAAGCGAGGCGTATCAGTTGCGATCTTTGGTGAACGCAATGCCGGAGCCACGTCGTTCTGTCATCCGCACCCGATTTGCTGACGCCAAAGCGAAACTCCAAGCCGTTGGGGTGTATGACTCGATATTGTTTCCTGGTGAACTAACGGTTGAAGGTCGCCGACAATTGGGATTGGAGTATTTCCAGCAAGGCATCGCCTGTCCGTTTTTGGAAGACGAATCCTGTTCGATTCACCCTGACCGCCCGCTGTCCTGTCGGGAATATTTGGTGACTTCTCCGGCAGCAAACTGTGCGCAGCCTTCCGTGGAAACGGTGCATTGCATCGAAATACCAGGCAGCATTGCACAGATAGTGCGTACGTTGGCTTCTACTCGTGCCGTCAACTGGCTACCCTTAATTCTGGCCTTGGATTGGGCTGCCGAAACCCCCGATCAATCGCCCTCCCGTCCTGGCCCGGAATGGTTGCAGGAGGTCTTTCAAGGACTCACAAAAAAATGAACGATACCTCGGAAATTGCTATCACTGTTACTACTGATCTGGCTGGCACGCGTCTGGACGCCTTTCTTGCCTCACAACTCGCCGACGTTTCGCGCGCGACCATTCACAAAGCGATTCAGGGAGGCGAGTGTTTGGTCAATGATCGCACACCGAAAGCCAGCTACAAGGTGCGCGCGGGCGATGAAATTCAATTGGATTTGCCTGAAATCGCGCCGCTCGAAGCCGCGCCCGAAAACATTCCGCTCAACATCGTGTACGAAGATGACGAACTTATTGTCATCAACAAGCCTGCTGGAATGGTAGTTCATCCCGGCGCAGGCGTGCGGTCCGGTACGCTGGCGAATGCGCTGGTGTACCACTTCAATCAACTATCGCAGCCGGATTCTCTGCGTCCCGGCATCGTGCATCGGCTGGACGTTGGTACGTCAGGCTTGATCGTCGTTGCGAAAACAGATCGCGCACATCAGCATCTGGCGGCGCAGTTTGAAGCGCGCACAATTGAAAAACGCTACACGGCATTAGTTTATGGCGTGATCAAAAACGAAAGCGGACGCATTGACGCGCCGATAGATCGTGATCCGCGCAACCGTGTGAAAATGGCCGTGCGACCGGAAGGGCAGGGAAGACCTGCCTTGACGTTATATCGCGTCGTCGAGCGTTTTGCCGAGTTCACGCTGCTGGATGTCGAAATCAAAACCGGACGCACACATCAGATTCGCGTGCATCTGGCGCACTTGAAGCATCCGATTGTTGCGGATGTAACGTATGAGGGTGGGCGCGTGAATATGGTGAAAGACGTACGTTTGCGACGCGTGATTGAAAAGCTGGGACGACCATTTTTGCATGCCGCAAGTTTGCTCTTTAGCCATCCAAGTGGCGAGCGCTTAGCTTTTACTGTGCCGTTGCCTGATGATTTACAGAATTACCTGGCAAGCTTGCAAAGCAGAACATTATCCTGACCTTCATCTATTACTTCGGTGGGAACGAATGTAAGAGTTGCTTATTTCTTTCGATGGTTTCGCTCAAAGATGCGAGTTTACTATCATCCAGTTGCGCTGCCTGATTCGCTCTCATCCATTCTAAGGATTGAATTCCTCTCTCTATATTTGCTTGCACCCACGCCAGGAATATTCTTTGGGCAATTTCTTCTTCCGTTAAGGTCATTCCTTGGATATTGACGCCCGACAACAGCGTTTTTACATCGGCCATTTTGGCTTGAATTTCGCTTCGCGGGGAAGATGCTTCAGTTGCATTCTGAATCTTGGTTGCTTCGTATAACTCGCGTAAGTGCACAGGCAGAAACTGTGCAAGTTGCTCTTGATGTAGAGGATTGAAAAAGAGTGAGTAAAGCCAGCTTTCTTTTCCTTCGCAGGATTTATCGCCATAGATCACAGCCCCAATGACGATAGTATATGGTTCAGATGTTATCTGAAATGCAGATGACGACCCGGAGATTCTGCGTAGCGGCAAATGAACGAGTTCAGTCACCTCTGCACCCGCTGGGATTTCGTCCTGCGTCGTGTGGACGCCCCCCCAGGTCGGAGATTCTACGCCGTAATTGAAACGACAAATCGTTCTGTCCGACACGTTTTTGAGTGTTAGCGAATAAATGTTCGCTTTCTTTTTGGCACTGATTACTTGCAAGCCTGTGGTGTGATTTACCAGGGGCAATTGCGTAAGCGGAACGTGTTCTTCATGCAATCGAAAGGCTTTCGCCCTCATTGGCGCAAGACCAAATTGCGCCAGCTCTGTCAGTACGACTGTTTCACCAGCACTGATGAGATAGGTGCCGATAGGCTGTTCGCAGGTGTCGGGAATTTGCAATGTATAGTCACCCTGAGGGGCTTTACGACTGAGCGATAATTCCAAAATGATAGTGTCCAACGGCAGATGTGTAGAAATTTTCAAGCTTTTGAAATCTGCGATTCGTGCCGAATCTTCAATATCAAGGCGACGTAGATGGCGATAGCCCGTCACTCCCCCCGGCCCTTTTCGCACATCTTGGATGATTGGAGGGCAGCAAGATTCTGCAATTGGAGCTATCTCCAATCGAAATTCAATTGCTTCAAACAATTGGCGTTGGAATTCGTGATGTGACGAAGCGTTCATTGCTGCCTCCTGTAAGGCAAGCAATGTGCTTAGGGTTTGCTTGCCTCTCTCTTGGCTGACCGGTGAATGTCTTCCAGTTCCTGATCGGCAGGCGAAGAGAAAACACCACCTTTAATCTTCGGTGCAATTACGACTTTGCCCAGCAAAATGTTCGCTACGCGTTTGGGCAGGATGAAGCTGGCGGCTTGTGCCATCCGACCAACGATGCGGGCAATATCGCCACCGCCTTTCCAATGTTCGCGTACGACCTCAGCAGGTGTACGATTGAGTAAGCGCAGCACAGTCAATGCGACTAGATATAAATCATCCACTTCGCCAATAAACGGAATGACGTCGGGGATTAAATCAAGTGGAGAGATCACATACACAATCGCGCCGAGCAGAAAGGCTTTTTCCGCCGTTGGAACGCGGCTGTCTTTGAAAAGACGGAACAGCAGTTTTAGAAAATTCGGAATCAGGTAAATCACGTTATGCAAAAAGCCGCGCGCTTGTTTGCGTTCGAGACGCGTTACGGGTCGCGGTGCAAGTTCTTCGGATGCTATTTGCTCAAATTGATTCGCCATCAAATATTCTCCTGGTTTAACCTTTCCTTTAGCAACCACACGGGGCGCTGTACAATTCGCGCGCTTAGATGCTTAAATTACCATTCGTGTCAGACGCGAACGAAAAAAATTGCGGTCACAGTCTAAACTAACATGAACGATTTTACCGAAGCTTTTCCTGTTTCACTGGAACTTACCGACAATGACTCCGTGTTGCAAATTGTCTGGGATGATAGGCACATCAGTCGCCATCGGTTGGACGTCTTACGCGCGGACTGCCCTTGTGCCAGTTGTCGTGGGCATAATCCCTCGCAGTCGCTGAACCTCCAGCCGGAACAGTTTGCTGACATCAAGCTTGCGGATCTGGCACCAGTGGGACGCTATGCCTACAGCCTGGTGTTCAGCGATGCACACAGCACGGGAATTTACACTCTAAAGTTTTTGCGTGAATTGGCCAACTCGGCTTGAAGGCGATTTGGCCAATGACTACGTGGCTTGCTATGCTTTTGGTAGTCGTTACGTCAGCCGGTCTGCTTTTACGACAACGAATGAGTCTATGAGTGCGCAGCCTATCCTCTTTGAGCAATCTATTTCATCCCCCACAGAAATCGCTGATGCGTTTGCGTTCTGTGAGCAGATGGCGCGTACTCATTATGAGAATTTTCCGGTTGGTTCCGTGTTGATTCCGAAAGCCAAACGTCGGCACGTGTACAGCCTTTACGCTTTTGCGCGCACAGCCGATGATTTCGCGGATGAAGGCTACGGCAGCGCCACGACGCCGGAAGATCGCCTGCGGTTGCTGGGCGAATGGGAGGTTCAGTTGGAAAGCTGTTATCGAGGCATCGCTTCACATCCGATTTTTATTGCATTGGCGGAAACGGTGCGCGAGTTGCGCTTGCCGATCCAGCTTTTGCGTGATTTGCTTTCTGCTTTCAAGCAGGATGTAGTGAAGACACGTTATACTGATTTTGACGAAGTGTTGGATTATTGTCGGCGTTCGGCGAATCCGGTTGGACGCTTGATTTTGTTATTGTTTGGCTATCGAGATGAGTCATTACACAAGCTGTCGGACTACATTTGTACGGCGCTGCAATTGGCGAATTTCTGGCAGGATGTCGCCGTGGATTTGCAGAAGGATCGCGTTTATTTGCCGCTAGCTGACTTGCAGCGCTTTGGCTACAGCGAACAAGAACTTTTCGCGCAGGAATTCAATTCACGCTATGCTGACTTGCTGAAGTTTCAGGTGGATCGCACGTGGCAGTTGTTTGCCTACGGGAAAGAATTGCCGCGACTGGTTAGCGGTCGCTTGTCTTTTGAGTTGAGTTTAACCTGGCATGGCGGCACGCGCATTTTGGAATTGATTGCACGCAACGGCTATGACACGTTAAGTCAACGGCCCAAAATTACGAAGTGGGACAAGGTAGTTTTGCTAACGAGAGCCATCAGTCGGCAGTAGTACGAGGGCGGAGGAAGTTTATACTAATCCTTGATTATGAAAGCATCTTCAACCAATCAAATCCATTTCACTCCCTGGCACTTACGGGATCGCACACGCACGCTCAAACGTGATTTGTCCAAAACCATCCAATCGAACTTCTTTTATTCGTTTCTCTTTTTGCCGAAGCTGAAGCGCGAAGCTATCATTGATGTCTACAATTTTTGCCGTGCAATTGATGATGTTGTGGACGAGTCCCAAGCTGTGTGGGAACACGATCCACAAGTTGAATTGAACAAGTGGCGCACGGAGTTGAATAATCTGTATGCTGGCACCCCGACTTGGCCTCAAACACAGAAGTTGCAGCAAACGCTCGAACATTTCCCGATTCCGAAAGCGTTATTTGAGCAGCTTGTCTACGGATGCGAAATTGATTTACAGAAGAATCGCTACGAGACATTCGCGGAGTTGCGCGAGTACTGCTATCACGTCGCTTCGGTCGTAGGGCTGATGTGCATCGAGATTTTCACTTACCAATCTCCGCACACGCGCGAGTACGCGGAGAATTTAGGCTTGGCCTTGCAACTAACCAACATCCTGCGCGATCTGAAAGAAGATGCAGAACGCGACCGCGTCTATTTGCCGCAGGAAGATTTGCGCCGCTTTGGCTATTCCGAACGTGAATTGATGAACGGCACAGTGAATGATAACTTCCGCGCGCTGATGAAATTTGAATGCGAACGCGCGCATGATTTTTATCGTAAAGCTGCCGAGTGCTTGCCCGCCGAAGATCGTCCGACCCTGGTTGCCGCGCAGACGATGGGGCGAATTTATTATCGCCTGCTGAAAAAGATCGAAAGCGTGAATTACGATGTTTTCAACCATCGTATTCGCCTGCATCGCCCCACCCGCTTCCTGATCGCTTTGCAGGAGTGGAGTCGGCGATGAGCCAAGCGCCTGTTCTGATTCTTGGGGGAGGTTTTGCAGGACTTGCGGCTGGGGTTGATTTAGCTGAGCAAGGGAAGAAAGTTATACTCCTCGAACGCCGCAATTTTTTAGGCGGTCGCGCGTATTCTTTTACCGACAATGTTACGGGCGACACGATTGATAACGGGCAGCATTTGATGATGGGCTGTTATCATCACACGCTTTCATTTCTTACAAAAATCGGCGCTTCTCACAAAGTAAAATTTCAACCTAATCCCCGCGTCGATTTCCTGAGCGAAACAGAAGGGCACGCAAGTTTTGCCTGTCCTGCGCTACCTGCACCCTTGCACCTGCTGGCAGGTTTGGCGCGGCTGCAAACCATTAGCTGGAGGGATCGGCTTAAGGCGCTACGTGTTGGCTTGGCGCTGCGCACGATGAATGGCAATCGTGCGCGTCTGGCTGACATTACAGTGCGCGAATGGCTCAACGAATTAGGCCAGTCGGAAAAAATGCAAAGCCGTTTTTGGGATTTGATTGCGCTCGCCACCTTAAACGAAACGCCCGAACTTGCTTCCGCCGATATGTTCGCGCGCGTGTTGGATCAGGCATTTATGCACGCCAGGCAGGATTCCACGATGGTGATTTCGCGGGTGGGCTTGAGCGATCTCTACACTCAGGACGCCGTGAGGTTTATTGAAGCACGAGGCGGTGAAGTGCACTTGAATGCTGCGGTCAAAGGTATAGATTTTGCCAATGGCTGTGCTATTGGAGTTACTCTAAGCAATGGCGAATGCCTGGCGGCTAGTGCGCTCATTAGCGCCGTGCCATACTTTATGCTGAAAGATTTGCTCGCGCCGGAACTTCTCGCCACCTATTTCCCCTCCGTCGCCGCATTCAAATCTGCGCCTATCGTTTCGATTAATTTGTGGTACGACGAACCAGTTACCGAACTGGAATTTGTTAGCCTGCTCGACTCGCCCATCGAATGGGTCTTCAATAAAAATGCGATTGCAGGCAAGTCTCAGCCAGGCCGCCAACATTTAGCGTTAGTTATTAGCGGTGCCCACCAATCAGCCAGGCAACTCAAGGAAACGCTCATTGCGATGGCTCACACAGAAATGAAACGCTTCTTTCCTCGCGCACGCCCCCAGCAACCTCTGCATGCTTACGTGGTCAAAGAACAACAAGCAACGATTTCACACACCGTTGGCACCGCACGCAAACGCCCTTCTCAAAAGACACCCATGGCCAATTTCTTCTTAGCCGGAGATTGGACGGATACAGGATTGCCTGCGACGATTGAAAGTGCGGTGTGGAGTGGGCAGGAATGCGCGCGACTCTTGTTCTGATTTTTCGCGCAGGCACAAATATGGATGCGGGCTGGACAGGGCAAAGGGAACGTTTTCGTGAATCTCCTGTAAGGTCAAATCACCATAGGGACAGGTTCACGCCGCCGCTAATCCGACAGGCGCAACGAAGCGAGATTCTTTTCCGGCCTTTGTTCTGGCAGCATGACTGTCTTGTCTTCGTAATAGCCGCGCGGAGCAATAGCTGTTGCGCCTTCTTGGCCTGCGCGGGCATCCGATTGCACGCAAAAAAGAGGAGCTGAATTCTTATGGCGAGGATTGATCCCAACGAAAAAACCGATTTGCAAGCCTGGCTAAAAATGGTCGCGGCACTACAACACGCACCTGATTGGCCGGAAAACGAAAAGCCTATCGAGCGAAAGCAGACCCATATTTCCGTGCTACTGCTCAGTCGCAACTATGTCGTCAAACTGAAAAAGCCCGTAGATTTTGGCTTTCTCGATTACACCACGCTCGGCAAACGCGAAAAAGCGGTGGAGGATGAGGTCAAGCTGAATCGGCGGTTGTGCCGCGACATATACATCGGCTATGGCGGCGTGATTGAAATGGACGGTCAGATCAATTTTTCCGGGCGGCACGGCACGATTGTAGATTACTGCGTATGGATGAAACGCTTGCCGGAGGAGCGCATGCTCAATCAACTTGTCGCGCATAACGAAGTCACGGAAGCGATGATGGATCACATTGCGGCGCGCTTAAGCGAATTTCATCGTACGGCTTGGCGCGGCCCGGAGGTAGCCAAGTGGGGCAGCCTGGAAGAAATCCGCCACAACTGGGACGAGAACTTTACGCAAACCACAGCCTTCCTCGGACGCACCATTAGCGCTGCTGATTACGACGCCATTCACCACTGGGTCAATCATTGGCTTGCAACGAAACAAGACATCTTTAATCGTCGCGTGCAAAACAGGCACATCGTAGATGGGCACGGCGATGTGCGGTGCGAAAGCGTATGCGTGACCGAGGATGAGATTTACATCTACGACTGCATCGAATTCAACGACCGCTTTCGCTGTGAGGATGTCGCCAGCGAAGTCGCATTTCTGGCGATGGATTTAGCCGCGCGCGGCAGACCTGACCTCGGCTACTTTTTCACCGAAGCCTACGAACGGCGCACAGGCGACCGCGACTTTTTCACGCTGCTGCCATTCTATCGCTGCTATCGCGCCTATGTGCGCGGCAAAGTACTGAGCTTGGCGTTGAACGAAGCGGAATTCAGCGCCGCAGAAAAAGACGCAGCGGCGCAGCAAGCACAGCATTATTTCGAGTTGGCTAAACGCTCTGCGATACCGCTCCAACAACCAACTGTTATTGCGGTGACAGGCTTATCCGGGACAGGCAAGACATCGGTGGCGCGGGCGCTGGCGGGAGAATTGGGGCTGCGGGTAGTGTCCTCCGATGCTGTGCGGCAAGAGTTGTTCAGGGCGGCGAAACAGCCCACCGACTATGAGCAAGGTGCGTACACGCCGGAAGCCAATCGCCTGACGTATGACAAACTGATAGCAAGGGGACGCGAGTTGGTGCAACACAATGGCAGCGTCATTTTGGATGCCACATTTCGGCCTGCGGAAGATCGTGCGAAGGCGCAAGCAATGGCGGCAGAAATGGGGGCGCAGTGGCGCATGATTGAATGCCAGCTTACGCCTGCCTTGGTGCGGGAACGCTTAGATAAACGTGCGTCAACTCACGAAGGGTTGTCTGATGCTACCTGGGAAATTTATCTGCAACAGCGAGCCGAGCAAATCGAGGCGGAACCAGATGCGGCCCGGCTGACGCTTGACACGGCTGGCAGTCTTTCTGCCGCTGCGCAAACGGCTGCAGACTGGTTGCGGAGTTAACTTTTGCTCAACCTCCAAAACTCTCTGGTCAGAAAGCAAATAAAGCCGCCGCGCTAGCCATCAGCGCCAGCAATGCTTGTATCGGCCACACCGCGCGATCATCTTGTGCAAACACCGCTTGTATTGAGCGTCGCTGTATTTATTCGGTGGGACGCGCTGTTGGTTATTGCCGCGCCACCAAGGTGCTGGTTGTAAAGCTTTAGAAATGATCGGACTTTTCCCCCAATCTTTCATTGATCTTTGAAACCACTACCTCTGGTAGTGGTAGAGTTCTTCGGTTCTACCGTTGAAAGACATAAGATCAGTAGTTCACGAAATAGATATTTGACAACATGTTGAAAATCGCTGACTTATGAAGCACCTTCAGGCTTCGCAAGCCCCCTGAAAGGAGCCCACATGACGCAGCGTTCTTCTCATCCTGACAGCGACTTCTTTGGACAGCAAGTCCGGTCGGTTCTCATCAAACTGGTGCTGGAGCATCTTCCCCTCGGGATTTCCGGGGCCAAGATCACCGATGAAATTGCCCTTGATATTTTGCTCTATGCGGATGCGCATAAGACCTCCATCGAACAGGCAGCGCTGAAACTCGTGGGTGGACCTTCTGCCAATACCGTCCGTGAACAGCTCCGCAAAACCCTTGATCGTTCCCCAGCAGGATTGCAGGAACTGGAAAAAAAGCTGAACCGGATGCTACAGGCACAACTGCCACCGAACATTCGACGTCGCCTGCAAAAAGGAAAAGGGCTAGAAGTCGCCGGGGACCTGACGGAACTGCCCTATCACGGAGAACCTGATCAGAGCGAAGAGGAAATTCGCCGCTCCCAGGCCAAATCCGGGACGACCCATTTTCATTCCTACGCGACCTTGCAGCTTGTCAATCAGCGCCAGCGTGTGACCGTCGCTGTCAGCTTTGTGCGCAAGGCGGAAAAGATGGAGGCCGTCGTCAAACGCCTGCTAGCAACGGCTCGCTCGCCTCGGCGTCCGGATTCGCCGCGCTTACTTTGATAAGGGCTTTGCCTCCGTCGAAGTCTTTCATTGTCTGCGGCAGCGGCGGATTCCTTATCTGATTGCGGTGCCGGCGCGGGGCGGCGACAAGGGCATCAAACGCTTCTTTCAGGGAGGGTCGAAAAAATGCCGCTATACCTTTTATCGAGGGAACCAGGAAAGCCTATACGACGGATCTGATCATTGTGCGCAAGACGCTGGGAAAGGACGAGCGGAAAACGCAGTACTTTGCGTATGCCACGTATCGTCGCGGAGCCGTGGCACCACCTCAGATCTATGAGATGTATCGGCGGCGCTTCGGGATTGAGACGGGGTATCGCCAGGTGCATCAGGTCCAGGCACGAACTTCCACGCGCAACCCGGCCCTGCGGTTACTGTTTTTCGGTCTGTCCTTACTGCTGGTGAATTACTGGGTGTTGTACCGGCAAATCAGCGGGATCGTCACCATTTATGGAAACCGTCTGCGGGTACATCCGCTGACGCTCTGAACAAATGACGGACGCGTTAGTCAAAGAACTAATCAATATCTATGGCGAACGAGAAGTAATTCTGGCTTACTCGCTGGGGGCTATGCCCTGACTTATCAACACCTTGTTTCGTGAACTACTGAAGATGTATCTCCCTAAAGGTGCAACAACTAAGGAGATACAAATATGAGCAAGAGATTCAAACGACTCTCTCACACACTCTATGAGTGTAAATACCATGCGGCGTTTTGTCCAAAGTATCGGTATTGAGTCTTGGGCGAAGAAATCGGCGGCTATACGAAGAAGCAGATTGAGCAATTGCTGCGGCAGAAGGAGCAGGTGGAGATTTTGGAGTTAAATGTGCAAGCGGATCATGTGCATCTGGTGTTGGAAGTGCCGCCGAAATACGCGATCAGTGACGTGTTAGGGTTTCTGAAAGGGAAGCTGGCGCAGAAGCTGTTCGGGCAATATCCGCAGTTAGGTCGCCGGTTCTGGGGCCGACATCTGTGGGCGCGCGGGTACTGCGTCAGTACAGTGGGGATAGCGAGGAGATGATCCGCGAGTACGTGCGCGGCAGGAGAAGCAGGAGCGTGACATAGAAGAGGCGCGGCAAAGGAACCTGTTTGAGTAAACTGTAACCATCCATCAGGAGCACCTTCTAGGTGCCATCGCAGCAAGCCACCGCCTCTGGCGGTGGTAGTTGACTCCATTGATTTTCCGTCTTTCGACAAATTCGGCAGGCTGGCAATAGTTTTCTTCATAATCTCCGTTGCGGAAAGTATGAACTTACAGTGACGAGGGGGCTAACCAGTTGACAGCCAGACGAGAACTGCTATCCTGCCGGACGAGGAGGTCAGTGATGGAAAGCATCAACTTGTAAGCTCGCAATGGCACGGCTGTACATGAGGCGCTGGAACGCGGGGAGGTCTTGCACCTCGACACGGCCAGGAAGAAATTACCGTACGAATTCCTGCTCTTTGCGATTGAGAGCGGGTTGTTGCAGCAGTGGCTGACGGCTTCCCGAATCTCGCGTAACGGGTCGGAGGCGGGTTGCACGGTCGCAGCGGAAGTGGGCGCGAAATTCAAGCCTCTACTCACAGCGTAAGACGGGGTACGTGTTGCGCTCGGCGCGTGTGTTGGGGGCGTTGGGCTACAGCCCCGAGGCGTGGAGGAAGGCGCGGGCTTGAGCGGGCGCGGGACGGGCGCGGATCAACTCTACAGTGAAGACGTGCTGCGCAAGTTGCTGGGCAAGGCGGAAAAGCAGATTGAGGTGACGAAGGAAGATCAAGCCGCCGCCGTGCCGGGCGGGGCGACGGTCAAAGTACGCGCGCGGGCTTCGCGCCGCGCGGTGAAAGAGCCGGGCTTGGATGAGGCGGACGCCGCCGCGCGCTCGCACGCGGTGGCGGGGCAATTGTTGGGTTGGGACAACCGGACGGTGGGGCCGGGCTTGTTGGCGTACGCACAAACGGGAGACGCACGCCGCCTCCACATTCTCGATGCGACGAAAATACCGTCGTGGAGTTGGAGCGCGAACCTACTGAATGCAGCGGCGTAATGAGATGAAGCGGGCAAATTAAAACGGGGCTACAAGTTGGCCATGGGTGCGGACGCTGTTGGAGACGGCGGGGATCATTACGAAAGCGACGGTCGGGCCGATTCAAATGCACGACGCCAAGCTGTGCGAGCCGCGGCTGAAAAGCTGCCCGGTCTTGCGGGCGGGCGATTTGTTATTGGAAGATCGCGGCTTTTTGGATGGCGCGATGGTGACTTATCTCAAGCGCGAGCGGGGCGTGGAGGTGATCGTCCCGTTGCGTCACGGGATGCAGTCTTATGAAGAAGCGGTCAAGCTGGCACAACTGGCCAACCATGGTAGCCGCATCCGACGCGCAAGCAGCAGCAGATCGCCTTTGTCAGTGGGGTCGAGCACGTGTGGAATGCTGACGGCGGCGCGGTGCCGCTCAACGCCTGTGCTATTCGCTTCTTCAATGAGAAGAAGCAAGCGCTTGATTACATCGTACTGGTGACGACGGACGTTCGCCTGAGTGCGAAATGGATCGTCAAGCATTACGAGCAGCGCCCGGAGATCGAGCAGGATTACGAACAGGCCGACAAGCGGTGGCTGGCAGTTGAGAATTTGGTAGCACGCGCTACAGCCAGATCGTGTTTTACCTGCTGACGGTGCTGCTCAGTTACAGCCTCTACCAACTGTTTGCGAACACGGCGGCGGGCGCACACTTTGCCGGCAAAACCCGGCAAGCCATCGCGTTTGCGCAGTTGAGCTGCCGTACCCCATGCGATCGTGTAGGCCGGCGGGGGGACAACTTCGACGTTTGAGACGTTGAGCTTCGTCCATCTGGTGCTGCACTTGTCACCAGGCGAGGCACGCCTCAAGCATTGGTTGGAAGACCATCTCCCTCAATTGGCAAAGCGCGAGTAAACTTTCCGCAACGGAGTTCATAATAGGCGCACATATCAAGCAAGGTAAAATGACCTTGCCGGGTTTGGTCTAAATTTAGCCAGAATCTCTTAGAGGGTGGTTTTGTACCTTCCTCCGTATTGACTTTCGCGCGACGTTTGACTTATCTTCTTTGTTTCTCGTGGGCTGAGTTGACAGTCTCCTCGCTCGTCCATATCCTTATATCGTCTTTGAAATATCATCGAAAAACTTCTCCGGTTGATAAAGTTCCTACGGTCATATTTACGGTCACATTTTTTGAAATTATATGGGCGTAACTGTATTAGCGACAATGGGACAGCTATCTAAAGCATTCATTTTAAAGCCTTTCCTTGGCGGCGTAGCTCAGATGGTCTTACAGCGGAGGATTCATAACCCCTAGGTCCGTGGTTCGATTCCACGCGC
>CAWCGF010000007.1:0-47935 GCA_963794955.1 uncultured Acidobacteriota bacterium
GCGCTTGCCCCGTCAAGACCAGCCACAATTTGCGATAGAGTAAATCCAGCGCGGGTTTCGGCAACGCATCGAAGGCATCGGAATAAATCAAATAGCTGCACGGATAACGAAACATCCGTTGCTGGAATCGAAATCGCGCAATGAACGACCCTGGTTATCTTTCAATCCTTGCGCGGCAAACTCCGCCGCAAAGCCCGATGTACCCGCGATGGGCGCTTGCAGCTTGGCCTCATCGGTAAAAAGCATATAGTTCAAGACATCCTTAACCGCGTTGTTGATGCGGCGTTTTGTGCTGTCCGACATTTCGTCGGCGGGACGCCCTAAGGCTTCATTCATCGCCGCATTTTGACTGAGCGCGATTTTGGTTTCGTAATGCAGACGCGTTAGCAAATTGTGCATCTGTGTCTGATGCTCCAAGACCATCAACGCCACGATGTCGCTGTGCGGCGACAGATAACCCGCCAGATTCACGTTCTTATCCAGACTTTTGAGATTTGTCCCTGCACTCAGATCGAGCTTTTCCAATTGATCGCGCTCATTGAAAAGCTGATTCCCCAGATGCTGTTCTTGGCCCGACATACCGGTAACGAACCAACCGCCCCAGCGTTCTTTGAGCGGGTTCGCATGGCTAATCACGCGCGTACCAAGTTGCGCAATGGGATAACCACGTTCGTCAGGATAGACCGAACGAACGATGTGCCCAGGAATATTGCGCGTCATGCCCCATGAATGACATTGCAGGCATTCATTACTGCGCACAAAGCGCGGCTGCGCGGTTTTGGTTTGTTCGAGCATGTAAGATGCTGCCCAGATTCGGGTCAGCCGCCGAAAGCTCAACAAAGTCGCCGCCGCGCACACAGCCCACATACACGTCATCATTGAAATAAATGGCGCGCGGATTCTTGGGCGAAATGCGAAACAATTGAAAGCTGGTCTTGGAGAAAACCAAGCCTTGCGATGAGACAGGAATTTTCAGATGCTTGAGCACCGAACTCAAATAACCATCGGTTTCGGAGTTTTCCAACTTCACTTTGCCGCGCTCGATTTGTTGTTGCAAGCGCGCGACCGGATCGTTTTGGCCTGCGTTTTGGTAGCCAATGGCGGGGCTTTCGTAAAGCTGTTCTTGTTGAGCCGAAGATTTCGATTGCGCCATCCAACCGATCACGTCGAGACCAGCGCTACAATCACAAGCCCTCGTTTTATTCCCTTCGTGTTCATCGTTTCGTCAGTTCCCCAAAATTCAGCGTCTTACCTTTGAACCTGGTTGCCGCCGCTGCGGTGAATTTGGTTTTCCATGATCAGGCTTCCTTCCTGATGTAATTCAAATAAAGAGGCGTCCAAAACACTGTCAAGCAACATTCTTGCTTTGTATCGGCGCGCGCTTTAGCCCAGACTCACTCGCCGATTTCCCGCCACTGCCGTCCATCACGCGCAAGCAAATCATCAGCTTCTTTTGGCCCCCAAGTGCCAGCGGCGTAATTCGGGAATGCACGCGGCGATAAGGCTTGCCACACGTCCAGAATTGGATCAACGACGGCCCAACCCGCTTCGACCATGTCGGCGCGTTGGAATAAAGTCTGATCGCCATTCATGCAATCATAAATCAAACGTTCATAACCCGTGCTCGGCGTGCTGCCAAAGTAATCTCTATAATTGAAGCTCATTTTGACCGCGCCGAGATTGACAATCGGGCCAGGGATTTTTGCGCCGAAGCGTAAGCTAATGCCTTCGTCCGGCTGAATGTGAATGACTAACCGATTTGTGCGCAGCTTTTCGACCTGGGTCTTGCGGAAGAGTTGATACGGCGCTTGTTTGAATTGAATGGCGACCTCAGTCACACGCTTCGGCAAGCGCTTGCCTGTGCGCACATACAGCGGCACATCGGCCCAGCGCCAGTTATCAATCAAGAGTTTCAGGGCAACAAAGGTTTCCGTGCTGGAGGTGGGAGCGACTTTTTCTTCGCTGCGATAGGCAATGGCCTTTTCCTTGCCCAGTTGCCCTGCATCATATTGTCCGCGCACGGCCTGGGTTAAGACTTCTTCGGGTAGAAAGGGGTTGATGGCATGAATCACTTTTGCCATTTCATCGCGCACGTCATCCGCATCGAATGAAATCGGCGGCTCCATGCAGGTCAACGAAATCAATTGGAAAATATGATTCGGGATCATATCGCGCAGCGCGCCTGCGCCTTCGTAATAGCCGCCGCGCTGTTCCACACCGAGGCTTTCAGCGACAGTAATCTGCACATGGTCAATGAAATTGCGATTCCAAATCGGCTCGAAAATGCCGTTGCTGAAGCGAAAGGCCAGAATGTTCTGGACGGTTTCTTTGCCGAGATAATGGTCAATGCGATAAATCTGATTTTCCGCAAGAAAGCACTTGATGTCGTGATTGAGCGTTTGCGCCGATTCCAAGTTGTGCCCAAACGGCTTTTCAATAATCACGCGTCGCCATTGATTTTCTTCTTGTTTGGTCAAGCCCGCTTCGCCTAGTCCTTTGATAATCGTCGCAAAAAACTGTGACGGCGTAGCCAGGTAATACAGACAATTGCCGTGGGTGTTGTGATCCTGCCTGACCTGGTCAAGTTGCTGTTGCAGGTTTTGGAACGTCGCCGCATCATCGAACTCGCCTTGTACGTAATATAGTCTCCGCTCAAACCATTCCCACAAATCCGGCTCAATGTCTCCAGTGGCGTATTCTTTGGCGCGGCTGCTGATTTCAGCGCGAAAACTCTCAGTCGTGTGAGCATCGCGCGCAACGCCAATAACCGCGAATTCGCGGGAAAGCAGATTATCCTTCGCTAAATTGTATAAGGCGGGGATCAGCTTGCGCTTCGTCAGATCGCCTGCTGCGCCGAAGATCACCATCACGCAAGGATCAGCGATTTCATGAAGGAGTTGTTTTTGTTCGGTTGTGTCAGTCATCAAATTTACCCGCCCGTTGGTCGCTCGATATGCCCGCCAAATTTGTTGCGCATGGCGGACAGGACTTTATCCGCGAACGTTTGGTCTTGGCGGGAACGGAAGCGCGCAAAGAGCGAAGTCGCTAACACATCCACCGGGACAGCCTCTTCAATCGCAGTTTGAATCGTCCAACGCCCTTCGCCGGAATCCTGCACGAAGCCGCTGTAATTCGAGAGCGTCGGATTTTCGGCGAGCGCCATCGCGGTCAAATCCAACAACCACGAACCAACGACACTGCCACGCCGCCAGAGTTCTGCGATGTCCGCGACATTCAAATCATAGCGAATGTCTTCGGGCAAGCTCTCCAAATTTGCGTTGCGGAAAATATCGAAGCCTTCGGCATACGCTTGCATCAAGCCGTACTCGATGCCGTTGTGAACCATCTTGACGAAATGGCCTGCGCCCGACGGCCCACAGTATAAATAGCCTTCTTCGGCAGTGGATTGTAGGCCTTCGCGGCTCGGCGTTTTTTCAATCGTGCCAGGGCCAGGCGCAAGCGTTTTGAAGATCGGATCGAGATGTTTGACCGTTTCGGCAGGGCCACCAGCCATCATGCAGTAGCCGCGCTCCAAGCCCCAGATGCCGCCGCTCGTGCCAACATCAACGTAGTTGATTCCCTGCGCTGCCAGCATCTTGCTGCGACGCACATCATCTTTGAAATACGAATTGCCGCCATCAATGATGATGTCTTCGGCAGAGAGTCTTGCGGCTAGGTTCAGGACAGTTTGCTCAGTCGGATTGCCCGCCGGAACCATAATCCACACGGCACGTGGCGCACTGAGTTTGGCAACGAAATCATCCAGCGACTCCGCGCCGATTGCCCCTTCGCCGACGAGCGTTTTCACACTGTCGGCATTCAAATCAAAGACAACACATTCGTGTCCGCCTCGCATCAGACGGCGCACCATATTCGCCCCCATTCGTCCCAGTCCAATCATTCCCAATTGCATAAATTCTCCGGTGTTCTGAACCACGGGGCGCACGGAGAAAACTTAGACAGGATGAACAAGATTTACAAAATTACTCTTGTTCATATTGGACAATCTTGTCAATCCTGTCAGAAAAATCCCCGTGCGCTCCATGTGCGCCGTGGTTAATTTCCTGCTAATGCTTTTTCAATTGCTGCCTGCAAGGTCTGCAATCCGGCAGCGACATCCGCACCCAAATGCACACGTAACGCCCGCCGCCCGCGATCTGACAAGACTTGAAAATCGCCGCGTGCTTGCGCAGCTTTGACAGTACCGAAAGTGTATTTCTGATTCGGCACTGGCAAATCATTTGCATCGTCGCAAGTGATTTGCAAAATTACGCCACTGTTCGGGCCGCCTTTATACGCCTGCCCAGTCGAATGCAGGAAGCGCGGGCCAAAGCCTAAACACGTTGCCACTTTTTTATTATCGCGAATCATGTGGCGAATGCTTTGTAACACTGCTTCGTGCGCGTCGTTCATTTCGATGTAAGCGAGCAAGGCCAGGTAATCGCCTGCTCCAATCTGATCCACGAACGTGTGCAAATAGCCTGCCAACGTTTGTTCGCTGCCTCCGAGTGTGGTCGCGTTGTTTTCATCAGTGAATAGTTTCACGCCTTCGCCGCTAAAGATCGGCGTTTCGGCGGGCAGGCTTCCCTTCTCTTCGTATTCGCTGGTAAGTTTTTTGGTTTCGATTTTGCTGGCTTCGACATCGGGTTGATTGAATGGATTGATGCCGATGATTGCCCCCGCTACCGCCGTAGCAATTTCCCAACAGAAGAATTGCTGGCCTAAGTTGTAAACATCTTCGACCTCAATGCGGATCACAGGCTGTCCGGCGTTTTCGAGCGTGGCAACTTGCGCATCCTGTTCCGCATCCGGCGCAGAGGTTAATCGCACGTAGGTAAATAGGCGATCATTGCCGTAGACCGTTACGTCATTAATCGCTTCACGATCCACCGGAATAATCGCTTTGCCTTCTTTGCCGGTGGATTCGGCGACAAGTTGTTCCATCCACGCCCCCAAATCGTGGAGGCCCGGCGAAGCGATAATCGTCAGTTTGTCGCGCCCATAATTTGCCGCCGTGCCCAAAATCGCGCCGAGCGTTACGCCTGGATTGTTTGACTCAGCCTTGCACGCTTCGACCATTTGTTTGGCAGATGTTAGGAATTTGGCTGTATCCAAGCCCATGGCAGCGGCGGGAACCATCCCGAAATTCGAGAGCGCAGAATAGCGCCCGCCAATCGTCGGCCAGCCGAAAAAGATATGGCGAAAGTGATCGCGTTCGGCAACTTGCTGCATCTTGGAACCGGGATCGGTGATGGCGATGAAATGGCTACCCGCCTTATCTGTGCCCACGGTTTCGACTACGCGCTGATAAAAATATTGATTGAAAATATTGGGTTCGAGCGTGCTACCGGATTTGCTGGCGACGATGAACAGCGTGTTAGCGAGGTCAACTTTCTGCTCAAAAGTTTTGACCTGCGCCGGATCAGTCGAATCAAGAACGTGCAATTCAGGAAATCCTGCGACATGGCCGAACGTCAGTTTCAGGACTTCGGGGCAAAGGCTCGAACCGCCCATCCCCAGCAACAGAATTTGCGCGAAACCTGCGGCTTTAACTTCTTGGCCAAAGTTATGGAGCGGCTGCAAATTCGCTAACTGATCGTCAACGATGTCGAGCCAGCCAAGCCATTTCGCTTCGTCCGTGTCTGTCCAGAGCGACGCATCTTTCGCCCAGAGTTGTTGGATTTTCTGGTTACTTTGCCAATCATTGGTTGAAGCCTGCACCGCTTCAGCTAGTTCATTTGGAAGGTTGTAGGTCAGGTTTGTATTCACGCGGACTCCTCTGTTGGGGTTTTAGCTTATAGAAAATTCTTACACCCAACAGCGCCGCTAAAACAACAGCGTACATCACCGGCTGTCGGATGTCAGCTTTGACCAGCCAATAGTAATGCACGACGCCGCAAATTGCAGCCGGATAGACCAGCCAGTGCAATTGTTGCCAGCGCTTGCCCGTCAGCTTGCGAATCGAATACTTATTTGAGGTGAGCGCCAGCGGCACGAGCATCACGAACGCGGCAAAGCCTACTGTGACGTAGGGGCGTTTGACAATATCCTGGCCGATGCGTGCCCAATCAAAAAAATGATCCAGCCAGAGGTACGTTAGAAAATGAAGGCATACGTACAAAAATGAATACAGCCCCAGCAGCTTGCGGAACTTGATGATCCAATTCAAGGCTTTGATTTTGCGCAGCGGCGTGATGGCGAGTGAGGCGAGCAAAATCACCAACGCCCAGGTACCCGTCGAATGTGTAATAAATTCAATCGGATTGGCAGTGAGGTCGTCATTAAAATAGCTAACAAGAAGGCGAACCAGCGGAAGCAAACAGAGAAGGTGCAGAATGACGTTGATACTCTTGAAATATTTCATTCTCTTCTACCTGCCACCTTCAATAATCTTTCCGCAAATCCATGCCGCTGTACAAACTGGCAACTTGATCGGCATAGCCATTGAACATCAAGGTCGGTCTGCGCCGGAGTTCGCCGATGCGGCGCTCATTCGCTTGCGTCCAGCGCGGATGATTTACGCTGGGATTCACGTTCGAGTAAAAACCGTATTCGTCAGGCCCCATCTGATTCCAAGTCGTCTGCGGCTTTGTTTCGACAAATTTAATGTTCACGATGGACTTAATGCTCTTAAAGCCGTACTTCCACGGTACAACCAACCGAATCGGAGCGCCGTTCTGATTCGGCAACACTTGCCCGTACAGACCAACCGCCAGAATCGCCAGCGGATGCATCGCTTCATCCATCCGCAAGCCTTCGACATACGGCCAGTCTAGTGTGCCATAGCGTTGTTCAGGCATTTGCTTGGGATCAAGCAGCGTTGTGAATTGGACAAACTTGGCTTTGGATGTCGGCTCGACGCGGTTGATGAGTTCGGCGAGCGGGAAGCCGACCCACGGAATCACCATTGACCACGCCTCAACACAGCGAAAGCGATAGACCCGTTCTTCCAGCGGCGCGAGTTTTAATAATTCGTCAATGTCGAAGGTTTTCGGCTTCATTACTTCCCCTTCGACCGCAACTGTCCATGGACGCGTAATAAGCTTGTGCGCGTTGGCGGCGGGGTCGCTTTTGTCAGTACCGAATTCGTAGAAGTTGTTGTAGGTCGTGATGTCTTTCAGCGAATTTATTGGCTCATCAACCGTGAACGAGCTTTTGACTACGCCTTCCAACTTTTGCGGTGGCGCAATAGCAACATTCGGTGGCGGTGATTTTTTGCAAGCGGCAAGGATCGCTCCGGTCACAGCCGTCGGCTGTGCCAAGTATAAATTGCCGACGATTGCGATACAGCTTTTCGTCCGTAATTTCAGATGATTTGATGTCGCTCGTTTTTTTGATTAGCATACCTTTTCCTCAAACCAAATACGCCGCAGCACTGCCGCACGGATGTCTTCTAATTCTTTATCGTTAATCACTGCCCATTTATTCCTGCGTTGGTTGATTGAGACAAAGTACAACCGACAACTGACAACTGACAACCCAGCGACGTTTTTTCCTTGCTTCCCCTACTGCAAATAAGTTAGCTTCGGTACTGGATAAGTTAGCTTCGCCGCCCGAAAGGATAGACTAATTTCAATGAAATTCACGAGACATTTACTGATCCCCCTTCTCACTATTTCTCTTCTTGCGCCTGCCACCATTAGCCAAAAGGCCGTGCCCTCCGCCAGCAAAAGCGTGGTGATGACCGCCTTGCAGGAAGAATTGCAGCGCGCACAAAAAATTCTCAAGCAGAAAGGCGATCCACCGCCGTATTTGATCTCGTATCAGGTCACCGACATGCAGCAGATCGCTATCGCGGCGCAATACGGTGCGCTGCAAAACAACGACAAGGGGCGAGTGCGGCTGCTGGATGTGGACGTACGCGTGGGCGATTATCAACTCGATAACACGCATCGCACCAGCGGCGGGGGTGGCGGTTATGGCGGGGGCGGTGCGATGCCGATTTCCTCCGAAGATGACCTTGACGCAATCAAAAGCTCGCTCTGGATGGTGACCGATCAAAAGTACAAATCCGCGCAGGAACGCTTGATTCAAATCAAAGCCAATCAGGCCGTCAAAGTCGAAGAGGAAGACAAGTCCGCGGATCTATCGCGCGAGACACCACAAATTGCTGTAACTCCGACTCCGAGCCTGGGCAAAGTAGATCAAGCCGCTTGGGAAAAGAACCTCAAGGACTGGTCGGCGCTCTTCAACAAATATCCAGAAATTCTTTCCTCTAATGTGACCTTCAATGCTGATGCTACGACGAAGTACCTGGTCAACTCCGAAGGCACAGCCATTCAGCACGGCGGCACGCGCGCGCGGCTAGCGATTTACGCGCGCACCAAAGCGGAAGATGGGATGGAGTTATATCGCTACGAAGCATTTGATGCGTTCACCCCCGACAAATTGCCAGGGGACGAGGTGATCGTTGGAGCAATTGAAAAGATGGCGAAGGACTTGCTTGCCCTGCGCAAAGCGCCCGTGATTGAGCCGTTCACTGGCCCAGCAATTTTGTCCGGGCGTGCGAGCGGCGTATTCTTCCACGAAATCTTTGGGCATCGCATCGAAGGTCATCGTCAAAAAGAAGAAGACTCCGGGCAGACCTTCACCAAGCAAGTAAACAAAGCGATTCTGCCCGATTTTATTTCGGTCTACGACGATCCAACCTTGAAGCAAGTCACGGGCATTGATCTGAACGGTCATTACCAATTCGATGACGAAGGCGTAAAAGCACAGCGCGTCCCGGTTGTCGAAAACGGCATCCTGAAAAACTTCCTGATGTCGCGCTCACCGATTAAAGGCTTTTCGAGTTCGAACGGACACGGGCGCAAACAACCGGGGCAGCGTGCCGTTGGGCGGCAAGGCAATCTGGTGGTAGAAGTTTCCAAAACGGTTTCCGAGGCAAAATTGCGCGAACTGTTAATTGCGGAATGCAAGAAGCAGGACAAACCCTACGGCCTGATTTTCCAAGACATTTCCGGCGGCTTCACGACCACAGGTCGTAGTGCGCCGCAAGCGTTCCAGGTCACGCCGGTGATGGTCTATCGCGTCTATGCCGATGGTCGCCCTGATGAATTGGTGCGCGGTGTAGATTTGATCGGCACACCGTTGACGTCATTCAGCAAGATCGTCGCGGCGAGCGATACCACTGAAGTCTTCAACGGCGTCTGCGGCGCGGAGTCTGGCTGGGTTCCCGTGTCCGCTATATCGCCGAGCATTCTGACCACGCAAATCGAAGTGCAAAAGAAACCAAAGTCGAATGAACGGTTGCCGATTTTGCCGCCGCCGAGTCAGGAGCAGCCGGCCAACAGATAATAGCGTTTTTGCCCAGTAGTATCTCCCACAAGAAATAACAATGAAGCATTCAATCAAGCAAATCACTCTCACCATAGCAATTTCATTCTTTAGCACCATCTGTGCCGTTGCTCAATCCGCCGCCAATGATTCTGACGTGGTGCTTAAGGCCATGCAGGATGAGTTGCAGCGCTCCATCAGTAAGCTCGTCATTCAAGGGCAGGAAAAGCCGTACTTCATTGAATACGAAACGATGGATGTGAAGACGTTTACGGCGACAGCGGCGTTTGGTGGCTTGACCTATTCCCAGCGTAATCATGGGCGCGTGATGATGGTGGATGTGCGCGTGGGCGGCTACGAATTCGACAACGAGCCAGCGGGCTACCCGATCTCTGTAGCGATTGAAGATGATTACAACGCGCTGCGACACGAACTATGGTTGGCGACAGATGCGGCATATCGTGGGGCGGTCGAGCAGATCGCGCGCAAACGGGCGTTTCTGAAAAACCGCGTAGACGAGGAAAAAATCCCGGACTTTTCGAAGGAAGACCCAACGAGGTTGCTCTTGCCCGCGCAGACATTGAGCTTCGAGCAAAAGCAGTGGGAGACGACGGTGCGCGAATTGTCTGCACTTTTCCGCCAGTTTCCGACGATCAAAGATTCGCGTGTTTCCTTTCAGGCACAGCTTGTGCATCGCTATTTGGTCAACAGCGAAGGCACCCGTATCCGCCGTCCGATGATAATGATTTCACTCGAAGCCAGCGCGACAGCACAAACAGCCGATGGCATGTGGGTCAACCTTTCGACACCTTTTCACGCTACCGAAATTGCGCAATTGCCTTCGGTCGCAGCGATGACCAAAGCCATCCAGCAAATGGCGGAGCAAGTCACCAGGTTGCAATCCGCGCCCGTCTTGAACGAAACGTACCTCGGCCCGGTGCTGTTCACCGGCTCAGCTTCTGCCGAGATGTTCTCGCAATTGCTGGCACCGGAATTTTGCAGCTATCGCCCGCCTGTGGGAATGCAGGGCGAAGACCGCAGTGAATTGGCGAACCGCCTCAATCGGCGCGTGCTGCCGTTTCATATTTCAGTTTATGACGATCCGCTGCAAGAAACCTTTGGTGGCAAGGCGTTGCTCGGTTCGTACAAAGTGGATGATCAGGGTGTTGCCGCGCGCAAGATTTCATTAGTCGAACAAGGTGTGCTGAAAACCCTCTTGCTCTCGCGCCGCCCACGCAAAAACATGCTGCAATCAAATGGGCATGGACGTTCGGGACTGAATGGCGGCGCTTCAACAGAGATTGGCAATCTGTTTATTCAATCCAGCGACGGCAAAAGTTATGAGCAACTCAAACAGGAACTCGTTAAGATGTGCAAGGCGCTGGAAATGCCTTATGGAATCATTATTAAAGGGGGCGGGTTGAGTGACCCGTCATTGACCTACAAAGTCTATGTTGAAGATGGCCGTGAGGAATTGATTCGTGGGGCCAGCATCGGAGAGCTAACGGTTAAGCAATTGAAAGCCCAGATCATTGCCGTCGGCAATGATAGCTACGTTTTGAATCGCGCCGGCAATGCGTACGGTGGCGGCGGCGCAAGCACCAGCATCGTTGCGCCCTCCGTGCTCCTGGAAGAACTGGAGTTGAAGAAACCAACCGGCGCGCAACAAAAACCGATGCTTTTAACCCATCCTTATTTCGACAAACCCTAAAAAGTCCAGAGAAGTCTGGGGAAATTCACGGAAGTGCCATTTGGGCTTACCTGACTTTCCCAGACTTCTCTGGACTTTTCCAAACATCGCTCGACTTATCTGGCCAAATCTTTTCTAAAAATAGCGACGATACGGTCATCGTAAGCATCGCGTGCTTCGGCCCGCGTGCGCTCGACTCTAACGATTTCTTTGGGGAACTGCGCTTGTTGGAATAAATCCAGGGTGGTTTGATTCAATTCTTCCGCCGTAGGCGTGTTGGCTTGCGCTGTTACCATCCAAAGTTTTTGTTCCTTATACCGTCGGAGTGCCTCTTCCGCTGAGCCTTCGTTGTAGTGCCCCCAGAAATAACCCCGTAGCCCCCAATCTGCAAATTGATTTAGTAATGGCGGATCGGCGCTGAACATTTCGCGCAGCACTGACTGTGTTAGCCAATTCGGTTGCGGATAAGCCGAATCCACAATGACAACTTTGATCGTTGGATTCTCTGCCGCCGCAGTGAGCGCGGCGTAACCGCCTAACGAAACGCCATACACACCCAGGCGATGACCATCCACCAGCATTTGCCCCTGCGCATTCTTTTTGCCCTTCAAAAAATTGATCGCAGCGTTCAAATCATCTTTTTCATAGATGCCTAATGAGGTGTAAGAAACGCTGCTCGTCCCGTGGCCGCGCAAATCGGGCAACAAAACGTGGTAGCCCAGCTCGCACAACTTGACGCCGAGGTTCAGCAACTCCGCGCGATTTTTGTTATAGCCATGATTCAAGACAATTGCAGGCGCGCCTGTTGCTCCCCGCAACAACCAGCCAGTGGCAGTTGTGCCATCGGTGTTTTCCCATTGCTCTTCGCCCCAGGAGACACCTTCGCCTGTAAACAGTTGATAGTGATTAGGGGTAATTTCAAAGCTGGTGCGCCGCGGATGTGTCACGCGATAAACCAGCCAGCCTTCAAAGGCAGCGATGACGATAACGAAACCAACCGTAATGGGGAATAATGCGCGCGAAAATCGAAGTATCGGATTAAGTCTTTTTGCCATGTTTTGACTCTACTTGAAATACTATGCTGGGGCGGCTATTTTCCAGAACCTTGCGATGAAAGTAAAACAACTGAGGGTTGTTTGGTGGGGCAACAAGTGTTGGCAATATACCATAGTCAATTCCGCGTCAGCTATCGTTATTTCTTATCAATTGCGGCGGGGTGCAATAATTCGCTTGCCTGAAAAACCAAAATGAGTAGTATTTAGGCGTTCATTTTTGGCGGGGTGGTTCCCAAGACTCTTGCCAAGTAATCCACAGCAAACTTGATGAACAACAAAGGTTCCTAAAGCAGCAATGCGAGAAGAGACAGACCCATAGAAACCGTAACACTTCATGATTATCATTCCCGCAATTGATCTGCGCGGCGGGCGCTGCGTAAGATTAACTCAAGGCCAAGCATCGGCGGAGACAGTTTATTCTGAAAATCCGGTTGCCGTCGCGAAGAAATGGTACGACGCTGGCGCTGAGATACTGCACATCGTCAATCTCGACGGGGCAATGAATTTGGATGACAGCAAAAATCTGCGCGCGTTGAGTGACATTCTATACGCCGTCAATTTGCCGATTCAGTTTGGTGGTGGTGTCCGCTCAATTGCGGAGGTTCAACGCCTGGACGATCTCGGCGTCACCCGCATTGTGGTTGGCACCACAGCCATTGAAAACCCACTGCTGTTGCAGACTATGTTCGACGAATTCGGCTCCACGATTGTCGTTGGTATTGACGCACGCAACGGCATAGTCGCGTTACGGGGTTGGCAAAAAATGTCGGACATGACCGCGCTCGACCTGGCGCAGACAGTCGCCGAAATGGGCATTGAGCGGATTGTGTATACCGATATTGCGCGCGACGGTATGATGAGCGGCATCAATCTCCAAGCCACGCAGGAAATCGCAGAGGCTACAGGACTGAAAGTTACAGCTTCAGGCGGCGTCGCCTCCCTTGAGGACATTTATGCTGTCAAAGAGTTAGAAGAATTTGGTGTGGATAGTTTAATTATCGGCAAAGCTCTATACGAAGGTTCCTTTACCCTCGAAGATGCGCTGGACGCCGCCGACGAATAGCAACTTTAGCTTCTTCTATGGAGTAGCCCACCCGGCAAAACGCTGGTGTGGGCTTTCGTTTTTTTCAGTCACTGAATCAACGCTTTGCGCAAGGGAACGAAGAATCGCTTGTATTGACTCTCTTGTTCGTGCTATTTGACTGGGCTTTGTTTTTGTGTGTATTACTTATTGTGCTCCGAAATCATCGGTTGGAATCATCATTATGTCGAAATCATTAGTCATCGTCGAGTCCCCTGCCAAAGCCAAAACCATTAACAAATACCTGGGCAAAGATTACACGGTGCTGGCCTCCGTCGGGCATATCAAAGACTTGCCGAAAAAAGGCTTAGGGGTTGACCCGGAGAACAATTTTGAGCTGACTTATGAGGTCATGCCGGGCAAAGAGAAGGTCGTCAGAGAACTTAAGGCGGCAGCGAAAGAAGCAGATACGATCTTCATCGCCACTGACCCGGATCGCGAAGGCGAGGCCATTGGCTGGCATATTGCCGAAGAAGTTGGCGGGCGTGGTAAAGCCAAAAAACCCATTTTTCGTGTGATGTTCAATGAAATCACCAAAGCGGCTGTCAACGATGCGTTCAAGCAACCGGCACAAATCAATCAGGACTTGGTGGACGCGCAACAAGCACGCCGCGTCGTAGATCGTTTGGTCGGCTATCAAGTGTCGCCGCTGCTCTGGGACAAGGTGCGGCGAGGGCTTTCCGCCGGGCGCGTGCAAACCGTTGCCGTGCGGTTAGTTGTCGAGCGGGAACGCGAAATTCAAGCCTTTGTCAAAACGGAATATTGGACGATCACCGCCAATCTGGCCGCGCAACTCCCACCGACCTTCGATGCCAGGCTCTACAAGATCGCCGATCAAACCGTGAAGACGTCGGGCTTTGATGCGGGCGTCAAGAAATCTGAGATTCATATCCAGAACGAAGACGACGCCAAGCGCATCCTGACAGAGTTGGAAGGGACTAAATACGTTGTTTCTGACGTCTCAACCAAAGAAAAGAAACGCAATCCGGTCCCGCCTTTTATCACCTCTAAGTTGCAACAGGAAGCCTCGCGCAAGCTGCGTTTTACAGCCAAAAAGACGATGCAGATCGCGCAAAAATTATACGAAGGCAAAGATGTCGGCGAAGGTACGGTTGGCTTGATTACTTATATGCGTACCGATTCAACGCGCGTGTCAGATGGGGCACTACAAGAAGCGCGTGAGTATATCGGCGGCAGATACGGACAAAACTATTTGCCGGAAAAAGCCATTCATTACCGCTCGAAGAAAGACGCACAGGACGCGCACGAAGCGATCCGCCCAACCTCGGCCACGCTCACGCCTGAGTCACTCGCCAAATATCTGGACAAAGATGAACTCGCACTTTACCGCTTGATTTGGCAACGTTTCCTGGCTTCGCAAATGATGCCTGCACTGTTCGATCAAACGACAATTGATATTGCGGCGGGCGAGAAATTCACCTTTCGCGCCACCGGCTCCGTGCTTAAGTTCGATGGCTTCCTGGCTGTGTACGAAGAAGGCAAAGACGAGAAAGACGAAGAGGATGAAGAGCGCGCGGCAAAACTGCCGAAGACCGAAAAAGGCGAACACTTGAAATTGAATTCGCTCACGCCGAATCAGAGCTTCACTGAACCGCCCCCGCGCTACACCGAAGCCACACTCGTCAAAGCGCTGGAAGAAAAAGGCATCGGACGACCTTCGACTTACGCGACAATCATGACTGTGATTCAGGATCGTGAGTACGTCGAAAAACGCGAAGGCAAGTTTTCGCCCACCGATTTGGGAACGATTGTGAACGACCTGCTGATCGAAAGCTTTACGGACCTTTTCGACATTGAATACACAGCACGATTAGAAGGCGAACTCGACGAAATCGAAGACGGCAAGATTAAATGGCAAGCCGCGCTGAAAGGCTTTTACGACAAATTCACGGTGGATTTGAAGTCGGCACAAAAGCACATGAAAGATGTGAAGCGGCAGGAAATTCTGACCGATGAAGTATGCGAAAAATGCGGCTCGAAAATGGCCATCAAATTCGGACGCTTCGGTCAATTCCTGGCTTGTACCAACTATCCCGAATGCAAGAACACCCGCGAATTGGCAAAGCCAGCCAACGGCAGTGGAGAGGCTACGGCAACGGGTACAACTGGTGAAGCCGCTGAAGGTGAAGAGAATCCTTACGCAAATGAAACTTGCGAAAAATGCGGCAATTCGATGGTGCTGAAGAAAGGCCGCTTCGGTTCATTCCTCGCCTGTTCCGGCTATCCCGAATGCAAGAACACGCGTAAGCTTTCCAAGACCGGCGCAGTGATGGCCGCGCCTAAAATGCTGGATGAGAAATGTCCTGAATGCGGCATGCAAATCGCCATCAAGCAAGGGCCGTATGGCGAATATACCGGCTGCACGAATTGCAAATATATTAAGCGGGAGACAACGGGCGTAGCCTGCACACGAGCGGGTTGCAAAGGCGAAATCGTCGTCAAAAAATCCAAGCGCGGCAAAGTCTTTTATGGTTGCTCGGCGTATCCAACCTGCGACCGCGTGTATTGGGATAAACCCGTTGATCGTGTCTGCCCGCAATGTCAGAATCCCTTCATGCTCGAAAAATTCAATGCACGTGCCAATCAAACTGTACTGAGTTGCCCTGAGTGCGAATACAAAGGCATTGCAGGCGAAGGCGGAGAGTTGGTTGCGGCTGAAGTGAAGGCACCCACGCGTGCATCGAAGAAAGCTTCTTGAAGCCAACTGCAAAGTTGCAAAGAAGCAAGGGGACAAAAACACAACGACAGGAGTTGCTCCTTCTCTGTGCGTCTTTATCCCCTTGCTTCTTTGCGTTGAATTTTTGGACTAACGCTGAATTCGCGCCGATCCGCCTTGCGCAAATGCGCGCACCTGCTCCACGCTGGCCATTGTCGTATCGCCGGGGAACGTCGTTAGCAACGCACCGTGCGCCCAGCCCAACTTCACGGCATCTTCGGGAGATTCTCCTGTCAGCAGGCCATAAATAAAGCCTGCCGCAAAGCCATCCCCTCCGCCCACACGATCCAGCACCCCTAATTCGCACGTCGGAGCTACATACGTTTGTCCGTCAATCCAGGCGACGGCGCTCCAGCTATGATGATTTGTCATATGCACTTCGCGCAATGTGGTCGCCACGATTTTGACGTTTGGATGTTGCGTCGTGACCTGATCAATCATCGCAAAAAAGACGCTCGGATCAAGCTTGGATTTCGCCGCGACTTCGGGGCCGGGAATACCTAAGCCTTTCTGTAAGTCTTCTTCGTTGCCCACCAGCACGTCAACGTTATCTACGATGCGGCGGACAACCGAAACCGCACGTGACTCGCCGCCCGAAATCTTCCAGAGTTTTTCGCGGAAGTTCAGATCGAATGAAACGACCGCGCCCGCCGCCTTCGCCGCCTGCATGCCTTCGATAATCAACTCTGCCGTCGTCTCAGAAAGCGCGGCGAAGATGCCGCCGCTATGGAACCAACGGACGCCGCCCGCGAAGATTTCGTCCCAATTAAAATCGCCGGGCTTCAGTTGCGCAGCCGCCTCGTTGCAGCGGTTATAAAACACGACTGGCGCGCGCACGCCGTGTCCTTGATCGCTCAGCACAGTCGCCATGTTTGGCCCCATCACACCGTCATGCTCAAATACCTTGTAGAAGGATTTGACACCCATCGCTCGCACACGCTCGGCAATCAGATCGCCAATGGGGTACTTCACCATCGCCGAGACAATCCCGGTTCTGAGACCAAAACAATCCGCCAGATTCGCCGCGACATTAAATTCGCCGCCGCTGACGTGAATCTGACATTGGGTGGCTTTGCGAAAGGGAATCAAGCCGGGGTCCAGCCGATGAATCAGCGCGCCCAGCGAAATTAAATCGCGCTTGCCATCTTGACGAATATTCAAACCATAGTTCATTTTTACGCTCCTCATGTAGAGCAAACTTACCCGTTTGCTCAGGTTTCTGTTAATTGTTCATGATGAAGACAAGAACAAACTGGAAAGTTTGCTCTACATTACTTAAGCAACAACGAAATGGCCATCCCGACGCCGATTATGATTACAGTCCAGCGCACAAACTTCGCGCCTAATTTCCGGGCTAAGCCCGCCCCACCATATCCGCCCACAATCGCGCCGACTGCCATCACCAAAGCTTCCGGCCAATGCACCAGACCAACAAAAATAAAATACAAGGCCGCCACTAAATTGATCGTCATGCCAAGCAGGTTTTTCATGCCGTTCATGTGATGAATGTTCGCAAATCCTAAAACGCTTAGCGTGGCCAACATCATAATGCCCATTCCCGCGCCGAAGTAACCGCCATAAATGCCCGTCAGGAATTGTGTGCCTAAAGCCATCAGCAACCATTGCCTTGACGTATCGGCTTCGGGTAAAAGGGGGCGTCCTTTGCGCAAGCTGCGTTGGATCGGTTCCTGACAGGCAAATAATACGACGGCAAATAAAATCAGCCAGGGCACCAGCGCGGCAAAGGTCGCAGGCGGTGTATACCGCAACAAAATGCCGCCCAGCAAGCCGCCTAGCGAACTCGGAAGCAAGAGCCAATAATACTGTCGCTTCCCCTCCCGCATTTCCCGGCGATAGCCCCAGGCCCCCGCCAACGCGCCGGGCACCAGGGCTACAGTATTGGTGGCATTCGCGCTGATCGCTGAGAGTCCTGTCCAGATTAAAGTGGGAAACGTGATCAGTGTGCCGCCTCCGGCAACCGCATTCATGGCTCCGGCGACAAGACCCGCGCCCATAATCAAAGCCCCTTGCAATAATGTCATAGGTTGTTTTTCGTGGGGCAAGCTGGTAGCTTGCCTGATCGTCTCAACACAAACAACGCAAATTAGCAGGTTGCTCCACAAATGAAAAGCAATGAGCCAAGTTTGCAAACTTTTATGAAAAATGATTCCTGGCAAGTAAACGCAACCGATTCCGGCGTGCGCCTCGACAAGTGGTTAGCTGATGCCGCTCGTCTTGGCTCGCGCGCCAAAGCCTTTGAAGCCATCGCGCGCGGCAAGGTCTTCGTCAATAATACAGAGCAAACCACCCTCGAAGCGGGCAGAAAACTAGCGGGCGGAGAAACGGTGCGTGTCTGGATGGATCGTCCCGGC
The DNA here is from genome assembly GCA_963794955.1 of uncultured Acidobacteriota bacterium. Lineage (GTDB taxonomy): Bacteria > Acidobacteriota > Blastocatellia > RBC074 > RBC074 > JAFDVL01. Next base: position 18,212 of record CAWCGF010000007.1, read on the forward strand.
TCGGCGAAACATCGCGTCTTCACCAATCGGCAAGTCGCGGGCTTGGACACAATTTACGAAGACGAAGCCATGCTGGTTATCAACAAGCCCAGCGGCTTGTTGACCGTCGCACTGGCGAATCAGCCCGGTGAAGTTTCCCTTTACGAGCAAGTCGCGGATTACGTCCGCCATCGCAGCAAGCTCAAACCGCAGGTTATCCATCGCATTGATCGTGACACGTCTGGCTTGGTCGTTTTCGCGAAGACAGACGCCGCGCGCTCGCACCTCAAGCGACAGTTCGCCGCCCAAAAACCGGAGCGCACTTACCAAGCTGTCGTCTATGGAATTCCCTTCCCAGAAAAAGGAATGTGGCGGGATTTTTTGGTATGGGATAAAGAAGACCTGGCGCAAAAGCTGAGCGATGCGCGTGATCGCCGCGCTGTCGAAGCCAAGTGCAATTACAGTGTGCTGGAAAAATTTGCGGCAGCGTCTTTGATTGAAGTCAAACTCGTCACGGGCAAACAAAACCAGATTCGCCTGCAAGCCACCGCGCACGGACATCAACTCATCGGCGAAAAACAATATCAATCCAATCCACCACAAACCGCAATCAAGTTCGCCCGGCAAGCGCTGCACGCCTGCAAGCTAGGCCTGCTGCATCCAATCAGTAATCAGCCGCTGCATTTTGAAGCGCCGTTACCAGGAGATTTGGCTGTGTTGCTGAAACGATTGGGTCAGAAAGTATAAGGTAGGCTAAAAACTTAGATCCGACTCTTCCAGTTTTTTTGCGCCTTCGGAAGTACAGATGCTGAAGCACGAAAAGTCACGCTGCTGAGCCAGCAAGAAATCCCTGGCCTCTTTTTCTTTTAGTCCTTTGAGATTGTGATGGCATTGGTCTCCGGTAGCGCTGGGGTCTGGGTCAAACTGACAGTGAGATGGTAAGTCGCTTCGGTCAAACTCCCAATAGATCGGAGGGACGCCCGCGACATCTCGATAGAAGGCTGCGATATGCTGGCAGACAGAAGGGCTGCACTGTATGGCACATTCAAGCTCGACGACAGAAATGCCGGAGCCATCACTGGCATTGCGAAACGCGACTGAGGTAAAGCGGCGTTTTGTCTGATCGTAATGTCGTAATCGGTTGAGAACTCTGAAAAATCGCATACGACCGGGGCTATCCTTTCCAATGCCGTTAAGGCTTCAAACAACGGTACGGCCTCTAAATAAACCTTCTCTTCATCATCTCGTTCGTAGACAAACGTTACGCGCTCAGGCGCATCAATCACAAACTCGAAATAGTGAGCGCCGTGATAGAGATTAACCTGCACCTCGCCGTTAATGCCTGGGAAAGCGTCCGCAACGTGAAAGCCTAAATCCTGGGCACGATCTAAGACACCATTCGCTAAAGCCGCTATTTTTCTTGAGACGGCGACTCCTTCGCCAAAATTCCAGCCGTTTGGGAGAGTGATGAATTCTTCGAGTTTTCGATGTGTCGCAAAAATCGTGGGCATCAGCTATTCCTTCTTATTCGCCTCTGAGACGGACGCGTTCTCATTAACAACTTCCGTCGCCCAGTTCTTAATTAAACGCGCAAAGTCCAAAAACCTTTCGGGATGCAAAATGATCCGCACCTGACTTTCAGCATTCACCCCCAAAGTCTTGAGTTGCGCTAAGTCTTCATCGGAACCAGCGGAAATTAGCGGGGGAACAACCTCAAAAAATGTAATCACGACCTCTCCCAACTCTCCGCGTTGTAACAAGCTACGATTGCCATAAAATGATGGTGTGCGCGGCAAGATACGAAAATTTATGGGGATGCCCATATCCTCATTATTTTGATTTTCCGCGTTCTCGGACATTTCTCTCCTCCTCAAATATCGTATTACGGAAACTTTGACGGCTGCAAATCCAGCCGATTGACCAGTTGGCGGGCAATATCACGTCCGGCGCGTTCAAACGAATAGTAGCTCAAGCGGCCTGAGTTATCGGTATAAATCGGTGCCGAACCTATTCCCATTGCCTTGGCCGTCTTCGGCTCATAAATCGTGTAGCGCACTTCGTACTGCGAACCAAACGATTGAAATTCCAGACACACCGTGTAAAAGCGATCTTCATCCTTCGCCATTTTGATCGCATCGCTACGGCTCATGTTACCCGTATCGCGCACTTCCAGACCGCGAATGACGCGCGACAATTCGCTGCGACAGGCACGGCGCACGTAATCGCCCATCCCCATCGAAGCGTTCATGTCCGCCCAATCGGTGCCCAGAATGATGCCTTTAGCGGAAGCGCGCGCCTTTTCCCGTTCCTTTTCTTTTTCAGGATCGGGTTCCGGCACATCAGGCTGTGGCGGTTCCGGTGTCTTAGACGGCGTAGGCACTCCCTGCACGGGCGGCAGATCGGGAGCTTTCTTTTGCTTGCGACCTGATTGCGCGGAGGTGATCGGGCTGATCAAAGCAAGCGCCAACAAAAGCAAAATCCATTTTGGTCTCAACATACTTGCGACTCCTGAAAGGTTGATGGACGATGTGGAAATATTTCCGGCACTGTAACGCTATTTGGCAAATTGCGCCACAGCGTTTATGATTCTCGGTTAAAACGAGAACGATGTCCACAACCAGTCCAGCTAGAGCACCTAAATTATCCACGTGGGTGGGCGCAAGAAGAAAGATTTCTCGTCCCGCTAGGTTCAAATTTTCATTTTCAAGATAGAGATTATCACTATGCTTTTAGGAATAGATTTCGGTACGACGCGCACTGTCGTGACAGCCGTCAATCGCGGCAATTACCCGGTCGTCAGCTTTACCAACCACGCAGGCGATACTTATGAATGGTATCCATCCGTCATTGCGACCAAAGGCGCAGAACTGGCTTTTGGCTTTGAGGCGCTGGCCCGGCAAGGGCAACCCGGCTGGGCCTTCCGGCGCTCGGTCAAACGTGAATTAGCAACGCTCGGGCCAGACAGTCGCTTGAAAATCGGCGCGCACGAAATGGGGGTGTTTGAATGGGTAACTTCTTTTTTGGAACAGCTTCAGCACGATCTACGCGAAAACTCCAACCTGCGCATTAAGAAGAGGGACAAGCTCGAAGCCATCATTTCTGTCCCCGCGAACGCCAACAGCAATCAACGCTTCATCACGCTCGAAGCCTTTCGGCGCGCCGGGTTTGAGGTGCGCGGGATGATGAATGAGCCTTCCGCCGCGGGCATCGAATACGCACATCATATCCTCGGTGAAAACGGCGTCGGCAAACGCGAGTATTTGCTGGTCTATGATCTTGGCGGCGGTACGTTTGATTCTGCTGTCATCAGCCTGGCTGACCGCGATCACGAAGTCTTGAGCAACGAAGGCATCACGCGACTCGGCGGTGACAACTTTGATGTGATCCTGTTGGATATGGCGCTCAAGCAGGCGGATATTCAAGAAGTTACCGATACACAACTGGCCTTGCTGCTGGAAGAATGCCGTGAGAAGAAAGAGGGCTTGCGCCCGACCACGCGCAAGGTGGCGATTGATTTGGGATGCGCTATCGAAGGGGCAGGCGAAGTGATTCTGACAACTGCCGACGTCTATGCCGAATGCAAGCCGTTGATTGACAGCACGGTTGTAGCGATGGAACAGGCGATGCAAAAAGCCACGGCGGACGCAGGCATTGATTGGAAATCGCTCGCGGCAGTTTACCTGGTTGGAGGCTCCAGCGACTTCCCGCCGGTGTCACGTTTGCTGCGCGAGCGGTATGGCAAGCAGGTCAAACGCTCCGCATATCCGCACGCAGCAGTCGCCGTTGGGCTTGCGATTGCGGCAGATACCGACGCTGGCCACAAGTTGCGCGAACGCTTCACACGGCATTTTGGCGTCTGGCGTGAATTCGATTCAGGCCGCCAAATCGCCTTTGATGCGCTGTTTGAGAAAGACACATTGCTGCCCTTGAAAGGCGAAGAAAAGCTCACGCTCAAACGACGCTATATCCCGGCGCACAACATCGGGCATTTTCGGTATCTTGAATGCAGTGGACTGGATGCGCAGCTACAACCGCAAGGCGATATCACCACCTGGGATGAAATTCATTTCCCCTTTGATCCTGCTTTGCGCACGCAAGAATCCTTGGTTGAGGTTCCCGTGGCGCGCGTAAATTTGAATGGGCGCTTAATCGAAGAAACATATTCGTGCGATGCCAATGGCATTATTGAAGTGGAGATCACAGACTTGAACGATCATTTCAGTCGCAGCTTCAAATTACGGGGGAAGAAGTAATACACAGCAAACTTTCCAGTTGGCTGATGGCGCAGGTAGTCGAAACCTCAGCCAACTGGAAACGCTGCTCTCCCTTGATTTGAAAACCACAACCAAATGACTACGCTACAGCTTCCTCATTTCTCGCTTGCTTCGTTACAACGCCAGGAGCAAGTGAACCGTGCGTTCGCCTTTCTTCAGACATCGGCAGTGCATTTCACCGACGAACATATTCGCATCTGTGAAATCCCGGCTCCGCCTTTCAACGAGCATATTCGTGGCGAATATTTGGCGGCACGGTTTGCGGAACTGAAGCTGGCGAATGTCCATACCGACGGCATCGGCAATGTCATCGGCTATTACCCGGGGGCGACAGAAGCGCCGCTGGTCGTCGTTTCGGCACACCTTGACACGGTCTTCCCTGCTGCCACAGATGTCAGAGTCACACGCAAGGGCACGCGGCTTTGTGCGCCCGGCATCGGCGATAACGGTGCCGGGCTGGCTGCCTTGCTCGCACTCATTGAGACGCTCAACGCGGCACAAATCAAGCTGCGCGGCTCGCTCGCCTTTGTCGCAACCGTCGGCGAAGAGGGCGAAGGCAATTTGCGTGGCGCACGGCATTTGTTCACCGAAGGCCAACTGGTCGGGCGCATCACAGACTTTATTTCGTTCGATGGCCCCGGCGCTAATTTTATTACTCACCAGGCACTGGGTTCGCGTCGTTATCGCATTACGCTCGCCGGCCCCGGCGGGCATAGCTGGAGCGATTTTGGCGTCGTCAATCCCGTCTATGCGCTGGGTCGGATGGCGGCCAAGCTCTCTGAATATCGTCCGCCGTATGAGCCACGTACCACGTATAACATTGGCCGGATCGAAGGCGGCGAGGGGGTGAACGTGATTCCGGAAACGGCGTATCTGGATGTAGATTTGCGCTCGACGGATGAAACACAGTTGTCGCGGCTCGAAGATTTTTTCCTGCACGAAGTTAATCGCGCGGTCCAAACCGAAAACTCGTTGCGCGCCGCTTCTGGTCAAAGCTTGCGCACCGACATCAAACTGATCGGTCATCGCCCGTCAGGCCAAACGTCGCAGCATTCGCCCCTGGTCAAATTTGCGCTCGAAGCTTCGTATGCAGTTGGCGTTCGACCGCTCCTGAACTGCGCTTCGACCGATGCGAATATTCCGATCAGCCTCGGCATTCCGGCTATCACGATTGGCGCGGGCGGCAAAGGTGGCGATGCACATCGCCTGACCGAATGGTATGATCCAACAGGCCGAGAAATCGGTTATCAACGCGCCTTGTTGTTGATCTTGGCAATGGTTGGTATTGTATAAGAGCCAAAGGAATTACCGTTAAGCTCAACTCAATGAGGCAAGTCAATGCTGTATGCATCAAGAATTTATAGTTTGGTCATCATACTCGCTTTATTTATAGCTCGTTCAGATGCTCAGTCAAAACGAGATGCCCATTACTTATTCAATGGAGATTCGAATGGCATTCAGCTTATCTCGGATGAAGGAATTCAAGAAGTTCTTTGTGAGGGATCCGATGCCACAGGAAACCCGGCTTTTTCCTTCACTCTTTTCCCTTCGCTAAAACAGCAACTTAAAAATAGGCAAGGAAACCTCTTGTCTGATGGAGTTTATTTTTGCCGTTGCATCGTCAAAAAAAATAATGGAGACACTCATCGCGATCCTGGCAAACTCACCAAGTCATCAGGGCAAATCACCTACGAATCAGGAATTCTTCTATACAATCAAGGTAAAATAGATGCGGCTGATGATGTTTTCAAACACACAGCAGAAGCCTTTCCTGACGAACCAACTTTTTGGCTGTGTCTTGGTGCAACACAGTACAAAAAGTTGACAACTGCGCCTGAGCGCGAAAGGCCGATCTATGCCAAAGCGGCTATAGAAAGCTACAAGAAAGCCTTAACGTTATCACAGGACTGTAAGATTCGGGATAATAGCATTGGCTACATTGCAACCATTTATGATCAGCTTGAAGATTACGAGAGCAATCGTGAATGGCTTTTGAAACGAGCGGATGATCCCTGTGCAACCAATGAAATCAAAGCGGGGGCATACTATTCAATCGGCGTCAAATACTGGCAATATGCCTACGATCTCTCCACTCGCTACGCGAATAAACGATTATTGTCATCCGACCCCTTTCACGCGCGGAATTTTCATCACAAGGCAGATAAAGATAAATTTGACGAGTTCGTAAAGAAAAGCTTTGAGTACATCGAAAAAGCGCTGGCTATCAAACCAGACTATGCAGAGGCTTGGTCTTATAAAAGTCTTCTCTATCGAGAAAAGCAAAAGGGTACGGCAAACAAATTGCAAAGAAAACAATTTGAGACAGAGGCTGAAAAAACGGTGAAAACCGCTATTGATTTGCATGGGCATCAGCGCGAGAAAATAGAGAAACGGTAGTTTTAGAGAAGCCAACCGTCATCACAGTATTTTTCCGCACGTGGAGGTAATTTATGTTTGCAGCAATAAAAGATGGCCCTTCGTTGCGACGTATTGTCTCGCTGGAAGAATTCGCTGACATCGCCGCTGCGCTGCCGGATGAGAAACTTGAACTTATCAACGGAGAAGTTGAAATGACCCCGCCTCCTGATAACTTTCACATCGAAAAAAGTAATCTGCTGCTGGAGATATTCGCGTCACACCTAGTTGAAATTGCATCCTTAAAATGCCAACTCAGTCAAAGCTCGTGGTTCGCTGTGCCGTTTGAATTGCAGGAATTGTGGGTAAGGGAAGGGGTGCGCGGCCCCAGCAATGTTTGCCCTGATGTGTGCATCATCTATCGTGACTACTTGCAGACCAATCGTCGCCCGCCCGCCTTGCTGGTGGTCGAAGTGATCTCGGTTTCGAGTCAACGGGAAATCAATCGCGACTTAATTAGCAAATCGGACATTTATGCCACGATGGAAATTCCGACCTATTGGGCAATAGATCGCCGCGACAAAAGTGTTTGGGTTCACACACAACCGCACGACGGGAAATACACCAAGCGTGAACAATGCAAAGGCCGTCGCAAATTGCCTGCGCCGGGCTTGGAGTTTTTGCACATCACGCCAGCCAAAATTTTTGAGAACTGAAGTTATGAGCAAAGCAAAAGTTTTGATTGTGGATGACGAACCTGCCGCGCGGACGGGTTTAAGTGAACTGGTTTCAGATTGGGGCTACGAAACCCAAGTCGCAGCGGACGGCGAAGCAGCGTGGAAGCTTACGCCGGAGTTCCAACCGAGTGTCGTGATCAGCGATATTTTCATGCCGCGGCTGGATGGCTTTGGGCTGCTCGCCAAATTGCACGAAGCCTATCCTGATACAGCAGTGATCCTGCTCACTGGCCAAGCCAGCATCGAAGGTGCGATGCGTGCGGTGATGGAAGAAGGCGCGTTTTATTACTTCGAGAAGCCGATCAATACGCGCCAACTCAATATCGTGTTACAACGCGCGGTCGAACGCTCTTCGGTCAAACGCGAAAACATTCAGTTGCGGCGACAACTCAGCGAACACGGCGTCTTCGGCAAATTGGTTGGCGCTTCCCATGCGATGCGCCAGCTTTACACGACCATTGAACAAGTCGCCAATTCTGCCGTGTCGGTGTTGATTACCGGCGAATCCGGCACCGGCAAAGACGTAGTCGCGCAAACCATTCATCAACTTAGTTCGCGGGCCACGAATTCCTTCATTGCAATCAACTGCTCGGCGATTCCTGAAACGTTGATGGAATCAGAGCTGTTTGGACACGAAAAAGGCGCGTTCACCGGCGCGATTACACGACGCGAAGGATGCTTTGAGTTGGCGAATGGCGGCACCCTATTCCTCGATGAAATTGCCGAGATGCCAATTACGTTGCAAGCCAAATTGCTGCGCGTGCTGGAAGACCGGAAGTTGCGCCGCTTGGGTGGCAGCAAAGAAATCTCGGTGGATGTGCGCGTGCTGACGGCCACAAATAAAGACCCGCACAAAGCCGTGCGCGATAATTTATTGCGCGAAGATTTGCTCTATCGTCTGAATGTCATTCACATGGAATTGCCGCCCTTGCGCGAGCGCCGCGATGACATTTCGCTGCTTGTGCAACACATGATTGACGCCTTGCGCGAACGACACGGACGCACTGCACGCTTAGTTTCACAGGAAGTCATGGAAATCCTCGTGCGGTATGCCTGGCCGGGCAACGTACGCGAACTGCGCAATGTTATCGAACACGCCGTAGTTGTCTGCGATGGCACCACCATTGAAAAACAACATTTGCCGCCCCAGCTTTTTGACGGACGCTCGTTGCGGGATGAAGATTCGATCACCCTGGCGATCCCAATCCCACTGGATGAGGCAGAACGCTTGCTAATCCTCAAAACGCTGCTCAAAACCGGCAACAACAAAACCCGCGCGGCGGATGCGCTGCACATCAGCCTCAAAACACTGCATAACAAGCTCAAGATTTATCGGGATGAGGATTAGTGATTGGTCATCAGTTATCGCGTAGAGCAGCGTATTTTCAACCAATAACCTATAACCAATTTTCTATTGCTCTTCATTCCCGACTCGGTCTAATATCTGGCTGTCTGCTTCCCAGCTTCTAGCAGACCCTAGTCGTTTTGCCATTTGCCCCTTGACCGATTCAGCCTTCGGAGGACGAAAATGATCATTCGCCACTTCTTTCAGTCATTCATGGTTGTTGTTGCCATTTCTTCGCCTTGCTTTTTCGCCAAAGCGGACGATTGGAAGCCCATTGACCCCGCGCACGTTGCGCTAAAAGCGCCGGTCGTCGAAAAAGATGCCGATGCCGAAGCCATCTTTTGGGAGGTCAAGGTTACCGACGAATTTGACAGCTATGGCGCAGCCTCAACAGCCTTGACGCATTACCTGCGAGTCAAAATTTTTACCGAGCGCGGCAAAGAAAAGAAAAGCACGATTGATATTCCGTATTATGGAAGAGCAAACATCAGCAATATTCAAGGCCGCACCATCAAGCCCAACGGCGAAATTATTGAACTGAAGAAGGACGCCATCTTCGAGCGCACCATTGTCAAATTTGGCAAGCTCAAACTAAAGGCGAAATCGTTTGCGATGCCGAGTGTCGAGCCGGGCGCTATTATTGAATATCGCTACAAGGAATCTCGCCCGACTTCTTATCACACCCGCTTGGAATTTCAGCAGGACGTCCCCGTCCAAAGCATTAAGTATTATGTGAAGCCCCTGGCTAGTTCGACGTATAGGCTTTGGCTGAAGTCATTTCAGTGTAATCCAACGCCCTTGGTAAAAGAGCGAGAGTTTCAGATGACTTCGCTCAGCAATGTCCCGGCTTTTAAAGAAGAACCGCGGATGGTTCCCGAAAATCAGGTGCGCTCCTGGTTACTGCTGTACTACACGGAGAGTGACAAAAGCGAACCAGAAAAATATTGGAAAGACCTGGGCAAAAAGGAATACAACGAAAATAAAGCGGCGCTGAAAGTTAACGATGACATCCGTAAAGTGGCGACGGAAGTGGTGGGCGACGCGTCAGCCATAGAACAAAAGCTCGAACGGTTGCTGACCTATTGCCGCACCAAGGTCAAAAATATCTATGATGACGCCGCCACGCTGACGGACGAAGATCGTAAAAAGCTGAAGGAAAATAAATCAACGGCAGACACCATCAAAAATGGCTACGGCACGCGCCGCGACATTGATTTGCTTTTTGCGGCGCTCGCTACGGCGGCAGGCTTTGAAGCGCGCCTGGTCATGGTTTCAGATCGGAGCGATGTATTTTTCGATCCGAACTTTGCCAATGATTATTTTCTGGATGATCGCATCATTGCGGTCAAAGCAGAAAACGGCTGGAAGTATTTTTCCCCCTCCAGCATCTATGTTCCTGCTGGCATGCTGGACTGGCGCAACGAAGGCTTGAAAGGCCTCTTAACTGACCCGAAAGAACCAACGTTTATTGACCTTCCCATTTCCGCTGCGGAAAAATCCGTCGAAAGAACGATTGGCAAGCTCAAGCTGAATGAAGAAGGCACCATAGAAGGCGATGTCCATATCGAATTCACTGGTCATCTGGCCGCATACATGAAAGAGGAAAATGACGAGGAGTCGGTGGAAAAACGGGAAACCATGCTGAAAGATATGGTCAAAAGGCATTTGGGCGCAGCCGAGATTTCCAACCTCAAAATCGAAAATGTGACCGATCCGGTCAAACCCTTCATCTACACTTTCCATATCAAAGTACCGAACTATGCGACCCGTACCGGCAAACGATTATTCTTGCAGCCCGCCTTTTTCCAATTTGGTGAAGCAGCGGTCTTTACCAACACGCAGCGCAAATACCCCGTGTATTTCGAGTACCCGTATGTAGAAAATAGCCACGTCGAAATTGAATTACCGGCGGGCTTTGAAATGGATAACGCGGAAGCCCCCAGCTCATTCAATGCCAGCGATGTGGTCAAATACGATGTTTCATTGGCGATGACGCCGGATAAAAAAATCCTGCTCTATCGGCGCAATCTCAAAATCACCGGCATGGTGTTTCCCGTGGATAGCTATAGCGCCTTGAAAAACGTCTTCGATACGCTGCATAAAGAGGACAATCATCAGATCACCTTGAAGGTCACCACCACCACGGCAGCCAAGTAAATCGTTACTGAGGATCACAACCATGAAAACAAGAACTCTCTGCCTGGTTCTGACGCTGTTAGCCTTCGGCACTTCGGTTTTTGCCGGAGATGATGTTCCAGCGTGGCTGCGTCAAGCGGCTACCATTTCCCTGCCGCCGCCTGACAAAGAAGTTCACGTGGTCACGCTCGTGGATGAGCAACGAATCACGGTGGGCGAAGACGGAAAAGTGCTAACCGTCACGACGCACGCCGTTCGCATTCTTTCGCGGGATGGGCGCGGCGAGGCAGTGGCCCGGACAACTTACAATACCGATTCGGAAAAAGTGAAAGATTTGCGGGCGTGGATGATTCGTCCCAATGGACAAATCATTAAGTATGGCAAAGACCAGACCCTTGACATCGTAGTAGACGACAATGATGTGTACGATGAAGCGCGCCGCCGGGTCATTTCCGCTAAAGATGATGTCGAGCCTGGCTCGGTATTTGGCTATGAAACCGTCGTGGAATCCAAAGACATTTTTGCGCAGTTTAGTTGGGGCTTTGGCGATGCACATCCCGTTGTGGCTTCGAGCCTCAGCGTGACGGTTCCGGCGGGCTGGCGGGCGGAAGGAACAGTCTTCAATCACCCGCCCATTGAGGCCACCATCAACGGTTCCACGTATAGTTGGCAAGCCCGTGCGCTGCCCGGGATCAAACCTGAATCCGGGAGTCCCAGCCTGGCCAATCTGGTTCCGCGCATCGTAGTGCGAATCTTTCCGCCTACGGGCAAAAGCGCCGGGATTTTGCGCACGTTTGAAAGCTGGGCGGATGTCTCGCGCTATATGAGCGACCTGTCTGACCCACAAGTACAACTGGATGACGCCTTGGCCGGAAAAGCGCGTGAATTAACGGCAACCGCCAAAACCGAATTCGAGAAGATTCAGGCCATTGGTCGGTACGCACAAAACATCAAGTACGTTTCCATTCAAATTGGCGTCGGGCGCGGCGGCGGCTATCGCCCGCATTCGTCGCTGGAAGTTTTCAAAAAGTCGTATGGTGATTGCAAAGACAAAGCGAACTTAATGCGGGCCATGCTCAAAGCCCTGAACATCACCGCCTATCCCGTCATTATCTATTCGGGCGACCCCAATTACGTGCGCGAAGAATTACCTTCGCCAGGGCAATTTAATCACTGCATTATCGCCATTAAGGTCAGCGACGAGACGCAGGCCGCTACGGTTCTTACGCATCCCAAACTGGGACGCTTGCTGATCTTCGATGCGACGGATGACGATACGCCCGTGGGCGATTTGCCGGATCACGAACAAGGCAGCCTGGCGCTGATCGTGGCGGGCAATGATGGAGCCTTGCTGCGGATGCCGATTACGCCGCCCGAAGCTAACAAGTTAGTCCGTCAAGCCCAGGTCACACTCACGCCTGAAGGTGAAATTAAAGCCAGCCTGAGCGAACGCTCGGTGGGACAGTCCGCGGTCAACGAGCGGCGGCGCTTCAAAGCGTTAGCGAAGCCAGACTATAGCAAGCTGATCGAACGCTGGATCATGCGCAGCATTACCGGTGCCAACGTTTCTAAAATCGAGCCGACTGACAATCAAGCCGATGGCAAATTCGCGCTGGATGTCGAATTCGTTGCGAAAAATTATGCCCAATCCATGCGCGGGAAACTGCTTGTGTTCAAACCCGCTCTCGTGTCGCAACGATTCGGCTTGGACTTAACCGAAGTCAAGCGCAGTCATCCTTTGGTGTTGGAATCTGAAGCTTTTAGCGAAACCGTTCACGTAAAATTACCGGAAGGCTTCGAGGTGGATGAAATGCCAGATACCGCTAAACTGGATGCGCCCTTCGGAAAATATTCTGCGACCTATGAAATCAAAGATGGCTACCTGATTTTCACTCGCAATTTGATTCTCCAGGCCGGCAGCATTCCTGCCGCGCAATACCCCATCGTGCGTGAATTCTTTGGCCGGATTCGTGGCGTTGAAGTGTCACCGGTGGTGTTGGCGAAGAAGTGAGGTAGTAAACAGTGAATAGTTAATAGTTAACAGTAGGAATGGAATCCGGGTTGGTGTCCCACTATTAACTGTTAGCTGTTAACTGCTCCCTGTTCACTATCTCCCTAATTCAATCATCGTCACTTCCGGGCGCGCAAAAAAGCGAAAGTGCGGTGTGCCTTCACAGCCGATGCCGCGATTCACATACATCCATGTCTGGCCTTCGTGAAATAAGCCGGATTCATATTTCTTGTCGAACTTCGAGAATGTAAGTAGCGCGCCATAGAACGGCAACGCGATCTGGCCGCCGTGCGTGTGGCCAGCGCAATACAAATCCACACGGCGTTTTTGGGCTTCAGCCATTTCATCAGGAAAGTGATAGAGCAGCACTTGGTAGGCTTCCGGCGGCACGTTCGCAAATGTTTGATCGAATTTGGGCAAATGCGCGACGGCGCTCCGACTAGCCATAGACTCGTGCCTGCCACATCAAACTTCACGGCTTCGTTGTTGAGTTCCTTCACGCCCGTGCCGCCAAACAAATCCAGCGTCGGGTAATACCAAACATCCCAATTCCCTTTCACCACAAAGGTTGGCGCGATGGCGGCAAGTTGCGTCAACGTTTGTTTGAGCACGGGCAAACTGTCAGCGCGATTCATCGTATCGCCGGTGAAGACAATCAAATCGGGCTTTTCCTGTGTGAGCGTCGCGATGAGTTTGTTTTCGACGCGTTCGACTGGGTCGCAATGCAAATCGGAAATATGCGCCAGGCGAATTGGACGTGTTGCAGTAGCCAGTTTCGGGCTGGATAAATGGATGCGCGTGACCTCAAGCCAGTACGGTTCGATCCAATGCGCATAACTCATGCACAGCACGCCGAGGCAGGCACACACCAACATCACACGCCGAAATTTCGTAAGGGGTTTCGGCTGACGCTGCGCCCACCGCGCCACCAGCCAACGCAGCAACGTCATTCCTGCCACAGCGAAAACGAACCCAACCACCGTAATAAAAACCCACACGCGAACAGCTTCAATCTTTGACATAAGTCCTCAGCGCATTGCAGAAATGGTCGCCTTCCTCCTACAATCCGCTCCATCATCAACATCACGAAAGGACAACTCAATGCTTCCGATTAAACTACAATTCCTGCTGTTGGGCATACTGCTTTTTGGCGCCACAGCGTTGGCTAAAACTGAAACTGGCTTTCTCAATCGCACTGTCACAATTGGCAAGACGACGTTTCGCTATCAAGTCTACGTTCCCGCGAATTGGAACAAGAATCAGAAATGGCCGATCCTCCTATTTTTGCACGGCGCGGGCGAACGCGGCGAGGATGGCTTTATGCAAACCGATACAGGCATCGGGATGGCGATGCGCCGCAAAAACGAACGCTTCCCTGCCATTGTTGTGATGCCCCAATGCCGCAAAGATTCGTGGTGGACAGTGCCGGAAATGGAAGCACAAGCCTTAAAAGCATTAGAGCAGAGCAGCAAAGAATTCAATGGCGACCCACAGCGCACATACTTGACCGGGCTTTCCATGGGCGGCTACGGTTCGTGGGCAATTGCTAGCAAGTATCCAAACAAATTCGCAGCCTTGGCGATCATCTGCGGTGGCGTGGCAATCCCCGAACGATTACGCGCGTCCCTGAATCTCCCGCCTACGCCAGCGGGCACCGACGTCTATGCCGAATGTGCGAAAAAGATTGGCAAGACACCTACGTGGATATTCCACGGTGATAAAGACACGGTGGTGCCAACGGATGAATCACGAAAAATGAATGAGGCGCTCAAAGCGGCGGGCGGGAATGTAAAGTACACCGAATATCCCGGTGTGAGTCATAACTCATGGGACAAAGCGTATGCGGAACCAGAGTTGATGACCTGGATGTTAGCGCAAAAGCTCGGCGCCAATGCTGTCGCGCAAAAATAATCAGGCGAAGAGTTCCTGCACAGGTTTGAAGCCCACATACTTTGTGCCCGAAGCGTTCTCGATGTAATGAAACGCGCGGCCTGACGGCGTGTTGCTGATGGATTTTGCCCAATCAATGCCGAGCGCCGAATAAATCGTGCAGGCAATATCTTCCATATAAATCGGGCGCTTCGCTGACCACCCCGGCTCGATAATCTTGCCGCCCATTTCATCGGTTTTGCCCATCACCAAGCCGCGGCGGATGCCACCGCCTGCGAGCATCCCGGAATGCGCGTACATATAATGCTCGCGGCCTTTGCGTGTTTCGCTAATCGCGCCCGGTGTGCGCCCGAACTCGCTCATGGCAATCACGAGCGTCTCATCCAAGAGCGTTTTACCCGGCGTATATTTCGAGGGAATGCTATCGAGGTCTTTGATGAGACTTGTATAGGCCGCATCCAGTTCTTTAATCAATGCCGGATGGTTGCGCGAGTTTTCTTTGTAGATATTGGCGTGATGATCCCAGCCGCCGTGACTCGCCATAATGAAGCGCGTGCCGGCATCAGCCTTGAATAAATTGCGCGCCAGAATCAGGCAATTGCCAATCGTGCTGTTGCCGTAGCGTTTTTTGTCTTCGGCGCTAATGGTCATCACTTCCGGCACGCGCGGGTCATTCATAATCGCCACCGCGCCTTTGTAATAATCGTTGTAGTCCACATAGCTGCGATCCACTTCGCCTTGCCCGCTGCGCAAGCCGCCATCAAGCTGTTGCAAGCGTTCCCAGCGCCGCTTGAAGGTTTCTTCCATCCCCGGTTGCGGAGCCAGATTCGGCGGCGCATCGCCCACCGCCAAACTCATCGGCCCAAACTCTGCCGACAAAAAGCCTTGATTGATCAGTCCCGCCTGATTGCCCGCCAAATTCATCGCAATGTAAGCGGGCAGTGAATCGGCTTCTTTGCGCTGATTCGCCAACTCATGACAAACCACTGCCCCCAGCGCAGGCACTTCTTTCGCCAGCGCCAGATTCAATGGATGCCCGGTTTGAATATAGTATTGCGCGCGCCCGTGGACGACATCCCACGCCGCCATCGAACGCACAATCGAGATTTTGTCGAGCACGCTCGACAGATTCGGCATAATCCCGACGGGCAATTTCAGGTCATTGGCAAAGCTGCGAATATCAAAATACTTCGGCGTCCATGCGCCTTCCTTCGCATCCAGCGTATCCACCTGGCTCATCCCGCCATCAATGTTCAGGAAGAGCACTTGTCGCGCGGTTGCCAGCGGTTTGACTTTTTGTTCCGCACGCACGTTGTAGGGACGAAAGGCGTTGAGATAACCGCCAACTAAGCTGATGCCGCCGATACGCAAGAGTTCGCGGCGTGAAAGCGAGAGATTGTTTCGATCCATAATAAAACCTTACCGCAAAGGGTCAAAGAGGCAAAGGCGCAAAGAAATCCAGTTTATTCTTCCAAGCCATTTACCACTCGATGAATACCATTTTTGACGTACTTTTCTCCGAAGTTGATGACCAGAGCCAGCTTCAAATTTAGTAAACGAAGATAGGTTCTGGCCTGTGCCTCAAAAATAGAATTGTAGTTTGTTGTGGCTTTGTTTTCGACAATGACTTTTTTCTCAACCAACATATCAAGTCGGAGCGGATTGGCTAAGGTCTGATCCTTATAGATAATTGGAATCACAAGTTGACGCTCAACCCATAAGCCGCGATTTGTTAACTCCCAAGCCATCGCTTCTTCATAAACACCTTCCAACAATCCCGGCCCGCCAAGCGTACGATGCACCTCAATCGCCGCCTCAATAATATATTTGCTAATCTCATTTTCGGTCATAGGATTTTAGGGTTTTACCGCAAAGGTTCAAAGAGCGCAAAGGATACTACAGAACCTTGAGCAGTAGGTTCTTTTGATCCTTTGCCTCTTTGAACCTTTGCGGTAAAAACCCCCTCAATAGTTGAAAACAAAATCCAGCTTATTCAGCAAACTCCACTGCAAATCTTCTGCGCCTTGTTTGCGATCTTTTTCAAGCCACGCGACCGCAATTTGTTTTTCCTGCGGCAAGGGATAGCGCGCGAGCGTCGCCAGGAACAGCGTCTCAACAATCTCGGCGCTCGTCTTAGTAGATTTCACGACTTGGTCAACTAAGCTGTTATTTTCCGCCAGCACTTTCTTGGTCACAAACGGGCTGTTCATCAACGACATCGCCTGCAAGATCGAACCGCCCGGCTGCCGATCAAATTGTTCGCGGTTAGATTGCCCGAAAGTACGGAGAAAGGTCTTGGCATCAGGCGTCCCGACGCCTTCGGGGCCGGTGGTTTCCGTCCAATATTTCACCGTTGGCAGCGGCGTTTCATACACCCAATCGTTGTGCTTGTAATGGCCAAACACATTCGTCGCCTGACAAATCGCATCGTGCAATTGTTCGGCGGTTAGTTGCTTGACGAAATGCCGCGCGAAATACGGCGTGTAGCTTTCTTTCCATTCGCCCTCAAAGCGGGACGAGAGTTGATACGCACTGGAACGCGCAATTGTGCGCATGAGGGACTTCAAGCTGAACTTATTTTTAACGAAGTCCTGCGCCAGTGAATCCAGCAAGTTCGCATCCGATGGTTGACACGTCCACGACGCAGGCAGTTCGGCCTTCGGGTCTTGCCGCGCCATATCGAACGAATCTATCGGATCAACAATGCCAAGGCCGAAAAACTGTTTCCAGATCAGGTTCACGGTCGCGCGGGCAAACTGCGGATTCGTCGTTAACATGCGCGCAAATTGCGGGCGTAAGGGTTTGCTCAAATCAGCTTTCTCGCCGGTCAAAATAAAGGTCGGATGCACCTCGCCCCCTTCACGCTGCAAGCGCACCTGACTCCAGCCTTTGCTATTATAGCCATCGCCGTCTTCGGTCAACGTGTAGCGATCCTGATAGGCGACGACGCGCATTCGCATCTTGCCGAAGAAGGCCGCCATGTCCCAAAATTCTTTGCGCTTTCTGGCGGTCAAATCAAGGCTGACTTTTTCGAGAAAGCCTTTGCCGTTATGACACGAAATGCACTGGTAATTGATGCCGAGGAAGATGCGCGACGTGTTGACGATAATTTCATCTGCCGTGTCTTCGTAATTGTCGTCGTACATCGTCGCACCCGTGATATGCCAGCGCGTCAGGAAACCACTGGCCGCAGCATCCGGCATCCAGTTCGTGTTTGGTGCCGAAGCCGTCATCATCTCGGTCACGAACTTGTCGTAAGGCTTGTCTTCCTTGAAAGATTGCCGCAACCACGCATCGAAGTGCTTGAGCGTCGGATTGCCAAAACGATTGCCACAAGCGCGAAACAGATCAGCATAAAAATAGCTCCACTGATCCACCCACGCAGGGCTGGCAAGCAATTCGTCTATCAACTTATCGCGCTTGTCCGGCGCGTTGCTACTCACAAAGGCTTTGAGTTGTTCAGGCGTTGGGATGCGGCCAATTAAATCCAAGTACACACGACGGCAGAATTCGTAATCGTTCGCCAGCGGTGCGTGCGGAACGTTATCGCGCTTCATCGCACTAAACAAATGCTGGTCAATTAAATTGCGGTTGACCACTTGTTTGTTGGAGGCTTCAGATCGCGGCAGTTTCGCGGCAACATCGCGCGTCAGATCGCTGACCTGTTTGTCGGGTCGTGCCGGATTGAGCTTTTCGTTCGTATGCTCATTCGCGTAGGGTTTGGTAGGCGTTTTCTGCGCTTGCAGTAAATCTACTCCGTGCCAAGCCACAGCACCAACAAATAGCGCCACGAGTAAAGCTTTTATCACTAGCCGATATTGCATATTTCCTCTCAAGCCTGAAGGACTGGTTTGTCTTCAATGACGATGTGAGAACCGCATTAGTTACAGAGATGTTTTTAACATGCCTTGGGTAATCTTGCGAAGGGGGAATGGACAGGCACGCCGTCAAATTGAAGACTGATTTCTGATTCCCGACACCTGATTCCTGCCCCAACAAGAAATCTACTGCGACAGGTTGCTTCTTTTTGGGCTTCAGGGATCAGGCATCAGCTTTTAATTCGCTTGCACAGGCGCGAAAGAGCGGGCGATCATTTTCTATTTGCCTGTTGCGTCTGGCTTGCTCGTGTATTCATCGGCAATAAGCAAAACAACGGTTAGATTACCCGTCGTTTCGTCGAAAGCGCAACTGAAGCCTACTTTGATATATTCCGCATTGAAGCTCGTGGCGTCATCTTTCGAGGCTGTCAACACGGCAGAATCGAACATGATTCTCCGGTGGTAGCGACCTGCGCCACCGCGATCAATCAGCCATTCCATCACAGTTTCTGTACCCGTGTGAGCTTTGCGATCCGGCCAATACCAAATGTTTTCGGCATAGTATCCATCCACTGTCCCGTGCCGCTCCATGCGACAGCGCACCCAATCTTTCACTTGCGAACAATCGGCACTCGAACCACGATGACTGACACTCGGGTTTTTCGCGTAATCTTGTGCATGTTCTTTCGCCGCTTGATCGAGTCCAGCCTCACGCTTGAGCAAGGCAAATCTATGGTTTGTTTGCTTGGCAATATTGCGCAGGAAGCGAATTGCTTCTTCGACGTCGGCATCGCGTTTCATTGTGGCTTCCATTTTGGCCGCGAAAGCACTGGGATTTTGGCGCGCTTCGTTGATGGCTGCAAAAGTTTCATCGCCCAATTCCTGTAACCCAACCGGCGCGCTGCTAATATTGAGGGTGCCTTCCCAAACGGCATCTGTGCCTTCGACCTGGGCCTTGATCCTGGTGCTGATGCTCGCATTACTGGCCGTGACATTAACTTCCGCCACACCTTGAGCATTAGTCATCGCGCGGAATCCCGCTTGTCCGGCTAATGTTCCTCCGCCACCGGAACCGCTGCCGCCGCCACTGCCTAGAAAAAACAAGACCGCCGCATCAGACACTGGACGGTCATTTTCATCGGTCACGCGCACTTGCAGATTGCGGGTGGCACGGGCGCGGATTTCTGTGTTCGTGCCCAGGTTGAGCGGCTTGATGAGGTACTTGCGCGGCGCGCCCTGTTGTTGTGCGGCTTCCGCCAACCCAACCGGCGCGCTGCTGATGTTGAGGGTGCCTTCCCAAACGGCGTCTGTGCCTTCGACTTGGGCTTTGATCTTAGTTGAGCTACCAGCGGCTTCGTTGGCAGTGAAATTGATTTCCGCCACCCCTTGAGCATTAGTCGTAACACGAAAGCTCACTTGCCCGGCTAATGTCCCTGCACCGCCGGAACCGCTGCCACCGCCGCCTAAGAAAAATAGAACGGGCGCATCAGGCACCGGACGGTCATTTTCATCGGTCACGCGCACTTGCAGATTGCGGGTGGCACGGGCGCGGATTTCTGTGTTCGTGCCCAGGTTGAGCGGCTTGATGAGGTACTTGCGCGGCGCGCCCTGTTGTTGTGCCGCGCCACTCCGCAAGGTGAGATTGCCCAGCGAAGCCAGCGACATTGGCACAGAGGTGCCGGGCGCGCTGGGCAAGGCTGTGAGCAGCAAGATAGTAAAAAACAAAACAGAAATACAGCACGAAAGGCGTGTGCAACTCATAGATGAGGCCTCCAGGCAAAAGGGGAAGAAATGATAACGCTCAAGGGGTCAGCGCGTGATGTGTGGCAGTGGTTGTGCCAATTACTATGTGACTCATTTTGCTTCTGGGTTAAGCAAGAAGCCTTTCGGCTTACCCTTGCCAACGACGAGATGAATAAGACCTTGCGGATCAATTTTTCTAATGCGCTGATTCGCGCGGTCAGCAATAAAAATGCTGCCGTCACGAGCCAGCGCGATTTTCTGTGGTGCATTCAGTTCGGCTTCAATCGCGTGTTTGCCATCGCCACTTATGCCTTGTTCTCCGGTTCCCGCTATTGTCGTAACCACTCCGCCACGGATCGCACGAATGCGCTGATTGCCACTATCCACAATGTATAAATTGCCTGCCGTATCACATTTCAAATCTGTCGCCGAAAAGATTTTAGCTTTCTCTGGCGGCCCACCATCGCCGCCGTAGCCACCACCGTAGGTATCGGCGGGCGGGCCATAGCCAACAATCGTACTAATCTTGCCATCAGGTGTGATACGGCGAATGCGGCTGTTGCCTGCGTCACTGACGTACACGCCATCATCGGGGCCAACCGTGACTGCCATTGGCAAATTCATCTGCGCCTTGTCTGCCGGGCCGCCATCACCACCAAAGCCTGCAACCGACCCAGCAAAGATAGTCATTTTGCCGCTTCCGTCCACCTTGCGAAGCACGCTGTTGTAGGTGTCAGCAATCAACAGATTCCCGTCACGGTCAAGCGCGATACTCTGCGGATTGTTGAGTGAAGTTGCTGGTGCGGTGCCATTGTAATTCGACGGCAAGGCTTTGCCATCGCCCGCGATTGTCGTGATAATCCCTTGCCGATCCAGGCGGCGAATGCGTTGATTGCCGGTGTCTGCAATCAACAAATTGCCTTCTTTATCGAAGAGTAAATCGTGCGGCGCATTGAGTTGCGCTTTCGTCGCCAACCCGCCATCGCCGCTAAATCCGCTTTCGCCTGTCCCCGCGATCACGGTCAAGCGTCCTTGCCGCGTCAGCTTCAAAATGCGATGCGCGCCAATGTCGGATATATACAGATTCCCATTGCCGTCCAACGCCAGCCCGTTCGGATACTCCAAGCGCAGCGGTGCAACTTTGTTCTTGTTCCCACCTTGCCAGGCGCTTGCAGCGAAAGCAGCGAGTGAGACCGCTAGAAGCAAGACGAAAGACAACCAGACATTTCTGTTTTTCAGCATAGCGTAGACAATGTTCATTAAGTAGTGTTGGCAATGAAGTACTATGATTACACGAATTTCGCTTTTCGGGAATCGGCTATCGCCTTGGATCAGCATTAAGAAGAGACTTGCGTGTGGTAGGTGCTACTCATAAACTACTGCTGCTTTACCGACACAGCTAGCCGAAACTGGATTTTCATAGGCGTCTGAAAAACACACTATTTAATCGGAGGAAGAAATGTCTGCTCGTAAAAATATCAAGGTTGTGCAAGCTCTCTATCAAGCGTTTGGAGAAGGCTCAATTGATGGATTTCTCGGTGTCTTAACTGATGATGTTGTGATTGAGATGCCGAGATTGCCAGATGTTCCGCTGAAGGATCGTTACAAGGGAAAAAAAGGAGTGCTCCAGTTCCTCAAAGATCGTGAACCCGCCATCCAATACGACAAATTCCTGCCGCAGGAGTTTGTCGGGCAAGGTGACATCGTTGTGGTGCTGGGTGAAACAAGAGGGAAAGCACTGACGACAGGCAAACGCTTTCGGCATCAATGGGCGCAGGTCTTTCGCTTCCGCGAGGGAAAAATTGCAGGCATCCAGGAATATCTGAATGCATCTGAGATCAACGCCGCTTTTTGCGCCTAAGCCTTTGGCGACTGAGATCAAAGTGATGTTAATGCCTAGCTGAATCTTCTCGTCTTTCGCCAATCAACTGGAATGCTAGTGCCGTCAGAAACACACAACCAACAGGCACCAGCATCCACCAGTAATTTTTCAAAACCGACAGGTCTTTGGCATCGGCCAGCATTGTTCCCCAACTCGCGCTCGGCTCCTGCACACCAACGCCGAGGAACGATAGCGTAATCTCTGCCAAAATAAACGTCGGTGCCGTCAGCGCGAATTGTGTCAGCAACGCCGTACTGATATTTGGCAAAATGTGTCGCGCAACGATGCGGGTGTTGCTGGCACCGAGCGACACTGCCGAAGTCACATAATCTTTCACGCGCTCAGCCAAAGCCAGATTGCGCGTGAGCCGTGCAACTTCCGCCCAACCCACTGCCACAAAAATCGTGATCATCATGGTAGCAACTTGGCGCGGCGTTACGCTCAAAGGGAACGCGGCACGAAAGGCCAAGATCAAAATCAGCGTCGGCAGCGACATCACAATCTCTGCGGCACGCATCAACACGGAATCCAGGATGCCGCCGAAGTAGCCGGAAACGGCACCGATGCTGACGCCGAGCAAATACGCCAGCAACAATCCCACAGGGCCGATCACCAGGGAAATCTGCCCGGCATAGAGCAAGCGTGCCAGCACATCGCGCCCTAGATTGTCAGTGCCAAGCAAATGCAGGCGCGGTGCGTTTTCGCCGCCTTCAATGCCCACCAAATGCCAGTTTGCCTCAACCAGGCCGAGCCAGTAATAACTTTCGCCCCGCACGAAAAAGTGCAGCGGATACGATTGCATTCGATCTTCGGCGTACGCAAACAACAAGCGATCCGTGATGCGAGGCCGATAAATAAAGGGGCGCAGATGAAAACTGTCATCAAACCAGTGCAGTCTGGTCGGTGGCAAAAACGGCGTCTCTTTGGCTTGTGAGCGGTGATTGTACGGCGCTAGAAAACCACCAAAGAGCGAAAGCAAATACAACACCGCGAGAATTGCCAGCCCCGTCTGTTTTGCGCCTCGAAGAACTCGTAGCTTCATGCAGTCACCTCTCCTTTCGTGGCAATTCGTGACTGCGCTTCCCGCAAGCGTGGGTCAGCAAGCAATTGCAAAACATCCGCCAGCAGGTTGCCAAACAGCATCATGACTGCGGTAATCATCACGACGCACATCAGCACGGGAATATCGCGCGTGCGTGTCGCGTTCACGGCCAATTGCCCAATGCCCGGCCACGCCATCACGGTTTCGACGACGACAGAACCGCTCAGCAACGCCGCTATCGCATAGCCAAACAGCGTAATCAATGGCGCAGCCGCCACGCGCGCCGCGTGCTTGCCCAGTACCGCCCATTCGCTCAAGCCTTTGGCGCGTGCGGTGCGAATAAAATCGGCGGCTAACACTTCCAGTAATCCCGCGCGCGCTTGACGCAGATATACTGCCGCCAGCGGCAAGCTCATCACTACCGCAGGCAAGAGCAAATGATGCAAACTGTCGAGCCAGGCCGCCATTGACCCATCATTGGCGACATTCAATGAACGCACATTGCCAATCGGGAACAACCCTGTTCGCGCGGCAAAAACCAAAGCGATGATCGCCAGCACAATGCGCGGCGTCGAAAGGCTGACCAGCGTCAACACGCCCGTCACACGATCCAGCCAGGAGCCACGCCGCTTGGCTGCGAGCGCACCCAAAGGCAAGGCCAGCAACAAAGCCAGGAAAGTCGCCGTGAGCGAAAGCTTCAATGTATTGCCAAGCCGTGCGCTAATGAGGCTGGTCACTGGCAAGCGTTCACTGAGCGAGGTTCCGAAATCGCCCTGCATCACGCCCCGCAACCACATGCCATAACGGGTGAGCAACGGGCGATCCAAACCGTACTGCTCACGCAAACGACTCACGGTTTCCTGCGAAATGCGCGGGTCTTGCTTGAGTTCGGCCAAGGCATCGCCCGGCGCAGCATTGATGAGAGAAAAGCTGATAATAGAAATCAGCAGCAGAGTGGGAACCGCAACGGCAATGCGTTTGAGGATAAGTTTCGTGATTGATACAGCCAGCCGACTATCCATCTTGCGCGCATTATCCACAAACTAAACTTCGACTCAAAGCTTTAATTCAAGCTTTACTTAAAACCTGCGCCTATGCTCTAATCCGCCTTCTTAACACTTGCCCCAACGGTTCATTCCATGCAAACACAATCAGTCAAATCCGTTGCTTTAGTATGCTTGTTGTTGGCTTTGACAGCCTGTCGCCCTTCCTCCTCAACGACAGAAACCGTTTCGCAAGAACGACAGGTCGGCGCACGCGGAGGGCGGTTGGTCGTGGCAGATCGTGGCACACCGAAAACGTTCAACTACCTACTGGCAGGCGATGCCGTCAGCGCCACGGTGGCGACGTATTTGCTGGCTGCGCCGTTGGTCGAAATGGATCACGATACGCAAGCCTTCGTGCCTGGCTTGGCTGAAAGCTGGCCCACGAGTGATGAGGGTAAAACAGTCACGGTGAAATTGCGCGAGGGCTTGAAGTTTTCGGATGGCACGCCGCTCACGGCAGAGGATTTGCTGTTTACGATGAAAGTCGCCACCGATGAAAAGTCGGGTGTGCTATTTCGGGAAAGCTTTTTGAGTGGGGGGCAACCGGTCAAAGCGACGAAGCTGGATGATCGCACCCTTAAGCTGGAAACGACGCAGGTAATGGCATCGCCTGAATCCTTTCTCTCCACCTTTCGCCCGTTGCCGCGCCACAAACTTGAAGCGATTTATGCCAAAGGCGAGTTTAGTAAGGCGTGGGACATAACGACGATGCCTACGGATTTAGCGGCTACCGGCGCATTCGTGCTGAAGGAATACGTGCCAAATCAACGTACCGTGCTGGCGCGTAACCCGAATTATTGGAAGAAGGATAAAGCGGGCAATGCCCTGCCGTATCTTGATGAATTGGTGATCGAAGCGATTCCCGATGCTAATACGATGCTGCTGAAATTTCAGCAAGGCGAAGTGGATTTGATGGACAACATTGCCCCTGCCAGTTTCGCTACGCTGAAGCAACAGACGCCTGCGGGCTTGTCCGTAAAAGACTACGGCCCCGGACTGTTGACGGACTTCTTTTGGTTCAATCTGAACGACGGCAAAGACGCCTCCGGCAAAACATTCGTTGATCCAGTCAAACGCGCGTGGTTTGCGGATGTGCGCTTTCGTCGCGCGATTGCCGCTGCGATTGATCGCAAGACGCTGGTTGACAACGTGCTGCGCGGACTAGGCACACCGGTCAGCGGCTTAGCATCGCCAAGTAACAAACGGTGGTTCAGCAGCGATCTACCGAGCTACAACTTTGATTTGCATAAAGCGAAAGAGTCGTTGCAGGAAGCGGGCTTTACAACCAGCGAAAATGGCTTGCTGGATAAGGCGGGAAAACCTGTCGAATTCACCTTAATTGTGGATGAAAGTGTCGCCGTGCGCAAAGCGATGGCAACGATTATTCAGGAAGATTTGGCCAAGCTTGGCATTATGGTTAACGTTGCGCCCCTCGAAAAAAATGCCTTCGTCGAGATGATCGAAAAGAAGCTGGGTTATGACGCCGCGATTCACGGCTATGCGGCGTCTGATCTGGAGCCTGCGACTGTGATCTCAGGCTTGAAAATCGGGGGCGGGCAACGCTACTGGTTCCTTAATCAAAAACAGGCGAATGAAGAATGGGAGAAAAGCTTTAATCGGTTGGCCGAAGAAGTTGACACAATAGCGGATGTGACCATCCGTAAACAAAAATTCGATGTCGCGCAAAAACTCTTCGCGGAACAACTGCCGATGATTCCATTGGTCGTGCGCAACTTTGCGAGCGGTGCCAAAGCCAATCTTGGCAATTACCGTCCCAGCGTCATTATTCCGCGTTCGCTCTGGAATGCGGAGGAATTGTTTTGGAAAGGCAAGTAGGCGTTTATAGTTTGCAGTTCGCAGTAAAAACGGGGTTCAAGAAACCGAGAGATGTGGCCTGTGACTACAAACCATAAACTGTGAACTGCGATCGGCGAACCGCGAACTATAAACCGTGAACTATTTTCTATGCCCAAAGAACTACCCGTCTTGAAACCGCTCTATGACTGCACAAAATGCCCCGGCTATTGCTGTTCGTACGAATATATCATCGTTACGAAACGCGATGTGAAACGGCTGGGGAAACGCTTTAACCTCTCGGCAGAGGAAGCAGAAACCAAGTTCACTAAAATGGTCGAAGGCTATGGGCGCGTGCTCAAGCATCGCAAAGACACCATCTACAAAAGCACCTGCCGCTTCTTTCACCCAACCAAACGCTTCTGCACTGTCTACGAACATCGTCCCAATGTGTGCCGCGAGTATCCCGATGCACGGCATTGCGGCTACTACGACTTTTTGAAATGGGAACGAAAGCACCAGCAGGATGAAAACTTCATTCCGTTGGAGAGGTGAATCTGTCCGTATTAACCAAGCCGGAACGCTGCATATCGCAAGGAATAAACGCCCCAGAAAATACCGACGCCCAGCAAGGTCATGATCAGGATCGTCTGCGTGGTGCCTGCCTTGAGCAATAACACACCGCTTCCGGCAAAGATGACGCCAACCACATACAATCGCAACACAACCCCGCGTTGTGATAGGCCGCGATCCAACAGCTTATGATGGAAGTGCCCGCGATCTCCGGGCAGGAGGGATTGTCCCGCAAGCCAACGCCGCAGCAAGGTTACGGCAGCTTCCACAATCGGCAGCCCTGCAATGATCGGCCCTACGGCAGTCAAGGTTCGCGGTTGTTCACTGGTTCCGATCAATAGCAACAGCGCGGTCAAAAAGCCAATCAACAGACTGCCAGAGTCACCGAGAAACAGCGAGGCCGGATGAAAGTTGTAAGGCAAAAATCCTAACAACGCGCCTAACAACGATGCAGCGAGCAGTCCGCTTTCATGTTTTCCGAGCAAGAGAGAACAGACCAACACCGCGCTGATGGCAATGGCACCAATGCCAACCGCCAAGCCATCTACACCGTCAATTAGATTGAAAGCATTTGTGATGCCGACTAGCCAGATCAGCGTTAGCAGGAAACCAAGCCAATCCGGCACCTCGAAGGTGATGGCAGGTAACAACGACAAACGGGTGATGCGATAGCCAAGCGCATACAACAACGTCGCGCTACAGGCCGGAATAATAAGCTTCAAATGCTCGCTCACGCCCGCCACATCATCCGCCACTCCCAGCAGAAAAATCAGCGTCGCCGGGAGCAATAGTTTCCAGAGTGGAACCCAAGTATGACTCAAGCCAGCGTAGACCAAACAAGCAAGCAGGGCAGCCAGGTAGATCGCCACTCCGCCCAAGCGCGGCATCGGGGTTTGATGCACGCGACGTTCGTCATCAGGATGATCAAACACACCCCAGCGAGCAGCTTGCTGACGAACGAGCGGCGTCAACAGCAACGAAAAAATTAACGTGATGATGAAAAGGATAGGATAACTCCACATGCCATCGGGATAACATGGCAAGTTGAGTTACACAAGAGGGAGAAAGGAAAGGAAGAAAGGGAGAAGAAGAGAAAAAAGCAAAAGCCCAAAGTCCGAAAACAAATGACAAGTGACCAATAACACTAGCGCAAGCGTTCCTGCACCATCGCGGACAAGGCTTGGCCAATGGACAAACAGCCCGTTAAGCCGGGCGATTCGATGCCAATGGCGTGGATCACCGATGGCCATTGTGGATCAGGCGTGATGACAAAATCCGTAAAGGAGGGAGCTGTCCCTGTGTATAAGCGAGGTCGCAGTCCCGCATAACCTGGTCGCAAATCTTCAAACTGGAGCGAAGGCACGATCTTCACGGCGGATTCATAAAAAACTTCCAGCGGTGTGGGATTGGTTTCGTAATCTTCCTTATCCTCGTTCACATAACGCGCATTTGGCCCCAGGACGACACGCCCGGCCATGTTCTTCGTGAAATGCACACCCAGTCCATGCCCTTGATCGGCAGGCGGCACAGGATAAATCAAGCTGTTGACAATATTGCTCAAGCGCGCGACCAATTCAGCATATTCACCGCGACAGGGATAGACGCGATGTTCGTTATAACCGAACAGGCGCGCCACCTCATCCGAGTACAATCCGGCGGCATTGACGACCACTCGTGCGGCAACTTCTTCGCCGTGTGATGTCCGCAGGATTGTCAGGCCGTCTTTGACGTCAGCGCCGACGAGCCGCGTCTCCGTCATCAAGTGCGCGCCGTTATCGCGGGCAACGCGAGCCAGCGTTTTAATTAACTCTTCCGTGTCTACAATGCCTGTGTTCGGCGAATACAGCGCGAGTGGTGAGGCAACATTCGGTTCGTGGCGGCGAATGAAATCGCTTTCGACGATGGTCAAGCCTTCGGTGCCATTGCTTTCCCCGCAAATTTTGACCGCGTTGAGGTCATTGTATTGATCTACCGTTTCGGCCACTACGAATTTGCCGATGCGCTGATGTGGAACGTGATGCTCCGCGCAAAACTCATAGAGCATTTGCGCGCCGCGCACACAGTGAATCCCTTTGAGCGAACCGGGCACGTAATACAATCCGGCGTGAATGACCCCGCTGTTACGCGTAGAGGTGCCCAGGCCAAGGCGCGGCGCGGCTTCGAGCAGGAAGACATCCTCGTAGTGCCGCGCGATTTCTGCGACAGCCGCTAACCCAATGACGCCCCCACCGATGACCACTACATTCGTTTTTTCCATGCCTCGACCCTACTTTTGCGCGTGATACGCTAACGAAGCTGGTTCCGTCTCGCTTGCTTCCATAAGCTGTGCCAGCTTTACGCCCAACTCTTGCTGAAACATGCCACAGATATTTTTCAAGTCAATAGATACGTCTTCTTCCTGGATGCCACGGAAAAAGGAAATGGAACCAAAAGTTCGCCCTTGGGTTGCAAGCGGCAGTGTTAAGGTCCAGTAACTGTCATTCGGAGTCATGTCCTCAACAAAACGACCATTGCGCTCATACATCAACGTCAGGCCTTCTATGTCTCCTAACGTTAGCCCTATCGGTAAGCGCCAACCATTTAATTCGGCGTTATTAAGCAAACGATACTTGCGGCTGGCAGAGACCTCTGACCGGATTTCCAGCTTGGCACCTTCAAACTCGCTCGCGGCAGTGACCTCAGATAAAACAGCAAAGAAACGTTCCAGGCTGGTGACTTTCTGTAAATCCAAATTCAGATGCCGCACACCAACATTGACGGCGAGATTTTTGCGATGAGATGTCACTCGACGGCGAATTGCGCTGCCCAATTCTTCAAATTCGGGGTAGCGCAGCCGCTGCACGCCAACCACTACTAACACCCCAACGATACAGAAAATCAAGGCGGAAACAGAACGAGCGGGATTCAACAATAATAAGCCAAATAACGAAAACAGCCCGCAAATCCCATACAACAGAATCGCGGTTTGACGTTGCGACAAGCCGTGATCCAGCAGCCGATGATGAATATGTCCGCGATCACTTTGCAGGAGCGGTTGGCCCCGCAAAAATCGCCGCACCAGCGCCAACCCAACATCCAATACCGGCAATCCGAAAGAAA
>CAWCGF010000008.1:0-151301 GCA_963794955.1 uncultured Acidobacteriota bacterium
CGGCAACGGTGGCGGCGGGATGGGGCAGGATGCGACGGGCGATAATGGCGGCGGCTTTGGCGGTGCGCCGCTCGGACTAGGCGGCAGCGGCGGCAGTGGCGACAGTGACGGCGGGGATGGCGGCGGCGGCGGCAGCTTCCGGCCAGGCGACAACGGTGTAAACGCCAGCGGCAGCGGCGGCGTTGGGGGCGGCCAGGGACGACTGGGCGGCGGGAGTGTGGGCGATGGAGGTAAGGGCGGCAGCGGTAACGACGGCAGCGGCTTCGGTGGCGGCTTCGGTGGCGGCGGCGAGAGCGGCTACAGTGGCGGTGGCGGTGGTGGCGGCATCGGCGGTGGCGGTGGTGACGGCTACGGTGGGGGCGGCGGCTTTGGTGGTGGTGGCGGCGGCGGGCGCGGGGGCGGGGGCGGCTCTGGTGGTGGTGGCGGTGGTGGATACTCCTCCGGTAGCAGTGGTTTCGGTGGTGGCCTCGGTGGTGAAAACAACGGCGGCGGTGGCGGCGGCGGCGGGCTGGGCGGCGCGATCTTCAATCATCGTGGCACACTCACCATTATCAACACGACGCTCACCGGCAATACCGCGCAGGGCGGCAAGGGTGCCAACACAATCAGCACCAATACGGCTGGCAGCGGCGGCAGTGGTTTTGGCGCGGCGATCTTTAACCTCAACGGCACAGTCACGATTACCAGTTCAACCCTCGCCGCCAATACCGTGACGAAAGGATTGAAAGGCACAGGTGGTATCGGCACCGCTTTCGACGGTCAGGCCGATGGCGGAGCGCTTTACAATCTGGCCTACGGCAACAAGATCGAGGACGGCACGGCTTCTACCTCCACCGTCGCCATCAGCAACTCGATTCTCGCCACGACGAGCGGCGGCACCAACGATCTGGTCAACGACAAGCGCGACAGTACCACGACGCCCGCCATTGGTTCGCAACCCAACACAGCGACTATCACGCTCAACAATGGCAATCTGGTGATGGCGCGCACGGCGCTCAATGGGGCAACGGCGATTCCGGCCCCTACGCTCACCGCCAATCCCAATCTTGGTACGCTCGCCGTGCTCAGTAATTGTGTGGCGGGGACGTGCAAACCTGCCGTCTTGCCTTTGCTCGCAAACAGTCCGGCCCTCAATGCGGCGATGGGAACTTCGCCCGCGACCGATCAGACCGGCACGGTGCGCCCGCAAGGCAGTCTGGCCGACCTCGGCGCGTATGAACTCTGTTGTCAGGCCAGTACGAAATTTGATGTCACGGGCGGCGGGGCCTACTGCTCCGGCGGCACAGGGGTCGCAGTTGGCTTGAATGGTTCACAAACAGGCGTGAGCTATCAACTCTTCGACGGCCGGCATGATGGCGCTTGGCTCCCCTGTCCCAGGCACCGGCAATGCCCTCAATTTTGGCCTGCAAACGATGGCGGGGACTTATACCGTCGTCGCGGCAGGACCCATCGTGGGCTGCCCCACGACAACGATGAATGTCAGTGCGACCGTCACCACCAACCCCGTGCCGGTCGTCAATCCGGTTTCTCCCGCCGCTATTTGCAGCGGGGCGATGACCAACATCATGCTCAGTGGCACCACGGGGGCCAGTTTCAGTTGGACGGCGAACCTTCAAAGCGGCACGGTCACCGGCTTCAGCAGTAGTACAGGCAGCACTATTGCCCAAACACTGACTGGCAATGGCGTGGTCAAGTACACCGTCACGGCCATGCTTGATGGCTGTCCGAGTGCGCCAGTGGATATTCTGCAAACGGTCAACGCCTTGCCTGCTGTCCCGACCATCACCCCAACGCCAACAGAGGTCTGTGCCAACTCGACGGGCAACACGGCGAGCGGGCCAGCGGGTGTTGCCAGCTATGCCTGGACGATCATGAACGGCACGATTACCAGTGTGACCAACGCGCAAATGGTTACCTACACCGCCGGAGCAAGCGGCACGGTGCAGCTTGGCTTGACGGTGACGAATGCGGCTGGCTGCACCAACAGTAGTTCGACCAACATCACCATCAACGCCTTGCCTGCTGTCCCGACCATCACCCCAACGCCAACCGAAGTTTGTGCCAACTCCACGGGCAACACGGCGAGCGGGCCAGCGGGTGTTGCCAGCTATGCCTGGACGATCATGAACGGCACGATTACCAGTGTGACCAACGCGCAAATGGTTACCTACACCGCCGGAGCAAGCGGCACGGTGCAGCTTGGCTTGACGGTGACGAATGCGGCTGGCTGCACCAACAGTAGTTCGACCAACATCACCATCAACGCCTTGGCTGCTGTCCCGACCATCACTCCAGCCGCCAACCGAAGTTTGTGCCAACTCGACGGGCAACAGGCGAGCGGGCCCGCGGGTGCTTCCAGCTATGCCTGGACGATCATGAACGGCACGATTACCAGCGCGACGAATCTTCAGACCATTAGCTACACGGCGGGCGCGGCGGGGAACCGTCACACTTAACTTAACGGTCACCAATGCCAGCGGTTGCAGCGCCAGCAACTCCACCACCGTGACCATCAATCAGCCGCCGCTGGTGACCACGAATCCGCTTAATCAAAATGCCAATCCCGGCGATATGGTTACCTTCATGGCGGCGGCCAGCGGTTCGCCCACGCCCACCGTCCAGTGGCAGGTCAGCACTGACGGCGGGATGATGTTCAATGATATTCCGGGCGAGATGAGCACTACACTTAGCTTTACTGTGATGCTCTCGCAGAACGGCTATCGCTATCGCGCAGTTTTCACCAACACTTGCAACACGGCGATCACGAAGGATGCCTTGCTGAGCTTATGCACCCCGCCGCTGGTGACGACGCAACCCACCGCACAAATCGTCGGCGCAGGCGCCACCGCCAGCTTCACCGCGGCCGCCAGCGGGGCGCCTGCGCCGACGGTGCAATGGCAAGTGGACACGGGCTCCGGCTTTAACAATCTGCCATTGGCAACCAACGCGACGCTGACGCTTCCCAATGTCACTGCGGTAATGAACGGCTATCGCTATCAAGCCGTCTTCAACAATGATTGTGGCACGGACACCAGCCAACCTGCCCTGCTCACGGTCAATCCGTTCAAAGTGGAAGTAGGCGACCCGCTGCTCTGTCTGAATGCCAATGGCTTAGTCGGGGTGACGGCGACCGTCACCAATAACAATGCGGCGGTGGTCACGGCCAACTTCACTGCCACCTTGCCCACGACCTTAAATGGGTTGCCCGGCACCGGGCTGGCTTCGCTCAATCAGGCGGGCCTCAATGTCACGGCGGCGGCGGTTACCTGGTCGGGGACAATCCCTCCCAACACGACCGTCACTATTACCTACAAAGCCCAAATCGTCGCGGGCACGCCGCCCAATATGCCGATCTGTGTGAACTCCGAAGTCACCTTCAATGGCGGCCCCAAAGCCACGGTGCAGGAATGCAAAACGCTGGGTTGTCCCGCCGGGCCGGTGAATGTGCACGTCAGCGATCAGAAAGCCGGCTCGCTGCTGGTCTTCCCCTACTACGTCTCGAAAGCGGCCGAGCAGAAAGACACCCGCCTGACCATCAGCAACATCGGCGAGAACGCCACGACTGTGCATCTGTTCTTTATTGATGGCACAAGTTGCAATCAGGCCGATCAGTTCTTTGCCTCACCCCCAATGCCAGCTTCTCGTTCAAAGCTTCCGAGTATGACCCGGATGCCACGGGCTGGTTGTTAGCCGTCGCGGTAGACGCGCAAGGTCGTCCGGTGCAATACAACGGCCTGATCGGCAATGCCTTTGTCAACGATGGCGATTATGTCGACAACTATGGGGCCGAAGCCTTCTGGGCCAACTCGCCGCTGGTGGCCACGCTCAACAACGACACGGCGACGCTGTTCTTTGATAACCAGAGCTACGATGCGGTGCCGAACCAGTTTGCCATCGAGTTGCAAAGCCCGGTGGATGCGGCAGGCCAGCGCGTGGTGACGGTCGGCTTGACGGCGATCTGACGACCGGCAAACTAAGCGGGGCCGCGCAGGTCGGCAGCGGCCAGGTCATCAACGGGAACGAGAAACCGTTTGGCAGTTTTAGTGCGTGGTTGCTGGGGAGTTGTCAGGCAAACGCGACGATTCTCACGACGAGTCCGCGCGTGCCGAATGGAATGACCGTCATGATTCCCAGCGGGCAGGTTGGCACGATGAAGCTGAATATCGGGGCAGGTGTCGGTCTCTTGCTGACACCGAGAACGGCGACGTGGAAAGGGATACGCACGCTGCACAAGACGGGCTTGACGACAACGACACTAACGATTCCCGTCGTGATCCCGGTGTGCTAGTGGAGCTTTCCTGAAGTCCTTCCCCTTGTTTTTTGAAGCCGATGTTAAGACTGGGGATGAAAGGAATCCTCAGCATGCCCAATCAAACTTCTGCGCCGCTCAAGTTGTCGGCGCGCGTACGTCTGCTGGTGGCGGCGCTGGCGCGGCAACGCAGTGCCGCTTATCGGCAAGTCCAACGCGCCGAACTGCTACTGGCCATGGCCGACGGCGTCGGCCATAACGCCGTGGCCCGTACCCAAGCCGCAGATCGTGCCGTCGTCCGCAAGTGGCGGACGCGCTGGGGCGAACTCGCGCGGAAGTTAGCGCACGCCGAAACCACGGAAGCCACCGACGCGCAGTTAAGCGAACTCTCGTCGCCGGTTTGCAAGACTTGCCCCGCAGCGGTACCCCCGCGACGTTTACGGCAGAACAAATCGTCCAGATGCTCGCGCTCTCGTGTGAAGACCCGCAGGCGAGCGGGCTGCCGGTCACGCATTGGACACCGCCGGAACTCGCTGCCGAAGTCGTCAAACGCGACCTCGCGGAACGCATTTCCCCAACTACTGTCGGGCGTTTTTTAAAATCAGGCCGACCTTGATCTGCATCACGTCGAAGGTTGGCTCAACGCGCCGCAACGAAATACACCGGAGTTCGACGCGCAAGTCAAAACGGTCTGCGACGTGTACGAAGCCGCGCCGCAATGGCACGCGCAAGGCATCCATTTAATGAGTACGGATGAAAAGACCGGCATCCAGGCGCTAGAACGCGCTGCGCCGACCAAACCCGCCCAGCCCGGCGTGGCCGGACAAGCAGGACGTTGCGCGCGGCAAGAGTACGAATACATTCGCCACGGCACGCAATGCCTGATCGCCAATCACGAAGTGGCGACCGGCCAACAACTGGCTCCGACCATCGGCGACACGCGCCCCGAAGTGGATTTCGTCCACCACCTCGCGCAAACGGTGGCGACCGATGAGAAAGCGCAATGGATTTTCGTCACCGACCAACTCAATACGCACCAATCCGCCGGGCTGGTGGAGTGGGTCGCCCAACAAATCGGCGCGGCGCAAGACCTGGGCAAAAAAGAGACGTGCGGCATCCTGCGCTCGATGGCGACGCGGGCGGCGTACCTAAGCGACCCGACGCATCGCATTCGTTTTGTGTACACGCCCAAACACTGTTCCTGGCTGAACCAGATCGAACTTTGGTTCAGCATTCTCGTGCGCCGCTTGCTCAAACGTGGTTCCTTCACTTCCACCGAAGAACTACGCACCCGCCTTCTCGCGTTTATCGAATACTTCAATGCCACGCTGGCGAAGCCCTTCAAGTGGACGTACAAAGGACGACCGCTTCAGATTTAACCAGGGGTAAAACTTTAGGAAAGCTCCACTAGGCACACGGGAGATTCCCTCCATGATGGTAGCTGACCGTATTGGCGGAACTTTCACTTGTTCCCCCCTCGTCTCTCTTGCGCAGGCCCGAAATGCTGACCGTCAAATTGCCTTCCGCGACCTTTGTATGCGGTCAGACACGGCGTAACAATTCATTCTTGCTCAGCGGCAGCAGTTCATACACCTTTGGCGTAAGGGGCACCGGCTCGCCCCGGCGCAAAAGTAAGCGCCGGACGGCATCCAATTGAAATTCGCCAAACTCGTATAAATAACTCTCAGGATTCGACATAAAGCAGTCTTTGGAAAAATTTGGAAATCTTGGAAAAATTTATCTCGCAATTCAGGACTTTTTCGCGGCCTCTCACTTAAGCTGCAATCCATTTTACCGGCAAGTGGAAAGTAGTTTTTGTGCCGCTTGATTGGGTCCGGCGCGGTGGACACGCCAACATCCAGGTGAGGTTGCTGACGTTCGGTGCATTCCAGCATCGCGGCTCAAATAAGCATAACGAAAGGGAAGCGATACGTCGCACCAGCAGTACGATTTTTACGGGCGAGACCGCACTTCGCCTTACAAGCCAGGAAAAAAACAACTTTTCTCAGGAACTTATTATTATGATACCCCATCTCACCCCCTCACGTATGCCAGCACGTTCGTTGGCTACACGTAATTTAACGGCAATGAAGCAGCGGCTCGCACGCGCCTTTATGCGCCAGCAACGCGACGCATGGCGCAGGCCCGCTGCAGCGCGGCAAATCTCGACGGCACTGCTGTTTGCCCTTGTGCTGGGCTTGGTCGGACTGTTGAGTCTCAACGGTTGGCGCAGCGCCGCCAGGCAGCAGACAACGCCCAGCGGCCAACCAGGTCTGGCGGCTGCGCTTCACCCGGTGCAGCAAGCGCGTGGCGGGCATACGGGTATGCGCTCGCTCCCTTCGGCGCGGCAGCACCACAAGGACAACCGATGCTGGGCAACTATGCGAACACGGCTGTGACCTACGGCGCGAGCGCAACCGTTACGCCTTCCGCAGTGCCGACCGGCGCTACCAGCCTGACGGTCATTGCGTCGTCCGGCTTTCAGGGTGTGCTGTCGGCAAATCCGGCGACGGGCGTCGTGCGCATTACGAACCCCGGGCCAGCGGGTATTTACACCGTGACGGTCACGGCATTTGGCAGCGGCACGGCGACAAAGACCTTTACGCTTACGGTAAATAACCCGGCGAGTTGCGCCAACCCCACTTTCACTGGCTTTACT
This sequence comes from uncultured Acidobacteriota bacterium, assembly GCA_963794955.1. Lineage (GTDB taxonomy): Bacteria > Acidobacteriota > Blastocatellia > RBC074 > RBC074 > JAFDVL01. Next base: position 6,909 of record CAWCGF010000008.1, read on the forward strand.
AACGTCAGCGTAAACGGCGGGAATAGAACCATCGTCGTGGGCGATTTCAATGGCAATGGCAAGCTCGACTTCGCAAGCAATGCCTACCAAGGCATTATTTCGATCCGGCTGGGGGATGGGGCAGGCGGCTTCAGCACCGGTCCCGACGTCAGCGTGAGCGCTGGTGCGGGGTACATCGCCGTGGGCGATTTCAATGGCGATGGCAAGCTTGACTTCGCGACCGCCAACTTTAGCAGCAATAACATTTCGATCCGGCTGGGGGATGGGGCAGGCGGCTTCACCAGCACCACCAACGTCAGCGTGGCCAGCGGTCCAAGCTTCCAAGGTCCTGGATATATCGCCGTGGCTGATTTCAATGGCGATGGCAGACTCGACTTAGCAAGCACTGCCATCAATAGTATTTATGATAGTAATGAAGATGAGAATATTGATAGTTATGCCGTTTCGATCCGGCTGAACAGTAGTTGTACGGCGCCGAACACCGCGCCGACGATCACTGCCGGAGCGACCGCCACCCGCCAACGAGGCAGCGTCGGCACGACCGCCACGATTGCCACCGTCAACGATACTGAAACGCCCAAACAGAACCTGACGGTGACGGTGATGAGCGCCCCAGCGGGTATCACCGTCACTTCGATCAGCGCGCCCAATGCGACCACGGGCGAGGTGACGGCCACGGTTGCGGCGGATTGCACGGCAGCGCTTGGCAACAATACCGTGGTGCTGAAAGTGACGGATGGCGACAACGCGATGGCGACGGCGAATTTCATCGTCAATGTCACGGCCAACACCGCCCCAACAGTCGGCACCTATGCCAACACGACGCTAGCTCCGAACGCCAGCGCTACCGGCACCCCGAATGCCGCCCCAGCGGACAACGGCTCCATTGCCAGCGTCACGGCAGCGGCTTCGTCAGGGTTTACTGGCACCTTTAATGGCAACAGGATGACCGGTGCAGTCACGATTACGAATGCCGCGCCTGCCGGAACCTACACGATCACTGTGACCGTGACGGACAACTGCGGCCTGAGTGTACAGAAAACCTTCACGCTGACGGTCAACACACCACCGACACTGGGTAACTATCCTGCCACCGGCAATCGCCCTGAGCGGCAACACGACGGTGACACCGGGTGCCGCGCCGACCGATACGACGAGCATGAATGTCGCCACTTCGACCAACTTCAAGGGGTCGTTCGCGGCGAATCCGACCACAGGAGTCGTCACAGTGACGGACGCCCATCCGGCGGGCACTTACACGGTGACGGTTACGGCCTTTGGGGCGAGTGGCTCGACAAGCAAGACGTTTACGCTAACGGTCAACAGCGGCACGGCCTGCGCGGGTACGACTGGCTTCACGAACGCTGCTGATGTCGGCGCGGGTGGTAGTCCTCGTTCAGTCGTGATCGGCGATTTCAATAATGACGGCAAGCAGGATCTGGCCGTTGGCCAACGAAAGCTCCGCCACCGTCTCGATCCGCCTGGGCAATGGCGCAGGGTCTTTAAGCGGCATGACTGATGTCAGTGTGGGAGCAAGTCCGCTTGCGGTCGTGGTCGGAGATTTCAACCAGGATGGCAAGCAGGATTTGGCGGCAGCCAGCCGCACCCCAAACACTATCACAATCCGTCTGGGACAATGTGATTTGCCGCCCCCGATCACTGCCGGAGCGACCGCCACCCGTCAGCAAGGCACGACGGGCAGCACAGCGACGATTGCCACTGTGAGTGATGATCTGACCACCGCCGGGGCCATCACTGTCACCGCCACCACCGTGCCGACGGGGATCACTGTCACCAACATCGTCAATACCAACGGCACTATCACCGCTACCATCGCGGCGGATTGTAGTGCAACCACGGGCAACAACATGGTCGTGCTGACGGCGACCGATGGCAGCTTAATGACGACGGCCAATCTGACTGTCAACGTCACGGCCAATAGCCCCCCGACCGTCGGCACGTATGCCAATACGACGCTAGCTCCGAACGGCAGCACCACCGTCACCCCGAATGCCGCACTGGCGGACAACGGCTCGATTGTTAGCGTCACCGCCACCGCCTCGCCCAATACCTTCACCGGCACCTTCCTCGGCAACAGGGTGACCGGGGCTGTGACCATCAACAATGCCGGGCCGCTCGGCACCTACACCGTCACTGTGACCGTCAGCGACAACTGCAAAGAGAGCACGCAACAGACCTTCACGCTCACGGTCGGCGAGATGCCCGTGCTCGGTGCCAAGGTCGGCGATCCGGCGGTCTGTCTCGATCCTGGCGGCCTGGTCGGCAACGAAGCCACGCTGCCTGCCAACTTGACCGCCGTCGCGGGCACCTGCGCCGCCGATGTCCCGGGCACTTGCACCATCGCGGCCAATGGCGGCAGCGTCAGTTGGAACGGCCTGCTGCCCGCCAACACAACCGTCACCATGATCTACCGCTCGCGCATCAGCGCCAACACGCCTAATGGCACCGAATTCACGATTCAGAACAACGGCTCGGTCGGCGGCGCGCTCGCCAACTTCGATTATAAATTCACGCTCAGTTGCCCCGTCACCATCAACACGCAGGTTGCAGCGACGAAGGCGGGGTCAGTGCTGGTCTTTCCGTATTACACGTCAACCATTGGTGGCGCGAGCGACACGCGGCTGACCATCTCGAATATCAGCAATGCGGCCTCGACCGTGGCCAATCAAACCTACGTGCATTTGTTTCTCATTGACGGCACGAGTTGTCAGCCCAGCGATTTGTTTCTGTGCCTGACGCCGAATGCCAGCTTTTCGTTCAAGGCTTCGGACTACGATCCGGGCAATACGGGCTATGTGCTGGCCGTGGCGATAGACAAGCAAGGCGTGCCACTCAACAACAATGTGCTGATCGGCAATGCGTTTGTGACGACGCCGCAGTTCGCGGACAACTACGGCGCGGAGAGCTTTGCGGCCAATTCGTTTGCGGTGGCGACGGTGAGCGGGAATACAGCGACGCTCTACTTCGATCAAGTGGGTTACGACGCGGTGCCGAAGCAATTGACAACGGAGATTCAAAGCCCCATTGATGCGGCAGGCCAACAAGTCGTGACAGCAGGCTTGAGCGGGGATTTGACGACGAGTTCGTTGAGTGATGCAGCGCAAGTCGGCACGGGCCAGGCCTACAACGAGAAGGAAGTGTTCGGCAGCTTCAATGGCTGGTTGATGGGCACGTGTCAGGCCAAGGGCACGATCTCGACGGCGAGTCCGCGCGTGCCTAATGGGTTAGGCAATCTGATCAAAACCGGACGAGCGGGATCATTGAAGTTCAATGTCGGGGCGGCAGTAGGCTTGCTGCTGACGCCGCGCACAGCGACGTGGAAAGGCATTCGCAGCTTGCACAAAACGCAGGCGGTGGCGACGACCTTGACCATCCCGATCTTTGTGCCCGTGTGTTGAGGCTCTTGGTTATTGCGACGACACTTTAATAGTGGCGAAGCCCGGTGGGAGTGTGTCAGTAGCCCGGGTGTAAGCAAGGGCTTGACTGGCGAAGAGCAGCCCTTGCTTACACCCGGGCTACTGACACGGAACAAAATTGAGTTGTAACCAAGCAAAGGTGAGCGTATAAAAGTTCAATATACCTCACGTAGTACTGAGTCAGACGAAAGAAGCACTTCATCCGAACAAGACGCTCCATTGCAATGGGAGTCGTCTTGAGCGACTAGCCTAGCCCCCGCATTTTCGCCAGAGATGAACAATAACTACTAACGCGAAGGCCGTGCATGGACGGTTAGCTATACTTGTTCTGCAACCAGTGTGTTGCAGGCAAAGCCCCATAACCCTAAGCAACAAGGAGTATTGTTTATGACGACCAAAGCAGAATTATCAACCAGTACAAATTCATTGGCAATTCCAGCCTATCTCGCACCCACCACCGTTGCCCAAAACACAGTAGGCCTGGACTGTCTTGGTTGTGGCATCAACGCTGCAACAGGGATTTACCTGCAAGCCTACAAGGAACAACTCTTTGATATGGCGTCCTTGTCTGAAGTGGCGCAGATAATAACACGAATAACCCGCAACGCGTGTCTGCTTTGCAAGGCGCCATTGATGCCTATTTTAGTCAACCAAACGCCTACACAATTGCTCCCCTCACGCTAAAAACCTTTACGAATCAAATTAATGGCGGCGTGGGGCCAGAGTCGGTTGAGGTGGTGGTGGATGCCAATTACAAGGTTCTTTGCGGCGGCGCTTCATTGGCGCAGGACAGCAAGGACAACCAGTTCCTGACGAGCTGCAATGTGGTTAACAGCGACACGCCAAACCAGTGGCATGCCAGCGCCAAGTCGGTGCATACGTCAACGAATGCCACACTCACCGCCTACGCCATTGCCGTGTACGACACGACCAACTTGTTGGACATCAAAGTGTTCCAAACCAACACGACGCAAAGTGTTTCGCATCCGCAGGCCACCTGTGATGTTGACCCGGCCTACGTCAGGGTTGGGGGTGGCATCTCCACCAATCCGAGCAACAGCAACGGTCTCATGTTGACCGCGTCATATCCCTCAAATCAAACGACCTGGATTGGAGCCGCCAAAGACCACTCCGCAAGCTGCCCAGGCACCATTAGCGTTTACGCCATTGGCATCAAATGGAGAAATCCAACCGGGAAACCAACGCTCGTGGCAGAAATCACGAATTCCTCCAGCCCCATCAGTGGCAATCCTTCCAGTTCGGTAGGGGCAGGTGGAAACTGCGCTCTCGTTGGTGGCGGTGCATTTGATAATTATGGTTCGGGATACGGAAACCTGCTAACTAATTACTTGATATGACAACCAAACACAAAGCCCAGCGGAGTTGAGTTCACACTCAGCCCGCTGAGCTTTGTGATACTTCCACAGTTATCAAGGAGACAATCATGCAATCGAATGGAAAAAGACCGAACATCCTCGTCTTTAATAGTAGATGAAGGTTGAAGGACGGCTTCGTACCCGAAATCGGCGCGCCGGAAACGCAGCAGGTAGCCCTGGATACCAAGCCGAGTTGCCAGGCAAGTTATGTCGATGTGTATGCGAAGATGCTGTCGCCTCAACCGAGGCTGGAAATCTATCGGCAGTTTTATCCTGAATTAGCTAAGCCATGTTACACTCTGCTTTCGCCCTAATTTTCTTGAGCAGAGCAAACATGGAAGAAATCTTCGGTCCCAACGGCCTCTTCGCTAAACATCATCCCGATTACGAATATCGTCCCGGTCAGGTAGCGATGGCGAATGCTGTCGCGGACGCGCTCGGTAACAACCGTCATTTGCTGGTCGAAGCGGGCACCGGCACGGGCAAGACGCTTGCGTACCTCGTGCCAGCTATCGCGCTAGGGCGGCGCGTCATTATTTCGACAGGGACGAAAAACCTGCAAGAACAGCTTTATTTCAAGGACATTCCTTTCTTGCAATCCGTTTTGCCCAAGCCGTTCCGCGCAACCTATCTGAAAGGCCGCTCAAATTATCTTTGCCTGCTGCGATTGCAACGCTCGGAAATGAGTCCCGTGCTGGAAGGTTTGGAAGAGATTGATTACTTCGATGAAGTGCGCCGCTGGGCGTATGAAACCAAAACCGGAGATCGCGCCGAATTGAAGACGATGCCCGAAAACATTGGCTTCTGGCGACATATTGACGCGCGGTCGGATATTTGCGTTGGTTCAAAATGCCCGAACTTCGATCCGTGTTTTATCACCAAAGCCCGACAAGCCGCCGTCGAATCGGAAATCGTCATCGTCAACCATCATTTGTTTTTCGCCGACCTGGCCTTGCGGGGCAGGGAATACGGTCAGGTCTTGCCTGATTACAGCGCGGTGATTTTTGACGAAGCGCATCAGTTGGAAGATGTGGCTTCGATGTATTTCGGTTCGCAGGTGTCCAGCTATCAACTGGATGATTTGGTGGGCGACATCTCGCGCCTGATGATTACCGATGTGCAGGCGGCGATTGAGTTAACCAAAGCTTCAGCGCGCGTGACGCGGTTTGCCAGCCAGTTTTGGATGAGCTTTACAGGGCAGGATCGCGGCGTGTCATTGCCGATTACGCTGAGTGGTGACGGGCGCTTTGCGATTCGCCAGGCGATGTTTGTGCGCAAAGAACGCAACGGTCAACTGACGCCCACGCCCGTCGGCGAACGGTTCTCGGCACTGAAAACTTCGCTTGAACGATTGAAGACGGGCTTGCAGGTGGTCAACGACGCGCCCCCGGAAATGGATGCGATTTTGCGGCGCGTGGAGCAGGTCTTGTTCGATCTGGAATTCATTATCCTCGGCGATGATCGCAATTTTATTTACTGGGCAGAGCGGCGTGGGCGCGGCGTATTTTTGCAGGCGACGCCGATTGATGTTTCCGGTTTGCTGAGCGATAAGCTTTTCAATCTTGATCCTGACAACGAACATCGCGTCGAATCCGTGGTGCTGACTTCGGCTACGATGACCAGCGCGAATTCGTTTGGTTTTATCCGCGACCGGCTGGGCATTGAGGACTCGCAGGAATTGATCGCAGGCTCGAATTTCGATTATGAAAAACAGGCGATTATGTATTTGCCGCCCAATATGCCCGATCCGCGCGATGGACGCTTTACCGAAGCGGCAGCCAATGAAATCGTCAAAATCATCAACGCGACAAAAGGCCGCGCGTTTGTGCTTTGCACCAGCAACAGTTCGATGGGGATGCTGCGCGATTTGGTCGCTGCCCAAGTAGATTTTCCGATCTTCAAACAAGGCGAAGGCTCGCGCACCGGCATTCTGGACAAGTTTCGCAACACGCCCAACGCCGTCCTGTTTGCGACCAGCAGTTTCTGGCAAGGCGTAGATGTGCGCGGCGAAGCGTTGTCCTGCGTGATTATTGATAAGCTTCCGTTTGCCGTGCCGTCTGATCCTGTGATTGCAGCACGCCAACGCTTTATTGATGAGACAGGTGGCAGCAGCTTCAGCGATTACTCGGTGCCGTCTGCAATTATCACCTTGAAACAAGGATTGGGCCGCTTGATTCGCAGCACGACGGATCGCGGTGTGCTTTCCGTGCTTGATCCTCGTCTGACCACCAAAGCTTATGGACAAACCTTTCTAAAAAGCCTGCCGCAATGCCGCATCACGCACGAGATTGAAGAAGTCGAGAAATTTTTCGGTTAATCCCGCACTAAAAACGCTGCCGGTACCCCGCTTGCAGCGATCTCGCCTTCTCGCATTCGCCGCGCTGCGCTGCAATCAGAACCTCCAACACCGCCTGCCGCCGCGCGACATCGCGCCCGCGTTTGGCCGCGTCCTGTTCAGCCTGTGCCCACGCCAACACATCACGGCAGCCGCTCGAATCCATCACTACACGCGGATTGGTCTGCAATTCTTTTTGAATTTCGGCGAGACGGTTTTCGACATCCGCGCGGTCAACTGCTCCTGGCGCAAGCTTCAGATAATTGTTCGCGTGATTCATCGCGGGAATCAGTTGATCTTGCGATTCATATAACAGCGAAAGGTTGAAATTGAGGTTGGGCGAGTTCGGCGCAAGCTGGTTGGCTTGTTGTAGCATCATCAATGCGCCGCTGATGTTTTGCTGTTGCACCATCGTTTTGGCTTGCGAAAAATATCCAGCAACCGCATTGCCCGCATTGCCAAAATCAAAATCTTTCAGCAAGCTTGGCAACATAGCCAGATTGAAGGCGCGAATGATCTCACGCGGATCAGCCGCCGAAGCCGAAAATGTGCGCCCGCCCGTCATCGTCGCCAGATTCCCCAAGTCGCCCTGCGCCTGTTGATTGTTGCCGACATCGAAGCCGATGGTATTGACCGGAATATTGCTGGAACGAATGGCCGCCGCCGCCTGCGCCTGTTGATCGCGGCACGAATCGCCGCCATCGCTCATTAACACAACCGTGCGTTGGTTCCCGCGCCCGTGCTTTTGCGCGTGGGCGATGGCTTCGGCGGTAGCAATGTACATCGGGGTTCCGCCGCCGGGTTGCAATTTGTCAATGGCGGCAATCAGCGTGTTGAGGTCGGTTGTGAACTGCGCCGCCACGCGCATCGCGCCGCCCCCACAGCCGCCATCAAAATTGAGGATGGCAATTTCTGTCGTTTGACTGACCTGCCGCGCCGCGCGTTTGGCGGCGTCTTTGGCCTGATTGATTTTGTTGTTGTCGGCCATACTGCCGGAGGTATCAATCAGCAGGATAATTGACGTTTTGATGATGGGCTTTTTGCGCTTGGCCAATGCTTCCAATCGGAGTCGAAGGGCTTCCATTTTTTGCCGTTCACGCAAACATTTCGGCGCAATCTGATCGGCTTGCGTGAGGGCTTGCGCGGCTTGTTGCGCAAGTTGCTGCACCCGATTTTCGTCTGGCGGGATTCGCGTTGGCGGCGGCTTCAGCTTGGCTGGTTTGCGCTTCGGCTTGATTGATAAGCGCAATGGCTTTGCGGGCGTTTTCTTCGAGCCGTTGCAATTCGGTCTGACTGGTCTTGAGCCAATCATCCATCAATTGTTCGAGCGGCGTCAGGCGTTGAATTTCTTCCATGCCCTGCCGCGCGCGCTGATAATTGCATTCGGACGTGGCGCGTTCGACATCTTTGGAAAGATCGCCAAACCGTTTGCGCCGCTCCAATTTGCTTTTCATTTCGTTCACTTCTTTGCGCAAACAATCCGGGAAGCCGGGCACATACAGTGCCTTTTGTAGCTCGGCAATTGCGCCGTCCAGATCGTTGCGACCTTCGGCCGCTTTGGCGGCCTGCAGGGATGAACGAGCGTTGACGACAGCTTGCGCGCGTTGCTTGAGCGCGGGCAGTTTATCGCTCTTCCAGGTATCAATGAACTTATCTTGAATCGGGTAATTAGATAGCTCATCCAGGAGCCGTGTGACTTTAGCGTAATCACAGGCGACCAGGCCCTTTTCCACTTCTTCCGTCAATTCAAGGAAGCGGATTTTCGGCTTAAAGAAATCCCGCAGCGAGGTGAGGTCTATTTGAATTCCAATCACGCCGTCCCATTTTTGAATGAAAGCGGAATCAATTTTTGTCCAGACTGCGCCGCCAGAGCCGCACGTATCATCGGGGTCTTGCCCGAAATAAGGGCCGGCAAGGTTTTGCGCGGGAGTAAACGGACGATTGAAATGTTTCCACCGAGCTTCCAAATCTTCCCAGTTTTTCTTCATCAACTCAGCAGTGTAAGAACCATTTTTATAGCGATTCTCAAAGCTCTTTACCAATTCCAACCAACTCACGCGCTCTTCGTTCATGTAGATGTAAGCTTCTTCCTCCAGACAAGGTGGAGCCGCAACACCGCCGCGCATGATGATGCGATGCATCATTTCGTGCCAGATCGTTTTCATGCCGTCTCCGCCGACAGTCTTCACCTTCAGCAAGTCATTCAGCACGTACTGAAGCCCCGCGACTCTGGGGTAGTATTTGCCCTGTTTGCTAAAACTGGGGGCTACCTCAACGGTCAGGTCACGCGCATTGAGATGGGATAAAAAAGTACTGCGATTCCCCAGTTTCACGAGCGCCCCGAAATCGGTTTTGTCGAATTGAATGAGAAACTTTACGAGAAAATCACCTAATAACAGCTTCAAATCGCTTTGATCCTGTGCCGGAGGCGCAACGGCGACAGAACCGTTGCTTAGCAAAACGATCAGCAAAATTGCGGTGATGCGACGATGAGGTTGTTTCATGATGTGACTCCTCTTTCAAATCAACGATAGCTGTTACTGCGGCGGCAACACGCCACGTCCCGGCGCGCGTTGTTGCGGTTGCGAAGGCACCAGCCGCGCCTTGATCTTCTTGAATTCTTCACTGTCCACACGGAATTCGCGTCCATCGGCAGGAAAACTTTCGAGGTAATCCATCAGATAATCCGCGCGATCTAACAGCGGCGGATGTGTGCTCAGGAATTTCGGCGGTTGCTTGCCACTGGCCTTGCTCATCTTTAAGAAAAACGACGAAGCATCAAGCGGCGAATAGCCCGCATTGAACATCAGGTGCGCGCCGTATTGATCGGCTTCTTTTTCTTCAAAGCGACTGTAGGCGCGCATGAACAAATTGAGGCCGATGTTCGCGCCCAACTGACCGAGTATTTGCGCCGTCGCATTTTGCGGATTGATCGCACGCAATGCAGCATTCGCAATACTCTGTGCCAGGTAATTTTTGATGACCGCGCGCGCCTGATGATGGCCGTAGTTGTGGGCTAATTCGTGTGCGAGCACGCCGGCGAGTTGTGCTTCGTTGTCGGCAAACGCGAGCAACCCAGTGTATACAATAATGTGACCGGGCGGCGTGACGGCGTTGACATCAGACGAATTCAAGACGGTTATTCGGTACTGAAACGGTGAGCCGGGTGATTTGCTGAGCAGGCGCGTCACCAGACTTTCCAGATAGGTTTGAATTTCTGGATCAGCGATAGCGGGCGCAGTGCTGGACAGCGCGGCAAAGCCCTGTGCGCCGAGTTGCATTTCGAATTGCGGCGTAACTTGAAAGGCTACCTCGTTGCGATAGGTTTGCGGATTGTATTGCTCAATGCGCGATTCTCTGGATTGATAGAAATTCGCCTGCCGATTCCAATTGGTCAGGAATTGCTGCTGGCTCGTTTGCAGAATTTGCGTGATCTGCGCGGCAGTGTTTGGGTCAACCGTCAGCAACGCCTTCTTGAAAGCCTTATTGGCTTCGGCGTATTGAAAGCTATTGTAAAACGCATAACCCTGAAAATATGCGATGCGTCCGTTGGTCGGAAACTGCTTTGTTGCTTGTTCCGCGAGCTTGAGGCACTCATCGTAATTGCGGGAAAAGCCGAAATAGGTTTGATAGAGATAGGTTGACACCAGTAGTTCGTAGCATTTCTCGCAATTTGCGGAGCGTTTGAGTTCTTCCTTCAGCACCTTTTCCGCGTCGTCCAAAGTTTTCTTGGCGGCTTTCTTCGTGCGGTCGTCTTGCGAACTTAGAAACTGAATGCCTTGCGCGCGTGCTTGTTGAATCTGTGCTTCGATTTGACTGAGCGCTGACTGCGCGAGCGTAAGTTGGAGTGTAAAGATCAGCCAGGTAGAAACGAAAAGAAGATTGGCAGTGCGAAAATTTCTGAACATAAGACTTCTCCTTGCGAGCGGGAATGAAACCCCGCTTCCTTCAATCGCCTAATGGCGAGAACGGAAAAACATTTCGCAGATTTTTTCGAGAGTAGCTCATTGTCTCAGGCCGATCGCTTGAGGTAATGAGGAGCCAGGAGAATGATCCTCCTTCTGGCTCGTTTCGGCAAGCCTTGTAATTCATTGTCGCTACTCCTTGTCAGGGGCTTTTAGCGAATATGAATTCTGACGGCATTCGCGGGCTTGCCTTCAACCGTCAGCACCAAATCCACTTCGCCGCGTCCGATCAAGCTGCGCGGCACGCGAATGTTCACTTGATCCAACCCCAAGTATCCCGGCTGCCGGTCGGCGTAGTCAATGCCTGCGGCGATGCCACCCATCGTGGCGCTCACGGCGGTTTGCGCACTGCGTCCGCGAATGCCTGTGCCATACAATTCGAGGATAAATACTTCGCCTTCCGGGCCAAGATCAATCGGCGCGGGGACTTGTTTGCCGGTAGTCGCATCCAGGCGAGAGAGCGGTTCGCGGCTCTGTGCGCCGTTCGCTTTAACGCGAATCGCAAAGCCTGCGGGAGCGCCCGCACCGTCTTGGTTGGCGGTGAAGAAACCGGGGACGACCCGGGTGATGTCTGCCGTGCCGGTTGAAGTCGTGCCGTCGCTGCTTGTGATCGTGATCGTGGCTGTGCCGAGCGCCGTGCCGAGCGGAATCAAATAGTTGATTTGCTGCGGCCCGACATAGAAAAGTGGGGCAAGTCGCGCTACGCCTGCGCTGTCTTGCACACGAACTGTTGTGCCCGCCAATTCCGTCGGCAACGGCAAACTGGTCGCCGGAGCCGTGCCAGGCGCCATCGCTGTGCCGAAGGCCGAGACAATGGATTCCGCCGCGAGTTCCAGCCCCTTGTAATGCGCGGCGGAAACCGTCGTCGCCATACGCGTGAACAGCGCGGGATCAAAAGCTTGTCCCGGCAAGGCGGCGAGCATCGTACCGGACAACGCTCCGAACGCAGCACTGGCAATCACAGGTTGCGTGGAACGGAGCGTGAAGTAACCGCCTTGTTGACCGTATGAGGCTTCGATAATGGAATCCACCAAATCCGTGTGGAAGCCGTTGGGCGGAACGTCAAGCGTCGCCGTGCCAACAGTGCTGCCATCGGTTTTGAAGACGTTGAGCGTGACGGTCGCGGCCTGTGATTGCGGATTGAAAACCGCGACTTCGGTGAACGCGTTTTCGCGGTTGTCGAGATAGCTGAAAGCGAAGTTCTGCGCGGCTTCGCTTTCAAGCGGCAGCGCGGCGCGAAACGGGAGTTGGCCTGTGGGATCAAGGTAACTGACATTGCCGACGATGCCGCTGATGTTGCTTTCGACGATGACTGCGCCATACACCAAGTCGCTCGGCGTGAAGTTGAAGAACTGCGTGAGGTCGCGTTGCTGCTGCTGTCCGGCGGCGAGTTGCAAATTGGCGGGCGCAGCAAGATTGGTGCCGTTTTCATTGACCAGCTTGAGCGCCAGGTTGGCTGCGCTCGTGGTTGGGTTGACGAGGTTGAGGCGCGTGGTGATGACTTGATTGTCGGCCAGCATATACGGCGCATAGAGCTTCGTTGGCGTGTTGCTCGTGAGCGCGATTTGCCCGGGCAGCGCGGTGATTTCCGCTGCGGCAAGCTGGAGTGCCGTGACGGATAAATCCTGCGTGCCGCGCACGATCACATAACCAGTGAACGGCTGCGCAACGCCCGTGAAAATATCCTGCACACGATTGGCAAACGTTTCTTTCGGCGCGAGTGAGGTTTCGTAGCTTCCGGCCAATGCCCCGGCAACCGTGCGTAATTCGAGCGTCAGATTGGTATCAAAGCGCGTCACGTTCGCCACGTGAATTCCGGTCGTCATCGTCGCGTCGTATTGCACATCGGTCAGCACCTGTGTCCCGGCTGCCAACGCAGGCACGCTCAGCCCGTCGAGGCGGTTGTCTTTGCCGAGCATTTGATATCCGGCGACGAAATTTTTATCCGCCCGCGTCTGCACCCAACCGCCATCCAGCGGCATAGTGAATTTGAAGAGTTCGCTGACCAGACCTGACCACGTTCGCCCGGCGAGCAACGTCGTGTTCAGCGGATTGACGATGCCGGTTTCGCTGTATGGCTCTCCGACGGGCGTGAAGGCGCGCGTGGAAAGACCCGCGTTGATACTGCCGAAGTTGGCGAAGTACAGTCGCGTCGTGAAATCATCAAGGCTACGCAGCACAGGGAAGTTCAGCGTGCGATGCGCAAAGGGACCGAAGACACCGAGCGAGTAAATTGGCATCAGCCCGTTGACGCGCGTCGAGGCGGTTCCGGCGACCCGGTCGAGTGTGGTCGGATAGCTTTCTACTTTTCCGCTGGCCGGATCGAATGACACAATTTTTAGATTGGCCTCGTTGAAGTTCGGATCATCGGGAAACATCTCTGCGTCGTAGCTGAAGGTCAGATAGGCCGCAAAGCTGCCGTCCGCCGGGATCGGCGGATCGAATTGCCAGGCGGCATCTATTCCGATGAAATCGCGCGGGAGTGCTGCCAGTTCGGCGAAGGGGTTTGAGAAATCTCTTGCAGCAGTTAGTAGCGCCCCCTCATTGACGAACTTGTTGAGACCCAAACTGTCGAGAAGTCCCTTAAGCTGGTTGCCCTACCAACGCTTTCTCGCAAGCTGGCAAGCTGCGGATTCTGACATCCCCGAAATAATGGATGCCCAAGCCAGGCTTGGGTTGTGAAAGATTATCTCCACCACCCAGCCACGCGAAATCTCACCAAGATGACCGCTTTATCATTTGGTGATTCTTTGGGTTACTTGGTGTGGCTGGGTGGTGGAGATAAAAGTGACAAGTGAAGCCATCGTTGGGCGCGCTCCAGCTGGATTGGGTGTTAGGCAGCGGCGCGAATGTTTGTAACATCAATAAGCACCTTTGTCCGGTGATGGCCAGTAAAAGCATGAAACAACGTGCCGGTTACGCGCACCCGCTTACCCCTCACGTGTCGAATAGTCTTCCAATGCGCGGATTCCATAACGACAAGTTGTATTTCGTGGATGCCCGTTTCTGGCGCGTCAAAACCTGGCGGATGATTGCCGACCGTGCAAATGCTTTTAGCCAAGGTAAGAAGTAGTGCCGTTTCTTTTCGGTCGCCCTTTTTGACCGATTCGTAGTTTGGCGGCCCCGGAAACACCCGTGAATGAAGTCTGCCAGTTAGGGAAACGATGTTTGGTCCGTATGTCAAACATTGCTGCGCGACCACCGGCGAATAAAAGCAGACAATCAGTAATATAGCCGTCGCTAACGCTCGAATCTTCATATATCTCATACGCCGCCTAACAATTCTTTTACCTGTGCATCCAGTTCAGCTTTGAGTTGGGTGTGACGTTCGCCTGCTGCCGTGCCTTCAAACCCGGCGTGGATTTTTTTGACCTGCCCATCGCGGCCAATAAAGAGTGTGGTGGGATAGAGGCCAAGGTTTTCCAGTTGTGGCAGCTTCTTTTCAATGTCGCCTTCGTCTGTCGTGCCAGCCAGCAGCAACGGATATTGAATTTTGTGACGACGTGCGAAAATGCTCATTTGTTCGCGGTCGCGTTTGTCATCGCCCGTGTATTCGAACATCAGCCCGACGATTTCCAGACCACGATCACGATACCTATTGTAGAGGTCGTTCAAGACCGGCGCTTCTTCGTGACAGTTCGGACACCACGTGCCGCCAATGGTCACGATGATAACCTTGTTGCGAAAGCGTTCATCGGTGCTGGAAACGGGCTTGCCTGCAAGGTCAGGGAAAGTAAATCGCAGCGGTTCCGCCGGATTCTTCATCTTTGTATAGGTGGCGGCATCCGGCGGCGGCGGTATTTGTTTGGCGGCGGCTTTATCGGCACGTTCGGCAATGACTTTGCGCTCGGAATTGATCAGCCCTTCAAGCTTGCCATCATCCGTCATTCGCACCTTCAGCAGATAAGCATTGATCCCGTCAAAGCGGCTCAAGATTAATTGCCCATTAGTAAAAGTTCCAGCCATCGTGCCCCAATCACCGCTCAACGGAATGATCGTCCCAACAACAGTCGTTCCCTGCTGACGAAACGAGGCGCGCCAGGTACGGAGGTTGTCAGCCTCGCCTACGCGCAATAGCCAATCGCCGCTTACATCTGCGCCAGTTGCTGTTTTACTACTTGCTTCGTCGTTGGCCGCACCGCGCGAGGCGCGCAGTTCGCGGCGTAAAATCTCTTTGCGTAGTTGTCGCTTGAAATCACCACGCAATTCACCATTCGCCAATGTCGCGGTCAGTTCGCCATCATAAAAATCGTATTGAAGCTTCAATGTTTTGCCGTCAAATGAGCCACTGGTCGAAGTGACGCGCTGATCGCCATTGACCAGATCGCCGGTGACTTGCTCGCCGTTGCGTTTGAGATCAAGCTTGAAGGCAATCTCTTCGCCCGCTTTGTTAAGTACACTGGCGCGCCATTCGCCAGTGAGAGGGTCGGCATTGTTGGTCGAACAAGCCAAAATTCCCAACCCGGCCAGCAATGACAGGAGCAAGAAAAGTATTCCGGTTGGCTTTGGCGGTAACAAGCTAGAGAGTCGTTGTGAAATCATGCAAACCTACCATCGTTAGTTAACCTTTGGTTGAACTGAGTGCAGCACGCCCTCGCAGGCCGCTCCTCGGCAGCAAATCCCCTACAGGTCATCAATGACCGGCCTAAATTCAAATGGCGCTATGTGACTGGCTGGTTATAGTTATTTATTGTCTACCCCGTTGCCAAAGCTGATCCAGGCTCCACGCACCGCCCCCAGCTACAGAGAAGTAAAGGAAGAGGAAACAGTATAACGCGGCCAGTTCTCCCCGATTGAGCAACGGCCAAAAGCCCTGCGGCGCGTGACTCATAAAATAGGCCACCGCCATTTGCCCCGAGAGCAAAAACGCGACGGGACGCGTGAACAAGCCAAGCATAATTAAGGCGCCACCAAAGCATTCCAACACACCTGCGGCCATCATTAGTGGCGGCAACGAACCGGACGCAGCTTGCCCGGATGAGGGAAAGCCAAAAAGCTTCTGGCTGCCGTGGGCCAGAAATAAAAAGCCTGCGACGATGCGCAATACGCTCAGCAAACGAGGCGTCCATTGCGCAGAAAACGAATTCAGATCAGCCATGCAGTTTCTCCTGAAGAAGTGATGGTCCTTTGTCCAAGTTGCCAGGGAACGGAGGGAGTGTGAACTAGGAAAGAGAGGAAAAGCAAGGCTGAGGCCGCAAGGGGGCTGTCATTTACACAAAATGCGACAGGCAGGGTTAGTTGACCTGAACGTTAACGGGGGCGCTGCGAAAGGGAGCCAGGCACGCGTCTTTGGCGGGCGCGATAAACGAATTGATTGTGGGGATGGTGCGGGGGACAAGGCGATAGAGTTCGATGCCTTTTTCTAACGGCTTGGCCACCCAATTGCCGGCGCGGGTGATCGTCCGACTGATGCGACCCTCACCGTCTTTTTCCAGCGGCGCATCAAACACAAATTCATTAGCATTCGTCTGGGCAAAATCAAATTTTAACGGGTCAGGAAGTTTCGCTTTGAAATGCAGCGCGGGGATAAAAACCAGCTTATGTTCTGGCCCGGCTGTGGGTAGTGAGGATTCAGGCGCGATGGCCAGCGCTGCCGTTTGAATTTCAGACGACAGCGTTGCGCTGACCGGCTCGTTCGCTGTTGCTAAGATCGGGCGAACCGCGCCGCTGGGCGGTAACTTGATGGCGCTGGTGTGAGTTTTTGCTGAGCGCGAGCGCATTCGCTTTTTCACACTGGCGCGGGCAGTTGGTGATTCCTGGCGCACCGTGACGGGAAGGACCTCTGTTGCGCGTTGATTCGTGGCAACGGGCAAGGTACGACGGTCTCGTTCCTGAAAAAATGCGATCACTGCTCCGCTGGCAATCAAAAACAGCATGGCCTGGATGATTACGAGGGGCAGCGGGACGGGGATCGAAGTAGTAAAAAAACGACGCCAGAACGGCACCCGGTTGACCTGTTGCCGATACGACGCCAGGATGCGCTGATCAAGGGCGGACGAAGTGTCTGAGGCTTGCCACTCCTTGAGCACATCGGTTAATTCAGTCGGTTCATTAGGAGAATTTGCGTTACGCATAAACTTTGTTACGATGAGGCGGGAGCGCAAGCGTCTCGCTTGCCAGCCCTCTTGTTTGCCTACCAACTCTCAATGCGAGCAGTTGTTTACTGGCAAGCGAGACGTTTACGCTCCCACCAAATTTAAGGAGAAATCACGCCTGTTACATACGGCGCGAGCCGCTGCCGCAGCTTTTCCCGGGCGCGGTGCAACCGTGATTTCACCGTTCCTACATCGGCGCTTACGACAAGCGCGATTTCCGCCAAACTCAATTCTTCATATTCAAACAGGATCACAGCTTCGCGTTGGAGCGGCGGCAATTCGGCAATAGCCTGGCGCACGACCGTTGCGAGTTCCGCGCCGATGACTTGCTTCAGGGGATTCCAGGATTCGTTGGTTTGCGGCTCTGTCGTTAATTCGTCCCAATTCGTTTCACTGTCGGAGCGCCGCAGATGCTTGATTGCCTGATTGCGGGCGGCAGCACAGAGATATGTTTTCAAACTGGCGCGTGTCGCATCAAAGCGCGTCGGCTTTTTGATCAGGCTCAAAAAGCAATCGTGCGTAATTTCTTCGGCCACTTCGATGGATTGCAACAAACGATACGCAAAGCGATAGACGACCGTACGATGGCGTTCATACAAGAGGCGAAACGCTGCCTCGTCACCGCGCGCCGCCGCGATTAATAAATTTTCGTCCGTCATAAGGGCGACCGTACTGTCAGACGAAAACACCAGAAAGCCAGGTTGTTCAGTAATGATTTCCAACGTTGACCCTACTTATCAATTTAAGTGAACTGTACTGTAGCTCTGTTTACTTATTACGAGAAGGGCGGGAAAAGTTACGGAGGGCAGCGAAAAAAACTGACGGAGGTCATTTGTCATTTGTCACTGGTTATTGCCTGGAACTCTTTTACACGCAAAAACAAATGACAAATGACAAATGACAAATGACAAAGCTACCGATGCGCAGCCCGCACCTTAATCGCCGTCATATCCGAGCGTTGTCGGATCGCCTCCCATTCAAATACCTGCTGGGCGCGGCGATTTTCGTAGGCGGAACTGAGCGTGGCGACAAGCTCGTCATCAACAAATAGCTCGGGCGCATCCGCTGGGCAGCCTGCGCGGTGCATGGCTTCCATAATGGAAATGTATTCGGTGATTTCTTCGATTTCAGCGTCTGAAAGGTGGTCTAGTTTAAAGGCGAGTTTTTCCCGGTTGGTCAGTTGCGTAGCCATAATTACCTCCACTGGCAAACGCTGACCTT
This sequence comes from uncultured Acidobacteriota bacterium, assembly GCA_963794955.1. GTDB lineage: Bacteria > Acidobacteriota > Blastocatellia > RBC074 > RBC074 > JAFDVL01. The sequence goes on from CAWCGF010000008.1 coordinate 25,338, forward strand.
TCCGGTTCAGTGCGGGACGGTCAGCCTGCCGTCTTTGATTTGCGCTGCGGCAGCGCAAGCATTGCAATTGTATACATCAATGGTAGTTTCTGCTCCTTGTGTGCAAGTCTAAAGTTTATTGTCAAAGTGGATTGCCTTTTCGTAGTGAACGCCACAAATCATAATACAAAACTGACGCAGAGGAAACCCTTGATCTTGTTCGCCTCGCTCGCTCACGCAATTGCAATCTTTTCGGCGGGGTGTTAGATTGCGCTCCGTACCAGTCAGTAAATCTCCCCCAATTGTTACATCACCATCTTCAAAGGAGGCAGAACCATGAAACGAAAACTCATGCTTGTGGTTTTAGTAATTGGGATAGGGCTTGCTGTCGCATCCCTTCGCGCCGTCGAGCTGTTCCCCGTGTCCGCCGCTCCACAAGGCAGGCTTCACGCCAATTCCTGGGCAGGTTTTTCCACGGGCGATACCCGGCGGATTCTCGAAGGGCTTCGGCTCTCACCTGTGCCGCTCAATCTGCGCGGCAAGGATATTGCGCTCGTGGGCTTGGGCAGCTATCTGGTCAACGTTGGCGGGTGTGCAGATTGTCATAGTAACCCGACGTATGCGCCGGGCGGCGATCCTTTCCGCGGTGAGCCGAAGAAATTCAATACGGAGGGCTTTCTGGCGGGAGGAAATAAATTTGGGCCGGTCATTACCTCGCGCAACCTCACGCCGGACAAAGATGGATTACCAGCAGGGCTGACGTGGAGCCAGTTCTTGCGTGTCATGCGTACGGGCGTAGACCTCAAACACTTGCCACCCCAAGCGCCCTCCGCCCAGAAGGACTTGCTGCAGGTGATGCCGTGGCCCGTCATCGGACAAATGACCACCCATGACCTGCGCGCCATGTATGAATATCTGCGCGCGATTCCCTCACGCCCAGGGTTTCCTCGCTAATAACTGGGCCGCTTACGATTAACCTGACCTGCAAAAAAGGCGTGGGAAGTTGTTCTACTCCCACGCCTTCATTGAATTTAGTGAATGTTGCGATAAACCCTTCACGCTTTAGGCGACAGAAAACTGTTCGCAGTAGCTGACGAAGGCGCGTGCTTGCTCTAACGTTGCTTGCGCATTCGCTGCTTCTGCCGAGGCAGATTTTAAGGCTTCAAACGTCGCCGACAAGTCTTTCCAGACACCGTTAGTTAATCCCGCTAAAACGAAGATATTTTCAAATGACCACAACGCTTCGACCGACGTAATCGGATCAACCAACCGTTGATACAGCGGCACGCGCGCAGCGGCCACGGCGGCTTCGTAAGCTTCCAATTGTACGGCTTCATAATTGCCGTGATGGAATTGCGCAGTAGCTTGTGAGAGGCGCTCGGTCGCTTCAGCAAAGGTCGGCACAAGCTCGGCAATCGTCGTTCCTGCGCATTCGCCGCGAATGCCAGAACGCACGGTGAACTTCTCGTTTTCGTGTCCGTAGTCGTCATAAAACGTCGGGTCGTCCTCAAACGACGGCACCGCGCGCAACGGCTCCAGCACTTCTTTCACACGCTGATCGCCAACGCGGGCAAGGAATGAATTGAAATCTTCGCCTGCTAATTTTTCGTCGTTATGCAGCTTGAGCAGCGTCTCGACCACCTGGATCGAAGCACGAGCCGGAAACTTGCCGACGATTTTCCCAGCTTTCGGCTGGCCGTGATTGGCTGCGCCACCCAAGAACAAAATATGCGTCGGCACGTTGCGCCCATTGCTGGAAAGCGCGGCGGCGTGGAAGCCGATGTTGCCAACGGCGTGTTGCGCGCAACCATTCGGGCAACCGGAAATCTTGATGCGCAAATCGCGGTTCGCCTCCCGATATGGCGCAAGCGAGCCAGTAAAGAACGATTCGGAAATCACACTGCCGAGTCCTTTGGCGGAAGCAATTCCTAAGCGGCAGGTGTCTGCACCGGGGCAGGCTGTCACATCAGCAATCGTTTCGGCTCCAGCATCGTGTAGCGCTGCTTGCTGCAAGGCTTTGTACAAGGCGGGCAAGTCCTCAACGCGTACCCAGGGCAGGAACAAATTCTGCTCAATCGAAACGCGTAGTTCGCTGGCGGAAAATTGACGCGCAATATCGGCTAATTCGCGCGCGCGATCTGAGGTGATGTCGCCGAGTTTAGTTCTGACATGCACACCGCGCCAGCCTTCGCGTGCGTGCGGAAGTACGTTGTCTTTGGCCCATTGCTGATAATTCGGATCGTTGGTGATGGCATCCAGCACGCTCAATTGCGGCGCGGCGGCTTCGAGTGCAGGCTCAATCACTTCCTCCAAATAATCTGCGAGCGGCGGCAATTCGCCAATGATTTCGCGCTCGGCGTCTACAGCGGCTTTGAATTTTTCCCAGCCCATGGATTGCACCAAAAACTTCATGCGCGCCTTCATCCGCTGCTTGCGTTCGCCGTAGCGGTCGAAGATGCGGATAACGGCAATCGTGAAATTGAACATTTCTTCGACCGGCAAAAACTCGGTGTAGATTTTGGCAATGTGTGGCGCGCTGCCCAAGCCGCCGCCGACGTGGACACGAAAGCCGCGTTTGCTGGAACCGTTTTCTTCGCGGGTGACGGCCTGAAAACCCAGATCGTGAAAGGCAAGCGCCGAGTGGTCTTCGGTGCAACCTTCAAACGCGAACTTCATTTTACGCCCCATATTTTGGTTGTGTTTATTGCGTAGCAAAAACCGAAACAGCGCATTTGTGTATGGATAAACGTTGAAGACTTCCGTATGCGAAACGCCGGCGCGATAGCACGCCGTGATGTTGCGCACCGTGTTACCGCAGGCTTCGCGCGTCGTGATGCCGACTTCCTGCAAGGCGCGCAACAGGTTGGGCGTGTCTTCGAGTTGCAGGTAATACACCTGCGCATCTTCGCGTGTCGTGAAGTGAATGAACCCGCTCGCGTATTTGTCTGCGGTGTCCGCCAGACGCGTCAATTGATCAGCGGTCAAATAGCCGCCGGGAATCTTGATGCGTTGCATTTGCACACCGTCCTGCCGTTGCGCGTAGGTGCCAAATTGCAGACGAAATTTCTGCATCTTGGTTTCACCGATCAGCCCGGCGCGGAATTTCTTGATCATTTGTTCGTACTGCGTCATTTCGTTCTCAAAGAAGGCGGGCAAGGCAGGCAGTGACGCTTCTCTAAGTTCGGTTGAATCTGCTTTCATGTTTCTCCAAAAATGGTCAATGTGACCAACGCAAAAGCGCCCCGGCTCTTGTTTTGAGAACCGAGGCGCTGTCGTTTATGAATGCTTTCTTCTCAATCTGAGAGGAGGAATTGCACAGGCGACCGGTTCCACTGGGCATTGGGCGGACAACAACAACAAGAACACGTCATTCGTTGGTGGCCAATTGCGAGTGGATTGTGATGATAATGTTGCACGGTTCGCTTCCAAAAAAGTGAAGAATTCGATGGGCAACGATACTGGCACTCGCGCAGCTTGTCAACGGCATTAGCGTGCCCCGGTCACTCATCGTGTTACTTCATCGCTATCCAAATAGCCAAAACGGCAGGCTTTAGCGCGCAAGTTTGCCGTGCGCGGCAAGCTGATTTCGCCTGTATAAAGTTTCCACCGCGCGTCTTTTCCCGCTTCCGTTGTGTAGGCAATAGACGCGCCTTCGGTCGTACAGGCGAGCGTGATCTTGGCTGCCTCTCCCACCGCTTTCACTTGCATCGTTGGCGTTGCCATTTTTTGCCAGATGCCGCCGGGACGCATTCGTTCGCGCAATTCCAATTCGGGGACTGTGCCTAAGTCTTTGGTGTCTTTCTGCCATTTGTCCAAGGCCGCACGCATTTGTTTGAGCGTGGCCTGATGCTGGGGCGCGCTCGCCAGATTGTTGATTTCGTGCGGATCAACGGTTACGTCATACAACTCTTCGGGTGGTTTTTGCGGAGCCATAAACCGCAGTTGTGCTTCATTCAGTGTTTTGCCATAGCCTGCGCCAAGCGCATTCAGGTGATCTTTATACAGCCGCCGTAATTCCTTCATCGTCGGCATTTCTTCAAGGTAATCAATGTACTGAGCATAGGGGCGATCAGGATGGAAATTGCGGATGTAGTGAAACTGTTTGCCTATCACCGACCGCATCATATCGTACGCTTCATCCATCCGATCCCGATGCGCAAAGGCAAATTGGCGCGGCGCTTTTTTCTGCGCGCCAAGAATGGCCTGCGCTTGGATATGAGCCGGAATCGGCACACCTGCGAGCGAAAGGGCGGTTGGGCCAAGATCGAACAACGACACCAGTTCATCATTTACCGTGCCCGGTTTGATTTGTCCCGGCCAACGCACAATCAGCGGTACGCGTAACCCGGAGTCATACAAAAACCGCTTGCCACGCGGTAGCCCCCGCCCGTGATCGCCCCAGAAAAATACGATGGTATTTTCTGCCAAACCGTCTTCCTCAAGTTGCTTGAGTACGTCTGCCACCAGGTAATCTGTCGCCGTGATGTTGTCGTGATACCGCGCCCAATCTTTGCGCACGAGCGGGGTGTCGGGATAATAGGGCGGCAGTTTTGCTTGCGCTGGATCGTGGAATTCTTCGGGCTTCAGCCGCGCCGTATTCTTTTTGTAGACTCCGTCTAACACGCGCACCTGACTTTCGTGCGAGACAACGAAATTGAAGACCGCGAAGAACGGCTGCGATTTGTCAGTGCGATTGCGCCAATGCGCCTTGTTGCTGGTTTCATCCCACACCGTATCCGGCGGCTTATGCGCTGGCGGCGCTTCAAAGTTGTAATCGGTCTTGGAGTTGTTTGTGCAGTAATACCCCGCGGCGCGCAGGTATTCAGTGAAGGCTTTGACGCCCGCAGGCGGCACGGCTTTGGAGCGCATGTGCATCGAGCCAATTGTGGTTGGGTACATCCCCGTGATGATTGCCGAACGTGTCGGCGCACAAACCGGAGCCGTAGAAAAGGCATTGCGATAGCGCACCCCTTGCGCGGCCAGCCGATCAATATTGGGTGTGACCGCATACTCGTCGCCATAACATCGCAAATCCGGGCTGATGTCTTCCGTCGAAATCCAGAGAATATTGGGGCGGGCGGCTTGCGCCAAAGCGGAGGGTGCAAACAACACAGCGCCGAGCAGCGCGCTAAGAAACAACCTGACGACATAGTTACGACATTTCATGTGAGAGAAATCTCCTTGCCTGACAAGTGTTAGAGTACCGACTTTCGTCGGGGGTTACGCCGGATGACCACAAACCCCAACGAAAGTCGGTACTCTAACACTTGTGGCTCACCTTTCGCCTATTTCCGAGAATGTCCCTTGCAGCGTAAATCGGCTAAATCGTACGGCACTTTCTCTAGCTAACGCAAGACAGGCCACGAAATCCCGTTGCTTTCCCCACGAAACTTCGTGGCCACGAAGCCCACGAACTACGAACTTCCTCTGAAGCCGTGCGGGAAAGTGAACTCCTGGCTCTGCCCTAAACTTTCCCTTCTCAATCAGTTATCGCCCTAATTCAGTTCTTGCCGTCTCGTGGCACTGTCTTTGCCATACGCACTGCCGAAAGGCTAAGTAAAAGGAGACGGAGATGCTACGGATTTCAGAAACCGACAAATCAGCAGAGCGCGCGACGTTGTTGTTAGAAGGACAAGTCGCCAATCAGACGACCGACATCGTGCGCGAGGCTGCCGAGAAAGCCCTGGCGCAAGGCTTGCAACTGACGCTTGATTTGTCGGGCGTGATGTTTGCGGATCGCGGCGGCATTGCTTTGTTGCGGGAATTACAACAACGACAGGTCACGCTCAGTAACGGCTCGCCTTTTCTCAAAGAACAACTGAAAGAAACAATTGCAGTATAAGAGGGGGACACTATGCAAGCGGCACTCGCACCCGAAAATCCTGAATCCTTCGATTCCTTTGAAGCTATCGCGTTAGCTCACCTTAACGATTTGTTCCGCGCCGCGCGGCATACACTTGGCGATACGGCAGAAGCTGAGGACATCGTGCAGGAGACATACCTACAAGCCTGGAAATCGTTTCATCGGTTTGAAGTCGGTACCAACATTCGCGGCTGGCTTTTCAAGATTATGTTTCATGTGATGGATCATCATCGGCGCAAATGGCTGCGATTAAAATGGAAATCCGATACCGAGGAAGCGTTGCTGGAGACGCTAACCTACGAACCCGAAACGCCACAGCAATTGACGGATGAAGAAGTGATCGCCGCGTTAGGTAAGCTGCCACAAAACTTTCGTGCCGTTGTGTTGCTCGCGGATGTCGAAGAGTTTTCCTATAAAGAAATCGCGGAAATGCTGAACGTCCCGATTGGCACGGTGATGTCGCGGCTTAATCGCGGCAGAAAGCTGCTACGCACCGAACTCGCCGATTACGCGGCTTCGTGCGGCCTTCGGACGCGACACGCTGAAGCTGCTGTCAGATAGTGGGAATATTTTTCGGTGCAGAAACGATTAACCAACCGGAGAATAACTATGGAACTGGCAAACACACAAATGGTCGCTCGCAAAACCAATCTCGTCAGTTGGCTGCTGCAATTGATCGTCGCCGTCATTTTGTTGCAAACGCTCTTTTTCAAATTCACGGGCGCAGAAGAGTCAGTGTACATCTTCACGACGCTTGGCGCGGAGCCGTGGGGACGACTCATCTCCGGCGTCATTGAGTTGATCGCGGCAGCGTTGTTATTGATTCCGCGCACGGTAACGCTTGGTGCAATCCTCGCACTCGGCACCATTAGCGGCGCGATTTTGAGCCATCTGACGAAGCTCGGCATTGTTGTGAAGGATGATGGTGGGACGTTGTTCGGGCTGGCGCTTGTCGTCTTGGTGTGCAGCGCGGCAGTGCTGTGGCTACGGCGACGCGAGATTCCGGTGGTGGGAAGTTGGTTTTAAGGTGGAGAAAATCAGGAGAGATGACTGAACAGGCGAAAATAATGGAATAGACGGGAAAAGGCTCAGGCTAATTTAGTTCCGTCTGTTCCGCCATCTCGTTTTTGTCTTCATCGGTTATTTATTCATCCACAAACTGCAACGCGCGATTTGCTTCCACCAGCCCGCATTCATGCGCCAGCCGAAAGTATTCGCGCAGCCCCGCCACATTCTCTTCATCCAAATCAAAGTTCACGTTGTCGCGCAGGTAATCCAACAATTCAGGCAATGGTCGCCGTAAGGTTTCAGCGTACTGCGCCGCAATTGTCGGGATGCGCTCAATGCCTTCGCGCTTCGCCAATTCGAAATCTAGGCGCACACGCCGAAAATCGTCCAACGCATCTTCGCGCACTGCCCACACCGCAAACACAAACGGCAAATTAGTCAATGCACGCCATTCTTCGGCCAGATCGTGAATTTGCAGTCCCAGCGCGGCAGCCTGGGCTTTCAACTTAAACGTCGGATCGCCAATCAACAACGCGGCGTCCATGCCTTCCAGCATATTTGCGCAGTTCTGAGTGACATCGGGCATCCGCTCGCAGTAAACCGGTTGGTTATGATAGCGCCGCGCGAGCAGGATTTTCACGAGCGTTTGCGACGTGCGCGACGAGCAATCCAGCGCGACTTTGGTGACACTTGCCAAGTTGCAGCGCGCGGCGAGGATCACGCTGCCGACCCGCTGTTTACTGGCGACGGCGACGTTGGGGATGAGGCGCAAGTGGGGAATCCGCAAATATTCAATCACCGGAATCAACGCGATTTCGCATTGCCCGGCGGCGAGCATTTGGGCGCAGCGGGACGGCGCGGTATCACCCAGAAAAATTACCCGATTGCGCTGTATCCCCGCGGTGAAGCTATGTACCAAGGGAGCCGAGTTCAAATAAGTCGAAGCCGCGATCCGCATATCTTTTTCAGCCATATCTCCCACTATTAAGCAGGAATTCAATTTCTGTCAAATGTAACCTTTGCCGTTCTTCATTCGTGAAGATTCGTGTAGAGTCGTGCGGAAAGGTTAGGCGGAAAGTTTCCGCAAATTGTCGAGATTATGTTGATAGATTCACACGTGCATTTAGATACGCCCGCATTTGACGCCGACCGCGATGAAGTCATCGCGCGCGCGCGCGCTGCTGGCGTCACCTTGTTTTTGGAAATCGCGGGCAGTGACGTTGCCAAAGGCTCGCTGGCAACTGGCATCGCGCTGGCCGAGCAACACGATTTTATCTATGCCGCCGTCGGTTTGCATCCGCACGAAGCCAGTATTTATGACGATGCCTTGGAGCAGCAATTCCTGCAACTCGCCGCGCATCCGAAAGTCATCGGCTGGGGCGAAATCGGGCTGGATTATTATTACGATCACAGCCCGCGCGACGTGCAACAGCGTGTCTTTCGTCGGCAGCTTGAACTGGCCTTGCAACTCAAAATGCCTGTCATCATTCACACGCGTGATGCTGAAGCCGACACCATTCAGATTTTGCGCGAGACGTGGGTTGCGCGTGGCGGCAATGAGATTAGCGGCATCATTCATTGCTTCACAGGCACGCAAAAGCTGGCGGACGCGGCATTGGCTATGGGCTTCTTGCTTTCGTTTTCTGGCGTCGTCACCTTCAAGAATGCCAATGAATTGCGCGCGGTGGCTGAATCAGTTCCGCTGGATCAATTGTTGGTCGAAACCGATTGCCCGTATCTCGCGCCCGTGCCGTACCGTGGCAAACGCAATGAACCGGCGTATGTGAAAGAGACCGCCACGTTCCTGGCGGCGTTGCGCAATATCAGTTTTGCAGAAATGGCACAGGTCACAAGCGAGAATTTCAAACGCTTATTCCATTTGCATTGAAAATGCGAACTGCGCGAAAAGAAGCTGCGACGTTTGCCGACTAGAATTAGCGATGAGGTTATCAAATGACTAGCAACACTCCACACGTCGTAATCATCGGTGGCGGCTTTGGCGGCTTGGCGGCGGCACGTGCGCTCAAAAGCGCGCCCGTCCGCCTCACGCTCATAGACCGGACGAATCATCACCTCTTTCAACCCCTGTTGTATCAAGTCGCAATGGCGGGACTGTCTCCGGCAGATATTGCCGCGCCAATTCGTTCCGTGCTGCACAAACAGAAAAATGTGACCGTTTTGTTGGCCGAAGCCGTGGGCATAGATTTTGACCACCGCGTTGTGCAATTAGTAGATGGCAGCCTCGACTATGATTATTTGATACTGGCGACAGGCGGACGCACCAGCTACTTCGGCAACGAACATTGGGAGCAGTTCGCGCCGGGCTTGAAAGACCTGGATGATGCCGTCGAAATCCGCAGGCGCGTGTTGTTAGCATTTGAAGCAGCGGAAAAAGAATCCGATCCAGAGCGGCGGCAGCAACTCCTGACCTTCGTTGTCGTGGGCGGTGGCCCGACGGGCGTTGAATTAGCGGGCGCGATTGCGGAGCTAGCACACTTTGTGTTGGCGCGCGATTTTCGCAACATTAATCCACAAGAAGCTCGCGTCATCCTGCTTGAAGGCGGGCCGCGCATTTTGCCAAGCTTCACGACAGACTCGAGCGACAGCGCGACGAAGCAATTAAATAACCTCGGCGTCAACGTACGCGTCAACACGAAAGTCACCAACATTGACGAACGCGGCGCACATCTCGGCGACCAATTGATTCAGGCCGCGACGGTGATTTGGGGCGCAGGTGTGCAGGCGACGGCGTTCGCGGCAAAACTCGGCGTTCCGCACGACCGTGCAGGTCGCATTATTCTGGAGCCGGATTTGACGCTGCCGCATCACAAAAATGTCTTTGCAGTTGGCGATATGACCAGCTTCACACATCAGGACGGCAAACCGCTACCCGGTGTCTCGCCGGTCGCAATGCAGATGGGGCGCACTGCCGCGAACAACATTTTGCACGCGCTGAAAGGCGAGCCGTACGAGCAATTTCAATATGTAGACAAAGGCAGCATGGCGACCATTGGTCGCCATGCTGCAATTGCTGAAATGGGCAAGTTGCATTTGTCCGGTTTGCTGGCGTGGTTAGCGTGGTTGTTCGTGCATTTGATTTTCCTGATCGGCTTTCGCAATCGCGTCGCGGCGCTCTTTAATTGGGCGTGGTCGTATTTCACCTATCAACGCGGCTCGCGCTTGATTACCGGACGACGGTTGAGCTTGTTGTCGCGTCAAGTGATGCGGGCACAGGTGGGACTGGGAAAGGAACAGCAGGCAAGCGAAAAGAGCGAGTATTCAGTGAAATAACCTATTTTCCTTTGAATTGCTCCCGAGCCTCATCATACAAATTACTAAGCTGAGTAAAATAGTGCTGTGCAAGATTTGGAACAGGCACTTTTCTAAGTTTCTCAGGAGCTTCGGTCAGATGAAAGTTAACCGTAATCTCGACACCAGGAATGCCTTGGGGAATTTGGACATAGAAATTTTGAGTCTCACCATTCGGAAGTTCTACCTCCCAGCCACTTCCGCCAGAGCGATCTCCTATAAAGAATCCCTTCGCTCCAGGAGGTTTCGGGACAGACGCATATAGAGGTTGCAGGTTCATTATTGTTAAGTGTGTGCTTGCGCTTGTTTGCAGTCGCCCTTCTTTAAGTATTTCAGAACGAAGCTTGTAGAAATAGGTCATTATAGAGTCAGCACGCATACGTTCGACCCAAGGCTGATACCACTCATCAAACTCTGTTACGACAGACCGTAATTGCTGAAGCACATTTGTCACGGCACGCCCAAAGACAATCAGATTACGTAACCCTACTAATCGTTGGCTTGGGTCATCAGATAAAACCATGCGCAGTCCACACTCGGCGGTATCCAATGTCTCTTTGACTTGTCCTAAAATTGTTGTCGCACGTAGATCGCCCATAAGCATTCTCCTTCAAACCTAAGACTTCTTCAATAATTAGAGGATGGACTCTAACAACTCTTACTTCCTATATGTTTCCACAAAAAGTAGTTAAGAAATCCGCTTGCTCGTGCTGTTTCACTTTTACCTATGGCAATTCCCGAATCCGAATGTTCTTGAACTCCACCGGCGAGCCTTCTGCTTCCAAACATAAATAGCCCGTGCGCGGTTCACAGTTGTTGCCGCCTGACACTTCTTCGCCATTCACCCACAACCGGATTTCGCCATTGATCGCGCGGACATAGTAGTGATTCCACTCGTTCACGCCTTTGCTCAGGTTTTTGCGCGGGAAGCTGCGCGAGCCGTTCGGAGAGAGGGGAGGGAAGGGCGTCATCTTCGATTTGCCGACGGCGAAGACATCGCCATTCGTCGTAAAAAAATCCCGCTTCTTACCGGTGCGCTTTTCGTATAGCTCGGTATAGCCGTGATCCAATGCTTGAATCTCGATGCCATAGTTGGGTAACTTGTCGGGCGGCAAATCCTTAAGCGCTTCGTCAGGAACCCACGCGAAGATGCCGGAGTTGCCGCCAAATTCCAGGTGCCGCCATTCGGCGACTAACTCAAAATTGGTGAATTTTTGCTCTGTGCGAAAGACACCGATAGGTTTGCCCGTGCTTTTCCACATCTCGTCTTTCCAAACCCACGTGTCGGGGTTGCCATTAACGCGGGCGAAGTCCTTTTCGCCGAGCGTGCGCCAGCCCGGCCCTGTGCCGTCAATGAATGCTTGGCGGACGGGCTGTGGCTGTTGCGCTGTGCCTGGGCGCAAGTAACACGCGAACGTCAGCACGATTCCGACAAGGCTCAAGACTTTGATGAGCGACGATTTAGAGAAAAGAGGTCGAAGCGGTTTTGAGGGTGACATAAGCTCTCCTACAATGAAAAAAAACGTACTGGTGCAATAATCAGGATTTCCTCAAAGCAACGGCAATTGCACCGTGAACTGGGTGCCTTTATCAAGGGCGCTTTCAGCTATAATTTTGCCGCCGTGCGAATCTACAATCCATTTGACGATAGCCAGTCCCAGGCCAAACCCTTGCACGGTTTTGTCGCTGGTGCTGCGCGAATGGCGAAAGAAACGTTCGAAGATATGCGGCAAATCTTCTTCGGGAATGCCGCGTCCGGTATCACTGACACTAAGCACTGCGTGCGGGTCTTCCTGCGTGAGTTGCAGCCGAATCGTGCCGTCAGCAGGCGTGTATTTGATGGCATTATCGAGCAGGTTCAAGAGCAGTTGCTTTAAGCGCTGGGCATCACCATTTACTTGTAGTGGCACGGTGTTAGGTGGCGTATACAGCAACCGTTGTCCTTTATCTTCCGCCAGCGGCGTGAGGTATTCGATGACTTGAGCGCACAACTCATCCAAAGCCAGCGGCTCGCATTGCAAAAGTGTTTGTCCGGCATCCGCACGCGCGAGCATCAGCAAATCTTCCACCAGCCGCGAGAGCCGAATGATTTCTTCCAGGTTCGAGGTCAAAACACTACGATATTCTTCCGGCTTGCGTTCGCGGCGGAGCGCAATTTCAATGTCGCCGCGCATCACGGCCAGCGGCGTTCGCAATTCGTGCGAGGCGTCGGCGGTGAATTGCCGTTGCCGCTCAAAGGCTGCTTGCAAGCGCGCAATCATGCGATTGAACGTCACGGCCAGGCGTCCCAACTCATCCATTTTGGCAGGCACTTGCACGCGCTTGGCAAGATCGCCCGCTTCGATTTCTTCGGCGGCGCGGGTCAAGCGATCTACGGGAAACAACGCTTGATTCGCCAGCAATAAGCCGCCATAGCTGCCGAGTAACAACGCCGCCGGCCCGGCAATGGCCAGCAGAATGATCAATTGCTTACGGGCTTTTTGTAAGGGGCTAAGTGATTGTCCGACGCGGATGAAAAAGATTTGCCCTTCGTTATCTTTAGTGCGTTGCAGCGCGACGCGGATTTGCTCCCCCGTTGACAACCTTACCGTAGAGAAGTGGACGATATCGTCCGTTACGCGCCGAATTTCATCTAAATCAACTTGTAACTGGTGCGTCTTGTCAGGAATCGGCTCATCGGTAATGGTGCCATCGTCACTGATGATTTGCACGACCTGCGGGGCAACAAGCATCTGTTCAGTATGATCAGGATTGTAAGCCTCTTCGCTGACTTCCTCCTGACTCATACGCCGTTCGATATTGCGTGCGGTGGAGGCTAACGAATCATCTATGATGGTGACGAGGCTGCGCGCCAGATAGGTGTAGATCGCAACGCTGAAGAACACGAGAACGGCGGTTAGCAGGGCTAGGTAGTAGAGAGTGAGTTTCACCCGCATAATCTAAATGAAACATCAGCCTTTCACTTGAAACAAATTGGACATTGACGACTGCAACCATTCTCTCATATTTGTGCTGCGCAGGGTGCGAAGGAAGTAATGACGCTTGCCATTATCTGAGGTTCCTAAACAGACACGCCCCAAAAAAAATGTCTCGGCGTGGCATCTACGAAACCTGATAGTTTCATTAATTAATACGCGTTACTCATTGCGAGTCAATGCGGCTGGATTGAATCGCGACGATTTGCCAGCCTGCGGCTCGCTTGGCATACACGTGCATTGTCCGGTAATACCCCTTCATATGGTGTCCTTTATATTGCCAGTCAGCCGTGTCAAGTGAAGTCATAATGGCGGCTCCATCATAGACCCGGATTTCGACATTATCCCGGCTCATCGTATTTACCTGCACATCTCCTATTTCAATATCCGCGATGAACTCGGCCTTCTCTTGCCCTGTTAACGCATCCGTAAAAACGCATCGGTCATCCATAAGCCGATGCAGCGTTGCCGTGTCTTTTTGGATGAGCGCTGCAACCCACTCTTCGTTCATCTGCCGGAGAATTTGCTCTGGTTGTCTGTCTTCCGTAGGTTCGATTAATGTCATTTCTTTCCCTTCTTGGTCGGCTTCGCTTCATCCACTCTTACTACTAGATCGCCTTACAAGATTTTCGAGGTTCGTTTTCGACTAGCGCTCGCTTTTAGCTGCAAATTATCCGTTTCCTTGCCCTCTTGTACGACTGTGAGCAAGTCGCCAGGCTGACACTTCAACACCTCACAGAGACGCCCAAGCATCGTAAGGCTTACCTGTTTTACTTGGCTATTCCAAATTTTCGCGGCTTCAGATGGATACGCATCAAGCGCCTTCTGCAATTGATAGGCATTCGTAATTCCACATTTAATAGCGATTCTCTGAACGTCAAGCTTAACTTCCATAGCGATCATCTTATTACACGGAAAAATAATATGCAATTGCTGTATTATGCTTGCGGTGTAATATACTCTCAGTGTATTACACACCCCCTCACTAACATTCAAACAAAAAGGAGTAAGCTATGAAGATAACGTCCGTATTACGAGTAACAGCGACTCATCCAATTTCACTTGTGGAGGTAAGGAGAGTTGGATTAGTGCGACATGAATATGCGCATTTTGCCACTCATTATTGGAAGGAGCACAACCAAGCTACAGTGTGCAGTTCTTTCTGTCCGTTGAATTGAGATGATGCGACTACCTTGACAGGAGTTGGCGCATTGTTTTTGAGAAACAACATATGTCAATTTCTATAGGAGTATTTCACATGAATCAGAAACAGAGGGCTAAATGGGCACGTACCAGAACCAAAGGGATGTGGCGTTTTGTGTTGTTGTATGGGGTCTTATGCTGGGGAGGGGGCATGATTATCGCCACCTCGACCTTGATCTACGGGTGGGGCAAATTGAGCATTATTGTGCCCATTTATTTAGTTGCTGGGTTGGTAGTCGGGCTAGCTTGTTGGTTTGTGGGCGAATATAAATATCGAAAGAGTGCTAACAACGACTCCTTAGTTGATAGCAACCCTTCCAACGCAGATGCCGCCTAACATCTCCTTCAACCAGCGTGCAGTGCAGCGGCGGTAGACTGATTAAGCGGTAGCTATTTAGTATGGGGCATTAAACATGCTCGCCGCTTCTGCCAAAGAAACGCCATGCTTCGCCCCTTGCTTTCTGTTTTGGAGAGATGGCATTCAAACTTCATCAAGCGCCTTTTCCGGAGTTTTCAGCATGTACCCAACGCCGCGTATGGTATGAATCAGTTTGAGTTCTTGGTTCCGATCAATCTTGTTGCGCAGGTAATTGATGTACACGTCAATCACGTTTGTGAGCGCATCGAAGGTTTCGTGCCAGACCTTTTCCGAGAGAGTTTCGCGCGATAAGATTTCATCTGGATGGCGCATAAAGAATTCCAGGAGGTTGAATTCCTTGCCCGTTAATTGCACCTCTTCGCCACCGCGTGTGACTTTGCGATGAATTAAATCCAACACCAAATCGCCAATTTGCAGCTTTGTTACATCTTCAGCGCGGCGTAGCAAGGCGCGAATGCGTGCTAATAGCTCGGCAAACGCGAAGGGCTTGGTTACATAATCGTCGGCTCCGCTGTCGAGTCCCTGCACTTTCATCTCTGTCGAGTCGCGTGCGGTCAGCATTAAAATCGGTGTTTTGATGTTCGCTGCGCGCAACTCACGCGCTACCGCGAAGCCATCCAGTCCAGGCAACGTCACGTCGAGTAGAATGAGATCAAATTTGGTTTCTTTGCCAGCTCGAAGTCCGTTGTCGCCATCGTAAGCTACGTCCGCCTGAAACCCTTCTTCCTCTAGCCCGCGTTTGAGCAGGTCGGCCATTTTCGGTTCATCTTCAATTACTAATACACGCATACAGTTTCCCCTATTCTTTCTTCGTTAACTATGGGGAGGGACAACTAATTTATCACAAGGCAGGGCGTTTTGGCTTATCTTTTAACGGTTTGCGCGAGCCACGTTAGATAATCTGCGGAGCCAGTTTCAATGGGCAAGGCGATGATTTCAGGCGTTTGGTAGGGGTGGTTGGCTTTGATGGTTGCTTCTACTTGTGGATAGCTGGCACACAACGTTTTGATGAGCAACAGATGCTCGGTGGCCCTTTCGATCTGTCCTTGCCACCGATATACCGAAGTGCTTGGCGACAGCATTTGTACACAGGCGGCTACTTCGGTTTCGACCAGGGCTTGCGCGATTTTCTCGGCTTGCTCGAATGTTTCAGTCGTCGTTAGCACTACGATTGCAGCTTGCGGGTTGCGGATGACAGATTGTTCGGAAGGATGATCGTTCATTATCGAAGTTTCTTAAGCCATCAAAGATCGTCAGTTCGTCTCTTCTTGCATCCGCATTTCGCAATTACCTGATCCACTCGCCGGAATAGACTGCACGAGCTTCACCTGTTTGCGTTACGACCCCATCATTGCGCCATTCGACTTCAAGCTTGCCTTTGGCCGTTTGTACTGTCACGGTGCGTTCCACCAGTTCATTGAGCATAGCAGCCAATGCCGCGCCGCATGAGCCAGTACCGGAAGCCAGCGTTTCGCCCACGCCGCGTTCCCAAAAGCGGACTTCGATTTCGTTCCGGTTGAGGACGCGCACAAACTCCACGTTGGTGTGCTCTGGAAACAGAGGATGCTCTTCAATCGCTGCGCCGATTCTGCGCCAGTTCACTTGTGCGAAGTCATCCACGAAAATGCTGCAATGCGGATTGCCCATCGAAGTCGCCGTAAATTCGATGTCATGCCCTTCAATATGCAGGTGTTGCTTAATCACTTTTTCCAGCGGCGGAGCAAGGTTGACCGGAATTTCAGGGCTGGCAAATTTGGGTGTGCCAACCTCCATTTTGAAGACGCAATAGCCGCCTTCCCGCTCAAGCAGCGACAGCGCCTTCACGCCGGCTGCTGTTGCAATCCGCATCTTCGGCTTGATCCAGCGTTCGGCTACACACACATAAGCAGCAACACATCGCGTACCGTTCCCGGAAATTGGCGTTTCGCCGCCGTCCGCGTTGTACAAGCGAATTTCAAAGTCAGCGTCGTCTACTTTTTTGCGATCCAGCACGACTTCTAACCCGTCTGCACCCGCCCCAAAATGACGATCACAGATGCGCCGGGCAAACTCGCCGTAATTCGTGGTGACGGTGCGTAATTCCGATTCACGCATCACGATGAAATCATTGCCGAGGGCTTGGTATTTATGAAATTGCATATTTGTCCTTTGTCCTTTGTCCTTTGTCCTTTGTCCCTTGCTTCCAATAAACAAGCAAATGACCAGTGACAAAGGGTCAATGACAAATAGCTAAAAGTGTGTGAACTTTCTGAACTCATCTACGCGGTCTGCGATTTCAGAACGCGTCAAGCGCCGTAGCCGATCACAACTGAATTCTTCGACATTGAAGGACGCCATCACCGAGCCGTGAATAATCGCACGGCGGATGGTGGCCTCATCTAAATTATCGTGCTTGGCAAGGTATCCCATAAAGCCGCCCGCGAAGCTGTCGCCTGCGCCCGTCGGGTCAAACACGCTTTCAAGTGGAAATGCTACGGTAGCAAAGTAGGAGTCTTTCGTAAACAATGCTGCGCCGTATTCGCCACGTTTGACGATCAGCATTTTCGGGCCGAAGGTCAAAATCTTGCGTGCGGCTTTGATGAGGTTGGCTTCGCCTGCTAATTCACGAGCTTCGGCGTCGTTGATGATGATGCAATCCACGACGGCGAGTGTCTTCATCAGTTCTTCGCGCGCGCTGGCAATCCAATAATTCATCGTATCCATCGCCACAAATTGGCAATCCACTTGTTCGCGTACTTCGCGTTGCAACGAGGGTTGAATATTGGCCAGAAACAGATACGGCGATTTCTTGGCGGCGTCGGAAAGCTGCGGTTTGAAATCGCCGAAGACATTGAGTTGAGTATCCAGCGTCTTGGCAGTGTTCAAGTCAAAGCCATATTCGCCCGCCCAGAAAAAGGTTTTGCCACCGGTGATACGTTGCAGGTTTTCCGTGTTGATTTGGCGTTCACGAAACACCGACATATCCTCTTCGGTGTAATCTTCGCCTACCACGCCCACCACGGCGACATCGCTGAAATACGATGCCGAAACCGAAAAATGCATTGCCGCCCCGCCCAGGCTGCGTTCGCGCATGCCGAATGGGCTTTTGACTGAATCAATCGCTACCGAACCAACTACCAAAAGTGACATTAGCTTTTCTGTTTCCCTTCTTTGTTTGAGGCTGCCGCTTGCAGTTCTTCCAAGCGTTTTTTCGCGTCCGCAAAATATTTACTATCGGGCGAATCTTTCACCACCAGACTCAGGTAATGAATTGCCTTATCCTTATCACTAAGGCGGCGATAGACCTCGCCAAGCAAGTAATACACTTCATCCATTTTCGAGAAGCCAGGATTTGTATCAATGACTTCTTCTAGGCGATCAGCGATGGCTTTATTGACGCGCGTGGCCGCTTCTGGATTATCTTTGTCAGGCTTTTTCTTGAAATATTGCCAGGCTACGTCCAAATGATGCGCCGACTCTTTTTCCATCAGCGGATCGCGTTTCGGTGCCACCGGGCCGCGATTGACCTGGGCATAGACACCGCTCAAAGCACAAAAGCCATCGGCACAATTGCCGCCCACAAGCGCGCTCACGCCAGCAAATGCCAACACAATTACAAATAAAAACCCAACGTTCGACCTCGTCTTCATAAATACCTCCTTGACGAACTAATCGAAATATTTGCCAATGATTGCCGCCAGCCGTTGTTTCGCTTCGGCGGAAACGGCTCCAGGTTGCGTCAGCACGGCATGCTTGAGCGCCGCTCCGCATTTGCAAGTGCGTTCCTGTGTAGCCACCAAGCGCACCGCCTCACGAATCAATTGCTGCGCGTTGGCGGAATTTTTGTTCAGATACTCAATCACCATTTCCACAGTCACATCATCATGATCGGGATGCCAGCAATCGTAATCAGTCACGAGCGCCATTGTCGCATAGCAAATCTCTGCTTCGCGCGCGAGCTTGGCTTCCTGCAAATTCGTCATGCCAATGACATCCATGCCCCACGAACGATAGAGCCGCGATTCAGCTAACGTCGAAAACGCTGGCCCTTCCATACAGCAATAGGTGCCGCCACGATGCAGCTTGAGTCCCGCGACCGTTTTGCTGGCCGCTTCAAGTGTATCGCACAAGGCGTCGCAAACCGGATGTGCGAAGGTGATGTGCGCGACGATGCCTTCGCCAAAGAAGGTCGAAACACGTCCTCGTGTGCGATCAAAAAATTGATCGGGAATCAGAAAGTCTGTCGGCGCGTATTGTTCCTGCAACGAGCCAACCGCCGACGCCGAAATAATGCGCTCGACGCCGAGCATTTTCATCCCATAGATATTGGCGCGAAACGGCAATTCTGACGGCTGTAATTTGTGACCGCGCCCGTGTCGTGCCAGGAAGGCCACCGCCTGGCCTTCCAGCGTGCCTAGAATGTAATTATCCGAAGGCTTCCCGAACGGCGTGTCGAGGCTGACTTCACGAACCTCGCTCAAACCTTCCATTTGGTACAGCCCGCTGCCGCCGATAATGCCGATTTTTGCTTGTTCCATCGCTTCTTCTCCGAAAATGTAGAGCAAACTTTCCGGGTTGCCCATGACTCCTTAGTCACTTCTTGGGGAGTACAGGCACAACCTGGAAAGTTTGCTCTACATTAAAGTCCAATCTATTTCTTTTCTGGTGCTGCGCTTGCACCCGGCGCTGGCAACTTCAAGCCGGGCGTCTCGGTGGAGCGCGTTCCTTTGATATTTACTACGAAATCGGCAGGTGCGGTGACGGGATATTTTAGGGTCACGTCTTCGAGCGCGCGCGTCGCTTTTTTCTGTTTGACCTCTGTCTCGGCTTTATCTACCTCGCCAGTCGAAATCAAAATGTGGCGCGCTAAAACCAATTCCTGCTCCTCTTCATTGGCCACATCATCGGTTTCTTTGTTCGGCTTGCGCTTGGCCCGATCTTCCAACTTAATTATGTGGTAGCCGTACTGGGTTTTGACCAAATCTGTTAACTGTCCTTTTTGCAAACCGAAGGCCGCCGCTTCAAACTCAGGTGCCATCCGGCCTTTGCCAAACCAGCGGAGCAGCCCGCCTTTCGCCCCGGAACCATCGGCTGAGAATTGCCCTGCCAGTGCCGCAAAATCTTCGCCGGCTTTTATCTTCTTCAGCACGTCTTCGGCTTGTTGTTTGACTTTCTCAGGATCAGATTGTGGATTCTTTTGATAATAGTCCTTCAATTCTTCCGGCGTTGGTTTTAACTTTTCTTCCAGCGATTCCTGATAAGCTCCGGCCAGCGATTGCGCGCGTTGTAGTTTAATTTGCAATTGCACGTCCGGCGCTTTGTCATACCCGGCTTTGCGTGCCCGATCGGCCCGAATCTTAATTTCCGCCCAACCCTTCTTCACCGTTTCGAGTTGTTCCGGCGTCGGCTGTTCTTTGCTACCCTCTGCCAGCATTTTGACGAAGGCCTCGAATTCTTTGGGATGGGCAGTGCCATACGCCGTAAGTTCAGCTTCCGGCACATCAGACGCGGCTTTGCTGCCATTGTCACTGGATTTTTGCGCTTCCGTATCGGCCAGGAGTTTTTCTATTTGGATGTCTGCCCTCTGTTTGAACTTTTCCGTGGCATCCAGTTTGGCCGCCTCGCCAGCCTGTGCCAGCGAATAGAGTTGCTTGATGTTTTTGATTAGTTCCTGCCGCGATTTCTCGTTCTCGGCTAATTGCCGCTTCTGCATATCCGGCAGCGAATCCGTCAGTAGCGTTAGTTCCTGACTGGTGATTTCTTTGTATGGTTTGCTACAAGCCCCCAGCGCCAACGCGACCACCGCCAACATTAGTATAAGTGCAATTCTTGCTTTCATTCTCAGTGTTAACTCCTCTTCAGATGTCAAATTTATATTTCGGATTTAGAACTTTCGACCAGTTCTACCAACACTCCGCCCGTGCTGGCGGGGTGTATAAAGGCGACGAGTGTATCGCCCGCACCGCGGCGGGGCTGTTCATCAATCAGACGAATGTCTTGCTGCTTTAGTTGCGCAAGTTTGCTAGCAATATCGCTGACTTCGACGCAAACGTGGTGAATGCCAGGCCCCCGTTTCGCCAAAAACTTTCCGACGGGCGTGTCTTCGCTCGTCGCCTCTAACAATTCAATGCGGCTTTCGCCAAGAGGCAGCATTGCCGTGCGCACGCCTTGCTCGGCGACGACTTCGATTTCGTGCAATTCCAAACCCAAGGCGTCACGCCAAAATTTAAGGGCTTCATCAAGCCTTGCCACGGCCACTCCGAGATGATTGATTTTGCGTGGTGTGCCTTCGGTTGACGCTGGTGGATGAGTCATTTTGGTTGGTGCCGTAATAATTTGCTCCACAATGCTATAAGGATCTTGCTGCCGCGTAGCGATTTGCACGGCAAAATTGTTTAGTTGTTCAGGACTTACGGACTGCAATGCACGTTTGAGCAATTGCTCGCGCAAAATTTCCAGCAACCGATGCTCTGCCGCAGCCGTGCGACGAATGGATAAAGACGCTGGATTACGAACAAAGTTCCCGTAACGCTCAATTGCTTCGGCAAGCTCGGTAATGCCTCGGTTTTCCGTTGCTACGGTGCGAATAATCGGCGTTTGCCAGCCATCAGGCCGCATCGTCATCTCGAGCAATCCGAGTAATTCGCGTTCTGTCTGCTCGACTCCATCCCGTTCGGCTTTATTGATGACAAAGATGTCACCAATTTCCATAATCCCGGCTTTGATGGCTTGAATGCCGTCGCCCATTCCCGGCACCAGCACCACCACACAAACATCCGCCGTTTTCACGATGTCCACTTCATCCTGTCCGACCCCGACCGTTTCGACCAGCAGCCTATCGTATCCGGCAGCCCCTAAAACCGCAACCGCATCCACTGTTGCCCGCGCCAATCCGCCCAGATTTCCGCGCGTTGCCATCGAACGAATGAAGACATTTGGGTCAGTCGCCAGCGCCTGCATTCGAATGCGATCTCCCAGCAAAGCCCCACCAGAAAAGGGACTAGATGGGTCAACAGCGACAATGCCTACGGATTTGTCGTTGGCGCGATAATGTAAGGCAAGTTTGTCCACCAGCGAGGATTTGCCTGCGCCCGGCGCTCCCGTCAAGCCCACGACCAAACCATGCCCGCTGTGTGTGAATAGCGTTTTGAGGAGTTCAGTGGCTGCGGGCGATTCGTTTTCAATGGTAGAAATCGCCCGTGCGACGGCGCGGGGGTCGCGTTGCAAAATGCGGTCAATTTGATTTTGAGAAAGACTCATCAATACTGAAAGGGAGCACAAGCAGAACAGGGATCGTCGGTCATTGAACAGAAACTATAAACGCAAAGCAGGCGAAATTCCACTCACTTGAAATTTTTTGTCTCCACACAAACTTCACATTGCTCCATCACAACTTAACGACATCTTCAGCTTACTCTGCGACACATATTCGATACGGCGTGGCGAAGGTACACGCGGATTTTTGGTTATCATCTCCTCACCCCAATGCAAAGACAGCCAGATACACTCTGGCTGTCATTCATTTGATACGCCCAATCGTTCGTTGCCCTTGCGACATCTCTCCTTCACAAGTTAGATTACGGGTCACAATAGTCATCAGATCGCATACACTTTGTGGAGAAACAAATGAGATTTATCGCAAGGATTGGAATATTGTTGGTTTGTTGCTTTTCGGTTGCTTCCCCCGCGCTGGCACAAACCCGGCGTGAGAGTTCTGCTGCGCCCCAACCGCCCAACATCGTCTTCATTATGACCGACGATCATGCTGCCCACGCCATCAGTTCATACGGCAGCAAATTGATCAAAACGCCGCATCTGGATCGCCTCGCGCGCGAAGGGATGCGGTTTGATAACGCGTTTGTGACGAATTCGATTTGCACGCCGAGCCGAGCCGTGATTCTGAGCGGCAAATATTCGCACTTAAACGGCGTCCCCGTCTTCAATCACATAGACAATTCGCAGCCGTTAGTGTCGAAGTATTTGCAGGCCGCCGGCTATCACACTGGAATGATCGGCAAATGGCATCTGGGCGGCAATAATCCACAACGTCCCAATGATGGTTCGCCCACAGGTTTTGATTATTGGAACATCTTGCCGGGGCAGGGCGCGTACTTCGACCCCGTAATGATTGAAATGGGGCAGCGCAAAAAGCTTACGGGCTATGCGACGGACATCATCACTGATCTTTCGATGGATTTTATCAAGCAACGCCCGACCGACAAGCCGTTTTTCCTGATGTACCACCACAAAGCACCGCATCGCAATTGGCAGCCCGCCGAGAAATATCGCAAGCAATATGAAAACTACGAGCCACCGATTCCGGCAACGTTCGATGACGATTACAAAGGCAAATCGGATGCGTCGAAGCAAGCCACAATGCATATTGATGTGGATTTGAACGACAGCGATTTGAAGATGAAACCGCCTGCCGGCTTGAGCGGCGCGGCGTTGAAGAAGTGGAAATTCACGCGGTATATGCAGGATTATCTGGCTTGTGTGCAATCCGTAGACGACAACATTGGGCGCTTCCTCAACTTCCTCGATCAGTCCGGTTTGGCTGAAAATACGATTGTGATTTACACGTCGGATCAAGGCTTCTTTCTCGGTGAACATAACTTTTTCGACAAGCGGTTTATGTATGAAGAATCGCTGCGCACGCCCTTCATCATTCGCTGGCCGAAGCGCATCAAAGCGGGTTCCGTGAACAAAAGCATGATCCTGAATTTAGATTTTGCGCCGACGTTCCTCGCTGCAGCAGGTGCGAAAGTTCCCGCCGACATGCAGGGCCGCAGCATCCTGCCATTGCTGACGGGCAAGACGCCGAAAGATTGGCGGACTTCGATGTATTACCGCTATTACCATCCGGGGCATCACAACGTCGCGGCGCATTATGGTGTCCGCACGGCGCGTTATAAATTGATTTACTTCAACAAGCTCGATCAATGGGAACTGTACGATCTGCAAAAAGACCCCGGCGAGATGCGCAACCTCTACAGCGATCCAAGCCATACGAAGACGCTTGAGAGTCTGAAGAAAGAATTGCAGCGGCTGAAGAAAGAATTCAAAGACGACGATCAGTTTACCGATAAACTGCCTGCCGATGATGTGGGGTAACATGACGATTCGACCTGCAACAATGAACGAAGTTCCTGAAATGGAGCAGTTGATCGCTGCGTCTGTACGGGCGCTCAGCGTGGGCTATTACTCGTCCGAGCAAATCGAAAGCGCGTTGATTCACGTCTTCGGCGTGGACACGCAACTCATTGCGGACGGCACATACTTTGTCGCGGAATTGGACGGGCAACTCGTTGGCTGTGGCGGTTGGAGCAAGCGCAAGACTTTGTTCGGCGGCGATCAGGCGAAGGCGGGCGAAGACAATTTGCTTGACCCGACAACCGACCCGGCGCGCATTCGCGCATTCTTCATCCATCCTGGTTTTGCACGACGCGGCATCGGCAAACAAATTATCGAAGCCTGTGAAAATGCTGCCCAAAATGCAGGCTTTCGGCGGCTCGAAATGGCTGCAACCTTGCCGGGTGAGCCACTGTATCAGGCGGTTGGCTATGAAGTGATAGCGCGATTTGATCTGCCATTTCCGAATGGTGTTTCCTTGCCACTGGTACGGATGGGGAAATTTTTAAGCTAACATTGAGAACTACCAAACGAGAGAGGAACCAAATGAACAAAGTTCGTTGGGGCGTGCTAAGCACATCCAATTTTGCCCAAACCAAAGTGATTCCCGCGATGCTCAAAGCCGAGCACACAGAACTTGTCGCCCTTGCCTCGCGCGACCTGGCCAAAGCGCAAGCGGCTGCCGCCAAATTTGGATTGCCAAAAGCGTACGGCTCGTACGAAGAGTTGTTGGCTGATCCTGACATTGACGTGATTTACAATCCGATGCCAAATCACCAGCACGTGCCGTGGACGATCAAGGCGCTTGAAGCAGGCAAGCATGTGCTGTGCGAAAAGCCGATTGGGCTGAGTTCAGCAGAAGCGCAAGCGCTGCTGGAGGCGTCGCGGCATTTCCCCCATCTGAAAGTGATGGAAGCGTTTATGTACCGGTTCCATCCGCAGTGGGTGCGGGCCAAACAAATCGTGCAGGAAGGTGGCATTGGCGAACTACGCACGATTCAATCGTTCTTCTCGTACTTCAACCGTGATGGCAACAACATCCGCAACAAAGCGGACATTGGCGGCGGCGGGATGATGGATATTGGGTGTTATAACGTTTCGTTTTCGCGGTTTATTTTTGACGCCGAGCCGAAGCGCGTGATTGGCATAATAGATCGTGACCCGGAATTTCAAACGGATCGCATTGCTTCGGGCATCATGGATTTTGGCACAGGCACGGCGACGTTCACTTGCTCAACGCAACTTACGTCATATCAGCGCGCGAACATCTTCGGCACGGAAGGCCGCGTCGAAATCGAAATCCCGGTCAATGCTCCGCCCGACAAGCCCTGTCGCATCTGGTATCAGCGCGGCACTGACATCCAGGAAATCAGCTTTGACATTTGCGATCAATACGTTCTTGAAACTGATGCGGTCTCAATGGCCGTACTGAATAACACGCCAGTTCCAACTCCGCTGGAAGACGCGGTTGCGAATATGAAGGTCATCGAAGCTGTGGTCGAAAGTGGGCAGAGCGGAAACTGGGTAGAAATCGGCTAAACTCCCGCTGGGGATTTTTCGGAAATTTTGGGAACCTTTGTTTCTTAAGGGCGTGAAGTGAAGGCGTAAGAGATATGAGTTGATGAGTTTAGCAATCGCTGGTTGGTGTGAGTAGCAGTGGTTGCTTTTGTGAGATTTGCATTTTAGCAACATAAAAAGCTTGGCTGTTGTGAGGGCAGTCAGGCTTTTTGTGTTTCAGTTGATATTAACCGGAAGTGAGCAGGTTAGCTTCTGCCCGTCAGATTTTTGGGAAACTTTGGGAACCAATTGCCGCTGAAAGCGTGGATAAAAAGTGTGAGAGATTTGAGTTGAGTGAGTTCTGCAATTGCTGTTTTGTGTGGGTAACCGCGATTGCAATGTGAGATTCGTAGTTTGGGTGACACGAAAAGCCTAACTGTTGTGAGGACAGTTAGGCTTTTCGTGTTTCTGGTTGTTCTCATTCGGGAGCCACATTTTCGTGGTCGCAACTGGGAGGCCCGACAAAATTGCGGTACCTGCCAGTCTTATCGAAACCGTTCACAGGAAATTCCGAATTTTTTCACTTTGTAATTGATTACCCGCTCAGTCACTTGGAGCAAGGTGGCGGCCCGCGCTTGATTGCCGCGCGTGATTTTCAAGGCGTCGGTAATCATTGCGCGTTCCAGCGTTTCAACCGCTGCCGTCAGTGATTGTTGAGGCATTGTGTCGGATACCTCGGCAGTTTGCAGCGAAGGCGGTAAGTGATGACTGTGAATCACTGCATCGTTACAAACAACAACGGCCCGCTCAATACAATTTTCCAATTCGCGTACATTACCGGGCCAGTGATAGCTCATCAGCATATCAATGGCAGGCGTTGATATACGGCGCACCGGCTTGTTAAGTTCGCTAGCGTACTTCTCAATAAAATGATCAGCCAGGAGTAGGATGTCTGGTTTGCGTTCACAAAGAGGCGGCAGAAAAACAGTGAAGACATTCAGCCGATAGTACAAATCTTCGCGGAAGGTTTTGTCAGTAATAGCTTTTTCCAGGTCTTTATTGGTAGCCGCAATTAGGCGGACATCGGTTTGCAGCGTTTCTGTTCCGCCGACACGCTCAAATTCGCGTTCCTGCAAAACTCGCAACAATTTTACTTGCGTGGCGAGGCTCAATTCTCCGACTTCGTCCAAAAAGATCGTTCCACTATCGGCCATTTCAAAGCGGCCTTTGCGTTGCACTACCGCGCCTGTAAAAGCTCCGCGTTCGTGTCCAAATAATTCGGTTTCAATTAGACTTTCCGGTAGCGCGGCACAGTTGACTTTCACGAAAGGGTGGTCGGCACGCGGCGAATTGCGGTGGATGAATTCCGCGACTAATTCCTTTCCTGTGCCTGATTCGCCGCGCAGCAGCACCGTTGTTTTGGTGGGAGCCACTTGTAGCGCTTGTTCCAACGCTGCCATCAATGAATTACTACTCCCAATCAATGATCCCAGATTCCGCCTTATGCGGGAGTTGAAAGGACGGTCGCTGGCTATTGGCTTCTTCGTCTACGGGCACGCGTTGTAGCGAATTATTTGTCTGTATTGCTTGCCCAATAAACCCTGCCACAACGCTCAGAAATTGACTCGCCAACGCGAAATTTTCTTGCGGGCGAATGAATGCGCTTAACGCCCCAATAGGATGGCCTTGGGCATTGACCGGAAC
Source organism: uncultured Acidobacteriota bacterium (assembly GCA_963794955.1). Taxonomy (GTDB): domain Bacteria; phylum Acidobacteriota; class Blastocatellia; order RBC074; family RBC074; genus JAFDVL01. The sequence goes on from CAWCGF010000008.1 coordinate 52,366, forward strand.
GCAAATAAAACTGCGGGATTCCAGTTCTGCCATGCCGATGCCCAGGCGATTTAAATAAAGCGGTTCATCGCTAATATCAGGCACGATAACCGGGCGTCCTGACATGACGACGCGTCCTGTGATCCCTTCGCCCATTTGATAGCGGCCCAATGTGCGCGCCCGCTCGCTCACGCCAACTGCGACGGTAACGCGGATTTCGCGCGTTCGTTCATTCAAGAGCGATAGCATGCATTGTTGGAATTTATGGCGCTCACCCAGCAGCGTAAAGACGCGCGCAATCGCTTCTTCCGGGGCCAGGCTCAAATCCAAGATGCGATGAATTTCTTGCAAGGTTTTGAGCTTGATCGTTTCGCCTTCCGCCACCGGCTTAGCCCAAGCCGAAATTTCTATATTCATTCTCATCTCTCCAACTACTGCAACTAAGCAAAGGCTGTACCATCGAGAGCCACAGCGCGAAAACCCAGTGATAGCTAAACTTAGGCAAATCTCGGCTTTTGACTATAAATACAAAACAGTAGCTTTGCGATAAATAGCTGACAATTCCGTCTGAATCTGTGAGCGATTGCAAATGGATTTGCGCGCAGACAATTTCGTTGAAGTCGTTCTTGCCAGCCACGTTTTGGTCGTAGCTCATCCCACAAATGCGTGGTTGTCTGAGACGGTCGGATTCATTTCCTGCTAACAAATAAATGGCTTTTCCCTCCGTCTTTATGGAGTTTTCCCCGGTAATGCCTGTTCTCCACAAAATGGTCGGTACTCCTTTTGCTCTTTGTGTTGGCGAGCAAATAACTGACGTTTGGTGAAGATTGACAAAAAATTGAGGCCGACTTGAAAGTGATTTGAGTTGTTTCGGATAGCCTCACATTGCGGGGAGAAATCATTTTATGAAGTATTTAATTTTTGCTTCTCAATACTTGGGCAGATTGTGTGCAGTCGTTGTCATGGCCGGAAGCTCAGCTCTTGCGATGAACGATGAAAGCTTATCCAAAGAAGTTTATGTGACGCCTATTGTCCCTGGCATCTGTTTTAGTCAGCAGGCAGCCTATCAACTCTCTTCGTTGGAAAAGAGCAACCTTACCGCCCGCTTGCAGCGCCTCACCGGCTGGCCACAATTACGCATAGGTGAAGGCGACCGCCTAATGTTGGAACAGGCGAATGAATTTGCCGGTGGGTCAGTTTGGGCGCGGCGGGTCATCAACGAAATCTTTCGCTCTGGCAATCGGTTTGTGGTGGAAAATCATGCTGGCTCTGCCACCGTGAACTTTGGGCAACTGGATGAAGGAACGAACTATGCCGATGACCGCACAGGCACCAAACTGGTAATTTATCGCGTGCGATTGGATTTTGACGACTTTCAGAAGATGCAAGCCTCGCCTGAAGTGCGAGACACTTTTGATGAAGGCTTTACTTTTTTCCATGAGCTATTACATGGGTTGGGGTTACAAGATACAAATATCTACAATGAAATTGGGGATTGTGAGCGAGTAGTCAATCAAATACGCGCCGAGTTGGGATTGCCCTTACGAGACCATTATCTGGGGGATTTGCTGAACATCACGCCCAGGTTCAAGACGGTGCGCTTGCGCTTTAAAAGTCAGTCTTCCAACGGCAAACCCGCCACTCGCTGGAAGAAACAGTATCTCTATTTTGTCTTTAATACAGCACAGGAATGGGAGCCTCGCCCACCAGTTGCGCCACAGTCGCGTGAGAGCAAGGAGAAACTGCTTACATCTTTATCAGAGTAAAATCATTCCTTCATTAATTGTCGTGTTGTGTGCTCAATCACGCTATGCGGCAGTTCGATTTCTGCGGTCTTAACAGGCGGCGGTGGCAGTTGCGATACTGGATGCGCTTGGGTTGGCGGGAAGTAAACGGGTTGCGGATACGCTTCTGTGGACAGCGCTTTTTTCGGCGTAGGCACTTTGTCATCGCAGAACCAACGGGCGTAGAGCAACCAGCAAATTCCGGCGATAAACAGTGTGATGGGAACTAAGAGCGGAACAGGATTGTCAGGAATTGCACATAACGCCGCAAACAACGGCAGCAAGATGAAGCTGGAGAACAGGAGTTTGGCCCCGCGCCGCATCTCCCGCTTTTTCAGGGTAGGGATCGCCGGGTCTTCTGTGCTGGGCGCTGGCAAGAAACCATCATTGGCAATGAGATGCGCAACGCTATCCAGGCGCAGACCGCAACTCGCGCAAAACCGCACGACAGGCGAAGCAGGCTTTTGACCACATCTGGGACAAAACATAAGGAACCTCACGAAGGAAGAATTCGGAGCACAACTGCCAGCTACGAAAATTTAGCGAGCAAAGTTCGCCTTGAGAAACACTTGAATCGCCTGTAGCGATTCGGCTGGCTTATGTTGCAACACAAAATGCGAAGCATCAATCTCCGTGTAGCTTGCATCGGGTTTGAGCCGCACAATTTCTTCCCTATTCCGTCGTGGCACCAGCAGGTCACGAGTCGCTTGCAGGTAAAGCATCGGCACACAGCACCGTAGCAATTGTTCGCGCACATCCACCTGCATCACCTGCGCAAAACGAAACGAAAGCACGTCTGGTTGTACCGATGTGGCGTGTTCGATCAAGCTATCAATGACGGACGCTTCGCAATCCCACAAGGCGGCAGCATAGCGTACAAACGAGCGCGGCAAGTGGAAGCGAAACCAACCCGGATGATTGAAGCTACGAATCCATCGCAAAAATGGTGGCGCAGGATTGGTAACAAACGAAGCACAAAGCACCAATGCTTGCAGATTTTCCGGCTGTGCCGCTGCCACTTCAACCGCCAATGGGCCAGAAAAAGATTCTGCGATTAGCACATACGGTTTATCAGCAGGCAGTGCCTTCTGCACGTAAGGCTTTAGTTGCGCATACGATAATTTCTTGTTAGTGGGGTAGGACACGACTGAAGCCGTGCAGTCAGGCGGCAACTGCTTGAGCAGTGGCCCAAACAGTTGCCCTGTGCCGTCTAAGCCCGGGCAGCAAAACCAAATGATGCACGCTCATTGCTTATTTGAGAAACGATGGACAGCTGATGCCGTAAGCACGATCACCAGCGCTGGAATCCACAACCAAAGAATCTCTGATAATAAAATGACCACGCCGCGCGGCCCGAAAAATTGCCGCAAGCTAAGGGGCGAGACGCGAATGGGTCGCCACGGGAAAAAGTACCGCGTATTGTCGAACGGCGCAAAGAACGCCACACCCAAACCGCCGCTCGTCATCGCATCAAATGCCCCGTGCGAAGCTGTGCAGAGAAACAGAAATAGCCAACAAGCAGGTGTCGAGGCTTCCTCATGTTGCGGCAAGAAAACATACACGAGGATGCCACTCAGGATTGCGGCAAACAGCAGGGAATGCGTAAACCCACGATGCCCCAGTACATCTGCATAGCTCACACCAAAGGCAAGTCCAATGACGTCAAAATCCGGCACAATCGTGCAAATCGCGCCCACCCAGAGCATCCAGCGCGGCACGCGGAACCTTTGCAAGATAGGCATTAACCCGATTGCCGCAGCAGGATGAGAGAGAATTGATGGCATAGCTTCAAAGTTGAGTTACAAGCAACGAGGGTAAGAACTGGCGCAAGTACATTTAAGCAGACGTTCGGGCTTTCACCAAATCAGCGGCGGACTTGAACCCGATTCCGCACAAAATACCAACGGCATAACAGGCCAAATCACTCCATAAAAAACTAAAGCCGAGGATTAGCCCGCCTATCTGTGTGTGCCGAATCGCATCAATCCAGGGTGCGTGATAAAGCTGGCTAAGTTCGACGCCAACAGCAAAAAGCGCTGCCAAAGCCGCAATACGCCAGGTCGAAAATGTTGGGAAGAGAAATCCCAAACCCAGAAATACTGCTATTGCCCACAACGTATCGCCTGCGTATTCGCTTATGACGTAGGGCAGGTGAGGTTTCATCGCTTTCGCTCGTGAGGCTAAGCCGAGCATAACTACAGCGACAATAAGCAAGATATAAACAACACGCGATCTGGCTTGCTTGTTATTCATCGAAAGGCTCGTAATACGATGTGACTGCCGCTTGCCCGGTGAAGTTTGGCCCTGCCTGGTCATCTGCGCCAAGGTACTTGTATCGCAACTCCAATGACTGCTGGCCAGATAGTGACAACAAATGTTTTCTGCTGTTGTATTGAAAGCCTCTCTGCCGAAGCGTTCTCAGCAAAATGCTTCCAGCCTGATTTGCCACACGCAAATTCGTCAGATCAAGATGGCCAATAAAAACTCCATCACGCTTCAACCAGGAAGCCGCTTGGCGAACCAGGAAAAGCTTGTCTCCGATGTAATGTAGCCCGTGAACACAGGTGATCAAATCAAATTCCCGGTCTGGCTCCCAAGCGAAAATAGAGGTTTCTTCTAAGCGCAGGTGCGGGAATGGGTTTGCATACGGCAGGAACATTGCCACTAAATCAATCCCAATCAAATGCACGCGGGGAGCCAATCCTGCCGTTTGGAAATGGGCGGCTGCTTCAATCAATGCCTTTCCCACGCCACAACAAATATCCAGCCAGGAAACTTGCTCCTGTCTTTGCAACCGTTGTGTCAGGAATTCGATAGGGTTGAGTGCCAGTTCCTTTTCATAACTGTTCCCGCCGGCACAACCGCGTTCCCGATTCATCAACGAATTCGCCACGATGGAGGAGCGTTCGAGCGCCGCGTTAGCTAGTAGCTGAGCCATTCTTCACTTCATCAAATGCTGGTCATAGCCAAGTGCGATGAGCGTTTCATACGCTTGCCAAACCTCGTCAGGGATTTCCTGTGCAATTTGAAAGCCGAGGCTAGGATAAAATTTTATGCGCTGTAAATCGCCGATCATAATGTTGATGACTTTGTCTTTGGGTAGCACTTCATTGGGGTAGTCAGAGAAGGGAATGGGCGGTGACGTCACCCGTACATTTTTCTCGGGCCAACGCTGCCGAAACGTGGCGAACGCGCGCCGTTCCATATACGGCTTTTGCACGAGAATGATGCTGGCAGGATTAAGCCCCTGTGCTGCTAGTACACGGCGGCTGAACTCGATATTTTCGCCCGTGTTCCTTGATTCCGGCTCCTGCAAAATCGCTGCGGCAGGCACACCTTTTTGCAACGCGATGTCGGTAAACACTTCGGCTTCGGGTTTGGTGAATTGATCCTTCGTCAAGGCACCGACGTTGCCTGAAAACAGCACGAACGGGGCGAAGCCCTGCAAATATAAATCCGCTGCATATTCCGCTACACGCGTGTCATTGCTGCCCAGCGCAAGGATGAGGTCGGATGGCTGGAGCGTGTGATGGAGCTGATGATAGTCCCAAATAATTTGGGCGAGTTGGTCAATATGCTGGTTATTCATCGCAGGAAAAATGAAACGCGGATAACACGGATGCAAGGGGTTGACGCTGTTCTGTGCAAATCCGATCCAGCCGCGTCAACCGCGTTCCACTCAGGCTCTCGTTTGTTTGACGGCTTGCTGCCAGCCTTCATACAACGCCTCCCTTTCCGGTTTCTTCATCTTCGGCTCGAAGCGTTTTTCCTGCTGCCATTGCGTGGCGATTTCTTTGTCGTTCTTCCAAAAACCAACCGCCAGGCCCGCTAAATACGCGGCTCCGAGCGCCGTGGTTTCTGTCACGACGGGGCGCACCACGGGAATGCCTAAGATGTCAGCTTGAAATTGGCAGAGGAAATCATTGCGTGTTGCGCCGCCGTCAACTCTTAACTCTTTGGCCTTGATGCCGGAATCTTTTTGCATACATTCGATGACGTCACGGGTTTGATAGGCCATTGCTTCGAGTGCCGCGCGCACGATGTGGGCACGCGTGGCTCCGCGCGTGAGACCAACGATAGCACCGCGTGCATTCATATCCCAATATGGTGCGCCGAGTCCGACGAAGGCTGGCACGAAGTACACGCCGTTTGTGTCATTAACGGACGTCGCCAGGGCTTCGGTTTCAGAGGCGTTGACGATCATTCCCAGACCATCGCGCAACCATTGCACGGCGGCTCCGGCGACGAAGACACTTCCTTCCAGCGCATATTCGGTTTTGTTGTTTTTGCGCCACGCAATGGTCGTCAGCAAACCGGTTTTCGACGGCGTTCCTTTTTCCCCCGTGTTCATCAGCATAAAGCAGCCCGTGCCGTACGTGTTTTTCATCATGCCAGGCTTGAAGCAGGCTTGCCCAAAGAGCGCCGCTTGTTGGTCGCCCGCGATGCCTGCAATCGGAATCGCTGCGCCAAAGAACGATGGATCGGTCATCGCATAAAGCTCGGAAGAAGATTTGACTTCGGGCAAGAGGGACTCCGGGATGTTGAGTTTGTCCAGGATTTCCTTGTCCCATTTTTGCTGATGGATGTTGTAGAGCAACGTGCGCGAAGCATTAGAAACATCGGTGACGTGCGTTGTGCCGCCGCTCAGTTTGTTGATGAGCCACGTATCAATTGTGCCGAAGGCTAAGTCTCCGGCTTCGGCTCTTTTGCGTGCGCCTTTCACGTTATCCAAAATCCAAGCGACTTTGGTGCCTGAAAAATAAGCGTCGGTGACAAGCCCGGTTTTGCGGCGAATGATCTTATCGAACTTGTCGGCTTTGAGCTTATCGCAGAGCGGCGCTGTGCGGCGACATTGCCAGACAATCGCGTTATACACCGGAGTGCCTGTTTTGCGATCCCACACGACCGTCGTTTCGCGCTGATTCGTGATGCCGATGGCGGCCACCTCCGCCGCCGTGATTTTCGCTTCGGCAATGACCTGGCGTGCGCAATTGAGTTGCGATTGCCAAATGGCTTCGGGGTTGTGTTCGACCCAACCGGCTTTCGGGAAGATTTGGGGAAATTCCTGTTGCGCGACGCCGATGATTTTCCCGGCTTTGTCAAAGAGAATGGCGCGTGATGAGGTCGTGCCTTGATCCAACGCTAAGATGTATTTCGACATAGTGAATTCACCTGTGATTTGAAATTTGTGCTTGATTGCGATTAACTCGCCCGTGCGATGTGCTTATTGTTCTTGTAGTTTGCCGTTTGTCAATCAACAGAAGGCGAAAAATGCAGATTCAGAGGATTCACGCGGATTTGTTTTTGGGTTTTATTTTATGGCTTTCAATTTTGGTTTTATCCTTTTTTCCGCAGATGCTCACACAAAACTTCTCTTCACGCTCTTCGTGATGTTCGTTGCTGCGAAACTCTTCGCCGAAATTTTTGAGCGGTTGCGTCAACCTGCCGTTGCCGGCGAAATCCTGGCGGGAATTATCATCGGCCCCAGCGTCTTGAATTGGGTGCAGCCGAGCGAATTGACTGCGACCCTGTCCGAAATCGGCGTCATCTTTTTACTGTTTTTCGTGGGACTCGAAACCAAACCCGCCGATATTTTTCGCGTCGGGGTTCGCGCGCTGATGGTCGCGGTGCTGGGGGTGATTTTTCCGTTTGTGGCGGGCTACGCGCTTTGCCTTTGGTGGGGGCAAACCAACATCGAATCCATCTTTGTTGGCGCGGCAATGGTGGCAACTTCGGTTGGGATTACCGCGCGCGTGCTGGGACAGATGAAGGTGCTGAGCGCGGAAACGAGCCGCATTATCCTCGGCGCGGCGGTGATTGACGACATACTGGGTTTGTTGATTCTCGCCGTCGTCAGCAGTATGGCGAAAGGCGGCGTCAACTATACACAAATCGGCACGACTGCGGCATTGGCGATTGGTTTCACTTTGCTGATCGCCCTGGTCGGTGCGCGCACGGTCAATAAAATCCGGCGGCGCGTCGAGAATTTGCGCGTCGGCCAGTCGTATCTGGTCTTTGGCTTTGCGGTTTGTTTGGGACTGGGGTTAGTGGCCAGTTACATTGGCGTGGCGGCGATCATCGGCGCGTTTCTGGCGGGGATGGCGTTGTCAGAATCTGCGGAAGGAACGGACATGCCGCTGCAAGCCGAAGCGGTGACCGAATTCCTCCTGCCCTTTTTTCTTACCAGCATTGGGATGCAGTTGAACTTAAGTGCGATGGCGAATCGCAGCGTCATCGCGTTAGCAATTATGATTACGCTGCTGGCCTGCCTGACAAAAGTCTTTGGCTGTGGCTTGGCGGTTTTCCAAATGGGCAGCAAGAAAGCCTTGCAAGTTGGCGTCGGGATGATGCCGCGCGGTGAGGTTGGTATTGTGGTAGCGCAAATCGGCTTGGGCTTAGGGACGATTGGCGATGCGGCGTACGGCGTCGTGCTAGTGATGGCGATTGCAACCACGTTGATTGCGCCGCCGTTGCTGGTGCCGTTATATAAAGGCGAAACGCAATACGATGACGATAGCTTCCTACCGCTCAGTCCGCTTTCGTAACAGGTGTAAAACGGATGCGCCGAATGCGGCGGTGGTCTACTCCCTTTACCTCAAAGCGCCTTTTTTCATATTTGATATAGCTTTTAAGAAAAAAGAATTTCCGAAAAAAGCCCTGGAGGGACGGCGAGAAATTAGCCCCGCGTGGAATCCGGGGAACAAGACTCAAGCCCCAGCGGGGCGACAGACGAAACCCCAGAAAAGCGGCGGCACGGAAGCTTGCGCGACAAACCAATCAGCACGCACGTACGACACCGTTTCGCCGGACAAGCGCGCGATTCGTTCGCCCTCGCCCACGAGCAAGCCGTAAGGATAAGCCGCCATTACTTTTTGCCAGTGCGCCGTCGTCCATTGATAATCGCGCAAATCAATGCGCAACAGTGTACGCGCCGGATCAATCGCCACCGGCAACGCGATTTCACGATGCCACGACAAGCTATTGAGGAGTTTGGCCAAGCCAGTACGAAAGCTTTCAAGTTCTTCGTCCGCCACGCCTGCGTTAGATAGATGTGCAAGGCTGAAGTAGCGCAGGAACGGGCGCACGCGCGTCGGAGCGCGCTCTAAATCATCCCGCACTATAGCGAACAGCATTGCTTCAGAAAGAAACGAACGCGGTTTGGCTGAGGCAATGCTTGTCTCCCAATCGAGCGCGCCCTGCAAAATCCAATTGCGCAGCACCGCTTTTTCTTCCCTCGTTAATTCCGTTCCATTAAGCGGCATCGCCCCGCTCTCCACCGCGTTGAGCAACGGCGAATTCGCGTCTTTGGGAAGGACGATTTGCGCTGCGATGAGCCGTGCGCGTTCCAGCACAAAGATGTTCTTTGCCGCTCTGCCATTTTGTCCGTGACATTGAAAACACCGCTCAGTCAGGAGGGCTTTCGCGCGTTCGGCCAGTGGTGGATCAATTTGTTGTCCGCTCGTTGTGTCAGGCACAAGCGCGAATCCGGTGAGAGCAAACAAACATAAACTTAGCACGACTATTCGTCGTTTCGCATTGCTGGACATAGCAACCTCCAAGAATTTGTGCGAGCTTCAATGCCTGCCGGGCAAGTGCTGTGCCGCCGCGTAACTACTTGATAATTCGTGTTATTGGTGACCAGGTAAGCTTATGCAGCGCCGGATTCCTGTGTCAGATGAAAGGAAAAGATGGCAGATGAAAAGATAATTTATTGGGCGAGAAAGATGCGCAGATCGCGCACATTATTACCAGTCGGCCCTGTCGTCAGGGTATCGCCGAGCGCACGGAAGAAATTGAAGGAATCGCTGCGTTGCAAATACTCTTCAGGCGAAAGGTTGTGTTGAGCCGCGTGTTGAATGGTGGTTGCATCCGCGATTGCGCCCGCCGCCGGGCTATGCCCGTCAATACCATCTGTGCCTGCGCTGAGAACTACAATCGGCGCAGTGGCCTCATACTTCATCGCTACACGCAACACAAATTCCTGATTGCGCCCGCCTTGCCCCTTGCCGTGCACGGGGCAAATCACCTCGCCGCCCGACAGCAGACATACGGTTTTACCGGGATGCTGCTCGCGCAAGGTTTGCAGGCGTGCCAGATGCATTTGCGCCATTGCCTCGACCTCGCCTTCAACTAAATCTTCGGCGACTTCAACAACACAGTTATATTCCTGCTCCGCGATTTGTCGGGCGATCTGCAAGGCCACGCGATTGTCGAGCAACAGGTGATGAGAACGCGTTTCGTGTGTAACTACGGGCGGCATTTCAGGCAAGTTGCCAGCGGCAATCAACGCGGCAACGTGTGGCGGGAATTTTTCGAGCAGCTTGTATCTGGCTACAATATGGTCGAAGTCGGCGCGCGTTGCATGGCTCGGCAGCGTCAAACCGGAGGACACCGTAGACAAGTCATCACTGTTCACGTCCGAAATATAGAGTGAGACCTGGCGCGCCCGAGACGCGGCTTCGGCTAACCGCCCACCTTTGACAGCAGACAAATAGCGCCGCACGACATTCATCTCGCCAATCACTGCGCCGCAGCCGACCAGCACTTCATTGATCGTTTGCAAATCGCCGAGCGAGATCATGTTATCAATCGGTTTTTCAAATAGCGCCGAGCCGCCGCCGGACAGTAAAAATAACACTAGCGTCGTTTCATCATTCGCCGCACGGAGTAATTGCAAGGCCGCTTCAGCGCCGTCCAGACTGCCTTGGTTGGGCAGCGGATGCCCGCCGACAAACACCTGCAAGCGTTCGGAAACTGCGCCCCCTACCGCATTGGTGGCCACAATGCCAGCCGTAATGCGCTCGCTCAAGCCCTGCTCCGCCGCCCGCGCCATCGGCAGCGCAGCTTTGCCAATCGCCAGCACGAGCACACGCGAAAATTGTTGCAAATCGTATTCGGTTTCACCGGCTTTGAGGATGTCGCCATTAAGTTGCAGGGCTTGGCGCACGACGGCTTCGACCTCGATAGCGCCAAGCGTGCGATGGAAAATTTCAGTGGCAATCGTGCGCAAATTCATCGGCATCGTGTCAGCCTTTCATTCCCGAATTCGCCGTCCAACCACCATCCACGAAAATGTTTTGCCCGGTAATGTAATCGCCTGCATCGGACGCAAACAGCAGCGTCGTGCCTGCCAAATCCGCCGGCACGCCGGGGCGACCTAGCGGCAGCATACTAATGATGCTTTCGTAGCGTTCGGGGTCAGAAAACACGGCATCGGCCATTTGCGTCCAGAAACGTCCCGGCGAAATGGCATTGACTGTGATGTTGTCTTTCGCCAGCTCAATCGCCAACGCCTTTGTCATTCCGCGCAAGGCATTTTTGCTGACAGCATAGAGGGCGATGTTCGGGAGCACGAGATCGAAAGCAATCGAACCGACGTTAATGATCTTGCCCTTGCCTTGCTCACGCATCACCCGCGCCGCCGCCTGGCACAGAAAGAACGCGCTTTTGCTGTTGATGCCGATGAGCCTGTCCCAGTCTTCGGGCGTAAATTGGTCAAAAGGCTGGCGAATGTTGATGCCTGCGGCGTTCACCAGGATATCCAGTCGTCCGTAATGCGCTTTGACTTGCGGGACGATTGCTTGCACTTGCGCAATGTCGCCTACATCGGCGGGTACGGTGAATGCTTGTCGGCCAGTCGCGCGGATGAGTCCTGCTGCTTGCTCTAACTCTTCCGCGCCGCGCGCAACCAGGGCGACATCGGCTCCGGCGTGCGCGAGCGCAAGCGCCATCCCCAAGCCTAAACCGCGACTGCCGCCTGTGACTAAGGCGACGCGATTGTCCAAGCGAAAGCTCGGCATTTGAAATTCTTCGTCTAAGGGTCTTCGTCGTTCCATATTTTTTTAGGAACCACGAAGATCACGAAGAGCACAAAGAAGAGAAAGCGGGAAAATGCGAGGCGACTAACTTTCCATGGTTGTTTTGCCCTACTTCTCTTTCTTCGTGGCCTTCGTGAACTTCGTAGTTTAATCTCTACCAAAAGCCTTTCGTAATATTGCCAAACTTTTCGGCACTGCAATCAGCGGGTCTTCTTTGCCTTCAAATTCCAGCGAAATATAACCACGATAATTATGCTTTTTAAAGATCGCTCCGATCTTGTCATAATCCAAATCCAGCGAATACCACGTGCCGCCACCATAATAAAACTTGGTTTGAATCAGCACCGTTTTCGGCGCGATCTGATCCAATTTCTCATACGGGTTTTCGAGGAAGTTGCCTGTATCGGCTGTGATCTGCAACCACGGCGAGTTGATTTCGTTGACGATTTTGAGTAAGCCTTCGGGCGTGCGTCCCAGTCCCCAGTGATTTTCCAGGCCCAGAATCACACCACATTCTTCAGCTTTCTTCAGGCATTTCGTCAAGCTGTCAATCGCCCACTTGAAGCCGTCTTCATCGGTATAGCCTTTGATCGGTGGTTCAATGCCACGATGTGCCATCAGGTCATTGAAATCTTTGCTCGTGCCCCATGTTCCGGTGTTCACTCGCATCGTTGGGATGCCCAAGCGGTACGCGATTTCGATTTGATGAATCGTTTCGGCGATGTTCTTTTGGCGATATTCAGGATCAGGCCGTAAGAAACCCTGATGCGTTGAAAGCCCCATTAAATCCAGGCCGAGCGTGTAAGCCTGACGCTTGAGCTTTTGCAAATACGCATTGTCCTCGGCTTCGGTTTGCATTTGGCGCAGCAAAAACTCAATGCCGTCAAAGCCCATTTGCGCGGCCAGATCAATGCACTTTTCCATCGGGCGAAATTCCTGGCGCGTGAATTGAAAGAACGAATAACTCGATACGCCAATACGATTGGGGCGCGTTTTGGTATCAGGTGCGGAGGCATGAGAAGCCGTCGCCGCCGTAGCAAGCGCGGCAGCAGAGGCAGCAATAAATTCTCGACGATTGGTTCGCATACGTGTGACTCCTGTTTGGTAAATTGATTCGAGTGCTAATGCAGGGAAATCATCTGACAGGCTCGACAAAGATGCAATGGCTCTGCCAGAATTCGACCCGTCTCAAGAAACAATCTTTCAAGTTGTCATCGCAAGTAAAGGAAGCCAAGTATGAAACTCTCGTGCACACGCTGTTTTGTCCTCGCCCTGTTTTTTTGCCTCGTTTTCGTAGCGTCGCCAACTTCTTTCGCCCAAATGCCCAACCCCGACTGGGCCAAAATCGAAGCAGAAACGCTCAGCCACTTTCAGGCGATCCTGCGTATTGATTCCAGCGACCCGCCGGGCAATGAAGCACCTGTTGTCGAATATCTCAAAGCTGTGCTGGATCGTGAAGGCATCGAAACCAAAATCTTCGCGCTTGATCCCAAACGCCCTAACCTTGTAGCGCGTTTGCGCGGCAATGGCAAAAAGCGCCCCGTGCTGATTATGGGGCACACCGATGTCGTCAATGTTGATCCGGCGAAATGGAAGCACCCGCCTTATTCAGCGACGCGCGAAGGCGGCTATGTTTATGGGCGTGGCACCGTGGATGACAAGGACAATGTCGCGGCCTGTTTGATGGTCATGCTAACGCTCAAGCGGATGAATGTGCCGCTGGATCGCGATGTGATCTTTCTGGCCGAATCTGGCGAAGAAGGCAGCGTGCGCTACGGCATTGATTTTATGGTGAAAAATCATTGGGCGGAGATTGATGCCGAATATTGCTTTGCCGAAGGCGGCGGCGTAGTGCGCTCAGGTGGCAAGGTTCAATATGCTGCTGTAGCTACTACGGAAAAGATTCCATACGCGACGCGGCTTGTGGCGCGTGGCATTTCCGGTCACGGCTCGGTGCCATTGCGCAGCAATGCTATCGTGCATTTGTCAAACGCTGTAGCCAAAGTTGCTGCGTGGCAAACACCGATGCGCCTGAACGAAACTACACGCGCATATTTCGAGCGCATGGCCAAACTCAGCTCACCCGAAGCGGCGGCGCGTTACAACAAAATCGTGCAAGGAAACGATACTGATGCAGTGCAGGAATATTTCGCAGTCAACGCACCACGTTTGTACTCGACGTTGCGCACTTCGATTTCGCCGAACATTCTCAAGGGCGGTTATCGCGTAAACGTGATCCCGTCGGAAGCCGAAGCCACGCTTGACATTCGCGCTTTGCCCGATGAAGACATTCCCTGGCTGCTCGATCAACTCCGCAAAGTCATCAACGATCCGGCGGTTGAAGTTGTCAAGACAGACCGCGACACCCGCCCCGGCGCGAAACCTTCACGACTGGATACAGAAGCTTTTCGTATTCTCGAAGAGACCAACAAAAAATATTACAACGCGGTTACCTTGCCCATGATGCTGACGGGCGCGACAGATATGGCTTATTTGAGAGCGCGTGGAGTTGAGTGCTACGGCATCGGCCCCATGACCGACAGCGAAGATGGCCCCAAAGGCTTCGGCGCACACAGCGATCAGGAACGCATTCTGGAAGAATCGCTGCATAAATTCGTGCGCTTTCATTGGGACATCGTGGTCAATCTGGCCCAGGCCCGATAAGCAATGAACTTGTCCAGCAAACTTGCCAGTTTGCTGCTGATTCACAGCGTTGATCGCTAATGGACATTTCAGCAAACTTTCCAGTTTGCTGAACCTTTCTCAAGGAACCTCCAATGAGACGCTACGCCGTTGCCCTATTGCTTCCACTCCTTCTAGTATCCGCAGCACAACCTAATCGCAGCCCTTCGCCCAAGCCCGACGAACTGGCACGGGGCAAAAAGCTCTACCACAATCAAAGGCGCGCTCTGTCATGGCATTGAAGGCACAGGCGGCAGCGGCCCTGCGCTGAATCAGCCGAAGCTGCGACAGGCCCCGACGCAGGCCGCCTTGATTAAAATCATTCAGGAAGGCATTCCCGGCACCGCGATGAATTTCAGGGGGGCTTCGTTCCTCCTCTTTTTCGAAAGTCTCCCGTCACCAGCAATGCCGCTCTCTTGGACATCCACTGCACCGGGTAAACGCGTTCCTCAAACTCTTCGCTCAAACCGTGTTGCCGCCAAAATTCCTGCGCGTGGATGACTCGATCTCCGCGCAAATTTTTGACCTTCAGTAATGACCCGCCAGCGGCATCCTGAATCAGCGGGACAATCAACAGCCCCGCTTCATCAGACAACAACGCGACACATTCGATGCCTTTGAAATACACGTCACAGACTTCGCGCGGGAGATAAATGTTGCCGCGTGCAATGCTGATTTGAGAGGTGGGCGATGAAGCTTCATCCATAGTTGGCAATCATCTCTTGCAGACGATGAATCACCTGCTGAGCGGCTGTTTGCACGGCAGGCGTGAGCGCCAGGCCAAGCTCAAGGGTAGCGGCTTCGATCAAGAATACAGTGACATCGTTGGGAAAGTCGTCGTGGAAAATTTTCCGCCCGGCATACAACGCGTGATCCCAGCGAAAATCATGTAGGCTATAGCTTGCCGCGCGTTCGGTGATGAGTTCCGCGCCGGGAACCTCATAAATTGCGCCGGGTTCACTGCCCGTGCTGCTGGCGTCAATGATAACGAGTCTGGTTGCGCCACGCGCCTGGAACATCACTTCCATCCCGCCAGTACCAGCATCAAACACGCGTGTGTTTGGTTGTGGATGGTCGCGCAGCCAAAACAACAACGATTGCGCGACGTATACGCCCACGCCATCATCCGAACGATTCGTGTTGCCACAGCCAATCACAGTTAACATGTAGTTAGATTAAATCCGCCATAAGATGCACGACCATTGCGGCTCAACGGGCAGGGCAAGTTCGGGCAGTTCGCAATACTTACGATGTACCAGATAGTACATACAGGTTTTGCAATCCTGCTGCATGTCTTCGATTTCGTAGGGATAGTCAGTGAATCCTGCGAGGACGAGCTTTTGTTCGTAATCATCCGGTGCGAGGTCTTGCAAATGTGCCACGACGGCGTTGACCTGCTCGCTGGTGTACGCGCGATTTTCCCATTCAGTTTTGAGGCCGGAGGCCAGCCGCGCGCCAAGCTCTTTGCGCAAACCATCATCAGCCTTGATTGCGTTATCCATTGGCCTCCTCAGATGCGCCACAAACGACAATACCATTCCGGCTCGACTGGCACGGCGAGTTCCGGCAAGTCGCACCATTTGCGGTGGACGAGGTAGTACATACATTCCAGGCACCGCATCTGATCGGGGCCATGCGGCTTGTCCATGAAACCGGATAACACCAGTTTACCTTGCAGGTCATCGGGAGGAAGTTCTCGCAACTCCGCCAGCAACTCGCCGAATTCTTTATGCGTTTCGGGAAACGGTTCAGTTTGGGTTTCAAGACCGTCAGCCATCATCTTCCCGATATGCTCGCGAAGCGCAGCCTCTTCGTTGTTATGCATGGTCAATCCCCAGGAATTAAATAAAGAAATGAGATGAAGCGTCCCTCGGATATGCCTCCGTCACCTGGCAAATTTGTAGTGTAACGGGGAAAGATTACAGAACTCACGCCAAGTAGCAAGATGCCAGGTGTGGCGTGAGTTCTGCGGCCATTTATTTAGCCAATGCGGAAGCGCGATAGCTCTTTTCCGCTCTTGGCATCGTGTGCGTGAACGGTACACACAAGACAGGAATCGAACGAGCGGGCGACGTGACCAACTTCGACCGGATCGGTCGGATCGGCAATGGGCGCGCCGAGCAGGGCGGATTCAATCGCACCGGGATTGCCATCTGCATCGCGCGGGCCAACATTCCAGGTTGTCGGAGCCACGATCTGATAGTTTTTGATCTTGCCGCCTTCGACTTCGATCCAGTGGCATAATGCCCCGCGAATCGCTTCGGTTGCGCCCCAGCCGCGTCCGTCTTTTTCTTTCGGCTTTGCGTACCAGGAATCGTTTAGACGAAACTCGCGCAGGCAATGTTCGGCTTGCCGATAGAGCTTGATGGTTTCGTGCATGCGCGCGATTTGCCGCAAGTGCAAACTGGGGCCGCCCATCTTTTTGTACATATCCAGAATCAGCCCGTCATAGTGCTGCCAGCTTTCGCCATGTTTTCCGCCTGCCACCATCTGCCGCGCGAATGGCCCGGCTTCGAGACGACCGTATTCGGTGTCTTTTACGGCAGTTGCCCAGGAATACTTGCCCTCAAAATCGCTTGTGTTGTTTTGCAAGGCTTTGGTCGTGCGATCAAAGGGGTGGACATCCGCTCCGCTTTCGTCATACCAGGCGTGCGTCATGTTTTCACGGCAACGATCATGGCTCATCGTTAGGTGGGTGTCACTTGCTCCATCGTAAATACCGCTCTTCATAATCAACGCAGCATTGCGAGTTTTCAATTGTCGGCTTGTTGTATTTGTCTTCGTGCGGCAAATAGCCCCACGAAACATATTTGCCCAAGCCGCCGCCATATTTATCAATGCCCACATCCAGCCCCATTTTCCAATAGAAGCCCAGATCGGAATTCGCGTGCGCCGGGCTTTCATCCAGCCACGCCATGAAATCATCGTAGGTTTTGATTTCTTCGTAGCGTTCGAGCGTACAACCAAGCCAACAGGCTTCCAGCCAGTCTTTCCTGAAATACTCCAGAATGGACCAGGCGCGTGTGACATCGGTGAGTGTTGGCGCACACATCACGCCGCCCGGAACCATATAACTGGAATGCGGCCACTGTCCTCCCAGCAAAGCATAAATTTCGACCGGCTTCCCCGAAATCGTGACACCGAGTTCGTAAGATTTGCCAGTGAAAGGTGCGAAGCGCTTAACGGCTTCTTCGTAATATGGACTGTTGCGGTATTTCTTGTTGGTCAGGTCAATCGCGTAAAGGCCATAGAAGTAACGCGGCTGGCTTTGCAGGCTTTCGGTGATTTGTCCGAGATTCCGCGCCAGAATTGCGTTGCGCGGGACTTCTGCCTGCCACGCGGTATCCAGTGCCCACGCCGCACAGGTCAAGTGCGATGCGCCGCAAATGCCGCACGCACGCGGCGTCACGACTAACCCGGCCTGTGGGTCTTTGTCGCGCAAAATGATTTCAAAGCCGCGAAATAATTCAGCCTGTGTCCAGGCATTTACAACCACTCCATTGTCAATATCCACTCGCACGTCTAAATCGCCTTCGACGCGACCGACGGGAGAAATATCCAAAGTTTGGACTGCCATAATTGTCTCCTCGGTGATTGGTGTTTACACCACAAAGATGTCTTGTTCGGCCCAGGCGGGTGCGGCATTTTTTGCCGCTGCCGTGAGCGCCATATAGCCTTTCTTATCCACGCCCGCAGGCATTTCCTTCGGCACGCCCATCACGGTTTGCGTTTTGAAAACCGTTCCCGGCGCGAGATCAAAGAAAGGAAATTCCGGTTCAGTGCAGCCCAGGCACGGCATCCCGGCGCGCGTCTTGGACGATTGACGATTCCACAAAATGCGATTGCAAGGCGAATGCGTCATCGGGCCACGACAGCCGAGGTCATAAAACAGACAGCCTTTGCGTTGTCCAAACTCTGTCGTCGAAACCTTGTAAGCAAAGTGCATGTTGCGGGTACAGCCGGTTTGCGTGAAGCTTTGGAAAAACGTCTTGGGGCGTTGGAATTCGTCAAGCGTAATATCGCCCGCGCGCCCTGTCGCAACGGCTACGACAATTTGCGTAATCCAATCAGGATGCGCCGGACAGCCGGGAATATTGATCGCGGGCAGCCCCGCTTTCGAGGTGAAACCTTGGCCCAGAAAGCCGCCGTATTCGCGTTTCAGAAATTGCAGCCCCTGCGAATCGCTGGGGTTTGGGGCGGTTGCCGGTATCCCGCCCCACGTCGCACAATCACCGACCGCGACGACGAATTGTGCCGCATCGCTAAGTTCGCGCACCCATTGTTTCATCGGACGACCCGCGAAGCGATTCCATTCGCCTGTGCCATTCGGCGCGTTTACGACGGTTCCTTCAAAGACAAAGATGTCCAGCGGGATTGCGCCTGATGCACAATCGCGTAGAATTTTTTGCAGATTGTCTCCCAGCTCGACACCCAACGACGGATGCCAGAGAATGTTGATCCCGAAGTCCGTGACCAGGTCACACGCGCTCGGCTCTTCCGCGTTCAGGAACGACATTGTGTTGCCCGAACAAGCGCCGCCCTGTAGCCAAAGCAGGTTTGCCATTGCAGTCTCCTTTATTTCAAATTGTGATTGTTACTAAAAAGCCCAAAGTGCAAGCAACGCACTTATCAAACAGAAATCAGGCGTTTGCGTCGCAATCACTATGCCGCGTGTAGGTATCGCACCAAAACCTTAATTTATTGGGGAAAAAGGAAGATGGAGAAAGTGAACTGCCTCGCAAATTGCAAACTACCTTTGCAACTCAGGAGCCAACTGCAAAGAAGGTTTGCACGCATCTATCCATTGCGATTGCCACACACAGGGCATTCGGTTTCCAGCGTGTAGCCAAACCAAATGCCCTGACAACGGCTGCACCAATGCCCGTTCAATTGTTCCGTTTTGAGTCCTAATTGCAGTGCGAGCGGTGTGATGCCGAGGTCTTTGAAAGGTGGCGGATTTTGTTCGAGCGTAGCTTCCAGCACCTGCTCCGCGTGGTCAAATTCTTCCGGGCTGATTTCGTCAATGTTAGGCATTACCATTCCTTTCACTTGACGGGGAACACTTAGGGTGTTTGCCGATCCAGCTGATAGCGTTTGATTTTATTTGCCAGCCCCACGCGGGACAATCCCAATTCGCGGGCTACTTTGCTGTAATTCCATTTGTTGCGGCGCAGGGCTTCGGTGACGATGCGCGTTTCCATGCGCTCGACCAAATCCTTGAGCGTGCCGCCGCCGTTCAGAAAGGTATGCAAATCGTCAGCGCGCTCTTGCGGCATCAGTTGCTGCAAATCATGGGAAAGATGTTTGGGTGCCAGAAACTCACCGCTTTCCGCCAATGCCACCATGCGGCGCACTTCGTTTTCCAGTTCGCGCACATTGCCCGGCCACGAGAAAGATTTGAAAACGCGCATAACTTCGTGCGAGATACCGGGGATTTTGCGATTGATGCTTTCAGCGTATTTGTGCGCCAGATGATCGGCTAAGATAGGGATGTCTTCAACGCGTTCCCGGAGCGGCGGAATCTCTAATTCGACACCTTTCAGCCGGTAATACAAATCGCGCCGGAACAGATTCTTTTCTGTCAGTTCTTTCAGCGGACGGTTCGACGCCGCAATAATACGCACATCGCAATGCCTGATTTGATCTGTGCCGAGCGGCTTGACCTCGCCTTCCTGCAAGAAGCGCAGCAGGCTCACCTGAAACGAAGGCGAGACTTCTGAAATTTCATCCAGAAACACAGTTCCGCCATCCGCCGCCGGAAACAAACCCAGCCGATCACTGATCGCGCCCGTAAACGCGCCGCGCTTGTGTCCGAACAGTTCCGAATGTAATAAGTCATCGGGCAACGCACCGCAGTTTTGCGTTAGGAACGGGAAGTTACGCCGCGCACTATAAAAATGCACCGCGCGTGCCATCAGTTCTTTGCCTGTCCCCGTTTCCCCTTGAATCAAAATCGGTAAGTTGGAAGTCGCCGCCCGCCGCGCCAGATTACAAACTTCCAGCATCTTGTCACTGGCAAAGACGAGCTTGTCGAATTCGTAGCTCTGTTGCAGCATCCGCGCCATGCCGTCGTTTTGCCGCTGCATCACAGCATCAGCGAATTTCAACTCACGGCTCAAATAACGATGCCGCCGCGCCAGTTCACGGCTTTCGAGCGCGCGGCGAATCATCAGCAATAATTGATCGGGATGCCAGGGGCGCGGCACGAATTGGTATACGGCAGCGTCATTGATGAGCTTTACCATGTCCTGAAAATCCGCGTATTCCGTAATCAAAATGCGAATGGCTTCGGGTTGCGTGACGCGTACGCGCATCAATAAATCAATCCCGGTCATCTCCGACATGCGCAGGTCAGAGAGAATCACATCCACTTGCTCATGCTCTAAAATCTTGAGCGCATCCGTGACCGTCCCCGCCGCAAACACCTGATAGTCGCGGGACAAACAATGCGTCAGCGCCTTGCGCTCCTCGACGTTTTCATCCACAACTAAAACCTGCCATTCAATGCTTTTTCTATCAGTTTTCTGCACGGTGTACTCTTCTGACCTACAACGCAGCCAGGAAAAAAAGAACTTTTCAGAATGTAAACTTGCTTTGCATCCTTACTTAGCATGATTCGGCAACGTTGGCAATTCGGTGGGCGTCCGTTGGCATTCGACGTGAAAGTAAGCTATTAAGGACAGCGGCTTTGCGTCATTGGGAAACGCAAAGCAAACACGAAAAAGCTTTTTTTCTTTCCAGGAGGATTAATGGACATTTTATTGAAAAGCCATCAGCACTTTCGTTGGATCGTTGTGCTAGTGGCCATCATTGCGTTGGTCGTTTTTCTGCTAACGTGGTTGCAGCAAAAAGAAAGCAAATTGGATCGCACATTGATGGCAATTTTTCTAGGTTGCTTAGATTTGCAATGGTTGATGGGACTGATTTTATTTATCTGGACTGCTACCACGAGCGGGCTGAGCCGCTTGCATTGGGAACATGGCCTTATGCTCACGCTCGCCGTCGCACTTGGACATTTCTCGGCGAAGTGGAAACAGTCGCCCGCGCCAATCCGTGCGCGGAACTATTTTTTCGTTCTCTTGGGCGTGATCCTGTTGATCTATATTGGCGTCGGACGTTACCCCACCGGCTGGCAAATGGGGTGAGACTGAAAATTGATCGGCAGCAAAAGTCGAAAGCCGCGTTCGGGAAAGGACGCGGCGGCCATCTTGCCACAGGTTAATCTCTGGCGCGCTCATATTGCGCTGGCCACGGGATGTCTGTTTTGAGTTCCTTGGCAGCATGCAATGGCCAATATGGATCGCGCAGCAGGGCACGGGCTAAAAAGACAACATCCGCCTCTGCGTTAGTAATAATTTGTTCTGCCTGCAATGGCTCCGTGATCATTCCAACGGCTCCTGTTGCCAGACCCGCTTCTTTGCGAATGGCCGCCGCGAAAGGAACCTGATAGCCTGGCCCGAGAGGAATTTTTACGCCGGGTACATTGCCTCCGCTGGAACAGTCAATGAGGTCAACGCCAAGCGATTTCAACCACCCTGAGAACTGAATAGATTGGGCCAGGTCCCAGCCGCCTTCTGCCCAATCAGTCGCAGAAATACGCACAAAAACGGGTAAATGCGCAGGCCAGACGCGCCGCACCGCTTCAGTAATTTGCAATGGCAGCCTGGCCCTCGCCGCCAGACTTCCGCCGAATTCATCGGTTCGCAGATTCGAAAGCGGCGAGAGAAATTCGTGCAGCAGATAGCCGTGTGCCATGTGAATTTCGACGACTTCAAATCCAGCAGCGAGGCTGCGCTCTGCGGCGCTCGTGAATTGCACAACAGTTTCCTCAATTTCCGTTCGTGTCATTTCGCGGGGCGTAGGATAATTGCCAAACGGGACGGCGCTGGGAGCCAGCGTTTGCCAACTTTCTTCCCCCACCAGGGGTTTGCCACCCTGCCACGGTGCATTGGTAGAGGCTTTGCGCCCGGCATGTGCAAGCTGAATGGCTGGCACCGCGCCTTGTGCTTTGATAAAAGCGGTAATGGGGTGAAAAGCTCGCTCATGTTCATCACACCAGATGCCACTATCCCCCGGCGAAATTCTTCCTTCCGGTGCAACTGCCGTAGCCTCAACCATCACGAGTGCTGCTCCGCCCACGGCCCGACTGCCAAGATGTACCAAATGCCATTCGGTTGGCAGGCCATCAAGGCTGGAATACTGGCACATTGGGGAAACGAAAATACGATTTTTAAACTCCACATCGCGCAATCGAAAAACAGAAAACAAATTACTCATAATTTAACCTTGCAAGCTGTGTATCTTTTACTTTTTCATGGAGCATGCACGATCCACCAAAGCTTGCAGTGCTGCAAGCGATTGAACCCCGGAAAGCGCTACTCGTCGGTTCGCAATCATTGCGGGAACGCTGCTCACGCCTAAATTTGCGGCCCAGCTTTTATTTCCAGCAAGGAGTTTGTCGAGTTTTTTCATAAGCGATGCGCAGCATTTGATTGCCGCCCTTTTGGAATTCGTACTCCACTGGTTCGATGACAGTCTCAATCCCTTCGCGTGCCAGCGCAAGGCGTAACGGAGCAAGATGTTCAGACGTATTCCCCACCATATCCAACAACGGAAAGACACGAACTTCCTTGGCCACACGACATAATTCCAGCAACGACGCCACGTGAAACTCCAACGAAAGCAAGTGCGAATATAAAAGCAACAAATGCGAACACAGGGCTAAATCAAACGCGCCCGCTTGAAACGGCAAGGTCGGCAATTCGCCGGCAAGATAGCGACCTTCGCGCTGGCCTGTTTCGTAATCCGCCAGAAAACGCTCCATCGCCGTGCTCCGATTTGCTCGCAAGCCTTGCAGGTTTTGCTGAAAGTGCCATACCCAACGATCTGAGGTGACGTCTACGTTCGCCATCACATCGTCAATCACCCCATCAAAGCGTGCTTTGATTTGTAATCCCGAAAATTCATAGATCGGATCAAGCGAAATCACTACGCCGCCGCGCGCCGTCCATTCGGCATTGAAGCTTGCTGGGCCATCGCCACAGCCCAGGATTTTCCGCTGCTTATCCGCTTCCGTCAGCGCAAACATCAATTCGTATTCGCGCAACGTCCGGCCCAACGGAATGACTTGGTTCAAGAGTATTGGCATGGCTGTACTTTAATGGACTTCGTTCGTGAACGCGAGGTTCGCTGCTGGTAAATTCATTCTGGACAGCGAAGCGGATGGTGCATACACTGCCCCCTTCTTTGTGTCTTAAGGAAAGAAGGTTAGCCATGCGAAAACTGAAATATCACGTCGCCTGCACTGTAGACGGCTTCATCGCGCGCCCGGATGGTTCCTTTGATTGCTTTCTGGCAGAAGGCGAACACGTCACGGATTATTTGGCATCGTTCCAGTCCTACGATGTTGTTTTGATGGGGCGCAAAACCTACGAAGTCGGTCTGCATCTCGGCGTGACCAATCCTTATCCGATGCTGCGCCAGTACGTCTTCTCACGGACGATGAAAGAAAGCCCGGATGAAAATGTGACGCTGGTTTCGGCTAATGTCGGCGACGTGGTACGAACGCTCAAGCAGGAAACCGGTCAAGCGATCTACCTGTGCGGCGGAGCGGAGTTGGCGGCGCTACTGTTGGCGGAGCGATTGATTGACGAGCTTATCATCAAGTTGAATCCTGTCCTGATTGGTTCGGGCATCCCACTTTTCTCTGGCCCGGTCAAGCTCACGAATTTAGACCTGATCAGCAATAAAGTTTATGACAATGGGGTTCTCTTGCTTCAGTACCGCGTAAAGTATTGAGCCATCCAGGGCAGCGAAAAGGAATTCACTACCAATGAAATTTGAGCAAACAACGGAGGCACTCGTAGCAGCCAGTAACGCTCAGGAAACAATTATCAAGGTCGAGGATTTAGAGAAGCAATACGCGCGCAGCCCCGTCAAAGCCATCAACGGCATCAGCTTCACCGTGGGGCGGGGCGAAGTCTTTGGTTTGCTTGGCCCAAATGGTGCAGGGAAGACCACTACGATTGGCGTGCTGACTACACGCGTGCTACCAACCGGCGGACGCGCTTTTATTGCTGATGTGGATGTCGTGGCTGATCCTGTAGGCGCAAAGCCGCATATTGCCGTCGTACCACAACGCAACAATCTTGACCGTTCGCTGACTGCAATTGAGAACCTGACTTTTCACGCCGCGTACTTTGGCATGGGGCGTAGTGAACGCACTCAGCGCGCCCAGGAATTGCTCAATCAATTCGGGCTGGGCGAACGTGCGGGCGACAAAGTGGATAAATATAGTGGCGGAATGGCGCAACGGCTCTTGATCGCGCGGGCTTTGATGCATTCGCCGCGTGTTTTGTTTTTGGATGAACCGACCACCGGACTTGATCCGCAGGCGCGCTTATTTCTGTGGGAGATGATTCGAACGCTCAATCAACATGGCTTGACGCTGCTGCTGACAACGCACGATATGGAAGAGGCTGAAAAGCTTTGCCACCGCGTAGCGATTATGGATCACGGCAAAATCCTCGCACTCGACACACCGCCGAATTTGAGCAAACTGGTTCCCGCCGGAACGCGCGTTGAGTTGCGCGTGCAGCGTAGTGCCACACTCACGGAAGAAAAGAAAGCCGCGATTCTGACCGGTATCCAGGCGCTCGGCGGCATCACCAGTGCCGAATGGACAACCGTGCGCGCGCCTGTGGAGGCCAATGCCGCCAGGCCGCCGCCGTGGGTTATGGCGATGATGGGTGGAGGCGGCGCAAAGCCCGCGATGCCGCCAATGCCAAAACCTGCGGACGAAGATCCGCTGCTGCGCCTGTATGCCGAACGCGGCGGCGAAGTGGCCGTGAAAGCTGCGCAGATGATTATCAATGCCAAGCTCGAATTAGCTGACCTGCATTTGGCTCAGCCAAGCCTGGAAGATGTCTTCATTCACCTCACCGGAAAGGGGCTGAGAGATTGAGCGCCACTTTATCAACATCAACAACACAAACAACCAGCCGGACCCGCATGATTGCGACGGCGTTTACCTATCTGCTCTGGCGTGATGTCTGGGTGACGCTGCGCGGTTGGCAAACGTTTCTGGCGATGACGTTAATTCAACCGATTTTCTTTCTGTTCGTCTTTGGGCGTTTATTGCCCATGCTCGGACAGGCGGATTCCAGCTATGGCGTGCTCTTCCTGCCGGGCATCATTTCGTTGACCACCGTGCTGACCGCGATGCAGGCGGTTTCGATGCCGCTCGTAATTGAATTTGGTTTTACGAAAGAGATTGAAGACCGCTTGCTGTCGCCGCTGCCAGTTTGGTTAGTCGCCGTGCAAAAAATGGTCTTCGCCGCGATTCGTGGGCTGGTAGCAGGCGCAATGATCGTCCCGCTCGGGCGCGTCATTCTGGGCAGCGGCTTTTCGATCAGCCTGGAATATTGGTGGCTACTTATCATCGTCGCCATTTTAGGCGCACTGGTTGGCGCAGCCGTCGGTCTGACGATGGGAACCAACGTAGAACCCGCACAGATTGGCTTGATGTTTTCCGTTGTGCTGACGCCGATGTTGTTTACGGGCTGTATCTACTTTCCGTGGGCCATGCTGGATCGCGTGCGCTGGTTTCAAATCATTACCTGCATCAATCCGATCACTTATTCGAGCGAAGGCTTTCGCGCCGCGTTGGTGCCGGGAATGCCGCACATGCCGGTCTGGTTCATTCTGATCGGACAGCTTGGGTTTTTGGCGTTATTCAGCTATATCGGGATTCGCGGTTTCCTGCGAAAAGCCTTGGATTAAAGCTCGTGGTTGGAGTAACGCGATGAGCAAACATAAAGTGCTGGTCGTTGATGACGATAGAAAAACGGTGGCGATGATCAGGCTCTATCTGGAGCAGGAAGACTATGGATTTTGTCTGCGTATGATGGGGATAAGTTGCGCATTGGATTTAGGCGCAGATGATTAAGTGGCACCCTCCCAGATTCATTCCTCACTCAGAAAATGATCGAATAGTTTGGCGATCACCCACCAAATCGCAGATACTACCTCTCGTTTCACAAACACAATTTCACGCAATGAGGTAGCAAATGGAAACCTTATGGAATGACCTACAGTATGGCTTTCGCCGCTTGCTGAAAAGCCCTGGCTTCACCCTTGTAGCGATTCTTTCGCTCGCCATTGGGATCGGTGCGAATAGCGCGATTTTCAGTGTGACGAATGCGCTGTTGCTGCGCCCGCTGCCGTACAAGGACGCCGAACGAATTGCCATTCTCTGGAATCGTTCGCCGGGACTGAATATCGAACGGGATTGGTTTTCGTTGGGGCAATACCTCGACATCAAGCTGGAGAATCACGTGTTTGAGCAGGTTGCCGCAACAATAGATGCCAGCTACAACCTGACGGGGCAGGGGAATCCTGAACGGCTGGAAGGCGCAAAGGTTTCTTCTTCGCTCTTTCCGCTCTTGGGCGCGAAGGCAACGCTCGGACGCGTCTTTATGCCCGAAGAAGATGAAAAGGGTAAACCGCTTACGGTGATCTTGAGTCATGGCTTCTGGCAACGCCGCTTTGGAGGTGACGGCAACGTGCTGGGGAAAACGCTGACGCTGAACGATCAGAACTATGCAATCGTTGGCGTAATGCCCGCGGCTTTTTCCTTGAGCAAAGAAATCATGCCAACGGTGAATGGCATTGAGAAAGCGGATGTGTTGTTGCCATTGCCCTTGAGTGAAACAGATCGCACGAAGCGCGGGGGCGAGGATTACAACATCTTTGCCAAGCTCAAGCCCGGCGTGACGGTGGCACAAGCGCAGGCGGAAATGGATACGATTGCCGAACAAATGAAACGTCAGTATCCAGAAAATTATCCCGCCAATGGCGGCCTCACCTTTAGCGTGGTTCCGTTGCTGGATCAAGTCGTGGGAGATATTCGGTTGGCGTTGTATGTGTTGCTGGGCGCGGTCGGGTTTGTGTTGCTGATTGCGTGCGCGAACGTCGCCAATTTATTGCTCGCGCGCGCAGCAGTTCGACAAAAGGAAATCGCGATTCGCGCGGCGGTTGGTGCCAGCCGGACTCGGATTATTCGTCAATTGCTGACGGAAAGTGTGTTGCTGGCCTTGGTGGGCGGTTTGCTGGGATTAGGGATCGCGTCGTTTGCGGTAGAGGCCTTGCGCGTCTTTGGCTCCGCGAATATTCCGCGATTGCAGGAAATCGGAGTTGACGCGCGCGTCCTGGCCTTTACGTTTTTTATCTCGTTGCTGACGGGCATTGTTTTCGGGTTGGTTCCTGCGCTGCGGGCCTCGCGTGTGGATTTGAACGAAGTCCTGAAAGATGGGGCGCGCCATTCCGTTGGCAGTGGGCATCATCGCACGCGAAATTTATTGGTCGTGGCCGAAGTCGCGTTGTCGTTGGTGCTGTTGATTGGCGCGGGATTGCTGATTCGCAGTTACTATCGCGTCCAAACCGCGAATCCGGGATTCACGCCGCAGGGAGTTCTTTCGCTGCGGTTGTCGCTGCCTATGACGCGCTATGCGACGCCGGAATCGGTCTATAACTTTTACAAGCAACTTGATGAAAAGGTGAAAGCGTTGCCGGGCGTTCAATTTGTCGGCACCAACTATTCCTTGCCGCTTAGCTCAACCTCCGCCGCTTGGGGACCGATCACGATTGAGGGGTACGTGCCGAAAGCTGCCTCGGAATTGATTATCTCCAACGAACGATTCATTGGCCCTGATTATTTGCGCGCCATGGGCATCCCGCTCGTCAAAGGGCGACAGTTTGACGAACGCGACATCAAAGGCGCGCCGGAAGTTTGCTTTGTGAACGAAGCGTTAGCCGCACGCTTCTGGCCGAATGAAGAGGCGCTTGGCAAACGGATTCAACGTCTAGACAAAGGGCCGTGGCGCACCGTTGTGGGCGTCGTGCGGGACGAAAGGGGAATCGCGCTCGAAAAAGAGCCGCCCCTCAGCGTCTATTACCCCATCGAACAACTCACGATTCGCACCCGGTTTTTTGTCGCCCGCACGGCTGCTGATCCGATGCAAACCACCCAAGCCATCACGAAGGTGGTGCAGTCGTTAGACCCGGAGCTGCCGGTGTATGATGTCAGCACGATGGAAGAGCGGCTGCAAAATTCGCTGTCGCAGCGGCGCTTTGCGATGCTGTTGTTAGGCGTGTTCGCCCTCGTGGCGCTCGTGCTGGCTGCGATAGGAATTTATGGCGTGATGAGTTATTGGGTCAGTCAACGCACGCACGAAATCGGCATTCGGATGGCGCTCGGCGCTGCGCCACGCAACATTTTGCAACTGGTCATCCGGCAATCATTGCTGTTAGTTTCCATCGGGATTGGGATTGGATTGATGGGAGCCGTTGCCTTAACGCGCGTGATGGCGAGTTTGCTGTTTGGCGTCAGCGCTACCGATGGTTTGACGTTTATGCTGATCTCCTTGCTGTTGGGAGGAATCGCGTTGCTGGCAAGTTATTTGCCTGCCCGTCGCGCGACAAAAGTTGATCCAATGATTGCGTTGCGGGCTGAATAATCTTGCGCAACGTCCTTGTTCCATCAAAACTAACCTCGTGACTGATATGAAGAATCCAGACCCGGAAATTATTAGAGAGATACTCTTTGACGTTATTCACAATCAGATTCGTGACAACAACCCGCCCGCAACAAAAGCCACGCTGGAACGGCTGATGGCCGAAGGGATTCCAGAAGAAGAGGCGTTCAAGATGATTGGTTGTTGCGTCACGACGGAAATCTTCGACATTCTCAAACACCATCGGACGTTCGACGAAGCACGGTTTGTGCGGAACCTGCATCGCTTGCCGCAGCTTCCCTGGGAGTAATTCAATTGCAGGTCTTCCGTTGACCTTCTGCGGCTCAGCCATTACTCTAGTTCCTACCTCCAAAGAACGATCAACTGAGAATCTCATCCTGCTTTTTTACTACCTTTAGGAGATCGCAAATGCCGAAATATATTTTTGTAACTGGTGGCGTTGTTAGTGGCTTAGGCAAAGGCATCGCTGCCGCTTCCATTGGTGCATTACTGGAAGCGCGGGGCTTAAAAGTCAACCTGATGAAATTTGATCCGTACATCAACGTTGACCCTGGCACGATGTCACCGTTTCAGCATGGCGAAGTGTTTGTGACTGATGATGGCGCAGAAACGGACCTTGATTTGGGCCATTATGAACGTTTCACCAATGCGAAGCTGACACAATCGAATAACTGGACGACCGGACGTATTTATCTTTCGGTCATCGAAAAGGAACGGCGCGGCGATTATCTCGGCAAAACGATTCAAGTCATTCCGCACATCACGAATCAAATCAAAGATGCGGTTAAAGCTGTCTCTGACAGCTACGATGTCGTGATTGTCGAAATCGGCGGCACCGTCGGCGACATCGAATCACTGCCGTTCCTGGAAGCCATTCGCCAGATGAGCAATGAAGTCGGACGCAATAATTCGATCTTCATCCACTTAACACTCGTCCCGTACATCGCGGCTTCAGGCGAATTGAAAACCAAACCGACCCAGCATTCAGTCAAAGAATTGTTGAGTATTGGAATCCAGCCCGACATTCTTCTGTGTCGCTGTGAGCGGCAGATTCCGGCGGATATGAAGGCGAAGATTGCGCTGTTTTGCAACGTTTCCGAAGAAGCAGTGATTACCGCGCAGGATGTGAAATCGGTGTACGAAATCCCGTCAGTATTCAATCGGGAAGGCTTGGATCACTTGATCGTCGAGTTTTTGCGCTTGCCGATTGGCGATGCGGATTTGCGCAAGTGGAGCGCCTTGGTCAACCGTATGCACACGGCGAAAGATACGGTGAGTATCGGCATTGTCGGCAAATATGTTGAGTTGGAAGATGCCTACAAGAGCCTGAACGAAGCCTTGCAGCACGGTGGTTTTGCGAACCACGTCAAAGTCAAATTCCAGTGGATCGAGAGCGAAGAGTTAATGACCGATGAGCGATGGGAAGACCGCTTGCGCGAAGTGGATGCGATTCTGGTGCCGGGCGGTTTCGGCAAGCGCGGTGTGAATGGCATGCTGCGCGCCATCAACTTTGCACGCCGCGAAAAGAAACCGTTCTTTGGCATTTGTCTGGGGATGCAATGCGCCTCGCTTGAATTCGCACGCAACGTTTGTGAAATCGAAACGGCAGACTCGACCGAATTCGATCCTGACACGCCTGATCCGGTGATCTTCAAGCTGCGCGATTTGCTCGGCGTCGAAGATTTGGGCGGCACAATGCGGCTCGGCGCGTATGATTGTGACTTGCAGGAAGGATCACTGGCGCGGAAAGTGTACGGCAGCGAAATGATTTCCGAACGGCATCGCCACCGCTACGAATTCAATCCGAAGTATATTGATCGCTTAGCCGAAAGCGGTCTGACGTTTTCGGGCAAATCGCCGGACGGCAAGTTTATCGAAATCGTCGAATTGACGGATCATCCCTGGTTCCTCGGCTGCCAGTTTCATCCCGAACTGAAATCCAAACCGCTCGCGCCGCATCCGCTGTTTGTGAGCTTTATCAAAGCTGCGCACGAACACCGCTTGCAGGAAGAACGCGACCGCGACCGCGATCAACGCCTGAGCCCGTTTCAGAAAAAGATGGCGCAGCAGGAAGAAGCCGAGACAATTGTGAGCGCGGCGAGTTAAGGAAAGTTCTCGATAGTAAATTCAGCCATCATAGCGTTTGTCAGCGCTGGGATTGCCCCAGCCCTAATCTTGCTTCAGTCAATCGTTCTTTCAAGGGGGAATTTATGCAATGCCGATTGAAACCCATATTGTTCTTCACGCTCAGTCTTTCGTTTCTGTTCACGTCAATTCTTTTTGCGCAAAGCAAGCCACAGCCTGCGCAACGATGGGAATACAAAACCGTTTATAACGTAGGCGAGACGGACTTGGACAAATTAGGCGATGAAGGATGGGAATTAGTCACATCCGCTTACCAACCAAGCAACAGTTCTCTTCATTACACTTTCAAACGCCTCAAGCCCGCGAATGCTCCCAAATATATTGATCAGAATGAACGCCCAAAGCCTCCAGCAAGTCCTCCTACTTGCAATCTAAGTCTTGCACAAGCACCGACGATTCGTGGCTTACGATTAGGAATAACAACTAGAGGAACTGAGCGAGCTTTTTCCAGGAGCGAGTTTGAATGATCTGAAATTGCGTGCGGAAAAGGCTGCTGGTTATTGGAGTTTTGGTCAGTTTGGTTATGGTTTTCGGGGAGAGCAGCATAAAGAACGGCCAGAAAACGTTGGGTTTTATGTGACTTTATTTGATGGTCGCGTTCGTAGCTATAAAGTTGAGTACACATTTAATAATGACACTGCTTATGGTAATGTTCTCAGCAATGAGCAGATGATTGATAAGCTGGTTGAGGCTTTCAAACTGCCTCCAAAGGAAAACTGGAAATCAGAGCATCAGGGGAACGTATCGCTGAACTGTCGGGGCTTCAACTTAGAATTTTTCTCCCGATCGGGAAGCTATATTACTGTTGAAGATACCTCCCCATCTTATGCGGAAAAGATCAAACAGCGCCAAGAAGAGTACTCCGCTAAAAAGAAAGCGGAGTTTAAGCCTTAATCTAATATGCGATCTATTGCCATCGAACACAACGAGCGCGCCAATGAACTCGAAGACGAAGGGCAAATTGATGAGGCGATTGTTGCCTATCAAAAAGCCATCGCCGCTGATCCGACTTGGTCTGCGCCGTGGTACAACCTCGGCTTGTTGCACAAGTATCAACTGAATTGGGAAGAATCGCTGCGCTGCAATCAACAAGCCGTCACGCTCAATCCGAAAGACGAAGGCGCGTGGTGGAATTTGGGGATTGCTGCGACAGCGTTGAGCGATTGGAAAGAAGCACGGCGGGCGTGGCAAAGCTATGGAATCGAGATTCCAGCCGGTGAGGGGCCAATTGAAATGCAGCTTGGCCCGACGCCGATTCGCCTGAATCCTGACGACGAAGCGGAAGTCGTTTGGTGCGACCGCCTTGATCCAGCGCGGGCTGTGATACAGAGTATTCCGCTGTCAGATTCCGGGCATCGGTATGGTGACATTGTGCTGCACGATGGAGCGCCGAATGGCTATCGCAAATTGGACGAGGAGGAAGTCCCTGTCTTTGATGAATTGGAACTCTGGCAGCCAAGCGCGTTCGGCACGTTCGTCATCACAGTCGATAACGTGACCGACACGGAGCTGGAATCGTTGCAACAGTTGTTGGATGACCACGATTTCGTTTCTGAGGAGTGGTCAACTTCAATTCGAATGTTGTGCCGTGAGTGCAGCGAAGGCCGTCCGTTTGATGAAGAACATCAGCACGAACCCGTTCAACTCGATAATCGGCGGCTCGGCGTGGCTGCGTTGTCCGGCGACCAACTCCACACGATCTTGCAGCAATGGCAGGAAGCCGTGCCTGACGCGGACATCGTGGAAGTGAATTGCCTGCTGGAACCTATGAATTAGCCCATGTCTACTTTTTACCAAACCATCCAAAAACGCGCCGACATCTTCTTTCTGATCGCTGGCCCGTGCGTGATTGAATCTGAATCGCACGCACTGAAAATGGCGGAAGCGATTTCTGCTATCACGCGAAAGCTCGATCTGCCTTATGTTTTCAAAGCGTCGTACGACAAAGCGAATCGCTCTTCGATCAGTTCCTTTCGCAGTATCGGGATGGACGAAGGTTTGCGCGTGCTCGCCAAAATCAAGCGCGAACTCGGCGTGCCGGTCTTGACCGATGTGCATGAATCCACCCAGGTCGCCGCCGTCGCCGAAGTCGTAGACGTGCTGCAAATCCCGGCGTTTTTGTGCCGCCAAACCGATTTGCTGATTGCTGCGGCGGAGAGCGGACGCACGGTGAACGTCAAGAAAGGCCAATTTCTTGCGCCGTGGGAGATGCGCAATGTCGTCAAGAAAATCGAAGCGGCTGGGGGTAGGGAATTGATGCTCACCGAACGCGGAAGCTCCTTCGGCTACAACAATCTTGTGGTAGATATGCGCAGCCTGCCGATTATGCGCGGCTTTGGCTATCCGGTCGTGTACGACGCGACGCACAGTTTGCAGTTGCCTGGTGGTCTGGGCGAAGCGACGGCGGGAATGGCGGAATACATTCCGAACCTTGCGCGCGCAGCAGTCGCGTGCGGCGTGGATGGCTTGTTCATGGAAGTTCACGACAATCCGGCAGCGGCATTGAGCGATGCAACGACGCAGTTTCCGTTGGAGCGGTTGGAAAAGTTGTTGGCGAAATTGGTAACGCTGCACGCGATTACGAGAGTAAATCTGCGAACATCTCATTTGTAAAGTGTCTGACTCGTCTTCAATCTGCAAACGGATAATATGACTGTATAGCAAAAGTGCAGTATACTGCCCTTTTACTAGCAAGATAAAACCAGGCTTGCTTGTGCTCGAAAAGTGCATTAGTGCACTTTTTTCGCTGAATTTGTTACTTTATGCCGCTTGAAGAACTTATCGTACCCCTCAAAACTCGGCGTCTATGTGCTTGCAGTAACGCAGCAGCATCTAGCCGAAATGTCAGGCGTGGGCTTGCGCACGATTGCAGAAATCGAACGCGGCAAAGGTAATCCGACTTTCGATACGTTGAGTCGCATCGCCGATGTCTTGGGAATAGAATTCAAACTGGAAGTGAAGCAAGCACATAAACTGAGCCAATGAGAAAAGCCGCTGTTTATCGAAATGGAGAATTAGTTGGAACACTGACAGAAGAAAACCGTTCCAGCTATATTTTTCGCTATGACGACCACTGGTTTAGCTGATGCCACTAAGCCTGCTGTGAGTCTGACATTGCCCAAAACACAGCAAGAATATCGCGGCGATTTTTTGTTTCCTTTTTTCTTCAATCTGCTCAGCGAAGGTGTAAATCGCAAATTGCAAAGTCGGCAATTGAAAATAGACGAATCGGATTATTTCGGCCTTCTGATTGCAACCGCGCAACACGACACGATTGGCGCGATCACTGTGCATCCACTGATTACAGAATGAGCTTTCCTGAAATAAATGTTTGTCCTGGCACGTTGGCGGAAGGCTTTTCGTCCTACAGCCCTTCGTGTCTTGCGAAATCTATTCGACGGCAAAAAAGTCAATCACCTTTTGCCCTTCGATTCGCCGCAGCAAAGTGAAGAAGACGCCGCATTATTCGCCGAAAATCGCCAACGCATTTCGATTTCCGGCGTGCAGGAAAAAGTGAGCTTGCGGCTCGAAAAGAACAAGCTGCGCTTAACAGACCCAAGGCGAGTTTGGGACTTATCTTTTGAAGCCTATTCCGCGCGATCTGAAGAAGGTTGACCAGGTTCCTGCGAACGAACATTTGACGATGCAAATTGCGCGGCAAGTGTACGGCATCAACACCGCAGAAAATGCGCTGATCTTTTTTCAGGATGGCACGCCTGCGTACATCACCAAACGCTTTGACGTGAACGCCGACGACAGCAAACGCGGCAAAGAAGATTTCGCTTCGCTGGCGGGCAAAACGTCCGACAGTGCCGGAGCGAACTTCAAATACGATTCCAGTTACGAAGAGGTTGGGCTCTTGCTGCAGAGCTACGTTCCGGCGTGGCGTGTGGAAATCGAAAAGTATTTTGCTCTCGTGGTTTTCAATTTCTTGTTTTCCAACGGCGACGCACACCTGAAGAATTTTTCTTTGCTCGAAACGACGAGCGGCGATTATATCCTCTCGCCTGCTTATGACTTGATCAACACTCGTTTGCATGTCGCTGACTCAGATTTTGCGCTGGCAAAAGGGTTATTTGCCGATGATTTCAAATCGGCAAAATACCGTAGCAGCCTGCATCCATCGCAAGAGGATTTTGTCGAACTCGCCAAACGAATCGGCGTACAGGAAAAACGAATTGAGAAACTTCTCGCGCCGTTTCTGGCAAAACAACCGATGGTCGAAGCGCTGATCAGCCGCTCGTTTTTGAACGCGACCAGTAAAAAAAGTTATTTGGAAAATTATCGGCAGCGCAGGAATTACCTCTTGGGATAAAATGCGCTACGATTGACATCTCAAAGAAACATTTACTGGCCCACTTCTGGTGGTGGAAAGGAGTCGTCGGTATGCGTTCTCACTTGTTCAGTTTCGTCTTTGCGATCCTGGCTTTGTGTCCTGTGTTCGCGCAAGATTCGGCGGCGGCAGAGCAAGCCTTTGCCAACATGAAATCTGCCTTGGGGGGCGAAGCGCAACTTCACCTCCATCCGCAGCTTATCCTTCACTGCCGCCCAGCGAAAATTCATTCCCGGCAAAGAGATCAAAACCGAACTCAAAATTGACTGGTTGTTGCCGGACAAATTCTTCAAGCAGGAAAAAACCGAAGCACAGAAAAATGCAGTGGTGACGGTAACGCAAGTACTCAACGGCTCTCAAGCGTGGATTGATCGGCAAATCAATGCGCCTTTGGCAAGTGATGATACGGTCGCTGATGTGCGCGGGCAACAAACGACTACGCCGCCGCAAATTGCGAATAGCACAATGGGCATGAAGGACACGGCTGCTGGTACTTCCACTGTGCGCACGAATGCGCCAGGGGCGGCGGTGACAACCGAGCGTTCGGTTTTGGGCATGTCCATCCCGAAGCCGTTGGGCGGCAAGGATCACGATACCGATTTGCAGATCATGACCGAAGAGAGTCGCGCAATCAGGCAAAAACCGCTCCCCAGTAATAAGCGTCCTGATCTTGATAACCCTGATATCCAAACTCAGATGGAGCGCGATCTCCGCGACGATTTTCAGAGCCTTTCAATTGTCTTGCTGCCGTCCGCAACTTCGGCTATTAAGCTGACTAATTTTGAGGTCATAAAAGCGGCGGAAGGGAAATTTATCGAAGCGATTGACCTGACCGGAAAGGATGAGTATCAGGCGAGGCTCTTTTTAGATCAAACCACGCATTTGCCCGTGATGCTGAGCTATCGCGCCCTCCGAAACCCCAAGGCCGGTTACGTGATAACGAATAATCCCGCCGATTTGCAAGAAGTCGCCGTCCAGTTTTTCTTCTCCGACTACCAAAAAGTCAATCAGGTGTTGCTGCCCTTTCATATTGTCAAAGCGGTGAACGGCATTCAGGTCGAAGAATGGAAAGTGGAAAAATACAAACTCAATCCTGATTTGAAAGCCAAGAGATTTGAAAAAAAATAATGGCGTGAAAATTCGGCGACGCGCTCTCCTATTTAGTAGCATTGCAACTCTAAGTGGAATTCATCAGGATGTATAAGGCATTGAAATAGATACACGCACCCTGTATCTCCCCAGCCAATATCTGCTTTTTCTTCGGAATCAATTTGTGCAAAAAAATTCATGGGCTTTGAACAGATGAGACACGAAGCCTCTGCGTCACCTTGAATCCATTTAGGATAACCGCCAATTCTCGTTGCGTAATCATCTAGGCAGTGAAGTTGCTGACAAGCATCTTCATAAGCTTGCCAAGGTTCTTCAGCGTTAGCGGCGGGGGAAAGATTGGCTATTTGAGGATTTATTGAATAGATTCCATCCCAATCCGGTAATGCTGAGCCTAAAGAGAATTCAACGAAGCAGGCGGTTGTTGGGTACTTAGGCTCAGGCGTGGGAATACGTTCGACAATCTTCGCCATCTCTGGAGTTAAATATCTACTGATCTTCCATAGTCCTTTTTTCTCATCGCTTAGGCCCCATGGTGAGCATTGCCAGCAATAGAAAAAGGTGTACAAGGCATTGACTGTAACAGGATGTTTGCAATCAGCAGTATTGATTTGACAAATAAACGTCAGAGGCGCGTTGCAGCCAGTACAAATAGGCCATTTATTAGGGGCTTCAAAATATGGCTTGCCACCAAATTTACTCAAGACCGAAGATGCGTCGGCTTTCTTATTTCGCCTCAACGCAGCTTGACTGCACGGTTTTATAAGTGATTCTAAGAGGTCAACTAATTCCGATTTCATGGAACTTACTCCACCAAATACAAATCCCGTCCTGCCCGCTCCACAATCAACGTGTCAGGATCGCCTTCGTAATCTTCCCGCTTAAATGTGCGGTAATCCAAATAGCCGAGATTGATGCGCTGGCAGATCGCTTCGTCCAGTGCTGTGGCTAAGGTGATTTGGTAGCGTGGCAGAATATTGCCCTGTTCATCCTTGCGGCTGCCATAAGCGACGTGCGCGAGGTGCGCGGCGACAGCTAAGTTGTTGCGCAGGTCTTCGTGCTGATTGACGAGTTCAATGACTTGTTCCAACGGACGGTAGCCGTATTTTTCAATCGCGTGGCCGTGCGTTTCGGACACGTGTTTCAGGTGCGGCGCGTACACGATCAATTCGCCGCCGGGTTCGACAATTGCGCCCAGCCGATAGCTGGCCTTGCCGCCGACCCACATTTCATCATAATGTTCATCCAACAATGCAACGACGCGTTTGTATTGGCGCTGCGTGAACTTGATATGAACCTGGCGGCTGACGTTCGCGGCCTGGCGAAAGGCTTGGCGAACGTTGCCGATGAACAAGCCGTGCGTGCGCAAACGATCCTCGGCTTCATCCGTGGGGCGCGAGCAAACCGAATTCAGCGAGATGATTTGGGCGGGAACCAACTCGACAGCGGCTTCGATCATGTGGCGTGTTGGCGTTTCGATGACGCCAATCGTTTTTTCAATTGTCACCAGCGCGCCCAGCCAATGCGTATTGTGCGTGAGTTCCGGGCCAGCGATGCCGGGAAAGAAATATTTGCCGCCGCCCGCAAAGCCCGCAACTTCGTGCGGCACGGTCGCGCCGAACACTAAAATTGTATCGTAGTTAGTAATCAATTTGTTCAGCGTGATCGGCACAGCATCGTTCAGCAATCCGCCCGTGATTTGGGTGACCTGCTCGGCGCTGAGTTCGCCCAGTTTGACCAGGGCATCAGGCGAGTCCCACTGGTGATCAAAAATCGCGCCGACGTTCGTGAGACCACCGAGCATCCCGACCTTCTCCAGCTTTTCTTTTTCGGTCATCGGCACATGTGTTCCTTGTGCAATGAGCGCGTCAAAGGCTCCAACTTGGCGTGAAGCAAGAAACCGTGCTGCCGCGGGAAACAAAATGTCCGTGTTGTCATCGCGCGTTTTGTCCGGCAGGATCGCCAGCACGCGCGCGCCGGGCGCAATGCCGAGCAAGCCTTGTTCGACGATTGCTTGTAATTCATCCGGCGTCAGATCCAGTTCTGGTGCGCCGCGTCCGATTGTGATTGAGGGTGCAGGTTGAGTCATAATGATTGGTATCCATTCCAAGATGAAAGATGGTAACGATTCGCATCATCGGCAATTCCAAACAAGCTGTCAATGGTTGCGCTGGCTGGCAACCTGCCGCGAAATATGCTCAAATACGCGCAGATCAGGCACCTGTAAGCTTGATCACATCAATGATCCTACCCATTCGTGAGTGTGCATTGAGACAAAATTAAATAAAACAATAACAACCAAATTGGAGGACTGAACATGAGTAAGGTGTTTTTATTAGTTATCGTCTGCTTGATTGTCTTTATTGCACCAGCTACTGCTGACACGATTAAATTGAAAAACGGAGATCGTCTCACGGGAACGATTGTCAAATCCGATGAGAAATCGCTCGTCATCAAAACTGACTATGCGGGCGCAATCACGGTGAATTGGGCCGCGATTCAGGACGTCGAATCTGCCCAGGAACTTAACGTCTTTTCTAAAGCCGGACAGAAGCTCGTCGGCACGCTCACGACTGTCGAAGACAAAATTGCCGTCACAACCAAAGATGCAGGCAAAGTCGAATTGGCTAAGAGCGACATCACGACCATGCGCAGTGCCGACGAACAGATCGCGTGGCAAAAAGAACAAGACCGCTATGCCAATCCGAGTGTGTTGGATTTATGGGCAGGCAGCGCGGATTTTGGCATCGCGTTGACAACTGGCAACTCAGCGACGACAACCACAACCGCCGGCTTGGATTTGGCGCGCGTGACAAAGCGCGACAAGACGACCGTGTTTTATCGGCAAGTCTCTGCGACGGATCGCAATGTGTCACCGTCGAAGAAGATTGCGAACGCCAAGCGCGCGGGTGTGCAATATGATTTGAAGTTATCGAATCGCAGTTATGTATTCGGTTTCTCGAATTTCGATTTTGATGAATTTCTGCGCCTGGATTTGCGCTTTGCGCCCGGCGGCGGCTTTGGCTACAACGTGGTGAAACGCGAACACTCGACCTTCGATCTGTTCGGCGGCATCGCGTACAACAAAGAAATTTTTGACGTGACGCCTGCGCCCACGACAGCCGTGCCGCAGCCCACGTACACCACCTTGACGCGCGACTCGATGGAGGGGTTTGTCGGCGAAGAATGGCGTTACAAAATGAACACCCGGACGCAGTTTTTTGAGAAGGCGACCTTGTATCCGAACTTTTCCCAAACAGGAAAGTTTCGGCTCAACTTAGATGTTGGAATGTCTACTGCGCTCAGCAAGTATTTGAGTTGGAACCTCGCGTATAGCAGTCGTTACTTGAGTAATCCGCCGCTCGCGGGCATCAAGAAAAACGATACATTGTTATCCACCGGCATCCGCCTCACCTTTGCGAAATAGGCTGTTGTAAAAGTCAGGCTACGCGCCGTCATCCACGCATAGCCTGATTGGGATAGAGAGAAAATCTTGAGAAACGCGATCAGCGCCCGTTTATCTTTTGCCGACAACTGTAAGCCGAACTCATGGCCTTTCACCGTGAGTGTCTTGACGCCATATCCCTTGAATCCTGTCGGCACAGAATCGTCTTTCAAGCGACTCGGATCAAACCAGTCTTCGAGCCTGGCGATGAAGCGGCTGTGCTCAGCGGCTATTTGTTCGTCGTGTACACGCTCGTGTTGGGGTGATAAATCTTCCAATCGAACCAATAATCTTTCAGCACGGAAATTTTCCTCAACTGCTTTCCGGTCAGTAATCCACCAATAGCCTTACCACTGAAATCCCACGTCGAGCCAGTTTCGGCATCTACAAATTGTAGCGGCGTCGCGTCTGCTTGCACGAAGAACTCCAATGTGCGGTTATCTACGCGGCGATCAAACACGCGCACAGATTTGTTGTCGTCGCCCAGCACAATAAAAATCGGCGTCGTGTCAATCGTGTTGATGATGAGCCGTTGTTGTTGCAATTCATCTATCGGGTAAGCAATCGCTTTGCCGTTGAGGACGATGCCCGCAATCAAGGCCCGCGGTTTGAGCTTATCGTTTGGATCAACGGGCGTGATGACGCGGAGCTTTTCATATTCCTCTTCCCAATTCGCGGCTTCGTAGTTTTGGCTGACACGATCATCAGGGCGCAGCACGCGTCCATTGGGATGTTCGCGTTTCCACACGGCGAAGGTGACTTCGTCGGTGAAGACGCCGTTGAGTTGGCGGCCTTTGAATGGGCCTTGCATCGCTTGACCGGAAACCTGCTGCCACCACGTACCGGTTTCTTCATCGCGCATGATGAAGTTCTGGTTATTGATGCCCGCCAGGTGGAACGTCAGCTTTTTACCGTCAAGTTCGGATTCCCACACCAGACCGGTGTGACAGAGCGTTCAGTAGGTCGCCGTAATCGGCTTGCCTCCGACGACATCGTTGACGACGTGATGATAGGCCATTTGCCGCACCGGATAGGCTACTGCCTCGCCGTTGATTTCGACGGCTAACACCATATCGCTGTCGTTGACGAAATTTACTGCGCTCACGTTGGCGTATGCCGCATTGGGCAGCGGATTGAACATCCACTCGAAATGATTCTGGCGCGCAAACCACGTCACAGCGATCAGGGGCGCGAGCAAAAGCGACAAGGCAATCCTGCTCCACCAACGCGCCCCACGCCAGAGTCGAAGGCACAACACAAGCGCCAGCACTAAAGCTGTAACTGTCACCCACGGGGCCCAGCGTCGCAGGAAGTAGGACCATTCGATGACAGTCGGCGTTTGCGCTTTGAAGGGCATGATGAAGAAGACTGGGATTGCTACGAAGGCAACCGTTGCCACCACGAGCAGGAGCAGCAGCAACCAGAACTTCCGGCGTCCTGATGAAGTCGGAGGGATATTCATTGGTATCGTCCTAAAACCCTAGCTTAAGGGCGAATTGAAAGACGCGCGGATCACCCGCCGAAATGATCGAACCAAATCCCGGCGCACCCAACACCACATTCGGATTGCCGAGCGGTGGTGTGTTCGTTAGGTTGAATGCTTCGGCGCGGAATTCAATCTGTTTGGCCTCGCTGAGGCGAATCCGTTTGAGCAACGCCACATCCAGATTGCGAAAGCCAGGGCCGCGCACGGGGTTCCGCGAACTTGTGCCCAACGTAAATTGCGGCGCAAGAGTAAACGCGGCGGTATTGAACCATTGCGTTGTCGTGCGCTTTGAGGCCGGCAAATTGGCTTTGCCAGTCAAATTTGGGCGTTGTGTGCCGAATCCGGCAAAGGCATTAAAGTTGGTTACTTGATTGAGCGCAAGGGGCAATCCTGATTGCACGTTGATGATGCCGCTGATTTCCCAACCCTGAAATATCTTCCCGACCATGCCAAAAGATTGAGCAAGACGTTTCGTCGGCAGTTCGTAGGTGAAACTGGCGACAAAAATATTCGGCACATCGCCGTTAGAAACATCGCGTTCGAG
This sequence comes from uncultured Acidobacteriota bacterium, assembly GCA_963794955.1. Taxonomy (GTDB): domain Bacteria; phylum Acidobacteriota; class Blastocatellia; order RBC074; family RBC074; genus JAFDVL01. The sequence continues at coordinate 94,223 of CAWCGF010000008.1, forward strand.
GCGGCGATTGAAACTGTCTGCCACTGGAAAATTCGCTACTGGCCCGGTTTGAATCGTTGCATCAAACACCGAAGACGCATCGTCAATCAGCTTCGAGCGCGTGTAGGCAACCAGAAGTGACAGCCCCCGCGAAAACCGTTTTTCCAGCTTCATCTGTAACGAGTGATAGTTCGTGTTGCCGACATTGTTGCGATACAAACTCACCGTTGTGAAGCGTGGGAACGGCTTCAATAATTGGGCGCGCGTGATGGTCGAATCACCAAGACTGGAATTGCGAGGGATTTGCCCGACGTACGGATTCGGCACACGTTCCAGCAATGACGCACCCTGCTGTAATTGCGCGACGGTTAATTGATTGATATTCACATCCGGGAGGCCGACGTGCGTGACTTTTGATCCGGCGTAAGCAATTTCAAAGACGAGGTTCGGTGTCAGTTCACGCTGTACCGCCAGGTTCCATTGCGACGTGTAGCCAGAGCCTAAAGCACGATCTACGCCAAACACTCCTTGCCCGAGTCCAGCCTCAGGGGTAAGGGGAATTGCGGCTACATTGGTGCCGGAAGCCAACGTGAAGGCGGGTATGCGATTGTCGAGCGAACGTTGTGTGATCGTTTGCACGAAGGGGAATTGTGGAATCGTGAACGGTGTCGTGATGCCTGCCTGTTCCTGCCAAATTAAGCCGTAACCGATGCGCAGCACGGTTTTGTCTTGCACCCGATAACTTAGCCCAAGGCGTGGGCCAAAATTCAATTTGTGCAACTCGCGTGCTGTGCGTGGAAAGCCGTCGCGTCCGAGGTAGTCAAGCTGCTGTGAGTTAAGATTGAATATTGCGCCTTGGTTGTTGGCTTCTGTAGAAGCAAAGTTGAGCGTGTAGCGCACGCCTGCATTGATCGTCAACGCTCGCGTTGCCTTCCAATCATCCTGCAAAAAGAACTCGGCCACGTTAGCGCGCGGACGCAACATGTTGGGCTGCAAATCTATTGAGAAACTCTGCACCTGTCCGAGCAAAAAGCTGGCGACTGGATTGCCGGTGAAACTCGCCAAGTCATTGCCAACGCCTGTCAGCCCCTGCGAGTTTGTGAACAGGGAGTTGAAGGAAAACAATCCCGCAGGCGATGGCGGTTGCAACACGTCTAATCGTTGCTGCCGGAAATCAATGCCCACCCTAAGCGAATGCTTGCCGTTTTGTAGCGAAAGCGCATCGTAAATTTGCGTCACGTCTGTGCGAATATCGCTGTTTGTATTGGGGGGCGGCCCCAGTTGTTGCAGGCCGCTAATGGCAAAGGTGGGCAGTACATCACCAAACGCGGCGAGCGTGGGAAGGCCGGGAATACGCACGCTTTCGGCTATTGCCGACGAGCGACGAACGACCGCACGCCGCGTGTAACCAAAGCGCAGTTCATTCAGCAGATGTGCATTGACCGTGAATAAATAATTGCCCACGATGGATTGCGCGGTGGTTTTTGTCAGGCCAAGAGCACCGCCCGTGAGATTACCGCTGCCCGCTGGCAACGGCGTTACTGGATCACTCGTATCACGCGCAAACGAATAGCGCCCGAAGAGTTGATGACGCTCATTGAAACGGTGATCTATACGACCGTCGTATTGGTTTTGATCTTGCGACTCGTTCGCTACACGGGTGAAGTTGTTGGCTGCGCCGGAGGAGGTAGGCAGCGGATACCGCGTCAGCAGTTGTTTGGCCAGGGGATCGAATTCCACTTGCGGAATCACGTTATCTGCAAAGGCGCGTTTGTCTGAGGGGCGAAAAATTTGCCCATTGCGCGCTGGCAACGAATTGCCATTCGTATCGGTGATTGTGATCGGCGAGTTGCCTATGGCTGTAGTTGTCACTGTTCCGATTGAGGTCAAATATAGCGGTGCGCCGAGGCTGGCGGAAAAGTCACCGCTGCGTTGTGTGCGTGTTGGGACGGTAGAAGTGCGAACACGTCCAATACGTTGTCGCGTGCCTTGATAATCGGCAAAAAAGAACGTGCGATCAGGGACGATTGGCCCCCCTGCTACGCCACCAAATTGATTGCGGCGAAAGACAGGTTTGTCAGGATTGGCAGCCGTGCGCGGGGCGAACAAATTGCGCGCATTCAAACTTTCGTGGCGGAAGAACTCAAAGAGCGAGCCATGAAAATTGTTCGTGCCGGATTTGGTGGTCAAATTGACAACGCCTCCGTTGAAGCGTCCGAATTCGGCGGATGGGCTGTTGCTTTCTACTTTGAATTCCTGCACGGCTTCGATGATGGGGAAGAAGGCGATTTGTCCGGGTTCCGGTTGCAACACCGAAATGCCATCAAACAGGTATTCATTCACGCGCGGGCGACCGCCATTGATGCGCGGGAACGACGGGCCTTCCGCCGTGCGCGGCGGCGCAGCCACACCGGGCGAGAGCGAAACGAGCGAGAGGAAATTGCGCCCATTCAGCGGCAGGCTGACAATCTTTCGCTGGTCAATTACTTGTCCCAAACTGGCTTGTTCGGTGCGCAACAATGATGCATCCGCCGCAATCGTGATGATGTCCGCTACCTTGCCGACTTTCAGCGTCAGCTCAACGCTCACTCGTTCACCTGTCGTCAATCGAACCCCTTCGCGCACGAGTTTCTGAAAGCCCTGGGCTTCAATCTTGATGGCATACAAACCGGGTTTGAGGTTCGTGAAAGTGAAAAGCCCCTCTTTGTTAGAGGTCTTCTCCGATGTGCCATTCGTCGCAACTTCAGTGAGTGTGATTTTGGCAGCGCGAACGGTCGCGCCTGTCTCATCGTGGATTTGTCCGTTAAGTTCGGCGCGGCCTGCTTGCGCGTACAGTGAGGAATGGGAGAGAAGCGAAAGAGTCATCCCAACAAAAAACAGCTTATTCGCCCATAAACGCATACCTACCTCCTTTGCGCGACGCTCTATGTGAAAATCAATTTGACGCCTGCGATCAATAACACGACTGCCAAAAGCTTTTTGATGAACCCCACGGAAAGCTGTCGGCTGCCGAGATAGGAACCGACGGCACCCCCTGTTAGCGCAGCAACGACTATCGGCGTCGTAAACAAGGGAAGTTGTTTTGTGCTGCTAAGATTGCCGAGCAAGCCGGAAATGGAATTGACGAGGATGAATAAGGCCGAAACAGCCGAAGCCGCTTTCGTTTTTGACCAGCGGAAGAAAATCATTAGCGGTGTCAGAAAGATTCCGCCGCCCGTTCCGGTCAAGCCTGATAACAAGCCCAGCCCTGCGCCTGTCGCCAACGCCAGCGATTTGGCGGGCGGATTGATTTCTTTGTCTTCCGCCTTCGATTCAAAGAAAAATCGTATGGCTGAATAGAGCAGCACCAAGCCCACCAAAAGCTTGAACCACTGCGTGGGCAAATTGATGTAGCCACCGAGAAATGCGAACGGAACCGACAACAAGGCAAACGGCCAAAAGAGCGACCATGAAAAATGTCCAGCGCGCCAGAATTGATACGAAGTCAGGCTGGCTACTAGAATATTCAGCACCAGCGCGGAAGGCTTGATCACTATTGGCGCGAGGCCGAATAGGGTCATCACGGCGATGTAGCCAGACGCTCCCGCGTGCCCGACGGCAGAATACAAAAATGCTACCAACAGAATGGCGAGGCACAGGGAAATCAGCATTTCAGTCGTCATAGCGAGTATTCAATCTTTGATAATCATGACTTCGGTGGCTTTGATCAGCGCATAAACAGTTGAGCCTTTTTTCAGCCCTAACGCCCGCGCCGCATCGCTGGTAATAATTGAGGTGATGACTTGCCCGCCGACATCAATGCTTGCCTGTGCAAGTAATCCTTCAAAGCGGATGGCAATGATTTGGCCGCGCAATTTGTTGCGACCACTAATGGATTCCAAACCAAATGCTTTTGGTGTTTTGGCTTTCTTGACTACGGTCGCGGAACGGGCACTGGTAATGCGTTCAATTTCGCGGCGTGGGATGCGATGATGTCCACCCGCCGTCTGCGTTGATTTAATCTTGCCGTCATAAATCCAGCGTTTAATTGTCAGGATGCTAACGCCTGCCAATTGCGCTGCTTCTTTGGGTTTTAATAGCTCCATTGACGGGGATGCTTGCAGATTGAGACGATAAGAGTCAACCTTTGCTATCTGAGGTGAGATAGATTGATATGATTTGGTAATGAGAATTACCGACGAGCAAGGCTTTGCTGCCTTGCCTCGCAATTTTAGCCGGAGGCAGGGCTTGCACTCAGCTTGTATCTGGCTTTTACTCTTGCCCATAGAATCTAACAAAGGAGAGGAACTGCCATGACCTGGATTCGCACGATCCCCCTCGAAGAAGCCGATGCGCCTTTGCGCCAGGCACTAGAAGCGCAGCGTGCCCTGTATCCAATTGAGTATGCTGCGCCGACCTCGCCGGGAGGGGACAGCGTAGTAGCCTCGCACACGCTCATGCCCGATGCGCTCTTTCACATCTTTAGCGCCTTCGGAGCGATGATGTCACCTGACCTGCCGCTGAGTCGCGCGCAGCACGAAATGATCGCCACGATGGTGTCGGCCACCAACCACTGTTTTTACTGAGTGGAATCGCACGCAGAGTTTCTGCGTATGGTGACTTTGGATGAAGACTTCGTGACACGGTTGCGCACCGATTACCAATCGGCTTCGATCAGCGAGCAAGATCGCGTGATGTTGGATTATGTGGTGCAGTTGACGAAAGATGCGACAAAACTGACGCCGCAAGATCACGACAAATTACGCGCCGTTGGCTTTGACGACAAAGCCATCTTGCAAATTACGTTGATTGCTTCGTGGTTCAATTACATCAATCGCGCGGCGGATGCCTTAGGTGTCGGTCGTGGCAAACGCGAAGATTGGTCGGTGTGAGGCGTCTTATACAGGGTGGAACAAGATGCAGGGGTACGCTTGTTCGCAACCCTGAATTTGTGGGCGGCGGGAACATCCTTTATACTGCCCAACACTGCTTTTGATTATAGACCAGTCAATGACTGGATTGAGATCGTCCGCATCTCATCATTACGTTGCCAGGTGGATTCATCAAATGGTTGCTAAAAATCTTCGTGCCCAAGTTGCTTCGGTGATAATTTTATTACTGGCCCTTCCCGTGGGAATTTTTCCGCAAACTACGCCGCCCACTTCGGAAGCGCCTTCGCCTGCCTTGCGAACTGGCGCGGGCGTGACCACCGGAGACGCGCAACAATATGCCGTTTGTCGAACAGTCGGAATTCTTGATCCGCAAGCGCCGATGATTTTTGCTGACGTCACGGCGAAAACCGCGCTGGCCAATTTCAAACATGTCACGGATGGTCCTGATGTCAACTACATTATTGATACGCCGTCGGGCGGACTAGCGTTGCTTGACTATGACAACGACGGCTTGTTGGATGTGTATCTGCTCAACGGCTCCACCATGAAAGCGCAGCGCGGCGCAGAGAAAGCCCCACGCGCCGCGCTGTTTCATAACCTTGGCAATTTCAAATTTGAAGACGTGACCGATAAGGCCGGCGTCGCCAATGAACGCTGGGGCATGGGCGTTGCCGTTGGTGATTATGACAATGATGGTTTTGCCGATCTGTTCGTGAGCAATTACGGTGTCTCGCGGCTTTATCATAACAACGGCAACGGCACCTTCACGGATCTGGCCGAAAAGCTCGGAGTCGCACGCAAGGGCTGGAGCACGGGCGCGACGTGGGGCGATTATGACAACGACGGGCGACTGGATTTGTTCGTGCCTGCGTATGTGGATTTCAGTCTTGATAAGCTGCCACCGAATCCGGCAGAAGTCGCCAAATCCGGCGGCGTTGGCCAGAACTTCTGCAACTTTCGCGGTGTGAGCGTGATGTGTGGCCCGCGCGGTCTCAAAGGCGAAAAGGACACGCTCTATCATCAAAAAGCGGATGGCACATTTGAAGATGCGAGTGCAAAAGCGGGCGTGACTGATCCGTTAGGATATTACGGCTTCTCGGCAGCCTTCGTGCGGTTGCGCGATTCCAATCTGCTGGATTTGTTGGTCGTCAACGATTCGACGGCGAAGCAGCTTTACATCAATCAAGGCAACGGCACCTTCAAGGAAACAGGCTTTGAATCTGGCATCGCGCTGAACGAAAACGGCAAAGAGCAAGCCGGAATGGGACTTGGCCTCGGCGATTACGACAACGACGGCAAGCTGGATGTATACATCACCAACTTTTCGGATGACTCGAACACGCTCTATCACAACGACGGCGGCGGCAATTTTACGGATGTAACCTTTCAAACGGGACACGGCGAACCGACGATTCCCTTTTTGGGCTGGGGCACGAACTTTTTAGATTTTGATAACAATGGCTGGCTGGATGTGTTCATCGCCAACGGCCACGTTTATCCGACCGTAGACAAATATCAATGGGGTACGAGCTTCGCGCAACAGCCGTTGTTGTTTCGTAATCTGGCGAATGGCAGATTTGATCGCGTTGGGGCGGCACCGAACAGCGGTTTGGCCAGCGCGTGGGTAAGCCGCGGCATGGTCAAGGGCGATTTGGATGGGGATGGTCGTTTGGATGTCGTGATGAATAATTTCAATAGTGCGCCGACCGTGTTGCACAATGTCACGGAGTCCAAAAATCACTGGCTGTCGTTGCGACTGATGGGCGACACCAAAGTCAAAACACCACGTGATGCGATTGGTTCGACCGTGTATGTGACCGTTGGCAAATTGCGTTTGCGCCAGGATGTCATCAGCGGTGGCGGCTACGCTTCAAACAACGATCTGAAGTTGCATTTCGGCTTGGGCGAGGCAACGAAGGTAGATAAAGTCGAAATCAGGTGGGCGAATGGGACAACCGAAACAGTCAACCTCAACGCGGTAGATCGCGTGTGGACTGTCACGCAAGGAAAGGGGGCCAAATAAATGCTGAACCAATTTACTGCTCCATCTCATTTTCGCCGTGCTGCTGCGCTGGTCCTGATTTTGTTGGCAGGCGCGTTTTATGCTTTCGCCAGCAAGAACAACGAAGACCCCAAAGAGAACCCCTTCGCGCCATATCACGAAAAAATCAAAGCGACCTACGATCTGAAATTTGGCGACAACCCTTTCGCGCCGAGCAATGCTGCGACGACGACGGGTACATTCATTCCGGGTGAATATTTCATCGCTTCCAGCCGCTGTGCCAAATGCCATGCGGGCGCGCACGCACAGTGGCAGGAGTCGGCGCATCGCAACAGCTTCCGCGAGCCGTTTTATCAAAAGAATGTCAAAGACCTTGTCAATCAACGCGGCATCGAATTCACGCGGCATTGCGAGTCTTGTCACAATCCGGCTGCTTTATTCACTGGTTCATTGACTAAAGATTCCAAGGTCAAACGTCCGTTTGATGAAGAAGGTGTTTCCTGCATCGGATGCCATTCCATCGAGAAAGTGAACAAGCAGGGCATCGGCGGATATGTAATGGGCGTTCCGGCCTTGCTCGTCAAAGAAGACGGCACGCGGCTGCACAAGGCTTCGGATCAGGAAATTATGGACGATGTGCTTTCCCATCGGCGCGCGATGATGCGTCCGTTGCTGAAGTCGCAGGAGTTTTGCGCTTCCTGTCACAAGTCGCAAGTGCCGCGCGAACTCAACGATTACAAATTCATTCGCGCCTTTGCCGTGGGCGATGAATTTCAGATGTCGTCGTTTTCCAAAGACTCGCCGCATCCGTTTTATACGCGCGATCAGGAAAGCTGCAATTCGTGCCACATGAAAAAAGAGCCGATGCTGAAATATGACATCGCGGCCAAAGATGGCAAGCTGGCGACGCACCGCTGGGCGACAGCGAATACGGCAATTCCGACATTTTACAAATGGCCGAATCAACTCGAAGCCGTCAAAAAATTCCTGGAAAACGATGCGCTGGGCATCGACATTTTCGCCTTGCGCAAGGGGGCCGCCCGCAACGGCGACGGCAATACGGAAATGATCAAAGACCTGATTGCCCCCCTGAATCAAAGCGCCTTCACGATCCAGGCGGGCGATGCGTTGACGGCGGATGTTGTTATCACCAACAAGAACATCGGGCATTCTTTCCCGCCCGAACTGCGCGACTTTTACGAGGCGTGGGTGGAGTTTACTGTGACGGATGACAAGGGCAAGCTGGTTTTCAATTCCGGCTTCCTGAAACCGAACGGCTACCTGGATGAAGCCGCCCACAATTACAAAACTTACCTTGTGAAAGAGGACGGGTCGTACAACGACATCCATCACATTTGGAAAACGAAAATCGTTGCGCAAAACAATGCGATTCAATCAGGGCGCTCCGATGTTGCGCGCTATCAATTCACCGTGCCACAAGCTTATAACGGCGCGTTGAAATTGAAGGCCCGCGTGCAATATCGCCGCTTCACACGTGTGTTTCAAGATTATGTGCTGGGCAAGCCCGTAGACTATCCAATTGTGACGATGGCGACGACGGAATATACGATGCGTGTCGGTGAGAACATGCCCGTTGAAGTCAACGGCACCTTGTCGCCATGGCGACGCTGGAACAATTACGGCATTGCCTTGTTCGACCATCGGCAATTTGCGTTGGCGACAGATGTCTTCGCGCGTGTGGCGGAACTTGATGAAACCTATCGCCCGATGGCGAAAGTAAATCGCGCGCTGGCCTTAATTGAACTGGATCGTTATGACGAAGCAGGGAGGTGGCTGGATGAAGTCATAACTGCGAATCCGAACAATCTGCGCGCGGTCTTCCAACAAGCCCGCGTCTTTATCAAATTCGGCAAGTTAGATGCCGCCGAAGCGAACCTGAAAAAAGTGCTTGCGGCCTATCCCCGTGATCGCATGTCGTGGCAACAGTTCGGCGAACTTTGCAAAATCAAACGAGATTACCCCAGCGCGCAAAATTGCTATGAGCAAGTGCTCAGCATTGATCCCGAAGACGCTGGCGCACATTACAACCTGATGCTCATTTTCCGTAAACTGGGCAAACATGAGGAAGCAGGCCGCGAAGCCAAAATCTTTGCTGATCTGAAAGACGATCCGGCAGCCTTTCCCATCGCCAATGAATTTCTGCGACTGCATCCTGAGATGAGCAACGAGAGCGTGCCCTTTCATGTGCATAGCGCAGAACGTTAATCGAACCTTACAAACGCAAAAGAAAGAGGCATAAAACAAAATTCATGAATGACGCACCCGTAATTGCTCCCTTAACTCCACCCCGCCGTGTTTTGCTCGGCCCTGGCCCTTCTCCGGTTGATGATCGCGTGTTGCGCGTCATGTCCGCGCCGTTGCTGGGGCATCTTGATCCGCTTTTCATTCGCGTGATGGACGAAGTGCAGGAGATGCTGCGCTACGTGTTTGAAACGAATAACCGGTTGACGATTCCTGTTTCAGGAACAGGCAGCGCCGGGATGGAAGCGACCGTCGCCAACTTGCTCGAACCGGGCGAAGAAATTGTACTTTGCATCAACGGCTATTTTGGCGAGCGGATGCACGATATGGTCACGCGCCTGGGGGCAAAACCGATTCGCGTCGAATGCGAATGGGGCGGCCCCGTGGACATCGAAAAAACACGCGAAGCCTGGCGCAACTCGAATGCGCGCGTGCTGTTTGCCGTGCAGGCGGAAACGTCTACGGGCGTGTTGCAGGACATTGCGCCGCTACGCGAAATTGCCGACGAACGCGAGGGCTATTTGATTATTGATGCGGTCACGAGCATCGCGGCGCATTCCATTGGCGCAGATCGCAATCGGATTGATGCTGTCTATGCGGGCACGCAAAAAGCATTGTCGTGCCCGCCGGGCTTGGCTCCGGTGACGTTTTCGGATCGCGCAATTGCGAAAATCAAAGCGCGCACGACAAAAGTTAGCAGTTGGTATCTCGACACCAGTTTGCTGACAGCCTATTGGGATAGCCCGGCTGGAACGCCGCGCACCTATCATCACACCGCGCCGATCACGATGAACTATGCCTTGCATGAAGCCTTGCGCATCGTGGCCGAAGAAGGCTTGGCTGCGCGTGCCACCCGTCACGAACGCAATCATCGCGCGTTGGTCGCAGGCGTCGAAGCCATGGGCGTTGGCATGCACGTCGCGCCGGAGCATCGCCTGTGGACGCTGAATGCTGTCCGTGTGCCCGACGGCGTAGACGATGCGAAAGTTCGCGCCCGCTTGCTGAATGAATTCGACATCGAAATCGGCGGTGGCCTCGGCGCTTTAAAAGGCAAAATCTTTCGTGTTGGCTTGATGGGCGCGGGCAGCACGGAAAACAACGTGTTATTGCTCTTGGCCGCCCTGGAAAGATGCCTGAAAGCTGAAGGCTTTATCCCCCAAGCTTCGGGCGTCAGTGCCGCCGCTGATTTTTACGCCAGCTAAAGGCCGGACGGTACGAGGAGCGGTAGCGGATTGGTTGGGGTTTCACCCGCTTGCTACTACTCGCCGTACCGTCCCAATGTTACCCGCGGGCATTAGCCTGAAAATAGTTGACTTCCGCTTTCCTGCCCCCGTAAACTTCACCTGCGAGTTTCCTCTGACTCTGCCACTCGCAAGAAATTTATCAGCATCTTATCCTGCGTCGCGCACCCCGATTCCAATGCAGGTTTGAGATAAAGCCAAAACCTTTTGCCTCGCAACAACCACAAGTTACGTCCTTTGTATGAAAAACTCTCACCGTTGGTTCTGCGCACTTTTCGTTGTTATTAGTTTGGTGGTCGTTGGGTGGGTGATCACAAAGCAAACCAGGAAATCTTCTTCTGTTCATGTTCCTGCTCGCCCGGAAACTGCTGTTGCCCACCCCTTGTCTGCGACGGAGGCACAACCCTCGCGCGCAAGCCGCCGCCCGAAAGCCATCGCTTCGCCTTCTCCGATCTCTAGTGTTCAATCTCCTCTCCCCCCAGCCAAGCCGCAGCCGACAAGTTCCCTGCTCTCTGCTCAAGTCGCGGAAAAGCTGAAAGAAGAGTTAAGCGAAAAACCGGGCTACGATCAGCCGGACGAAGCGATTGATTACTATCGGCGCAAACGTTTACCGCCGGGCGAACAGGAAATCCCGGTCGAGAAGTACCTCGTCGCTAAAGCGCAAATGGATGCGATGCCGCAATATTCGACGGCGCAAAATCGCTTCTTGCCTTCGCGTAATGAATTGAAAGCGAGTCGCACCGAAGCCACGACAGAAGCCCTCGGCACCTGGACGCCGCTTGGCCCCGGCAACATTGGCGGACGTACCCGCGCGTTGTTGATTCATCCGACGAATCCCCAGGTGATGTATGCCGCTGGCGTGGCTGGTGGCGTGTGGAAGACGACGAATGCTGGTGCCCTGTGGCAACCGCTGACCGATCTGATGGCAAATATCGCCGTGTCTTGTCTGGCCTTTGATCCGAGCAATCCGAACGTGATTTACGCGGGCACAGGCGAAGGCTTTTTCAATGGCGATGCCGTGCGGGGCGCAGGGATTTTTCGCACGACCGACGGCGGCACAAATTGGACACCGCTTTCTGCTACAGGAACCTCAGATTTTTACTACGTCAATGACCTCGTGGTGAGCAATGCTAATCCGCAGCATTTATATGCAGGCACGCGCACAGGCGTGTGGCGTTCGTTGGATGGCGGCGCAACGTGGAGCAAGGTGCTGAACTATACCGATGGCTGCTTGGATTTGGTCATCCGTACGGATCAAACAACGGATTATCTGTTCGCCTCGTGCGGCACGTTTGCTGGTGCCGAAATCTTTCGCAATACGGATGCCGGTGGCGCAGGCACGTGGACTTCGGTGCAAAAGGAAACCGGTATGGGTAGAACCTCGCTCGCGCTTGCACCGAGCAATCAAAATGTCATCTACGCCCTTTCCGCCAGCACGCTGACCGGCACCTTCCGCAATGGTCTGTATGCGGTGTTTCGCTCCACGAACAGCGGCGAGGCAGGCACGTGGACGGCGCAAGTGCGCAACAACAATCCGCTCAAACTCAACACGATTCTGCTCACGAATCCGCTTGGTTCGTTTCGCTCAGAATGCGGCCTCGGAGCGAACAGTTTTTCCAATCAAGGCTGGTACGACAATGTGATTGCGGTTGATCCGCTGGATGCCAACCGCGTGTGGGTCGGCGGCATAGATTTATTTCGCTCGGACGATGGCGGCGCGAATTGGGGCCTCGCGTCGTACTGGTGGCCAGAACCGAACGTGCCGCAATATGCGCACGCCGATCAGCACATTATCGTCTTTCACCCGCAGTACAATGGCACAACCAATAAGCAAATGTTCATCGGCAACGACGGCGGCATCTTTCGCACGGATGATGCCCGCGCCTCGGTTGTCGCAGGCGTTACCGCACCCTGCAATCCAGCGGCAAGCGGCGTGCGCTGGACGGCGTTGAATAACAACTATGGCGTGACGCAGTTCTATCACGGGGCAGTTTTCCCGGATGGCAAAAGCTATTTTGGCGGGACGCAGGATAACGGGACGTTGTTGGGAACAGATGCGAATGGTGTGAATGGCTGGCGCGAAATTTTGGGCGGCGATGGCGGCTATGTGGCGATTGATCCGACGAATCCACAGGTGTTATATGTTTCAACGCCCGGCGGGAACTTCAGAAAGTCAACCGATGGCGGACGTACGTTCGGGCAAGTCAGTTGGGGTGCCGATGGGACGACGCTGTTCATTACTCCTTTGGGCATAGACCCCAGCGATTCGCAGCGGCTGTGGACGGGCGGCAATGTTCTGCGCCGTTCACTCAATGGCGGCGCGAATTGGGGCATTGCCAGTTATTTGTCTGGGTCTTTGAGCACGATTGCAGTAGCGCCCTCGAACGCTAATCAAGTGTTAGCAGGAACTTCGGTCGGCTACATTCATTGGACGAAGGCCGCCTTGACGACCGGGTTTAGCGGGCAGAGTTGGCAAAGTACTTACCCACGTGGCGGATTTGTTTCCTCGTTGACGTTTGATCCCTTCAATAAAGATATTGCCTACGCCACATATTCCACGTTTGATGGCAAGCACGTCTGGCGTTCAGACAATGCAGGCGTGAGTTGGACAGCGATTGATGGCGACGGGCCGGAAGCTTTGCCGAATATTCCGGTTCATTGTTTGATTGTTGATCCCAACAATACGGCGCGGCTGTATGTCGGCACAGATTTAGGAGTATTTGCTTCACTGAATGGGGGCAGAACATGGGCGGTCGAAAATGCGGGGTTTGCCAATGTGCCGGTGGAATCGCTGGCCTTGCATACGGTGAGCGGCCTGACAAATTTGCACGCCTTCACGTATGGGCGCGGCGTGTGGCGAGTGATGGCGAGCAATGCTACGTGCAGCTACGCGCTTTCCGTTACGGGCCAACGCCTGACTGCTGATGGCGGAACACGCGGCGTGCAATTGAACGTGCCTGGCGGGTGCAATTGGAATGCCGTCAGCAATGCGGATTGGATCACATTGACTGCGGGCAATAGCGGAAGCGGTAACGGAACAATCAACTACTATGTCGCGTCGAACAATTCCCCAACGGCACGCTTTGGCACGATCAGCGTTGCCAACAAAACGTTGCTTGTAGAGCAGGAAGGCAGAACTGATACCGAACCGCCGACGCTCAAAATCACTTCGCCGACCACCGCCAGCAGTTATCGCACTAGCAACGCCACATTGGTCATTAGTGGGACGGCCACGGACAGTTCTGGCATTGCTTCATTATCGTGGAGCAATGATCGCGGTAACAGTAATTCGTTATCCGTAACCAGCCCCTGGCAGGCGAGCGATTTGGGCTTGGTCATTGGCAAAAACACGATCACATTTACTGCGCGGGATCAGGCGGGCAACAGCAGTCGCGCCCAGGTCACGATTGATCTCGTGCCGGACTATGCCATCGCCACGCTGGCTGGCGGCGGCATTTCGCCTGTGGGCGCGGATGGTTTGGCGAAAGATGCGCGCTTTAATGAAGTCACGAATCTGGTCGTAGATGACAACGGCAATGTGTACGTGACGGATGCGGGCGATCATCGTGTGCGGAAGATCACGCCGGACGGCAACATCAGCACCATTGCGGGGACAGGCGTCGCCGGATTTAGTGGCGATGGTGGCCCGGCCCTGGCGGCCATGCTGAACGCTCCTTACGCGGTCGCCTTCGACAAGTCCGGCAACCTCTACGTTTCGGATTACAACAATTACCGCATCCGCAAAATCACGCCCGACGGTATCATCAGCACCGTTGTGGGCAGCGGCGTGCGCGGCACAGGCGGCGACACCAACGCGAATATCGGCGAAGGCGTTCCCGCATTGCAGGCCAAGCTGTTTGGCGTGGTTAACTTGACCCTTGATAACCAAGGGAATCTGTATTTCGCCGACAATTGGCGCGTGCGCCGCGTCAGTGCCAGTGATGGTTTGATTCGAACTTACGCCGGAACAGGACAGAACGGCCCGGTCAGCGGGGATGGCGGAAAAGCTACCGCTGCCGTTTTGTGGGCGGTGCAGGATCTGGAGATAGACGATAACGGTAATCTGTACACCGCAGAAATCTTTTTTATGCGGAAGATAGACAGCAACGGGATTATCAATCGCTATGTCGGAAACGGGTTTTACAACAACGGCGGGATTTGCGATCCGTACTTGCCAGGAGCAGATGGGGCGAATACTTGTATCACGTTAACTTCTCTTGCCCGCGATCCGAGTGGGCATCTCGTTTTTGCCGATCATCGTTTGCTCTCACGCCTGGACAGTGCCGGTCGTTTGTATCCGTTGGCAGGGCGCGGCAATGCTAATATCAACTTTTATAATTTGCGGGCACTCGCGGTAGACAAGGCCGGAACGATTTATTATCTGGATGATAACCGTGTGCGGAAATTGATTCCGACTGCTTCGGATTCAATCAGCCCGCAACTGGAAATTACAGAACCGACGACCAATTGGACGACCACTGCGCAATATCTGACGATCAAAGGAACAGCGTCAGACAATGTTGGGATTGCGCAACTCGGCTGGAAAAATGAGCGGACTGGCAGCGGGTCTTCTTTCAATCAAACCTCGTCCACCTGGCAATTGCTTAGTATCTGGCTGCTGCCGGGGCCGAATCCCATTTCGGTGACAGTGTGGGATGCGGTGGGTAATGCCACAACCAAATCGGTAACAGTTGTCTACGATGTGCCCAGCACACTAAATACCGTGGTCGGCCCACGTTCGCAGGGACTCAATTTAGAAAGCGGCTCCGGGTTAACGGTGCAACTCAATACGCCGGAAACCGTAACGACCGATGCGGCTGGAAATCTGTACATCTCCGACCGGGGCAATCATTGCATTCGCAAAGTCACACGCGCTGGCCTGATTAGTACCGTCGCAGGCAGCGGGCAACTTGGTTCGAGCGGCGACGGTAGTTTGGCGACTAGTGCCTCAATGAATCAGCCGAATGGCGTAGCGGTTGACAATTCCGGCAATCTCTACCTTTCCGACACCAACAATCATCGCATTCGCAAGGTCAATGCCGCAGGTATTATAACGACGATTGCAGGCACTGGTATAAGCGGGTTCGATGGCGATGGCAGCGGGGCGACACAGGCGTTACTGAATACGCCCGTGGGCATCACGTTGGATAACAAGGGCAATTTGCTGATTGCCGATGCGGGCAATCATCGCATTCGTCGGCTCAATCTTAGCACGGGCATTATTACGACCATCGCAGGCAATGGCTACGGATTTGGCGGCGACGGTGGGCAGGCGACGCAAGCGCAACTGAATTTCCCGACCAGTGTAACGCAGGATCAGAGCGGCAATCTTTACATCTCGGACACGCTCAATCATCAAGTGCGCAAGGTCACAGCGGCAGGCATTATCTCGCGCTTTGCTGGCACCGGGAGTAGCGGGTTCAGCGGCGATGGTGGGCAAGCCAACTTGGCACAATTCAATGCGCCGGGCGGTTTGACGGTGGATGGCGCAGGCAATTTATATGTCACTGATCAGAACAATAATCGCGTGCGCAAAATCGCGCCGGACGGCGTCATCACTACTGCGGTAGGCAATGGCAACAAGCAATCGGCCACGGATGAAGGCGGCACGGCGCTCAACGCTTCGCTCAATGCTCCGGCGGGCGTGGCGGTGGATGGCGTGGGCAATCTCTTCATTGCTGACACGAATAATCACCGCGTCGTCGTCGTCGCGGCGTATCAAGCGGCAACCACCGTCAATGGAGCCAGCTTTGCCACACAGCAACCGGTTGCCGCCGAAGCCATTGTCTCCGTCTTTGGCGCGAATCTGGCGACACGCGAGCAGGGCGCAACTCAACTGCCGCTGCCGACCGAGCTTGCAGGCACTTCGGTCAAAGTCCGTGACAGCCTCGGCATCGAACGACTTGCGCCCCTGTTTTATGTGGGCAAGCTGCAAGTAAACTATCAAATCCCGGCAGGCACAGCAGCAGGCTACGCCACCGTCACGATCACAAATGGCAACGGCGAAATCTTTACCAGTGCGATGAACGTGACAGGCGTAACACCAGGACTATTTGCGGCGAATCAAACTGGCAGCGGCGCGGCAGCGGCTTCATTGTTGTTTGTGACGGGCGCGAATCGTCGTACAGAAAACAATGTCATGTGCAATGCGCAGGGGCAGAATTGTGTGGCGCGGCAGATCGATTTGAACTCCGCCGCCGAAGTGTATTTGGAACTTTATGGCACAGGCATTCGCAATAACACTGGTCTGGCAAATGTCACGGTGACGGTAGGCGGAGTAGCGGTGCCGGTGCTCTATGCCAATAAACAGCCAGAGTTCATCGGACTTGATCAAGTCAACGTGCAATTACCGCGCAGCCTCGCCGGGCGTGGTGAGGTGGAGGTTGTCCTCACGGTGGATGGCAAAGCCTCGAATACCGTCCGGGTTTATATTCAATAGTCGGGCGGCCTAGTTGCCTCCTTGCCGAGCTATTTCTTGGTGGGCTTTGAGGCGGCTTTGGGCGATGCGCTAGTGGTTGGGGCCGCCGCCGCTTTGCCGAGCAATTGATTCATTTTATCCATGTACTCCTGCACATTACTTTGCTGCACCACCAGTGCTGGAATGAGGATTTTTTTGTTCTCAGGGATTTCTGACTTGTCGCCCTGCAACAGTTTGGCCAGTACGTGAATTGACCGATAGCCGATCTCATAAGGCTGTTGGGTCACGGTGGCGAAGATCGCGCCTTCCTTAATGCCTTCAAGCGTGTCTGTTTCTTCGTCAAAGCAAACGATTTTGATCTGGCCTACTTTCTTAGCTCTTTTTACCGCCGTGAGAATGGCCGGGCCATTGTAAGACCAGAGTCCGACCATACCGGCTAGGTCGGGATGTTTCTGGACGGCGTCAATGGCATTTTCCTCTGCTTTGATCGGATTCGCTTCATCGGTCATTAAGTCAATAATTTCGACCTTCGAACCTTGCAACGCAGCCTTCAGCCCTTCGTATTTTTCTTTCGCATTCTCTAGTTCCGCCCGCCCAACAAACACCATAATTTTGCCGCCTTGTGGCAGCGCCTTTTTGACTAATTCTCCTGCCTGTTGCCCGGCGGTGTGCGTATCAACGCCGACGTATGCGATGCGGTCACTATCCGGCGCATCGCTATTTTGCGTAATGAACACGACATTCTTGGCCATTTCATTAATTCGTTTTTTTTGGGCTGTAGGATCAATGGGGCTGACGGCCATGGCCGCGACGCGATCTTTCATCGAGGCCTCCATCATCACCGCTTCTTGATCCTTGGCTGTGCCGGTATAAGGCGTCTTGACGAGGACTTCGACATTGTCCAATTCTGCATCCGCCTTTTCGGCACCTTTGCGCACCATTTGCCAGTAATCGGAAGCCGTATTGCCGATGAGTGCAACTTTTTTCTTCGTATTGGTTGGCGCTTGGGGCGCAGGTGAAGAACAACTACCAGTCAGTACAACCGCCAGCAACAACAGGCCCAGCACTTTACATTGAGAAACTTTTGCCATAATCATAACCCTCTCGTATAAAAGTCAGGCGCAGGCAGTGGGGCCGGACTGAAAGATGTTACCAATAAATTTTGTGTTTACTGAAAGACACCCCCACTCTTTACTCCTAATTGAGGGGGAATGCAACGAAAAGCCCTGCTTCCGGCAAATGTCTGGCCTTACGATATAATCAGTCCTGCTTCTTCTCTCCTGTCGCTTTTTCCAGATAAGTAATTAACCGATCCGGCGTATCGGTCACGATCCCGTCCACCTCGCGGGCCACCATCCGGGCATAATCCGATTCGCTATTGGCGGTCCAGACGTAGAGTTTTTTGCCTTGTTGTTTGATCTTGCGCGCTAGGATGGCGGAACAGATTTTCACCTGCATACACAAGGTTTGATACTTATAATAGCGCAGTGCCCGCCAGGGAAATGCTTCGCGCCAACGGACACGTGGATTGAGACTGGGTGTGCCCAGGATTAAGCCGATTTCCATATCCGAAACGGTTTCGCCCAATTGTTTCATTAACTCCAAATCGAAGGATGCGAGCAGGACTTCATCCTGGCAATTAAAAGCCCGCACGATGCGCAACGTTTCTGCGGCGGCCTGCGGTGCTTTGATTTCCAGATACAATTGCACGCGACCGCGCGTTAATTCCAATGTTTCCTGCAAGGTTGGCACGCGCTCACCTTTGCCCGCATTGGCTTTTCTCACCTCTTCCAACGTCAGTTGTGACACATGGCCTCGCGCATTCGTGGTGTGTCTGAGGTCGTCATCGTGAATGACGACGACGTGACCGTCGCGAGTAAGCTGTAAGTCCAATTCGATCATGTGGGCGCCCATCTCGATGGAACGGGCAAAGGCGCGTAGGGTATTTTCGGGTTCGACGGCGGAAGCGCCGCGATGTGCAATTACCAACATACGTTTCTGTGAATCTCCTCTTGTTCCTGGCGGGGCAATTCGGCATAATGGCGACGGCCTCAAAACTACTTCTACTTCACTGGTGGTTTGAGTCCCTCACACCCGGCACCCCCTCGATAGAATACCTGCAAGGAGCTTAGACTTGGAAACCGACGTAGT
This sequence comes from uncultured Acidobacteriota bacterium, assembly GCA_963794955.1. GTDB lineage: Bacteria > Acidobacteriota > Blastocatellia > RBC074 > RBC074 > JAFDVL01. Next base: position 113,147 of record CAWCGF010000008.1, read on the forward strand.
GCAATCTCGAATTGAGCGTGAACGCGAATTTCATAACAAGGAATTTGCCGATAGCGAACGTGCCAAAATCAATAGCGTTTATTACATCACTCGCAGCAGCACCAGATGCTACGAAAATTTGCTGGACGCGCACGCCAACGGGAGCCATATCTTAGAATATGGTTGTGGCCCGAATAGCTATGCATTTTGGCTGGCGCAGCGTGGCGCACAAGTGATCGGGATTGATATTTCCGATACAGCTATTGAGCAAATGCGCGAGCGTTCCCAGCAGCGTCCTTTCCCGGAGCGCGTTTCCTTTCAGCGAATGAATGCGGAGGAATTGGAATTTCCCGACAATTCGTTTGACGTCATTTCCGGGCGCGCCATTTTACATCATCTCGACCTCGCCAAATCATTTGCCGAAATTGCCCGTACCCTGAAACACAATGGGCAAGCCTTTTTCGTTGAGCCGCTGGGTCACAATCCGATTATCAATGCCTACCGCAATCGCACGCCAGAACTGCGCACGGAAGATGAGCATCCGCTGATGACGCGTGATTTGCAGATGGCTGAGAAGTACTTTGGCAAAGTCGAAGCGCATTATTTTCACCTCGGCAGCTTGGCCGCAACGCCGTTTGTTGGGACGAAGATTTTTGATCCTGTACTGAAGACCTTGGAGGTGGCGGACAACGTGGTTTTCAAAGTTCTGCCCTTCTTACGCAAACACGCCTGGGCGGTAGTGCTGGTGTTTTCTCAGCCGTGTAAACAAGCGTAATGGATCAGCCGATTTTGTGGTCTTCCGTCAGGAAAACCGCGGTTTTGTGATAGTCAATAAAGTTAGCCTTATCCGCTGACGAAGCCTTCCAATGCGGTGTCTACCGCGCGATCGGCAACACTTCCAAATTATCGAACCAAACCTTCGCCATTCCCTGAAAATCACGTAGGCGTAGCAAGGACGGCTGGGCTGTCTGCACCCTCATTAGACGTGCCATAACACAAAGAGTGAAAACGAAATCTCAAGCGACGTTAGAACTTTATTGAAAATGATTTTCAGTTTTGTTACTCTGACATTTGGCTCATCGTTTCTTCTCGCGCAAAACTTATGGCAACCGCTACAATTGAAAAAAACACGATAGACGCTTCACCGTCCCCACCAGTTGATACCCGCAAACTGAAGCTCTTACTGGTCGGTAATCCCAATGTTGGCAAGTCAGTAGTGTTTGGCTACCTTACGGGCAAGTACGTGACGGTATCTAATTATCCAGGCACGACGGTCGAAGTCTCGCGAGGGGCGATGCGCTATGGCGGGCGCGATTGGGAAGTGATTGACACACCAGGCGTCAATTCGCTGATTCCGCAATCGGACGACGAGCGCGTGACGCGCGATATGCTGATTACGGGGAAGCCGGATTTGATCGTGCAGGTCGCTGATGCCAAAAATTTGCGCCGCACCTTGTTGGTTACCTCACAGTTGGCTGAGTTTGGTATCCCGATGGTGCTCGTGCTGAATTTGATGGACGAAGCGCGCAGCCGCAATATCGAAATTGATGCGACAGGATTGAGCGAGCGCTTCGGGATTCCTGTGGTCGAAACCGTCGCGATTGATGGTGAGGGCTTGGATCAGTTGCATAAAATTCTCGGTCGTGCGCGTGTCCCGAAAGACCCCTTGCAGGAAGCGCGTCAAGAATTATTGGAACACGAAAGCTTTGCTGGGACACCGATTGAAAACGGAACCGCGCATTTGCCGCTCTCCCTGACGGTCGAATGGTTGCAAACACGCGATACGGAATTGCGACAGTCTGTCGAAGAAGCGTTGGGTGTCGAGACCAGCGTCGTGACCAGCACGCGCCTACAACTGCGCAAGCTGGCAACACGGCTGGAAGATTTGCGCCATGGCTTTCTTGATGAAGCCGTCGCAACTTATAAAAAAACTGCGCCTGGTGTTGTAGCAGATGTGCGCGAAAGCAGGGTGTTGCAACTCGCGCTGGCCTGTTTGCTGCTGGGCTTGAGTTATTTTCTGCTGACGGAAGCCACTCGGCTTTGCAATGCGATCTTTCGCACCAGTCTGCCCACGTTTTATGACGTAGTGAATAACTGGATCAATCAAAGCGTGCTGCCGCTGGTACAGCCGAAGCTGGGCGTGGCTGGCACGGTTTTGTTCGGGCAGCCAACGCCCGAAGGCGTGTACGAAAGCGGGTTATTGCATCCGTTTCTGTCGCAATTGTTGCTGCTGGTCGCACCCGTGATGATTCCGTTAGCTTTCGTGATTACACGGTCAAAAAGCTTTGCCGACAAGCTCGGACGTTGGGCGCGTGATTGGCATACGGGCGTGCCGGTGTTGGCGGTCGTGCTGCTGTTGATGTACGAATTCGTTGGCGTGATCGGAGCGGGAACGCTGGTAGATTTCATGGAAACCACGCTTTTCAATAACTACCTGACGCCGTTTCTGCAAGGGGTGATGCCAAAAGGTTTCATCTACGATTTATTAGTCGGCGAATACGGCGCGATTTCGGTTGGCTTGACGTACGCGCTGGCAATCATCCTGCCGATTGTGACTACCTTTTTCATTGCGTTTGGCTTGTTGGAAGACAGTGGTTACTTGCCGCGCCTGGCGATTTTGTCAGATCGCATCTTTCGCTTTATGGGATTGAATGGCAAGGCGGTTTTGCCGATGGTGCTGGGGCTTGGTTGCGATACGATGGCGACGATGACGACACGTATTTTGTCCACGAAGAAAGAACGCCTGATTGCGACGATGTTGCTGGCGCTCGGCGTGCCGTGTTCCGCACAACTGGGCGTCATTCTTGGCATCAGCGCTGGCTTGAGCATCGGCGTGGGCTTGACCGTGTTTGGGGTCGTGCTTTCGCAAATGATGTTGATCGGCTTTTTGTCTTCCAAGCTGATCAAAGGCGAGCGCGGCGATTTTATCTTTGAGATTCCGCCGATTCGTGTGCCGCAGTTTCGCAATGTCTGGACAAAAACGTGGCTTAGGCTGAAGTGGTATGCGAAAGAGGCGCTGCCGTTATTCTTGCTCGGCACGCTGATTCTGTTCATTTTGGATCGCCTGCGCATTCCCACCCCCTGGGGCGTGAAAAGCGGGTTGGCGATGATTGAAGCGGGCCTTGCGCCCTTAGTTGAAGGCGTTTTGTACTTGCCGAAGGAAGCTGCACAAGTCTTGCTGTTGGGCTTTTTGCGACGCGATTACGGCGCGGCTGGCTTGAATGCTATGGTACGGGATGGTTTGCTCAGCCCAGTGCAAATCACGACGGCCTTAATTACATTGACGCTCTTCATCCCGTGCATTGCGAACTTCTTTATGATTGTCCGTGAGCAAGGTTTGCGCAAGGCAATGTACATCCTGGCATTCATCACGCCCTTTGCGATTGCGGTTGGCGGTGCGGTTAGTTGGGCATTACGCACACTTAACATTCATTTCTAATTCCCCTTGCCCATGAAATGCACAGAAGAACTGGTTGATTTGTTGCAACGACTGAACATCAACGCCAGCACCGAAACAATCTCGACTGAAATCCTGGCGGAAGCCGAACACGAAGAACTGATCGTTCGTAACAGCGACCACCAGTTTGAACTCACCCCACTCGGCCAGGAAACGCTCACCAACATCAACCAACACCTGATTTCTGCCAATCAACTTAAGCTCCACGAACACGCCAAAATCGCCTTTGTCAGCCAACGCAATTACGCGCGTTTTCAAAAGCTCTGTGCGTTTGGTTTGTCCGCTGGCGTACCTGTCATTCTGCGACAAAAATTTCCCAGCTTTGTGCTTCAATGTGAAGAAACGCAGATCGCGCTGGAAGAGGAAATCGCGCGCGATATTTTTGTGTGGAAAACAGCAGCGTCAATCGGCTAAATCTGCGTTTCTCTGCGTCCTCTTCTGCCTGGAATGGAAAACGGTCAGCATCACCACCGCGCCTGCAATGATTCCAAAAATTACCGGCGGCACCCCGAAATAGCCTTGCCTGTTACTCGCGTAGTGAACCGCGAACGTTATTCCCACCGAAGCAATCATCGAAGCCAGCGCCGCCTGCGCGGAAACTCGTTTTAAATACAAGCCTGCCATTATCGGCAACAGCAGCGCCGCCGTCAGCAACGTATAAAAAATCGTAAGCGCCAAGTACACTGTCTCTAACCAAACCGCCAGCAAGGTGCCGAACACTCCGCAAATCATTGCGGTCATTCGTGCCACCTGCATCAATCGTTTGTCATCCGCCTTCGGATTCAAATAGGCTTTGTACAAATCTTTGCTTAGCGAAGTCGTCAGCATAAACAGCACCGCGTCAGCCGCGCTCAGCTCGGCGGCAAAGATGGCCGCGAGCAACAATCCTCCCAGCCAGAAGGGGAGTGCATTTGTCAGTAACATCGGCAGCGCCGCCTCACTATTCGCCAGTGCAGGAAAATGTTCTTTAGCTGCCAGCCCCAGCAACGCGGGAACGATGGCAAACAGCAGCAGGCCAAGCGCGTTTATCCCGACACCCAGTCGCGCCGCCTTTTCATCACGCGCCGCAAAGACCTTTTGCAAAATGCCGGGCGAGACAATAAAGGCAGGAGTAAAGGTCGCCAGGTAAAAAAGTGGCGTGGCGAAAGACGCTGAAGTGAGTTTGAAGGTGTAATCAATGCGCTCCGATGGCGCTGCCGGTTGAGTTAGCAAATATGCGACTGCCAGCGAAAAGCCCAGTAGTTTTACCGCCAACTGCAACACGTTCACGCGCACTGCCGTATGCAAACCGCCAAGCGAAAAGTACGCCGTCACCACCGTGGCTGCGATCAAATATCCCGTCGTCTTGCCAATCCCCGCCACCGCATTCAGCAATGCGGAGCCACCAATCAATTGCCCGGCGAAAATAATCAGCGCGCCAATCCACAACAACACTGATGCCAGGTTGCGCACGCTTTTGCTGTAGCGGAATTCCAGATAATCGCCGACTGTATACAAATTCTGATCCCGCGCCACCCGCCAAATCTTCGGCGCAATTGTCAACGCCAGCAGCAATGAACCAATCCCCGCCGCCCCTACCCACCACCACGCGGCTAAGCCAACGCGATAGCCCAACCCTGTTGCTCCAATCGTCGAACCCGCGCCTATATTAGCTGCGAGCAAGGTTGTGGCAATCAAGCCCGCACCAAGTTCGCGTCCTGCGACAAAAAAATCGCTGGAAGTTTTGGAGCGCCGCGCAACGTACATGCCCAGCGCGATCATTAAGAGGGCATAAAAGATGAGAATGACTAGGTAGGTCATCAGAACAGCTTAGAAGTCAGAGACACTCGGCAAACTGGGCAATCCTTTGGCTGCTTTCACCGCTCGCACAATTGCTTGCGCCATTGCTTCCGCCGCAATCGCACCGAGCAATGTAACGTTAGCCACCTTTTCCACCTTGCCCGTCGCCAGCGCGAAAATCGTATCGCCATCAAACATCGTGTGCGCCGGATTGATCGTACGCGCCAAGCCATCGTGTGCCATTTGCGCAATCTTCTGGCATTCGGCTTTGGTGAGTTTGGCATCGGTAGCGACAACACCAATCGTCGTATTCGTGCCGCCCAGCAGCGGCGGCGGGTTTTCGCCACGTAAGATCGCAGGCATCGCCCCCATCAGCTTTTTGCCATCGGGCGTGCGTGCTCCGGCTAGTAATTTACCGTTCTCAAATAAATCGCCGACGCTGTTGACGGCAACGAGGGCACCGACGGTAAAACCATTTGGTAACTTGATCGCAGCCGTGCCAAGACCGCCTTTCATCGCGCGATTCATCCCGAACAATTTGCCGATGGTTGCGCCCGCGCCTGCGCCTACATTGCCTTCGACTGGCATTTTGTCCGAAGCATTTTTGCAGGCTTCATAACCTGCGCTCGCATCGGGACGAATCTTGGCATCCCCGATAGCGAGGTCAAAGAGAATCGCCGCCGGAACAATCGGCACTTTCGCTACGCCGACGTCGTAACCGATGCCACGCTCTTCCAAATATTTCACAACGCCTGTTGCGGTGTCCAAGCCGAATGCGCTGCCGCCGGACAGCACAATCGCGTGAACCTGTTGCACCAGATTTTTTGGATCAAGCAAATCGGTTTCGCGCGTGCCGGGAGCCGCGCCACGCACGTCTACGCCTGCGGTTGCGCCTGCTTCGGTGAGGATGACGGTGCAACCAGTGGGACGGCGTTTGTCGGTGAAGTGACCAACCTTGATGCCTGCGACATCGGTGATCGCGGTTTTGTTGGTTTGCGCGAAGGCTGGAACATGCGCGGCGAGCGAAAACCCAAGCGAGCCGTGCAGTAAGTCGCGACGAGAGAACTTCATACCTGCACCTTTTTGTTGGGGACAATCCAACTAATCAACATTCCGACGACCACAACGGTGACGCATCCAACGAGGTTATACCAAAGAAAGCTGATCTTCGTGGTGTTGCTGACAATCGCAACTGACGCGATGCCTGCGATCAAGCCAACGAATGCACCAGTGCCCGTTGCGCGCTTCGTGCCAATCGCCAAGACAAACACCCCAAGCAACGAGCCATAAAAGAACGAGCCGAATTTGTTGACGACTTCGATCAACGAACCCAGCCGCGAAGCGTACAAGGCAACCACGCAGGCAAAGATGCCCCACAAGCCGGTCGAGAGTTTGGCCACGCGCAAATACTGTGCATCGGTCGCCGCCGTGTTGATGTGACGGCGATAAAAATCAATCACGGTCGCGGTCGAAAGTGAACTCAGTTCAGCGGAGATCGAAGACATCGCGGCGGCAAAAATCGCAGCAATGATGAGGCCGACAACGCCTGCGGGCATGTAGGTTGTGACGAAGGTGGGGAAGATATAGTTCACATCGCTAAAGCTGGAACTATTGTTGGCCTTTTTGACTAACTCTGAAGCACGTTTGCGAAGCTCGGTGATGGACTGATTCGCTGCCACATAGCTTTGTTTGGCGGCCTGATCGCCAGCAAAGTTAGTGGCTGCTTGTTGGCGCGTTGCAAAGGTTCTTTCGTACTCGGCGAGCAGTTTGTCGTACTCGGCCTTGTAGCTGCTTTGCTGAACTTTGGCCACATCGTCTACTTTGAAAAGCATCGGCGGTTGCACGAATTGATAAAACACAAACACCATCACGCCAATGAACAGCACGCCGAACTGCATTGGGATTTTGACGAAGGCGCTCATCAAGAGCGAAGTCCGCCCTTCGTCCACGGAACGCGAAGTTAAGAATCGCTGCACCTGGCTTTGATCGCAGCCGAAATACGAGAGAAACAAAAACAAAGCCGCGATGGTGCCTGACCAAAATGTGTAGGTTTCCGTTAAGCTGAAACTGAAATCCACGGTTTTCAATTTGCCTGCCGCGCCTGCTAAATTGAGCGCATCGCCCATCGAAACGCCCACGGGAAATTTGCCGACGATGACAAAGATGCACACGCCCATCCCGATAAAAATCATAATCATCTGTTTTACGTCCGTCCACGTCACGGCCTGCACGCCGCCGAACATCGTGTAGATCACCGTCGTCAATCCCATTACCAACACGGTCGTCGTCTCGTTCCAGCCCAGCACGATAGACAAAATCACGGAAGGCGCAGAGATGATGACGCCGCAGCTCATGCCGCGTTGAATCAGAAACAGCAGGCTTGCCAATGCGCGTGTCTTCGCGTCGAAGCGACGTTCCAGATATTCATACGCCGTGAAGACTTTGGCGCGGTAGAAGAAGGGAACTACGGTGACGCACAAAATCACCATCGCAATCGGCAGTCCGAAATAGAATTGCACAAAGCGCATGCCGTCGTTGTAGGCCTGTCCCGTTGCTCCCACCAGCGTGATGGCCGAAAGCTGCGTCGCCATTACGGACAAGCCTACGGCCCACCACGGCAGGCTGCGATTGGCCAGGAAATAGCCTTCGACTTCGTGGCTCTTTTTCGTGAGGCGCAGGCCGTCGTAAACAATGTAGATGAGATAGGCAGCGACAATGATCCAGTCGAGGGTTTTCATAAGTTAGGGCTACTCAAACGATTTAGAGAAAAGCCAGAGCGCGGCGATGACGGCAATTGTGACGATGATGACGGCGAGGTAGACGCGGTTCCAGTGCGCGTATTCCTGCTCTTCGGGATTAGCCATTTTTCAATGCCTCCAAAACTCGTTGGTGTAGTTGGGGAACGTAGCGCAAATGCTCCGGCTTCATCAAGACGCTGCGGAACACGGTCAGCATGGGCGCGTCCCAAATCAGGTCATCGAAGGGCTTGAGCAGATGCGGTTTCGCATTCATTTTTGCCAGATAAATCGGATGTTGTGGGTCGTCCATTAACTCGGCAAAGACGCAATGTACGGCTTCGCTGATGGCAGAGACGCGCTTGTCTTTTAGCTTCGGGAAAAACGCGACGATGTCGAGCGAGGGGGCGGTAACCAATTGCAATGCGTCGCTTTGTTCGATCAACTTCGCCCATTCCAATGCGGCTTGCCTGGTTTTTTGGAGCACTGCGCCTAAGCCTTCATTGGCCTGCAACGGGAAGCATTGCAGCGTTGCCCACAAGGCCGCTGCGGCTGCGCCTGCCCGTGAACATTCCAGGCTGATTTCGCCTAAGTGCAATTCGTTGGAGGTGAAATATGTGTACGGCGAATCGTGTATATAGAAACGCCCAACCGTCGGATCACGAAAGAGCACCGAGCCGCAGCCGTAGGGTTGCAGGCCGTGTTTATGCGGGTCTACAACGATGCTGTCACACTGGGCGATGGCACAAAAGGCGGCGGCATCATTTTTGTGCAGGGCTTCGGTTTCAGTCAGCAGCTTGAAAAAGCCGCCGTATGCAGCGTCAACGTGAAGGCGAAACTCGAACTCGTTTTGTAAGGCGATTGCTTCATGAATTGGGTCAACCGCGCCGAGCGAAGTTGTGCCGGGCGTCATTACTACGGTGCCAATCGTGCCTGTGCTTAGCTTCGTGCGTAAGTCGTCCAACTCCATCCGGCCTTGGCGGTCGGCGGCGATTTCGACATTTTGCGCACCGATGACTTCGCACATGCGGCTGTGCGTGTAATGTGATTCGGATGAATGCGCGATGGCTTTGTCGGGATGAAGCTGGCGCGCTATCCACAAGGCTTCGAGATTGGCAATGGTGCCGCTCGAAGTCAGGTGGCCGAGATGCTGCGGGAAGCCAAACATCTGCGCGAGTGCCGCAATGACTTCGGTTTCCATCTGCGCCGTTGCGGGGCCACCGTCCAACGCATGATTGTTCGGATTGATTTGCTGTGCGAGGAAATAGGCGATGGCAGCGATTTCGTGCGGCGGCTTTAGCATTTGCCCGGCATAGCTCGGATGCCAGAAAGGGTAGTTGTTGTGCAAGCGTGCGATCAGTGCGGCGATGACTTCGCGCGCTTTGGCTTCCGGTATACGCAAGGTTTCGTCGCTTTGATAATCGTGCCATCGCGCTTGCAGGCCAGAAAGTTGTTGTATGCCGTCGAGCAGTAATTCCGTGTTCATAATTTGGGAATCAGGATTCGGTATTTTTGTGCGTCAGGTTCAGACTCAATAGATCGCTGTAAATTCTCTCTTCCATCGCGCGGGCTTCGATCTCGAATTCGTTGTAATAGTACGCGTGATTGAGGTTGCGATGGGCTTGATACTGCTTGCCCCAATTGGTTAAGTAGCGGGCGCGAAAGCGCCATTTGCCGTGCTGTTGAAATTGCACGCTGTGCATGACTTCGTGTCCAATCAGCGCAATGCCTGCAATCGAATCGGGGTCGAATGCCCCCGGCTTAAAGAAGATATGATTGCCATCCGTATACGCAGTCGCATCCATCGTGACATAAAACGGAATGCCTTCAAAGACGCGAATCTTGTCTAACTCAAAAGCGGGGAAGTAGGGGGCCAGAATTTCTTTGACGTGATCGGGTAACGGTTGCGCCTTTGACTTGTCCGCTCGCAAAATGCGACCCCGTTTATTCATGCGCCAACTTCTCCCTTGCCAACTTCTATCCCGCCAACTTCTCCCCTGCCAACTTCTCCAATGCCGCGTCGGTCAAGCGATATACCGTCCATTCGTTCATCGGCTGCGCGCCCAGCGACTCATAAAAATCAATCGAAGGCTGATTCCAATTCAGCACCGACCATTCCAGTCGCCCACAATCGCGTTCTTGCGCTAACTTGGCCAGATGGGCGAGCAAGGCTTTGCCAAAGCCTTTGCCGCGCTGTTCGATGTCTACAAACAGGTCTTCCAGATAAATGCCGGGTTTTCCTAAAAAGGTGGAAAAGTTGTGGAAAAAGAGGGCAAACCCGACTGGCTCATTTTGGGCATAAGCGATGACCGTTTCAGCGTACGGGCGCGTGCCGAACAATACTTCGCGCAAGCCTTCTTCTGTCGCGGTGACCAGATGTGACAGCTTTTCGTATTCCGCCAGCTTTTTGATGAAGGACAGAATGACGGGAACATCGTCAATGGTGGCAGCTTTGATGATAAGCTCAGGCATAAGAGATTTAAGATTTGAGATTTGTGATTGTTTGCATCAGCGAAGCAGCGAAATAATCTACCAAATGCTGTGTCGACATGCGGAACCCGGATTCCAGCGCCACAGCATAGCGTGCTTCGTTTGGATCAAAAAGCAGGGGCGGCAAGCCTGCCCGTTCTATGTAAAAGCTGGCCGCTAAGGTTGCGGTTTGGAAATTTGCTACGGCAAACGGTTGTAGATCAAGCAGGCGCAAATGCACGAGCGTGGCTTGTTCGATGGGGTTCATTTCGGCAAAGCCTTCCGTCATAAACCAGCCCATCGCGTTGTCGAGCAAGCGCGGGATACTGCGCGCAAGGGGCGGATCATGGGCGGCATTGATCGGTGTGGCGGCAATTTCTCGCAAGATGGTTGCACTATTTGTCAACGCGTGATTAAGCGTAAACAGGCGCGCGACATCCAAAGTTGCGTTCACTTCAGCAGCCCACGCGGCAATCAATTGCGCGGCGGGCAAAGCTGCTGCGCCGAACCATTGTGTTTGCTGTGCTTGCACGTGCGCGCTGGTTTCAGGCTGTGTTTTTGCGGTTGCCCAAACGTCCCGCGCTTGACTCAATCCAGTAAGCCAATCGCCAGACGAACGTAAATTTTCTTGATAAATCGGCAATTCCATAAACATCGCTTTCACCCACGAAGTAGCACGAGGAGAACAAAATCCAGCAGAATGAACCTTCCTTCATGCCACTTGGTGGGGCGCGCGTAGAAGGAAAGGCTAACGCGTATTGCTACTTTTCACATCGCGCCGCTATAATGCCGACTTGGTTGCTACAACTCAAATCAAGAAAGCTGCTATGTCATTAAATCTGAGTGGAATTGTTACTGCTGTCCCCACGCCTTTTGACCAATCCGGCGAAATTGCGCATGAGAAAATGGTGGAAAATTTGCAGGTCTGGAATCAAACCGACCTGCTCGGCTATTTAATTTTAGGCTCGACGGGCGAATTTCCGCACCTCGACAAAGATGAAAAGCTGGCGTTGATTGATACGGTCAAGGCAAATTTGCCGTATGACAAATTGTTGCTTGTCGGCACGAGCGAGCTTTCGACGCGGCACACGGTGGAGATGACAAAAATGGCAGCGGATCGTGGTGCCGATGGCGCGGTCGTGGTCACGCCGTATTACTACAAGAAGATTTTGCACGATGAAGAACTGGCCGCGCATTACCGTCGCATCGCGGATAACTCACCCATTCCAGTGCTGATTTATTTGATTCCGCAATTTTCGGGTGTGTATCTGATGCCGGAAACGATTGCGGAACTCGCGGATCATCCGAACATTATCGGCTTAAAGGAGAGTTCCGGCGATTTGGAATCGCTGCGGCACCTCTTCAATGAATTGGGGCAGCGGGAATTTAGCGTAATGCTGGGCGCTCCTGCGTTGTTAACAGAAGGCCTTTCGCTCGGTGCCACCGGCGGAATTTTCGCCGTCGCAGCGTTGGCTCCGCGCGCCTGTTGCGAAGCGATCCGTTCATACAAATGGGGGGACCAGGAACGCGCTGAACGAATCAAAGAACGCATTGGGGCTTTAGGGAAAGCGGTTAGCCTGCCGGGCGTCGGTTGGCTGAAAGCGGCGATGGATATGTGCGGGATGTATGGCTTTTTGCCGCGCTCGCCGTTGCCCGCGCCGGATGAAAGCGCGCGCGCGGGAATTGAACAGGCAATTGAGGAAAGCGGCTTCTTTGCCCGCGCACTGGATGATCACCCGTTTCAGGAGCGCGATGATTTGCGTGAGATTGAGTTTTGAAAAAGCTATTAGCTGTTAGCCTTTAGCCAAAAAACTTGCCCATAGTGGATGGACTAATAGCGAAGGGCTAAACCGGAGAAGTAAATGACCACAGACACAATCCGCTTCAGTGAAATCCCGAAAACATCTCGTTTGTTTCAGGATTTTCTGTATGACTTCCCACGGGTGGAAAATTTTTACGAAGCGGGTGGGCGCGATTGGGATGCCTTGCTCGCGCGTTCCGCACGAGTGGCTGCACAAGACTACAATCGTGATGCGGTCGCGGATGTGTTGCTGGAACAGAACCGTGCGGCAGGCGCAGGCGCAGCGACTTTTTCCAACATTGAACGCCTGCGGGAAAAAGATTCGGTCGTTATTATCACCGGCCAACAAGCCGGGCTTTTTACTGGCCCACTCTACACGATTTTCAAAGCTCTCACGGCCATCAAGCTTGCCAATGAATTGCGCGCACGCGGCGTCAATGCGGTTCCAGTGTTCTGGATTGCGGCGGAAGATCACGATTTCGCCGAAGTCAATCACACGCGGCTCGTTAATCGTGAAGGCCAGTTTGTGACGATTACTTACACGGGCTGTTCGCCCGCAGAAGGCAAGCCCGTCGGCACCGTTCGTTTGGGGGAAGCGATCAATGAAAACCTGAACGAGTTGCTGGCGGCACTGCCCGAATCCGAATTCCTGCCCGCCCTGGAAGCGGATTTGCGCGCGTCTTATCAGACCGGCATCGGTTTTGCGGATGCTTTTGCTAAATTGATGATGCGTTTCTTCGGCAAGTTTGGCGTGGTGCTGATCAATCCGCTTGATGATCGCTTTAAGCATATTGCCGGGGCGCTTTATTCAGAAGCGATGTCACGCGCGCCAGAATTTGCTACAGCGCTGGTCAAACAAAGCGCGGCGTTAGAAGCCGCCGGCTATCACGCGCAAGTGTATACCAGTCCCGAATCTGTGCCGTTGTTTATGATGGACGAGGGCCGACGCACGGCGCTCGTGCAACGCGACGGGCATTTCTATCTGAAAGGCAGTGAGAAAAGCTTCCAGCGCGACGAATTGCTGGCAACCGTCCATCGTTGTCCGAACTGTTTTAGCCCGAATGTCACGCTGCGTCCGATTGTGCAGGATTTTTTACTGCCGACGGCGGTGTACATTGGCGGCCCGGCGGAGATTGCCTACTTCGCCCAACTGCGGGCAGGCTATCAATTGCTGGGACGGGTCGAACCGCTGGTGTTATCGCGCGCCAGCTTCACGTTGATTGAGAAGCGGCACGCCAAAACGCTCAGCAAAAATGGGCTGACCTTCAGCGATTTGTTTGCGGGCGTGAATGAAGTGATGACGAAAATTGGCGAGCAGGGAGCGGATAAAGAAACGGCAGCCGCGTTCGATGAGACAGAGCAATTGATTGAAGCACAAGTGGAAAAACTGCGCACCGCTTTAGAAAAAGCCGACCCACCTTTAGCCGCAGCGCTCAAAGGTGGCAAAGCGAATATACTCTCGAACATTCACCGCCTGCGCGCCACGTATATCAAGAACCTAAGCCAGCGCGACGAAGCCACGCGGCACCAAATCGAACGCGCCTTCGCGGTTCTCTATCCCAACAAAGGATTGCAGGAACGAGAAATCAATGCCGCCTACTTTTTGGCTCGCTACGGCTATGAATTGATAGATCGCATCTACGAAGAAGTAAAGCTTGAGGAACTCGGCCATCAGTTGCTTTACTGCTAAGCCAATTTTTCTCCCCAAAAATTTTCCTTGCCAGAAATCCGCTTGGTGATACGCCGTCGTACTTAGAGCGGAAAAGCAATGTTCTTACAGTAAGAATTAAGTATCGCACGATGCGAGGGCCGTGCTGCACATACTGATTAAGTGATTTTGTTGACGCGTGGCTGTCATGTGAAGGTGAACCACTGCCTACAAACCTAGCCCTCAACGATTGTTTCTTACTGCCAGGCAGTTTAGACCCAAGAACGCAACGATGAGTTAATAACCGAAGCGGCCAACTATGCTAAAGACGATCAGCAGCAGTAACCCATAAGCTAAGATCACATCTAGTATTGAGGCCAACCACAAACACCTTATTCCCTCGATCAAAGAGCAGTAACTTATTACAGCAGCCCTTATGGCTGTATGGGGGAGGTTTATTCATGCAAACAAAAAAACAAACGATCATAGCAAAGAAGGCTGTAACAAGTAGCCTACTAACCCTTGCAATTTCCCTACTCTTGAGCTTCTCGACTTGGGCACAATCGCCGCAGGTCGAGGGCAGCGTATGGGCTTTGACGGCGAGCCAGAAATTGGTGAGCTTCAGCAGTCTGGCACCGAATACCATCACTACCACGTTGACGATCACTGGCTTACAAGGTGGCGAGACATTGGTCGGGATAGATTTTCGCCCCCGCACGGGGCAGCTTTTCGGTGTCAGTTCGGCCAGCCGTATCTATACCATTAACACCATTACAGGCGTTGCCACGCAAGTGGGAACGGCGACCTTTACCCCCGCCGCGAATGGGGCTGCCTTTGCCGTAGATTTCAATCCGGTGCCGGATCGCATTCGCTTTATGAGTGATGCAGATCAGAACCTGCGCCTTAATCCTGATACCGGCGGCGTGGCGGGCACCGACACAACTTTGGTGTATACGACAGGTGACGCAAACGTTGCCGCCAATCCAAATATTGTAGGAGTGGCATATACGAACAATGTTTCTGGCGCAGTGACAACCACGCTGTATGGGATTGATTCCAACTTGGATATTCTCGTCCGACAAGGCTCAGTCAGTGGTGCGCCAATTTCCCCAAACACGGGGCAGTTATCAACCCTTGGCGCGCTCGGCGTGAACACGACCGACCAGGTTGGTTTTGATATTGCGGATTTCAATGATGCGGCTTTTGCTTCGCTGACAACCTCCGGCGCAACGCAATCACAATTGTACACAATCAATCTAACCAGTGGCGCAGCAACCTTGCTCGGCACGATTGGCGTGAGTGAGATCATCCGCGATATTGCGGTCGCGCCAACTTTTAACCCGCCTACCCAAACCTCCTCCATCACGGTGGTGAACGCGGCTAATTTTAGTCCGGGAAGCATTGCACCTGATTCGATAGCTTCAGTATTTGGCACCTTTGTCACGGCCAATGGGCAGCCTGCAACCGCGCCGGTAAACCTGTTGCCAACGACACTGAACGGCATCAGAGTCAGCCTCAATGGCACTGATGCGCCGCTCTTTTATGTTAGCAATTCGCAGATCAATTTTCTGGCTCCGGCCACAACCGCAGTGGGCATCGCTACAGTCGTAGTCACCAATTCTGATGGCAGCACGCGCACGGGAAGCGTGAATATTTCTGCCGCTGCACCAGGACTTTTTACGGCGGATGCTTCCGGGCGCGGTTCAGCCGTAGGGTTTTCTACGTTCGATGGCTTGACACGGCAAAGCCTGACGAATGCCGATGGCAGCGAAAGAGCCGTGGCTCCAGGCACGGCGGTAAATCCGAACTATTTGGAATTGTTCGGCACCGGCTTGCGCCGCGCGATGGCCAGCAATCCGACCGATACGAATGGGGTAGCTGAAGCCGTGACCGCAACCATTCAAGGTGTGCCTGTGACTGTGGCTTATGCAGGAGTTGCTCCGGGCTGGATGGGATTGGATCAACTCAACCTTGCCATCCCGCCAGAGTTGGCGGGGCTGGGGCAGCTTAATGTTCGGGTGGTGGTCAATGGACAAAGCTCAAATGTCGTTACATTCACAATCGGCGGCACGCCGCCCCAGGTCCGTACGCAGGCGCTCACGCCGGGCCAATTAACCGTTGGGCAGTTGACGACTGACGATCAAGTCATGCGCGCAGGCGATGGCAGCGGCAGGACATATTTTATAGATGCGTATAGCTTCACGGCCAATTCTACGTCGGGCATTGCAGTTGATGTACGCTCCAACCTCTTCGACGCCACAGCCCTGCTGTACAGGAAACAAGCGAATGGCAGCTTGACTCTGTTAGCGGCAGACGATGATCTGGGTGGGCTTGGGCAAGGGAATATAGATAACACGAATGCGCTGTTATTAACGGTCTTGCCAGGCAGTGGCGATTACGTACTGGTTGTGACCAGTGCGGATGATGATCCGAACGCACTAGGCGGCTATACAGTGCGATTAGCTGGCAACTCAATCCAGCCCATTAGTTATGGAGCGAACCTGAACGCCAACATTACGACGAGTGATTTGCGCAGCTCGGCGGGCGACTATCTGGATGCGTATTGGTTTGCGGGTGTGCAGGGCGAAATGGTGCAAATCAAGATGAGTTCCACCAATTTTGATTCGTTCCTGATCCTTAATGGTAACGATGGGGAAACGCTGGTGAGCGATGACAATACGGGTGGGGGGAACGATGCGTTGATTAAGACGACATTGCCCCGCACGGGAATTTACGTGATCGTCGCCACGCCTTTTGCGAACAACGCCACCGGCAATTACACCCTGACGTTGAATACCGTCAGCAGCTTTGCGCCGACTGCGGCTGAAACGGTCGCCAAAAATCGTGCTGAGTCGTTATTGCCGAGCCGCCGATTTGGACGTGCTGGCGTGGAAACTGTGCGCTCAGCTCAAGAGGAAGCTCAATTCAATCGCTTCGCCACACGCTACCTGGTCGAGCAAAAATAACAAATAGTCATTGCCAGCTCAGGCGGAATCCCTCTTGCTTGAGCTGGCTCTAATTCTAGAGAGGACTTGAATTTTATGAATAGGATAACCCGAAAAATACAGCGTAAGCTGGCGCTGGTTTTGCTGCTGGCCTTAACGCTGCTGCCACAGTTTACATTGGCTTCCAGCCACATGGATGCGCCGTTGGTTACGCGTGATCCTGCGGCCAACACGACGGATGTTTATGCGTTTGTCAGTTCTCGCAGCGGACAGAAATACCTGACGGTTGCCTTGGGCGTTTATCCGCACGAACATCCAGGCGTTGGCCCGAATAAATATAACTTTGACGATACAGTGCGTTATGAAATTCACGTGGCGACAGGCGCAGATGTTGCGGCTGGTCGTCCAACGATGACCTATCGCTTTGAATTCAAGACGAAATTCAAAAATCAAAACACAATCCTGCAATCGTACCTCGGCGTGGTCAATGCGGTGGATGATGCCAACCAGAATCTGACGCAAACCTACACGGTCACAAAACTGAATAATCGCACCGGCTCGCAAATGATTTTGGGAACAGGAATCGTTCCGCCCAATAATCAGGGCATTGCAACGCCTTTCTACAACGAAGGCGATAACGGCGAAAACTTGGCGCGTAAAGGCGTAGCGACGGAAGCTGAGTTGGACAAATACACCAAAGCTACGATTGCGCAATTGCAAGGCGGGTATCTCGCTTTTGCCGGACAGCGCGATGATGGTTTTTATGGTGACATTCAATCTATCTTTGATTTGCTGCAACTCCGCAATCCCGGCAAAGATTCCCAGGGCGGTTTTAATATTCACGCGATGGCACTGCAAATTCCGACCGCTGACATCGGCGGTGAACTGCAAATGGTAGGCGTCTATGCAACGACCAGTCGTGAAGTGGCATCCGTCTCAGGCAATGGTTCCGGCTTGATTATCCGTCGCCCGCAATATGCTCAAGTCGCACGGCAGGGCAATCCGCTCTTCAATGAAGGACTGGTGGCCCTTGCCGACAAAGACATTTACAGTCGCTCTACTCCGGCTATGGATAATCAGCTTTTCCGCAAATATGCCGAGACACCTGAGTTGGCTGCTCTCATCAATGCAATCATCGGCAAAGGTGCGCAACTGGCGATTCCGACCGGTCGCACTGACATCGCCGGAATTTTTATCCCCGATGTCATTAAAGTTGACCTTTCAACCGATGCGGTTCGGCTGGCTGGCAACAGCGCGAACGATGCGAAGAACCCGAATGACGCAGGCTTCTCACGGCTGAGCATTTTTGGCGGCGATGTGCTGAAGAGCAAGATTCAAGACCCGTTCAAGAATGGCGGGAATATTCCGGGCGGATGGCCGAATGGACGGCGCTTTGGCGATGATGTCGTGGATATTGCCATCATCGCATTGCTTTCCGATTTACGCGATCCCAACAATCTGAAAATCAGCGACCCGTTTATGGGCAATTATGACGGTGTGACCAATAATGATATGGGATACAACAAAGTTTTCCCGTATGAAAGCACACCGCAGAACGGTCGCAAAAATTCCTTCCCTCAGTAAGTGAGGAAAGGACAATTCGGTCGCGCGCAGCAAGCATAACCAGCTACCAGTGTGTTATCAGGATGCCAGGGGAGGCCACTAATAACATTCTGAAGTGCCGAGGCATCGCTGTTTTCTTTCTGCGCGCGACTGGCTTTGGTTGACCTAAAAGCCAACCGTCATTTCACACTGACCGCAACGCGACTGGCCGACTCTTTGGTTTGTCCTGATGAGGTTTGTGGGGGCACCGCACGATTCCCGTTGGTTTCAGCATCCACCATTTTCACCACTTGCCGAATTGCGAGCAAGTGTTCGGGCGGAAGAGGCAATCCTTCTTTGACCGCTTTATCCGCCACCACCATTGCTTCCGAATACGAATCACGCAACTTCACGGATTTGAGCGTCAGTGTTGCCACTGACTCTTTGAAGCCTTGCAGCGCATCCATTTCCCGTTCGCGTAGTGTCGCCACATCTTGTGGGTTTTCCGCCGACAACAAATTCAGCGAAGACTTACGCCAGACTTCCAGCAATTTTTTCGAGCGGTCAATCCCATCAATCAAATCGGCTTCGGTCAGCACGATCACGCTGTCAATGGCTTGGACAGAAGCCCAACGCGCATCGCTCAGCCGCCCATCTTTTTTCAATTGGCCAAAGCTTTCAAAAACACGGTTCCAGCTATTGTAGGCCAGTTCATTGACATTCATCGCCAGGCGCAATTTGCTCTCGGCGCTGTTGTAATCCATTTTTCGATTGGCTTGTTGTTGTTGTGGACAGGCCATCAAAAACAAGGTGAAGCCCAGGAAGGTAATCGTCGTGAATATTCTTTTCAGCATAACTCCTATACCTCAGAAAAATCACCGCAAAGAAGGTTTCTTTGGTGACCTTCAAAATAATGGTTTGAGTCAAAGAAGCAGTGAGAGCGGCAAAGAACCAAAAAGCAAAACGATCCCTTCCTTGCTTCTCTTTACCTGTTTTGTTGTTTTTCGCTGTCTTTATTGAGAAGTAATAATTTATGCCCTGCGACAGTATATGAACTTCAGGGCGGCGGATCAAGGACACGACAGCAAAACTTCTTTCGACAAATTAGTCTCGCCAAACAGGCTAGACCATAATTGGTATAAAGGGCTGTTGGGTTAAATGCGATAGTTGAGCTTTTGGGGCAACGGCGAATGCTGGGCCAATGATTGCCGTTGGTAGTGCGAAACGGATTATACGGAGAAGCCGCCGGACGAGCAAGCAATAAAAATGGCCAGGTCGCTATCCTTGGTCGGGAACACGCGCAGTAATGGTGCCGTTGTCGTAACTGCTATCACGACTTTTTACTATTTCTAGAAAGCTTTTGGCGGCATGCGACAGCGTTTGTTCGCGGCGATAAATGATGCGCAGAGTTTTCTCGATCTTCATGCCTTTGACAGGCACTTCGATAAGCTGTTGTGATGCGATCTCTTCCTGCAAAGACAAGCGCGGCAGAATGGCGATGCCGACATTGGCTTTGACGAAGCCTTTGATCGTTTCGAGTGTCGCAAGTTCAATCGAAATGTTGAGCGGCGTGCGATTTTGCGCGAAGAACTCAAAGATGCGAGAACGCGCTGGCGTCTTGACGTTATGCGCCACAAAGCTTTCCAGGGCTAAATCGCGCACTGTAATCCCCTTTTTCTTGGCCAACGGATGCTTCGGGCTGACTACCAGAACCAACTCATCTTGATACACCTCAAGCGATTGCAGCATCGGATGCTGGGGGTCAAAGGATAGAAAGCCAAAGTCCAGATTCCGCTCTAACACTTCATTGGGAATACGTTCAGAAACGTTGCGATACACTTCGATCTTGATGCGCGGATGCTGCTGGCGATATTTGATGAGCAGCGGTGGCAGCAAATACAAAGACGTGCTTTCGTTCGCGCCAATGCTCAGTCGCCCGCGATACATCCCCCGCAATTCGCTGATCGCGCTCGTAGCTTCGTCGCGTAGGTTCAGCACGCGCTGCGCATACGAATGCAAAATCTTGCCGGCCTCGGTCAGCGTCCCGGCCTTGCTGCTACGATCAAAAAGCGATTCGCCCAGTTCTTCTTCCAGGCGTTTGATTGCAATGCTGATAGCGGGTTGGGTGCGCAGCATCTTTTCTGCTGCCCGCGAAAAACTTTTTTCCTGCGCGATGGAGAGAAAGATTTCGAGTTGTGAAAAGTCCATAGGGAAATCAAAAGGCAAATATCAAAAGGCAAAAGTGGGAAGCGGAATCTTCGCTGCTTTCGTACAAAAACAAAAGGAAAAATAAAAAAGTGCCGACCTTTTAGCCTTTTGATTTCACCATAAGAAATTTTTATACGCCAGAAAAAATTATACGCTTTACAATATGACAAGTGCAATGTTATTTTACGCAAACTTCAGGCTGAGTGACTGTCAAGCATTTACTATTCAGCACGATTTGAAGGGAGTCAACTTTGATGAGCAACGAGCAGGTAGCAATTTTTGATACGACTTTGCGCGATGGTGAGCAATCGCCCGGATGCAGCATGAACCTTGAGGAAAAGCTGCGGATGGCACGGCAGCTTGAGGCACTCGGCGTTGATATTATCGAAGCCGGATTCCCCGTTGCTTCCGAAGACGATTTTAATGCTGTACGAGAAGTCGCACGCACTTGCCGCACACCAATCATCGCGGCGCTCTGTCGCACCACGCCGATTGACATTGAGCGCGCTTGGGAAGCGCTTTCGGATGCTGCCCGCCCGCGTATTCATACTTTCGTCGCCACTTCTGACATTCACTTGCAACACAAGCTGCAAAAGACGAGGGAGGAAGTCCTGGAAATGTCGCGCAAAGCGGTGCGTTTAGCAAAAAGCTTTACTGAAGACGTGGAATTTTCGGCTGAAGACGCGACGCGCAGCGATCTTGATTATCTCTGTGAAATCATCGAAGCCGTCATTGACGAAGGCGCAACCGTCGTCAATATTCCCGATACGGTTGGCTATACGATTCCTTCCGAATATCACCATATCATTTCAACGCTCAAGCAGCGCGTCCGTAATATCGAGCAGGCCGTGATCAGTGTGCATTGTCACAATGATTTAGGCTTGGGCGTAGCGAATTCATTGGCGGCGATTTCGGCAGGTGCCCGCCAGATTGAATGCACGATCAATGGCATCGGCGAGCGCGCTGGCAACGCTTCATTAGAAGAAGTTGTGATGGCGATGCGTGTACGCAAGGATTTGATGCCGTACAAGAACAACATTGTCACGGAAGAGATTTATCGTTCCAGCCAAACCTTGAGCAATATTACAGGTGTCTTGGTGCAGCCGAATAAAGCCATTGTCGGCAAAAATGCGTTCGCGCACGAAGCGGGCATTCATCAACACGGCGTACTGAAAAATCGTATTACCTACGAAATTATGACGCCGGAATCCGTTGGCGTGAAAACCAATAGCATCGTGCTGGGCAAGCATTCAGGACGCCACGCGCTGAACAAAAAGTACGAAGAGATGGGCTATCAATTGTCACGCCCGGAACTCGACAAGGCATACAAGCTCTTTACCAAGCTGGCTGATCAGAAGAAAGAAATTTTTGAAGAGGACTTGCTGGCGATTTTGCAGGACGGCATCGCGCAAATCCCCGAAGCCTACAAACTCCGCGTGCTGCAAGCGACGGCTGGCACCGCTAAGAATGCAACTGCGATGGTCACGCTCGGTGATGATTTGGGCGAACGCACCGAATCCGCTGTGGGCGACGGCCCGGTGGATGCGGCGTTTGAAGCGATTGACAAGATCACGGGCATGAAAGGCACCTTGATGGATTACACGGTGCGGTCTGTCAGCAAAGGCACTGATGCGGTGGGCGAGGTCTTTGTTCACGTCGAATTTGACAACACTTCGTACACGGGCAAGGCCGCCAGCACGGACATTGTGGATGCCAGCACGCGTGCCTATTTGAATGCGCTGAACAAAGCGGTGTATGCAACAGCGCGCCGCAAGAGTGATGTAAACGAAGAAATTTCGGTGGCGACTCCGTTACCAGAATCCAGATGACTCTCATCCACGAAGCAACTCGAAGCGCCACGAAGGCGCGCCATCATTCTTAGTGTTCCTTCGTGTGCCTTAGTGGAAGAAAAACTATGCAAGCAAAAATTACCGTTCTCCCCGGCGACGGCATCGGCGTTGAAGTGACGCGCGAAGCCGTGGGCTGCCTCGAAACTATTGCCAAAGTCTTTGGCCACGAATTCACGTTTGAATCGCACTTGATGGGTGGCGCCGCATTGGATGCGGTCGGCGTCCCTCTGCCAGACGAAACGCTGGCGGCGTGTTTGGCGAGCGATGCGGTTTTTCTGGGAGCCGTAGGCGGCCCGCAATACGACAACAACCCGCCGAAGCTCAAACCGGAAACGGGCTGCTGGCATTGCGTGCGGGTCTTGGCGTTTTTGCGAATTTGCGCCCCGCGTTTTTGCACGAGCCGTTAATTGAAGCTTCGCCACTGAAAGAAGCGGTCGTGCGCGGCACGGACATGATTATCGTCCGCGAATTGATGGGCGGCGCATATTTCGGACAACCACGCGAAATCACCGAAGAGCGCGGCTTGAATTCGATGGTATACACCGCGCCCGAAGTCGAACGAATCGCGCGCGTCGCCTTTGATATTGCGCGTGGTCGCAAAAAGAAATTGCATTCGATTGACAAGGCGAACGTGCTGGAAGTCTCGCAACTCTGGCGCAAAGTCGTGAACCGCGTGGCGCTGGAATACCCCGATGTACAACTCGAACACGGCTATGTTGATAGCTGCGCAATGGCGCTCGTGACGCGGCCTACTGCCTACGACGTGATCGTGACCGAAAATCTATTCGGCGACATTCTGAGCGACGAAGCGGCAGTATTGACGGGCAGTTTAGGCATGCTCCCGTCGGCGAGTATTGGCGGCAAAGTCGGTTTGTACGAACCCGTCCACGGCTCCGCGCCCGACATCGCCGGGCAAGGGAATTGCGAACCCGCTCGGCGCTATCGCGTCGGTGGCGTTGATGCTGCGCTACACCTGCAAGCTGGAAGAAGAGGCAAAGACGTTGGAAAATGCGATCAGCGAAGTGTTAGCCGAAGGTTATGGCACACCCGATCTGAGGAGCCAGCCGAAACAGGTCGGCACGTTTGAAATTGGCGAAGCAATTCGCAGTAAAGTCGTGAAGGCGAAAGCGGCGTAAATTATTCGCAAAACAAGCCTCGCATGAAAGTTTACGATCTTCAAAATAAAGAAGAACAAGTATTTGCTTTTGAGGTTAAGGTTACTGAGTTTTGGTGGGGGCGTTCGAGCGTAGTGGCTGTTCTCCTTCAAATTCCCGAAGTTCGGATTATTCGCGCACCATATTACTTCGAGTTTTTTGATGACGATGTGTTTTGTGAATTTGAGGTGAATGGGAAGCGATTTGAAGTTTGGGAGCCGTATGGCGACAGCGACCGATTTTGGATTGGTCCGATCCACCCCAGCCATGCGCGCAGCTTGAACTTGTGCGAACGGTTTTTCTTAATTACTCAAGGGTTCAAGGTTTATGGCAAAGAGTGGCACAAATTTTTGGACGACGACCATCTGCATAAAAGTAGCGATTGTTTGAAAAACAAAAGCTAATTTGCCCATAAATAAAACTTATCTTCTGAGAAAGCTTATAGACACGCGAAAAGGGAATGCTCTATACTGCGCGGGCTTTCAAACAGAAAGCAACTTTTCACCAACAGCATAACCATCGCAATGACGTTTCGACTCGCACAACTCGACCAGCTTCCGGTACAAAGCCTTCGTGTTGTTGTAGCGATTATTAATATCGTCGTAGTAGCGGTCGTAGTTATTACCCACGCCGCTCCGCTCGCTGTTGGCACTGCCTAAAGAAAAAGGCAAACGAGATCAACAAAGCCCCAGCGAGCAGGCAAACTCGCTGGGGCTTTTAGTTTTTTGTAGGGCAAACAGTTAGTTTGTCTAGTTCCAAAGTGAATAATACTGGTTGTGACCAAAGAGTCAGTTAAGAAAAAAGCAAACTATTAGCTTGCTTTACATTAAGAGGCAACTTTTATGAAATATCGTGGCGCGCGAATCTTTCTTGAAGCATTACGTTGTGAAGGCATTGATGCCGTGTTCGGCTATCCCGGCGGCGCAGTGCTGCATATCTACGACGAAATTGGTAAAAGCGGGACTGAACTGGGAATTAAGCATTACTTAGTACGGCACGAACAAGGCGCGTTATTCGCGGCAGCAGGATATGCACAGGCAACAGGAAAAACGGGCGTCGCGCTTGTGACCTCTGGCCCTGGTGGCACGAATGCTGTCACGGGCATTACGAATGCGTTTATGGATTCGTTACCCGTCGTTGTTTTCACTGGACAAGTCCCCACTCATTTGATTGGCATGGATGCGTTTCAGGAAGCTGATTTGACAGGGATGACGCGTTCCTGCACGAAGCACAATTACCTGGTCAAAAAAGTCGAAGACCTCGCCCCCATTGTCAAAGAGGCCTTTTATGTAGCGAACTCCGGTCGGCCCGGCCCGGTGCTGGTGGATTTGCCCAAAGATGTGACCGCCGCCATGACGGAATTTAATTACCCCGAAACGGTAGATGTGCCGAGCTATAAGCCACAGATTTACGGTGATCCAAAACAGATTCGCAAAGCCGTGACCGCCATGATGAGAGCGAAGCGGCCTGTGCTTTATATTGGTGGGGGCGCTATCACCGCAGATGCCTACGAAGAAGTCCGCCTGTTAGCCGAGAAATTGAATTTGCCAACGACCTGCACCTTGATGGGCTTGGGCGCTTTTCCAGCGAGCCATCCATTAAGTTTGGGAATGCTCGGCATGCACGGCGGCTACTGGACGAATATGGCTGTCAATAATAGCGACTTGCTGATTTCGATTGGCGCACGCTTTGATGATCGCGTGACAGGCAAGCTGGATGAATTTGCCAAGGGCGCGAAGATTATTCACGTAGACATTGATCCTTCCAATATCGGCAAAAACGTCAAAACCGACATTCCCGTTGTTGGCGATGCGCGCACAGTGACGAAGCAATTTTTAGCTGAGCTTGCTACACAGCTTGAGGCAAAAGAGACCATCACGGATAAATCCGAATGGCATCAGCAAATCGCGGATTGGAAAGAGCAGCATCCGTTCTGGTTTCATCAGGATGGCGACATTATCAAACCGCAATATGTCATCAAAGAACTGAGCCGCCTCACCGAAGGCAAAGCCGTTGTTTCCGCCGATGTGGGACAGCATCAAATGTGGACCGCACAGCTTTACGGTTTTGATAATCCGCGCAACTGGTTAAATTCGGGTGGCCT
Organism: uncultured Acidobacteriota bacterium; assembly: GCA_963794955.1. Classification (GTDB taxonomy): domain Bacteria; phylum Acidobacteriota; class Blastocatellia; order RBC074; family RBC074; genus JAFDVL01. The sequence goes on from CAWCGF010000008.1 coordinate 138,818, forward strand.
CGGTGCCATGGGCTACGGCTTTCCGGCAGGCATGGGCGCAGCGGTTGCGCGTCCCGGCGAAACGTGCGTCGCAGTCGTGGGCGATGGGGGATTCCAAATGACACTGATGGAGCTGGCGACGATCAAGGAATACAATATTCCGATTAAAGTGTTGATTATCAACAATGGCTATTTGGGGATGGTGCGGCAATGGCAAGAGCAGTTTTACGCGCACAACTATTCGCAAAGCGACATCGCCGTGCAGCCTGATTTCATCAAGCTCGCCCAAGCGTATGGCGTTCCCGCTTTCCGTGCAGAAAAGGTTTCTGAAGTCACACCAACTTTGCAGGAAGCGCTCAACACGCCGGGGCCAGTATTGATCGAAATGAAAGTCGCGCGCGAAGAAAACGTCTTCCCGATTGTTCCCGCAGGCGCAGCCTTGAAGGATATGATTTTGCAGTAGGAGCCAGGAGCCAGGATTTAGGATTTAGCGAAAACCGTGTCGCGCACGTCGCTTTTAATCCTAAATCCTAAATTCTATTTATGAGACATACAATTTCACTCACCGTCGCCAATGAATATGGGATGTTAGCGCGTGTGGCCGGATTATTCAGCGCACGCGGCTATCAAATTGACTCGCTCTGCGTCGCGCCATTGCTAGATGATCAATTGTCACGGATGACAATCACGACGCACGGCAACGACCAGATCATTGAGCAAATCATCAAGCAGCTCGAAAAGCTCATCAAAGTCTATGAAGTACATGATCTGACGAAAGACCCGCACGTCGAGCGGCAAATGATCTTGCTCACGGTCAATGCCGCGATGGGCGAGCAACGGCAGGAAGTCTTGAGCCTCATCGAAATCTTTCGCGCCAAAGTTGTGGATGTGTCCACCGATGCTTTTATTATTGAGATGACGGGGAGCGCGGAAAAAGTAGAGGCGTTAATTGATCTGCTCAAACCGCTTGGCATTCGTGACATCGTGCGTACCGGAACGGTTGCCATGACGCGCGTGGCTGCGATCAAAGCGCGCGAGGCAGCCGAAGAGGAAACATTCTCTGAATTAACTTTGAATGAAAAAGTGTAGCGTAAGCTGAAATGAAAGTTTACACCTCGCTGGAAGAACTCTCGCGCTTGGTGGAAGGGTTTGAAGATGGCACGTTGCCTTGCGATGAATGGACGCATCAGGCGCATTTGATCGTCGGATTATGGTACTGCTCGCAGCACGACGCGACCGCGGCAACCAATATCCTTCGCAATGGCATCAAGCAATATAATCTCGCTTGTGGGAAGCAGAATACCGAATCCAGCGGCTATCACGAAACCATCACGCGCTTTTTTGTGTGGTACATCAAACGCTATTTGGACAAAGTAGAACCACCCCTTTTGTTTGTTGAGATCGTCAACGACTTTTGTGCGCAGCACGTCCAGCGCAGTTCGCCGCTCAGGTATTACAGTCAAGCGCGATTGCTGTCGGTGGAAGCGCGGCGAGGATGGGTAGAACCGGATTTGCAACCGCTGCTGTAACGCTTTCCAAAAGGATTTACTAAATCAACCAATCGCAAACGGACAGTTTGCGCAACTTTATCGGAGCTTTCCAAATGAACATTTATTACGACAAAGATGCAGACCCGAAATATTTGCAAGGCAAAACCATCGCCATCATCGGCTATGGCTCGCAAGGCTTCGGACATTCCAACAACCTCAAAGACAGCGGCGCAGATGTAATCGTCGGATTACGTGCGGATAGCCCCAGCGTGGCGAAGGCCCAAGCGGCAGGCTTGGAAGTGTTGCCTGTGGCTGATGCCGCTGAGCGCGCCGACATCATTATGCTGTTGACGCCGGATGAATTGACGCCAGGGATTTATGCTCGTGAAATCGCACCGCACCTGAAGCCAGGCAAATATCTCGCCGTCGCGCACGGTTTCTCGATTCACTTCAAGAAAATCGTGCCGCCTGCTGATGTGAACGTATTTATGGTGGCACCGAAAGGCCCTGGTCACTTGGTGCGTCGTGAATACGAACGGGGCGCAGGCGTGCCGTGCTTGCTCGCCATCGCGCAAGACCCCAGCGGCGACACTAAGCAAGTTGGCATGGCCTATGCTTCAGCCATTGGCGGCGGACGTGCTGGTGTGATTGAAACAACCTTCAAGGAAGAAACCGAAACGGATTTGTTTGGCGAACAGGCGGTGCTGTGCGGTGGGTTGACGGCGCTGATTCAAGCAGGTTTTGAAACGCTTACCGAGGCTGGATATGCGCCGGAGATGGCGTATTTTGAATGCCTGCACGAAATGAAGTTGATCGTGGATTTACTCTACGAAGGCGGTGTGGCGAACATGCGCTATTCGATTTCCAACACGGCGGAATATGGCGATGTCACGCGCGGCCCACGCATTGTCGGCCCGGAAGTCAAAGCCAAAATGAAAGAAATTCTTGCCGAAATTCAATCGGGTCAATTCGCCGATGAATGGATGGCGGAAGCGGAATCTGGCAAGCCAAACTTCAATAAACTTGTTGCTGAGGGGAAGAAGCACAAAATTGAAGATGTTGGCGAACAACTGCGCGGTTTGATGCCTTGGCTGGCGTCGAACAAGATCGTAGATAAGGCGAAAAACTAAATTGGTGGTCGGTGATCGCTTCTTTTGCGAAGCTGATTCGCTTACGACGCGCGCTTTTGCATAGAACCTTCTTTTTAACCGATCACCGACCACCGACCACCAATTTTATGAGCAGTACCTTGATCGAAATTTACGACACCACATTGCGCGACGGAGCGCAGGGCGAAGGCTTGGCGTATTCTGTTGAAGATAAAATCAAAATCGCCCGCGCATTGGATGAACTCGGCGTCGCGTTTATCGAAGGCGGTTGGCCGGGCGCGAATCCGAAGGACGTAGAATTTTTCGAGCGCGCCAAATCCATCAAGCTTGATAACGCTTTGTTTGCCGCCTTCGGCAGCACGCGTCGGGCGAATGGCATCGCCGCCGATGATGCGGTTGTGCAAGGCTTGCTCGCCGCTGAAACGCCAATTGTCACCATTTTCGGCAAATCATGGGACTTTCACGTAGACGTTGCGCTCAAGACGACACTGGATGAAAACCTGCGTATGATTGCTGACACGGTTTCACATCTGAAAGCGCAAGGCCGCCGCGTGTTTTATGACGCCGAGCATTTTTTTGATGGCTTCAAAGCGAACTCCGAATATGCACTCGATACGTTGAATTCTGCCGTCAAGGCTGGAGCCGAAACGATTATTTTGTGCGATACCAACGGCGGCGGCTTGCCGGAACGTATGGTCGAAGTTATAGACATTGTACGCAACCGATTTCCCCACGCGAAAATTGGTATTCACGCGCACAACGACGGCGAACTGGCCGTTGCGAATTCGCTCGCCGCTGTCGAAGCAGGCGCGACCCATGTACAAGGCGTGATGAACGGTTATGGTGAACGGTGCGGCAACGCAAATCTGGCTTCGATCATTCCGAACCTGGAATTGAAACTGGATCGTCGTTGCTTGCCCGCAGGCAAATTGAAATTGCTCACGCACACCAGCCGCTACATCAACGAAGTGGCGAACCTGGTGCCGAATGATCGCGCCGCGTTCGTTGGGCGTAGTGCCTTCGCGCACAAAGGCGGCATTCACGTTTCTGCCGTGATGAAAGCGAAAGCCACTTACGAACACATTGATCCTGAACTTGTTGGCAACGAAACGCGCGTGCTTATCAGCGATCAATCCGGCGTCAGTAACATCAATTTTGCGGCAAAAGATTTCGGTGAAGACTTCCAAAAGAATCCCGAAGCCGGACGCCGCTTGCTCAAGGAGTTGAAAGAATTGGAGCATCAAGGCTACTCATTTGAAGAAGCCGATGGCTCTTTTCATTTGCGTGCGCTCGGTGCGCTTGGCAAACGCAACTACTTCTTTGCGCCGCTGGAATACCGCGTCTGGATCGGCTCTGCCAGTGAAACGGAAGCCGTCGTGCGGGTGCAGGTCGGTGATGAAACGATGCACACTGTAAGCCTTGGCGATGGCCCGGTGCATGCGCTTGATCAGGCGTTGCGCAAAGCCTTGCGCGAACACTACCCGGTGATTGAAAAGTTTCACCTGATTGATTTCAAAGTGCGTATTCTGGACGGTGAACACGCGACGGCGGCCAAGACGCGCGTGCATATTGAAACAAGCGATGGTGAGCGTTCGTGGAATACCGTGGGGGTTGCCGAAAATATCATCGCCGCCTCGTGGCAGGCAATGCTCGAAAGTATCGAATACGGTTTGCAAACCATCATTCACGCCTCGAAATAATGGGTGGACAAACCCGAACAGTGCATCTGGCCGTAGGCGTGCTTGTCCTCGCAGTATTTTTGCTGACGGGCTATCACATGCGCTTTCACCTCCACCATTTGCTGGAAGCGAATGATCGCTTTCGGTTTTCGTTGCGCGGCAATCATCTTTACATTTTGTTGCTGGGCTTGCTGAATTTGAGTTTGGGCGCGTATCTGCGCATTAGCCAAACAATCTGGCGCGCGTATTTGCAATTGGTTGGTTCGTTGATGATTTTAGCGGCGACGGGATTGGTGATTGTGGCATTTTTCTTTGAGAATAAAGAATTATTGGAGCGACCGTTTACTTTGCTGACGATGATTCTGGCGTTGACGGGAACCGGGCTGCACGTTGTAAGCAGTCTGCAAAAGAAAGCTTCGTAGCCGAAAAAGCAATGGCTGAATTAGAGAATCCCCACGACAAGTTTTTCAAAGAAGTGTTCGGGCAGTCAGACATCGCGGCAGATTTCATGGCGAATTATCTGCCTGCGGAAGTGGTTGCCGAACTGGATTTGTCTGCACCGGAACTGGTCAAAGACTCGTTTGTTGATGCCAGTTTGCAAGAGCATTTTTCTGACCTGCTCTATAAAGTTAAGTTGCGTGGCGCAAAGGCAGAAGCGTTTATCTTCTTTCTCTTCGAGCACAAGAGTTATCCCGACGAATGGGTGGCGTTGCAAATCTTGCGCTATCTCCTGGAGTTATGGGAAAAAGAGAGAATTGCAGGCGCAAAGAAGTTGTCACCCGTTTTCCCTATCGTTTTTTACCACGGGCGATCCAAATGGTCTTTCCCGCTCAATTTCAATGCGCTGATTGATTTTAACGGGCGTGCGCACCTGAAACCCTTTGCGCCAGAGTACCATTACTTTTTGTGCGACCTGACGCAACTGAACGAGGCGCAGGTCAAAGGCGGTTCGCTCTTGCAGACGACCATGCTGCTGATGAAGAATATTCGGCGGCGTGATTTGCGCCATCGGTTGCAACAAGTCTGGGCCAAGCTCCCGGAGGTTGCGCCAGAACGATTGATAAATTTTGTGACTTCTTGTTTTGCCTACATCTCTTCTGCTAACGACTACTTAAATGCAGCCGAGATGAAGCGCATCCTCAAAGAGTCATTCCCTGAAAAGGAAGGTAGCATTATGGCTAAATTAGCGCACGACTGGATTCAGCAAGGCATTCAGCAAGGCATTCAGCAAGGCATTCAGCAAGGCATTCAGCAAGGCATTCAGCAAGGCGACACCAGGAATTAGTAACCATTTGTGTTACGTCAATTACATCGGCGCATCGGTATTTTTCCTGCTACACAAGAAGCACAAATTCGTCATCTTCCGCTGGCGCAATTGGAGCAGCTTAGCGACGCCTTGTTAGATTTTACTTCTGCCACTGATCTCAACAACTGGTTAGCAATTCACACCGCACAGAAATAATTACTATGACCTTCGATCCCAAACACCAAAGTCACATTATTACCAACGGACGCGACCGCGCACCGGCACGTTCGATGCTCAAAGCTATCGGCTTCTCTGATGAAGATTTGAAGAAGCCCATTATCGGCGTCGCGCATCAATGGATTGAAACAATGCCGTGCAATTTCAATCACCGCGATTTGGCGAAACACGTCAAAGAAGGCATTCGCGCTGCGGGCGCGACACCAATGGAATTCAATACCATTTCGATCAGCGACGGCGTAACGATGGGAACCGAAGGCATGAAGGCTTCGCTCGTTAGCCGCGAATTGATTGCCGACTCAATTGAACTCGTCGGGCGCGGTTATATGTTCGACGCGATGGTTGTCATTGTCGGCTGCGACAAAACGATTCCGGCTGCGGCAATGGGCTTGATTCGGCTGAACGTGCCAGGACTGATTTTGTACAGCGGTTCTATTGGTCACGGCGATTACAAAGGCGAGCATTTGACGTTACAGAGCGTATTTGAAGCAGTGGGCGCAAACGCAGCGGGCAAGATCAGCGATGCCGAATTGCTCGCTATCGAAGACATCGCTTGCCCTGGTGCAGGCGCGTGCGGCGGGCAATTCACGGCGAACACGATGGCGCAAGTGATGGAGTTCATCGGCCTGTCTGTGATGGGCACTGCCAGCGTTTCTGCGGTTGATCCGAAAAAGGAAACGGTCGCATTTGAATCCGGCAAAACGGTCGTGGAATTGCTCAAGCGCAACGTCCGTCCCAGCGATATTCTGACGCGCGAGGCGTTTGAAAATGCCATCGCAGGCGTGGCCGCGACGGGCGGCTCCACGAATGCTGTATTGCATTTGCTGGCGATGGCGCGCGAGCTGGGGATGCCGCTCAGCATTGACGATTTTGACGTGATTAGTTCGCGCACGCCGACGATTGCGAGCTTGCGACCCGGCGGCAAATATACGGCAGTCGAACTGAGTGCCGCAGGTGGAACGACGCTGATTGCTAAGCGCATGATGGAAGGGGGGTTGTTGGATGGTTCGCAAAAAACAGTTTCCGGGCTGACCCTTGCTGAGGAAGCTGACTTGGCGACGGAAACGCCAGGGCAGGACGTGGTTTACACAGCAGAAAACCCGTACAAGAAAACGGGTGGCTTGGTCATCCTGAAAGGGAATATCGCGCCCGAAGGCTGTGTGCTCAAGCTCTCTGGGTTTGAGCGCCAAAAGCATATTGGCCCTGCGCGTGTATTTGAATGCGAAGAAGACGCGATGGCGGCAGTTTTGAATGGTGGTATCAACCCCAACGATGTCGTTGTGATTCGCTACGAAGGCCCCAAAGGTGGCCCCGGCATGCGCGAAATGTTAGGCGTCACGGGCGCGATCACCGGGGCTGGACTGGCCGAAACAGTTGCTTTGCTGACGGACGGACGATTCAGCGGCGCGACGCGCGGCTTTTGCGTTGGGCATATCGCGCCGGAAGCAGCGGCGGGCGGCAACATCGCGGCGGTCAGAGATGGCGACAAGATTGAAATTGATATTGAAAAACGCCTCTTGCAAGTTGCGCTGAGCGATGAAGAAATCGCCGCTCGTCTCAAGGATTGGAAGGCCCCGGAACCGCGTTACAAAACAGGTGTGTTTGCCAAATATGCGAAGCTGGTGACATCGGCTTCAGAAGGTGCCATCACCAAGGCTGATTAGCTAAATACAGCGTAGTAAGTTTTTTGAGGCGCGCCAGTTCCTTGCTGGCGCGCCGATTTATTAACAATTCGACCTGGAAGCCTTTCACGACCACCCGTACTTATGATTTAGCTGGCAATGTTACAGCGCAAACCTATCCTTCCAATCGCGTCGCCAATTACAGCTACGACACGGCGGGGCGCTTGGCGAGTTTTTCCGGAACATTAGGCGATGGCACGTCGCGCACCTACGCCGATCAAATGGCCTACAACGCTGCCGGGCAGATGACGAAAGAGCGGTTTGGCACCAGCACTTCGCTCTATCACAACTGAGCTACAATGTTCGCCAGCAGCTTTATGATTCGCGCCTCGGCACCAGCAGCAGCGACACCACGACGTGTAATCGCGGTGCCTTGAAGTGGTTTTACAGCGGCAACGATATTACCGGGACCAACAACAATGGCAATATCTCTCGTTCGGATCATTGGCGACCGCTTAATGACAGCACTTCCACCTGGTACACGTCTTACACCTATTACAATTACGACAACCTGAACCGGATTCAGGATACGACGGAGTATTACAACAGTAGTGCCAATCAGGCGATAACGTATTCTTACACCCAAGCCTACACAATTGATCGTTGGGGCAATCGGCAGATCAACGCGCCCACGACCAGCGACTTCCTCAACGAAAAACAATTCCAGATCACAACCACCAACAATCGCCCGAAAGCGCCCACTGATAACGGTTCCGGCACAGACAAGATGCTCTATGACGCGGCGGGCAATTTGACGTGGGATGAATACACCGATGCGATAACACAAGCCAAATGGCGCGGCTACGATGCCGAGGGCAGAATCGGTGTGCTCAAAACCACTGAGAACGCCTCGACGGAGTTAGCACGTTACATCTATGACGCCAGCGGCAAGCGCGTGCGCAGCTTTGTCAATGGCGTCGAGAAATGGTTCGTCTACGGCATCGGCGGCGAACTGATTGCCGAGTACACGCCGACCGCCAATCAAATCAGCCCCAGCAAAGAATATGGCTATCGGAGCGGCGAAATCCTGATTGCGACGGAAACCTCGCCGTCCTTCACGATTCGCTGGATGCTCTATGACCTGCTCGGTTCGGCGCGCATCATCACGGATTTGAGCGGCTGGTTAGCGACGATAGAGCGGCACGATTACTTGCCGTACGGAGAAGAGCTTGCGCCGACGGTGGGGCAGCGGGATCAAGGCTGGCAAGGCTATGGCGTAAACACGCAGCGCAAGAAGTTCACAGGGTATGAACGGGATGACGAATCGGGGTTGGATTTTGCGCAGGCGCGGTATTACGCGAATATTCAGGGGCGGTTTACGAGTCCTGATCCGTTGTTGAGCAGCGGGACGGTGACTGATCCGCAAAGTTGGAATCGGTACATCTATGTGGGGAACAGGCCAACGATTCTGACTGATCCTAATGGATTGTTATGGTATGGCTATACCGACTCTGCGGGCTGGACGACCTATGTCTGGTTTAATTCTGATGCTGAATTTGAACAGAAGAAGGGCAGCTACACAAATGCCGTAAGTTGGAGAAAGTTGACTAGTAATCATCACTTTATTGATGCTCAAGGACATTTGATCGTGTTGTATGTCACAGGCGGAGGAAGGGATTTAGGAAAACTCGGCAAGTTTCATATGCCAGCTAACAGTTCTTTGAAATGAGGTTCCTCCTCTGTATGGTTGAAGTGCGAAAACAACCGAAAGAAGAGGAGGAACGAAGCCGCCATGAAATTCATCCGGCGACCAGATTTGGACAAAGTAACCCGTATGGAAATCGCGGTGCAAGCCTTTTGCGCCCAGGGCGTGTACGGGGAGATCACGCGCTTGGCGCGGGCGTACCGCGTTTCCCGCTGGTTTGAGTATGCCTTGTTGTGGCAGTTGACCGAGTTGTTTGCGGCGTCGGGGACGGTGGCGCCAGCGCCCCGCTACACGAACGCCGACGCCGACCGGCATATTTTATTACTGCGGCTGGTGGGGCGTTGTTCGCTGGAAAGCATCGCCTGCCGCTGCGCGGAGTTGGGCTTGCCGGTGCATTCGGTGGGGTACATTTCGCAACGGCTGACGACGTTTGCGCAGGCCTTGCCGCAGGAATTGCCGGCCGGCATCAAACTGGTGGTAGTGCTGGCGGATGAGATTTTTACGGCGGGACAGCCGATTCTGCTGACCATCGAGCCGCGTTCGTTGACGATTCTGAAGATCGAGTTGGCGACCGATCGTGAAGCGACGACCTGGCAGCAGCACTGGCAGGAGTTGGTAGACGCGGGCTTGTTGGAACAAGTCGTGGCAGATCGCGGGACGGGCTTGGTCAAGGGCTGCGCGTTGGCGGGCTTGACGCAGCACCCTGATTTATTTCACCTGCTGCATCCGCTCGGCGTGTTTGGCGCGCGCTTTTATCGGCAGGCGCTGGCCGCGATAGAACAGGAGTACGAACGCGGAGTCTTGGCGCTAGGACGTACGCCAGAGGTGGTGGCGCGGCGCCAGGCGGAGTACGACGCGGCGCGCGCAACGGCGGCGGAAAAGGTGCAGCGCTACGACGACTTTTGCTATCTGTGGCAGGAGTTGCGCCGGTTGCTGGAACCGTTTGACGCAGCGGGAGCGCTGCCCGCGTTGACGCAACGGCAGGCGGAGATCGCGTGCGTGCTCGCGTTGTTCCAAGAGTTGGGACACGCGCCGTTGACGGCAGCGGTGGCCAGTTTCGCGCACGGGCTGACGGGGTACTGGGGCTATTACGAACGGCTGGCGGTGGTCTACGAAACGTTGTGCGCGCAGCATCCGCGCGCGGCGGTGGCGGCGCTGGCCTGCGGCTGGCAACGGGAACGGCAAGCGACCAACAGCAAAGAGTATGGCGCGCGGCAACGGCTGCAAGCCGCGGCGCAGGCGGCTTACGATGAAGCGGCGCGGCTTGCGCCGACCGACGCAGCGGCCCGTCAGGACGCCGTGCGAGAAGCCTTGAGCGCGGAGATACGGAGTTCATCGTTGATCGAGAATGTGAACTCCGCCTTGCGCCTGCTGTTGGACACGAGCCGCGGACAAGTGCGGCAGGAGACCTTGGATTTGTTTGCCTGGGTGCATAACCATCGGCCTTTTACGCGCGGCCAACGCGCCGGCCGCGCGCCGCTGGAAATCCTGACGGGAGAACCGCTGGCACAACCCTGGTTGGATGAACTCCTGTCACTGCGCTAATGACGGCACGACACCACCTGCGAACCGCCGACGGCGGCGGAATCAGGCTTCGTGTCTCACGGCTGAAGACTAGGCAGTCAAACTGTTAGCTACTTTGGGCGAGTTATAAAACTTGCCGAAAAATCCAGCAAATCAACTACAAACAAGGTCAATACGATGACATGCATCGTGAAGCCTCGGCGCAAACAGGTGCGATTATCGCCGATTTTATGATTATTAGTGTCACAACTGCCGTACCTATTGGGAGAGCAGTCACAGGTGGCGTAAAACTGACCCGAATAATCATTGAACTATCTAGAGCGTGTCGCAGAAATCACAAGGTTATACAGCACCTTTGTGAGCCGCTCTCGCCTATCATTTCCTTTTCTTCCGCGGCTTCCACCGTTTCCTCGCTCAGCGTTGTGTCTGTCGTGCGGCTTTGTCCTGTTGGGCAACATCCCGCAGGAGCGTATTCAAATTGGCCGACACGAAGGCCCTCTGCCCAGCCGCTTCCTGCGTCGCCAGGCTGCGTTCCGGTCGCCCTGAAAAGCGGTATTTGCTGCTCTTGAGTTTGCCGATACTGCCCTCGGTCTTGCCACGTTCGCTCTTCACTATTTTTTGCTCTTTCTCCCCCACCAGCCACGCCCCCTGGCCGCGCGGGGGATCCCGACCTGCGCCACGCCCGCTTGGTACAACTCCGGGGCCACGGCAGTTGCACTCGCGCCGCGGTCGTAGACCACCATCTCCGGCGTCGCCGCCTTGCCAAAGACTTCCCGGTAATCCTGCAACGCCCCCGCCGGCTGCCGATTCTCGTCGGACTGCGCCGCCACCCGCCGGCCAAACACGTAGCCGCCTTGTAACCGGTTGATGCGCCACTTGAAGCCGAACTTCACTTGCCGTTTGCCCTTCACGATGGCGCGCGCTTCCTTCAGTCCGACGTGAATGATCTTGCCTGCCGCCACTTTGCCAGTCTGCCACCAGTGCTTGATCTGCGGCAACAACCGGCGTCCCACCGCGACCATGTCTTGCAGCTTGGCGACAGCTTTCTGTTTGGCTTGGCCGCAGCGCGTACTCACTTGTTGCAGGACGGCCTGCGTTTGCTTGAGCAACGCCTCGCTCGTTGCTACGAGTTGCGTGAGCCACTCTTTTTTCTCCGCTTTCGTTTTGGCCCACAAATGATGTTGTTTGACTTGCCGGAAAATCTCTTTGGTTTTTTCCAGCCCCGCCCGCGCTCCGGCCACGCCGCGTGCTTGCAGCTTTTTGAAACTGCGCGCCAAGCGTTCGGCCCAACCTTTCAAAATGCCCGGCTCGTTCGGATAGCCGAGCGCCGGTTCCTGCACCGTCGTATCGGACGACAACACCGCGCCGCTGGTGAAGTTCAACGCTTTGGCTTTGTGCAAGAGCAGCGCATTGACCGCCGCCTTGCCCGCCGCACCCAAAGCCGCTTCGGCGCGCGCGATATTGGAATGATCGCGCACGTGCATCTGCGTCGTCTCGGTCAAGTCGAGAAAGCGCCGCGCCACGACGCTCTCGCTTAGGTACTTTTCCATTTGCCGCGCCTGCAAACTCTCCAACCACAGCAAGACTAACAACGGCACATAAAATTGCACCGGCCAGGACAAGCCGCGCCCACCATCTACATTTTTGCCTGCCGCGCGCCAATGCTCGACCATCACCGCCGTAATCGCCTCCCACTCCAAGGTCGCTTTGAGCCGTAATAATGGATGCTCGTCCGGCACAAAAATCGAAACCAACTTCCCCGGTACACTTGGCGCAGCGCCCGCTGTCGCCGTAGAATCCTGTTGCTTGTTCATGCCTGCCTCCTATGCTTTTCACATCGGAAGTGTCACGGACAAGCTGGGAGCTTTTCAACTCTAAAGTTGAGAAGCTCTC
>CAWCGF010000009.1:0-112183 GCA_963794955.1 uncultured Acidobacteriota bacterium
GCTTAATCAGCGCAGAAAAAAATACTCCCCGCTGAAACTTCTTGTTCCTCTGCGCGTCATGGTGACTCGCTGAATAAATCCGCTTTTTGCAGGACATCAGGCAAACTCTGCTGGAAGACCTGCGCTACGGCGCGCGAATGTTGATCAAGCAACCGGGCGGCACGGCTTGATCCGATTGCAGTGTTGAGAGCAGAACTCTGATTCATCGTTGCTGAGTTCATTGTTCCTCAATTACACAAAGGGATCCTTTCGATGAAAAACAGAATGTTTTGTCAATTCAGCGCAAGCTCGCTGACACGTTTCATGCAGTGGTGGCTGATGCTCGTTATCGTGCTCTCGCCAAGCTACGCGCAAACCCGCAAGGCGAAGCAGCAAGCAGAGTGGACGCATTACGGGCGGGATGCGGGCGGGACGCGCTACGTTCCCTTGACGCAGATTAACCGTCGCAACGTCAGTCAGCTCAAAGTTGCGTGGACATATCACACCGGCGCGATGGAGGTGCAGGGTCGCTCGGTCAACAACGCCGCCTTTGAGGCGACGCCGCTTATGATTGACGGCACGTTTTATCTGACGACTCCATTTAGCCGCGTCATCGCGCTTGATCCGGCGACGGGCACGGAACGTTGGGCTTTTGATCCGCAAATTGATTTGACGCGCGGATATTCCGAAGTCACTTCGCGCGGCGTTTCGACGTGGCCAGCGGCTGCCAATAAGACGCGCCAGGCAGGCAATCAGCGCCGCATTATCGTCGCCACGCTTGACGCTCGGTTGCTTGCGCTGGACGCGGCGACGGGTAAGCTTTGCGCTGATTTTGGCGTGAATGGCGCGGTAGATCTGAAACAGGACGTGCGTTTGCGCAATTCGCAATTCCATCTTAATTATCAGATCACTTCGCCGCCCGCCATCATTGGCGATTTGATCGTGGTCGGCTCTTCGATTGGCGACAACGGCGGCGTCGAACTCGAACGCGGCGTGGTGCGCGCCTTCGACGTGCGCACGGGCAAGCTGGTATGGAGTTGGGACCCGATTCCGCGCGATGTCCAAGACAGGGCACGTCGGACGTGGGCGGGCGAGAGCGCGACGAAGAACGGCGCGGCCAACGCCTGGTCAATTATCTCTGCGGATGAAGCACGCGGCCTTGTGTTCATTCCCACCGGCAGCCCCAGCCCGGACTTTTTCGGCGGCGAACGCAAAGGCCGTAACGATTACGCCAACTCGGTCGTAGCGTTGCGCGCGGAGACGGGCCAGGTCGTCTGGCATTTTCAAGTCGTGCATCACGATTTATGGGATTACGACGTCGCCGCGCAACCGATGCTGATCGAACTCAAACGCAACGGCCGAACGATTCCCGCCGTCGCCGTCGGGACGAAAATGGGCAATCTCTTCGTCTTGCACCGTGAGACGGGCAAGCCGCTGTTTCCCGTCGAGGAGCGTCCCGTGCCTAACAGCGATGTGCCGGGTGAAGAAGCCGCCGCCACGCAACCCTTCCCCGTGTTGCCGCGCCCCACCGTGCCGCAAAGTCTGACTGCCGACGAGGCCTGGGGAATGAACGAGCAGGAACGCAATGCCTGTCGCGAACGCATTCAGGCGCTGCGTTCCGAAGGTATTTTTACGCCGCCCAGCGTGCAAGGGACGATTGCTTTTCCCGGGCAATATTGGCGGCGTCAACTGGGGCGGGATGGCGTATGACCCCGCGCGTCAGTTGCTCTTTGCGGCGAATAATCGGCTGGCGACGATGATCAAACTGATCCCGCGCGCGGATTTCGTCAGGCTGCGCACCGAGGGCGCCACCAACCGCGTCAAAGGCGAGTTCGCGCCACAAGCCGGCACGCCGTTCGGGATGTACCGTGAAACGCTGCTTGCGCCTTCAGGCGCCCCCTGCAATGCGCCGCCGTGGGGCGCGTTGACCGCCGTGGATTTGAAAACGGGCGAACACAAATGGATGGCGCCGCTCGGCTACGTGCCGCAACTCGCTACATCGCCAAGTCGCGCGAATGGGGTTCGCCGAATCTGGGCGGGCCAATGGTGACGGCGGGCGGGTTGGTCTTCATTGCCGCCGCGATGGACGAATATTTGCGCGCCTTTGATGTCGAGACAGGCAAGCAACTATGGCAGGTCGAACTGCCCGCCAGCGCGCAAGCCACGCCGATGAGTTATCAATTCAATGGTCAACAATACGTCGTGATTTGCGCAGGCGGACACGGCAAAATAGGCACCAAACGCGGTGATGCCGTCGTGGCCTTCACGCTGCCGTAAGCTATCATAAAACCGTATCCATTTACTTGCCCGATTCTGACTACCTTTCAGGAGAATCTATGCAGACACTCTTAGTGGGAAGCGTGAAGCGCCGGAGAATTATTCGCCCCCTGAAACTTTTTGCTTTTTGGTGTCACTGACTAGCCGGACATATCCGCTATTCTGGAGGACATCATGCAAACTCTTTGGCAAGACGTGCGTTATAGCGCGCGAACACTGCTCAAGCATAAGGGTTTTACATTCATCGCGGTGCTCACGCTTGCGCTGGGCATTGGGGCAAACACGGCGATGTTCAGTGTGCTGAATACCTATTTGTTCCGTGCCCTGCCCTATCCAAATTCAGAACAACTAGTGCGTGTGTTTCGCACTTCGCCGCATTCGCAAAGCTGGCCTCATTCGGCGGCCAGCTTTGGAGATCAACGCGAAAAGAATACGGTCTTTGAGCGCATGGTGGCCTTCAATGGACTGAGTCCCAATTTAGCCGAAGAAGGACAAGCGGCAGAGCGGTTACAGGGAATGGGAGTCACCGCTGACTTCTTTCCGGCCTTAGGCGTACAGGCAGCCTTGGGGCGGGGGTTTACCGTTGAAGAAGATCAACCGGGCAACAACCTGGTTGTTGTGCTTAGTGATCGGTTCTGGCAACGACGGTTTAGCGGTGAGCCAACCATTCTGGGGCGTACGTTGCGGCTGGATGGCGAGAATGTAAAAGTCGTCGGCGTGATGCCGCCGGGCTTTGATCATCCGCTGCTGTGGGGCATGGTGGACGTCTGGCGACCTTTAGCGTTTACGCCTGAGCAACGGCAAAACCGTGGCAACAATTACCTGCGAGCATTTGCGCGGCTAAAACCGGGCGTGTCACTAGCACAGGCGCAGGAAGCAATGACTGCGTTCGCGGCGAACCTGGCCAAAGAGCATACCGAAAATCGGAATGAAAGTTTGCGACTGGAACCGTTGCAACGCTCTATGTCAGACGACATTGGACGCAAAGTCATGTGGTTTACTTTCGGACTGGCGGGTTTCGTGCTGCTGATTGCCTGCGCCAATCTGGCCAACCTTCAGCTTGTTCGCACGGCAACGCGCGCGCGCGAATTTGCAGTGCGCTCGGCGCTGGGGGCTGGGCGCTTCCGACTGCTACGCCAATCACTCACGGAGAGCCTTGTCATCTCGCTACTCGGCGGAGCACTGAGTCTCGTATTCGCGGTGGGAGGTGTTGAATTCATCAGCCGCCGCCTGTTCAGCGAATTGCCCGGCGCTGACGTGACGCTGGATTATCGCGTATTCGCCTTTGCGTTGCTGTGCTCCGTGTTGACGGGGTTGATCTTTGGCACAGTCCCAGCGTGGTTGGCGTCACGCACGAACGTCAATCAGGCGCTGAAAGAAAACCTGCGGGGCGCTGCGAGTCACTCGCAACATCGCTTGCGGCACGCGTTGATTATTGGCGAAGTGGCGTTTGCGCTGGTATTGCTCACGGGCGCAGGGTTGTTCTTGCGCGGGTTGTATCGCTTTGCACAAATTGATCCCGGCTGGCAGGTGGACGGATTGTTAACAGCGCAACTGGGATTGCGGGGTGCGAATTATACGAATCCGCCGCAACGGCTCGCGTTCTACCAACAGCTTGAAGAGCGGCTCCGCAGTTTGCCTGGCGTCCAACAGGTTGCGTTGTCCAGTTCAAATCCCGTGTGGGGATTTAATAGCAGCGGCTCCTTCCGCATTGAAGGCCAGCCGGAACCACAGCCGGGGCAATGGCCGGAAATCTTTTTTGAGCCAGTTGGGACAAGCTACTTTGAGACGCTCGGCATCCGCTTGCTGGCGGGACGCGCTTTCACTGCGGCTGATACCAGTGATCGTCCTCCGATGGTGATTATTAACGAAACAACGGCGCGTCGTTACTGGCCGAATGAAAGCGCGATTGGCAAACGTATTGGCAGACCGGGGAATAACCCTAATTGGCATGAAGTCGTGGGGGTAATCAACGATCTGGCTTTTCCTGCCAGCCTCGGCGAACCCTACACGCGCTTCCAAGCCTTTCGACCGCTGGCACAATCACCGACCGGAAGCGTTGTTATCGCGCTCCGCAGTGCGACTCCTCCCGAAGCCTTAATCAACACGCTACGCGGTACGGTTGCCGAGCTTGATCCGGCGCAACCCGTCCACCGGCTTCGCACCGCGCGCAGTTTGGTGGAACAGGGCTTGGGGAACATCTCGCTGCTTGGCACGCTGCTCGGCGCTTTCGCCGCGCTCGGATTGGCGCTGGCAGCGATCGGGATTTACGGCGTTATCTCGTACACCGTCGTGCAGCGCACGGGCGAAATCGGGATTCGCCTGGCGCTTGGCGCACAGCAAAAAGATGTGCTCTGGTTAGTGCTGGGCAAAGGCTCCCGCCTGATTTTATTAGGCGCAGTGCTCGGCATCGGCGGCGCTTATGCGGTGTCACGCTTATTGGTGGCGACGATTCCCACCTTGCCGACGCGCGATCCAGCCACGCTGATTGCCATTACTCTGACGTTAATCGCTGTCGCCCTCGCTGCCTGCTATTTGCCCGCGCGCCGAGCGACAAAAGTTGATCCCATGATTGCGCTACGATCTGAATGAGTGCGAGATGCTTGCGTCGTAGCGTGGCTGCGCGTGTATAATCGTGGCCTATGAAACTGTTAATTCGCTGGGCAATCATTGCCATTTCCTTGTTTGCGGCGGCGTATTTTTTGCCGGGAATTCGCGTGCGCGGCAACGGCTGGATTGTCTATACCGCAATGGCGCTGATTTTGAGTATTGTGAATCTCATCATCCGTCCGATTCTCAAGTTCTTTTCCTTCCCGTTAACGATCCTTACCTTGGGGCTTTTCATTTTGGTCATCAACGCGCTTACCTTTTGGCTGGCATCCTACCTTGCGGTCAATTACTTTGAGGTGCGCTTTTATGTGGATGATTTTCTGACTGCTTTTTGGGGCGCGCTAATTGTCAGTGTTGTTTCCAGCGTGCTTTCGTTGCTGTTTGAGGATAAAAAGGATTGACCAAGTCTTGGCAGCTTCATTGCAAATACTTCTCAAACCAATCCAGCACGCGCTGCAAATTGTCAACGCGATGTTTCGGTTCGCGGATGCCGTGACCTTCGCGCGGGTATCGTACCAGTACCGTATCCACCCCGCGCATCTTCAGCTTCAGCGCCGTGTACATTTCTTCGGCTTGCGTGATGTGGACGTCGTTGTCCGCTTCGCCGTGGACGAGCATCGTCGGCGTCTTCACATTCTTGATGTGCTTGAGCGGCGAACGTTCCCACAGCTTGTCGTAGTTGTCCCACGGAAAGCCGCCGAATTCCGCGTGAATCAAATCCTGATACAGCGAAGTCGAATAAAAGCTGATCAGATTCGACAGACTCGCCGAAGCAATCGCAGCCTTGAAGCGGTCGGTTTGCGTGACAATCCAATTCGTCATATAGCCGCCGTAGCTGCCGCCCATCACGCCCATCCGGTCTTTGTCGAGGAAGGGAAATTTTTCCAGCGCGACATCTACGCCGCGCATCAAGTCGCGGTAATCGCCGCCGCCCCAATCATTCACACAACCATCCGCAAACTTCTGCCCGTAGCCCGCTGAACCGCGTGGATTGATGAGCAGCACGCCGTAGCCTTTCGCCGCCAACGCCTGCACCGTCGCATTGAAACTGTACCCGTGCATCCCGTGCGGCCCGCCGTGAATGTAGAGAATCACCGGATATTTTTTCTGCTCGTCGAGATTGAGCGGCGGCACGAGCCAGCCTTGAATTTCCAAGCCTTCGTTGGTGAATTTGTACTCACGCATTGGAGAGAAGACAAGATTTTCAGCGAATAGCTTATTAGTGTTGGTCAACGCATCAATCAAGCCTACCCCTGTAACTTTGTTATTTTCTTTTCTGACACCAACCTTATAGATTTCCGGTGGGCGAATATCGCGTGAAACAAGGTACACATAGCCATCTTGTTTCCCAGAGAAAGAATAACCAGCAATTTGTCCGTTTGCTCCTGAGCCTATCTTAAGAGACACGTTGGCGGGGTTGCCCTCAACGGCTCCGGGATATATGCGAGTTTGCCCTTGATCAGAAAGAGCAAAGCTTGGGTCATCTCCTTTCCACTCAATCCTGCTTACACGACGATCAAAAATGCTGCTCAAATCTTTAGCAACTCCGCCCTGCGCAGAAATAACAAAAGCCTGCGTATCCTCTGCCACGCTATCAATCGTTGTCACATCGCGTTTCGTTGCGAGATAAGCAATCTGACTGCCGTCCGGCGAAAACACGGGTTGCCATTCGCAGCCCTTCGTTTTCGTCAGTTGCCGCACGTCGCCTGTCGTCACATTCACTACAAACAAATCGGAGTTGTTGACCTTGTCGGGATCGGGTTCGTGATTCGAGACAAACACGATTTCCTCGCCTTTCGGCGACCAGTGGATCGAATGCTCGGCGTAGTTGCCGCTCGTCAATTGGCGCACCTGCTTCGTCGCCACATCCGCGATGAAAATGTGCGATTGCAAATTGTCGGAAAACGAGGTGCGCGATTTGTACTGCAAGCGCGTGATGACGCGCACGTCGTCGGTGTAGTTTGGCTGCTTCGCTTGCCGGGTTTTGTACTCAGTTTCGAGTTGCGCGATTTGTTCGGGACTGCGACCTTGCGCCTTCAAAATCATGTCGCGCGTTTCTTTGGGTAGGCGCATCAATTCGTCTGGTGTTACGCCGCGCGTCAATCGTTCCGTCAGCGGGTTTGTCGGTGGCAGGATGGTCGGATCGCTCAGGAAGGCAAGGCGCTTGCTGTCAGGCGACCATGTAAAGCTTTCGCCTGCCCTATTGAAGAAGAAGTTCGTGCGCGCTATGCGGGTGATGAGTTGTGGTGCGCTGTTGTCGTCAGGATTGATGATCCACAAGCCATCTTGTTTGTAATACGCGAGCCATTTGCCATCCGGCGACCAGCGCGGTGTCATTTCATCCACGTCTTCCCGCGTGATTCGCCTCGGCTCGCCGCCGTTCGTGCTGACCAACCAGACATGCGTCACATTGCGTAAATGGTCGGCGCTGGCTTCGGTGATAGTATAAGCCACGCGGGAGCCGTCGGGCGCAATGTTGGCATCGGCGACTTCTTTGTATTGATAGAGGTCTTCGGGTTGCAGTCCGCGTTTGATTTGCGCGGAGGTAGGGACGAAGAGAAAGAGGAGCAAAAAAACATGGATTGAATATTTCATAGCTAAGCCTTGAAAACGTAATACACCACACCTGCATAATCATCCGTCAGCAAAAACCCCCGACCGAATTTCAGAATGTCTACGGGACGCCCCTGGATTTTGCGCTTCAGCAAAAAGCCCGTAATGAAATCCTGTGGCGCAGCGCCTTTGCGAACGCGTGCAACCGAATAGCCGTGGCCAATGCGAATGAAGCCGGAGCCGTGCAAGGCCACCAGCCAATCATCGTCGCCCGCAAATGTTTCAAAGCCCAGCGGCGAGCTATGCCCAATAAACGAAGCGTATGGCACCGGCACCGAATCGCAACTGACTTTCTTTTCTGAGTTCGCAAATTGCGGGTCAGCGACATTACGTTTGCCAACTTGATAGCAATAGGGCCAGCCGTAGTTTGCGCCTTCTTTGACCTCATACATCGGGTCGCTTGGTTTATCATCGCCCAAGTGATCGGCCCCCATGTTTGTCGTCACTAGCTTGCCGTTAATCCAGCGCAAGCCCACCGCATTGCGCAGGCCGCTGGCATACACGCGTTGGTGCCTGCCGTTCAAATCCATTTCCAAAATCGTGGCGCGCAAATCTTCGGTTTCTTCGCAAGCGTTGCAACTGCTGCCGACCGAAACGTACAGTTTGTTGTTACCCCCTATCGCTACAGTGCGCGTCAAATGCCAGCCGCCGTATTTGTAATTCAAGCCAGAATCGGGAAACTTCGCGAGTGTTTCCGGCTCGCTCGTCGGCTTATCTTCACCAAGCGTATAGCGATACCGCACGAGTTTATCGGTCAAGGCAAGATAGAGCCAATGCGCGCCGTTCTGGTCACTATGAAACGCAATGCTATTCGGATTGCGCAGTTTATTCAGCCAAACTTTTGGCCGCTGGAAGTGCTGGCCATCAAAGTCGTCGAGGATGTAAATCGTGCCTCTGTTATTGTCCGCGCGGTTGTATAGATCCGTCACGAAAATGCGATTATCTGGGCTTTTCGCCATAAACCGCACGCGGCTCATGCCCTGTGCCGCGACGGTGATGTCGTAGCCCGCAGGCAAATTCAGTACATAGCTTTTGCCATTGGCGAGCGTGATGCGATGGGGTTGGAGTTTTGGGCTTTGCGCAAAACTCGCAAGCGCAGCAACAAGAAAGAGCCATTTCATATCGTCCAGTCTTCAAAAACAAGGTCGGGAACTTGCTGAAAGTCTCGCGCATTGCGGGTGACAAGAATCCCTTTGACCGCAAGCGTGACGGCCGCGATACTCAAATCATTCGTGCCAATGCGATTTTTCAGCCGGCGCAATTGATCGAAAATCGCCGCCGCAGACAAGTCAAATGGCAAGCAAATCATCCGCTGATAAAAGCTCAGTCCTCGACTCATCCGGGCATAAGCTTGCGCGCGTGCAGCGGCAGTTGGTGCGCGACGGCACGCAGGCAACCAGCCACTCAAATCTTCCCCAAACGTTACAATGGTTGTAACTACCTGATCTTCTGAAGAAACGCTTTGCATGCGCCGTATCATTGGTGGATGATGCTGCATGGCAAAGCCTATCGAGTCCGTATCCAAAATGTAATATTTCATGCGGCTTGCAATTGCTCCGAGGCCTCTCGTTCCTGTTCTCGCTCCGCTGCAATTTCAGCAAAATGTTCGCGAATCGCATCTTCATCGCCCCGGAAAACTTCCAACGCCTTGAGCACCGATTGCGGGCTACCTGGACACAATGCCTGCTCCTCTGCATTGGGAATTTCGATACTGGCAACGGTGACACTTGCCAAGAATTCTTGTGCGGCTTGCTGAACTTTTTGCAGCGCCTCAACCAGTGAATCCCCCTCCGCACTTAGATTGGCCAGCGCCGGGATGACAGCGTGATACGAACCATTCTTTTGCTCAATAATAACTGGATATTGCATGTGCTTTGACTCCTTTGGGCTTAGTGGCGTTATGATAGCAGACGATTGCTGATTGGCGAAGCGAAGTACCTGGCCCAAGCATCACCCGTTACTGTTGGAAAGTTAATCTTATGAAACAAGCCTTATGTCTGACTCGAATCTTTACTATCACAAGCTTGGCCAGCCTCATTTTTCTTTTGACGACGACGTTGTCGCTCGCCGCCAAGCCGCCCAGGCTGGCAGAACAAGTCACGATTCGCCGCGACACGTTCGGCATCCCGCATATTCTGGCCAAGACGGAAGAGGCTGCCGCTTTCGGGTTCGGTTATGCGCAGGCCGAAGATCATTGCCTCGAAATTGCGCGCAGCTTCGTTGGGGCGCGGGGCGAAAATGCGAAGTATTTTGGGCAAGGCATTGAGGGCGATTTTCTGCTGCAACGCTTCGACAACTATGGCGCGTGCCAGAAGAACTTCACGCAGCTTGATCCATTGCTACAAAAAATCTTTCGCGCCTACGCGGCAGGAATCAATCACTACGTCGCACAGCATCGGCAGGAATTGCCCGCGTGGATTCCGACCTTTAATGAAATCGACGTGCTGGCGAATATTCACGAAAGCTCAATCAATGCGGTCAATGCCGTGATTCGCCGCCTGCAAGCCAAGTACGAGAATAAACCCGCGCCACCACAAATCTCATCAGCCGAATTTGCTGCCGACGCAGAAGCCGCTGGTTCCAATGCCTTTTCTATTGGACCGTCGCGCTCAGTTTCCGGCAAAGCGATGCTGCTTGGCAATCCGCATTTGAACTGGGCGTCACTGTACTGGGAAGCTCACGTCACGGTGCCGGGCAAGATCAATTTCTTTGGCTCGACGTTGCCGGGGCTGCCCGTCTTGCGCGCGGGATTCAATGAACGCCTCGGCTTTGTGCAAACGAACAACGCGCCCGATATGGCCGATGTCTTCGCCCTGAAAGTTGATCCGAACAACACAGAGCAATATGTGTTTGATGGGAAGCCGCTGCCGATCACAAAGCGCGATGTCGCTGTCGAAAGCAAAACCGCCGATGGCACGCTGAGAATTGAAAAGCGAACGTACGAATACTCGCATCTCGGCCCTATCATTTACCGCAACAACGGCCAGGCGTTTGCCTATCGCGCAACACAGCTTGATTCCTATCGTCATTTCGAGGGCTTTTATCGTCTCAGCAAGGCGCGCAATTTGCGGGAGTGGATGGCGGTGATGAAGATGAATTTGCTGAACTATTCCAACTTCACTTATGCCGACGCGGCAGGCAATATTCTATATTTTTGGAATGCGCAATTGCCCAAGCGCGTAGACGACGGGATAAGTTATGAGCTGGACGTGCCCGCTGAAACCAGCAAGTATGTGTGGCAATCGCTGCATCCGGTGACGGACTTCCCACAGTTGCTAAATCCGCGCGGCGGCTACACGCAGAACTGCAATAATCCGCCCTGGTATCCGTCGTTGCGCGATCCGCTTGATCTGGCGAAATACCCGTCGTATTTCGAGCGCGGCGAACTTGGCTTGCGGCCACAGATGGCGTTGGAGATGCTGGAAAGCCAAGCCAAATTTTCGCTTGAAGATGTGAAGCGACTGAAATTCAATACGAAGATGTTACTGGCCGACCGTGTCAAACCCGACTTAATCAAAGCCATCAAAGCTATCGCGACACCATCGGAAGATTTGCAGAAAGGGCTTGCGGTGCTGGAAGCGTGGGACAATCAGGCAGCGGCGGAAAGCAAAGGCACGATGCTGTTTCTGCGCTTTTGGGACACCTACGCAGCCGCTGTGAAACAGCCCTTTGCAATGGCGTGGGACAAACAGAATCCCGGCAAGACGCCTTATGGTTTATCTGACCCCGCGCAAGCCGTGCAAGCTTTGGAAGAAGCCGTGATCTGGACACGCAAAACATTCGGCTCCGAAGCCATCGCGTGGGGCGAAGTGAACCGCTATCGCTTCAAGGGCATTGACCTGCCCGCGGACGGTGCGCCGGGCAATTACGGCATGTTTCGCGTGCTGCGCTTCACGCCACAACCCGATGGCAAACGCGTCGCCGGATGGGTCGGCAACGACAAACCACTCGCGGGCTTCGGGGATGGCTGGGTTCTGGCGGTGGAATTTGCCAGGCCGGTCAAAGCGTATTCCATTCTTGCCTACGGCCAGACCACGAATCCGAATTCCAAACACAGCCGCGATCAAATTGAGTTGTACGCCAAACATCAGTACAAAAAGATTTGGTTCACTGAAGCAGAAATCAAAGCGAATCTCGAACGCGCTTATCGTCCATAATAAGGAAAGAAAAATGTATCTGAATGCAGGTTGCGAGCTTACTTACGAGGTTACTGACCCAACTCCATTTGTGCTGATGTTAAAGCCTCGCAGTGGCTATGGGCAGTGGGTTTCTGAAGAACGCTATACGCTTTCGCAGAAAGTTCCTGTCATTGAATATGTGGACAGCTACGGCAATCTTTGCCAACGCTTAGTGGCTGACGCCGGTCGCTTCATTATCACAGCCAGCGTAGGCGTAGAAACCTCACCCACTATTGATGTCCACCTCGGCGCGCATTTCACGCCCGTGCAGGAATTACCAGACAATGCGCTGCAATTCTTACTGCCGAGCCGGTATTGTCAGTCCGACTTGTTGGGGAATCTGGCCGCCCAAATTACCGCCGGAGTTCCTTCTGCCTATGATCAAGTCGAAGCGATCCGCAATTGGATTCACACGAACGTCGAGTATCGCTATAACACCAGCAATACCTTAACAACAGCGCTGGACACCGCCACGCAACGCGTCGGCGTCTGCCGCGATTTCACGCATCTGGGCATCGCCTTATGTCGCAGTATGACCATTCCCGCCCGCATGGTGGTTGGGTATTTACATGATCTCAAGCCGATGGATTTGCACGCCTGGTTTGAAGCCTTTATTGCAGGCCGTTGGTACACCTTCGATGCCACCCAAGCCGAGCCACGCGGAGGCCGCATCATCATCGCCTACGGTCGCGATGCCGCCGACGTCGCCCTGGCCACCCAGTTCGGTCCGGCAACGCTGACAGAAATGCTTGTGTGGGTGAAGCGCGCCGAAACAGATCAAGCCGCAACCGATTGACGGCGCTCACTTAACATTCAATTGAACGATATTGGCAGGTTTCCCTTCTACGATCAGTTCGATATTAACCAATCCTTTCCCCGCCACAGCAGCCGGGATTTTGATATTGACCTGATCTACGCCCACAAAACAACACTGTGCCCCGGCATAACTGACAGGGGCGGCGATTCCGCCTATTTTCGCCTGGATGGTGCCCAGGCTGATGTTTTGTCGTATGCCCGTTCCGTATAACTCCAGGAATAATTCATCGCCTCCGATGGTAATCTCCCGCGCCAAATAGCGCTTTTGGACAGCATCGTAGTTGTAGATTTGTTCATAGCTTCGATCTCCATTAGGTTTGATCCGAAGCAAATTGGCGGCGGCTGGCCCGACGCCATCCGCATTGGCGGTGAAGAGGCCCGGAGCAATGGTTTCAATAGTGACGGGGCCTGTGGAAACAACCATGTTGTCATGGATAATCGTCACGATTGCACCGCCGACGGCTAATCCCGACGGCATTAAATAATTGACCTGAGTGGGCGAGACATAAAAAAGCGGAGCCAGGTACTCTACCCCATTGCGGTCTTTCACCTTCACACTTACCCCGCCTAATGTAGTAGGCAGGGGCAAGGTTGCGGCAGAAGCCGTTGCAGTAGATAAGCCCACGCCAAAGGCCGAAGCAATGCCGTCGCTCGTCAACGCACCAGCGGGCAGGTAACTTGCGCCAGATACAGTGGTCACCAGGTTGCTGGCCCGGGTGTTGTTCAGCAAAACAGAAACAATACTGCTGCCATAATTGGCTGAAGCAATATCTGGCAAGCCATCGGCATTGTAATCGCCAACGGCCAGTGAATAGGTGCCGCTGCCGATGATAAAACTGACGGGCGCGCTGAAGCGGCCCAGGCCATTCCCAGTGAGAATTTCGACGGATTCATAGGTGCCATTTGTCACAGCAAGATCGGGCTTTCCATCGCCATTAAAATCTCCCAGCACCAGTTCACGTGACGGAGAAAAACTGGATGGAACAAGCGTCAGCGGGAATAAACTGGGAGTAGCAAGATTCCCGGTTCCATCGCCCAGGAAAAGCGTTAGTTTGTCACTCGCAACGGTTGCCAAATCCAGCCAGCCATCGGCATTGAAGTCAAAGAGCACGAAGGAGAGCGCGCGCATTCCTTGTGCATATTTACGCGGCGCGACAAATGTTCCATCGCCTTTGCCGAACAGGACATAAATCCCCGCATCGGCATCGGAAACGCTGTTGATGTAAGCAATAGGTGACCCAACTATGTCCAATTTGCCGTCGTGGTTGAGATCGCCAACCGTCAGGGAAAACAAGGGTAGGGCAATGGACATCAACGTGGGTGCACCAAAGCCGCCCTGTCCATCCCCCAATAAAATGGAAAGCTTGTTATCCAGACTGAAAGGCAAATGACTCACCACCAAATCCGTTTTGCCATCGCCGTTAAAGTCGCCTGCGGCAATGGAGCGTGGTTTGGCGCTGACGGGAAGGTCGGTCGCAGCCGCAAAGCCGCCCGTTCCATTCGCCAGCAAAATAGAAACGGTGTTGGAATTGTTATTGGTGACGGCCAAATCCAATTTCCCATCCGCATTAAAATGCCCGGCGACCACACTAAGCGGATTATTCCCCACCTCGAAAGTCGTCGGTTCCCTGAAATCCCCATTCCCTTTGCCCACGCGCAAGGAAACCATGCCCTTATTGGCGCACGGGTCGGACAAACATCCGCCGCCGAGGGTCAGTAAATCTAGCTTTCCATCGCCATCAAAATCTGCGGTGAGAATTTTCGTCGGACTCAACGGAGCAGCATAATTTTTGATGCCATTGAATTCGCCGGTACCTTTTCCTTGCAGAAGAGAGATCAAGCCACTTCCATACGTTCTCCCCTCGGTCGTGACGACCAAATCTGCGTTGCCATCACCGGTGAAATCGTCTATCACAGTTTCGCGTGGATATAATCCATTGCTAATGTAGCCTGTGACAGCGAAATTTCCCTGTCCATCACCCACTAAAGGCACCAACGCATAAGTATTAGGAAGCACTGCAAGTAGATCAGAATGTCCATCCTTATTAAAATCACCGACTTTCAGCGATGAGATGCCTCCTCCATAAATATCGGGGGCAGCATTAAGAATCACATTGATCGGTGCAGCAAAACCACTGGTATTACTCAAATAAATAGAGAGTGCAACACGCCCATTAATACTCGTTCCGAGTGCCACATCAGGACGACCATCTTTGTTGAAGTCTGCTGCAATTAGCCCACTCGTCGTTGGCAAAGTGGAGAAGGTCTGTCCGGTGACTACCCCATCTACGCCATCTCCATAAAACACGATGACGCCCAAGGACGTCCTGACTGCTAAATCAGGTTTCGTATCCTGGTTAAAATCAGCCGCCACGATTTGCGTGGGGTGATGCGTAGTATTAACGCCACCAACCTCAATTGCCGAATTGAAAGTACCATCGCCTTTTCCTAGTAATAAAGACACATTATGACCATCGCCATTAGTAACGGCTAAGTCTGCGCGCCCATCTCGGTTGAAATCCGTCACCGCAATGAAATTCGGTAACGGCCCAGCCGAAAAGAGTGAATAATTGCCGAACTTTCCCCCACCGATGCCAAGTAAAACCACCACGTTTTCCGTTCTGGAATAGATCGTGGCAATAAGATCAAGCTGCCCGTCTTTGTTAAGATCAGCCGTGGTCAAGGAAGTCGGCGCACCCCAGCTATTGAAATATTCCGGCGTGCTGAAATTCCCTTGCCCATCGCTTAACAAAATTGCAATTTTGCTATCGTCGGTGCCCACTGCAAGATCAGGCTTGCCGTCATTATTGAAATCGCCTTTGACTAACGCCGAGGGAGCTTTGCCCGCCGGAAAATTCGCCGTCGCAACAAAGCTCGGCGCACCACCGGGATTGACCTCTTGCCAAACAGTAAAGAGGTTCTCGCCAATCCTGACTGTTCCCATGCGCGCGGTGGTCGTTGGATTCACATTCAGGATCAGCGTTGCGCTGCCATTGCCAGTGCTGGTCGAAATGATTTGAATCCAGGGCACCTGACTCAGGGCAATCCACGGACATTGGGCATCGGGGTAGGTAAGTTGCACGTTGATTATCCCACCACTTGCACCCACGGATTGATTAGCGGGTGTGAGACTGGCAACACAGCCAACGGCAGTAAAATTCAACTGTTGATCGCCCGTCAGATTATTCACTGCCCGACTCGGCGGATTGAAAACATAGCCGGGTCGGGTTGGCGTGATTACATAGTTCGTTCCGAGTGGCAGCTTGGCAAACTGGAAGCGTCCATCTGCTCCCGTCATTTTACTGCCCGTGCTGGCTCCGCTCAGGTTAATCGTCACGCCAGCCACACCCGCTCCGTTCGCGGTGGCGATTTGCCCAAAGAGCGAGGGAAGGTTCGTGACTTCTGTCTGTTGCGTGGCCATATTATTGGCGGTGGTCAAATCGCTCGTCGTACTGGAAACACTGGCTTGCGTTGTGATCGTGCCAAGTTGCGTGGGGGTCACGACAACGGTCATCGTCACTGTTGCCTGCGGTACCATCTCGCCGAGTTGGCAGGTGATCGGCCCCGTGCCAGTGCAACTTCCCTGGCTGGTTTGGGCGGAAACATACGTTACAGAACTGGGCAAGGTATTCGTCACGGTCACGTCACTGGCGGGATCAGGGCCGTTATTCGTGACCGTTAAGGTATAGGTCAGCGGGTTATTGAGCATCACCGCATCTGGCACGTCAGTCAGCGTAATTGCGACGTCAGAGTTGATCCCGACCTGCGCTACAAAAATTTCCGTATCAGTAAAAACGCCCGTGCGCGTGCGCAGTGGATTCACCAGCGGGAAGTTATTGGACACAGTGTTTCCGGTGACAAACGCTTGTCCCTTGCTATCTACGGCAATGCTATTGCTAATGTCATTGCCCGCCCCACCCAAATAAGTTGAGTACAGCAGCGCGGTGCCAGTGGGATTGATTTTGGTCACGAAAGCGTCGGTGAAGGAAAGCGATTGATCACCACGTTGTTCCTGGACAGGAATCAACAGAGGAAAGTCAGTTGATTGCGTCGAGCCAGTGAGATAAACATTTCCCTTCGTATCCAAAACCAAACCATTGGCGAAGTCATTATTACTACCACCGAGAAAGGTGGAATAAATCAAGCCACTGCCATCCGCCTTGAAGCGCGTCACAAAGGCATCATTGAAGGGAATATCTTGCACACCTTTGTTATAAGGCTGAAGCGAATTTAAGACGGGGAAATCTGCCGAATTTGTAGTGCCAGCCAAATAAGCTTCTCCCAGCGCATTCACGGCTAGCCCCCGCGCAGTCTCTCCGCCCACCCCACCCAAATAGGTCGAATAAACAAGCGCGGTTCCCTGACTATTGATCTTTGTCAGAAAGACATCGCTGACGCCACCGACAGTTGCCTGAAAAGGTTTTTCTGTGGGGAAGTTTGTAGAGGTAGTTTGCCCCGTGACATACACATTTTCATTCGCATCCACGGCTATCGCGCGAGCTTCCTCGTTTTCATCGCCGCCTAAAAATGTGGCCCAGAGTAAGTTATCGCCAGTGGCATCAAGCTTCGCCACAAAAGCATCAGCGGCGCTGATCGTCCCCGCCAGCAACGTGTTTGGATTCGTCGGATGCATCACGAGAGCTTGCACGCTGACATTGGCCAGCCCCTGATTGCTGATCGCCCATGAACTACCACCATCCACGCTTTTGAAGACCCCGGCGCTGGTTGCGACAAACACAGTCCCGGATGCCATCGGGTCAACGACAATGGCAGTAGTATTGACGGTGAATGGACGTGCGCTTTGTAAGCCGCTGGCAATCTGCGTCCAGGTCGTGCCGCCATTGGTGGATTTATGCAACGAACCAGAAAAGGTTGCGGTGCCTGCGTAAACAATGGACGGATTTTGCGGATCAATGGCGAGCGCGGAAATATTCACACTGCCCAGACTGTTGCCCGGCAGCGTAGCATCGTTCCGCGTCCAATTCGCGCCGCCATTCACCGTCTTAAACAGGCCTGAGACGGTTCCGGCATAAATTATTTGCGGGTTCGTCGGATCAATAACCAGCTTCGTAGCGCGCGTGGTGGGGCCGAAAGGAGGGTTGATCGAAAGCCCTGTATTCACCGCACTCCAGATTTCGCCGCCATTCGTACTTTTATAAACTCCCGAGGTAGTGGCGGCATAAATGGTAGAGGGTGTGTTTGGATCTAAAGCAATGGCATTGATCGCGCCGGTGCCGAGGCCAGTTTGTTTCAACGCAAAGGTGTTCCCGCTATCGGTACTTTTTAGGAAGCCTAAATTGGTTCCCACATACACGATTTCAGGTGTCTTGGGGTCAATCGCCATGACATTCACAAAATTCACCAAGGGATTGTTTTGTGAAAACCTGGCCCAGGTGTTCCCGCCATTGAAGCTTTTATAAATGCCGGTGGAATTCGTTCCGGCATAGATCAACTGCGGATTCACCGGATCAATCGCGTAACTCAATACGCTCGGTGCCAACAGATTTTCCTGGATTTTCTCCCACGACTCGCCACGATTGGTGGTGCGATAGGCAGGGCTTCCCGCTCTGGTTTGCTGAAAGCCCGAAACCGCTAAAAAGGGCGAATCAGTGCGTCCCGCAAAGTACGCATTGCCTTTTGTATCTATCGTCAGCGCGTTCGCTACATCTGTATTTATACCCCCAAAAAAGCTGGCATAGACTAGCGCCGAACCCGTGGGATTTAACTTCAGGATAAAGGCATCAAGTACCCCTGTCTGCCCAAAAAATCGCCCCGTCGCGCGGCCAGGAAAATTCCCGCTGCCCGTTTGTCCAGCGACAAAGGCATTGCCAGCCGCATCTGCCGCAATCGCTAGTCCTGAATCGCTGCCCGAACCGCCCAAATAGGTGGCATAAAGCAGAGCAGTGCCAGTCGCATTCAACTTCACGACGAAGGCATCTGTAGCGCCGCCTGACATGCCTTGCAGCGGCGCTTCCACCAGAAAATTCGTCGAAACCGTATCGCCCGTGATATACGCGCTTCCATTCGTATCTACTGCGATGCCCAGCCCCTGATCCGCATTGCTCCCGCCCAGAAAAGTCGAGTACACCAGCACCGGATCAATAATCAGCGGCTGACTGCGATCATATTTCCCAACGCGGAAACGGACTTGATGCTTACCCCGTAAAAGGTACTGGCCGGAAATCTCATGACGTGCGCCATCAATCATCTGATAAATCACTGGCTTTAATTGGCGCAACTCCCCCGCTTGCGTTTGAATCACCAACTCCCCGGCACGATTGATTTTCAATTTCTTCGTCGGGCCAAAATCAATAGCGATCTGATGGGGATTGGCCTGGGGCGCGACGATAAAGTCGTATTCAAGCTGGTTTTGCTTCCCGTAATAAACCAGATCAATGCCTGGATAGACAGCTTGATACCGGATTTTGGCGAACGTTGGAATGTTTGTTTTCCAGGCTTGCGGGTTGCTGCCCCAAAGATAGTTCACAACGCCAGGTAAACCGTCTTCGCCTCCCAGCATGGGATCGGTGTTTCCACCCACGAGCTTCATTTCAATGGTTTCACTAACCGAACCGGCGACTTGCAACGTGAGCGCGGATTGCCTGGGTGACAGGAGAAGCTGATAGCCTTTGCCACGTGCCAGATACTTGACTGAAGGATTTGCCTGTCCCTGATTCGCCTCAAAACTGACGGGCAAGTTCCCAAAGGCTTTGCCCAATTTGGCTTTCTCGTTCGGGGCGACTGTCGCGTTTTTGGCGTTTGAGGAAGAACTGCGCGAATTATCCACCAAATTGAAGATGCTCCAATTTTTCGCCTCCACGTTCCAGCCTACGACGACAGTTGTAGCGCCAGCCAGGAAGAGGAAAACCCACAGCAATGTCTTTGAGGAAGAACAAACAAATAGATTCATAAGTATTTTGGCCCGGTAAAGAATGGTTGCTCTGATACAAATTATTCTAATAGCGAATGGCTGAAACAGGAGCAACAGGGTTCGTGGTGAAGAATCACCTGAGTTAGTAATAACGGGGATGAATAAAATAGCGAATGAGCGGGTAAAGGCGACGAGGAAACTAAGTAGCCAATAACTTAGTAGCCCGCTTATCAATATCTATCGTTCTGCTACGGTGCCAGAGTCTAAGATTGTTACTATTTCCCGTCAACAAAATTTTGATTAAATCCCAAACCCTCCTTCTCCGCTCATTTTAGTCGGATTTGCACCCGATTTGTTTCCTCGCTCTTATAGCGAAAAATGAGCGTCGTCGTCCCCCGCCCCTGCCAATCACGCGGAAGCTCAAAATTCATTTGATCCAGTCCGACATAATCACCTTGTGGCCCGGCGTAAAGCGGTGTCAGAGGCGTCCGATAGGGATTCTGGCCTTCGCCGAGTGAATCCAGGCTCAGCTCCGTCAGCGCCGTGACATTGCGCACACCGACACCAAACAAAAGCAAAAACACCCGCTCGCCTTCCGGCCCTAAATCAATCTCTTTCATCTGGTAACTTTGCGTTTGCGCCTGATAGCTGACGGTAGACTCAAAGCTTTGTGTGCCATCGGCTTTCACTCGTTGCACAATAGCGGCGGCAGCGCCCGAACCGGCTTGATTGGCCGTAAAGATGCCGGGTTGCACCTGCACGATTTGCATGGCTTCCGTGGTGGTTGCGCCATCTCCACTTTTGATCGTGACCTGCGCAAACCCGGCGGCTGTGCCTGGTGGAATTTGGTAGTTGATTTGCAGCGGAGAAACGTAAAAAAGCGGCGCCAGCCTCTCTACCCCATAACTATCCTTGACCGTGACCGTTGTGCCAACCAGGGCCGTTGGCAAGGGCAGTGTAGTGGCGGACTGCGCGCCCACGGCGAGATTTTTTCCAAAAGCGGAGACGATGGATTCGGTGGCCAAAGGAAGGGCGGCAAACGTCGGATGTCCCGTCGTGCGGTAATTGGCTGCCGAGACGGATTTCGTCGTCGGCTTTTCAGTTTGCAGAAGCAAAAATACCGCGCCCCCCACACGCACATAACCGCGTCGCTCGCGGTAGGTAGGATTCGGCGCAACTTGATAATTGACTGTGCCATTGCCTGTCCCCACCCCATTGCCATTTCCTGGTGTGATCGTAATCCAACTGGCCAGACTGATGGCCGTCCAGTTACACGCGCTGGCATTCGTCACGTTGATGACACCTGTGCCTCCGGTGCCAGCAAAAGTTTGATTGATACTCGAAGCATAATCGTAGGGCGTAAGGCCCAGGCTCAGACACGCATCCGCCAGCGTCGTCATGTCAGTCGCCACATCGTTGCTGGCATTGGCATCACCATTCAAGATCGAAGTAATCTTCGCCGTCACCGATTTGCCCACGGAATTGGCATCGGTAGAGACAGCAAAGATTAACCTCACACTTTCCCCCGACTTAATTGGAGAATCATACGTTACAGATAGATTTTGCGGGCCGGAATTAAAGTAAGTAGGTTGTTCAGGAAACGTCCAACCATCGCCGCCTCCGCGCAGAAAATGTAAGGGCGCGGATAATTCAATGCGAAGGCGTGTCGCGCCAAGCGTCACGCCTGTGCCCTGATTGGTAATGTCTACCTGATAGGCACCACTGCCAAAACTGTTGCTTCCCGTTCCAGTGATCGGCCCGACGGGTTGCACCGCAACCGCCAGATCAGGCGTACCCCCAACTGCCGCTGGATCAATCATCGCAATAAAAGCGCCAAAGCTAAGTGGTTGCCCCGACGCTGTACCAAAGGAACCTGGAATAAGCGGGAAGTCAGGCCCTAGCCCTGTTTCCGGCCCGCTGCTTTTGCCTGTCAGGTACAACTTTCCCGCGCCATCCACCGCAATGCCGTTGCCTTCGTCAAATCCGCCTCCGCCCAGATAGGTGGAGAAATTGAAGGCGGTTCCGGTGGCGTTGAGGCGCGTGAGAAAAGCATCCTGGGAATAATTCGGCCCCTCTCCGCCGCCATACTTTGCTTGCAGCGCGTTCGACGAAACAGGAAAGTCCTTGGACGTGGTATTGCCAATCAGCACCGCATTCCCCGCCGTATCAACCACAATGCTATTAGCTTTTTCATCGCCACTGCCGCCTAAGAAAGTGGCATAGATAATCGTTCCTGCGGTGTTCACCTTGATCACACCAGCTTCGGTGCTGCCACCGGCGGATTGTGATTGCGCGGCGTTGGGCGTCACCGGAAATTGATTACCACCCGTCTGTACTCCGCGACAGGTGGCCGCCACATATAGATTGCCAGTTGCGTCTATGGCAATTCCTTCCCCCAAAGAATTACTTGACCCGCCTGAAATCCCTTTCTGAAAGGCGTAGGCGGTGCCAGTGGCATTGAGCCGCGCCACTAAAATCTGACTGTTACCAAACCCGCCATTGAAGCGAATAGTGCCCGTCACACAGGCATTTTCCTGCGCATCGAGCGCGAGCGCATAAATAACAGCCCGGTTAGTAGGACTGAGTAGCGTGGAGTACACCAGCCCTGTCCCCTGCACATTCATTTTGGTGATAAAGGCCGTCTCGCCCGCGAGAAAGGGATGCGGTTCCGCTGCCCCTGCCGTGACAGGATAATCCGAGGAACCGGTCACACCACCGACAAACGCCTCGCCCGCAGCATTCACCGCTAACCCATAAGCAATCTCGCTCCCATACGCCCCTCCCAGATAAGTGGAATAAACGATGCCTGTTCCTGCTGCGTTCAACTTGGCGACAAAGGCATCCCCGTAGAAAAAATTCCCCAACTGACCAGGCCCTTTGAAGCTGGACTGAAACGCGCCCGTCGAAACAGGAAAATCCGTTGTGCCTGCCATCCCTGCGAGGTAGACATTTCCTGCTGCATCCACCGCCAGCGCATTGGCAATATCAAAGCCCTTGGTGCCCCCAAAGTAGGTGCAATACACCAGCCCCGTGCCAGTCGGATTTAATTTAGCGACGAAAATAGAGCCGGATTTTTTGAAAGCATCATTCGAGGTCGGAAAGACTGGGGTGAAGGCGGAGCCGAGCACATACGTGCTGCCATCCTGCCCCACCACAATACGATTGCCCGTAGAACTGCCAAGAACAGCCGTATAGACCAAAATTGGATCAATGATGAGCGGCAAGCTTTTGTCATAGGCCGCAATAGCAAAGCCGATGCGACCGCGCGACCGCAGTTCATAACGGCCTGCGACGGCCTGACGCACGCCCTTGACGTCCTGATAAATCACAGGTCGTTGCTGCACCACTTTCCCTTGCGCGGTATGAAGAAACAGGTTTCCTTCTGCATCAAGTTGCAGGCGCTTTGCCCCGGCGAACGCCAGTTCAATGCGGCGTGGATCAGCCCCTGGTTGGACAATAAAATCGTATTCCAGCCGTTGCTGGTTGCCGTAGTAAACCACATCAATATTCGGATACACGTTGGCATACTTGACCTGCGCGAAGTTGGCAACGTTCGTGCGCCACTGTTGCGGCTGATTGCCTAGCAGATAATTACTGACTGTCGAGAGCGGGGTCATGCCCTGCCCGCGCACAGCACGAGCAGCGCCGATTAACCGTAAGCGCAACGCGGGGCCTTTGGCATTGGGTATAGCCATCCCAACTTCGTTGGCCGTGAGCCAAACCGTTGCCTCGCTGTTGCGAGCAATAAACTCGACATGTTTCTCGCTCTGCCCGACGTTAGCTTCAAAGCGCAAGGGCAGATTCCCAAAGGTATCATCCAGCCTTGGTCGTGGGGGGGCAGCAATTCGAACAGGTGCTACTTCCGGTGCAACCGGATGAAAGCCAAAGATATATGTAAAACATGGAACTAAGCTAATCGCACAAAGGACGGAATAAGTTTTATTCAAGCTCATGATCTTCCGAGGGGTTAAGGTTTGGTTATTGCCAGAAACGGCGTTGCGTTCTGGGGCGCGCATTATTTGAGATTGATCTTAACCGGATTTGCGGCTTTCCCCTCCATTGTTACGACAACACCCACTGGCGGCAGCAAGGAAGGAGCTATTAAGAGTTTACATTACTCCTAACTGTGACCAGGGTCAGAGGGGAATCACAGCAGAAATGGAGTTCATTATTTGCGAGTGGCAGAAAGGAGAAAACTCGCAGATGGAGTGTACAGGCAGTAAAACGGTCAAGTCAACGGAGAAGATTATGGGGTAGCGAGGAGATAGGCTTATTCTCCCCCTGCTCTATAATTACGCAGCAAAATTACAAGGAAGCCCCGCGACTTCATCCTTCTTGCCAACGAGGTAGCCGACGCTTACAGGTTTTCACTTCGCATTACTTGCCACCCGATACAGCGCCGCCTTTTCTTTCGCCGTTCGCATTTCCGGCAAATCTTCATCCGCCTTCGCCCACGCTTGAACAAACTTCGCGTAGGTTGCGCGCGCGTCATCCTGTTTGCCTGCACCTTGCTGGGCTTGCAGTAGGCCAAAGTAGGCGCGTCCGCTGCCAGGGTCGCGTTCGAGGGCGGCGCGGAAAAACGCCTCAGCTTCGGTGTAGCGTTTAAGTTCTAAGGAGATTTTGCCAGCGACTTCTTCCATTGGTTGCGGGTAGAGCGGCGGTTCGGAATAGCCGAGTTTGATTTCTTCTTCGATGGCTTCGTGCATGAGTTTGAGGGCTTCGTCGGCATTGCCTGCGCGGGCGGCGAGGCGGGCTTTTAATTCAATCGGCGCGACACCAAGGGCACGGAGTTGTTGTTTTTGTCGTCCGAGTTGCGGCAAATCTTTTGCCTTGGCCAGCTTGTCTTTCATCCACGCGATTTCGCGTTCGAGGGCGTCGAGTGTCGTGCGCGTCGCATTCACATCGCCTTTGCCGAGTTGCGCAAGCGCCTTTGCGTAATGCCGCCAAGCTTGGAAAACCTCGTAATTGCCTGCATCGGGCAACGATTTACCGTCCAGAATTTCATCCCACTTTTCAAAGCGCGTCAGGATGCGCAGCCGTGCGAGGCGACCTTCAAAGCCAGCGCGCGATTTGTCTTCGCCGGGTTGGTTTGCAGCGTCGAGCAATTCCTTACTGACGCGGATGCCATCACGATAGCGGCCCTGGTAGCCGTATACATTCGCCAGAAAATGCACATTGTGACCGTACGGCCCGGCGGCGTGATCGGTGGTTTCCTTGTTGTCACGGATGTAAGCGCGATCTACGGCGGCAGAGTTTTCAAAGGCGCGCGCGGCGTCTTCCCAACGGTCTACGTGAACGTAGGTGTGGCCGGGCATGTGAACCGCGTGGCCGACTTTAGGCGCGAGCGTGCCGTAAATATCAGCAGCAGGTACGCCATCAATCGCTCGCTTCCCAGCCTCGGTCGCATGAATCATGTAGTGATGCGCGGCCAAGTGAGTGGGCGATTTAGAGAGGACGACTTGCAGGAGGGCAATCGCTTCGACCGTGCCGGGGCGCGGCGTGCCATCGCGTTCATAGCCGGACATGGAAGCGAGGGCAAGAAATAATTTCGCTTCGAGGTCATCGTTGTAAAACGACACGAGCTTGCGCATCGCTTTTTGATAACTGTCGCTCGCGCCGAGAAAGCCGTTGTTTTGCACATTGCGCTTCTCGCCTGCATAGCGCGCTTCGACGGCGGCAAGATAAAGCTGTTCGCGTTCACTGACTTTGGGCGCTAATTCCCTGGCACGTTTGACGGCAGCGTTGCGGCGCTCTTCATTCACGTCGCTCATCGCAATGCCCCACTGCGCCATTGCGCAGTCAGGATCAAGTTGTGCGGCGCGTGCGAAACTGCGGTCGGCTTCATAAAACCAGAACGAATGCATCAACGCTAAGCCTTGATCGAAGAACGCTTGCGCTTCGGCGGATTTCGTCGTGATAGTCATGTGAACTTTGCCGTAGCCTTCCATCAGCACAGCGGGCTTTGTCGCCGCCTTGGTCGCGTTGGGCAAATGGCAAATCTGCGTGTTGTCGGTGGGCGGTGTTTGGGTTTGCGCCAAAGCGGCAAAACAAAAGGCAACGCAACAGGTAAATAACAAGATGTGCTGTTTCATATAAGTACCTCTAATGTCATTAGGCAAGCCGTTTCTGATGAAGGCACTGTACGCGGCACGAATGGAAAATTCAACCCGTTGCACGCTCCTGATGAGAGAGCATGATCTTCTCATCACCGCATTTTTGTTGGTCGCATAGCCATTACAACATTCTTGTTGGCAGTTGCCAATGAACCGCCAAATAAGGCACAAAGATTTCTATCGCCCAGCCCTCAAGCCTTTCGTATTTGGTAGTGTTCTGATAAAAATCTGGCGGTACGCCTAAGAACTCGCAACGTTTCACATCCAGGAAAGGACGCCTCGTTATGTACAGGAAGCGGCAATCTCTGTTTTTTCTTCTCACTTTATGTCTGGCGCTGGCTGCACCATTAAATTTGCTGGCGCAATTTGGCCCCCCCCAACCTCCGCCTCCGCCCCCGGTCAATCCTTCGGACGATCCCTTGCTCAAGCGGTTTCTCTTTCGCGGCATTGGCCCGGCCAGTATGGCGGGACGCATTGACGATTTTGCCGTGGTCGAGAGCAATCCTTCAACCTATTACGTCGCGTTTGCGACGGGCGGACTCTGGAAAACAATCAATAATGGCACCACGTTTGCGCCTGTTTTTGACACTTATTCGACGCACTCAATTGGCGATGTCGCAGTGTGCCAAACTGAGCCTAACATCGTTTGGGTCGGCACCGGCGAGCCGAACAATCGGCAAAGTTCCAGCTTCGGCGATGGCGTTTTCAAATCCACGGATGGCGGCAAGACGTTCACGAATGTAGGCTTGCGCGAAACGCAATCCATCGCGCGCGTGGTGATTGATCCGAAAGACGCGAACACAGTGTACGTCGCGGCGCTCGGTCATCTCTTCGGCTCGAATAAAGAGCGCGGCATTTACAAAACCACCGATGGCGGCAAGACCTGGGCGAATGTCAAATTCATCAACGAAGATACGGGCTTCACTGATCTGGTGATTGATCCGGTAGACAGCAAAACGCTTTACGCAGCATCGTATCAACGTCGTCGTACGGCTTCCGGCTTCAATGGCGGCGGCCCTGGTAGCAATCTTTGGAAAACTGTGGATGCAGGCAAAACGTGGACGAAGATCGAAGCCGGTGGCTGGCCGGAAGGCTTGCTCGGACGCATCGGCATTGACGTAGCGCGTTCTAATCCGAATGTGATTTATGCACAGATTGAGGTGGGTGCGAGTACAGGTACGGGCGTACCGGAAGAAACGCCGGAGGGCCAACCGGCTGGCGGTGGCGGCGGCCTAGGTGGGTTTGGCGGTCAGCAACAAAATCGGCCTCCCGATCCCAAAAAGCCCGGCATCTGGCGCTCGGACGATAAAGGTAAAACCTGGAAGTTCGTCAGCAATGAAAACAATCGTCCGATGTATTACAGCCAGATTCGCGTTGATCCAACTAATCCCGAAATCGTCTATACGGGCGGCTTGAACTTCAGCCGCTCGCTCGATGGCGGCAAAACCTTCAAGAATCTGGCGGGCGTCGCGCACAGCGATCACCACGCAATCTGGATTGATCCAAAAGACAACCAGCACGTAATGGTCGGCAACGATGGCGGCCTGGATGTGAGCTACGATCAAGGCGAGACGTTCGATTACATCAACACGATTGCGGCAGCGCAGTTTTATGCGATTTCTGCCGATATGCGCAAACCGTATTACGTCTGCGGCGGCTTGCAGGATAACGGTAGTTGGTGCGGCCCCAGCAGTACGCGCGCAGGCGGCGGCAATGGGGGCGGTGGGGGCGGCTCACCATCCGGCATCACGAATGCGGACTGGTATCGCGTGGGCGGCGGCGACGGATTTTATACGCAACAAGACCCCACTGATCACAACATCGTCTATGCCGAATCGCAGAACGGCGCGGTGCAGCGGCTTGATTTGCGAACCGGGCAAGCCCGTTCGATTCGTCCGCGCGCGGCGCAACGCCCGCGCGGGCCGGGAGCAGGCCGAGGCGCGGCAGCAGCGACCCCACCACCCTCTGCCGCTACGCCGCCCGCCACTGATCAGAGCGGGCAGGCAGGCGGACAAGAGCAAATTCGCCCGATCCAACGCTTAGGACAGGCAGGGCAAGGGGAACAAGCCCCTGGCCAGCAAGCGCAAATGCTCGCCTTTATCCAAGCGGGCGGCGGTGGCTTTGGCGGCGGCAATCCGTTGCAAAGCAACATCGTCCCTGCGCCACCAGAAGGCAAGACTTATCGCTTCTATTGGAACATGCCGATCCAGCTTTCGCCGCACAATCCACGCACAGTTTATGTCGCGGGGAATCGGATGTTTCGCTCGCTGGATCGTGGCGATACATGGACAATCATCAGTCCTGACCTGACGAAACAGATAGATCGGCGCAAGCTCGAAATTATGGGCGTCCCCGGCGACCAACCAATGGCCAGCAAAAACGATGGCTATGCCACCAATAGTGTCGTCACCGTCCTGGCCGAATCACCCGTCATCCCTGGCGTGTTGTGGGTTGGCACCGAAGATGGCAACGTGCAAGTCAGCAAAGACGGCGGTGTGAATTGGGCGAACGTAGTTAGCAACATCAAAGGCGCACCGCAAGGCTACATTCACATTTCGCGTGTCGAGCCATCACACTTCGATGCGGGCACGTGCTACGTCACGATTGACAATCATCGCAACGATGACATGAAACCGTACGTCTACGTCACTAAAGATTACGGCGCAACGTGGTCTTCGATTGCCAACAACCTGCCCGCGAATGGCAACGTCAATGTGATTCGGGAGGACGCGAAGAACAAAAACCTGCTTTTTGTCGGCACGGAATATGGACTATATGTTTCGCTCAACGGCGGCGGCGAGTGGAAGAAATTTATGACCGGATTGCCCGTCGTGCGAATTGACGATTTGCTGATTCATCCGCGCGATAATGACTTGATCGTCGGCACGCACGGGCGCGGCATTTACATCTGCGATGACATCTCGCCATTGCAGCAACTCAATGACAAAACACTAGCGGCGGACGTGCATCTCTTTGCTGTGCGCCCCGGCACGAACTGGATCACGGACATCACGCTCAGCCGTTATATCGGCGGGCAGAAAATGTTTCGTGGCGCGAATGCACCGCAAGGCACAGCGATCAGCTATCAGTTGAAAGCTGCGCCCAGTGGTGATGTCAAAATCACGATCAGCGACTACACCGGCAAAGTTGTGCGCAATCTGACGGCCACGAAAGACGTGGGGATCAATCGTGTGCAATGGAACCTGCGCGCTGAGCCATTACAACGACCCGCAGGCTTTGGCGGCTTTGTTGGCGGTGGCAATGCGCCCACAGCACAACTGGCAGCCAATCCGGCTGGCAGCAATCAACCAACTGGCCAACTAACGGCAACAGGCGCAGCGCAACCAGGACAAGGCGGACGCGGTGGCGGTGGTGGCGGGCGTGGGTTTGCAAACTTCGGGCCTGCACTTGAGCCGGGAACGTATCTGGTTAAGCTCACGGTAGATGGCAAAGAACTAACGACGAAAGTTGTGATCGAAGCCGATACCTGGAAATAAGCACATTTCAACTTCGTTTGTGGCAGGGGAGATTCGAGTACGGTTGAGGTTCCCCTATTTATTTCTCTGGTGATTTTATGTTGCAAAGAATTCTCTCTTTCGCACTGCTGACGTTTCTCATCGCGGGTTTTGTGTTGGCACAAATCAATCAGCCCACAAACTATCCCACACCGGTACAAGGCGATTTCGCCGTGCGTGATTTCAAATTCGAGAGTGGCGAATCGCTGGGAGAAGTGAAATTGCATTACCGCACGATTGGCACGCTGCAACGCGATGCGACAGGACGAGCGCGTAATGCGGTACTGATCCTGCACGGCACGGGCGGGGCGGGAACGAACTTCTTGTCTGCACAATTCGGCGGAGTGCTGTTTGGGCCAGGGCAGTTGTTGGATGCCACGAAGTATTTCATCATTCTGCCGGATAACGTCGGGCACGGGCAATCGTCCAAGCCGAGCGATGGCTTGCACGCGAAGTTTCCGCACTATAACTACAGCGACATGGTCACGCTGCAACATCGCTTGTTGACCGATGGGCTGGGCGTGAATCATCTGCGGCTGGTGATGGGGACTTCAATGGGAGGCATGCATTCGTGGGTATGGGGCGAAATGTTTCCTGATTTTATGGACGCGCTGATGCCGCTTGCCAGCTTGCCCGTACAGCTTTCCGGGCGCAATCGCATGACACGGCGGATGGTGATTGATGCGATCAAGAACGATCCTGATTGGCAGGGCGGCGAATACAAAACGCAGCCGGTGCGTGGCCTGACTTCGGCCATTTATACCTTGCTATTTATGTCGAGCGTACCCTTGCAGTGGTACAAGCAGGCACCGACGCGAGATACGGCGGACAAGCTGTTTGACCAGATGGTGCGCACACGGCTTGCTTCGACGGATGCAAACGATATGCTGTATCAATTCGATTCTTCGCGCGCGTACGACCCCGCACCAAAGCTCGAAACCATCAAAGCGCCTCTGGTCGCTATCAATTCGGCGGACGATCAGGTCAACCCGCCGGAACTCGGCATCATCGAGCAGGAAATTAAACGGGTGAAGCGCGGGCGTTTTGTGCTCATTCCGATCAGTGATAAAACGCGCGGACATGGCACGCATTCGCTGCCCGCGTTGTGGCAGCAGCATTTGGCCGAACTGCTTGAAATCTCAAAATAGCGAGGGAATCTGATGAAACAAAGCCGCCGACAATTCTTGCGCACGACGACTACTGTTACCGCGGCGGGCATTACTGCCGCTGCCTTTCCCCCATTGCCTGAACTCATTCGCGTGGGCATCATTGGCTTGGATGGTCACGTAAGCGAGATCACCAATGCCGCCAAGCGACTCAGCAACATTCGCATCACTGCGGTTGCAGAAACCAAACCTGAACTGGTGCAAAGAGTGAAGACAGATGTGGCGTATGCGAACGCCAAACTCTATGCCGATTATCGCAAATTGCTGGACGCTGAAAAGCTGGATGTCATCGCGGTCTGCGGTGAAAATGGTGGACGCGCAGAGATCCTGCGAGCTTGCGCCGAACGCAAAATTCCGATTGCCTCCGAAAAGCCGCTGACGATTAGCCTGCCAGAACTCGCCGCCGTCAAAAAAGCTATCACACAAAATAATGTGCCGCTCACGATGCTGTTG
Source organism: uncultured Acidobacteriota bacterium (assembly GCA_963794955.1). Taxonomy (GTDB): domain Bacteria; phylum Acidobacteriota; class Blastocatellia; order RBC074; family RBC074; genus JAFDVL01. The sequence goes on from CAWCGF010000009.1 coordinate 30,592, forward strand.
CCGATGCGCTTTGCGCCGCAATATCAGGCGATGAAGCAAATCGTGGATAGCGGGCAAATCGGCGAAGTCGTTACCATCGCCGCGCAGAAATCGTACAAACTTGGCACGCGCCCGGATTGGATGAAGTCCCACAAAACGTATGGCGGCACGATTCCTTACATTGGCATTCACATGATTGACCTCATGCGTTATGTGAGCGGTCGTGAATTTGTGGCGACCGCCGCGTTTCAATCCACGGTGGGATTCTCGGAACTCGGTACGATGGAAAACAACACCGCGGTCATTTTCCAACTCGACAACAAGGGGACGGCCTCGCTGCGGATGGATTATTTGCGTCCTGCTACTGCGCCTACACACGGCGATGATCGGTTGCGTGTGGCCGGAACCAAAGGCGTCGTCGAATTTCAGGAAAGCAGCGGCGTCACGTTGCTGAGCGCGAACCAAAAGCCCACGAAGCTGACGGAATTGCCCGCCGAAAAGTTGCTGTTCGTTGACTTCCTTAACTCGCTATACAACCACCAACCGCACCTCATCAAGCCGGAAGAAATTTATCGTGTGACAGAGATTGTGCTGAAGGCGCGGGCGGCGGCGGAGACCGGGCAAATGATGCGGCTTTGATTGGGCCGCTTGCTATACTGGCAGGCGTTTGGCGGATACACGCAAGGAAGTTTTGGAGCGCAGCCAGGCAGCAATTGCCAGCCTGCCAGAGCGTCACATTAGCAGGCCAACCCGTTCTCGTCACGCGCGACACCAAAGACTTCACCGATTTACTAGCGAGACAACAACGGCAAAATTGGATTAACGATCCGCCCGCCAACTAAAGTCCGTTTACCGCGCCAACGGATTCGGCGCGATTTTGTGCAATTTGAGTTCCGTCAATAAGAAGCACATGACAAGCACGACGCTGGTGCCCGCAACTACTGCCGAAGGCAAGCGCGTACCAGCGAGGAACGTGCCCACCAACATCACCAAACCACCAAGCAGCAACCACGGCGCGTGCGTTTTGAAAAATACGCCCACTCCTAGCAACGCCACCAAACTCAATGTAACAATGGCGGCGAGCGGCAACCCCAGCGGCTCCTCTTCTTTGTATTGCTTGATGCCTTCGACCTCCGTGATTGCCACCTGCACGCCGATAAATCCGTTGTACAATCCCAGCCCAATTAACCCCAGGATGACTACTGCCAACAACAGCATCAGCAATGGATCGTCTGTCCATTTCACGCGCGCGCGTTTGGCTTGATCGAAGGCGACGATTAGCAGCAAAGGCGTGGCTAAGGCACGGAGCAAATAACGCAGGTAACTGAGCACTTGGAGCGTTGAGCCTTCTCCCAACGCATTCCCCAGGGCCAGCACCAACGGATCAAAGATCAGCCACGCCAGCAACGGCAAAAGCATGGCCAGCGCCCAGCTCGGGTATTTGTAAAACATCCCCGCCGCCCACAGCAAACAAAGAAAGAGAAGCGAAACATTCAGCCAATATAAATTTGCGGCCATCCAAGATACTCCCGTGAGACTTCGCAGCAATCGCTTGCTGGCTGTTGATAGCCAAAGGAAGACAAGCTGTTACGATGGCGGATTGTAACATTATCGTAGCGCTCAAATTATTGAAAAATGATCGCGGCAATCTGCCGCGCAAGTTGGGTACGGCTGCCAACGCTTTCCAGATTCATCATTAACACAACGGCGAAACCGCGGGCGGGCAGCATATACAACAGTGTCGTCACGCGGGATTGATTGCCGCCATGCGCGACTTCTTGCGCGCCATTATGTTCGCTCAATTGCCAGCCTAAACCATACATTGAGTCTTTGCCATCTTTCAGTTTTTGCTTGGCCCAGGCCTGGGCGCGAGTTTCGGGCTTGAGCAGTTTGCTGGATTGCAAGGCGATGGCGAATTTGGCTAAGTCTTCGACCGTGGAGCAGAAGCCACCACCAGGAATCTTATAACTCACATTGGCTAACGCGGAATTGCGCAATGCGCCGCCGCGCGTTTTTTCGTAGCCCTGGGCACGATTCGGAATGATCGCTGCCGGGTCGTCATCCCGAATGGTTGCCATTCCTGCTGGCTCGAAGATGTTCTTGCGCACGTACTCCAAATAATTCTGGCCTGATGCGCCTTCGACGACGCAACCGAGCAGGTTGTAACCATAGGTCGAATACAAATACTTTGTGCCGGGTTCGTGCAGCAACGGATCGTCTTTGAAAAAGCTGAGCGTATCGTTGAGATTGGTGTAATGCTTCGTGTTTTCGTTGATGACTTCTTCCGGGATTTTGTAATGCCGGACGCCACTTAAATGACCGAGCAATTGACGCGCCGTCACCGGCCATTGCTTAGTCGGAAACGCTGGGCAGTATTTTTGCACTGGCGCGTCCAAATCCAATTTGCCGCGTTCGACGAGTTGCATGATCGCCGTTGCCGTGATCGTTTTAGAAATTGAAGCGAGGCGATAACTCGTGGACGCTTTCGCAGGCACAAAATTTTCGACATCGGCTAAACCATAGCCATTTGACCACGCGAGCTTGCCATCCGTAACGATGGCGACCGACAGGCCGGGAATGCCCGCCTGTGACATCGCCGCAGAAATCGCCGCTTCGATCTTGGCGCGCTTTTCGGTGGAGAAGGCAGTGGATTGCGCGGCGGCATTTACAGCGATGAGAAGCAGTAGAATTGGGATGATGAGGTGTTGTTTCAGTTGCATAAAAGTCAGATTCTTTCCTTCAGAAATTCGCTCACCCATTGCACGAATACAGCTTCATCAGTGCGATGAATCAGGCTTGCACGGGCCTGCTCGACGCGCTCTGCGCCGATGCGTTCGCTACGGTCGGCGAGCAATGCCGCGCTGTATTCGTTCGTGAATTCAGGATGCGCTTGCACGCCGAGCATCGTGTCGCCAAGGCGGAAAGCCGCGACAGGGCAATGCTCGCTGCGCCCCAACACAACGCTGTTTTCCGGCAAGCGGGTTACTTGATCTTGATGCATGTAATGCAGCTTGAGCGTGGCTTGTGGCGGCTGCATCCACGCTTCGGGCTTTATGATTTCGAGAGGTCGAATGCCTATGCCCCAACCGTAGTTTGATTTTTCCACTTTGCCGCCTAACGCTTCGGCCATCATCTGATGCCCAAAGCAAATGCCGATGAAGGGCTTGCGTGTTTCATACGAGCGCCGTACGAAAGTTTTCAAATCGTGAATCCAAGCCACATCTTCATACACCGACCAGCGCGAGCCGGTGCATAAATACGCGTCGCAATCATCCAACGACGCAGGCCATTCGCCCTGACAAACATCGTATGGCACCAGGTTAAAATTCGGCACAGCGACAAACAACGCGCGGAACATTGCAGGATAATCGCCTGCGATGTGGCGAAAGCGTTCGGCAACGTAATCGCATTGCAGCAAACCTATATTCATTGAAAATCCGAAACCAGGAAGCGCCTGGAAAAGACGGCAAAGTGTGAACTATCGTTAACAAAGGGGGGCAAGAGAGATTATGAAACAAACAGAAATAACAGAACAAACGGAAGAGACTCTTTCGTTAAGCCGTTTTTCCATTTGTTTCATAATCACTTCAAGCCACAGAAGGCAAGCCTGCCAACGCCATCGCTAATTCGCCTTCGTCATACTGTTGATCTACGAGCTTGCCCGCAGCGTAGTCAATGTAAGCCTGCATATCGAAATGCCCGTGTCCGCAGAGGTTGAAAAGAATCGTGCGGCTCGTGCCTTCAGCTTTGCAACGCAAGGCTTCATTGATCGCCCCGCGCACCGCGTGATTAGCTTCAGGCGCAGGCACGATGCCTTCGGTGCGCGCAAATAATACGCCTGCTTCAAAGCAACTGGTTTGATGATAGGCCTCGGCTTCGATCAAGTCGAGTTCTTTCAAATGACTGACGAGCGGTGCCATGCCGTGATAGCGTAAGCCTCCGGCGTGGAATCCGGGTGGCGTAAAGGTGGAGCCAAGCGTGTGCATTTTGGTGAGCGGCGTCAAATGCCCTGTATCGCCGAAGTCATACGCATATTGCCCGCGTGTCAAGCTTGGGCAAGCCGCAGGCTCGACAGCAATGATTTTGCGTTTGCGTCCACCTCGCAATTGCGCACCGAGGAACGGAAAGATCAGTCCCGCGAAGTTCGATCCGCCACCCGTGCAACCCACCAGCACATCAGGATCATCGCCTGCATCCGCCATTTGCTTGAAGGCTTCGTTGCCGATCACCGTCTGATGCAACAACACGTGATTCAGCACCGAGCCAAGAGCGTAGTTTGTGTCATCGCGTTGTGCCGCAACTTCGACGGCTTCAGAAATCGCGATGCCGAGGCTGCCGGGATGATCAGGGTTTTGGGCGAGAATCGCGCGGCCTGACACAGTTTCCACTGACGGCGAAGCAACGCAAGTTGCGCCAAAGGTTTCCATCAAGCCGCGCCGATATGGTTTCTGATTGTACGAAACCCTGACCATGAACACTTGCACTTCGATGCCGAAGAACGCGCCTGCCATTGCGAGCGCCGATCCCCATTGGCCAGCCCCCGTTTCGGTGGCGATACGATTGATGCCTGCCTCTTTGTTGTAGAAAGCTTGCGCGACAGCGGTGTTCGGCTTATGGCTTCCGGCGGGGCTGACGCCTTCGTATTTGTAGTAAATCTTCGCTGGAGTATCGAGCGCCTTTTCCAAACGACGTGCGCGAAAGAGCGGCGTCGGACGCCATTGTTTGTAGACCTGCCGCACAGGTTCCGGGATTTCGATATTTCGCTCGGTCGAGACTTCCTGCAAGATCAACGACAGCGGAAAGAGCGGTGCCAGATCGTCCGGGCCAACAGGCTTGTGCGTGCCAGGATGCAGCACGGGCGGCAGCGGCGCGGGCAGATCCGCTGCAATGTTGTACCAGAATTTCGGGAGTTGGGTTTCGTTAAGGAGATATTTGATGCTGTCAGTCATGATCGTTGGGTTTGGGAAAGATAGGGTGTTTTTCGTCAGGCAAACAGAATGCGGATGACGCGAATTCAGCGAATTAGCGTGGATAAAATCAGATCAGCGTGAATCTGCAAAATCCGCTCCATCCGTGTTATCTTCTCTCAACTCAAAATTGCCTTCACGACATTACCATGTACATCGGTCAACCGATAATCGCGTCCGCCGTGCCGAAAGGTCAGCCGGGTGTGATCGAAGCCTAAGCAATGCAGAATCGTCGCGTGAAAATCATGGACGTGGCATTCATTCTCGGCGACTTTCATCCCGTACTCATCGGACTTGCCATAAACAATGCCCCCTTTGATGCCGCCTCCTGCCATCCATGAAGAAAAGACCGAATTGAAATGGCCGCGTCCATATTCGCCTTCCTGCGTCGGCGAGCGACCGAACTCTGTCGTCCACACCACCAGTGTGTCATCCAGCAGGCCGCGCGATTTCAAATCTTTCAGCAAGCCGGCGATAGGCTTGTCAATATTGCGCGCCAGCGGTTCGTGGGTTTTCATATCCCCATGCGCATCCCAGTTTTTCGAGGCTCCGACGTCAATCAATTCGATGAAGCGCACACCACGTTCGGCCATTCGCCGCGCGACAATCGCTTGCCAGCCAAAGCCGGTCGTTTGCCCGCGCTCCAAGCCATACAGCCTCAACGTCTCGTCAGTTTCCTTCGACAAATCCAACACTTCGGGCATTTCGCGTTGCATACCGAAGGCGGTTTCGTAGGTTTTGATGCGTCCGGCCAATTGCGGATCGGTTGCGCGCGTTTGCAAATGCCGTTTATTGAAGCGGTCAAGCAGGCTCAATTCCGCCTGCTGAATTTCAGGCGACGGGGAGCGGCGGTTGAGATTGGCTACAGGTTCGTTGCCTGCGACAACACGTGTGCCTTGATGCGCGGCGGGCAGAAAATCAGAATCCCAAACTTGTGCTCCGGCATAGGGCAATTGCGGCGCGAGCGCAACAAACGACGGCAGATTTTGATTCTCAGTGCCGAGGCCGTAGCTCACCCATGAACCAAGGCTCGGACGTTTGAAGGTCACGGAACCTGTATGAATGCCAAGTGTTGCTTGAAAATGATCGTTGTGATCGCCGTGCATTGAATTGATGATGCATAGATCATCAGCCATGTCACCGATATGCGGAAATAAATCGCTGACCCACGCGCCGGATTTGCCACGTTGCTTGAATTCCCAGAGTGGCACGCCGAGCTTGCGGCGGCCTTGATACAGCACATTATTTTTCGCATCGGCGATCAGCTTCGGCTTGTAGTCGAACGAATCCACGTGCGAGCAACCACCGGGCAGATAGATAAAAATCACGCGCTTGGCACGACCGGCGAAATGCGGCGCTTTCGGTGCGAGCGGATTGTCTTCGCCTCTGGCTTCAGTGTGAAGCAGATGCGAGAAAACTGCGGGCATTAGGATTGATCCGGCAAAGAGAGAATGTAGAACTTGGCGACGAGACAGATTTTGGTGTTCCATAGTTTTCCCACTTAGTCCACATACAAGAATTCGTTGCTACTTAATACGACTCGCAAATAACTCGTCCAGGCGGCGCGGTTCAAGCGATCCGCAGGCGTGTTGACCGCGGCCAATTGCGAGCGAACTTGTTGCAAATAGGTCTGCGCCTCTTTGATTTCCTCTGGCTTAGGCGCGCGTCCAAGCGCCAGCCGATAAGCATAATTTATTCGCTCCGGCAACGTATCAAACGCCATTCCGACACGCACGGCGAATTGATCTGCTTGCTCGTGCATCAGCGGGTTATTCATCAAAAACAAGGCTTGAATTGGCGTCGTACTGAACGGGCGTTCACCGACGGGCATATTCGTGTCCGCACCATCAAAGACTTCAAAGAACGGGTGTTTCTTCAATCGTTGCTGCATCATATACACGCTACGCTTGTTAGTGTCATACACCCCGAAATATTGCACGTGCTGCGAGAAACGCCACGTGGTTTCCGGCGGGAAGGGATGCCCTTCACCCATCGTGCGATCCAGTTGCCCGCTCACAGCTAACACGGCATCGCGCACTTCTTCTGCATCCAAGCGACGCCGATTGAAGCGCCACAAAAAATCATTGCTTACATCAATCGCAGCATTCGCGGCATTATCTGCACTGGTTAACTGATAGGCGTGCGAAAGCATCAGCAGCTTGTGCATTCGTTTGAGAGACCATCCACCTTCAATAAAGCGCGTGGCCAGATAATCCAGCAATTCGGGATGCGTCGGCGCTTTACCGCGCGCGCCGAAATCGTTCGTCGTGTTTACCAACCCTTTGCCGAAATGGTAATGCCAGAGGCGATTGACCATCACACGCGCAGTTAACGGATTTTTCGCGTCCGCAATCCAGTTCGCCAGAAATTCGCGCCCGCTGCCTTTGTGATTTGCCGGGACTTGATGGCCGCCGAGGATTGTCAGGAAGCCACGCGGCACTTCATCGCCCAGATTTTTCGGCTCGCCTTTGCGATGAATGCGGGCGTTGGCGGGCAGGCTTTCATACACACCATAAGCTTTCGGAATGTTGAGGAAGCGCGCGTGCAATTCGCCGATGCGCGCTTTGACACGGGTATTGTCGGCGGCCACTTCTTCGGGCATTCGCTTGGAAGCATTCGCCGTTTGGCTATTGTTCGTATCGCGGTCGTAATCGGCAGCCCGCAACGGTTCGGGGGTTGCTACTGGCGTTTTATCTAGCGTGTTTTGTGCGCCACTTTCATTGTTGCGTTTGGCCTCGGCGGGTTTGGTTTCGGTGGCATTCGTGGCGGGTGCGTGCGTTGCTGCGGCCTCTTTCAGTTTTTTGTTACGTGCGGCTACGCCTGTTTCGGTTTTCATCCGTTCGATCAGGTCGTCCGATTCGCTCAGTTCTTTTTGCTGCTTGTAAAAATTCTCCGCCTCCTTGCCCGTCCCCAGCGCGATCATCTCCGCCGAATGTGGATAGATTTCAGCGCCAGGAAACGAATAACGGATGCTATTGAAGATGCCGTACAGCGCGTAATAATCCTTGTTTGGAATCGGGTCGAATTTGTGATCGTGGCAGCGCGCACACGCTGTGCTTAAGCCTAAAAACGTTTTGCCCAAATTATCAATCGTGTCATCAATCGTCAGATTCATTTCCCGATTGCGCGAACCGAAGCGCCGCGACAGCGCCAGATAACCCGTAGCAATAATTTTCTCCTGCCGATCCCTCGGCATTTCGTGCAAGCCTGCTTTTTTCGTGCCTGGCACCTCGACTTCGTCCTCTTCCTCTTCAGGCAGTTTGCCATTCACATCCGGGCGCTGATACTTCGCCAAAATGTCTCCGGCGAGTTGTTCACGGATGAACTGATCGTATGGTTTGTCCTGATTGAATGCGTTGATAACATAGTTGCGATAGCGAAATGCGGCGGGCACGGGATAATCGGAATTGTCTCCAGCGGTGTCGGCATAACGCACCAGATCAAGCCAGTGGCGTCCCCATTTTTCGCCATACGCCGAAGAAGCCAGCAGGCGGTCAATCACTTTCGCGTAGGCGTTCGGTGTCGGGTCTTTGAGGAAAGCGTCAAGCTCCTCCGGTGTCGGTGGCAAGCCTGTCAAATCAAATGTGGCGCGCCTGAGCAGGATAAGTCTGTCGGCATCACCTACCGGTTTCAGGTGTTGCTCTTCCAGTTTCGACAGGATGAAATTGTCGATAGGATTTTTCACCCACGATTTATTATTGACGCTCGGCAAAGGCGCATCTTTGACCGGTTGAAACGACCAGAACTTTTTCGCTTCATTGAAATCGTAAGGCGAAACGTACGTGGGAGCGGCATCAGCTTTGCGCGGATCGGGCGCGCCCATTTTCACCCAAGTCTCAAAATCCTTGATGACCTGATCAGGCAGCTTTCCACTCATCGGCATTTGCAATTTGGCATCGGTGAAGCGCATGGCTTTGATGAGCAAACTGTTGTCAGGATCGCCGGGTACGATGGCAGGTTGGCCTGACGCGCCACCTTTTAGCAGGGCTTCGCGTGAATCCAGCAATAAGCCACCGGCTGGCTTGTTCGCCTTCGCGCTGTGACAACCGTAGCAGTTTTCGCTCAGCACAGGCCGAATCTTTTTCTCAAAGAATTCCACCCCTTCCGGCGTCAACACCGACGGCTGTTGCCCGGCTGAATTCGCGGAACGTTGCGAACCAACCCACAGAAAAGTTGTCATGATGATGATGACAGTTGCCTTGAGAGCAAACGTGATCTTATTTGGCATGTGGCCTCCTGCCTTAATCTCAAAGTTGGGGCCTCTGATACGACTGATACGAAGCCTGGTAACGCCTGATGCGACGGGGACAATCTTGAGGAGCCAAATATTAACTGATCATCCCGCCAGCCTCAATTGCCAGTTTGAATCGGCGTCAATAAATTTGCTTTGAGGATTTTGCGGTTTTGCCAGGCAGCGGTTGGCGTGCCAGCGGGCTTACTTCAAGAGAGATCATCGAAAATAGGCGAAAGGCGAGGCACAGTCGTTAGGGTACTGACTTAAGTCGGAGTTTACGCTGGATAAGGATTACGCGAGTGCGCAGACAAATACATCTAAGCGCAGAAAAGGTACGGCGCTTTACGGCCCGAATTTTGGTTGTCACCAAAGGGAGCGATGGTAAGACAGAAATTAGGTGATTACTGCCAAGTCTGTCACCGTTGGTGATGTAACAGCGAAGCCAAGGCGAGCGTGGAAGCGATAATCGCCTGACGCACAGGCACCAGCCAAAAACCGATGCGCGTTTGTGGTCGGTGAGAGTGGGGTGATGTATTGGTACTCTCAACTGGTGCACTACAAAAGGGGCAGCAGCGAGTATAGGAAAAAATTGGATAGGAACAGTGTTTACACCGCATAACTTTTATCCTCCAGTAAGCTAATTTCCATTGCCTTCGTGGCGATTGGATAGCTGGGGCATGATCGGGGAGGTTACAAATCTGAATAATTGTCGGCGTTGTCTCGGTCAGCGGATACTTCGCGTTCCGTCTGAATCAAAGGTGAGGCACTACACATCGCTACCGAAGGTGAGCGGTAGGATATAAAATAAAGAAACGCTGCTGCCACCAGTACAAAGCCAGGCAGAGAGGCAAGGTAGCCGCTCTCGATCCATCATCAAAGAGACGAAATGGAACCGTTGGCGGGGAATCTCAAGCCTCGCATTTCTGTGTCGGTTCCTCCAGGAAATAATCCCAGAGTGATTTAGTGTAATAACGCTACGAAATAACCGCTATACAAGACGGCTATAACCCTAAGCTTCAGTGGCAAGGTTGTCAAATACTTTGGGAGTATTCTCAGAAAAAAAGCGGGCGATGAGTCTACTGCCTCTTCTCTCATCACCGTTCTGTGTGCAAAATAGGCTGGCTCTTCCTGGATGACGTTGGTGTAACACACGGCTTAGTATGAAACGTTACTTTGGCTTGATTGCGACAATTGCGGTGGTACTGGCAGTGTTGATTGGACTCAATGCGGCGGGCACGATTACGCTGGATCGTCCGCCGGAAACCGAGTTGCGGCCTATTCGCTCGACCTACAATCCGGGGCCGACGGGCACGCGGGCGCTTTATCAACTGCTCGAAGAAGCTGGCTATGCAGTAGCACGATGGCGTGAAAGCTACAAAGACCTGAACCTGGCGGGCAGTAATGCCAAAGGCGCTTCCCTCATTGTGGTCGGGCCGTTCTTGTCGGATGAGCGGCTGGAGGAGGAAGAGGCAACAGCGTTGCAAAAATGGGTAGCCCAAGGCGGAAAATTACTGATCGTCAGCCGCCATCCGCGCACGCAATTTGCCGATGAAGATATTCACGCCGAAGTGCCGCCGCCGCCAGCCAACAAAAGCGTGGGCAAAAATAATGACCGGGAGCCTGCCACGCCTGTCGAGGAAAAAAGCGATTTACTCATTTCCCAGCCGACCGCATTGACGCGCGATATCCGAGGCTTCGTGATTTCCCAATACGCTTCACGCCTATCCTTTCACCCGCTCACCACCGCAGCGGTAAAGGACAAGGCAGAGGCGGACGAACCGGGAGAGGACACTACGCCACCAAAACCGACGGCGACGCCAGCGCCGCAAAAACCGCCGCCCCCAAGTGTGCCAGGTGGTGGTACAGTGGCGTCTGAACCACAAGGCGAACTGGCCGCGCCGGTTGTGCATCTGGGCGATAACAAAGGGGCGGTGCTCGCCGAATTCGAATATGGCGAAGGCCGCGTAATCTTCCTCTCTGATCCCTTCGTCCTTGCCAACAACGGTATCGCGCGCGGGGCGAATTTGCAGCTTGCGCTCAATTTGGTGCAGGCGCTCGGCGGCAAGCAACAGCCGATATTTTTTGATGAATACCATCACGGCTATCACAGTCAGGGGAATGCGCTGATGAATTACTTCCGCGGCACCCCGGTGCCCTGGTTGTTTGCCCAACTATTGTTTGTCGCCGTGTTCATCGCGTACAGCTACGGCAGGCGATTCGCGCGCGCCTTGCCGATGCCAGTGCCGGATCGGCATTCGCCGCTGGAATTCGTCGGCTCCATGGCCAGTTTGCAACAAGCCGCGCAAGCCCGCGATCTGGCGTTAGAAAACATCTACCCACGCTGGCGCAATCGGCTATGCCGCACCCTCGGCTTGCCTCCGTCGGCGGCACCGCAGACCATCATCGCGCGCTTGCGCCGCCGCCTTCCGACGCAAGAATCCGAAGGCGAGTTGCTGAGAATCTTCAGCGAAAGCGAAAGCGCGCTGAAGGGTAGCAAATTGGATGACCAGCGGTTGATCGAACTGGTAGCGGCGATGCGCCACATTGCCGCACAACTAAAGCTGGCTTGAATGCCCATGCCGAAATTCTTTGCCCCAGCCCTGACGCCGATTTTGCAAAGCCGAATGGTTTCCTTTGTCATCCTCGGTGCAACAGTTAGCCAATTGTTATGGGCTTTTTTCAGTTTGCCTGGTTGGCAATGTCCCTTGCTCCACACGTTCGGTGTTCCGTGTCCGGGTTGTGGATTGACACGGGCCTGCCTCGCTTTATTGCAGGGAGACTGGCAGCAGGCATTGACTATTCACGCGTTTGCGTTTTTCATGCCCCTGGCGCTGATAGTCATCAGCACTGGAGTACTTCCCGCTCACCATAAACAGCAGTTTATCGTTCAGGTTGAGAAAATTGAGAGACGCACAGGAATCTTCACGATTTTGCTACTAGCCTTGCTTGCTTATTGGCTTGTGCGTCTGTTGTTTTTCCACACAACGTTTATCCGCCTAGTCGCTGGATAAATTCAACATCAATCCACATTGAAAAGGAGGCTACCTTATGGCAATGCTACTTTGGCGCAATGACTCACATCGGCACTCGGTCGTAGATGGTTGTCCTTGCTTTTAATGCTATTGGAATTGGATCACTCATTTGTTGGATTATGGTGCTCATCAAACTCTTTCAGAATGAAGGCCCACTGTGGGGAATTCTCGGTATCATCTGCGCTCTTGTATGCGTTGATCTGGGGTTGGATAAATGCCGACAAATACAACCTCCGTAAAATTGTCATGATCTGGACAGTGCTGGCTAGTGGTTGGACTTGTACTAAACCTCCTCGTGGGAGGAATGATCGCATCCGGCCTCCCATCATAATTCAGTAACGCTTGCCGGAGGCCAATCGCGCTGGACGTGCGCTCTACGGCTTACGTTTGGCGCGATTTTATTTGGCAACGGTGCGCGCAACATTTCGACTTATGGCACAACCCTTCACCTTTGCGGTCGGCTCTGAAAATCCGGTCAAAATCCAGTGTGTCGCGCAAGCCGTCGCAGAATTCTGGCCTGCGGCGCGCGTCACAGGCATCCCGACAGATTCGCAAGTCAGCGATCAACCAACTTCCGAGCGCGAGATGCAAATCGGCGCGCTGAATCGGGCGCAACAATCGCTCCATAAAATTGCCGAGGCAGATTATGGCGTCGGCCTCGAAGGTGGCATCGTAGACCAGCACGACGGCATGTGGGCCTTTGCCATCGTCGTCATCGTGGATCGTGAGGCGCGCCACAGCGAAGGGCAAACCGGTCGCTTCAAATTGCCGGAAGGCGTCGCGCGCTTGATCCGTGAAGAAGGACTGGAACTCGGCGCAGCGGATGACCGTTTCTTTGGTCGTGCCAACTCGAAACAAAACGAAGGTGCCATTGGCATTTTGTCCGATGGCAAAATCACGCGGCTGGATTTATATAAACCCGCCGTCGTCTTTGCGCTGCTGCCGTTTATTCATCCTGAATACTATGAGGTGACTTCATGAAACCCCTGTTTCGGTCGTTCTTCTATTTTCTACTTGCCGCCTCCCTCGTCTTACAGCTTAACGCTCAAGCACCAACCTACGATCTAATCATTCGCGGCGGGCGCATTGTGGACGGAACCGGGAATGCATGGTTTCGCGGCGACATTGCAATCAACGGAGAAACGATTGCCGCTATCGGCAAGCTTGACAACACTACGGCCAAGCGTGTGATCGTCGCCCAAGACTTGATCGTCGCCCCTGGTTTTATTGATATTCACAGTCATTCGCGTGACGCTATCCTTTCAGTACCGAATGCGGAAAACGCCATCCGCGAAGGCGTGACCACCGTGATTGACGGCAACGATGGCAGTTCGCCGCTGCCCTTCAAGCCGTTCTTCGATAAGCTGACGCAGGCGCGCATTGCCATCAACTTCGGCCTGTTCGTTGGACAAGGCACCATCCGCGGCCAAGTCCTCGGCAACGTAGATCGTAAAGCCACGCCGGAAGAAATTGAAAAGATGAAGGCCCTGGTCAGGCAGGCGATGGAAGACGGGTCGTTTGGCTTGAGTACGGGATTGTTTTATGTGCCGGGCAATTACACGCCGACCGAAGAAGTGATCGAACTCGCCAAAGTCGCGGGCCAAATGGGCGGGATGCACATCTCCCACATGCGCAACGAAGCAGCGGACATCCTGAAAAGCATCGCCGAAACGATTGCCATTGGCGAACACGGCGGTTTACCAACCCAGGTTTCGCATCACAAAATCATCGGCAAAGGCAATTGGGGCAAGAGTGCCGACACCTTGAAGATGATCGCCGAAGCCCGCGCACGTGGTGTGGACGTAAGCATAGATCAATACCCATACACGGCTTCGAGCACTGGCATCAACGCATTGTTGCCGCAATGGGCGCAGGAAGGCACGCGCGCCGATGTCCTGAAGCGGCTCAACGATCCGGCGACACGTGCCAGGATCAAAGCCGCGATTGTCGAGAGCATCAAGTTTGATCGTGGTGGCGGCGATGCCAAAAATGTCGTCATTGCCGCCTGCGGTTGGGATCATAGTCTGGAAGGCAAGAGTCTGGCCGACATCACACGCGAACGCGGACGCTCAGCCTCGTTTGAAGACGCCGCAGAAACAGCAATGGAAATCGTCGCCAAAGGTAGTGCGAGTGCAATCTTTCACGCCATCAACGAAGACGACATCGCGCGCATTATGCAAAACCCGCTGACGATGGTCGCGTCGGATGGCGGCGTTGTGGTTTTCAAAAGTGGCGCGCCGCATCCCCGCAACTACGGCACATTTGCGCGTGTGCTTGGCATATACGTCCGCGAAAAGCATGTGCTCGGTTTAGAAGAAGCGATTCGCAAAATGACGGCGCTGCCTGCGACTCGCTTGAAACTTTATGATCGTGGCATCCTGCGACCCGGTCTGAAAGCCGACATCGTCGTTTTCGATGCCGCGACCGTGCGAGATCGCGCGACGTTTGCGGAGCCACATCAGTATGCAGATGGCTTCAGTTACGTGATCGTGAATGGTGGCGTTGTATTGGATAATGGCAAGATGACCGAAGCGCGGCCCGGGCAAATCGTGAAGGGGCCAGCGGCTCGTAAGTGAGAGCATTATCATTGGCCACTTGTCATTGGTCATTTGTTTATACGAATTGATCTGGCTTGCCTTGTGCCACTATGCCTGTTACCGGCCCCCCGCAATCGCAAATGACCAATGACAAGTGGCCAATGGCAACCGGTTTTATTTGGAAATTCGCTTCAGAAAGTCGGTATCTTTGGTGCGTTTTTGCTCTTGGATTTTTTTGACTTTCTCAAACTCGCCTTGCGCCTGCGCCTTTTTGCCTTGCCGCTGATAGACCTGTGCCAGTAGAAAGTGATGCTCTTCCATCGTGTCGTCGAATTGCGTGGCTTTGAGCGCGCAGTTCTCTGCCTCCGGCAAACGATTTTGCCGCGCGGCAATCTTCCCCAGCAAATACCAGGCATTCGCAAAATCAGGGCGTTGTTGCACAGCAATTTGCAGATGCTTAGTGGCGGCGGCTAATTCCCCGCGCAATTCCAACAAACTGCCCAACAACCAATTGGTTTCTGCTTCCTGCGCATTCAGCGCCAGTTCCTTGCGGCATTCGGCAATGGCCTGCTCATTTTGCCCCTGCTTATGATATGCCGTCGCCAGGCCGTAATGCGCGGTTGGCAATTGCGGGTTGATGTTTAGCGCAGCAGTGAAGCGTTCGATGGCGGCGGGGTAAGTAGTCTCAGCCAAATGCGCATGGCCAAACAATAAAAGCACTTCAGCCGATTGCGGATTGTCGGCAATCAACCGATCCAACAGCGCACGCGCTTCTGTATTTCGCTTCAGCTTCAAATACACTTTGGCCAGTGCGTATTGCGCTGACAAATCGCCCGGTTTGGCATTTGTGATTTGCTCAAGGAGGGGCGCGGCTTCGGCGTATTTTTCAGCACGCGCAGAGCTTAATCCGAGCAGCAATTTCGCCTGTTCGTGCTTCGGATCACGCGTGAGATATTGCTGGAGTGGCTTGAGTGCCGCAGAAAAGTTTTCAGCGCGGTAATACGCGATGCCGAGGTTCAAATAAATCGGCGTCAAGGACGGATTAAATTGCAGCGCCTTTTCATATGCCTGAATGGCTTCGTCAAAACGGGATTGGCGCGAATAGATCACGCCGAGGTTGCTGTAAGCTTCCCCGGATTTCGGCGCAATCTTCAGAAAGGCCAGGTACTCTTTTTCCGCTTCGACAAAATCGCCCGCGCCTTGCGCCTGTTGTGCCTGCTCGAAATGCTGACGGGCACGCTGGGCCAAATCCTGAGCGCGGCAAACCAAGGACAGAGCCAGCAGGCAGAAGCAAAGAAAATGGGCGCGAACAAATACTTTCACCATCAGCAAATAATAAAGAGACAGGCGTTCAGCGTGCAAGCGTCCGCCCAAATCCGTGGTTCAGGACTGATGGGGTGGAAGGGGCTAACTGTTTGAGCGCCAAAAACCACCCGTCCTGAAACCCATTCTGGGTCAAGACAAAGAGAACCCACGGACGCCCGCGCTGCACGACATTGCCCGCGATTCAGCAAGCGATGGCACCGCGTGCGCCGTCAGGCGTGTCTCGGGCAACCGATAGTGCATTTACGCGCTGGGCCTAAGCTTGTAGTATGCACTTCACAGGTGACTCCTTTCGCCTCACAAGGTTGTTGCTTGCACCTTTATTTTATGCGGGTTGGGTGTCACCTGCTACTGTTTTCAAACAACCCTCGCCGGAGCTTCAGGCTGAAGCTGGTGGAGAGTCTGAAAACCCATGGATTGAGCCGAACAATAAAAATAGTTTCCTTCCGAAGAGCTTCAGCTAAAGTACTTCGGAAGATAAGTTCTCAATCTTTTCTTGGGCTAAAGCCGAAGCTAAAGCTAGTGGCAATTCATAAAGAATCCGGGTGTTCTAAACTGACCATGCATAACAGTCCACGTCTCGCCATTCTTGATTGGGGCATCGGCGGCATCAGCGTGCTACAAGCGATCAAAGCACAACTCGGCACCATCCCGGTGCTGTACTTTTCTGACACGGGCGTTACACCTTACGGCAAAATGTCGCAACGTGAATTAGTCGCCCGGCTGCACTGCGTCATCGCGTTTTTACAAAGGCAAGGCGCGACACATCTCGTCATCGGTTGCAATGCGGCAAGTACGGCGATTCCCTTTCTGAAGACTGCCGATTTGCCCATTGAAGGCGTCATTGAAAGCGCTGTGCGATTAACTGCCCAAATGCGCCCCAGGCGGCTTGCGGTGATCGGCGGCAGGCGTACTGTGCTGTCAGGCGTATATCGGAGAGCGTTTGCCGAGTGCGGCATCCAGGTGGCACAACGTATTGCGCAACCGCTTTCCGCCCTCATCGAAAGCGGTGACGTGTCTTCGCAGGAGTTGCGCGCGCAATGCCGCAAAATATTAGCGCCGATCAAGCACTGCTCGCATCTGCTGCTCGCCTGTACACATTACCCCGCGATCACATCAGTGCTGCGTGAGTTCGTGGCTGAAGGTGCTGTCTTCATTAACCCCGCCGGAGCATTGGTTACGCAAATCAACCGCTGGCAATTGCCAACCAGCGGTTCGGATGTTTTTCTGACTACGGGAGGAGCAGCGCAGATGAAACAAGCGGCGTGGCGCGCCTTTGGCTGTAGCATAGAGACGGCCTCACGCATCACGATCTGAGCCGGATAGCTTCTACGCTAACTCAATTCCTGCGCGTTGATGCCTTCGGCGTGAAAGGCTTTGAGCAGTTGTCCGATATGATCGTGTCCACGCGTTTCCAGAATCAAATCCAATTCGACGCCGCCGACTTCAAGCTTCGCAAACGCGCGATTGTGCGCGACATCCATAATATTCCCGCCCGTGTCGGCAACGATTTGGCAAATCTTGGCAAGTTCGCCGGGGCGATCACGAACGATAGCGCGAATGCGTACCAGGCGACCGTCTTTGGCTAAACCGCGTTCGATGATTTTGGATAATAGATTCGGATCAATATTGCCGCCACATACAATGATAGCGACGTTCTTTTCTTCCAACCCGGAAACTTTGTGAAACAGCACGGCAGCCAATGAAGCTGCGCCTGCGCCTTCGACAACGGTCTTTTCAATTTCCAGCAATTTCAAAATTGCGCTGGCAATTTCTTCTTCTGACACGCTGACAATTTCGTCCACATATTGCTGCACGACTTCGAGCGTGTGTGTGCCTGCGCGTTTGACAGCAAGGCCATCTGCAATCGTCGGCTCAATAGAAATTTCGGTGGGCTGGCCGGCGAGCAACGCGGCCCGCATTGAAGCGGCGTGTTCCGGTTCG
This sequence comes from uncultured Acidobacteriota bacterium, assembly GCA_963794955.1. Lineage (GTDB taxonomy): Bacteria > Acidobacteriota > Blastocatellia > RBC074 > RBC074 > JAFDVL01. The sequence goes on from CAWCGF010000009.1 coordinate 48,608, forward strand.
ACGCCGATGATGCGGATGTCGGGTTGCAGCGTCTTCATCGCCACGGCAAGCCCGCTAATCAGGCCGCCGCCGCCAATCGGCACCACGACTGCATCGAATCTGGTTTCTTCTTCCAGCAATTCAAGGCCGATGGTTCCCTGTCCCGCGATCACGGCATCGTCGTCAAACGCATGAATAAAGGTGAAGCCTCGTTCTTTAGCAAGTTGGCGGGCGAGCGCGAGGGCTTCGTCGTAATTCGCGCCATGCAAAATGACTTCGCCACCAAGGTCACGCGTGTTGGAAACTTTGATGAGCGGTGTTTGCTTCGGCATCACGATGACGGAGCGAATGCCGAGTCGCGTGGCGTGATGCGCGACACCTTGCGCGTGATTGCCTGCGCTTGCGGCTACAACTCCGGCCCGCTTTTCGGCCTCGCTCAATTGCAGCAGGCGGTTGAGCGCACCGCGTTCTTTGAAGCTGCCGGTCATTTGCAAATTTTCCAGCTTGAAGTAAGTGCGACAACCGCAGAGTTTGCTGAGCGTCAGAGAGACCGGGCAGGGCGTATGATAAATCGCGCGGCCTAAGCGCGCGCGCGCGGCTTGCACATCTTGCAGAGTAATCATTTGGGTTGATATTTGAAAATAGCGCCGTTCGTACCGATGAGCCAACCGCAATCCGGCGTAATGAAAAAGAGCCGCGTCAAATCGGCGCGCGTCTTGAGGGAAATCCGTTCCCAATGTGCGCCGCCATCCGTGGTATGCAGAAAAACACTGCGATCACCGGCGGCCCAGCCCTCGGTTTTGCTGGTGAAATAAACTGTATGCAAGTTTTCTTCCGTGCCTGAAGCTTGCGCTTGCCATCGGTTGCCACCATTTGTCGTGGTAATAATGGTACCGCCAGAGCCTACTGCCCAACCACGCTTGGCGTCAATGAAATGAACGCCGCGCAATGTTTTCGTGATGCCGGTAGTCTGCTCGTTCCAATTTTTGCCACCGTCCACCGTGCGCAAAATTACACCGCCGCCGCCCACTGTCCAGGCACTACTTTCATCCAACGCACTCACGTCATAAAACAACTTATTGATCGGCAATGGTTGGCGTTGCCACGTCTTGCCCGCGTTGCGCGTCACGAGCATAAGCCCCGCTTCACCACAAGCCCAGCCTACGCGATCATCCACAAAAATCATCCGCAAAATGCCAAGGCCACTATAACGCTTTGGATCATCCAGTTTCAGAGCTTCATCCACGAGCGCGAGATCATCCCACGTTTCGCCGCTATCTGCACTGGCAAGCATGAAGGCGCGGCTTTTGGGAATATCACTGGAAGGGCGATTAAAAACCGTGTACTCCCCCAAGACGAAGCCACGTTGTGGGTCGAGGAAATAAACATCGCGCAATATTTCGCGGCTGATGGTTGCTTGGCGCGTCCATTGCGCACCGCCATCGTTAGTCGTGAGTAGCAACCCGTTGCTTCCGACGATCCAGCCCTGTTTGCGATCCGCAAAAAACACTCCGTGCAAGCGGTTCAGGACGCCACTGTTTTGCGCTACCCAGGGAACGGGCCTGTCATTGTTATCTTGTGCCAGTGCAGTGCAAAGACAAAGGGCTATTAGAACAACGAATAAAGCGGATTGTTTTGCCAGCATGTGCATCCTGTTCTGAAAATGTAGGGCAAACTTTCGAGTTTGCTCCGGTCGCAACGAGGCGACGATGTAGGGAACTTGAGCAAACTCGAAAGTTTGCTCTACAGCACTATGGATTATAGCCGTGACTACCACGGCGTCCAAACAAAGAAAAAGGCAAACAGGAAGCACCTTCCTGTTTGCCTGACGATCTCGACAACCTGCGGCCCAATCAAAACCGTCTGCCAAAAATCATTGGCAGGTACGCCACAGTCTGCACAATTTGCAGATACTTGCTGATGGTTTTGAAGCGATTGCCAGGAACAAATATCACGTCACCGGGTGCCAGGAATTCATCCACTCCCTTGCCCTTCTCCAGTTCTTTGAAATTGATAGCAATGATATTCGTCCCGCCATTAGGCAAAGCGCGCGCAATTTGGACTTTCGCTCTGTCTCCCGTGGGAAGAATGCCGCCTGAATTGACAATGGCTTCTCGGACCGACATCCGACGCGTCATTTCAAAAATCCCCGGCCTGCCGACATCGCCATCAATGATGTATTTCATACTGTGCGATTGCACAAGCTGTACGGTGACTTTTGGATCAATGATGTATTCGCTCAGCTTTTCGCCAATTTCTTTTTGCACATCGTCTACGGTGCGACCGCGCACGCTGATGGAGCCAATGAGTTTGTAATTGATCCTTCCATCTGGCGGAACAATAAGCGCGGGCTGAGAATAGATTTGGGTTTGTGGCCCGAAGACCTCAACGCTGATTACATCTTCCGGGCCGAGCCGATAGTCTTCAAAATAGTTGCGGAGGTAGGAAACACCCGCAGCTTCCTCTTCCGAAGTGCGTTGCCGACGCAAGCCTTGCACTTGCACCTCACTCAATCCCTTGTCTTCTTTGATGGTCGAGTCGTTCGTCTTCTTTTCGTCTTGCGGCACAGCGGGCACGGGCTTCTCCTTTTCCGCCACAGTGGTTTGTTTTACTTGCCCACTTTGCCCTATGACTGGTGAAGCAGCCACAACGAGGGTTAAGAACATTGCAAAGAATGAAAGCTGGTAGGTGATTGATTTCATAAAGCTCTCCCAAAAACTACCTTTATCTGCCGCGCCCAAACAAAACGATTTTGGCCGTTTGCAACATGATCCAGATGTCGAAGAATAACGATGCGTTCTTGATATAGTACAGATCGTACTGCAACTTCTGCAACGCATCTTCGACCGAAGCGCCATAATCATATTTGACCTGAGCCCAACCGGTCAGTCCCGGTTCGACCAGGTGTCGTTGCGAATAGAAGGGGATTAGTTCGGTTAATTGCTCAACGAAAACGGGGCGCTCCGGGCGCGGCCCCACAAAGCTCATTTCCCCTCGCAAAACATTGATGAGCTGCGGCAATTCATCAATTCTGACTTTGCGAATAAACCTTCCCACATAAGTTGTACGATCATCATCTTTCGTCGCCCAAACAGGACCATTCTTTTCCGCATCCTGGCGCATCGAACGAAATTTAATGATGGTGAACGGGTTGCCATTTTTTCCGACACGTTGCTGTTGATAAAAAACCGGCCCCGACGATTCCAGTCTGATGGCAATGGCGGTCAGCACCCAAAGAGGGAAGCTCAACACGATGCCAATCAGGGCGAGTACAAAATTGAACAAGCGATGAGAAACAGACCAAAAGCGGCTCCGCTTGCTGCCGCCGGAGAAGATGATCCAGCTTGGGCGCAGCATTTCGACGCTGATCTTACCCATAATCCGTTCATAAATCGAAGTACCTTCTTCAATTAGGACACGCCCCTGTAACCGCAGTTTGAGTAATTGATCTACCGGCAAATGCCCGCGCCGATCTGATAAGGCGACTACCACACGATCCACCCGTTGACGGTTAACGATTTTGTTTAAGTCGCCCACCACACCAACAATGGGGACCTCGGCTAAAATTGTCCCAACTTGTGCCGGGTCTTCACCAATCAAGCCCACAATGCGATAGCCAAAGTTTCGATTCGCCAGAATAGCCTTAGTCAGTCCCTCGGCGGAACTGTCCGTCCCAACAATCAAAACTCTTTCGCCAAAGCGCGGATGGCTCAACACCCAATGGCTCAACACGCGCCAGCCAATCATGAGAAAAAGCGTGATGACTATCGTTCGACTAGGAACACCACCAATAGCCCCGGTTGGGTCTTCCGTATCTATGCGCCCAATTTGTATGGTGGGAATAACATAGAAGATAATCGCCAGAATAAAGCACGAGGCTGCCAGTGCCTGTAAAATTTTGCGACACAACTCCTGCAGCGAATGAATGATTTCCAGATCGTAAAGATCGAAGAGATAAAACGTAAGCTGACAAACGCCTGCGGTGAGCAGCAACTTGGTAAATCCCTGTTGCCCTTCGCCCCACAGGAGGTCTTGATATTTTTCGGGATACCGCCAGTATAAGCTCAGCAACACCGCCAAGACGATGATGCCACTCTCAATTGCAGCAAGAGTAAATGTTCTAAGCCAAATATCTCTTCGTACCATGTCCGCTATTGTGCGAAGACCAAGTAAACCGTTGATAACGCTCTTGGTATTTAAGATCAGGGCAATTGGGGTTGGCGATTAGTGAACGCTGGGCGGGTTCCACTTTTCACGCTGGCTGCCACCTGTAGGGGTCCCTGCGCGTCTTTGCCCGTTATGAATTTGAGCTATTCGTTTCACCACTTGAGTCCTTCCCTGATCGCCATTTCAGACGCTCAGCTAACGCACCAAGACCCAATTTATCGAGCAAAGACTGCTTCTCGCCTGGCCGATTATTGCCGTAGCCATAGCCGTATCCATAACCATAATAACCATAATAGCCAACCTCAGACATTTGATCCGCGCCATTCAAGACAACGCCTAAAATACGATTATGTGGCAGCGCCTCAATAGCACGTTCGACCGTACTGTGACCAGCCAATCCCGCACGGACAACAACGATCACGGCATCGGCATGATTGGCCAACAAGCGAGCGTCGGCGAAAGCCACGACGGGCGGCGCATCAATCAAAATGTAGTCGAAATATTTGCGTAACTCCGCCAGGGTTTCATTGACGCGCTCTTTCGAAAGCAACTCCGCTGGTTGCGGCTCCGCACGAATGGAGGACAAAATGTAGAGCGTTGAGTCGGCGACACGCACAATCGCAGGCAACGCCTCGCTCTCTTCGGTCAGCACTTCGCCGAGGCCTAACTCAAAATCCAAGCCCAAATACGAACTGATACTAGGGCGACGCAAATCGCTATCGATCACTAAGACACGTTTCTCTCTGGATTGTGCGATAGCCCAAGCCAGGTTGAGGATAGTAGAAGTCTTGCCTTCACCCGCCACGGCGCTCGTGACTAAAATGACTTGGGTTAATTGCTTCTCTGCCGCATGAAAAACTTGGGTGCGCAGCGTACGATACTGTTCGCAACCAGCAGATTGCGGGTTAGTAAACAGTACCAACCGCGTGTGCAGCCGAGCTTCATCCAGACAAACGGTAGTCGGAACAGACGGCTCGACAGTGCTCGGTGGAACAAACTTTCGCTCCTTCCCCTCGTGCGCCAGCAAAGCGGATTTTGAGATAGGAACTAAGCCATTCGTCCCATGATTAGCCTGCCCCTGACTGTACGATGAAATATTCAGGCCATTGGGGACCATTTTTCGCCCCAGGCCACTTTCATCAAAATCGCCCTGTTCCAATTCTGCCTCGCTGAAAAAGGTCAAGACAGAGCCGTCATTAGAGCGCGGCGCACTGGGGCTACCGATCCGTTCTGGCAAGTCAAAGCGCGGGAGTTCAGGCGCTCTGGCAAGAGCATCCATCGCCTCTATGAGAGGATCACTTTCCGTGTCCTGGTTTTCCTGTTGGCGCTGTAGCGCATCTAACACACGTCCCATGAAATACCTACTTCAATTTTATAAAAGGGGCATCTTTCCAGCCTAGCTACGATTTTCGGGATCAGTGGTGACCACGCCGAAATCCGCTTGCGGCTTGCCATTCCCATCGGTTCCCGTGGCGGCCTTAGGTAGTTCCGACGAACTGAGCGATGGAGGTGGCAGCGACGAGACACGAGCAGAGCCTGAGCGCGAGTTAGTTTGAGGGCGCGCAGATCGCAGTGGGGGCGCGGGTGCCGCCCGGAGCTGCGGGCGGCTGGGGGGTTCAAACTGCTGCCAATCGGCTTGCATCTCATCTCTGATAACAGGCATGGCTGGTAAGCCACCCATCATGGCCTCCGCCTCCTCGGCTTCCAGCGAGGGACGTAGCAAATCCAGTTCCTCAACGACCTCACTCACGATTTTCTGCGTAATCTGTTTGGCACCCACAGCAAAACCGCTGAGCAACGCGTTGTCGCAAATGTTATTCACCAAGCGCGGCACACCTTCTGAGGCGCGATATACCATCGCCACTGCATCTGCACTAAAGAGATCAAGGCGCGTAGCTCCAGCAGTTTTGAGCCGCGCCCGAATATAAGCCGGCACTTCATCCGCTCGGAGCGGTTTGATGTCACAGCGTAAACTGATGCGTTGCTTAAGTTGTCGCAAAGAAGGATTATTCAAGACCTGGCGCAGTTCAGGTTGCCCGGCCAAAATGATTTGTAACTGCTTTTCCGTATACGTCTCAAAGTTGAGCAGCAAGCGCACCTCTTCCAACAACTCATTGCTCAACCCTTGCGCTTCATCCACAATCAAAACACTTCTGAGTCCGCGCGCATGCCGCGTCATCAAAAGGCGTCCCAATTTCATCAACAATTCTGATTTTGAGGCATACTGCGTAACTCCGAAGCTGGCCGCAATGTAGTGAAAAAACTCAGCGACGTTCAGCCCTGGATTAAAGATGTAGCAGGTCAATACACTGCGATCCAATCGTGCCAACATGGCACGCAACATCGTGGTCTTTCCCGTGCCGACTTCTCCGGTCGCAACGATCAAGCCCTTTCCGTGCTGAATACCGTAATGCAAATTGGCCATCACTTCGCGATGGCTGGCGGTGAAATAGAGAAAGCGTGGGTCAGGCGTCAGGCTGAAGGGAATGTCACGCAGTCCATAAAATTCTCTGTACATATTGCTTTTTCTCTTACCTAGGGGCTGCTTATCAGACCAATCTTGGCTCAATCAATAAACATTCGCAAAAACATTTAGCACACGCAAGCGCTGAACAATTGTGACCAACACCGGAATTGACACCAGAATCAAGAGCACGACTCCGGCAAATTGCACTAAGCGCAGCATAGCACGCTGCCGCCGCTCATTATCCGTAACAATTTGGGGTACGGTCACGAGCAAAGGCAAATGCATATAATGCTCCACGTCGCGGGCATCTTGAATCGTAAAGAGCGAGCGAGCTTCTACAGCCAAGGCAACTACCAGACCTGAAGCCAGCCCTAACAACAAGGAAAACCCATACAGCAACCATCGTGGCGGAGCCACAGGCTTTTGCGGGATATAAGCTGGGTCTTGCATCCGAAATGTGTTCCCACTCAATTCCGTGGTTAGCTTCGTGCCCCAGTCAACATTATTTTTCTGCACCAGTAAATCATCGTAGCCTTTTTTCAAAGTGTTATAGTCGCGCTCAATTCTTTGTACGGCAGCTTGGAGGGAAGGAATCTGTTCGACCTTCGCGTTCAAGCGATTGATTTCTGCCTGAACCTGATTCAAATCATTCTGTTTGAGTTCTACTTCACGTTTGTTCGCGGCGATGCGAAGTTTCAAGCCTTCTCTTTCCGGCCCTTTGAGTCTCTCAATTTCGTCCGCCCTTAGCTTTTTTGCTGCTTCCCGATCCTTTTCCGCCTCGACCTTGGCATCAACCATTTGCGCATCAACTGCTTCTATTTGTGCGCGCACTTCCTGCACCTCTGGATGCTTCTCCGTATAAATTTTCAGCAGGCTTTTAAGCTTCGCTTCCAAGTCTGCCTTCTTGCCACGTAGCGAAGCCGTCGCCAGTTGATCACTATAAGATTTTGCTGAATCAGAGGGCGAATAGTCAGTCGAGTTCAGCGTTGCCAGCATTTGCTCCATCATCAGGATATTGTTTTTAGCTGAATCAATCGAAGTTTGCATGGACTGCCGCTGTATTTGCAGCGAGTTAATTTGACCTTGTAAGGTTTTGTCATTATCTGCAAAAGCCTCTGGGTGCTTACCTTGCATGTCGGCGCGCTCAGCCTCGATGGATTCCAGTTGCTTCTTATTCTCCGTCAGACGTTCTTCCAACTGCTCCTTCACCCGCTGGGTTTCGTGCCCCGTTGCTTCTGAGTTGGCATCAATGAAGCGCGTGGCAAGGTCATCCGTAACCTTCTTTACTGTCTCAGGGTCTCCTCCCTTAAACATAATGGTGAACGCATTTGCACCGGAACCCGTATTTTTCACCTGGATATCAATATGTCTACGCATTTCTTCGAATACCACCTCTTCCGGTGTATTCAAGGCCTTAAGTTCTCTGTACAAACCAAAATTATCAATGATTTTTTTTAGTTCTGCACGACTCGTCACCAAAGTTCGAATCGTGCTTAGTCGTGAGGTGATGTCTATCTGGGTGGGCTGGACAAAGGCAGCATTATTAACCTTTGATTGCTCTACGATGATCATCGTCTCAGAAGCATAAACATCCGGCAAACGATAGATCACATAAGCCAACGTGGTAGCCACAATTATCATGGGAACTACCACAAAAAATTTCCGTCGCCACAACATCCGCAAATATTCGGCTGGGGTTCTTACGCGAAAACTAGCCATTTTGACTCTCCTTATAACTTACTATGGTAATCACCCTCTGGCAGCGCCCTAATTTGTACTCAGGAAAATGCGAGACTACTCCAGCTTTCCTGAACTACACAATGGCAAAGATAATGACCTCCTGTCACGAAGGTCTTGCCGACTAATGATGTATCAGTGTCGCCATGGTTGAAGCAAGGGCGCTCAACGAGGCAAAGGGGGCTTAGCAAGAAAGCTCTTACCAGGTATTGCAGGCAGGACACCTTGACGCTTGTCAGGGTGGGGGGAGCCAAAGGTTATTTAAAGTGGGCGAGCGACAGTAAGACGAAACCGCCTCCGTAGTCGCTCGAAACAGCATCTGCGGAAGCGGTTCAGAAGGTCTTTCTCAACGCGCGAACTTCCACAGACCCGATCCGTATTGTAGCTCCAAATTCGCGCTTGATTGAAGTCAGATTATCCGGCTTATGGGAAAGCGAGTCAACCATCGAGGAGTCATCCACACATTTTTACCGTTGCACCTTGATTGACTTGTCAGGTAGATATTGATTGCTGCCGGGTCAATCAAAACTACCCCCACGTCCCTGCTATCTTTTGGCTCGCGCTATGCTAAGAGCTTAAACAAAAACCTCGCTTCCTATCACCTAACCCCTTTACTATTTGAAGTTTACTATTACTAACGAACCGAGGTTATCGTACGTTTCACTTCCGGTCAAGGTAAATGATTATGCTGTGTTGAGCAAGAGAAAGAGCGCCGGGTTGCGGCTCCTCATCTCAGCTTGCTCATCTCGCTTTTTACGGTATCGGCGTCGCGGTAACTACCGCCGCCCAACTTGAGCGCCTGTTCATAGGCTTGCAAGGCTTTGGCTTTATCGCCATTCTTCTGATAGGCCTCGCCTAAATGTTTATGAAAAGCGGCCTCGGAGCGCCGCTCAATCGCCTTTTGGTACTGTTCAATCGCCACTCCAGGAAGACCTTTCTTATAGAGAACAAAGCCGAGAGTGTCGTAATAGCTGGCAACCGAAGGCGCGAGTTGAATAGCCTTTCTCGCATGTTCTGCGGCTTTGTCAAGATTCCCTTTGCCTTTGTCAGCCATGAGCCAGGCCAGATTATTTAGCGCGATGGATGCGACCGTTGTCCGGGAGTCCAAGCCAATGGATCTTTCATAGTTTTTGACTGCCTCATCATGCCGCCCGCGCTCTTCCTCCATCATCCCCAGCAGCAAATGCGCTTGGGCCAATTGACGAGGGTCATCCGGCTTCAGATTGACCACTTGCTGCAATTCGTTGATCGCTTGGTCGGGTTTGTCCTGGCTCTTATAAAAAGCGAATTTCTTAAAATAGGCGTCCATGTATTGCGGGTCCGCTTCCAGGACTTGGCGCAAGGCGATTTCCGTGTTTGTCGTGTCTCCCTGCGCGGAGTAAACACGCACTTTTTGATCCAGCAAAAAGGCTTTCTTCACCAGTTGCGCAGCAATTAAGGCATCCAGTTTCTGAAGCGCCAAGGGATACTCTTTTTGTGCCAGGTAAACATTCACGATGCTGGTAACAGCGGGTTCACTGGCAGGATTGAGTTCCAGCATTTGATCCGCCATCTGTCTTGCCTTGGCAATATCATTTTTGGTCAGAAGAATATTAATTAAATTGCTGCGCGCTTCAAAATTGCGTGCATCAATTTGTACAGCCTGCTCCAAGTCTGCTTGCGCTCCGGCGGCATCCTTCATCTGCATCTTGGCTACGCCACGCGCGGCATACCCCTGGCTTTCCAAACCGGGCAAGGATTCTGCTTCCAACCGTGAAGTTTGTAAGGCAGCCGCATTCGTTCTCAAATAGTTGATACCGCCAATAATTTTGTCGGCGGTTTTCACCGCCTCATTAAATTCTTCGGTGGTCGGCTTGCTCTGACTGAGCAAAATACGAATCTTCATCAGCAAGCCCGCCGGATTGTCGGGGTAGTAGTTCATAAGGTCATTGAGATACGCTCTGGCTCGCTCTGGATCACCATCCCGCACTCTGGCATCTGCCATGAAATACAGTCCCATTGATTGCTTCGGTTCGTTTTTGAGCACCTGTTCAAGATCACTAATGGCATCGCGAATTTTATTATTGGCGATGTTGAGCCGACCCCGCATCAGCAATAAATCGGTATTTTGCTTATCCAGTTTGAGGCCCGCTTCCAATTGCTGTGCCGCGCCGATCAGGTTCCCTTTTCCCATCAACAGCCCTGCCAATTGCGCATAGGCTTGCAAGTATTTTGGGCTTTGCTTGATGAGGTCTTGATATTCACTGATGGCCAAATCCACCTTGCCATCGCGCGCGTGGAGATCAATCAATTGCGCGCGCCCGGCATTTTTGTCAGGACTGACTTCGGCTAGTTTGCTTAAGTATTTCTCGGCCTCGGCAAAGTTCTTGCGCGATTCATAAAAGCGCGCGATAGCCGCTAAAGAGGCGCGATCCGTCGGATCAGCTTCGACCGCCTGCTTGAGTTGCGTCTCCGCTTCATCCAGGCGTTGATTGCTATAAAGGAAATCTGCTAACGCTAAATGAGCCAGGCTGGATTTGGGGTCAATTTCAAGCGCCTGCTTGAAAATTCTCTCGGCCTCGGCATCAAAGCGTGCTTTGTCCGTGCCCTGCTTCCCGCGTTCCTGGTGGTAGCGCGCGTAACTCAAATAGCTCTCGACGCGCTTCGGATTCAAATCAATTGCGCGTTTTAAATCCTGCTCGGCCTCCGCCCATTTTTTCTGTGAAGTGCGGACGCTGGCGCGGAGAATATAGCCTTCAATGTTGTTCGCATCCGCTTCCAGCACTTGGCTAGCATATTCCTCCGCTTTGGCAACATTGTTCACATCACGCACAAATTGCAGATAGATGTTGCCGAGTCGGATTTTGGCCTCAAGATTTTTAGGGTCGAGGACAGTTGTTAGCTCTAAGGCGTCAAAAGCCTCCTGCACGTTATTCAGCCCCAAGTTGGCTTCGGCGATGCCAAACGTTGCATCAGCCAGTTTTTTGTCAAGCAGGAGTGCATTACGGAACTCAATGCGCGCCTCGTTGAATTTCTTTTCTTTGAGATACTGGCGGCCTTTTTCCAAGTGCCTGAGCTTGGCTTTTTCCGGGTCCTCTTTGCACGCTTGCCCAAAGAGGCTCAACAGCAACAAAGCAGAGAAAATTAAGCAACGAAAGGGGCGATTAGTGAGGTAGTAAAAAAACATGGGTTTTCAGTGACTATCCTAGTTCATTAATTGTAATTCTCTGAACCAGCAGTCGGTCGGCTCAAAAAGTGCGCCGCCGCGAAGTCTTTAGCTTACTGGCAACGGACCGGGCAAGAACGACTACGTGAACAGGTATTGAATGGAGTAACAACAAGCAGGCAGTTTATCCCAGCCGCACAGAAGGGGGCAAGAAAAAGTTAAGCCACAGATTTCCTGCCGCGATGCGAAGACATAATCATTTCAGGATGATTCATCGGTCAGAAAAGCTGTGGCCCGTGAGCGCCTTTGCGTGTCGGCAAGATTTCAGTGCGAAAGCTGCTGCTGTTTGGCAAGCTGCTTGCGAATCAACAACTCGGCCATTTCCGGTACGACTTCCCAGGCGATTTCCTGAATCGCCTGGGCGGAAAGGCGTTGTATCACGCGATTCACAATCTCTTCGATCATCGCTTCTGAGATGGACATCGTAGCATTGACGCTAGCAGCACTGGGAACAAACTCTGCCCTTGTTTCTATTGCTTGGGACGGGGAGGCAGATTCTGCGTTTGGCAGCGGCGCGTCAAGGTTAATCTGGCCGACACCAACATCGAAGGTTTTCGCAGATGAGTCATCATCAGAGATCGGTCGCGGCGCTTGTGCTGACATTTCCGGGATCAATGGTGACGCGGCAGCATCAGTCAATAGTATAGCTAGTAGGGGAGTCTCACTGGTCGGAGAAAAAACAGCGGTGAGGTCAGGAGAGTTCGGCGCACTCGCTAAATCGGAAGAGAGTACATCCGAAAGGTCTAAGACATCTTCGCTCGCATCACACAGCGCGCCAGGAAGCGGAGACAGTGAAATAGCAGACAGTGCTGACGCAGTAAATTCCGGTTCTGTAGCTGCTGTCAGTGTGGCGGCATCAGGTTGCCAGGCAGTAGAAGAAAGCACAGATAATTCAAGGGGCGGCATGAAGTCCGTTTTCGTCGTTTCGCTGTGGGACTTAGCGTCCGCTTCGGGAACTGGCAAACTGGTCTCTGACAACGATACGGGAGTGAACGAATCAAAGTTAACAGGCGCGGGTACCAACGTAAGGTCAGGCATTCGTGTCAGTGCGGGCGCTGGCTCCGTTGTAGCAGTCGCTGCCGTGGCTAACGAGGAAACAACGGCAAACTCTTCTTCCAACTGACTTCCATTGAGCGACACGATTGACGAAAGCTGCGGTTCGGCAACGAATATCGCACTTGGCATCTTTGTGGTATCTGCTCCTGCTACAGCAGAAGATTGCGACCTTGCCAATAGTTCTTGCACAGTCGTCACAAGGGTGCGAATAGATTGGAAAGGCTTAGTCAACTGCTCATCAGCATGTACCTTTTTCGCCTGCTCAGGATCGAAGGGTTCAAAAGCATGCACCAGCAAAATCACCGGGATGTGCTTGAATTGCGGATGTGATTTGACGAACTCACAGACTTCATAACCGTCTTTCCCTGGCATGAACACATCAGCCATTACCAAGTCAGGCTGGACCACTTCAAGCTGCTGCACAGCCTGTTCGCCATTACCGAAAGCAATGACTTCAATTCCTTCTTCCGTCAAACTTAACTTGACGATCTTTTGGACAGTAATGCTGTCATCCGCCAGTAGGACTTTATGCCCCATAACTTTAACCTCCGAGAAAATGTGCCGAAAATTTGGGCGCTAGCATTGTGCTTGGGAAACTTTGACACTCGCGGTGTATTCAGAAAACATACTTTGTGGTTTGCTGTGGGGTTCTTTGAGAAATCACTTGCCGGGACTTCCCATTTGCCGAGGCGGACAATGGAGGGCGAGGGAGAAAGTAGCACTATCTACTTTCAGAAACAATAAAAAAATCGCTTCGCGGACGGGGTATTGACCCCGCCCTTGACCAAAGGGAGCCGCGCTCCCTTTGGAATCCCACGTTTGGGATTCGGCGACCCCGCAGCAAGCTGTCGGGGTATTCTCTGAATAAAAAAAGAAGACCGCGATCCGACGAAAGGCACTCGCTAGTGACGCAGCCCAAGGCCGGAAAGCGGTCTTCCGCTACCCTTTACTTGAAAATCCCGAATAAGCCTTTCTTTTTCTTTTTAGGGTCTTCCGGCTTATTTGCTGGCGCAGCTTCCGGTTTGGCCCCGGCTGATTTAGCCGCTGGCGAAATGTCGGTTCCGCCATTACCATTGGTCGGTTTATTTTCTTCCACAGTCGGCGTGTCCTTTCCGCGCGGCCCACTCCTGACGGTCTTAATCTCAGCGGCATCCGGCACTGGGGTCGCGCGTTTTTGCTCTTCCGCCTCGTCAATACGGCCTTTGCGATCCACCAAAATGCCTTCTTTTCTGATTTCCAAATTGTTTTTGCCAAGAATCAAACGGAACTGTTCCAGCCGACCAGGGCGCGCGGGTGCCGGATTATTGTTCGCCGGAGTTGGAATTGGTTTGCCGAGTTTTTCCAGAAATTTCTTGGCATCCGGCGTAAATTCGCTATTGGGAATGTCACGCACTAATTCCGTAAAATATGGCGAAGCCTCTTCCGGCAATTCCTGCTCAATCAACGCAACTCCCAACATAAAGAGAACTTCATCTCGATAAGAGAAGTTTTTATACTTTTCTGCTTCCTTCAGTCGCAACTCGACCGATTTATATGCCTGTCGCTTCCAGTACGTTTGTGCTACATCCAGTTCATGCAAACCACGAATTTGCTCCAGCTCGTCTAGACTCTTGACGATTTGATCCTTCAACGCGGAACTGCCGCATTTTTGCTGCGCGGCTTTGAGTTGGTAATACGCCTGATTGGCCTTAGTCATATCGCGGTTATAGGCTCCCATTTGCCGCATATACGACTCCGCCATTTTCAGATACACATCGCAGACTCTGGGGTGAGTCGGAAAGTATTGAACGAAATCCCGGTACTGCGCCACCGCCTGTTCCAAGTTGCTCGAACCGCCTTCCAAATAAAAAGAATCCGCCACCGCGAGTTTCGAGAGCGACAAATATTCACTATCAGGATAGCTGGAGATAATCACGTTATATGTCAACCGCGATTCGTCATAACGCCCTTTGCGCAGCTTTTCGGAAGCCTGTTCGTAAAGCTCTTTGTCACGACCAGGAGTAGCCGCGTTGTCGTTCTTCACCGAATCTTTTCCCTTGCCGCAACCGGCCATCAAGAAGATAGCGAGAAATAAACTGAAGGTCAGCGCCCAAGTGAGGCTTTTGTGATTCATAAATAAAACTCCTTTGAAATAACCAGGGAGCGCAGGCTCTTTGGCCTGCCTGCGAAGTTGTATCCGCGCATTAAACCATTTGCGCTTCAGCAACACTCTGAAGCATCTGCTGCACCGCCTGGGCGGGGTTGTCCGTCCCGAAGAGGGCAGAGCCAGCCACTAAAATCTCAGCACCGGCCTCGACTACGGCAGCCGCATTCTGCGCCGTAATCCCACCGTCAATTTCAATACGCGCCGACGCGCCGTGCATTCGCAACAGGGCGCGTAAGCGTCTTAACTTTTCGAGGGAGGATAGTATAAACTCTTGTCCGCCAAAACCGGGATTGACCGACATTAATAAGACATAATCAATGTCTTTCACGATTTCTTCAATAGCCGCCAAGGGGGTAGCGGGGTTCAAGACGACGCCCGCGCGACAACCAGATTGACGAATATAACCGATGGTGCGATGCAAATGATAGGTCGCTTCAGGATGCACCGAAATCATATTTGCCCCAGCCCGCGCGAAATCGCCGATGTATTTGTCCGGGTCTTCAATCATCAGATGACAATCTATCGGCAAAGACGTGGCCCGTCGCACAGCCTGCACAATGAAAGGCCCCACCGAAATATTCGGCACAAAATGCCCATCCATTACATCCACGTGTATGTACGCTGCTCCGCCCTGCTCGACCGCTTGGATTTGTTCGCCGAGCCGAGTGAAGTCTGCCGCAAGAATGGAGGGGGCGATCTCAATCATAGGATTTAATTGATAGCTGCCTTTTTCGGACTGGGCTTCAGCGTCGGTTTAGGAGAAGCCTTGGGCGAAGACGTAGCTTTGGCTTTGTCCATTACACTTTTGTTTGGTTCTTTGCTGGCAGCGGCTTTATCAACCGTTCGCTGCCCCGGTTCGCTGGCAGGCGTCTTCTCCGTAGTTTCTTTGCCCGTCTCAGCCTTCGGCGAAGGACTGGGTTTGGGCTTGGGCCTGGGGGTCGCAGTTGGTCTTGGAGTGGCTTTTGCTTCTTCCTTCCTGGCTTCAATGCCAGTGCTGATTGTCACATTGACAACTTGTCCGGCCTTGACGGAGGTACCTGAATTAGGCGTCTGATCACTAATGAGATTAGCCTGAATTTGCTCATCGGTCGTACGATTACGCACTCTCAACCGTAACCCTTCGGCTTCCAACAACCGTTCGGCCTCAGTCTCAGATTTACCCACCAAATTTGGAACAGCAACTTCTTTGCCTTTGAGCGAGAGAAAAATCACGAGTCCGGCACTGATAAAAAAGGCAGCAGCAAGGATGACTGTCGTCACCAACTTCTGCATAAATGAGTTATTGAGAGATAATACAGTAGAAGCCAAACCTTGAACCTACCCTCTGGTTTTTTCTAACGCTGTTAGCAGCAACCTGCCAGCAAGTCTAGTGGCGTCTTTAGTGAGAGTCAAACACCTGGGCGGATTTTATGCCTCATCGTGAATCGTCGTCAGCTTGATGATTTCGAAGTTGCGCACGCCATTGGGTGTCTGAACCTTAACCTCGTCGCTCTCTTCTTTATTGAGCAGGCTCTTGCCAATCGGCGAGGAAGTCGAAATCAAACCTTTCTCGAAATCGGATTCTTCCGGCGTCACCAGCCGATAGGTGACCTCGGTGCCACGATCAATATCTTTGAGCACTACAGTTGAACCATACGAAGCACGGTCACGCGGCAATTTGCTCAGGTCAATGCTGGACAGCTTGGCGATTTGCTGCTGCAATTGCTGGAAGCGTGCGCGCACAAAATCCTGTCGTTCCCGCGCCATTTTGTATTCAGCATTTTCTGAAAGATCGCCGTGTGCGGCTGCCGTGCGTAACGCCCGTGGGATTTCCACCGTCAGCTCGTGTTCGAGCGCTTTCAGTTCCGCCAGGATTCGCTCTTTTCCACTTAGTTCTGTTACTTCACTCACAATCTTTATTCCTTTTGGGGCGTACAAAGTTACGTTGTAGCAACCGCTAAAACCACAATAATAAAACGCGACTGCCGCAAGCTCTGCGCTACTGTCATTAGTAGCGAAGCCGCGGCAGTCTACAGAAGCTATCACAGATTAGGGCTGGGGCGAAAGTTGATTTATATGCCCAGTATACTGACCAGTTCCTGCACTGCGCCGGCTGATTTTTGCAAAGCAGCGCGTTCTTCCGTGGTCAGGTTAATCTGAATGATCTCTTCAATACCATTTGAGCCGAGTTTGACAGGCACGCCAACATACAAACCGTTGATGCCATATTCGCCTTCGAGGTAGGCGCAGCAAGGCAGGATTTTCTTTTTGTCTTTGAGAATCGCTTCCACCATTTCAACTGTGGCCGCCGACGGCGCGTAATAGGCGGAACCGGTCTTGAGCAAGCTGACGATTTCGGCCCCGCCGGATGCCGTGCGCGCCACAATTTGGTCAATCACCTCTTTCGGCAACAGTTCTGTCACGGGAATGCCCGCGCAAGTCGAATAACGCGGCAACGGCACCATCGTATCGCCGTGGCCGCCCAGCACAAACGCCGTGACGTTTTCGACCGAGACATTCAGAGCTTCGGCGAGGAAGGTGCGCATCCGTGCAGAATCCAGCACGCCCGCCATGCCGATCACGCGATGCTTCGGGAAGCCGGATTGCTTGAAGGCGACCTGCGTCATGGCATCCAGTGGATTGGAGACAACGACGATAATGCTGTTCGGTGACTGCTTGACGATTTCTTCCGTCACACTCCGAACAATGCCAGCATTCGTGTTCAGCAAATCATCGCGGCTCATGCCGGGTTTGCGGGCAATACCGGAGGTAATCACCACGACATCTGAATTGGCCGTTTCACGATAGCCATTCGTGCCAACCAATTTGCAATCATAGCCTTCGACCGGCCCCGATTGAGCTAAATCTAAAGCCTTGCCTTGCGGCATGCCTTCAATGATGTCCACGAGTACGATGTCGCACAATTCTTTGTCCGCTAAACGATGCGCGGTAGTCGCGCCCACGTTTCCGGCCCCCACAACGGTAACTTTCTTTCGAGCCATAGTCCTCTCTCACTTTCTTTCGGAATGAATTTGATCTGTCAGCAGACCGCGCAGTCTATGGTAGAAACAATGTGCGAGTCAACTTTGTAGAAAGCGAGTTCTTACGACATAATCCAAAAAGCTACGATTCGCACATAAACTGACTGAGAGAATGAAAGAGGTAGGTTGATGAATACACGACGTGCTTTGCAAACATCTGCATTTTTACTTTTCGGCTTGGCCTTGCTGCCGCTGTTCGTCGCATCGAGCCAAACCAAATTGGATTTCGGGCGCGACATTCAGCCGATTTTTGCGGCCCATTGCGCAAGCTGTCACGGCAACAAAAAGCAGGAATCAAATTTGCGCCTGGATGATAAAGCCAGTGCCTGGCGGGTTATCGCGCCCGGCAGAAGCCAGGACAGCCGCTTAGTGCAACGTTTGCTTGGGCTGAACGGCGAACCGCGGATGCCGCTCAATCACGCCGCCTTGCCAGCAGACCAAATCGGACTCATCAAACGCTGGATTGACGAGGGCGCGCAGTGGGCTGAGCCATCTCCAATTACCAATCCGCAATCCCCCATCGCCAAACACTGGGCGTTCGTTGCGCCAGTGCGCCCGGCTGTTCCCACTGTCACAAACAAAGCCTGGCTGCGCAACCCGATTGATGCTTTTGTGCTGGCTAGACTGGAAAAAGAAAATCTTTCGCCCTCACCCGAAGCCGATAAGGTCACGCTGCTGCGCCGTTTGAGTTTGGATTTGATTGGCCTGCCGCCGACGCCCGAAGAAGTAGATGCCTTTCTCACAGACACTGCGCCGAAAGCTTACGAAAAACAGGTCGAGCGGCTATTGGCTTCTCCGCATTACGGTGAACGCTGGGGCAGGCATTGGTTGGATGCCGCGCGGTATGCTGACTCCGATGGCTTTGAAAAAGACAAGCCGCGTAACGTCTGGTTTTATCGAGATTGGGTCATCAACGCCTTGAATCGTGATTTGCCCTACGATCAATTCATCATCGAACAAATCGCGGGCGATTTGTTGCCCAACCCAACGCAGGAACAACGTGTCGCAACAGGGTTCCTCCGCAATTCGATGATTAACGAAGAAGGCGGTGTTGATCCCGAACAATTTCGGATGGAAGCGATGTTTGACCGGATGGATGCAATTGGCAAAAGCGTTCTCGGCATCACGATTCAATGTGCGCAATGCCACACGCATAAATACGATCCAATTAAGCATGACGAGTATTACCGGATGTTCGCGTTTCTGAATAACTCGACCGAAGGCGCAATGGCCGCCTACACGCCGGAAGAGCATCAGAAACGCGCCAGCATTCTGAACCAGACGCGCGAAGTCGAAGCCCGGCTGCAAGAACTCAAACCCAACTGGCAGGAGTTGATGAACGCGTGGGAAGAGAAAGCCAAAAACGATCAGCCCGGTTGGAAAATCGTGCAGCCGGAAGTCGTTGACATCTCGACCGACGGCGCAAGGTATCTGCCACAGAAAGATGGTTCGTTTTTGGTCGGCGGTTACGCTCCGGCGAAGCATCGGGTGAAAATGGTTTTGACCACGAAAGAACCGAAAATCACCGCGCTACGGCTGGAACTGATGACTGATCCGAACCTACCGTTTGGCGGCCCTGGACGTTCTTACAAAGGAACCTGTGCGCTCACAGAATTTGAAGTCGAAGCCGCACCACTTAACGATCCCAAGAAAGTCACCAAACTGAAAATCGCCAACGCCACGGCTGACGCCAATCCGCCGGAACGCGAACTGGAACCGAAGTTCAACGACAAAAGCGGCAAGCGACGCGTCGAAGGCCCGATTCAATTTGCGATTGACGGCAAGGAAGATACCGGCTGGAGCATTGATGTCGGCCCCGGCCTGCGCAATCAACCGCGCAAAGCCGTTTTCAATCTCGCGGAACCCCTCGCCAATGAAAATGGTCTGATCCTGACATTTTACTTGAGCCAACGACACGGCGGATGGAACAATAATGACAATGAGCAACAAGGCATCGGGCGGCTGCGTTTATCGCTCACCGACACAACAAATGCCACCGCCGATCCACTGCCCGCAGGCGTGCGCGAAATCCTGGCACTGCCCCGTACTCAACGCAGCAAAGCGCAAACCGAAACCCTCTTCAGCTATTGGCGCACGACGTTGCCAGAATGGGCGCAATACAACAAGCAAATCGCCGCGCTGTGGCAACAGCATCCGGCAGGCGCTTCGCAATTGGTGATGAACGAACGAGCGGAGAGGCGTGCGACGTTCACGCTCAAGCGCGGCGATTTTCTGCGCCCAGATAAAACCATCGAACCCGGCGTCCCGGCCTTTCTGCATCAATTACCCGCAGGCGCGCCAGCCAACCGGCTGACGTTTGCTAAATGGCTCGTGGATCGCCAATCGCCGACCACTGCGCGGGCGATGGTGAATCGCATGTGGCAAAGCTATTTCGGCACCGGGTTGTATGCGACAACTGAAGACATCGGTAAGCAAGGCGAATTCCCCTCGCATCCAGAGTTGTTGGATTGGCTCGCCTGTGAGTTTATGAGTGCGGATTCTTCAGTTGCAGATTTCGGAATGCGGAATCTGGATGCTAAAAAAACCTCGCAAGCCGCAAGTCGCCAACCGCCGACAAGTAGTTGGAGTCTGAAACATATCCACAAATTGATTGTAATGAGCGCGACCTATCGCCAGTCATCCGCCTTCAGTCCGCAAGCGGATGATCCATACAATCGCCTGCTTGCCCGCGGCCCGCGCTTTCGGGTGGAAGGCGAAATCGTGCGCGACATTGCGCTTGCGGCCAGCGGCCTACTAAACCCAAAGATCGGTGGCCCCAGCGTCTATTCACCTTCGCCAGAATTTTTGTACTTGCCGCCCGTCAGCTACGGCACGAAAATCTGGAAGGAAGAAAAGGGCGAGAATCGCTATCGGCGCGCGCTTTATACATTTCGTTTTCGCTCTGTTCCCTACCCAATGCTGCAAGCATTTGACACGCCCAATGGGGATGTTTCCTGCGTCCGGCGCGCCCAATCCAACACGCCGTTGCAAGCCTTGACGACCCTAAACGAAACCGTGTTTTTAGAAGCGGCGCGCGCCCTGGCGTTGAAGACCTTGCAGGTAGGCGGCGCGACCGATGCCGAGCGATTGTCCTTCGCCTTCCGTCGCGTCCTAGCCCGCAAGCCATCAGCACCAGAAAACAGCGCCTTGCTGCAGATGCTCAACCAGCAACACGAACGCTTCGCCAGCGGAGCCTTGAATCCCTGGAATTTTGCGGTTGCCGAGCCAGACAAACCTTTTGTCTTGCCGCGTGGCGCAACGATGAATCAGCTTGCGGCGTGGACAGCGTTGTCTCGTGTGTTGCTCAATCTCGATGAGGCGATCACGAAAGAGTAAAAGTAGCGCAACATTGAAGTAGCGCAACATTGATTGATGGTTGCGCTACTTCAGCCTTACTTGATGTTGATCTTCAACGTTTTGGTTCGTTGCCCATCCACAATCACAGTCAAATCTACTTCGCCGCGATTATCTATGCTCGGCGGAAGTTTGAGATTGACCTGATCCAAGCCCGTAAAGCCGGGCGCGATGGAGGCATATTCCACCGGAATCGTAACACCGCCTATTTCGACACTGACATTGGCCTGGCTGCTGCGATAGCGCAGACCAGTGCCGTAGAGTTCGACATAAACGTCTTCGAGCGCAGGATTGAAATCAATCGGTCTGGTTACGTATTTGTTCGTGGCGACATCCAGCATGACAATTTCTTCGCGGGGCGATTGCACGCCATTGCGCACGCGAATCGCTTTGCCGACCGCTGCGCCAGTGCCATCAGCATTAGCCGTGAATAAGCCTGGCGTAACAGAAGTAATGTTAATCGTGCCGGTAGACGTTTCGCCTAATCCATTACGCACGATTACGGTCGCAGCCCCATTGGCAACACCATTCGGCACCAGATAATTCACCTGCGTCTGTCCCACAAAGAATAATGGCGCTAAGCGCTCCACCCCCTGACTATCGCGTACGGTCACGGTCGTTCCCACCAATGACGTGGGCAGAGGGGTCGCCGTCGCAGGCGCAGGCGCACCGGCTGCCGAAAGGTTCACGCCGAACAGAGAAACAATAGAATCGCCAGCCACATTGGCACCGAGATAACTTGCGCCTGAAACCGAGGTCGCCGTCGTCAGGGTCCGCAACCGAAACATCCCGCGCCCTTGTGTCGCCGCAATCAAATTGCCCGTCGCGGCGTGATAGCGCAACATCAGCGTGGCTACTTTGGGCATGTTGTTCGCCAGGCGCGTCCAGGTCATGCCGCCGTCCGTAGTCTGAAACACGCCGAGGTCAGTGCCAATCCAGAACTGATTCGTTTGACTGGGATCAAGCGCAATTGAGTTCACCGGAACGTCCGGCAAATTCCCGCTGATATTTGTCCAACTCGTGCCCTGATTGGTCGTTAGGAAGACGTGACCGGGCGTGGCCGAGGTATTTGTGTTGAAGCCCGAATAGGTCGCAATTACGCGATTCGGGTTACTTCCATCCACAGCAATATCGGTCACATAGCGATTAGGCAACGGCTCTTTCGTGACATTAGTAAAGGTGGCATTTTGTAGGTTTCCGGCATTGGTCGTGAACTGAAGGTTGCCATCATTTGTGCCAATCCACACGATTTCCGTCGGCGGCGTGGCGCTGTCCAACTTGGGATAAGCGGCAATGGCAGAAAGACGACCACTGCCCTTCGATAAATCCATTCCATAGCCGTCGCTACTGGCTCCCAAACCTGTCCAGGTGACGCCGCGATCCGCTGTGCGGTACAACCGCTGCGTACCAAAATACACGACATTCCCGTCAGTCCCGGTAAAGCCAGGATGCAACACCATCGGCGCATAAAACGCGACGCGATCATTTGGATTAAAGCCGCCGGGGCGCGCCGTGCAGACAGAACAGCCGCGCCACGTCCAGTTCTGACCGCCATTGCTGGACACATACGGGCCAATCAACGCTTGCGTGCCGCTTTGATTGAAGCGTGTGTGATACATCACCTGCGGGTTTGCCTGATCAATGAGCGTAAAGCCGCCATCGCCCGGTTGCAGATGGGTCCAGCCGAAAGCGCCGCTGAACATATTGGTGCCGTTATCCTGTGTGCCGCCAATGATGAAATTGGCATCGCTCGGATGCATGGCCAGCGACTGAAATTGCGTGAGGCTCAGCGTGTCGTTCAGTTGTCGCCAGGTGACAGGATCATTTAGAGCGGTATCGGAACGCCAGATGCCACCATCATTGCCGGTGAAAACGATATTGCGGCTGAACCGACTTACGACAATGGCATGCGTGTCTGCGTGCAAACCGCCCGTAATGCCATCTCCGGCGCTTAAATCCGTCCACGTCTGTCCACCATCTTTGCTGCGCAGCGCCATGCCGGTTTGTCCACCGTAATACACGACATTGCTGTCGGTCGGATCAACCGCTAACGCAATGTTATAACTGGCCTGCCCGCCACTGTTCGGCGTTGTGACTTGCGTCCAGGTATTCCCCGCATCTGTAGATTTATAAATGCCGTAGACGCTACTGTTCGCGGCAGCCATCGCCACGTATAGCGTCGTCTTTGTCGCAGGCGCAAGCGGCGGTCCAGCGGCCATCACAGCACGGCCAAAAGGAGCAGGACTACTATCTGCGCTGGGCAAACCATTACTCAATTTTTCCCACGTTCCCGGCTCGCCGCCTGTGGTCGAACGATACACACCACGTGAATTGATCACGACAAACACGGTCTGGTTATTTTGGGGGTCAAACAAAATATCGTGGCCGCTGAGTTGCCCATTGGTTCCGTCGGGATTCACATTGCGCCAGGTCGCGCCCTCATCGGTTGATTTCCAAATGCCACGCTGGCCGAGTGGAGCAGAACCGACATTTCCCGGCGCGCCGCGTGTGAGACCTGTCGTTGTCGCGACAAACAACGTGGAAGGATTTACCGGATCAATCGCGATTTGCCCAATGGCTGCATTGAGGAACACTGGTTGAAGCGGCGTCAGGGTGGAGATAGGGCCGGTGAGTTGTGTCCAGGTTGCACCACCGTCAGTAGACTTCAACAACCCCGCGCCATAGTAACTCTGCGAGCCATTGCCCTCGCCGGTGCCGACATAAATAATATTCGGATTGGTGGGATGAAGCGCGATGGAACCAATCGCCAGCGACGGCTGATCATCGGTGAGTGGCGTCCAGGTGACGCCATTGTTGGTCGAACGCCACACCCCGCCTAAAGCGCCGCCGACATACACGGTTTGATTGCTCAATCCGTCGTAAAACGGATGCAACGCGATGGCCGAAACACGACCCGAAACGGAGACTTTGGGCAAACCTTGCGTTTGCCCGCTTCTGATGGGCATCGGCCCAAGCGGCAGCCAACGCGCATCCGTTGGGTTATTAGCTTCAATCCCTGCGGCTTCCACTTGGCGGCGGCGGCGATCTTCGTCTTGCTTCATTTCTTCCAGCGCCTTGAGGCGCGCGTTGAACGGAATCGTTGTGCGCGGATAGGCGCGCTGCTCATAAAACCAGTCAGCCCGCCCTTCGCTCTCACCTTCATCCATAAGGGATTGCTCCGCTCTTTCCGCCTCCGACCCTTCAGGCGGCGGAGGCGCAAACGGACTCACAGGAAACCTGGCGATGAGCGGCACAATCGCGGCCATTGGTAATTTCACAATCGGCAGACGCGGTACGGGCGGAGTCATCGGCCCACGCTGGCGTGCCGCTTGCACGGGCGCAACCGATACGGAGGACAGCGGCGGCGGCGATGCTTGTGTAATACTGGGCAGTGCCTGGGAAGCACGTGGAAGGTGACTCAAACGCAAGGCCAGACTGGCGATGCCGGTAATGACAAGCAAGAGAGAAAAGAAAAGGAAGAAGGTCTTCTGACGCATAGCAGCACTCCCGGTGATGACTAAGTTACGGCTGTTGCCAGGGGGAACCGCAGCAAGTGATCCAGGAGGATAACTCTGGCGCAAACGATAGGCTACGGCGCTCCACCGCATGACTGATTGCGTCCGTATCATAGCCTGACGCGGCCAAACATGCCATCACTGCGGGGCATTTGCGGAACGAGGCTAACGTAGCTAACCGGACAATTGCAGTGGCTGAGAGGCTGATTTAGAATGCGCCTGTTTACTTTCAGGGGAAACACGGAAAAGAAGACTTAGCCAGACCGCTTTCCCGTGCCCTGCGTCTTTAAGAACACAGTTGGACTGAAGCGGAGTTCAGCCCACTCCCCACCTCGTACGACCATCAGTAGCGCTCAGGAGAATGCGACTGATGAGCGCAGGCAGTGTTGCCCCTGCCTGACGAGTAAGACGAAAAGCAAAGCCGAAAACTGCCACGTACACAGAAAATTGGGGGAGCAATAATGGTTTCTACGAACACAAACGTAACGCAATTGCTACAGGCTTGGAGCGACGGAGACAGCGCCGCGCTGGAACAACTCATTCCACAGGTCAATGCCGAATTACACCGCTTAGCCGCGCATTACATGCGGCAACAACCGCCCGATCACTTGCTACAAACAACGGCGCTCCTCAACGAAGCGTGGCTACACCTGATTGATTGGCAAGCGGTGACATGGCAAAACCGCGCGCATTTCTTTGCCGTCGCAGCGAATATGATGCGCCGCATTCTGGTAGACGAAGCCCGCAAGCGACAAGCAAACAAACACGGCGGCAAGGCGATTCGCGTGACGCTTGGTGCCGTCGAAGAAATGGCGTGGCGGCAAAGCCCGGAACTGATCGCCTTAGACGATGCGCTCACCACTTTGGCGGAATTCGACGAACGCCGCAGTCGCATTGTCGAATTGCGCTTTTTCGGTGGCCTGAATGTCGAAGAAACTGCCGAAGTGTTGCGCGTCTCACCGCGCACCATTGCGCGTGAATGGCGCTTGGCGCAGGCGTGGCTGTATCGAGAACTGAGTAACGATAACACGAAGTAAGAACCTGGGAGCGAGGGAAACTTTTATGGAAAACAATCGTTGGCGCGAAATCGAACGCATTTTTGATGAGACCCTGGCACTGCCTGAACCCGACCGTGCCGCGTTTATTGCGCAGGCTTGCAACGGCAACAAAACGCTGCAACGCGAAGTGGAATCACTGCTCGCCGCGCATCAACAAGCCAACGGCTTTCTTGCCTCTTCAGCCGCGCCGCTGTCAGCAAAACAATTTCTGTCTGGCCCTGTTGCGATCACGGCGGTACACCGTATTGGCCCCTATCAACTGCGGCATGAACTCGGACAAGGCGGCATGGGTACGGTCTGGTTAGCCGAACGGGCGGACGAACAATACCAACAACAAGTCGCCATCAAGCTCATCAAAACCGGAGCGAACAATCCTGACATCGCGCAGCGCCTGCGCCACGAACGGCAAATCCTCGCCGACCTCAATCACCCGAACATCGCACGGTTGCTCGACGGCGGCACGACCGACACCGAGCAACCATATCTGGTAATGGAATACATCGAAGGCATGCCGATTGATGCCTATTGCCAGCAGCAACAGTTGACGCTCCGCGAACGATTGCAACTCTTTCGCCAAGTCTGCTCGGCGGTGCAATACGCGCATCAACACCTCATCATTCACCGCGATCTGAAGCCTGCGAACATCCTTGTCACTGCTTCGGCTGATGGAAATGGCGTCACGCCAAAGCTATTGGATTTCGGCATCGCCAAACTGCTGCAACCGAATCTTGCCGAATCTTACAAAACTCAGTCCGGCTTGCATCCAATGACGCCCGCGTATGCCAGCCCCGAACAGATTCGCGGCGAGGGTCTAACTACTGCGAGCGACGTATATTCATTAGGCGTAGTGCTGTATGAACTTCTCACCGGACGCAGCCCCTATCAACTCAAGGAAAATACTTTTGGCGAATTATCGAAAGCGATTTGCGAACAGGAACCAAGGCGGCCAAGCCAATGCGCGAAGTCAGAAGTCGGTAGTCAGAAGTCGGAAAGTAAAAAGAAGTTTGCCTTTCTACCGACTACCGATTACCGACTACCGACTACTCTACTCAAAGGCGATCTCGACAGCATCGTGTTAATGGCATTACGCAAAGAGCCAACTGCCCGCTATGCTTCGGTCGAACAATTCTCTGCCGATATTCAACGGTATTTGGACGGCCTGCCCACGCTCGCACGTAAAGGAACGCTAGGCTACCGCACGGTGAAATATATGCGCCGCTACAAAGTGCCCGTCGCTGCCGCAGCAATGATTTTGTTGTCTCTGCTGGGGAGTATCGGCGCAACTTCGCGGCAAGCGCAAATCGCTCGTGCCGAACAAGCCAAAGCCGAAGCCGAGCGTATTCGCGCCGAGCAAGCTTTGGCTGTTGCCGATGAACAACGCCGCCTGGCTGAACAAGCTCTCGCCGAAGTAAAGGCGCAACGAACACGTGCAGAAAATGCGCTAACGACTGCCGAACAGCGTCGCCAACAAGCCGAAGCTGCGCGTACCGAAGCCAATCAGGGGGTTTGCGAAGTGCACGATGCACAATTATGATTTTAAGCGTGAAAGATAAAAGCACGACACTGTGTAGAAAGGAACGAGCGCAGCGCGCAAGTCTGCAAAGAGTGAGCGATTATAGCGCAGCAAAGTGAACAAGAGCAAAGCGCGCAAAACACGAACGGTACAAGGCGACGAGCGCGGTGTCAAGAGCGAGAGAACGTGAGGGTCGAGATCGAGGCAAAGATGACGGTGAGCAGTTCGGGACGGGCGCGGCTTTGCGGGAGAGTAAGTTGAGCGCGAGATTTCTATAACTGGTGAAAGTTATGATAGAAGATTTGAATGTCAACGCGCCGACGCTGAAACGCAACGCCTCGCCGCCGAAGCCGAACGCAACGTTGCGCAAACACAACGCAAGCTCGCTGAGGAACAACGTCAACGCGCTGAAGGACAAGAATTATCGAATCGCCAACTGCTGTACACCTCACGGATGGGGTTGGCCCAACAAGCGTGGGAGAACGGCAATGTGGGGCGGATGCGTGAATTGCTGGATTTTTACTTACCGCAAGCTGACGAGCCGGATTTTCGTGGATTCGAGTGGTATTACCTCTGGCGGCTCTGCCATCGTGAAGAAAAGACCATTGTGGGGACAGCCGGATTTGAAGGAGTGGCCTATTCGCCCGATGGGAAATCGTTGGTAACCCTGGCAATTGATCGCCGCAACATGCGGTATACGGCTGAAATAGTTTTTCGTGATGCTACAAACTGGCAGACATTGTCCTCACAGCAATATCCTGCGTATGGGCAACAAGGAATGATCGCGGTCTCGCGGGACACCAACAAAGTTGCAATTGGCCTCAATTCATATGGCATCAAGGTTTTTTCTTTTTCAGATTACAAAGAGCATTTACTAATTGGCGGGCTGAATCTCTTGAGAAGTGTGGCGATTTCCCCTTCCGGCAAAATTATTGCTGCGGGTTTATATGACGGCAAAGTTCAGATCTTCGATGCGGTAACCGGAAAGGAAATTCGCACGCTTGTGGGACATCGGCAGCAAATCAACACCATCGCCTTCTCCCCAGACGAGCAGCTATTGGTGTCAGGAAGTTTTGACCAGACTATTCGGCTTTGGGAGGTAAGCACAGGGAATGAAATCAGGGTACTGAAGCAAAGTGGGACGACACCGAACTCCGCGACTTTTACGTCTGACGGCAACGCAGTCGTTGCTGTCTGCAATCGAGAATTAAAAGTCTGGGAAACTGTAACAGGCCGAGAAATCGCTACCCGTTCAATAGGCGCAGGCCGACCTGTTCTAGCCATATCGCCCGACGGTAAAATTTTAGCCACCGCAGATGTACAGCCTGTCATTCGATTGTGGGACACACAAACCTGGCAGGAAAAAGAAGCTATCAAGGGCCACGGCAACGTCATCCGGTCTCTGGCTTTCAGACCTGATGGAACGCATTTGGCATCAGGTAGTCTCGATCAATCTACACGTATCTGGAATCTGAGCAGTAATGTGAAAGATGTAATAACGCTGACAGACACAGAAGCCCAGGCAGGTTTTTCTAATGCGCTCTTTACTCCAAATGGGCAAAAGATCATTGCAGCTTCATCACGTGCAGCAAGGGCTTCGATCTGGGACAGTGTTTCGGGGCGCAAACTGGCAGAACTTAAAGGGCACACTATCCCGGCCAACATCAGCGGCTCTTTCTTCCCGCTAGCTGTTTCTTCAGATAGCCGATTGATTGCGACTGGCAGCACGGATAAGCGGGTGAAAATCTGGGAAGTGGAAACAGGACGTGAAATCAGCGCCATCAGCGGTCTGCCGTTCCTTCCAATGACGCTTGCGTTTTCACCAAGCAACCGTTTTCTTGCTATCGGAACTCTAGGAGAAGTTAGAATCTATGACCTTACCAATAGTCGTGAAACAAGCAAAGTAAAAACTCCGAGAGGCTATGTATGGGCACTTTCTTTTGTCTCTGATGACAAAACGTTAATGACAGCAAATGAAGGCAGCATCCTTCGATTCTGGGACACTACGACAGGGCAGGAGTTAAGGAATGTTAAGTGTAATCAAGATTTACTTTTTGCTATCACAGTTTCTGCTAATAAAAAATACTTCGCGACCGGTGCCCTCGATGGTACGGCAGCGATATGGGATGTTCAGACAGGAAATCAGGTCTGGCTGCTCAAAGGCCATTCGTCCACAGTCAATGGTGTCAGTTTTTCGCCCGATGGCAAACGGCTGGCCACCTCCAGCAATGACAGGACGGTGAAATTGTGGGACCTGACAACAGGGCAGGAATTGTGCACATTCAAGGAAGCCGGAGGTTGTTCGGTAAACTTCTCGCCGGATGGCAAGCAGTTGCTGGCAGCTTGCGGAAATAAGCTCACGATCTGGCCCGCCGCTACCGAGCAGGAAGTCCGCGAGAAGAAAGACTGACCCGGCTTGTTATTGTTTCAGGGACTATTGTTTGTTACGTTTTTGCTGTGCTTCACGCAGCAACCGCTCCGTTTCGGGGTGCAGCGTGCCGCCAAGTTCACGGTAATATGCCAAATCCGCTTCGGCCTCTTTGAGTTTATCCAAAATCAAATAAGCGATTCCGCGATTGCGATACGCATTAACCAGTTGCGGGTTCAGCTTCAACGCTTGCGTATAATCCGCGATTGCTCCGACAAAATCTCCTCGGCTTATTTTGACTGCTCCTTGATTCATCCAGGCTTCGGCAATTGTTGAGTCTAGCTTTAGGGCCTGCTCAACATCCGCCATCGCTCGTTCTGGATCGCCTTTAGCCAGCCATACTCTGCTGCGATTATTTAAAATAGTAGCCCGCTGTGGATCAAGGATTAACGCTTGATTGAAATCCGCCAGAGCCTTTTCCATCTCAACCTTCTCAAACCACACATTACCCCGCAGGTTATAAGCCTCAGCGTGACGCGCATTCAGTTTCAATGCCTGATTCAGATCATTGAGCGCATCGTTTAGCTGATTCTTCATCAAATGCACACTGCCACGACCTACCCAGGCACCTGCATTGCGGGCATCAAGGCGAATGGCTTCAGTAAAATCGGCTAATGCCGCGTCAGTTCTTCCAAGCTGCCGGTGTGCAACACCACGATTGAGCCAAGCCCTGGCTTCTTGTGGGTTAAGGAGAATCACCTGATCAAAATCTTGCAGTCCCGCCTCAAGATTGTTCTGCTTGATGAATAACACGCCTCTGTTGAGATATGCAGTAACAGCGCGCGGATTGAGTTGCAATGCTCGGTTGTAATCGTTCAGCGCGCCTTCGCTATCGCCTTTGTGTTCGCGCGCAATGCCGCGATTGAAATACGCCAGATCCAGCGTCGGATCGAACGAAACGGCAAACGAGAAATCTTCAATCGCGCGTTCGACCTCGCCTTTTTTCAACCATTGATTACCGCGCTCAAGGTATGACGCAGCCGATGCAGCCTTGCTTTGGGCCTGTGCGAAGGTTGTCAGTAAACACACGACGGCTACGCCAAACAATTTACTCCTAAGCAGGAACATTGCGGGCCTCCCTCCAATGAATGATTTTTTCTTTCCGTCAGGTAAGACGAAATTCAGGCGGGAGAACTGCCACGTGGGTTGAGTCTTTTTTGGTGCTAATTATCCAAACAGGCCGAAGAAGCGTTTGCGTTTTTTTGGCTCCTCGCCCTCTTCGCGGCGGGCTTTGGCTTGGGTGGGATGGCGGAATTCGCCGACTTGATAAATCTTGCGCGAGGGCAATTCGACGGCGGATAAGACGCCAGTCATGTAGGCTCCGGTGTCCACGCCTATCAACTCGTCCCGTTGCCAGACTTGGCCCCATTCACCGAAATATTGGCCTGCAATCGTGTGGCCAAAAACGACGAGTTTGCCATCATATTCGGAGAAAAAGCGGCGATTGCGCCCCCACATCAATTCGGAACTGTCCGGCGAAAAGCTGGGATGCAGAAATGATCCATCCGTCATTTTCGGCAGGCTCGCGTGGACGTAAATCGCGTGATCGTCTTCGTGCCAGACGGGCAAAGAGGAGAGAAATTCGATGTGCTCTTCCGGGACGCTCACGTTGCCTTCCGCGTCGGTGTAGCTTTTCAGGCAATCCATGCCGCCGGTTTTGAGCCAGGCGTCGGAGTATTCGCTATTCGGGCGTTGCATCGAACCGATCATCATGATTTCGTGATTCCCTTTGAGAATAACGACCGTATCGGGCGCTTCCTGTTTGATTTGGATAGCGCGTTCAACCACGCCTTTGGAATCTTCCCCGCGATCTACTAAATCGCCGATCAGAATCAGAAAGTCCTGCTGCGGTTGATACTGCATTTCTGCCAGGAGCTGATTGAACAGTTCCAATTTTCCGTGAATGTCGCCAACTACCAGTGTTCTCATAACCTCAATTCAGAGCTTTTCTCGTGCGCGGCTCTTTGCAAAGTGGAAGCAAAAAGTTATATTTCGTGCCGTAGTCTATACTTATCAGAATAATCAAGCTACCGATTTTAGCAAAGCCGGCTCCGATGTCATCTATCCTAACGCTTGCCAACCTGCTCACGATCCTGCGCCTGATCCTGACGCCTGTCTTCGTGACGGCGCTATATTACAAAAACTTTGGCTATGCGTTAGCAATTTTCTTTGCCAGCGCTCTCACCGATGGATTGGATGGACTGGCCGCACGCAGTTTGAATCAGAAAACGCAGTTGGGTGAAATCCTGGACCCGATTGCCGATAAGCTCTTGCTGGTAACGGCGTTTATTGTCTGTTCAATGCAGCAGTTTACGTTGTTAACGCCCATCCCTTTTTGGCTGACCGCCACGGTCATCAGCCGCGATATTTTTATTGTGGTCGGAGCGATGGTCATCAATATGGTCACGGGCTTTAGTAGCTTTCGGCCTTCGCTGGCGGGGAAAATCAGTACGGTCGTGCAGCTCTGCGCCATAACTATCTTCCTGACGGTCAATGCGCTGGGCTGGGGTGCGAATTATCTGATTTGGGTTTATTACCTGACGTTCGGCATTACCGTATTTTCCGGTTTGCATTACATCTTCCACGCCAATCGCCTCATGAACGAAGACCAGGAGGCGAAACCGGAACAACCCGAATGAAAGAACCAGAACCAAATTCAAATTATCGTCGCAGTAGTCCGCTCGAATGGATGCGATGGATTCCGGCGGCCTTGGTTGGGTTTGTGCTCCTCGCCAGTATCATTATCGGTAGCCGCGCCGTGCTCATTCCGCTGCTCACCTCGTTCACATTGGTGTACATACTGGAGCCGCTGGTGGAGATGCTTGAACGCCGGGGCTGGGCGCGGACACCGGCAGTGCTTGCGACCTTGGCACTGGCAACGATTGTGCTAACGCTGGCGTTGATTTTTGTCATTCCCGCCATTTGGTCACAACTGGTGCGGTCTTATGAACAATTGCCGAACGCGCTGGAAGCAGGTCATCGCGTCATTGATCCGTTGATTACCAAAATCAAAACGGCTAGCCCGCCCGTGTATGAGTTTCTGCAATCCTGGCTCCAAAAAGTCCGCTCGCCCGAACAACAAGCGCAAATTGGAGCAACGGTGGGAAGCTGGCTGCAAGGGGGCTTGCTTAAATTGATGACAGCCACTTCGTCGTTGTTCGATTTACTGCTGATTCCCTTTTTCGTTTTTTATTTGCTCAGCGACTACCTAAAAATGAAAGCGCGGATTGAGCGGTTGATTCCCCCGCGTTACCGCGCGACGGGCGGCAAATTACTCACCCAGATCAATAGTGTGCTTTCGGCGTATGTGCGAAACCAATTGTTGATTGCGTTTGTGATGGGGTTGCTTTATTCCTTCGGGTTCGCTGTCTTGCGTGTGCCGTTGGCGCTCACGCTTGGCATGATCTCCGGCTTTCTGAACTTTGTGCCGTATC
Source organism: uncultured Acidobacteriota bacterium (assembly GCA_963794955.1). Taxonomy (GTDB): domain Bacteria; phylum Acidobacteriota; class Blastocatellia; order RBC074; family RBC074; genus JAFDVL01. Next base: position 81,687 of record CAWCGF010000009.1, read on the forward strand.
TGGGAACGTTGACAGGGTTGGTGTTGGCCGTTTCCTTTACGGCGTTGGATGGCGCAGGGCCAGGGCGATTGATCGGCGTGCTGGCGGTTTTTGCGATTGTGCAAAGCCTGGAAGGATATTACTTAACACCAAAGCTGCTGGGTGAGAGCCTGAATTTGCATCCGTTAGTCGTGTTGCTGGGCTTGGTGATTGGCGGGAATCTTTTTGGCTTGTTGGGAATCATTTTGGCTGTCCCGGTAATTGCGGCAGCGACGGTAATTCTGCGGTTTCTGGAAGAGGAAATTTATCAGCGAGCAGATTTTTACCAAAGAGGCCGCCCCGAAATCGTAACCGTAACGCTTCCGCCTGCGACTGCGCCTGTCGAAGTCGCAGTTATTACCCCGGATGAGACAAAACCGACACCGTGAACTTTTCCGGGTCAACTCACTTGTTAATAAATTCCCGCAGCAGATGAATGGCGGCGGGACCGAGAATGATGATGAAGAGCGTGGGAAATAAAAACAAGGCCAAGGGCAAAAGCAATTTGACGGCAGCCTTCTACGCCATTTGCTCGGCGCGTTGGCGGCGCTTGGTACGCAGCGAATCTGAGTAGTTACGCAGCGTACGGGCGATGGAACTGCCAAAACGATCCGCTTGAATTAACATCGCGCAAAAGCTTCGCATATCATCTACCCCAGTTCTTTCCGCCAGATTACGAAACGCGACGGAGCGTTCGCGCCCCATCTGAATTTCCACATTCACCAGGTCAAATTCGCGGCTGATGTCGGGGTGAGAGTTCTTCAGTTCTTGCCCGACGCGTACCAGGGCGGGGTTGAGGCTGAGTCCCGCTTCCACTGCAATCACTAGCAAGTCCAGCGCATCGGCCAACCCCCAGCGCAAGCGCTGTTGTCGGCTCTTGATCATATTGTCGAGCGTCTGGCGCGGGATGACATAGCCGAGAAACACGGCCCCTAACAACCACGGATAGGATTCGTCCATGACACGCCCCAACGAAACCCATACCACCAATGTCGCTAGCGGAAATCCCAGCAGGAGGGTGAATTGCAGTGCGCGATAAATGATGAGGGCGTTCGAGTTCAGATACCCAGCGTACATCAATTTCTTTTGGAGATTCTTGGCTTGTTCCGCAGACGGTGGCGCGATGCGTTGAATCGGCATGGCCACCTGCTCGGCGATTTTTGTCAGGTCGGTTTCGGATTTGACCTGCGACTTGGGGTTATCCTGCCGGGCAAACTCTTTCAGGCGTTCGACCGCTTGATCAGGCTGGCGCAGGAAAAACCAATAGACGCCGACCACCACCAGGACGACCAGGACAAACACATATACGCCGATGAAGAACTCCATAAACGACTCCCAAGTCAGATTTTGATTTGCAGAATTTTGCGCACGCTCAGCATCCCCAGCAGTTGCAAGCCAAGCGCCAAGGCCAGCAACTTCTGCCCGGTGGGGTCGTACCACAGCACGCTCATATACTCAGGATTAAGAAATGAACTGGTCATCGCCACGAGGAGCGGAATCCCGCACAAGAGCCAGGCAGAAATGCGCGAGGCGGTCGTGAGAGTTTTGAGGTCTTCCAAAATTTGAAAGCGCTGGCGGATAGTAGTGGCGACCTTGTCTAAAATCTCAGCCAAGTTGCCGCCTGTTTCGCGTTGGATTTGCACTGCCGTAACACAGATTTGCAAGTCGAGCAAAGGCACGCGCTCAGTCAGGCTTTGTAGCGCCAAGTGCAGAGATAAGCCCAAATTCTGCTCTTCATAAGTGCGGTGAAATTCGTTGCTAATAGGCGCAGGCATTTCTGTCGAAACGATATGCAACGCTTCGGCAAAAGAATGCCCGACGGCCAGCGAACGACCTAGCAATTCCAGCGCTTCCGGCAACTCCACCAAAAATTTGTGCAGGCGCTGTTGGCGTTGCCGATACACGTAAAATAGCGGAAAGGCGCTGGCAAGCAGTCCCAGCCCCAGTTGCGCCAGCAAGGAAGAGCTAAACACAGACATCGCCAACATGCCGAGGAAACCCGCCAGCACAGAAAACATCAGCAAGCGCATAACAGTAACTTGCAGGTCGGCCTGATCAATGAATTTCTTCAGTTGGATCGCGGGGCGAAAGCGGCGTAACCATTCATTGAGAACCGGGATTCGCTCAACAACTCCACCTTGGCCAGGCGAATTTGTTGTTCGGTGGCATTCGCAGCGTAGCCCAACGTTTCCACCAGGCGCTGTTCCAACTTGGCGCGTTGCGCCGCTTTCTTGCGCGTTACAAGGAGGAATCCCGCGTAGGTCGCAAACAAACAGAACAAGAACACAAAGAACGTAATCATAGGCGTAGTCCTCGTCCGAAGAGATAAGGCGGCAAATTCAGCCCGTACGTTTTGAGCTTGTCAGCAAATTTGGGACGAATCCCGGTGGGCTTGAAATGGCCGATGATTGTGCCGTCATCCTTGCCATGCCCTGGCGCTCATACTGAAAGATTTCCTGCATCGAGATCATTTCGCCTTCCATCCCAGTGATTTCTGAAATGCACCAGAGCAGCGGTCGCGCGCCAATAAGCGGTTTTGGAGGCACCGAGTGCGGAAGTGAGAAGTTCATCGCTGATTGAGAGTGTAAATTCGGCGCTGCGCCCCTTGCTGGCCATCAGTTACGGTTAGGTGCGGTACGAGACGCTGGACTTGTTTGCTTTGTGCACAACCGTCGGCCTTTTGTGCGAGGGCAGCGGGCGGGGCGAGCACCGCTGGAAATCCTGAGAAGACTCGCGTTGCAGCGCGTTTTCTGCGGGCTTTGCTCTGCGACGGGCCAAGTATCAAAGACGAGCGTGCTTGGCTGGAATCCAGGTTGCTGGCCTTGGTCTAACCGCTGCCCTATGGCAGAAGAGCGGACACGCAGGCGAAAGACTGTGCGGCCTAAACACTGTTATCAGTACGTTGAGCTCGCTATGAACCTTGCCAAAGATCGAGCTTAGCAATTTCTTATGACAGCCCCTAGTCCCGCAAACGGGACATCCGACCAACTCGCGCGACTCGGGGCACAGAGCAGCGGTCGCGCGACAAGAAGTGCGCGGCGGCGACGACAAACTCTATACGACGACTTTGCGTAATCGCTTGGAGGCACCGAGTGCGGAAGTGAGAATTAGCGCTTACTGATAAGGCGTCATTCGACCTGCGCCCCGTAATTGAAGTACCGTAGCAAACGAAAAAGATTGAATTCATTGATGAAACAGTTGCGTTCTCGAAGCCAAGAAGCCATCAATCAATAACCCGTCAATCGGGTGTAATCAAAAGTGAGACTCATCGCTAGACACTGCTCTCGATCTGTAGAAGATGAGAAGATGAAGTAAATCCATGAAGGGGCATTTAAGTGATTTGCATTCAGCGCGCAAGCGAAGCGCGAAAGAGATTGCTGCTATTCTCTTGCGCAAAACTCACACCGCGCGGCGGAGCCGCGTTCTTTTCTGCGCTGAAAATGTAGCGCAAACTTTCCAGTTTGCGCTTGTCTTCGTCGAGCGTCGCTTGCAGAAACACAAGCAAACTGGAAAGTTTGCGCTACATTTTCTGTGCCTGTGCGACGAGGCTGTAACAGATAAGCTGGGATTCGTGTCATTTGTCCCTCCGATTTTGAGAGGATTGAATAGGAGCCTTATTCTGGGCGTGGTCGTCGGCCTCAAAATCAGGCAGCAAAAGATTCCAAACCAGTTTTTCGACGCCGCCAAAATCGGGAATGGCCAGAGGCCAGACTAAGTTGTTCACCGTGCGCGGGGGCACAGCGTTGACGATTCGGGTGCGGCCAGAAGCTTTCGGAAGTGAGGGGGCTGGCTCATTTGGTGTAGGCTGTGTCGTAGGCGGCGTCCTTATCGGTTGCGTTTCGCTTGGAGCCGTAGTCGGGGAGAAGTTTTCTGGCTTGGGAGTGGTGACAGCATTGCTCCTGCCGCTGCTTTTCTTTTTCTCTTCGTCTGGCGCAACATCCGTCAACGGCAACCCGTTTTTCAGCCCATCCAACCCGCGCATCTGCGGCGTTGCGTCAGGATTGGCAGGTCGCATCAGGGTCGCAGTGACAAAAAACACTAACTCTGTTTCCTGTTTCTGAAATTGCTTGGAAGTGAAGAGTGTGCCAATGACAGGAATATCTCCCAGGTAAGGAATTTTCCCCAGCGACCGCACTTCGTTGTTATCAATCAATCCGGCCAAGGCGAAAGTCTGACCATCGCGCAACTCAATCCCGGTTTTGGCCTTCCGTGTGCGCAACGCAGGAATCGAGAAGCCGCCCAGTCGCACGCTATTGGCGTAATCCAGCGTTGAGACTTCCGGCTCCAACTCCAACCGAATATGCTCTTCATCAAGGATCGTTGGTTTGAAATTTACGCGGACACCATACTCTTTGTATTGCACGGTGACAGCGCCGCCTGCGTTACCGCCACCAAGCCCCTGCACTATCGGGATAGGGATTTCGCCGCCCGTTGTACACAACCGTCGGCCTTTTGTGCGAGGGCAGCGGTCGGGGCGAGCACCGCTGGAAATCCTGATGGGCCAAGTATTAAAACCGCCTTGGCTGGAATCCTTGCTGGCCTTGGTCTAACCGCTGCCCACATGGCGGAAGAGGACCAAGGGAGCAGCGACAGATCACCGAACAACACGCCGAGGCGATGCTTGACCAACAACAAGTCCTGACAGAACTGACGAGCAAGGCTACCCATCACAAATCATCGGGGAAATGGACGGCAGTATGGTGCCGCTGGTGGCGGTCAAAGAGGATGCCAGCGTGGATCGCCGCAAAACCCGAACAGTTAGTTGGCAGGAAGCACGATTGGCTTTGGCGCGCGTGCCTGGTGCTGTCACCGCACGTTTCGGCGCGACGATGGGATCGGTGAATCAGGCTGGCGAGCAATTGACGGATTGTGTGATTCGATTGGGTGGCGGTGCAAAAACGAAGGTTCATTGCGTGGGTGACGGAGCGGGTTGGATTGTGGAACAAGTCGAACGCTGTTTCGGCACGCAAGGTAAATATCTGATTGATTTCTATCACGTCAGCCAGTATCTGGCCGCGGCAGCCAAATCTATGCGAACAGCGCCATGGCGGAAGAGAGCGGACACCAGGCGAAAGACTGTGCGCTAAAGAACTGTTATCTAGGCCTTAGCTATGAACTTGAGTTCGCTATGAACCTTGCCAAAGATAGCTTAGCATTTTTTTTGACAGCCCCTAGTCCTTAGCCCTTACTGATAAGGCGTTTCATCCGACCGGCAGCAATTGAAGTACCGTAGAAAAAATGATTGAATTCATTGATGGAAGTTGGTTCTCAAGCCAAGAAGCCATCAATCAATAACCCATCAATCAAAGAACTTGACAACAACCCACTCAAGTTCTATATTTCATTTGATTTTAGTAATGCTCTTTATACATGCATTTATTTTTCACAACATGTTTGAGTTTCGCCGTCCGACGCGACGTTTTCGCGCAGAGTTTATGCGCTGTCAGACTCGGTTTTGGCACTTTTGGGAGGAACAATGAGCAAAGTTATTGGTATTGACTTAGGCACCACGAACTCAGTCGTGGCCATTATGGAAGCGGGAGAGCCAATCGTTTTGACCAATTCTGAAGGTGGACGAACGACGCCTTCAGTAGTCGGCTTTACGAAGGATGGCAACCGGCTGGTAGGGCAAGTGGCAAAGCGTCAAGCAGTCACAAATCCCGAAAACACCGTTTATTCAATTAAACGCTTCATGGGTCGCCGCTACAACGAAGTAGGTGACGAAATGAAACAGGTCCCCTACATCATTCAGCAAGCCTCAAATGGCGATGTACGCGTGAAAATAGGAGATAAGGATTTTACGCCACCAGAGGTTTCGGCGATGATCCTGCAAAAGCTGAAGCAGGCGGCAGAGGATTATTTGGGCCAAAAAGTTACCCAAGCCGTCATCACCGTTCCGGCTTATTTTAATGATGCACAACGACAAGCAACCAAAGACGCCGGTAAGATTGCAGGCCTTGAAGTGCTGCGCATCGTGAACGAACCAACGGCGGCAGCGCTGGCTTATGGGTTGGACAAGAAGAAAGACGAGACAATTGCCGTTTTTGACTTCGGCGGTGGTACGTTCGATGTTTCCGTCCTCGAAGTTGGCGAAGGTGTGGTCGAAGTGAAATCCACCAATGGCGATACACATCTTGGTGGTGACGACATTGATGAACGCTTAATTAAATGGATCAGCGAAGAATTCAAGAAAGACCAGGGCATTGATTTATCGCAAGACAAAATGGCGTTGCAGCGACTGAAAGAGGCGGCAGAAAAAGCTAAGATTGAGTTGTCTTCGACGATGGAAACGGAGATCAATCTGCCCTTCATCACAGCAGACGCTTCGGGACCGAAACATTTAGTAATGAAACTCACGCGCGCTAAATTCGAAGCGTTGGTGGATGATATTTTGAAGCGCACCTTAGAGCCTTGCCGTCAGGCAATCAAAGACGCCGGTATAGATTCCAGCAAGATTGACGAGGTCGTGTTAGTCGGTGGTTCGACGCGGATTCCGAAGATTCAGGAAATGGTCAAGGAATTCTTTGGCAAAGAGCCGAACAAGAGTGTGAACCCGGACGAAGTCGTGGCCATTGGCGCAGCCGTACAGGCCGGTGTGCTGGCAGGCGATGTCAAAGACTTGCTCCTGCTTGACGTGACGCCGCTCAGCTTGGGAATTGAAACCCTCGGCGGTGTCTTCACGAAGTTGATCGAACGCAACACCACGATTCCGACCCGCAAGTCGGAAGTCTTCTCAACGGCGACAGATAATCAAACTTCCGTGGAAGTACATGTGTTGCAAGGCGAGCGTTCAATGGCGGGCGACAACCGTACACTGGGCAAGTTCCACTTGATAGGAATCCCGCCCGCACCGCGTGGTATGCCGCAAGTCGAAGTCACGTTTGACATTGATGCCAACGGCATTGTGAATGTTTCGGCGCGCGACTTGGGCACCGGGCGCGAGCAGAAGATCACGATTACGGCGTCGTCAGGCTTAGCCAAGGATGAAATTGACCGGATGATGAAAGATGCCGAATCACATTCTGACGAAGATAAGAAACGGCGCGAAGCGATTGAAGGCAAGAATCGTCTTGACTCGTTGCTTTATCAAACCGAAAAAACGATTCAAGATAATCGTGAGAAAATCGCGGTCGGTGTGATTTCAGAGGCTGAATCGGCCCTTGCAGATGCCAAGAAAGCAGTTGAGTCCGGTGATGCCGACACGATCAATGCCGAGTACGATAAGCTGACGCGGATTTCACATCGGATAGCTGAGTCCTTGTATCAAAGCGCCAGTAACACAGAGAACGCCGATGCCGCTTCGGCTGGAGCTGCCGGGACAACAGGCGACGCGGGTCAGACCAAGTCTGGTGGCGACGATGTGATTGATGCTGAGTATATTGACGTTGATGATAAGAAATAGTCACTCGTCCTTTGTCACTTGTCCTTCGTCGTAGGGACAGGGACAAGTGACAAAGGGCAAAGGACAAGGGACTATATATGCCACGCCAAAACATTTTTTTTAGCGATCTTGCGACTCTCGAGCAGCAAATCAATCAGCTGTTCGAGAGCACCCGACATAGCAATCAGCCTTCACGTAATTCCTGGTCTCCTGCCGTAGATATTTACGAAACGACGAGCAGTTTCGTGTTGACGGCAGAGGTGCCCGGTGTGAGCAAGGACGAAATTGACGTGAAAGTAGTGGATAACCAACTGACGTTGCGCGGTGAACGGCGTTGGGATCGAGAAGGCGCATCGGAAACAGGTGGCGAACAATTTCATCGGCTCGAAAGCGCCTATGGCAAATTCGAGCGCGGCTTTAATCTGTCAGAACGAATTGATGTGGCCAATATTTCCGCTTCCCTGGACAAAGGCGTATTGACAGTAAAATTGCCTAAGCGCACGCCGAAGGTGCAAAAGATCAAGGTCGAGACTGAGTGATAGAAAGAAGGAGGGAAAGAGAGAAAGAGGGATTTCCCCTCGCTCTGTCGCTCCATCACTCTTTTTCTCCTTCGCAAAACTATGGCTCCACGTGAAGATTACTACAACTTGCTCGGCGTCAAACGCAGCGCCTCAGATGAGGAAATCAAGAAGTCCTATCGGCGCTTAGCGCGCAAGCACCATCCTGACGTTAATCCCGGCGATAAAGTCGCAGAAGATAAATTTAAGCAGATTTCCGAAGCCTACGACGTGCTGTCTGATCCCAAGAAAAAAGAGGTCTACGATAAGTTCGGCTCTTACAGCGAAAACTTACGCGATGCAGCCAGCAAAGGTGCGGGCGCAGGCTTTCCGCCAGGCGGCTTCGACTTCAATTTTGGCGATTACACCACCGGGTCAGGTGCAAGCGCAGGCAGCGGGCCAAGCATCAAGGATATTTTCAGCGACCTGTTCACCGGTAGCGGGGCACGAGGCACCGCCCAAACCAAGCAGCAACGTGGCGCGGACATTGAACTGCCGATTTCGCTCACTTTTGAAGATGCAATCAATGGAACCACCAAAACAATCAGCGTGCGGCGCAATGATGTCTGCGCGCGTTGCAACGGTTCCGGCGAAGGCACAGGTTCGCCAGCCACGTGTATGACTTGCCAGGGGAACGGCAAGATTGCGGGTGGGGGAGGCTTTTTCAGCTTCGATCAACCCTGCCCGGATTGTAAAGGCACTGGCAAACGCCGCCCTCCTTGCAATGAATGCTTTGGGCGCGGCACCTTAGCGAAAACAGAAACCGTGACGATTCGTATTCCGGCAGGCGTGGATACAGGGTCGCGCGTGCGCGTCGCAGGCAAAGGCGAAGCCAGCAAACGCGGTGGAACCACAGGCGATTTGTTCATTATTACGAACGTCGCGCCGCATCCGATTTTCACGCGCAAAGGCGACAACATCGAATGCGTCATCCCGATTACGCTCACAGAAGCTGCGCTGGGAGCCAAAATTGAAGTACCGACAGTGAGTGGCAAAGCACAGCTTCGCCTTCCGCCCGGCACGCAATCGGGTCAGCGATTCCGCTTGCGTGAAAAAGGCGCGCCAAGCCTGCGCAGCAACCATCGCGGCGATCAATATGTAGAAGTAAAAATCACGCTGCCGAAGATTATTGACGAGGATTCAAAAGAATTGCTCCGCCAATTTGCCAAACGCAATCCTGAAAATCCGCGCGCGGCAATGGGACTAGAATAATTGCGGATTGCGGAATGAAGAGACTTGTTCCGCAATCCGCAATTCGCAATCGTATGAAACGTCGAGCTAAAGGTTACACCATCTCCGCTGTCGCCGATCACTATGGCATTCACCAGCAAACATTGCGGCTGTACGAACGCGAGGGACTGCTTAAGCCTTCGCGCTCTGATGGCAACGTTCGGCTTTACACCGAAGAAGACATTGAACGATTAGAATTGATTCTTGGCTTGACCAGAGATTTGGGCGTCAACCTTGCAGGCGTAGAAGTGATTTTGAATATGCGGCAAAAAATGGAGCAGATGCAGCAGGAATTCAATCGCTTCTTCGAGTATATGCAGGAATACGTTGCCAATGCGGCCACTCAACAATCGTCCAGCGCCAACGAAGCACTGGTGCCTGTGCGTCGCCCCTCCATTACCCTTCGCAGCGTTAACAAACGAACCAGCGAATAAGCCACCCCAACGTCCTGCTTGCCTCGCCAAACGTTCCTTCTCGTGATAACTTTCTCGCACTTGTTACAAGCAAGTGGCTCTCTCATTTACCATAACCAATTTTGCTTTGCGAAGGATGCTCCAATGAAAAAGTTCCTGCCTCTTTTACTCCTGTGTTTATTCACCATCACGGCACTGGCGCAAGCCCAACCAGCAGCGACTGACTCTGTCGAAGCACTCAAACGACAAATCGAACAAATGCGAAACCCCCTGAATGACTGGCCGAATCTGCGGCGCTATGCTGACGCCAATGCCAATCTTGCGCCGCCGGCGCAAGACGAAGATCGCGTCGTGTTTATGGGCGATTCAATTACCGATGGCTGGCGACTAGCGGAACTGTTTCCGAAGAAGCCTTACATCAATCGCGGCATTAGCGGACAAACTACACCGCAAATGTTGATTCGCTTTCGCCCGGATGTGCTGGCCCACAAGCCCGAAGTCGTCGTCATCCTCGCAGGCACGAATGACATCGCGGGTAATACAGGCCCCATGACCGTAGAGATGGTGCAGGACAACATCGCTTCAATGGCAGATTTGGCGCAGGCCAACGGCATCAGTGTCGTGTTGTCTTCGGTGTTGCCCGTTCATGATTATGGGATGCGTAAAATGACCCCTGGACGTCCGCCTGCACTGATTCTGAAGCTCAACGAATGGATGAAAAATTTCTGCGCGAAGAAAGGCCACGTTTATCTGGATTACTTTAGCGCGATGGCAGACGACAAAGGCTTTCTCAAAGCTGAATTGGCGAACGATGGTCTACATCCAAATGCGGCTGGTTACAAAATCATGGTTCCGCTTGCAGAAGCGGCGATCCAAGCGGCATTGAAGAAAAAGAGGTAACGGTTTATTCGCTCTTTACGCGAACCGTGTTGGTGATTTTTGGCACCACTGAAACCAATACAAGCTTGGCTGGTGGTGCAACTCGCATTTTCCTGGGCGCGAAAAAATGCGGGCGATGGTTGCCCATCGCCCGGAATCAGAAAGTATTTGAGAGAGTCTAAAATATCAGAATTGAGAAAAACTGATTTAGTAGCGGCGCTTGTTTTCTTTTTGCTTGTGATAGATATAACCACCTGCAGCGCCAACGATCCCGCCGATCACCACGCCTTTACGACCACCCATCAACCCGCCACCGGCTGCGCCAATTGCCGCGCCAATCCCGGTCCGCTTCAGGCCATCGTTGCGGCTGCGGTTGCGATCATAGTACGGATCGTAATTGGGATCATAGTTGCGCTCGTCGTAACTACGCTCATTGTGGCTGCGCCCGCGCTGATAATCGTAATCACGACCACGATCATAATTTGCCGTGCGAACATTGCGGTCGCGCGTGCGGCGATGCGTTTGCGCGAAAGCCGTTGGAGCTACTGAAGTGAACAAAAGACCTGCCATAAGTGCGAATGCAAAAACTGATTTCGAGATAGATTTCGTCATAATCTTTTCCTCCGAGAGAAAGGGGTCTCTTCAGACCGCTTAGTTTCAACCATTGCCCGATCCTCTGTTGCTTTTCAACTTCGGCTCGTTACGCCAGAAGTTATTACAAGCTCCGTGCCAAAGCTTTGCAGGTGCCGACCGAATTGCGCAAAGGTCTACAAGCAAAGCGCTTAGGCTTGAATTAGCAAGGGAGCTAAGCTTAGCCTGGTAAGGCTGTCACCACCATCCGGTATGCCGGATTACACCAAAGCGTTTAATCCAAGAGTCATGATTCATTGGTGTGGAGCTGGAAGCAGTGCTCGCCTTGATCTAACACGTGGCACGAGCGCAGGCGAAGTGCAGGTGCAGCGCGGGCAATAACTTTGGGGGATACCCAGAACGCCTGGGAGCGCAGACGTCCCCCGCTACCGCTCAATGGGATTAAGCTAAGGGGTGGTGAAGGCAGCAGAGAGTACCGAGCACCCGGAATGAACGGAACAGACAGAACCAAGCCTCCATGCTGGGCCAAATTTCCGTGTGTTTCGTTCTTTCCGGGTGTTCCGTTCTTTCCGGGTGTTCCGTACTCTCGCCTTTCTTAGCTTAATTCCCTTGCGCTACCGCTGGCGAACCCCCTTAGCCAAGCTCTTCCTCCCGTAGGGAGGTTTTGACGGTAGCCCGGCAATTCATTGCCGGGAAAGGGACCGCACATTGCCGCGTTCCAGCGGGACGCTTGACTTCAGCGGTGGGCACGTGATTAAGGCGTCCCGCTGTACCGCGCGGTCTTTGTCTGTCAGGCCATCCCGCTGGGGCAAAAACCCGGTCAAATCACAGGTCTTTTTTCTGCTCCTTAACATGAGCTACCAAATCAATCGGGCTGAAAGGTAAAATAGTTCGCGCCGGAACAGATTGGTGTCGTCGCTCGCTGAGCGGCTTAGCAGCATCAGCGGGATCGGTGCCATCGTGCTAGGCAGTTTGCACGCCCATGGACACGCGCAGCCGAGGTCGGACATTGGTCTGGGGCTTGCTCTACTCCGCAAGCGGCGCTCTTCTTGATCCACCATATACAGCGAACTGGTTGAGGCCGCCAACGGGCTATTGGTCACAGACTTTTACGCGGGCGGATAAACTCTCCCAAGCACGCTACACACTGCCACTTTGAGTGGAGGACGAAAAATGGCAAATCATCAAGGTACGCTTTTCTTAGGATTACGCTCCGCCGCCGAGGCGCTCATGAAGGAAACCGAAATGAACTTCGGTCAGCTAACGGCGGCGCAGCTTAACTGGCAGCCTGACGCCAGCCAGTGGAGTATCGCGCAGTGCTTTGACCATCTGGTGACGGCCAATGAAGTCTATTTCCCGATCTTCGAGCAGGTGCTCAAGGGAGAGAAACAGAGCACCTTTTGGGAGCGGGTGCCTTGGCTCCCCACCCTTTGGGGAAAACTGCTGATTCAGTCGGTCGCGCCGGAATCTGCCCGCAAGCTGAAAGCGCCCAAAATATTTCAGCCCGCCAGCAGCGCGATTGATGGGGCGATCATCCGTCGCTTCGTTGACCGCCAGCAGCGGTTGCTCAACTACATGAAAGCAATGGAAGGGCTGGCCGTAGAGAAGATTATTCTTACATCTCCGGTCACGAACTTCGTCACTTATAGTTTGATGGATACCTACCGAATCATCGTCAACCATGAGAAAAGACATTTCCTGCAAGCAACCAGAGTATTAGGAGCAAATGCTTTTCCAGGAGAGAAAATATGAGTTTGGAAGAAACAGAGTACTTATTTACCTACGGAACGTTGCAGACTGAAGCCGTGCAACTCGCTACGTTTGGTCGAAGACTGGCAGGCCAGAGCGATGCGCTGGTCGGCTATCGCCTGACGCTGGTGCAGATCGAAGATCAAGCCTTTGTGGCAACCAGTGGCACCGCGCAGCATCGCAATCTGGAATGCACGGGTCTCGCGTCAGACTTTGTGGAAGGCACTGTCTTCACGGTGACCCGGCAAGAACTGGCACAGGCTGATGCCTACGAGCCTGCCGATTACCAACGGGTGCGAGTCCCATTGCGGTCGGGGGAGAAGGCGTGGGTGTACCTGCATACCCCGCAGAAGGATGGATAAGAGCAGCGAGTAAGCGAGTGCAGTCAGTAGAGGCCCATTACAGCTGCAACGGCGGGCGCTTTTGGAGAGCGGATTGAATAAGCGTCATCGTTTGTTCGAGTTCGGTGCCCCAATTCCAAGCATGGCAAACGCGCGCGGGTTCCCAATGCCCACCGCTTACGAAAATGTCCCCTAACTCAATCCCAATTAGCTTACAAATATACAAGACGTCGCATCGAACATAATGCGTTACTAGCGAAGTGTCTATAATATCTTCTGTGTGAGATTTTGCAGTTAGCAGCATTTACGTTGGCAAAGTGGAAACCTGCTCCACGCTTTTTCCAAAAGGAAATGAAAGCATCACTCCGTTCTATTCTCTTGCTACTGTGCCTATGTCTGGCTCTGTTCGCGGATACTTATCCACGCCAGCCAGGCATAGACGCCTTGCATTACGTCTTTCGCCTTACGCTCAACGACGACAACGATGAGATCGTAGGCGAAGCGACAATTGACGTGCGCTTTAATCAAACCGGTTTGCGCGAAGTTTCTTTTGATCTCGCCACACCAAACAATGGCAAAGGCATAACCGTTGCTGAAGTGACCTCAAACGGCATCGCTGTTTCTTTCAAACACCAAACTGACCGCCTCCTCCTGACCCTTGCCGCGCCCCCCCAGGTCGATGAACATCAACAATTCATCGTGCGGTATCGTGGCATTCCCGCAAACGGCTTGCGCATGCTCAAAAACAAATTCGGCGAGCGCGTCTTTTTCAGCGAGAACTGGCCGAACAATGCGCGCCAGTGGTTGCCCATGATTGACCATCCGTATGACAAGGCGACCAGCGAATTCATTATCACTGCGCCTGTCAAATATCAGGTCGTTGCCAACGGTTTATTGCAGGAAGAAACTGACCTTGGCAATGGCCAACGGCTCACGCATTGGAAGCAATCCGTGCCGATAGCTTCGTGGCTGAATGCGATTGGCGTGGCGCAATTCGCCGTGCATCACGATGGCCTCGTCCGAGGCGTGCCGCATCAGACCTGGGTCTATCATCAGGAGCGCACCACCGGCCCCGCGTGGTTTGAAACGAAGTCTCGTCAGGCCATGGAATTTTTCAGCGAGCGCATTGGCCCCTATTCGTACGAAAAACTCGCCAATGTCGAAGCAGCCGGTTTTGGCGGTGGTACAGAACACGCGAGCGCAATTTTTTATGGCGAGAAATCAATTTTGGAGCGTCCTGATACGGGTCTGATCGCGCACGAGATTGCGCACCAATGGTTCGGCAATTCCGTCACGGAAAAAGACTGGGACGATGTTTGGTTGAGCGAAGGCTTTGCCACTTACTTCACCCTGCTCGTGGCCGAGCATTACGACGGGCGTGATACCTTTGTCGCCGGATTGAAGCGCAGCCGTGAGCAGGTCTTTGCGCTGGAAAAACAGAATTCCGACATCGCCGTGCTCCATAACAATCTGGCGGATATGAAGAAGGTGCTGAACCGGATCATTTACCAGAAAGGTGGCTGGACGCTGCATATGCTGCGCTACCAGATGGGCACGGAAAAGTTCTGGGCGGGCATTCGCGCTTACTATCAACGCTATCGCAACGGCAGCGCGACGACTGCCGACTTTCGCCGTGTGATGGAAGAGCATTCAGGGCTGGAGCTGTCGTCATTCTTCCAGCAATGGCTCGCCCGCGCCGGTTCGCCCGTAGTCGAAGGCGGCTGGCGTTATGAGGTAGCAACCAAACGCATCGTGATCGAACTTACACAAAGACAACCGGGCGACGCATATCGCTTGCCGCTCGAAATCGGTATTACCGTTGACGGTGCAACAAAAATCGAAAAGATTGAATTCACGCAGAAACAACAGCGATTCGAACTGGCAGCAGATAAAGAACCAGCGATGGTTGCGCTTGATCCCAACACGTGGGCGTTGATGCAGGTGCGCTTCGACAAACGTTAGCTTACAAGAGGAAATTACCATGAAACGACTCATCACTCTCGCCTGTTTATTGTTAATAACCGTCTGCTTGGTGGCGCAAACGCCGCATTATCAAACACACTTTCCGCCCGCAGAATTCAAAGCGCGCTGGGCAACGATCTTCGACAAAATCGGTGATCGTGCCATCGCGCTTGTGCAAGGCGCTCCGCTGGCCAGAGGCTTCGCGCTGCCGCGCCAGTCAAATGAGTTTTATTATCTGAGCGGCATCGAAACGCCCGGCGCGTATTTATTGCTGGACGGTCGCACGCGCAAAGCCACGCTTATCCTGCCACCGCGCAACGAACGGCTGGAACGCAGCGAAGGCAAAGTGCTCTCAGCCGACGATGCCGAACTGGTCAAGCAATTGACCGGCGCTGACGCTGTTGCCAGCACGAAATCCATGGGCGAAGAATGGTTAAGTGAATTGATGAAAGCGCCTGCGCCTGTGATTTACACGATGTTCACGCCCGCAGAAGGTAGCGCCGAAAGCCGCCACGAATTGCAAAACGCGAATGCCGCCATCGCCGCCGATTACTGGGATGGGCGCGTCTCACGTGAGGCGCATTTCGTCAACCTGCTGCGCACGCGTGCACCGCGTGCCGAGGTCCGCGATCTGACGGCGATACTCGACGAAATGCGCAGTGTGAAAAGTCCGCGTGAAATTGCACTCATCCGTCGCGCTTCACAATTGGCTGGCCTGGGAATTCTCGAAGCCATCAAGAGCACTAAAGCCGGGCTGTATGAATATCAGCTTGATGCGGCGGCGCGGTACATTTTTCTGGCAGGCGGCGCGCGCTTGGAAGGTTATCGTTCGATCACAGCAGCAGGCACGGCCAACATCTGGAACGGGCATTATTATCGCAACAACGCACAGTTGAAAAACGGCGATTTGGTGCTGATGGATTTCGCGCCGGACTATGGCTATTACACCAGCGACGTAACGCGAATGTGGCCGATCAATGGGAAGTATTCGCCTGTCCAGCGCGAACTTCTGCAATTCGTGCTGGATTATCGCAACGCCGTACTGAAACTGATTCGCCCTGGTATCACGTCGAAAGCGATTATCGAGCAGGCCCGCGCAGTGATGGAACCCGTGTTGCAACGCACGAAATTTTCCAAGCCGGTGTACGAACAAGCTGCGCGCAAAATGCTTGAAACTGGCGGCGGCACACTTTCGCATCCAGTTGGCCTGGCGGTGCATGATGATGGCCCGTACAACCGCGATGTGCTCAAGGTCGGGCACGTCTTTTCGATTGATCCGCAACTCTGGGTGCCTGAAGAGAATTTGTACATCCGCTATGAAGATGTCATCGTTATCACAGGGAACGGCTATGAGAACTTCACTGATTTTTTGCCCGCCGAATTAAATGACCTGGAAAAGCTGGTCGGGCAAGGCGGCATCGCGTTGAAGTTGCAGCCCGCGTCGGATCAGGAGTTGAGAAAACGTGAGTAGCCGAGCGCGGATTTGGTGCTGCGAGAGAGCAAAAAACCTGCACGACCGAAACCTGAAAGCACCAAGCGCCCTTGTCTTAATTTGTCAGGAGTGACGCCGCCGACTTGGAACAAGCTGCCAAAGAAACCGAATGCGGAAACAGCAGTAATTTCACTTGCTGCCGATGGGGTCGCCTGGCGGCGTCGGCAAGGGCGCGGCACGTTTGCGGGTCGCGTCTGGGCGTGTCAGGAATCGTTCGATTTCTTCAGCTAAGAACTTGCGATGCGCCAGGGCATTGGCTTCGATCATCCCATTTTTCTTGAGTTCCAGCAGCAACGCGCGCAGCGATTCATTCGCAACGGCGCGCACCTGCTGTGCGGCGCTATCGTCTGCTGCTAAATCTACCAATTTGTTGACCGCTACAGTTTGCACAGTACGTTGAATCGCAGTGTGGTACGCGCTAGACGGCATGGGCTGCTGCCACGTCGCAGTCATAATTGCCCGAATCACTTCGTGCAAATCAGGGTTGGTCGCGTTTTGCGCGTGGAAGTCCACCAACCGCGCCGCCCGGTTCGCATCTAGCAAAGCCCCGATAGCCATTTCCGCTGCAATGGACGCAGCGGCGAGCGAATCAAAAGAAGGGTCGGTGCGGCGGCTGAAATATTCGGCGGTGCCGCCGTCAAAGCCCGTTGCAATCGGTGGAATCAAATTGATGATTGTATGTGGAATGGCGAGTTCCTCAACCTTGATCGTGTCGAGAATCGCTTTGACCGCGGCGCGCTGACGTTCGGCGGGAACGATTTCGCGGAATTTTGCCGGGCTGGGGCCAGTGGCAGTTTTCACCGCGTAAGTAAAATACAAACCGCCCACTGATTTTGCGGCGGCAATCAACTGATAGCGATGATGCAAATAGAGCGGCAACAGCTTGGCTTCTAAGGCAGACATTGGCTGTCCCACAGCAATACTGTTGAGGCCAAAATTTTTCAGCCCGATGCGACGCACTTCCATTTCGTGTTTGAGCGTGGCAATCGCGTCCGCCCCATTGTCCCACACGCTGGCGAGCGGATGTGCCGTGCTGACCGCGCGCGCATCACTGTCGTCAATGAACAGCATCCCATCCGCCAAGCCTTTCTGAATGATCTTTTCTAATTCGGCCTTTTCGCTTGTACCAGCAGGAAATTCGGCATACGCAAACTTCACCGAGAACTTGTCGAAGTCACCCATCCCGACCGCATAAGCATTGGACAAATCCAGCTTGCCGTTTTTGATTTCGACCCAGGGCGCAGGGTAATCCATCACCGAACCGCGATTGTACGAACTTGCGGCAAAGTTATGTGAAAAGCCGATTGTATGTCCAACCTCGTGGGCAGACAGTTGCCGGATGCGCGCGAGCGACATCGCGGCAGAATCCGTCGCCGGATCGCCCGCAGTAGCAGAAGCCAGATAATCAACCTCCGGCGAATATGCCGCTTCGCATTGCTGCTCAAGGTCTCCCATCGCAGAGGTTGCCGGAATCATCCCCGTCCCCAGCATCACGTCCTGACGAATACGCAAGGAACCCAATGACACATTGCCTTTGATGATTTCGCCCGTGCGCGGATCAGCGACCGAAGCGCCGTACGACCAACCGCGCGTCGAGCGATGCACCCAGTTGATCATGTTGTAGCGAATGTCCATCGGGTCGGCCTCAGAGGGCAAGACCCTCACCTGAAAAGCATTCTTGAAGCCGGCGGCTTCATACGCCTGATTCCACCACGCAGCGCCCTCGACCAGTGCGGTGCGAATCGGTTCCGGCACGCCGTTGTCCACGTAATACACAATCGGCTTCACTGGTTCGGAGACAGCGGCGTTAGGGTCTTTCTTCTGCAAGCGGTGACGGCGAATCCAGCGCTTTTCAATCGGCGTATCAAACGGCGAAGCGTAGTCATAAAACATCATCGGCATCGCGCTGACACGCGGGTCGTATTCGCGCGGCTGGTAATTATTATTGGGCAATTCAACGAAGGAATGATGCTGTCTGACCGTCACAGCATTGGCAGTCGGAGTTACGCCACGCAAGAGAAAACCGGGATCATCGCTCGCGAGCGTGATAATCGTTTCGACTTCGGTGTTTTTCGGGAAGCCTTTGGTGCGTGGCAAATAGAAAGTGCTGCGTGATTCATCAAAGCGGAAAGTGCCTTGCCGACTGCTGCGCAATCGCTCAGCAACGCCATAGCTGTCACGCAATAAAAACGCAGTCGCATCTACTAACACGCGCTCGCCTTCGCTCGCCTCCACCTTGAAACCCCACAAAACGGAACGCGCAAACGAATCGGCAACAGCGCGGCGTTCAGCTTCATCATTACTTAAGGCGCGATAGCGATAATTCGGCTCTGTCATTAACACCTTCGGGCCAACCCGCTCGAAAGAGACCACCGAGGTGGTGCCCAGTCGTCCGCGATCCAAGCCGATGGGATTTGAGCCAATGCCCGCGGGCAGCGAAGTCTGATAGAGAATTTCGGTATTGAACCGCGTAAGCTCCATCCACATTTTGCCATTAGCGGCATCCCAATAAATCGGAATATAGCCGTCAATCTTTTGCCAGCCTGCAGTTTTTGCGGCGATAGATTTATCGGTGGATTTATCCGCAGCTTTATCTTGGGCGTGGAGGTTGGAAATGAATGAGGTGAGGGATAAAACAATGAGCCAACGGGCAACCAAGCGACGCATGAAAATTCTCCTTCGATAGACTGTTGTTTTTCAGTATTTGAGATACTGGCGGAACAGCAGAATAGTCTATCGAAGGAGACAGAAGCAATGAGTTATATGAGGTCTATCAGGTTTATTTTTCGTTGTAATATTGCAGGTGGCGCGCCGTGCGATACAGTCCGATGAACAGCAATCCCACCATCATCACGACACAGCTAACATAATAAGCGCCCACGCTGACGCCCGGCATAAAGTATAATCCGACCGTCGTAATCATCGTTCCAACGCCGACCTTAAACATCCGCCAGCCCGCGCACATATTGATTTCATACCAATGTTTCGGGCTTGTTAACGCCGCGCCAACACAGAGGCCGTACCACGAATTCGGACGAACCAGGCAAAACATCGTAGGCAAGGAAGACAGGATCACTAACAAGCTACCGATAAAAAACAGCACGAAGAGATTGAACATAATGACGACCTTCCTGAAGCGGTTTTAGCGTGGCATCCGTGGGACTAGGATTACGCCTTCAGGAAAGGATCAATATGCGCATCCTTCCAGTTCGCAGCAGGGTCGTGAAGACATTGTCGGAGTTATGTCATCAGGCACGACACAATTCGCGCGCTCGCCTTGCCATCGCCGTAGGGGTTCACGGCATGCGACATTTGCTCGTAGGCGGATTGGTCGTCTAGTAACAACGAGGTCTCTTGCAGGATTTTTTCTTGGTCGGTGCCGACTAATTTCACCGTGCCAGCGGCCACGCCTTCGGGACGTTCAGTGACTTCGCGCAACACCAATACTGGTTTGCCTAAGCCCGGTGCTTCTTCCTGAATCCCGCCAGAATCGGTGATAACAAGATAGGCCTGCTTCATCAACTGCACGAGTGGCAGATATTCCAATGGGTCGAGCAATGTAATGTTGGGAATGTTGCCGAGCAACGATTGGGCTACCGCTTTGACATTAGGGTTGAGGTGAACAGGATAAACAAGGTGAACATCCGGGTAACGCTGCGCAATGGTTTGTAATGCAGCACAGATATTGGTGAGCGGGGTGCCGAAATTTTCGCGGCGATGCGCAGTGACCAGGATGATTCGTTTGTCGCGGGGAATAGAGGCCAAGGGCGAGCGCTGCCAATCGTACGGCTTTTCTGCAACCTGCAACAACGCATCAATTACGGTGTTGCCCGTTACTACAATCTGCGCGTCGGCAATGCCTTCGCGCAATAAATTTTGCCGCGAGATTTCAGTAGGGGCGAAATGCAAATCGCTCAGGCTGGTAGCGATCTTGCGATTGATCTCTTCGGGGAACGGCTGAAATTTAGCGAAGGAGCGCAAGCCTGCTTCGACATGCCCAACGTTGATCCGGTGATAGAACGCGGCGAGGGCTGCCGTCATGACCGTCGTCGTATCGCCTTGCACCAACACCCAATCGGGTTTTTCTGCTTGGAAAACTTCATCCAGTTTTGTCAATGCGCGCGCCGTGATTTGGGCTAAGGATTGGTTCGGTTGCATAATCCCCAAATCATAATCGGGCCGAATCGCAAAGAGCGCCAACACCTGATCCAACATTTCGCGGTGTTGGGCAGTCACACAAACGATGGAAGTCAGTCTGCCCTGGTGTTTATTGAGTTCTGCAATCACTGGGGCCATTTTGATCGCTTCCGGGCGAGTGCCAAAAACAGAGAGAATTTTCATAGCGTGCTTGCAACCTGTGATGTGAAGCTTTACACTCCCAGCCGTTCTGCCGGGGTGGCGGAATTGGTAGACGCAACGGACTTAGATATTTGAGCACCGGGAGCGAAATCTCCCGCGTGAATGGAGTCAAAGTCGGTGAACCCTTTCATCTGGCAACACCGAGCTAAGTTTGAAGTCACGACTTCAAAAAAGTGTAGAGACTAGACGGCTCCCGCCTGACTGCTGCATAAACAGTAAAAGGTGAAGGTATAGTCCAGACCACAAACTGGCAATTGCCAGGCGGCGAAAGTCGAAGTGGTAAGAAAATCCGTTGGAGCTACGCTCCGTGCGGGTTCGAGTCCCGCCCTCGGCATTCAGTAACGAAAAAGCCTTGATGAAAAACAATTCATCAAGGCTTTTTCTTCCTGTTGTAACTATCGGGTTATTTCTCGGAGGGCTGAGTTTTCGACTCAACCTCGCCGCCCGCATCTTTGTATCCGTATAAACCACCCAATAATGCACTAACTTTTTCGTAGCCTTTTTCTTTCTTGAGAATAACTGCCGCACCGGCAGATGTATGTTCGTTCGGTCAGGTACAGTAAAAAATCAGGTGCTTGTTTTTGGGAAGCTGGTCGTACTTGCCTTCGGAGATGCTTTGGTAAGTTACATTAATCGCTCCTTTGGCATGCATCGTTTCGTAGCTTCCGGCATCGCGCACATCAACCAAAATGGCTTCGCCAGCCTTGATCAGTTGAACCGCTTCGGCAGGCTTGATGCGTGCAACACCGTCTTCTGCCCCGTGATCATGATCTTGCGGTGACGCCGCCGCCGCCGCTTGCGCCGGGCTGGGGCCAGTTGGCAATTCCGGGCTGGCGGCCGATTGTGTGGTAGATGCACAAGCCCCTCCCAGCAGCAAAAGCAAGGCCAATAGGCTCACGCTTAGGAGAATGTGAATAGTCTTCATAGAGATATTGTCCCTTTGCAGTAATTTCGGAAATATTATCTTGTGAATTACGACCGCGACAGTTTACCTGAATTTTGCCGAAAACATAACTTGAATTTTTATTTTTACTCGGCCAAGATACTTAATTGGCGAGCAACCAACAAATCTGGAAGTGAATCAGATTCCCCTTTTCCCCCGGCATCGGGGCAAATGAGATTTGGGACTGAAGTAAATTTTGTAGTTGGAGTCTGAAATATGATACGCATTAAAAAACCTACTGCCGCTGTCTTTCTTGTTCTCTTCGCTGCCTGCGCTTGCCTGGGAATACATACCCCAGCCCAAACCGACGCCTCGGTACCACCGTCACCATCTCCTCAATCTAGTCCCACAGCTTCTCCCGCAGCCAAACCACTGCGACAAATTTCTTATCTCAAAGAGGGAGGACTTTGGTTGATGAGAGAAGATGGGAGTGAAAATCGTCAAATTGTTCCCGCGCCAGTAGAAACTGCGATTGCCAACCAAATTTGGGCCCGTGATGGTAGCCGGATTTATTTCAATATTGGGCTGAACCTCCAAGCCTATGCGGTGCAAGAACAAAAAATTGAGAATCTCGGCACGTTAAAAGTTCCAGAGGCAATGCTGTTAGATCGTATTGAGTTAGGCAACGATAACAAAACATTGTTAGCGCACCTGATTGATGGTAATGATGCGCTGAACTCTGTACCCCAAATTTATGCGGTCACCACGCCGCCCTTTACCTCCCGCGAGTTGAGCATTGATGAATACCAGGCTTTGGCACCGCTGCAATCTTCGCTTATTACCAAGGTTGGTGATTTGTCTGTTTCCCCAGATGGAAAATTTGTGCTGTTTGCTGAAGCGATTGACAAAGACATGCAGCTTTTTGTCTCCGACATCGAAACGGGGAATCGGCGCCAGATTACAGACCTGAGCCTTCTGGAAGGCTTCGAGTCAAATGCCCTGCTGGATGGCGGGCATCGCTTGCTTGAAGCAACCTGGTCACCCAATGGTCACCATATTGTTTTTGTTCCGGCGCAATCCTGCTCCGAATTTGGGTTATGTTCAGGTCGGATGTATTTGGTGGATGCTTGGGGGGGCGCACAACTGCAATTGGCCGCCGCGCCGACGGCGAATCTGGCGCAGGAATGGAATCACGAAAAAAACCTGATGCTCTATGATGATAACGGACAAATTGTATTGACAGACACTCAGGGCCAGCTAAAGGCTATCGCCGCCGGAGTGCAACCAAAATGGCAGCCAGGAGGGTAAGGTCAAGAGCGTTTAGGGGAACCAAATTATCGCTATGCGCTAAACAAAGGTGGAATCGCATTCTTTCGTTCAAAGGCAATGGCGGCACCTGTATTCCCTTCCGCGTGATGAACCGTTTCAGTTCGGACAACCTTTCCACGAAAATAAGTCGCGACGCCTTTGTACGGATCGTTACTTTCCAAGATTACAATCAATTCGACCTTCTGCTCTAAAATCAATAAGTCATCCGTCAAGACGTAGGCCCCACCACCACTTAAATTCCATAAGCGGGCATCACGCTCAATAATGCCTCCCAGCGAGTCTTTCCACCGAATTTTAGCGGGAATGTCTAGCTGGACACGATGCTCGCCTCTTCTTTCGATTGCTTCAATTGTCATAACTGGATTCAACAGCGCGTCAAAATTGGGGACCGACATGCATTGTTATAATTTCGTGGGGCAAGAGTTCTGAGGGGCAGAATAGTAACTAACTGAATTCGTTTAAAAAAGCAACTCTTCTGTGAAATCTTCCGCTTGAGTTGGTGGATTCTTGCGCTTTCTCCTAATAAAGTTGTGCTATACTCACCTGACCAGTTGCGATTTTCCGCTCCGTCACTGAAATTCAATCGACTGTAGTAAGCCGCTTGCTCATCGGTAATGTGAGTTCTTACGGGGGTGATCATGTTTAGGAACGCTTTTTCCCGTTTTGCCTTTTGTTTGCTCTTGTTGGTGTGTGTCGCAGGAATTTATGCGCAGCAAAGCACGTCTGGGAATCAACCACCAGTTGCTCCTAAAGCAGAGCAGGTTGTGCCGACGCAACCACCCGCCTCGCCTAGTGGGCAAAAGAAGCCAGAAGATAAGCAAGGGCCTATCGCTATCATCAAGACCGAAATTGTGACTCTTTCTGTTACCGTCACCGATCCCTATAACCGATTGGTAACGGGATTGGCGAAGCAGAATTTTGAGGTGTTTGAGGATAAGGTCAAACAAGATATTGAGTTTTTCAAGGATGAAGATGTGCCCGTCAGCGTGGGCATTATTTTTGACGTTTCTGGCAGTATGAAAGGCAAACTGGATCGTGCGCGGGAAGCGCTCAAAGCCTTCGTTGAAACATCGCACGATATGGACGATTTCTTCCTCGTCGGCTTCAATCAACGTGCGAATCTGGTCGCCGAATTCACCGATGGCGACAGCTTAATCAACAAGCTAACTCTGATTGACCCCAAAGGCCAGACGGCGCTCTATGATGCCGCGTATTTGGGCATTGAAAAGGTGAAACAAGGTCGTCACCAAAAACGCGCCATGTTGCTGATTTCTGATGGACAAGATAATTCCTCACGCTACACCTATGGTGAATTGCGCAAATTATTGAAAGAAGCAGGCGTGCAAATTTATAGTATTGGCATCGTCGAAATGGGTGGAGGCGCAGGCGGCACTCTCGATTTGCAAGGACAGGGGGTTTTGGAGGAAGTTTCGCAAACAACCGGTGGCAAAGCCTTTTTCCCACGTTCAGCTGCAGAATTGGAAGATGCCACCACTCGCATTGCCCTTGAGCTACGGCACCAATACAGCATTGGTTATACACCGACGAATGAAAAGCGGGATGGCAAATGGCGTAAAATCAGTATCAAGGTAAATCCACCGCGCGGCCTGCCGCGTCTTAATGTGCGGTCGAAAGAGGGTTATTATGCGATTCCGCAATCGTAATTTACCAATCGGTTAAGCCCAATAATTTCAATGACTGTGCGGTCGCATACCCCGTCACATCAACCTTGTGTTCTTCCTGGAACTTTCGCATTGCTTCAATCGTGGCCTCACTATACTGGCCAGAAATTTCGCCTAAGTAATAGCCTTTTTTCGCCAGAGCTTCTTGAATCTGTTTGATTCGCTCAATATCCATCTTCCCGACATCCAACTTCTTGCGCGAGACACTCGGCACACTCGAAAACCGCACGATTTTCATTTCCGAGCGGAATAATTCATCAAGCCTTTTGGTTTCGGGCGAATCGTACTCAATCACATCAATCACATCCGGCCCACTGTCACGTGGAGGTGGCGCATCAAAGGTCGTGACGGCTGTAGCTCGTGCCAGGCTAAACTGGAGTTCAACCTTCGGGACAGCTTTAGTAATTGGACGCAAGGTAAAATTACCAGGAGGTAAGTCTTTAAGCTTACCTTGAACCTTCGTTTCTTGACTTGGGTCTACCTTGGCTAGTTGTTGCGGATTTCTTGAGGCTTTTTCAGGCTTGGCAAGTTCTTTGCTCTTTTCTTCAGGCTTAGCTTTCGGGTCTTGCCTGTTAGTTCTAGCATTTACTTTGGCTTTTGCCTCAGCAATTTCAGCATCTTTTTTAGCTATCTTGGATAGACTTAGTGTCTTTTTCCAGCGGTGACTTTTTCGTGGCTACCTCTTGCTTCCCTGACTTTGTATTAGCTTCGCGTTTGGCAAGTTTATCTTTTGATTTATCGGTTTTCTTTTCAGCTTCACGCTTGGCAAGTCGGTTGGCCGTCTTGTCATTTTTCTTCTCGCCCTCGCGCCAAACGAGTTGCTCTTTGCTGTGAGCTTTCTTGTTCGTTTTTTCCTCGCGCACTTTGGCAGCAACTTTACGCCTTGTCTCATCGTGCTTCTTCCCTTTGCGCTCATTTTCCTGCTTGTTGTTCTTTTGTGTGAGATGAGAAGCGCGGGCGGGTTTAGCTTGTTGTTTAGGATCAGCTTTTTGCGTCATCGTAATTTTTGTTTTCGACTTCGCTTCAGTTTCAGCCGCTTTGCGCTTTTTATCTGCAGCCAAAGGGGCTAATAAAGTAAGCCCGAAAAATAAAATAAAGAGGAGCAAACCACGAAGATGGGGAAAGTGAAGAGGCATATTGTTCCTTGTCTAGTTCGGGGGTTAATTATTATCACCAGACGTCAGCATCATAAACCGCTTACGGGAAGGACGAGAGGCATTATGCCCTAAAATGCAGCGGAGGCGAAGTGATTTGCGTCACTTCGCCTCCGCACTTTACATTAAAAAATGAAAGTAGGTCTAATTCTTCCTTCTGGCAGGTGCCGCTTTGGCCTTAGTATCCGCCTCTTTCTTCAGCACTTTCAGCGCATCCGCCGAAGGCTTCATATTCAGCGAGGCAATCACGCCTTTCGCTTCGGCGACGCGAGGATCAGTGGCAGGCGCTTTCTCAATGAAAAACTGGAGATAGTTCGCCCCATCCTGGAATGTCTTTTCATTGCCAAAATAAGAAAGACCTATGCCGTAGTAAGCCTCAGCAAAATTGGGATCAAGGTCAATAATTGCCTTATACGCCGTGACAGCAGCATCCACATTTCCGGCTTCGCGCAAGGTTTCTGCCCCAGCAAATAGATATTTCTTTTTCTGTGCCGGGTCTTCCGTCAACTCAGCGACAGCAACGTAGCCCTTGTTCGCCGCCTCCGCCATGGCGACATCGCTAAAACGACGACCAAGCAAAGAAGCCGAATCTGCTTTGACTTTGAGGTAGGCCGCGCTGTTGGCCTTGTTTTGTGCCGCCTTCGCAGGATCAGCAGCGCTTTGTGCATCCAACAAAGCCACAGCCTTGGTAGCATTGGTGATCGCATCGGTAAAATCTGCCTTGGCAGCATCACGTAGCGTTGGCATCTGATCTTTCATCTCGGGCTTCACGCTCTCGTTCAGCTTGGTTACGCCACGATTGTAAAGTGTGAGTCCCTTGAAATACCAAAACACATTCTGCTCTGCATCAATTGCAATCCCTTTATCGAACTCTGTGACGGCAGCATTGTAGTCTTTGTTATTGAAGGCGGCCTTGCCAGCCTCCAGCGCAGCCGTCATCGCCTTGTTACTGTTTTCGATGTTTTCGTTCTTCTTTTTGATCTCTTCTACTTTCTTGTTGTACTCCTCAATCTCTTTCTTGGATGGCCCAGCCGCAGCGGCAGGCTTGGCCCCGGCAGCAGCACTCGCAGTACCGCCACCTGGCCCTTTGCCCATTGCGGCTCGAACTTCTTCCAGCGTCAGTTTTTTGCCGTCGCCGGGATCAAGTTCAAAAGCGGGGATGGGTTGATCCGGCTTGTGCCCATTAGAGAAAGACGGCGCAAGTCCTTCGGCGCTGACAATAATCACGTAGGTTCCGCCGTACTGAATTCCGGCATGAATAAATTTACCCTTTTTGTCCGTTTTGAGCGTGGCGCTCCATTTGATGTCGTTGCGGTGAATTTGCACTTCCGCATTAGGAACTGGTTCGTTCGAGCCGCGTTTTTTGACCTCGCCTTCCATGCGTCCGACTTGAGCTAAAGCGCCAACCGCTGTGCAAGCCGCGAGCAGCAGAGCGAAAACTAAATGTTTGATCTTCATAGATGTCCTCCGATTGGTGTGGAAATATCACAACTGCTACTAGCGCAAATCTCACGTGTATATCACTCTGAGCGCGCCGCGTTAGATGTATGCCAAACTAAAACTGGTTGCGTGCGAAGCAAAATGGATTGTAATGCAGCAGGAAAGCAGATTTCAAATCGCTGGCGTCGCATACGAAATTGGATCGCGCACACCCGCCTCTTGAAACCCGCGCAATCGCAGCGCACAACTGTCACATATGCCGCAAGCTTGCGCTTCGGCCTGGTAACACGACCACGTCAAATGCAACGGTGCGGTGAGTTGAAGACCGCGTTGAATGATTTCACTTTTCTTCATCGTGATGATAGGCGTAATGATTTTGATCTGCGTTTCCGGCTTGGTGCCAACCTCAATTAATCGATTGAAAGCTTCATAATATTCAGGCCGACAATCAGGATAGCCTGAACTATCTTCCGCCACCGCACCAATATAAATACGGTTGGCCCCGATAACCTCTGCCCAGCTTGTCGCAATGGAAAGGAAATGTGCATTGCGAAATGGCACATACGAAGTAGGAATCTCAGTGGATGCAAGATTTGCTCGGCTGACCTCAATGTTTTTATCTGTCAGCGACGAGCCACCGATTTTCGTCAAGTAATCAAGGCTCGCAATCAACCGCTGCCTCACGCCATAAAAATCCGCGATGTCATTGAACGCCTTGCGTTCGCGTTGTTCCGTGCGTTGCCCATAGCTCACATGCAGCATCGCAAGCTCGTCCGATTCCTGCGCCGCCATCGCGGTCGTTACACAACTGTCCATTCCTCCACTGGCTAAAACTACTGATAGCATCCGCGTCTCAAACTCCAATCGTATCTGGCCCCCAAATCAGCTTATGCAGTTGCAATTGCAGCCGAGCGCGCACGCCCGATTGCAAAACCCACGCCGCTAAATCGTGCCATCCAACTGCGCTCCATACGGGCGAAATCAAAACATAAGGTTCACGCTGATCAAGCTTATACCTTTTGATCACTTCAAGCGCGTAATCAAAATCTGCGCGATCTTTGATGACAAATTTGATTTCGTCTTGCGGGTTGAGCGTGGTCAGATTCGGCCAGAAATTATGTTTCACCTCGCCACTACCGGGACATTTCACATCCAGGATTTTGATCGCGCGCGAGTCGAGTACGCTTACATCCAAACTGCCACTTGTTTCGATCAGCACTTGGTAACCTTCATCACAAAGTTGTGTGACCAGTTCGCAACATTCCCGTTTTTGCACCAATGGCTCGCCCCCGGTGATCTCCACCAACTTGCAATCATAACTGCGCACTTTTTCCAGCACCTCCGCGAGGCTCATTTGCGTGCCACCTTTGAACGTGTATTCGCTGTCGCACCACGTACAACGCAGATTGCACCACGTCAGCCGCACAAACACACAAGGCAAGCCCGCATAAGAGGACTCGCCTTGGATGGAGTAGAAGATTTCAGTAATTCTCACAACAAATCAAAAGGCAAAAGGCAAATATCAAAAGTTAAAAAGGCGGGACTTTATTTTTTTCTGATTTGAAAACCGCTTCCAAATCTTACTTTTGCAATTTGCAATTTGCCTTTTGCCTTTTGATATTTTAGAAGAGCTTCTCCTGCGGCGGTTTCACGCCTTTCATCCGAATGTAAATCGTGGTTTGCCCACGATGATGCGTTTGATGCTCAAAGGCTGCGGCGATGGCACCGCTGCGATTGGTGTCGAAGCGATTGAACAGCTTGAGCGCATCACCACCTTTTGCCAAATCAAAACTCTTCACCGTCGCGATCATAAAGTCGTAGCTTTCCAGCACGATTTTACTGAGTGCCGCTTTGGTCTTGTATTCGTCCATCTTTTCCAGGTTCTTGCCTTGATAAGGATTGGCACCACCTGTTGCAGTCGAACCAAGGAAATACAAATTTCCTGCCAGATGCAGCATTTGTTCGGCGAAGGTGCGCATATCTTTGTCTTGCGCATTCGGCTTGTAGTTCGTCCCATCTTCCGGCATCGCGTCCAAATATTCTTTGGTGTATTCCTTGGCACGCGTCCAATC
Organism: uncultured Acidobacteriota bacterium; assembly: GCA_963794955.1. Classification (GTDB taxonomy): domain Bacteria; phylum Acidobacteriota; class Blastocatellia; order RBC074; family RBC074; genus JAFDVL01. Next base: position 111,219 of record CAWCGF010000009.1, read on the forward strand.
AGCGAGCATTTTTGTTCGCCATTCTTCCATCGGTTTATTCGCGGTTGCTTGTGCAGCGATTGCACTATTAGCAGCCGGGGCCGTCACCTGTGCAAAGCTCACCATTGAGCAAGCCAAGCTCACAGCCAGCGTGCTGATAAAGTACCGAAGTAATTTGACTCTTTCTTTCACAGTCGTGCTCCTCTGAAAATGTACGACAAATGTACGACAGGCAGGCTGCCTGTCGGGGATTTATCATCGGTCTAGCGCAGGGACAGGCGATTCGCCTGTGTACAGATTAAAATGGTTCCGGCGGCGGCGTCACGCCTTTCATGCGCAGGTAAATTGTGGTTTGCCCGCGATGGTGCGTTTGATGCTCGAAACCCATCACTAAAAATTCAGCGCGGGGGGTATTCGTGCCACGTGCGACGCTTCGTTCTTCCAACTTCGCCGCGTCCATCGCTTGGATGGAGTTGATAACGAAGTCATAGCTTTCCATCACCACTTTGGCCAAGCCTGCTTTGGTTTTGTTCTCGTCCATCTTGGTGATGTCTTTGCCTTGATACGGATTGGCTGCGCCTGTGCCGCGTGCGCCATAAAAGAAATTTGCGCTCGCCAAATGCAGCAGCTGCTCGGCAAAACCACGCACTTCCGGGACCGGTTTGAAGTTCATCCCATCTTCCGGCATTTTATCAATATATTCCTTCGTCCAGTTTTTAGCGCGCGTCCATTCGGCCACTAAACCACCAATTCGATCTTTCGGCCATTCTTTGGCGGGCGGAGTTTGTTGCGTTCCGGCAGTAGCTTGCGCGAAACTGACCAGTGATAAAGCACAGCTAATCGCCAGGGCGCTCAGCAGATAACGCAGCGCATTGATTCTTTGTTTCATTGGGGTCTCCTTATAAAAATTGTGGGGATAAGCCACACTTACGTTGTTGGGAATAATTGAGCCGCTACGTCAGCGATGATGGCATAGGAATGAAGGG
>CAWCGF010000010.1:0-125698 GCA_963794955.1 uncultured Acidobacteriota bacterium
GGCGCAACTAGGGTCGGCGTCAGCAAAAAGTCAGCCACCACCAACATGCTGGTGGCTTGATGAGTGGGGTCGCCTCAAAGGCGATCACCTAGTGTTCAGTCATGAATGAATTGACGGATGCTAAAAGAATCAGGAACACAAAATATCCGATGCTCAATCCGTCAACTGAACCATGACTGAACACTAGGTGGGTTAATTCTTTGACAGCACAGCGGCGTGCTGCCCACGATCCGCGTCAGAAGCGTCCACTGCCATCCGCGCCTTCTTGCTCGCGGATGTAACGTCGCACCTGCTCCTCATTGAACCCAACGGTCGAGACCGCGTAGCCACGCGCCCAGAAGCTCTCGCCCGCAAAGTTGCGTTCTTTGCCTTGTAGCCGGGCCATGGCTCTCGCGCTCTTGCCCTTGAGAAAGCCAAGCACCGAGGCCACCGCGTGCTTGGGTGGAATCACAATGCACAGATGCACGTGATCCGGCATTAAATGGCCCTCGATGATTTGGCATTCTTTTTGTTTCGCCAACTCGTGCAAGATCGGTCCCAGTTGACGACGAATCTCCCCGTATAAAGCCTTACGGCGATATTTGGGGACAAACACCACGTGATATTTGCACTCGTACTTCGAGTGGGACAAGCTTTGGTAATTACTTTCCATTGAAAGTCTCTCCTTTGGATTGGCTCATCAAGCCACCGAAGGAGCGATTACTGGACTCCTGCAACGCTCAAAGCTCTTCGGGTCTCACCAGTAGAACCCTTTGGCATCTACACATGTCAGTTTTAGGTTCGGTAACAATAGTATAATGAGGAGATGGACTTACCACTACCGGAACTTGAACCCCGCCTCCAACGGCGGTATGAGCAATTAGTGAAAGAACATTTGCATACTGGGGAAACCGTCGCTGCCGGGTTGCGCGCCTTGCCGGGCACGCAGCAGGCGTTTGCCAGTACCCAAGCGGCGTGGCGCTTTTATGCCAATCCACGTGTGAGCCTGCCGCAACTGGGCGCGCCCCTGCACGAATACGGACGTGCGTTGGTCGCCAGCGAGTGTCGGCGCTATGCCTTGGTGCTGCACGATTGGAGTGATCTGCACTATGGCACACACCAACGCAAAACAGATCGTATGCTCATTGGCAAAGACCATGGCTATCAATTGGCGACCGCTTTGCTGGTCAGTGATCGCACTGGTCTCCCCTTGGCCCCCGTGAGCTTGAGCCTGTGGGCAGCGGACGGGATTCATACCACCCGCGCCGACACCGTCCTCCCCGATCAAGGGCATCTGGACGAACTGACCGCCACGATGCACGCGCTGGAACAACAAGCCTGGGGACTGCCCTTGGTGCATGTGTGTGATCGGGAGAGTGATTCGGTAACGCACTTGCGCGCTTGGCAGCAAGCCAACTGGCGCTTTGTTATCCGTGCCCAAGCCCTCCCTTTTGTGCATTGGCAAGGGCGCAAAGTGCGGCTCGGCGAGATCGCGGCGGAGTTGCCGTTCCGTGCGAGCGGCACGGTGCAGGTGAGTGCGCAGGTGATCGCGCAGCAAGTGGTGGCCGAGACGACGGTGGTCATCACGCGTCCGGGGCAACGGCGCGTGCGGCGCAGCAAAGAAGCTGTCCGCCGCCACGAACCGGGCGTGCCTTTGTCGGTGCGCTTGGTGGTAGTGCGTTTGCAGCTGCCCGACGAAGGCCTGGTCGGAGAATGGTTGCTGCTGACTAACCTGGGCGCGGATGTTGCCGCAGGCTTGATTGCCGAATGGTATTACTGGCGCTGGTTGATCGAATCGTATTTCAAACTTTGTAAGAGCGCCGGGCAGCAGCTTGAGGAGTGGCAACAAGAAAGTGCGGAAGCCGTCAGCAAACGAGTGCTGATCGCGGCGATGGCCAGCGTGGTAGTCTGGCAAGTGCAACGGGACGCTTCGCCGGAAGGCGTTGAACTGCGGCAATTGCTGCTGCGCTTGAGCGGACGACAGGTGCGGCGCGGACAAGCCACCGCCCCGGCCCTGCTGGCGGGGATGTGGGTGTTGTTGGCGATGTTGGAGGTGTTGTCGCATTACGATCCTGCTACCCTAAAACAACTGGCGCACTTGATGCTCCCTGGCTACCACTTCCCTGACAGTAGCTAAACATGTGTAGATGCCAAAGGGTAGAACCAGTGGCTTACCCTTTGTGATTACAGTTAGAAATGGCGGCGATAATATCGTTGGCGGGATCGCCTTGTCGTCTGCGCGTGAATGGTCCTGTCACGGTGGTGGCGGCGGGTAAAGCCGTGAAAATCACGCCTTCCAACGATGGCGTGGTGAGCTTCTCGACTAAGGCAGGGGTACGCTACCTCATCAACCCTGTTCGTTCACCGCGCGCTGCGGTAGGCTCTCGCTAAGTGCTGAGGGGAAACACCAAGCCAATACAAAATCTGCATCGCTGCCCAGACAATAAAAGTGCGAAGAAAGCGTCCTTCAAAGCGCCGCGAAGACGTTGTGGCATATTCCTTCAGTCGAATGAATCGTCCGGTGCGCCGTAACCGCCGATATAAATCGCAATCCTCAAATAAGGGTATTGCCCGATACCCACCTACTGTCTCAAAGGTCGAACGACGGACGAAAATCGCCGAATCGCCATAGATCAATCCCAGCCTTCTGAGCCAGGGATAAATATGGGTGAGAATTTTCGCGCCAACGGTTTCTCCGGTAAACCGTAAGCTGAAATTTCCGCCACAAACTTTCGGCGCGTGCAAAGCGGTTGTAATCAAAAACAAAGCATCTGACGGCAAATGCGTGTCGGCGTGCAAAAACAGGAGCACATCGCCTTGTGTAGCAGCAGCTCCTGCATTCATTTGCTGGCCGCGCCCTCGTGCAGCCGTGATCACGGGCAAACCGTAAGCTCGCGCTAAAGCAACCGTATCGTCGGCGCTTTCCCCATCTACCACAACGACCTCATATTTCCCTTGCAACTGGCGGAGCGAGGCAGCGGTTGCTTCAATCGAGCCAGCTTCATTGAAAACAGGAATGACGATAGAAATGTGCATGGCCAAAGAACCGTTGCCACAACAAGACTAGAGGAAAAGGTGGAGAAGAGTTGGGGTGATGAAGGATTTATCCCTGCAAGGGGATGCCGCGATAAACGATGTCCCAGCCACGTGCGAGGCTCGTGCTAATCGCGTCTTCGTATTTGCTCAGCGCCTCGCGCCCGGTCTCGAATTGCTTGAGCATTGGTTGCCCTTCGCGTGGGTCGAGTTTGACAACCGCAATCGTGGGGCGGGCGTCAGGTTCAAAAGCATCATCCAGTTTGAGTTCTTGCGCTTTGATAAGGCCAAGAAAAGAAAATAGTCCGTTCTTCTGTAATATCGTCAATTGCGTCGTTGCCATAAGCGATCCCTGAAAATTTCGATCCTTTGATTTCAAACCTTATCATAACAGAGCACTCACGAGTTCGCTATAGGTGCCACCGGTTTGCCAGACTTGAGTAAATATGCCGCCAGAATTACAGCCGTAATGAGCGAAACGCCGAATTTGTAGTACGGATGTATCGGCGTCGGCGAGATAAACGCCTCAACAATGCCCGCGATAATCAGCATCGGAATGCAACCTGCGAGTAACTTGATAGCGACTGCTCCACGCTCGACCAGAGCTTGCGTGCGCGTGCGCTCGCCGGGAATCAGAATCGCCAAGCCAATCATCAAGCCTGCTCCACCGGCAATGAAAATCGCCGTGAACTCCAAGACGCCATGTCCCGCCACAAAGCCATATAGCTTTTGCACCATGTGATATTTCAGAATCAAGGCGTTGATGGAGCCGAATTGCAAAGCGGTCGGCATCAGCGTAATGACCGTTCCAACAACGGGCAAAATACTAAACGCAAAGGTAATGAAGCCAACGCGAATGTTATTCGTCATGATGTAAGCCGCCCCTACCGGAGCCTCATCATTCAGACTGTCTGTCCACATCCGGTTTTCCTTGATGTGCTGCAACAGGGCACGCGGAACATGGGCATGGTCAATGAAATCTTCATCCCGAGATGTTGCCGCAAATGAGAAAAGCCCCATCGTCAGGAAAATCAAAAATACCGCCAGCGTGTAGCGATAGGTTTGGCGAAAGATCAGCGGAAAATCGTAGCGATAAAAATCCAGGATGCCGCGCACGCCTTTTGATTCAGAGCGATAAATTTCGCCGTGGGCGCGAATCACCAGCGAGTTGAGGTAATTCACCAAGCGCGGATCACGCGACTCGACGCGAGCCACCGCCAAATCCGAAGCCGCGCGACGGTACAGCGTGCCCAATTCACGCACTTCCTTGCGATTAAATTTTTGCAGCCCGCGCAACTGTCGAATGCGCTGCACTAATTCTTCCAGCCGTTGCCAATTGGTTTTGCGTTTCTCAATAAAGGATTGTGCCATTCGCTGTACCTCTAAAAGCCCCTTAAAACCGCTGATAGATCAAATGCTTGTACCCGATGCTCATGCTTTGCAAAAACCACGCGGGCAACGCAGACATCGCAATCGCGCTCATGATCGCGTGCGAAAGCCCTAGGGCAAACAGATTCGGCGCGCGCGCGTAAACCCACGTCCAAACCAGACCGCCCAGGAACGTCAATAACATGAGCGGCAGATTGGGTGCATGTACCAAGGCAAAGAGGAACGCCGCCAGGAAAATTGTCGCGGTGGTTTTCGACGCGCCGAAGATGAGCCGCAAACGCCGATAGATAAACCCCTGCAAAATGTATTGTTGCATCAAGCCCCAAAGCGGAAGCACCGCCAGCGATAACCAAAAGCGCTGTCCGAAATGGAGCGAATGGGCAAAATAGCCGATGCCAAGCAGCAAAGTAGTGGTGAGGAGCATCGGCAGCCACAAAAGTCGCAGCGCACGTCCGAAATAATTCGTCGTGAATCCCAGCACCGCCAGAGTTTCGCCGTGTAACCGGTGGGAGTAAATCATCAAGAGCAAGGCCAATATGGCTGGAACGACTTCCAACCAACGTTGCGGCAATTGCAATGGACTAAGAACCCAAGCGATGAGTAAGACGGAACTGATTACTGAAATGACCTCAAGGGCGGCGACGGCACGTAAGGAAAGACGAGCTTCGCCGATTTGTATGGGCTGCGGGTCCACCATAGGTACATAAAGACCAAATGCGGGAAATCAAAAACAGTTCCATATCGCAAGCGACATGGAACTGTTCCTAAAAGTAATACTGAGTGGTGAGCAAGTGAAACCCCATCCAACCAATCTTTCAGATTCGTGGCATGGTTTCTAACTCCAATGATTCGCAGGCACGAACACAGCGTTCGCAAATCTGCGAATGGCGGCTGGCCATTAGGTATTCGCCTTTGATGCGGTCAGCGCCGCAAAAACTACAGCTAATCGTGCCGGGCGTATCGCCCGTCAACCAACGTAAAAACCAGGGAGCTTTATGCCAGGGAGGCATATAACCGCTCTCTTTATAGTCATCCATCAGGATGGCGCAGATACGAATACATTCATTACAAATATAGCGATTCCGGCCTTCAAACAGGCGCGCCACCCGGCCTTCTCCCAGACCACAGAACGAGCAGCGAGTCCCGTGTAATTCCAATGCCTGGTCAGAGGGGGAAATCAAAAAAGAACTGGTAAGGTTAAGTTCCAGGGAATCAGTAGCCATCTTCACCACCTTATGAAAAAGGGCTGATGCAAAAAAAGCCAAAGACTACTCACGCTTGGAAATGACAGCGTCTACCAGCCCATATTCTTTAGCTTGCTGGGCGCTCATAATGTAATCGCGCTCAACGTCTCGTTCGATGTTTTCGACTGGCTGCCCCGCGTGAAACGCGAGAATTTCATTCAAGCGTTGTCGCATACGGAGGATTTCTTCTGCCGCAATTTTAATATCCGTCGCCTGACCGCCAATGCCGCCTGCGGAAGGCTGGTGAATCAAAATGCGCGAATTCGGCAAAGCATAACGTTTGCCTTTCGTGCCGGCAGCGAGCAATACCGCCGCCATCGAAGCGCATTGTCCGACACAAAGCGTCGAAATCGGCGCACGCACGAACTGCATAGTGTCATATATTGCCATTCCCGACGTAACCGAACCTCCGGGTGAATTAATATACATTTGAATTTCCCGATCCGGGTCTTCGGATTCCAGGAAAAGCAGTTGCGCCACCACCAAATTGGCGAGCGTATCGTCAATCGGCGTGCCGATAAAGATAATGTTTTCTTTCAGAAGCCGGGAATAAATGTCGAACGCACGTTCGCCACGCGGCGTTTGTTCGACCACCATTGGAACTAAATGAGCGTATGGATTCATAACCTCTAAACCTCTACTACTGAAAAAGAGCAAGTAAATCTTGCCTCTTAATTATTACTGCCCTGCAAGCCCTCGACTTGCACTATGACGAATGAAAAAGGCGGCACGCGAGGTATTAGCTCGGGGCCGCCTTAACACCTTTTAGACGAGCAACAGAAACTGCTATACAGGAGCCATGCTTATGCGCTCTCGCCGGCGCCTTCTGCCTTCTCATCACCTGAATCATCGGCGGGTGGCTCTGTTACCTGCTTGTTATCAACCTCTTCAATAGTAATTTCGGCTTGGCTGACAAGTAATTCCATTACTTTATCTGAGCGCAAACGGTTTTCGATACTAGACAGGCTCCCATCCTTTGTCAAGCGAGCTTCTATTTCCTCTGGCGACTGGTTCGTAGCCTCTGCGATGCGTTCGATTTCGTCGTCCAAATCTTCGCGTGTGACCGTGATTTTTTCCGCTTCAGAAATCGCGCCCAGGATCAAAGCGATTCGCACATCATTAGCAGCTCGCCCCATTTCTTCGGCTTTGCGCGTATCCCAATCAATTTGTCGCGCTGCTTGTGGGGGCATGCCGCTGCGATATAAACGTTGGAGGAAATCCACCAGCCGCGAATCCGCTTGCCGTTCCACTAGGGGCTCCGGTAAAGGGAAATCATATCCTTCCGCCAGCGTCTTCAATAAAGCATCGCGTAATTCGCCTTCAGCTTCAGCGTCAGCATTGGCTTTCAGGTTTTCCAGAATCTTATTCCGCAGCTCTTCGACGGTTTTGTAGTCTTCCCCGTGCTCTTCGGCCAAGTCTTCGACAAACTCCTCATCCAGTTCCGGCAGATCTTTGATCTTGACCGCATTGACCGTCGCGGTGAAATCAAGCGTTTTGCCGGCTAAGCCTTTGGCTTGAAAGTCGTCAGGATATTTCACCGTGAATTGCTTCACGTCACCTTCCTTCACTCCCATCAACTGTTCGTTGAAATCTGCCTGAACGCCTTCGCCATCCAATTCAATCACTAAATCTTCTGTGGTCAAATCTTCTTCTTCATCTGAGTCAATGTATTTGCCGACGAGATTGACGGAAACAAAGTCGCCGGATTGCGAAGGACGATCTTCTACCGGAACAAGTTGCGCAGCGCCTTCGCGTAAATCAGCAAGCACCTTATCAACATTTTCTTCCGTCACCCGCACCACGCGTTTGGTCAGTTTGACCCCTTTGTATTCTTTGAGTTCAAAGTCCGGCAAAACGAAAACGCGGCTCTTGAACGTTAGTGGTTCGCCTTCTTTTAAGACAACCTCTTCCCCGTCAATGGATGGATCGCCGATCACCCGCAATTTATGATCTTCAATTGCATGGCCCAATGCGTGCGGGATCAATTGTTTCATTACCTCGTCTTTGATTTCTTTGGCAAAGCGCTGTTTGATAATGCCGCGCGGCGCTTTGCCTTCGCGAAAGCCTGGCACTTTGGCATAACGGGAAAACCCGCCGTATGCTTTGTTATATTCCTCTTGAACTTCACTTGCACCGATTTCAATCGTCAGTTCTTTTTGACAATCGGCAACATCAGCAATCGCAACTTGTACTTTCAATGTAGTCTTCCTCGATGTATAGCGTGGATAAGCCTGGAACTAAAACTTTGGTGCGAAAGGGGGGACTCGAACCCCCACACCTTACGGTACTAGGGCCTAAACCTAGCGCGTCTGCCAATTCCGCCACTTTCGCAGCAAACGCGAAGGCTAACAAATTTCCGACAACGGCGCAACCATAGCCAAAGCCCTGTTGCGATGCTAGAATCATTTCCCGGATGGTTATGTCGCAACGCTAGTTAACCTGGAATGTATGATGGAGCAGGAAAAAGAAATCTTTTTCGAGCATCTGAAAAAGGAAGGCTTTAAAAAAACCGCCCAGCGCGAAAAGATTCTTGAAGTCTTTCTGCGTACCGAAGGTCATTCGAGTGCGGAAGACCTCTACAGTCTTATCAAAGTAGAAGACCCAACGGTTGGCTACACCACGGTTTACCGCACGCTCAAGCTCTTGACCGAATGCGGCTTGGCGCGCCAGGAAAGATTTGCCGATGGCTACATGCGCTATGAACACAGCTACAACCATCAGCATCACGATCACTTGGTTTGTACAAAGTGTGGCAAACTAATTGAGTTCTTCAGCGAAGTGATTGAACGAAAGCAAGACGAAATCGCCCGGAAGTTCAAATTCCAGCCCACGCATCACAGCTTACGGATTTTCGGCCTCTGCCATCAATGCCAAATCCAATGCCAAGCAGTAGCCAGCTAACTTCAAAGATCATGCAAACTCACGCCCGGTTTTTTTCGCTCTTTCTCTTGCTTGCTTTCATAGGTTTGTACCTTGCTTGTTCTAAACAATCCAGCACGAATGAAGCTGCCTCATCATCCGGTAGTGCAACTTCAAGTCCTGCCAACTCGGCTTCGCCAACGGTTGAGGTAGAACCCGTGATGCCGGAAAAAGTGCAAGTCGCATTTGAGCAAAACTGCAAATCCTGTCACGGTCCCGACGGACACGGAATCACCAGCGTTGCACCTGATGTGCGGCGCGCGCCACGCCGCACGGCAAACGAATGGGTAGCCCACTTAAAAGATCAAAAAGGCGCGCATTCCCAAACCAAAATTCCGGCGATGACCGCTTTGACCGATGACGATTATGAAGCCATTGGCGGCTATTTAGCTGACCTGACGCAAAACAATCCGGCAGCGGCGGATACCAAAAAGTAAGCCCCCTAATCAACGCTCGCTGGCAAGCGGTTTGTTAGGCGGCGCTTCCTGCGGCGCGATGGTCAAGCGCATCATTTCATTCCGCCGCAATACTTCCAATTCCGATTTCACCCCGACTTTCGCATCCGTCAACAAACGATGCAATGCGTCAATCCCGGTGATAGGGCGATGATCGAAGCTAACAATCACATCTCCATCTAACAACCCTGCTCGCTGTGCCGGACTGTCAGGCTCCATTGAAATTACCAGGACGCCTGATTCAACCGGCAATTTATAGTAATAGATCACACGGCGCGGCAGCGGCACATTTTGTCCAGCAAGTCCCACATAGCTGCGCCGGATGCGACCATCTCGAATCAACCGCCCAGCCACAAATTTCGCCGTATTCGCCGCGATGGCAAAACAAATACTCTGCGCGCCCATAATCATTGCGGTGTTTACGCCGATCACACGACCTTGCGAATCAATCAGCGGCCCACCGCTATTGCCGGGATTCAACGATGCATCAGTTTGAATAATATCGTCAATCAAGCGGCCTGAACGCGAACGCAACGAACGCCCCAACGCGCTGACGACGCCCGCCGTGACCGTGTACTGAAAACCATAGGGATTGCCGATAGCGATGGCTACCTGTCCGACTCGAATCTTGTCAGAATCACTAAACGACACGGGTACAAGATTTGGCGTGGTGACGCGAAGCACTGCCAAATCCGTGTCGGGATCATCACCAATCAGTTGTGCCTCAGAACGACCGCCGTCAGAAAATGTGACATTGATTTTTTCCGCTCCGTGAACGACATGAGAGTTGGTCAGGATGAAACCATCCGGCGTGAAGATGAAGCCGGAGCCGCTGCCACCGGCAGATTGTTGATTGCGACGATTGCGGCTGCGCACTTCGATATACACGACAGAGGGGCTAACGCTTTCTGTCGCGCTGATAACCGCGTGGGAATAAGCATCCAGCAAGGCAGTATCATTTGTTGCTTCAGCATTGTGGATTTGAGAAGCGTTAAAGTGATGGCTTGCGAGCCAGTTCAAATCTGTGTTCATAACAAATTCTTTGTTTCAGCTACGGGCGATGCTTCAGCACCGCCGTTGAAATATCAGCAATGGTTTTGCGCGCCAGGACTTTCTCCATCTCCCGCTGTGCTTCGGCAAAAATGCATTCCAAAGCGGCTTGAATGTTTTTGCCAATCACACATCGTTGGTTGGGCGGATTCACGTGCATCGTGAACAGGCAGCGGTTTTCGACCGCCCTGTAAACATCCAGCAAAGTGATGTCTGCCGCTTCACGCGCCAGTCTTCCGCCCCCTGATGCTCCTGTGCGTGAGACGATCAAATCGGACTTTGCCAGCACCGACCAAATACGCCGCACCACCACGGGATTAGTATTGATGCTGTTCGCCACCAAGTCCGATTTGAGCGGCTCGCCCTGGGCTTGCGCCAGAACAGTCAAAATATGCACGGCAATGGTGAAGCGGCTATTCATCGCCATAAAACAATTCCGCGAGGTTTCTTTTGCACCTTACCAGGGTAACGTTTGCCCCAGATGAAAATAGCCTCCCGTTGGCCCGTCGTCAGGCAAGAGCGCCAACGCGACTGCTGTTTTTGCACCGTCTACAATTTCCAGCGGCGCATCGTCTCCCCCCATATCAGTTTTCACCCACCCCGGATGTCCGGCGTTGACCTTGATGCGCGTGTCGCGCACGGCGTTCGCCAATTGTACGGTGAGCATATTCAGCGCCGCTTTCGAGGAATTGTAGGCAGGCCAACTGGCGTCCCGCATTTCGGTGCTTAGCATCGTGAGTGAACCGAGAATGCTGGAATGATTCACAATGCGTCCTGCTGGCGCTTCCTGGAGCAATGGCAATAACGCCTGCGCAATAAACCAGGGGGCAATCACATTCGTTTCGTAGGTTTGCCGGAAGGCTTCGGCATCTGGTTGCCCCGCCTTATCCAGGCTGATGCCAGCATTGTTAATGAGAATATCGAGCCGACCAAAATTCTTCTCAAAATAGGGGGGCAGCGCGGCAATGTCATTGGCATTCGTTACCTCCAGTTTCACGTTGTGCGCATCAAGGCCTTCGGCTTTGAGCGTGGCGGCGGCTGTTTGCCCTTTTGCCTCATCACGCGCACTGAGTACAACGGTGATGCCCTGTTGCCCCAACTGACGAGCAATTTCTAATCCGAGTCCTTTGTTTGCGCCAGTGATAAGTGCGACTTTGTTCGTAGACATATAAGTTCCCTTCTGTTGTTTGCTAAGAATTATTTCTCTTCAGACTGCTGCCACGCCGAAAAACTGATACGTGGCATTTCAAATAGGTCCTTGGTTTTCGTATAAAAACCGCTGCCGTGCATGCGCCCGATCAGGCCGATTTTGTCGGTGTGAACACGATTGGTCGTCACATCATAAAATTGTTTTGCGATGTGCAAATGAACAACGACACCCAGCATTACCCGCGTGCGACCAATTTCAATCGTTGTGTGATGACGACATTCCAACTGGGCTGGCGATTCGGCAATGCGAGGGGTTTTAATCTTAGTCGAAGCGAGCAATGACAACTTCGCCATTTCAATTTCGCTGACGTGGGCAGGAAAATCGGTGGCACAAATATTCATCGCTGCGGCCAGAGGCTCATTTACCAGATTTACAACAAACTCGCCGCTATGCAAAACATTTCCGGCAGTGTCCTTCAATCCAAGCGAACGGACATCATCCCGCCCGATGCCAAGGGCTACCACTGGCGGGTCGCTGCCCAGCAAATTGAAAAATGAAAACGGTGCAGCATTCACCAGTCCGTCCTGATTGATCGAAGTTACGAGTGCAATCGGACGCGGCACCACCAGACCAACCAATAATCTGTAAGCATCACCGGATTTCGCTTGTTCCAAATCAAAATCCACCGTCATCGCTATTCCTTTCTAAAACCACTCCATCTGTAACCATCTTAGTTACAAATAAGATTTCGTCAAGTGGTATTTTACCGCAGAGAAACCCGGTGTCTCTTTCTTGACGGATGAGGCAACAAGTGAGTAAAAGAGATGTATGACTTCAACCCACGATCTCAAGACCAGAGCCAGCGAGTTTTTCTCTTCCCTGCAAGATAAAATCTGTCGCAGTTTAGAATCAATTGACGGCCAAACCACGTTTCGCGAAGACTTGTGGGAACGCGAAGGCGGTGGCGGCGGGCGCACGCGTGTGCTGGAAGGCGGTGGCATGTTTGAAAAGGCAGGCGTGAATTTTTCTGCAGTGCAGGGGGAGTTACCCGAAGTTTTAGCCCGGCAACTGGCCTCACAGCTTTATGCCAAACTAGGACAGGAAAATGCTGGTGTGGCCGCAGGTCAGGGCTTTTTCGCCACGGGAGTTTCGCTCGTATTGCATCCACACAATCCTTACGTCCCAACAGTTCATGCGAACTTTCGTTATTTCGAGCAAGGGGAACTGCGCTGGTTTGGTGGTGGTGCAGACCTCACACCGTATTATGGCTTCCGCGAGGATGTGACGCATTTTCATCGCACACTGAAAGAAGCGTGTGACAAGCACGACGCAAGCTTTTATCCGAAATATAAAAAATGGTGCGATGAATATTTTTATATCAAGCATCGCCAGCAAATGCGTGGCGCGGGAGGCCTCTTCTTTGACTATTTGACGGAGGATTTAGAGCGCACCTTCGCCTTCGTACGTGACGTCGGCGAAGCGTTTTTGCCTTCGTATTTGCCGATTGTCGAACGACGCAAAGAAATGCCGTTTGGTGAGCGCGAACGCGATTTTCAACTGATTCGGCGTGGGCGCTATGTGGAATTCAATTTAGTTTATGATCGCGGGACGACATTTGGCTTGCAAACTAATGGGCGGACGGAATCCATCCTGATGTCCTTGCCGACGTTGGCGAAATGGATTTATGACTATCAGCCGGAGCCTAATTCACCGGAGGCGGAGGCGTGGGAATTTTATCAGCCACAGGAGTGGGTAAAAGCGTAGGTTACTCCTCGCCAGCCGTTACTACCTCTTCTTGAGACGGCTCATTGCACACAGGAATCATGATGGTGAAGGTACTGCCTTTGCCTTTTTGTGAACGCACTGAGACGTTGCCGCCGTGTGCCACAGCAATACGCTTAACGATAGCCAACCCTAAGCCCGAACCTGCTTTGCGCTTGCCATTTTGCGCTTGCCAATAAGCGTCAAAGACATAGGGCGATTCATCGTGGGCCAGCCCTTCGCCCGTGTCTATGACGGCCAGCAAAACATAATCGCACATCGCATCACGGCGCTTTTCATTGAGGAAACTAGCGTGAATCGTGACCGACCCACCTTTCGAGGTAAATTTGATGGCATTAGTCACGAGGTTGATCAAGGCGCGGTGCATTTGCTTGCGATCTACATAAATAGGCGGCAAATTTGCCTGCACCTTACAACTCAAATTAACACCGGCTTGCCGCGCAACACCGCCAGCAACTTGCATGACAGAATCAACCATCTCGGCAACAGGAAGCTGCTCACAATCCAGAGACAAAAGTTTTTGTTTTGTCATCTTCGAGAGGTCAAGCATATCGTTCAGGAGGCCAGCGACTTCCTGGCAACTTCTGAGCGCATCCTGTAACAATGGCTGATAATAGGATAGTTCCAATGGACGCGAAGCACTAAGATCGTCGTTCATCAGATCCAGCACACCTAATATGACCGTAAGAGGTGAGCGAATGTCATGCACGACTGCATTTATGAAGCTGGCTTTGAGCTGTCCTTCGGTGCGGAGTTCCTCAATTAGCCCTTCCAGTTCTGCCAGACGCTTTTGTAATTCAACGCCTTCGGCGATATGTGGCCAAGCCGCAAGCGGGAGGGCAGGAGGGGGCACGAAACCCGCTTCCAGTTGGTTTCCCAACTCAACGGCAATTCCTAGTTCATAATCTGTAAATGGTGGGCTGAGCTTTTCGATTGGTCCTGGTGCCGAAGCCAGTACCATGACGGGCGAAGTCGTCAAGGCGAGATTCTTGTTCATAGCGGTAGTAATTCCTTATAACGCAAGTTGCGTCGTGAGATTTTCGGGTTGTGGATTTGCTGGAAAACGATTTCGGGGAAATCAGATTGGCGCGCCGGTATAAAGAGGCAGGCCCGGCAGGGGCGCGAAACATTGCCATCTTATTTCATTTTTGTAGTAAGAGTACAGAAAAATTTCTTTCTCCGAAAAACTGAAGCTGAATTACGAAATTTTGGATAAATGGCTAATGTGACGCTGCGACAAAAGTGTGGGATAACCGCGCTAAATGAGAAGCTTTGCAAGAGATACCTAGCATCGCAAAATCGAACGAAAACGTGGCATCCGGTTTGCACTATTGCGGGCGTGTGTGCGATTACAAACAATCTGCACCACAGTCTTCCGAGAATTTCATCCCAGCAAAGCTAGATTGACGGAGAGGTCGTAAAAAAGCCTCTCCTATTTTTTTAGACTTTTTCCAACGCCTGAGTAAAGTCAGCCACAATGTCATCTGTATCCTCTAGCCCAACTGAAATCCGAACCAGGCTTTCGCGGATTCCTGTCGCGCGTTGCTGTTCGGGCGTGAGTTGTAAACTCCACATGGCGGCGGGGTGTACAACCAGCGTTTCAAATCCGCCGAGGCTCGCGGCACGAATCCCTAGTTTGAGCGAGGCAATCATTTTTTCGGCACCCCCATAACCACCCTTCACCTCCACGCTAAGCATCCCGGTAAACCCATGCATCTGCGCTTTAGCCAACGCATGTTGTGGGTGTGATGCCAAGCCGGGATAGTAAACACGCTCTATTTTTGGATGCGCTTCCAGGAACTGCGCCAACGCCATTGCATTTTGATTGTGCCGTTCTATGCGCAACCCAAGGGTTCGCAGCCCGCGTAATAATAACCAGCCATCAAAGGGACTTAGCACGCTTCCCGACACCACGGCAAACCGCCATATTTGCTCAAGCAAGTCTTTGGCACCAACAATAACACCTGCCGTTGCGTCGTGATGACCGCCGATATATTTCGTGGCACTGTGCAATACGACATCGCAACCTAATTCCAATGGTCGTTGATTGATTGGTGAAGCAAAAGTGTTGTCAACCATTGTAAGGAGATTATGTTGTTTAGCCAGGGCGACAACCGCCCGCAAATCGGTAAGTTGCATCAACGGATTCGTTGGTGTTTCGACATAGATAAGTTTTGTATTAGGACGAACCGCTGCCGCAAATTCCTCATTATTAGTGTTATCAACCAACGTGCATTCAACCTGAAACCTCGGCAGAATGTCGCGGAAGAGTACAGTTGTTGCAGCATAATGATTGTGCTGCGCGACGACATGATCGCCGCTCTTCAATTGGCTCATCACCGCAGCAAAAATCGCCCCGATACCGGAGCTTGTCACTAAGGCTGCCTCGCCATTTTCCAAAGCAGCGACCGTGGCTTCGACCTGTTGATGATTAGGGTTGCCGTAGCGCGTGTAAAATTCAGCGTGGCGCGGTGCCGTCGCCATTTCGTAAAAATGATCGGCGTTCTCGGCACTAAATGTTGTAGTTTGAAAGATTGGCGGACTGATCGAAGTCGTCTTATTGAATTCTTGGGAAGCGTGAACAGCTTTGGTTTGCAGGCCTTGTTTTTCCATAAAGCAAGTCGAGGAAAGTCGGTCTTTTCTGAACTTTCCAGGTTGAAGTTAAATTAAAGCTGTGCCAGCACCGTTAGTTGTAACGTGACCAGGGCGTGACGCACGGCGACTAGCGCTTGATCGTATTTAGCCTCATGCACCAAAACGGCATCAGTTCGATAGGTGGAGAGACTGAGAATGCTAACGTCGGCATCGGCCAAAGCGCGGCTGACTTCAGCAATGAAGCCGACGACCGAAAAATCCAGCACGGCGTCGAACCGAATCAACCGCCGTCGCAATTGTGCCTGCGAGCCGGGAAAAGCGGCGGCCATTGCCTGCCAACGGTCTTCCGCTACGATCAAGGTAATCTCATCTTTATCGCGCGTGACAGAAACGAACTCTTCAAAGTCACGAACTGCTGTAACGACTTCACCATAATAGTTGAGCGGAATGCTGGCAACAGCAAAGATAGTAGGAGACAGGTCGAGCTGAATCGGCATATTTTGTAATGTTAATTGCAGAATAAGGAGCGCAGAATTATTCTTTGCCCGCGGGTCAATATACACTGCCTGGAAGTTCAGGCCAAAGATTTGTCAGGATTTATTTGCTCAACAGGAACGAAAGCGTAGAATTCACTTTATGAAAAGCATCCTCGTTGTCGATGATGAACCGATGATCCCTGCGCTAATCGGCGCAGCTTTAAAGGCGGATGGCTATGATTTACTGGTGGCAGAAGATGCAGCGCGAGGGTCTCGACATTCTCAAACAACGCTCTGTTGATCTGTTGATTGCGGATGCGGAATCCCCAACGGATGAAGGCTTTGGGTTGATCGCCGAGGCTACACAACTCCATGCCAAACTGAAAACAGTTGTGATGGCGCAGGTGAAATCACCGGAAACGGCCATCGCCGCACTGCAACATCACGTCTGCGAATTGCTTTTCAAACCTTTTTCCGTGGCCGAATTGCGCGACACGGTGCATTCCGCCTTGGCCGCGCCTGAGTTGAAGGACAAGATCAAGGTTATCTCGGCCAATCCACACTGGCTGACTTTGAAAATCCCCTGTCACCTTGGCGCGATGCAGCCCCTTTATCGGGTGATTACTAATCTTGATCTTACGCTGGAGATGGAACTGCGCGAATCCATTGGCATCGCCTTTCGGGAGTTGCTGCAAAATGCCATCGAACACGGCTGCAGGTGCGAAACCGGCAAATATGTGGAAGTGAGTTATGTGCGTTTCCAACGCGCGATTGTCTGCCATATCAAAGACCCCGGCAAAGGCTTCAAGCTCACGGAACTCGAACACGCCGCCATTTCCAACCCGGAAGATGCGCCGTACTCGCATCTTGACAAGCGCGCTGAAATTGGGATGCGCCCTGGCGGCTTTGGCCTTATGCTCGTGCAACAAATGGTAGATGAACTGGTCTACAACGAAACGCACAATGAGGTAATGTTTGTAAAGTATCTATGAGTTGGTTATTGGTCACTTGTTCTTCGGCAACAACCAATGACCAATGACTAATGACCAATGACCAATGACCAATGACCATTATCGCTGTCTTTCAGCCAACCATCCCCTTGCTTGACACAAACTTTGCAGCTTCGCATTGGCAAGCAGCGGTCGTTCATCCTATTCATCTGAACTGGCGGGGAGAGGAAGTACCGTCAGAACTCAAGACCAGCGCGCGCGTATTATGGACGCTCCAGGAAATAATCTTTGGCTATGAATGCGCTTACACCGAACTGGATATGGACGAGCAATTTGATGTGGACGAAGAACGTCACGCGCTATGGGATCGAGATGTGTGTGAAGCCTTTATTCGTTCGCCGCTGGAACTGGACTATCGCATCTATAAAGAATTTGAAGTCGCGCCGACGGGGCAATGGGTAGATTTGCTCATCAATCGTATTGATATAACACACGATTGGCAATGGAAAAGTGGGATGAAGACAGCAGCGCAGGTAAACGAAGGGAGCTGGCGCGTAGCAATGGCGATTCCCTTTTCCGCTTTTGGCCTTACGCCGCAAGTCGGTGAGGCGTGGGACGCCAATTTATTTCGCGTGAGTCGGCTGCACGGCGAGCGGCAGTTTTTGGCGTATGCCCCGACTTTTACAGACACTCCGAGCTATCACGTGCCGGAACGATTTGTGAAACTCAAATTTGAGAAGTGATGAGACCGTTGTTCCGCCCGATTCGAACCATCTTTTTGTTGCTAATCGCTTTTTTGGCGTGCCCGCTTTATTCTTCTGCGCAAGAGATAACAGATCGTTTATTGGTGCTGGTCAATCGTGAGGTGATTACCGAAAGCGATGTGAACTGGGCGTTGGCGCTTGATCCTGAATTGCCGGCTCTCGAGTTGAATGCCGACAACCAACGCGCCATGCTCGAACGCTTGATTGATCAAAAGCTGCTGTTGCAAGAGGCCGAGAAGCTCCCGCGTAATGAGCCAACGGAAGAAGAAATTACGGAACATATCAACAAAGAATTGATTGTTCCGTTTGGCGGCAACGAAAAATTCCTGGCGCGCATGAAAAAAGTAGGTTTGGAACAAGCAATGCTGCGCGAGATTGTGCGGCGGCGACTGGAAATCCTCAAGTATGTAGAGTTCCGCTTCCGCTCCTTTATCTTTATCAAGCCGGAAGAAATCGAACAATATTATCGGGACACGGAAATCCCGCAAGCTGCGCGCAAAGGACTCGGCGCACCAGAGTTGAGTGATAAGCTGCGCCAAGAGATTGAAAGCAAACTTATCAACACGAGAGTCAATTCCGAACTGGATCGCTTCTTTGACGAGACACGCGCGCAAGCGCAAATCACGCGCTTGGCGCAGATTCAATAAAGTCACGAATTACTTATGCTGTATTCAAATTTTCTTCGTCAATCACTTGCGCTCGCCCTGGTTTGCTCCACGCTGCTTTCGCAATGCGCCTGCACACGCGGCAAAGCATTTGTCAAAAGCTATCTCAGTGGCGACTCTTCGCTGGCCTTGAATTCCTCCTTTGACGCAACGGTACAAGTGCCGCCTGCGCCCACTCATCAGCCTGCATTGAATGTGCCGCTTTCGATTACGCGCAAGCCCGCCACAGCAGGGGTGCCTCTCGCTGAAGCCGCCAACGTCCGCGAGGTGGCACGCATCACCTTAGTTGACGCAGCCAATAAACCTGTCCCAGCGCAGTTTCGCGTGCTGGCACGTTGGCGCGGACCAGCCAATGATGGCAATCGTCCCATTAAATGGCTGTTAGTTGACACCGATGCGCCAGCGGGTGAGTATCGGTTAGTCGTGGGCAGTAATCCAATCCCAACCGCAAAGGTAAGCAATAGCTCAGCAGGAAATAATTTCTCCCTGCAAGCCGGACGAGTTCAACTCGTGGCGGCGGCGAAAGGCAGTGATTTACTCACGAGCTTAGTAGTTGATGGCACAGAGCGGTTGACGCAGCCGGTTACGATTACTATTGAACAGCCCCGCGCGACCTTGATCGTCGCGGATGCCGCAGCGGGCGGTACGACTTTGAAAGTGGCGGATGCTTCCGCCTTAGCGATTGGAGCGAAAGCAAGATTTGAGCATATTGGCGAACTGCCGTTTGAAACGGCGGTCGGCGCGAATCGTGTTACGGCGCGCGAACAGGATCAAATGTATGAGCCGAACCGAACGTACCGGCTCGAAGAAGGTACGCCGCGCCAGGAAGATATTTACATTACGCGCCGCGATGATGGCGGGTGGATTTATACGCGCGCGCCAATCCGTCTTGCACATCCGCCGCGTACACGGATTCGTGATCTTGGCAGCGAAGAAGAAACTGTCGTGATTAAATCCGTCCGCGACCAAATCGTGACGCTGGATCGTGCAACTCGCCTCAAACACAACACGAATGAAAAACTGATTGTTGATGCTACGCCACTCACGCTGTCAGCAACCGTAGACGAAACCAAGCTGGAAGAAGCGGGGCCGTTACGCATGGTGGTGCGACAGGATGGGCATTTCCAAAGCCCGGATCGCCTGGCTCCGGCGGCGGCAATGCTGCGCTTCACCTTGCGCTATCACGTTTATGTGGGGCAAGCGTTTGTACGCGCGCAACTCAGAATTGTGAATACCGGGCCGTTCGGTTTTGGCGGCGGGCGCAACGACGTACCACCATACGCACAACATGCACTTATTAAATCGCTGAACGTCAATTTCGGCGCGACGGTCGGTGCGAAGCCGCAGCGCATTGAGGCACGCAACGAAGATGGCGTGAAAGTAGCAACATTGCCAATGGGCAAAAGTCTGGAAATCTCCGCGCCGGAATTCGCTGAAAATTTCCCAAAGGCGTTAACGGCTGACGCCACAGGCGCGCGTTTTGAAATCCTGCCGAAAGGTTTGGGCGAATTGAATGGCGAGTATGTCTTTGATGGCGCGCGCGCAAAAACAACTGAGTTTTACTTTGGCCTGGAAACCAAAGCAGCGGCGGCGTTGACTAATTCGCTTGGTATCGCGCTTGAGCCGGAATACGTCGCAACCACTCAAGCGGTGCGCCCATTGCTGGTCGAAAAACGGAACTGGACAAAAGCCTTTCCCGAAGACCGGACGCTGGGCGTCGCGGCGATGCGAATGGAGCGCTGGCTGGCCGGACTGTATTCCAACGAAGCCAATGAAGGCAATGGAGCGCGTCCGGCGCAATCCGTTTTTGAAGTGCGCCGCATGAGCCGCGAAGGCAATGTCGAAAAAGATAACGGACATTTCGGCTGGCGCAATTTTGGCGATTTTACCTGGGCGGAAGGCTACACCAACCTACACTACGATATCCATTTCATTGCCTTGCGCGAGTATCTGCGCACGGGCGACAAACGCGCCTTTCAATTCGGCAGCGAGATGGCGCGCTTTCGCGCTGATTGGGGACAGCATCAAGCTGTTGATTATTGGGATTCATCGCGTACCTTCAATTTCAAGGGCTTCGCGTTTTACGAAAAAGGCGATCACGGGACGTATAAACCGCCGCTGCCAAGCCATCATTGGGTCGAAGGCTTGTGGTTGTACTGGGCCTTGACGGGCGATGAAGCCGTTCATCAATCAGCGCTGGATGGTTCGGATGTTTTGCTGAAGCATCCGATGGACAATTATCTGTACGGCCTGAATTACAACGAATCGCGTTGGGTCGGCTGGCCAGCGTACAACCTGATGGCGGCGTGGCGTTATACGGGAAACGTGCAATATTTCGAGCAGACAAAACGCTTGATTTACCTGATGGTGCAAGCCGAAGAGAATGCCGGGCGCAAGGGCTATTTCATTGCGTCTGGCTCGCCTTTTGGCAAGCAAATTCAGCCGTTTATGTGGAGTGGATACGCGCAACTCGGTACGATTGAATACTGGCGCGAAACCGGCGACAAGCGCGTCGCGGATTTTCTGGTGCGGATTGCGGATTGGTTGATTGGTGCCAAAGGCGAGCGGCCTGTGCTGAAAGGCGGGCGTTCACAATCAAACGGCAATTATGAGCCGATGGGTACAGCTTTTTACTGGGCACCGGATAAGGAAGTGCCAGATGCACGCGTGACGGAACTGGGAATGATGAGCGTGCCGGTATTGACGATTGCCGCACGCATCACAGGGCGCGCTGATTTACGCGACAAAACGCGCCTGCTCTTTCGCGATGTGACGTACTTCCGCGACGCCCCGGACAATGCGGCGTTGGTACCTTCAGAACTTAGTTTGCTGAATTTCCGCTCGCCACAATTCAGCGGAACGTTCATCAAAGCTTATGGGCATTTTGGCTTATTCGTGCCTGATTACCTGGCAGATTATGTCACCAGTCAGAAAACCCGCTGAGCGGAAAATGAATATCCGATTGACGTGCCGTGCGTCTCTGCACTACTATGGCACCCGATAAGTTTTCCTCACATCCGGCACACCTCAGAAAACTTATTCTCACTGGATTACTTTCATTCGACTCGGCACGGAATCATCCCTTTCGTCCGGCAACAAGAACTTACCAATTAATCAGGGGACATGTTGTATGCAAACCTCACACAAATTCACACAATTAGTATTGCTTTCTCTTCTTCTTCTTGGAACCCTGGTCTCGGCTTCGGCTCAAGAGGCTTATGTTAGCGATCAACAACCGGGGTGGATGTTGGTCTATCCGTATTACACCTCCGCTTCTGCTAATGTGAAAGAAGATTCGTATATTACGATTACGAACTCCAGCAGCACACGCACAGCAGCGGTGCATATGTTTTTTATGGATGGCAGAAGCTGTGCGCAGGCAGATATGTTTATCTGTCTCACCCCTAATGCTTCGCAAGCCTTCAAAGCTTCCGAGTTAGACCCGGATAATACCGGCTATATTATTGCGATGATCGTCAGAGACGATGGCCTTCCTGACACATCACCAGCAGGTACGGTATTAATCGGCAGTGCGTTCGTCACAATTCCGATTAGTGGGATTCAGGGAACTTACGGAGCGGAAGCGTTTGGCTCGATAGGTGCAGGGGCTGTATTTACTAACGGTGGCAGCACCGCCGAGGTTACTTTCAATGCCCCGAATCGCTTTGCCGTAGAAGTTCAAAGCCCGCTGACCGCTCCGAATCAAAAAATCGTTATGGTCGGACTGTCAGGCGATCTGAATGGCACGGTGATAGGCGCAGGGCAAGCAGGGGCAGGGCAAATCATTAATGGAAACGAAAAGCCTTCAGGTAGTTTTAGCGCCTGGATTCCTGATGGCTGTCAAAGTTTCGCGTCGCTTCTCTCCAATTCGCCGCGCGCTCCCGGTGGCGTTAACTCAATCATTCCTGCAGGGCAGGTCGGCACGCTCAAATTCAATACCGCTGCCGCTGTTGGCTTGCTGCTGATTCCCAATAATTCGTCGGGACGTTCGGGCATTCGCACTATTCATAAACTCAACACCGCGAAAGCCACCCTTAGTTTGTCCGTGTTCTCACCCGGCTGTTAGCAAGTAACGGCGGTGACCATTCAAAGTAAAGAAGGGTTTGAGATCGAAAGACTCAAACCCTTTTCTCATGTCTTGACGCCTCATCTAAACCGCAGTAGAGTCACGCCCTCTCCCCTGCACCTTTTGACAGAAGATTTCCATTTCAACAGTCATCTTTGGAGGGACCATGACCACAAGATTTCACTCATACCACTGCATCATTCCACCTGACATCCTGCGCAACGTAGCGGAAAAGGGCAACGAGGAGCAACGTGATTGGGCGTATAAAGCACTGGAATCAAGCGCCCAAACACGAGGACAGCGGGAAGCTATCGGAACTTTTGCCGCCCTCGCTGCAGTTCCTGCCGGAGGCAAACGCCGGACAGTTTACGATGCCAAAAACAGTACTACTTTGCCCGGCAAGTTGGTGCGCGGGGAAAAGGATGCCGCCAGCAAAGACAAGACTGTCAATGAAGCATTCCTCGGCTCCGGCAAGACTTATGATTTCTTCAATAAGGTGTATGAGCGCAATTCCATGGACGATCGGGGGATGCGACTGGATTCCACGGTGCATTATAATGTGGAGTACAACAATGCTTTTTGGGATGGGCGGCAAATGGTGTACGGCGATGGAGACGGACAAATCTTCGAGCGGTTCACGATTGCCCTGGATGTGATTGCCCATGAATTAACGCACGGAGTTACGCAATTTGAAGCTGGCCTGGTATACAAAAATCAACCTGGCGCGATCAATGAACATTTTTCTGATGTCTTCGGCTCGCTCGTCAAGCAATACGCGAAAAAGCAAAAAGCGGACAAAGCGGATTGGCTTATTGGCAAGGGCTTATTGGCAAAACCGATCAAAGGCGTGGCGTTGCGTTCGATGAAGGCTCCGGGCACGGCCTATAATGATCCGCTTATTGGCAAAGACCCGCAGCCCGGACACATGAAGGATTTTGTCAAAACCACCCGTGACAACGGCGGTGTTCATATTAACTCCGGCATTCCAAACAAAGCCTTTTACGAAGTGGCCATTCGGATTGGGGGGAACGCGTGGGAAAAGGCTGGTCGCATCTGGTACATCACGTTGCGTGACCGATTACGCCCTGATTCACAGTTCCAGGATTGCGCGAATTTTACCTATGCCGTCGCCAAAGAAACCTACGGCGCGAGCAGCAGTGAGGCCAAGGCAGTGCAAGACGGTTGGGATGCGGTCGGCATTAAAGTCAAATGAGAGATGCGAGGTTGTTATGCTCGTTCGTCACGAACGTTCTGGCGGTTTTGCCGGAATCACAGTAAAGGCCGAAGTGGATTCCGCCACGTTGTCTGCCAAACAAGCTGGTGAACTAAAAGAGATGGTCGAGAAGGCGTTCCCTTCCGACCAGCCCAGCAAGAAAAGAGCGACGATGCCGGATCAATTCGAGTATGAATTTGTCATCGAAGACGGTGACAAAACCAATACCTATCAAGTCAATGACCAAACCATCACTGATGAAATGCGCGCCTTGAGCAAATGGCTGATTGCGGCAGCCCAAAAGAAAGAGCGATGAGGGTCACTTCTTTTTGCTCAGGTTGTTGTAGATAACTTGAATCCAGGTATCCGTTTTTACGAAGCCTGTCCCCAGGTCTTTGTACTTATCGGGCATTCCTTGTGCTTTGATTTGCTCAAACGTTTTGCCCGCCGCCAGTTGCTTGCGCACGATGTCCGCCGTGTCCGCAATCATGTTCCGATAGCCTTTCACATCTTCCAGTGTTGAGACTGGCCCGTGTCCAGGAATAACTTTGACATCCGCGGGCAGTCGCTTGATTGCTTCGCCAAGCGCCATGACCAAACCATCCACGTCTCCGCCGCCGCTTAAATCCACAAACGGAAAGCGTCCTGGCGAAAACGTATCGCCGAAATGAGCCACATTGGATGTCGTGAAGTAGATAATGCTGTCGTTATCTGTGTGCCCGTTGCTAAAGTACATCGCCTGGATTTCTTCGCCATTGAAGTGAAGCGAGATGGATTTGTCGTAGGTCACGACAGGCTGCGCTTCCTTGGGTTTGCTTTCCAGGCGTTTGCGTACATTGGTATGGGCAACAATCAAGGTATCTTTGCCAAAAATTTCATTGCCGCCGGTGTGGTCGCCGTGATGATGCGTGTTCAGCAAAAACTTGAGTTGACCACTATTGAGCGATTTAAGCGCGGCTTTGATTTTATCGACCAGCGGCGCAAATTGATCGTCAATAATCAGCATGCCATCCGGGCCAGCCGACACGCCGATGTTGCCACCTGAACCTTCGAGCATATACACATTACCCGCGACTTTTTGCGTCTTGATTTCGACTTTGGAAAAGTCTTGTTGCGCGGCAGGGGCAAATTTCGCACCTGCCACAATCAAAAGCATGACCACACCTAAAATCAAACGATACATGGGGACTCCTGGATAGATAAAGAGGTTACGCTGCAATCTCCATTAGTTGGATGGTGAAATGAAGTTCTTCGCCCGCCAGCGGATGGTTTGCATCCACCGTGATCGAAGTAGCATCCACGTCGGAAATCATAAGCGGAACGACCGAGCCATCTTGCCGGTGCATTTCGATTTGCAGCCCGACTTCCGGTTCCACGCCAAGCTGCACCAATTCACGCGGCACGGTTTGAATCATATCTTCGCGGCGCTCACCATAGGCTTCCTGAGGCGGAATTTTCACGTCTTTGGATTCGCCAATTTGCATCCCCTGCACAGCTTCATCAAAGCCTGCAATTACTTCCCCACTACCGACCGTAAATGCCAAAGGTTCCCGTCCTTCGGAAGAATCGAAAACTTCACCACTAACCAATTTCCCCGTGTAATGCACATGCACGACATCGCCATTTTTTGCTACTGACATGATCTTTGCTCCTTGTTGGATGTTCAGTTCCTCAGCGCAAAGACGCCGAGATAGCAAAGACAACGCCAAAAGCTGCGACGGGGAAATTCTCTAAAATACCTTCGTGTTTGCGTGAATGAAATGAAAGAAAATTAAAAACAACCTTGTGCCTAAAGCTGAGCAGGAGTTTCGCACAGGCAACCGGCAAAAGCCAAGTGCGTTAGCCAATCCAACCACCACCAATAACTACATCACCTTCATAAAAAACTGCCGCTTGACCGGGCGTAATTGCACGTTGTTGTTCCTCAAACATCACCAGCACATGGCCGCGTTCATGGAGAGCAATCGTTGCCATTGCTTCTTCAGCGCGCGAGCGAATTTTGACTGACACGCGCATTGGTTCGGTCAACGTTGCAATCGCGATCCAATTCGGGCGCGTCACAATCATTTCGTGCTTAAGCAGATGATCGGGCGAGCCGACGACAACTTGGTTTTTCTCGGCGTCCACTTTCACAACGTACAATGGCTCCGGCGCAGAAATGCCGATGCCGCGCCGTTGCCCAACCGTGTAGCGATGAATTCCCGTGTGTTGACCAACCAATTTGCCATCCGTAGTCACAATCGCGCCCGGTGTTGGGGCGGGCGCTTGCTTCACACTTTCGATTTGGACAAGGGGTTGCGGGTTTGCCTTTTGCTCATCCAGGTAACGATCAATGAAGCGCGAGTAATTGCCATCAGGAATAAAGCAGATCTCCTGACTTTCAGGCTTTTGCGCGGTCGGCAAACCGGCGTCTTCCGCAATGTCGCGCGTTTCCTGCTTCGTCATACCACCAAGCGGAAACAGCGCATAGCTCAATTGCTCCTGCGTTAACTCAAACAAAAAGTACGATTGATCTTTGGCGCGATTCGTCGCCCGCAGCAGCAACCAGCGTCCGCGTTCTTCATCAAACCGCACCCCTGCATAATGCCCCGTAGCAACTTTATCTGCGCCCACGCTCTTCGTCATTTCGACCAACTTGTCAAACTTTAGATACGAATTGCAGGCCACGCACGGGCTGGGCGTTTTGCCCTGCAAATAGTTATTTACGAATGGCGCGACCACATCCCGCTCAAAATCATCTTCAAGGTTCAGGACATAAAACGGGAAGCCGAGTTTGTTTGCCACGACACGCGCATCGTACAAATCATCCAACGAACAACAGCGCGACGGCAACGGTTCGCCATCGGGGCCAACATTGATGCGGCGCTGATTCCAAAGCTGCATCGAAAAGCCGACCAATTCGTGTCCCTGATTTTTCAGTAAGGCGGCAGTTGTCGAACTGTCTACGCCGCCGCTCATTGCTACTGCAATCATAAAGTTCTCTCTTTAATCGCTACTCTCAAATTTCAAATTCATAAATATTGATGCTAAGATGACCGACTGATTCTAGCATACGCCAGATCAGCACAGCACAATTCCAAGTAAAGGATCGCAAGTTTTCCGCAATGGCAAAAAACTCGCCTATGAACCCTAAATCACAGACCTCACCCGCGCCCGGACACATACTCGACAAATATCGCATCGCGTCAGAACCGTATTACCTGAACATCAAAAACGAAGCAGATATTTTCGAGAAAGCCTATCAAGCCAAACTGCCTGTCATGCTCAAAGGCCCAACCGGCTGCGGCAAGACGCGTTTTGTGCAAGCAATGGCGTACAGACTCGGTCGTCCAATCGTTACTGTAGCCTGCCATGAAGACCTTTCGGCGACCGATTTAATCGGACGCTTCCTGCTGGAAGGCGAAGAAACCGTCTGGCACGATGGGCCGCTCACAACTGCTGTTCGCCACGGTGCGATTTGCTATCTGGACGAAGTTGTCGAAGCGCGCAAAGACACGATTGTTTGCATTCACCCGCTGACGGATGATCGCCGCGTATTGCCAATTGAAAAGCTCGGTCAACTCATCAGCGCGCCGGATGATTTCATGCTGGTGATTTCGTACAACCCCGGCTATCAAAGCGTCCTCAAGGACTTGAAGCAATCAACGCGGCAACGGTTTATCTCGCTGGAGTTCGATTACCCGCCGGCTGAAGCCGAAGCACAAATTGTCTCGCGCGAAGGTGGCATTGATTTAGGACTCGCCCGCGAACTCGTCAAGATTGGCGAGAAAGTTCGCAACCTGAAAGGACACGGGCTGGAAGAAGGCGTTTCGACGCGGTTGCTAGTGTACGCTGCGCAAATGATTGCGAGCGGTATTGATGCGGTAACAGCTTGTGAAATCGCGATTGCCAGCCCGATTACGGATGATTCTGAATTGCAGCGCGGGATTCGAGAGATTGTGACAACTGTGGTTTAGCTTGGAAATGTGGTATGCAAACGCCTGAGTTTTATGAAGAGCCAAATCACGAGCACAATTTGATTATTGCGATTTGTCAGCGAGTAGATGGAATTGGAAAAACGACGGCAGCCCATCTTGCCAGCTACCTTGATACGCTCATTCAGTTTATGAATTGTCAGACTCAAGACCTGCTGGCAGTGACAAAAAAGAGCGGTGCTTCATTGCTCAAATCGGAGCAAGCCAGTGCGATTATTGCTCAGCGCGATAGCTTTTTGCCTGTAGGCGTCACAGATGTCCGGCAAATGTGGATCACGTATTTGATTCGTGATTTCGTCAAACGCGCCATTGAGGAAATCAATGACACCGATTTCGACAAGCTCCTGATAAACCCCTTTCTGATTAAGGCGTTCAATTTTACCGACCATCGAGAAGTAATTTCGTTTTGCTTTTATCAGAAAGTTACGCGGTCAATAGTAATTGCGTGGGAGGAAACCGCAGAGAAAATGACTGCTGTCTCAGGCATAGCTCCGATCCAGAGAGAGGTTGAAGCTATTCATTTCAACGAACTCATTCAAGAACTCAGAGAGGAAACAGAGAGTTCTTCCACCAAAACTGCGCTGCGCGATTTCAAGACAATTGAAAAAGACCTTCTGCCAAAACTTTTGGACTGGTTGCACACCGCCTTACCTAATGAGACGGGCATAGGTGCGCTCTTGGAAAAGAAAAAACTCTCGCTCATCAAAAACTGGGAACAGCGATATGGAACAGGCGCAGCAAGTATCCAAGCGTTATTGGCCCAAACACTCAATGGAACAACTATTCGAGACTAACGCATGCAACTGACTTTTCAGCCAACTTTAACGAATGAGGAAAAGCACATCGCCTTTTATGAACAGGATGGAATTCCTACACAGGCAAGCAGTATAACCGCCCACACACCACTCAGCGACATCAATCTCAACTGGCGCGAAAAAGATTTGCCAGAGCGAGAAAGAACGAAGCATGTTCATCGCTTACACCCCTATTTGGGCAAATACATTCCGCAATTGGTCGAAGTATTTTTACGAAAATATTTCCGGGCCGGACAAATCGTGCTTGATCCGTTTTGTGGGTCGGGGACAACGCTTGTTCAGGCAAACGAATTAGGGATCAATAGCATCGGCTGCGATATTTCTGCCTTCAACATCACGTTATGCAAAGCCAAAACTGCCGCTTACAATCTAGCTGAAGCGCACGCCGAAATTCTCGACATCCTCGGCAAGGTACAACAAAAAACACAAGCTCAAAGTCACCAACTGTCGCTTTGGGATAATTACCCAGAGGCGGTGGCTGAGGCACAAGATGAGCACCCATACCTCACCCAATGGTTTGCACCTCAGACCTTATGCGAGTTAATTTGGCATCGTGATTTGATTCCAAACTATCGTCACCAAGACTTGCTGAAAGTAATACTTTCTCGTGCGGCTCGTTCTGCCCGCTTAACGACACATTTTGATTTGGACTTTCCGAAAGCACCGCAGACAGGTTCTTATTACTGCTATAAACATTCGCGCTTTTGCGCGCCGACTAAGCAGGCGTTCCCGTTTCTGAAGCGATACAGTTTGGACACGCTCACACGCATTGAAGAATTTACCAAGCTGCGCACAAGCGCAGCGATTCAGATTCATCACGGAGATAGCCGCGAGTTCGAGTTTCCGACAGTGGATGGCGTCATCACCAGCCCGCCCTACGTTGGTTTAATTGATTATCATGAGCAACATGCGTATGCCTATCATTTATTGGGATTGGAAGATCGGCGAGAAAAAGAGATTGGTGCCGCAAAGCGCGGCGCGAGTCAAAAAGCGCGGCATTCGTATCAGGAAGATATTGCCAGTGTCTTCAAGCGGATCTGCGCTCAACTCAAGCCCGGTGGTCGGTTAATTGTGGTGGCGGCTGACAAAGCAAATCTATACCCAGAAATCGCTGATCTCGCAGGCGTCAAAACAGAAGCTGTTGTGAATCGCCACGTCAATCGCAGAACGGGCCGTCGGAAAGGCGAGTTTTATGAATCCATTTTTATCTGGCGCAAACCCCTCGGCTAACGATTTGAGGCAACAGGCATGAATGACTCGGATGAAATGAAGCTGGCTATTCAGTCAGTCATCAAAGCGATGATGGATCGCGTCATGCAAAACGTCTTAGTGAAAGACCCTTTCATCAAAGAGGATCACCGCGCGAAGAAACCGCTGTACGCGGCATTGGTTCCTGACGAAATCTTCAAAGGCTCACATTTTGAGCGTCGCTTTGTAACTCCGTTTGGGAAAGCTTGGGAGGCGTTGGCAGTTGTTGTTGCCCAAAAGGGGCTGGGCTATGGCGTAACCGACCACAGTATTAGCGGCACAGTGCGAGAAGGGCGATTGCGGCGGATTGCCGAAGTTCTTAATGCATTGGAGCATGCACAGGGAAGCCAGCAAAAGAAAAAGCCTGATTGGGCAACAGAACTGGCTTATATTTTGGAAGGGAAAGGCGAGTTGATTCCAGTTACAGTCGTTTGCGATGTCTATGCTGAAGATCGCGTGCAGTGCCAACGACAGGCGTTTGAATTGAAAGCCCCGCTTCCGAACAGCGACATCACCAAAGTTAGCAAAGAGAAAATCCTAAAGCTCTACAGTATGGAACCGTTGCAGGTTGACGGAGCGTACTACGCGCTCCCCTACAACCCTTACGGACGCAAAGAGAACTACGCTTGGAGTTTTCCTGCGCGTTGGTTCAATATGAAAGAAGACCCTGTAGTTTTGATTGGAGACGAGTTTTGGGAAAAAATTGGCGGGCCAGGAACCTATCAATCATTCATCGCAGCAATCAACGAAATTGGTACGGAATACAAAGACAGGATTTATCGAGAATTCTTACAAATTGAGCCGCCTGCTGAGGCTGATAGAACTGAACTATAAAGAGTTACTTTTTAGGCTATGAACGACGAAAAGCGCACTGGTATTACAGGTTCTCTACTCAAAGGCGTGACACGCAAATCGGTCGAAGCCTTAGCCCGTTCGTTTGGCATTCAACCGAATGATCGGGCGTGGGTCACGATGGATGTAGGCGCTTCGCTGGCAGGCGTTTCGATCAAAGTCGCTACCGAATTCTTTCGCGTCGTCCCCGAAGTCGCGCAACATCTGGAAAACGAAGACCTGCGCCAATGGGCGGAAGTTGGCCGTCGCATCGCGCTTGATAATGCCGAAGAAGCCAATGGCTTCTTTCACACTTCGGCGCAAACCCTGGCGGCTGTGCCCGTGCATTTGCGTCCACAATTGATCGCGCTGTGTGGCAAGCAAATCGTACTTTCACCCTCAACTGCGCTGAATACCTTTTACTCTGCGCCGAAAACCATCGAAAAGCTTGGTGAAGGCGAAGCAACGGATAAGCTTTTCAATATCGCTGTTGCCGTTGCCAATCGTTCCGTCAAACACAGTACTGAGGTCTTAGCCGCCGCACCGAGTGCGATTGCTGCGCTAACACAGCTTGAAACTTCCTTCGCTCATCAAAACCCAACGATTGTCAAACAAGCATTGGAATTGGCCGAAAACTTTGCCAACCGCACGGGCGCAACCGCTGCCGAATTTTTGTCCGCTTTAGGCGAGGGGTTGAGCTTCATCAAATCATCCGGCGAGGCGCGCTTACTGTATGAGCAAACCAGCAGCTTTCTGGAACGCGGCGGCGCTACGGCCTTGCAATACTTCCGTGCGGCCAAATCCGTGCTGGAGCAAAGCGACGCGGCGAGTTTTGAGAAATGGAACTTCGTCACCAAACGCGTCGCCGAAGAAGGCAATGCGCTGGTATACGACTTCCTCAAGCTCACGCCCAAAGTGATGTCGGCGCTCTCGGCCAATCAGCGCCGCATTATTGGCGCGAAGCAACGCACGCCCGAACATAGCCTTGCCGTCATCAAATCTGTGCTGGAAATGACGGGAGAATTAGCCGACAACAGCGTCTACGTTGCGCTGGAATGCTTCAAATCTGCGCCCCGTGCGTTGGCCGCTGCTTCGCTCGAACAGTTCCAGGCTTGGGCACGCGCCGGAGCTGGATTGCATCGTCAAGATCGTCGTCGTGCCCAAGCCTATTACGCGCTCGAATCCAAAAGCAGTCAGGAATCGCTGCGCGCCGCACGGGGCGGCCTCGCGCTCGAATCCATTTCGCATTTGCTGCGGTTGTATGTCGAAGGGTTGACTGGACGTGAATTATCCATTGCGCCGCTTGGTGTCGTGCCAGACGAATCGCGCATCACGGATGGGCAAACGATTCAATTACCCGCGATGATTGCCGAGTTTGGCTCGCTCGAAGACGACTTCCGTTTGTACAAAGTTTTGGCCGCACACGCCGCCGGGCAAATCGAATTTGGCACGCGCGATGTCGGCACTTCACCTATGCGCGCCGCCTTAAAAGACGTGGACGACTTTTTCTCGAACCAGGACGAAAGCCAAAGCCGTCTGGCAGATTCCGAGGAAATTGAAATCCCCGAAGATTACATCCCGCGCAAACGCTTTCGGCCAGAATTGGTGGAAGAACATTTCGACGCCGCAGATTTCAAGCTCGTCCTTTCGCGCTTCCCTAATCCCAGCCTTGCCACGCGCATTTTTACGACCTTGGAAAACGGGCGCATTGATTACCGCTTGCGCAAAGCCTATCGCGGCATTCGACGCGATTTGAACTTCGTGCGTGCGCGCCTGATTGATAATCGCCCGCCCGTCACTTCCCTGCCCGTAGACCAATTGCTCTACGAATTGCTGTTTCAAATTACGCTCTGCGGCGACGTGATTGATCCTGCAGCGCGCCGAGCTTACGGCGAAATCATCGGCGAATTTCATCGCATTATTGAGCAATGCCTGCATCACGGGGAAGCTTCCGTTGCCGACACTTTAGTTGCCACAAAACGCGTCTATGCGTTGTTGCAATCGCCGCGTAACGAAGAGAACGCCGAATCCGAATCCGACGACAAAGAAGAAGCTGACAACAAAAATGATTCTGAAGATTCACAGGAAAGCGCGGGCGAGCAGCAACAACAGGCCGTCGAGAAGCAACAAAGTCAATCGAATCCATTCAATCAATGGACAGATGAAACTGACGAAGAGTTGCCGGATGAAACCGAAATGCTCAGCGAAATGCTGCAAGCCGAGCGACCTGAGCAGGATTTGCAGGAAGGCGATCAGGCTTTCTTTTACGATGAATGGGATCGCGAATTGGGCGATTACCGCGCGAAATGGTGCCGCGTGATTCAACGCGAAAACCGACGCGGCATGCGCGATTTCGTCGAGCAGGTGCGTGCCCGCTATTCTGGTGTGATCTCTTCGATCAAACATCAATTCCAAATGCTGCGCCCCGAATCGCTGCGCAAAATCAAAGGCGAACTCGACGGCGAAGAATTCGATCTACAGGCCGTCATTGACCGCCACGTAGATTTGCGCACGACCGGACGCCCCACTGACCGCGTCTACATCCGCCGCATCCGCCGCGAACGTGACGTAGCCGTGTCGTTCTTGCTCGACATGTCATCATCCACCGCACGCACGATCACACGGCATCCGAATCAGCCGTACACGCGCCCCGGTCAAAAGATCATAGATATTGAAAAGCAAGGTCTGGTGCTGATGAGCGAAGCCCTTGAAGCCGTTGGCGACGCCTATTCGATTTCCGGCTTCACGAGCGAAGGCCGCCGCAACGTGAAATATTTCATTGTCAAACAATTTGGCGAACGCTACACGCCTGAAGTCGAACGCCGCATCGGCGGCATCACCTACCACAACAACACCCGTCTGGGAGCCGCGATTCGCCATTGCGCTGCCCAACTGGAAAAACAATCCGCACGCACGAAATTGCTGATTGTCCTTAGCGACGGACGCCCCTACGATCACGACTACGGCGATTCCCGCTACGCCCGCGAAGACACAAAGATGGCCTTGCGCCAAGCCAAAACTCAAGGGATGACGCCCTTCTGTATCACGATTGACCGCGATTCAGAGGCAGAGTTGAAAGACTTATATGGCGAAGTCGGCTACACGATTATTGATGATGTGATGAGCTTGCCAGAGCGGTTGCCAGGGATTTATCGGAGATTGACGACATAAGTTACCCCCAGTATTGAGTTGAAAACCGGGGAAAAGAGTATTCCCGCCCAGCGAAACGAGTAAAATTGAGTGGTAACGAAACAGTTTTCTCTTTTCCCAGAAAGGAAAATCTCAATACAATATCTTCGCCAAACAGATATTTAGGTGAATCAGGGGTTCTAATAAGTTATTGCGCAACAATAGCTTATCAGCGCGAAAAATCACGGACACCGAAACGTCGAAGCTATAAGCCCTTTGTTTTCCATACTGATATTAATTGAACTCCTGATTCATATTTAAGCTTTCGGCCAAGGGCCGTGGACAGAAGATTCGCCAGCAGTGTCGGCGTTCGGTTTACCTCAGATTGGAGAAAGCACAAAAAAGTCGGGGGTCTGCTGACAAACTGGGCGAATACTGATCGCCCCCTCACAACTTTTGTCAAGGTCATCCAGCGAGATAACATCCCCTTCCGTGCAACAGTTGCACTCATTGTAGGATACCCCCCCGACGTTTTAGTGGTCTCGTTGCTGCCCAGGAGGCGTAAGTTATTATCGCTATCGCGTGGGGCGCTTTTGGAGGGCGGTTTGAATGAGCGTCATCGTTTGTTCGAGTTCTGCGCCCGCCAATTCCAAGCGTGGCAAACGCACGCGCGGATTCCCCATGCCCACCGCTTGCTGCACTAGTTTGATCAGTTGCACGAACTTCGGCACCGTGTCCAACCGTAACAACGGCAGGAACCAATGATACAGCGGCAAGGCTTTCTCCATCTCGCCTTGCATTGTGTAGTTGAATAGATCAACTGACTCTTTCGGGAAGGCATTCACCAGCCCCGCGACCCAGCCCACCGCGCCCACCGGAATGGCTTCGACAATCGCGTCGTCTACGCCGACAAAGATGTCCAGCCGATCACCGATCAAGGCTTTGAGGGCCGTCACCCGACGCACGTCAGTACTGGATTCTTTGACGGCTTGAAAATTCTCAAATTCGGCGGCCAATTCCTGAATCTGTTCGGGGATGAAGTCTGTGCCGTAGGCAACCGGGTTGTTGTAAAGCATACAGGAAAGCTGCGTGGCCTGAAAACAGGCGGCAACGTGGGCTTTCATCTCGCGCCAATCGCCTTGGTAAACGTACGGTGGCAGCACCATCAATCCCTGGCAGCCCTTGTTTGCCGCAGTTTTCGCCTGCGCCACTGCTTCCGCAGTGCTGAGAGCAGAGATTGCTGCCACTACAGGCACGCGGTCACCGACAGCTTTGACCACCGTTGCCCACAGCGCGCCGCGCTCTTCAAAGGTCAGCGTGTTACCTTCGCCTAAACTTCCCGGTGTGACAATGCCCGTGCAGCCGTTGTCTACTAGCCAAGTAACGTGTTTGGCTACAAAGTCGTGGTCAATGCTCAAATCTGGGTTGAAGCCAGTGGTGATTGCGGGCATTACGCCCTGCCATTTCATCGTCATAAGATCATCCTTTTTAGTAATGAGCCATTTAGCTTTTAGCCGTTAGCCTTTTGCCAAGCTGTTGGGCTAAAAGCTAACCGCTTTTGATTAAGCTGCCGACGGTGACCGGGAAAACGGGCGGACGCACCGACTCCGCTTGCCAGCCCAACAGAAATTCAATTGCCGCGCCGCAAATTCGCCCCTGACACGGCCCCATTCCGCAACGTGTTTGCAGCTTGGCCGCACGCCACGCAGTGTACTTTTCCAACTGCGCAAAACTTACGTCTTCACAGCGACAGACGATAGTGTCAGGGTGCGGCAGTCGTTTCAATTCTTCGCGCAGTGCGAAGGCGTGGTTGAGTAGCGCAGCGAACTGTTGATGCTGGCAGCGCTCGGCAAACAAGGCGCGGGCTTTTGCCTGTTGGTCGGTTGCGGCGTATCCGGCAATTTGGCCTTCTATCAGCGACAATGCCAAACCGCCGATGCCCGTGGATTCACCCGCACAGTAAATTCCAGGACTGCTTGTCGCTTGCCACTCGTCCACTTGCACAACACCGTCACGTACGGCACAGCCGAAGAAAACCGCCAATTCGACATTCGGCACAAGATGAAAACCGCAAGCCAGGTAATCGCAAGGCACGTCCCACGTTTGCTGGCCTCGGCGCAACGTGACGCGCTGCAATTGTTCCTCGCCGTGCGCTGCCACAGGCCAGCAGTTCGTCAAATGCGCAATGCCCAGCAACTCGCGCTTCAGTTGCAGCGCCTGCCAAACCTTGCCCGGCGCACGCCACAGGCTAAGGCCGAAAGAAAGCAGTCGGCGTTGCGGTGCCTGCTCTGCGATCAGCAACACGTCCGCCCCGCGCTTTCGCAAGTAAGCCGCAACCGCCAACAGCAACGGCCCGGTGCCTGCGACAACGACTTTTTTGCCTTCAATTGGTAATCCGCATTTGACCAGCGATTGCAATCCGCCTGCGCCTGCCACGCCCGGCAAAGTCCAGCCCGGAAAGGGCAGAAAACGTTCGCGCGCACCGGTCGCCAGAATCAATTTTTGATAGCTCAGTTCCAACCTGCCATCGAAGGTCTCGGCCAATAATCGCCCCGCTTTCGGTTGATCGTAAACGCGCGCGCCGCTGATGAACTCAAGCTGCCCCGCCTGCACGCGCCGGAGCCATTCTGCTGCTTCGCGCGAACTCGGTTTGTGCTGCTCGCCACGCCAAATTTGCCCCCCTAAGACGGGGTTGTCGTCTACGATGGCGACACGCACGCCTGACTGTTGCGCACAAACTGCTGCGGCCAAGCCTGCCGGGCCGCCGCCGATTACCAGCACATCGTAATTGTGCCCTTGAGTGTGAGAAGGCTTACTCATCGGTTCGCACTTCCATTCCACTACGACAAACAATCTGGCAACTGCGTGCGTGCGCCTGTCCATTGATCGTGACGCGGCATTCAAAGCAGATGCCCATCCCACATAGAGGCGCGCGCGGTTGGTTCGTCACGGAACGGTGAAACGTCGTTGCACCTGATAGCGTCACTGCCGTCGCCACTGTGCTGCCTTCCGGCACGATGACCCGATGCCCATTGACGGAAAGCGCGATGGTTTCAGGCATGCGCCTCCTGCTGCTGCACTCGGTTTGGCAAGTACGGCGCGCGCGGAATGGCCGAAGGACGATTGAGCAGTTGATCCACCAACAGCTTCGCCGTCCCCATTGAAGTCGTGATGCCTAAGCCTTCGTGGCCTGTTGCCAGATACAGTTTTTCGTAGCCGGGGCAAGGCCCCACCAGCGGCAGTTTATCCGGCGTCGCCGCGCGGAATCCTGTCCACGTGCGGAGGGCCGAAAGTTGCGTGATGCCCGGCATATATTCCTCGGCACGCGCGAGCATTCGACTGAGCATCGCCGCTTCGACTTTCGTGTCGTCTACGCCGTATTGCCGTGATGACCCGATCAGCACCTGACCAGTTTTGCGCGGCTGGGCATTGAAAGCTACGGAATCGGAACTGATTGAGTGCGCGCTTTTTAAATAGCCCAATTCGATAAGCTGATGTCGCACGAAACCCGGATAGCGGTCAGTGATGAGCAGATGACCTTTGCGTTTTTGCACGTCAATGCCGGGCGTCAACATTGGTGCCCAACTGCCCGTGGCGTTGACCGTCGCGCCTGCACTGATGAAGGTGCCGTCAGCCAGCCAGACGCCTTCGTTACTTAGCGCGACAGCCGATTGACCGCAGCGTAATTCCGCGCCCAACGCCTGTGCCTGTTCCAAAAAGTACCGTGTGGCACAGGGTGGATAGAGGACGCCATCACCTGGAACCAGCAAGGCACCCGCCAAGCCTGGTCGCAAATTCGGTTCGGCGGCAGCCAAAGTTTTGGGGTCGAGGCTTTCCACGGCGACGCCGCGTATTTGATAAAAGTGAGCTTTGCGCCGCACCTCATCCATCTCTTCTTCATCGGCGGCTACCCAGATTGTGCCGCATTCTTCGTACTCGACATCGCTCGGAAAATCGGGCGCAAGCTCTTGCCAGAGTTGCTGCGAGTAATGCGTCAACGCGAACTGCGCCTCCGAATCGTCCATCACGACGATGTGTCCCATTCCGGCAGCCGTCGCGCCGCCGCCGATCACACTGTTTTCAATGACGATAGCGCGTAAACCCGCCCGCGCGGCTTCCCAGGCGCAAGCTGCACCTACGATGCCGCCGCCCACAATCGCCAAATCAAAAGCAGTTGAAGCTATGGGTGTAGTCATTGACGAATCCCATAACAGAATGGATCACGCTCGTCCAAAATCAACTCGGCCTCGGCATTGACGAACGCAGAACCTTTGATCGTTGGAGAGACCTTGCCGCTGGCTGTATTGCCGGCGCGAACGGTTCCTTCAAACACGCTGCCGACGATGCTTTCCTGCCGCCAAATCTGCCCTTCCTGCAATTTGCCATCAGCGTACAAACAGGCCAGCTTGGCACTTGTGCCCGTACCGCACGGCGAGCGGTCGTAAGCTTTGCCTGGACACAGCACGAAGTTTTTACTATGCACGCCGTCGAGTTGCGAAGGCCCGAACAGTTCGATGTGGTCAATCTCCTGCCCGTTCGCGCCCGTGATGCCTTGCTGCGTCAGTGCCTGGCGAATCCGCCAAGTGAAATCGGTCAGGGCTTCAAGATTGTCAAGTGTGAGGTTATGCCCATTACTGTTGACCAGATAGAACCAGTTGCCACCCCAGGCAATATCGCCAGTGACAGTGCCATACCCTGGCACAGCTACCGCCACATTTGCCGCCAGCCGATAGCTCGGCACGTTGTCCACACTGACGTAACTGTTGTCGTCAAGCGTCGCGGTGACAGTGCCAACGGGCGTTTCAATGCGGTGTGTGCCTGCCGCAATGCGATGTAGATGCGCCAGCGTCACCATCAAGCCAATGGTGCCGTGACCACACATCCCCAGATAGCCGACATTGTTGAAAAAAATCACGCCTGCCGCACACGAGGGCTCGGCGGGTTCACACAACAACGCGCCCACAACTGCATCATTGCCACGCGGCTCATTCACCACGGCTGAGCGAAAGTGATCGTAGTTGACCCTGAATCGCTCCAGTTGTTCTGCCACTGTTCCGTTGCCCAGATCGGGGCCGCCGCTGATGACGACCCGAGTCGGTTCGCCGCCGGTATGAGAATCTATAATTTTTATACGCTTCATCTGTTGATTAGCCACACAAGTTATTTGCCCTCAGTGTCAGTTGAGGTTCGTCACGTCAGGTATCACTTCAATGATGCTCAGTCAATTACGAATCAACAGTAAAGCACGTGCTGGTTCATACTGTCTTGCATCTCCGTAAGACAGTATGAATCAGATTAGTGTTGAAATGTATGACGAGCAAGTAAATGTGGGATTGCTTTTCACCTATGGTCAAGACGGCCATCTTTCTCACCAGCATCGGGTCACGCCCTGCGGAGCGAATCGCGATATTGTGAGGGTGCCGTGCCGACCGCACGCTTGAATGTGCGGGTGAAATGGCTCTGATCGCAGAAACCCGCCGCCAGCGCAATCTCCACAATCGGTTTGGCAGAGGCGACCAGTTCGTGGCAGGCATACTCAATGCGCAGGTTTCGCACATATTCCCCGACCGTACATTGATAGGTTTTGCGGAATGTTTGCGCCAGATGCACGGGATGGATGCCGACATTCTGGGCGAGGTCGGCCAGCGTGAGGTTTTCTGCGAAATGCACCTGGAGCAGGTCTTTCACCTGTTGCAGCCAACGCGGTGACGGAGGAACTATTTGTGCCGTATTGCGGCGCAATGTTTCACCCAACATCTCCATCATCAGCCCTTCGATGATGAGGTGGGACGCGCCGTCTTCATGCGTGAACTCTCGGTACAGTTTGTGCGCCAGCAACTCGAACACACCGCCCTGAAACCCCGCAGAACTTACTGGAATGGGCAAATACTCGCGCATGTGCGTGAGCCAGGCAGGCGCAATTTCCACAATAAATGACCGCCCGC
The DNA here is from genome assembly GCA_963794955.1 of uncultured Acidobacteriota bacterium. Lineage (GTDB taxonomy): Bacteria > Acidobacteriota > Blastocatellia > RBC074 > RBC074 > JAFDVL01. Next base: position 39,673 of record CAWCGF010000010.1, read on the forward strand.
CAGATTCGTGAAAGGATTCGGCGTGCAACTCGCCCGGCGGGTGAAACAGCAAAGTCGAAGATGTGCATTCGCGCGTCCTACCACCATAACTTTCGGTGTAATTCCCCTGCATCACAAAGCAGAAAAGCGCCTGTTTATGAGTGTGCTTAGGGGTTTGATACCCCGGAGAATAGACCCGCTCCGAAAGCTCGAAGCTGCCGAATTTGCGGCGGCGTAACGTCTCGCCATAGTATTTGCCAGGTAGCAATTGCACAGCCATCTCAGCTTCTCCTTTTGATTCTCGTAGCTTGGATCGAAGAATGGGTAGGTACAGTCATTAACCGCGCTTCGTACCGACGAGAATAAGCGATACGGCTTAAGCACGATTTGTTGATCTGCATCAGAGGAAGGTTGTATACAATATGCGAATCGTATCGTCAAGAACGCGGCCGAGGCTACATCCTGCCGCCACTCTTGCTTATCCGATCCAGGTGTAGTTGGCCCCCATAGGATCCTCATAATCCCACCTGACGCGGCTTCTGTTACGCGGACCAAGCCTTACAAAAACGTTCCCTAACTCAATCTAACCTGTCCTACAAACATACAAGACCTCTTGTCAAAATTAAGGTATTAATCCCATTGCCCTATTGCCCACTACCACTTACTCAAACTTATACGCCTTCTTCGCCAACCGATATGCCAGATCGTGCATCATCTCATCGGCGTCTTCCAGATCAATGATGCCGCGCATGACCAGATTCGCAATCCAGTTGGCATCGGCACGACGGGCTAAATCGTGGCGGGCCGGAATTGAGGGAAAGGCGCGCGTATCGTCGTTGAAGCCAGTGGTGTTGTAAATGCCAGTGGTTTCCATTGCCTGATCGCGGAAGCGTTTCATCCCATTCCAGCTATCGTTGAACCACCAGGGCGGGCCGAGTTTCACAGCGGGATAATGCCCGGCAATCGGCGCGAGTTCGCGCGAGTAGCACGTTTCATCCAGCGTGAACAAAATCAAACTCAGCCGCGGATCATTGCCATATTTGTTGAGCAACGGCTCCAAGCTTTCCGTGTAATCCACAGCAAGCGGGATGTCGCAGCCTTTGTCAAAGCCAAAGCGCTCAAAAACAGCCTCATTGTGATTGCGGTACGAGCCAGGATGGAATTGCATCACCAAGCCATCTTCAATGCTCATGCGCGCCATTTCCATTAGCATGTGCGCGGTAAAGAGCATCGCATCTTCTTCATCCGCTTCGCCTTCCAGCGCGCGTTTGAAAATTGCGTCAGCTTCTATCTCCATCAATTCGCCCGTGACTGGTGTTTGCGCGGCGTGATCGGTCGCGGTTGCGCCCATAGATTTGAAGTACGCGCGACGATCTTCCAGCGCCTGAATCAGTTTCTTGTAGCTGGTGATTTCGTGCCCCATCGTCTCGCCCAGTGCATCAATTTGCTCCAGCCAATCAGGACGATCAATATTGACGACACCATCGGGACGGAAAGTCGGCACGATGCGGCCTTGCCAGCCGGATTCACGAATGGCTTTGTGATGTTCCAATGTGTCCGAAGCGGCATCAGTCGTGGCCAGAACTTCGATATTGAATTGCTCAAACATCGCGCGCGGACGAAATTCCGGCTTGGTTAATTGCGCGGCGATGTGATCGTAAATTTCCTGTGCGTTCGCGCTGCTCAGCTTGTCTTCGACATCGAAGACTTCTTTCAATTCGTGCGCGAGCCACATGCCTGTCGGCGTGCCGCGAAAGAGATAAAAGTTATCGGCGAAGAGTTGCCAAATCTTGCGATGATCCGTTTCGACCTTGCCACCATCTATGCGCGGCACGCCTAAGTTTTCGAGCGGAATGCCCTGTGAATACAGCATGCGGAAAATGTAGTGATCGGGAATCAACAACAACTCCGCAGGTGAGCCGAACGAATAATTCGGATCAGCAAACATCGCGGGGTCTACGTGGCCGTGCGGACAGACGAGCGGTTTGTCTTTGACCTGATTGTATAAGGCGAGGGCGATTTCTTTTTGCGCCGGGTCGGTATCGAAGTAACGGTCTGCGGGTAAGGTAATTTTGGTAGTCATATTTTTTTGCTTGGTGAAACGGAGTTACGAAAATTGAAAGCGAATACTAGCGCAGTTACGGCGCAGACTCAAAAACGAGAACTTGAAAGCGTAGCGAGCACAGCGCGGATTTCGCCATAACTAAAATCGTCGCCGAGCCTCTCTTTCAGTTGGCCAGCGCCATTGACCTGCCCGATTTCGTGAATAGCTTCGGTGATCGCCCGAACCTTGTCCGGCGTAACAAAGTCTTCGAGTTGAATTTCACCGCTCGGCAAATAGCGCAATAGATGCCCTTCAATCGTGCCGACTGAGAGGTTGCGGCGGCGGGCAATTTCCGCCATTGGCAGCCCGGATTGAAACATCGTCAGCGTAATGCTGTAGGTGCTGTTGCCACTGGCATCGCGGATCGTGCGGCTTTTGGGCGCACGTGTTGGAGCTTTCAACTGGATGCGCGACGTGAATTGATGCGCCGCGCAATATTGTGTAATGAGGGGCAAAAAGGCCGGGCTGTATTTTTGCAATTTCGACTGCCCGACGCCGGAAATTTGCTGCATTTCACTTTCGTCGTGCGGCAGGTACGTAGCGAGTTCTACGAGAGTCGCATCCGAAAAAATCACGTAGGCCGGCACGTTTTCCTGCTGCGCCAAGGTAGTGCGGAGTTGCTTCAATTCGGCGAGCAGTTCCGGTTCATAAGGATGCGCAATCGCGCTGATCAACGAAACTTTTTTCTCGACCTTGGCTTTGATCTTGAACAATTCCACCTGCACTTTGCCGCGCAAAACGTCGTTGCTTTTTTCCGTGAGCACCAGCACGGGATATTGCCCTTCGGTCTGTTTTAAGTAATCCTGCGCCAGCAAATCTCGAAAGTACGCGTACCAATTCTCTTTGGAAATATCCGCGCCGACGCCGTAAGTTTTCAGTTCTTTATGTTCGGCGCGAATCGCTTTGGTGTCAGCCCCGCGCAGGAAATCAATCAAATAGCCCAGGCCAAATTTCTGTTCTGTGCGCACGACGGCGCTCAAGGCCTTTTGCGCGATGATCGTGCCATCAAAACGTTCATAGGTCGTCTGGCAATTGTCGCAATTCCCGCACGCCGTCACAGTTTCTTCGGAAAAATAATTGAGCAGAAACTTGCGGCGACAGGTTTTCAAATCGCCGAAATTGCCCATCACCTTGAGCTTTTTGAGCATGATTTCGGTCTGCGCAGCATTGCCTTCGACGCGCGCGAAATCTTCCAGTTTGGCTACGTCTGCCCAACTAAAAAATAGCAACGCCTCGCTTTGCAAACCATCGCGTCCGGCACGTCCGGTCTCCTGATAATAACTTTCGATGTTTTTCGGCAAGTCGCAATGCACGACAAAACGCACGTTGGATTTATCAATGCCCATCCCGAACGCGATAGTCGCCACGATAATTTTCGCATCGTCGCGCAAAAACAATTCCTGATTTTTGTCGCGGGTTTCTTTGTCCAGACCGGCGTGATAGGGCAAGGCCGCAAATCCTTCGTCGCGCAAATCAGCGGCCAGGCTTTCGACAGACTTGCGGCTCAGACAATAAATAATGCCGCTCTGATCCTTGCGTTGATCGAGGTAGCGCAAAAGTCGCAGATAGTGATTTTTCTTCGGCTCGACAGCGTAAAAAATGTTCGGACGATTAAAGCTCGACACAAACAACGCCGCATGCGGGACGTTCAATCGTTCGATGATGTCCTGGCGCACCAACTTGTCCGCCGTCGCTGTCAGCGCGACTAATGGGATGTGCGGGAAGTGCTGTTTGAGCTTGGCAAGCTGCAAATATTCGGGGCGAAAGTCGTGCCCCCAACTGGAAATGCAGTGCGCTTCGTCAATCGCAAACAGCGACACATTGATGCCGCGCAAGTAATCCAAAAACTGATCGCCGCTTTGCAGCAATCGTTCCGGCGCGACGTAGAGCAACTTCAACCGGTCTTCCCGAATCGCGCGAAAGACCTCCCCCTGCTGCTGTCCGGTTTGCGTGGAATTCAAAAACGCGGCAGCGACGCCATTCGCTTTTAAGGCATCTACCTGATCTTTCATCAAGGCAATCAATGGCGAAACGACCAGCGTCAACCCGTCCATCAGCAATGCGGGGATTTGATAGCACAGCGATTTGCCGCCGCCCGTCGGCATCAACACAACACAATCTTTTTTCGCCAACACCGCAGCAATCGCCGGTTCCTGATGCAGCCGAAACGAATCGTAGCCGAATTGTTGTTGGAGAATTTCTTTAGCTTGGACAATGCTCATGGAATCAATGTTTAGGCACGGGTAAAAAATAAGTGGTAAGGGGATTTCCGACTCAATTGCCACTAGCTTGAGCTAGTGACGGGCATGGCGAACAATCCAGGCTTCAGCCGAAGGATTAAAAATGTTCTTCCACTCAGTTTTAGCTAAAGCAATTCGGAAGAGGGGTTTCTCTGATTTTGGGCTAAAGCCATCTCCTCCCTTGCTCCCGTCCACTAGCTCAAGCTAGTGGCAATTCATACGGCTGACGTCATTCGTCGTCATCGTCATCCCAGTTGGGATACTGCTCCGGCGCTTTGCCGTGGCTTTCCAGCAATTTGGTTTTTTTGAGTTTGGGATTGCCGGGTTCGATCCGTTCCAAAACAACGTTGAATTTCCAGTTATCCCCAAAGTCAAAGAGATATTCCATCGCCTCGCCCACTTGCAGCGGCAGGTCTCCTACACAGACTTCATCGGATGATAAAATGTCTTCCATATAAGGATGCCCGACTTCGACTTTGCGTCCGAGTTGATTGCGGTAGGTGAATTGATACAAGTGATCGTTGTCAAAATCTACGGCATCCAAAATGGCAAAACTCAAATCGTCCAATGACAGCGACGACGGAATCGCAATGCGCCGCCAGATTTTTCCCAGTGAAACTTTGAAGACAAACACGCCTTCCCGCTTGGCAGGCAGCGGTAGGATCAATGCGTTTTTCAGCGATGGAAAGTAGGGTTGCAGCGTAGACAGCAGCGATTGCGAGGCGTTGGCTTCAAGTCCCGGCATAAAAAGCGCGTCGTCCATCCACTCGAAATATTCGTTCTGAATCAGGTGGAAAAGCGCCGCGCCGAACGGCAATTGTTGGATGCGCGTCACGTTCCATCCCTTACCTGGTTGCGGCTTGCCTGCTGTCACACGCACAAAGCCGAACAGTTCCAGCAAAGCCACATTGTGCAGGCCGGGAAAGTAGTTCAGATAGCTGTTGTCATCGCGCTTCTGGCCAAATGTTATCGCGGGTTTTTCAAGGAATTTCTGCCAGAGCCAAGTGCATTTGATGAACGGGCCTTGCGGGTCGCGTTCGCCCAGAATTTCCTCGGTGCTGCGCACAAACCACGCTTCCAATAGCGCGACGTAGCGTTCGGCGGCATTCAACTCCTGCCACCGCGCCATCATCTGCTCATCCAACGTCAGCACCGCGTTTTTGCCGCGCCGTTCGATACGCGACAACCCGCTGGCGCGCAGCACCAAATACAAGCCATTGATGTTTGGGAAAGATTTTTGCTGTGGGCGCTGAATCGCAATTTCTATGGGCCTGGACAAACTGGCATTGAGTTCGCCAAGGATCGCTAGCGGCAATAATTGCTTCACGCCACTGACTTGGAGTTCGTTGGACGCGGCGAATTGCAGTAACGTCCCGAAGTCGCGCAGGATCGTGCCCGGTTCGGTTTCACTAATCATCTGTTGTTGCAATGCCTGCTGCTCAGCAGGTGACAATTCTTTTTTCATGCTTTACCCTCACAAAGTTTTCAATCACGCATGAACGATCAACCGCCCGCATTGCCGCCGTCTGCCGCGCCTGTCAGTCCCGCCGACTGGGGCTACGTTTTTCTCAGTCACTTTCGCCAACAGAAACCCGATTTGCTCCTGGCAATGTTGCCTGCCTTGCAAGCCTGGCCAACCGATGCGGGCGTTTTGTTGTTAGTGACCCTTGCTGCGCTCGTGGATCAGCGACCGGAGCAAAGCTTACGGTATCTGCATCGCTTCAACAAACATTTTGACCCATATTATGCCGAAGACAATTTGTTGCGCGCGATTGCCTTGGCACAGCAGGGCATCTGGACGCAGGCGTCGCAGTTGATGCAACAGATGGATCAGGCGACCCTGAATTATTCGGTCGGAGCCTTGCCGAACGGCAATGAATTGGTGTCGTGGATCAATGACTGGCTGCGGCAAATCAGCGAGCACGAATATCAACGTCGCGATGAAGAACGGATAAAGTTGTTCAGGGAAAGCGTTGCCGCGCGCCAATTGGCAACCAAGAAGACCGCGCCGAAAAAAACAATTGTGTCAAAAACGCTGCCGCCCGTCGAAACAGGTGCGCTGCCGTTGCCTCAGTACAATTTGCGCATCCCGCTCACGCTCACCTGGCCGGACAAGTTGGCTGAGCAACTTGTGCTGGGCGCTACTGAAACAGATCAAGAAGCATTTCGTTTGCGCGATGAATGGGCGCAGTTGAGCTTGTTGCAAGGCTTTGACGATCTGCTGTGCCTGTCGGCGTTGCACGGCGTCGAAACGTATTGGTATCAGGTTGAATCCGTGCGCAAAGTGCTGCGGCAATTTCGCGGGCGCGTATTGCTGGCGGATGAAGTAGGCCTCGGCAAAACGATTGAAGCCGGAATGGTGCTGAAAGAATATCTGCTGCGCGGCATGGCCGAGCGTGTGTTGATCCTGACGCCGGCCACGTTGGTCGGACAGTGGCAGGAAGAGATGCTCACGAAGTTCGATGTCGAGTTTGCCACGACCTATGATTCTGCGGCGCGCAGCGATGCGTCGGCCTTTTGGTCGCAGCCGCGTGTGATCGCTTCGATTGCGACGGCGCGCCGCCCGGAGCATCAGGCAGCGCTCGCCGCGCAAAACTATGACTTGGTGATTGTGGACGAAGCGCATCACCTGAAGAATCGGGCGACCGCGAATTGGAAGCTGGTCAATGCGCTCAACAAACGCTTTTTGTTGTTATTGTCCGCGACGCCCGTGCAGAATTCGCTGATTGAACTCTATAACTTGCTGACGCTGCTAAAGCCCGGCATTTTCAAAACCGAGAAGGAATTTCGCGCCAGCTACATGACCAGTGGCAAACCGCGCGTGCCCGCCAATCGTGACACGATGCGCGATTTGATGCGCGACGTAATGATTCGCAATACACGCTCGCTGGTGGAAGTAAAACTGCCCCCGCGCCACGCAACGACGCTCCGACTAGAGCCGAGTGGGGAAGAGGCGTCGTGCTACGCCGAACTGTCACGCCTCGTACAGGAAGCCCATAAAAGCGCAACGACACAGCAGCGATTGTCGTTGCGGCATTTGCTTTCGGCGGCGGGTTCGACCGCAGCGACTGCGGCGTTGGCGATTGGACGCTACGCCGACAAACGCAAGGTCAGTCCTGCGTGGCGCGAGTTGCAGGAACGCTACGAAGATTTGCAGGTCAATAGCAAAGAGCAGGCGCTGCTCGACCTACTGCATCGCAATGTGGACGAAAAGAAAATGGTCTTTGTGCATCACCGCGAAACGCTCTTGCGCCTGCAAACCCTCGCTGCCGACCACGGGCTGAATTGCGTGCTGTTTGAGGGCAGCATGACCGGGCCGGAAAAAGACCGCGCGATTGAATATTTTCGGGGCGAAATCCCGTTGCTGCTTTGCACGGAATCGGGCGGCGAGGGGCGCAATCTGCAATTCTGCAATACGCTCATCAACTTCGATCTACCGTGGAATCCGATGGCGATTGAACAGCGCATCGGACGCATTCATCGCATCGGGCAAACGCGCGATGTGTTTATTTTCAACTTGGCAATGCGCGGTACGCTGGAAGAACGCGTGCTGCAAATTCTGGATGAAAAGATCAATATGTTCGAGTTGGTCGTCGGCGAAATTGACGCCATCCTGGGCGAGATGAGCGAAGAACAGGACTTTGCCGAATTGGTCTTTGCCGCCTGGGTCGAAAACACTGATACTGAACGCGACGACGCGTTTGCCTTTTTGGGCGAACGGCTGGCCGAAGCGAAGAAAGAATATGACGACGCCAAAACGCTGGACGAAGAATTGTTCGGCGAAGAATTTGTGGCTGGATGAATTCAGGTCTCATCCACGAAGCCACACAAAGCGACACGAAGAAGACGAAATAGACAGGATTGACAAGATTGAATCTGTCCGAAGATTTAAGCTTGAAAATCCTGTCAATCCTGTCAAAAACTTCGTGTCGCTTCGGGCTTCGTGGATGAGAAAAATTTCAAACTATGACAGCTCCCACAGACCGCTTTCGTCATTTCGCCGCGCGCGTGTTGGAACACGAAGGCGCTTTAGTCGAATACTTTGAGCCAGAAGGCTTGGAGGCGATGTTGCCCACTGCGCTGCAACGAAGCTTGCGCGCGCCGGAAATGACGCGCCTCGGCTTTGGGGCAGAAACGCCGCCAGAGGCTCAACGCGTTAGTTTGGAATCCGATTGGCTCGAACGCCTGGGTAGCTTACTGGACGCGCGTGGGAAGCAATTGCGTTTCGTTGCCGACGTACCATTGCCGGAATTAACCGCCGCCGAGCGGATGCTGGAACACAGCATTGAATTGCCCAATGCTGTGTATCGGTTCCTGAGCGTTAGCCCCGCATTCACACGCTATTGGCTGTTCGTGTTTCGCTATACGGCGATTTCGGATGAGAAGCGCGAGGGACTGATCCGGCTCGGCGTCAACACGGCGAATGGCAGTGCGCTGGATGCGTTTGTCAATGAACTGTGGCAGGCCGTCGTGGGAGGCGATTTGGCTGCCGCACCGGACGAGCCGTTTGATTCGCAATTGCCACCGCGCTGGGATGCAGTGAAACAACACGCCTTTCTCAAGCGCGCGTTGCCGGATCGTGTGCGGGCGCAACTGCAACCGTTTCTGCAGGGGATGCAGCGACGCTTGGATCGGGATTTGGCGCGTGTGCTGGAATACTATGACGGCTTGCGCCAAGAAGCGTTTCGCAAACGCAAAAAGCCCCATGCCGATTCCGCCCGCGAACAATTGCGCATCGAAGCCGCCGAGCGCGAGTACCAGGCCAAGGTCGGCGACCTCAAGCAAAAATACGACTTGCGTGTGACGCTGGAACTAACCCAGACGCTGGAATTGATTTGTCCGGTGCAACGCTTGGAACTGCTGATCAAACGACGCAAAGGCGAGCGCAAGCTGGCGCTGGATTGGAATCCGTTGGTGCGCGCGTTAGAACCGCTGCCGTGTGAATGGAGCGCAACCGCCGCCGGTGCGCGGGTAATTTGTGATGATAAATTGCATTGCGTGAGCTTGGTAGGACACGCGCCTTGTGAAGGCTGCGGCAAGGAGTATTGTCGCGCGTGTCATCTATTACGCTGCCCCAAATGCGGCAAATAGTTCTCTGAATAGCTGACAAAGATTTCAGCCTTTGATCAAGGGGGATAATTTTACGCGCTGATTTTTTCAACTGAGAAGATGGCTTGTCCCATTTGCTGGGCCGAATGCACCGACCATTGCTGATCGTTAGGTTGCGGAAAATCTTCGCGGTAATGACCGCCGCGACTTTCCTTACGCCACAGCGCAGCTTCGGCCATGAGTTTTGCCAGTGTGGCAAAATTTCTGGTGCGTTGATTAATGTTGCTGGTGATTAATTTGGTCAATTCTAAACTGGCAGCTTCGAGATCCGTGCCACGTCGAATCAACCCAACCTTCTTCCACATCAATTCCTGCACCCGCGATTTCGTGTGCGGGTCGAGACGCCATTGATCTAAATCAAATTCGACGGGTTCAACTTCGGTTTGCTGTGGTGCGGGCAGATGGTCCGCTATCGCCGCCGCCCCCGCGCGTGCGCCGAAGACCAGGCCTTCAAGCAACGAATTACTGGCCAAACGGTTGGCACCGTGAACGCCTGTGCAACTGACTTCGCCTGCGACAAACAAGCCCGGCAACGTGGTGCGCCCATAGGTATCGCTGCGCACGCCGCCCATTACGTAATGCACGGCGGGACTGACGGGCAACAGGTCTTTCGTTAAATCCAAGCCGTACTGCAAACAGGTCGTAAAAATTTTCGGGAAGCGGTCGCGCAGGAAGGTGGATTTCAGATGAGTCATATCCAGATACATCCAACGCGTGCCAGTGCGTTCCATTTCGGCGACGATAGCGCGCGCGACGATGTCACGCGGCGCAAGTTCGGCGCGCTCGTCGTAATTCGCAGCAAACGCTTTGCCGTCATGATTGCGCAGGATGCCGCCTTCGCCACGTAAGGCTTCTGAAAGCAGAAAGCGCGGTGCATCGGGCAACGATAGCGCCGTCGGGTGAAATTGCACAAACTCCAAATCGCACATCATCGCCCCGGCGGCGTAGGCCATTGCCATGCCGTCGCCCGTGGCTACGCTGGGGTTCGTGGTTTGCGAAAACAATTGTCCTGCGCCGCCCGTTGCGATGACGACGGCGCGCGCGCGCATTTCGCGCAACAGACTTTCATTCGGGTCAATGTAGCGCACGCCTACGCAGCGCCCGTCTTCGACAATCGCGCTAATCGTCGCGGCGTGCGCAAGCAGTTGCAGGTTAGGCTTAGTACGTGCCTGCGCGATCATCGCGCGCACGATTTCACGTCCCGTCGAATCGCCGCGCGCGTGCAGGATGCGGTTGCGCGAATGGGCGGCTTCGCGGGTGAAGGCGAGTCCAGCGCCTTCCCGATCAAATTGTGCGCCCCAATCAATCAATTGCGTGATGTATTTCGGGCCTTCTTCAACCAGCACGCGCACGGCTTTCTCATCGCACAATCCTGCGCCTGCGATAAGCGTGTCTTCAATGTGCAACGCGATTTCGTCATCGTCCGAGAGCGCGACCGCGACGCCGCCCTGCGCATATTCGGTGTTGGATTCGTCGAGGCGTTCTTTGGTGAGAACAATAACACGCCCGTGATTGGCGAGTTCAATGGCTGCGCGCAACCCTGCGACGCCGGAGCCAAGAACGATGTAATCAGGAGATGGAGACATAAGGTGGTTACAGTCCTTTGGCTAATTGGCGCGCAATGAATCGGCTTAAAATGATCAAGACAATGCCAGCGATAAGCCACACAACGCTGTTGCCGAGATTCGAGACTATTTCACTGCCGCTCTTGGAAACGAATAGAAGAAGAAGTGAATATGCTAAGCCAAGCAGCCCCATGCAAAACGTGATAAATGCAACGATTCGCACAATGAGAATGGCGATTTTCTCGAAAGTCGAGATTTCCTGGTCGTAATTTTCCATTTTAGATTCCTGTTAACTGGTGCACCCATTCTTTCAATTCTGACCGCCTCAAAACCTGTGCTTGTTGCAGGAAGTCTTCAATGTTCTCTGCCGTCAATCCCGGAAAAATTGCACTGCGCTCAGCTTCCTCAATCGCACCATCGGCAAGATGGTAGAGATGCGCTGCCGTTCCGTCGAAGCGCCAGACTTCTGCCACGCCAAAGTCCGCAAACAGGGAAAGCTTGTCGAGCGAGCCGTGCGAAATATCAATTTCAATCACCAGTTCGGGCGCAGGATCAATCGTCAAATCAATGCGCTTCTTGCCACGCATCTGTGCTGCGTGCTCGAAGTAGAAGGACGAATCTGGCTCAAAGCCACGATCAATATCCTCGCGTTTGAAGGTGGATGAGCCAACCGGATGGACGTCCATCTCCAGGGTGTCTACGAGCAAATCAACCAAACTGGCGAGGTAGCGATTCAGCGATTCGTGTTCCGGCGTCAGGGGCATAATTTCTAAGACTCCTCGGTCATACGTGAGCCTCATACCGCTTTGCTCATCCAAATCTGCCAATAGGTTTTCATACGTTTGCCACGTAATACTGCGCAAAATTAGTGGCGAGGGCGGGACGGCTGTGAGATTGGCGTGTGTTGTAACTGACATCGTATCCTCCAATCTTATTGAGATGCGGCCTGCGGCCTTGCCGCAAGTTGTCCACAAGCGGCTGAAATATCCTGCCCGCGCGGGCGGCGAATAAACGTGACCACGCCATTTTCAACGAGGATATTTTGGAAGCGCAAAATGCGTGGCATTGGCGAAGAGGCAAATGGCAACTCTGGTGCAGGATTATGCGGAATCAAATTCACCATCGCGTGCAATTGATACCGACGAATCAATTTGACGAGTCGGTTTGCATCTTCGTCGCTATCGTTCACGCCATCCAGCATCACATATTCAAAGGTGACTTTCTCGCGCCGCCCCAACGTATAATTCTGTAGCGCGGTCATCAGTTCTTCTATCCCGTAACGTTTATTCAGTGGAATCAATTTTGTGCGTTGCTCGTCGGTTGTGCCCGAAAGCGAAACAGCTAAGCGCGGGCGGACTTCTTCCTCGGCGAAAGCCATGATTTTCGGGACGATCCCTGAAGTCGAAACCGTGATGCGCTTAGGATGGATGTTCAGTCCTTTTTCATCGCAGAGCAAGCGAATCGCTTTCATCACTTCGTCATAATTCAAAAAGCTCTCACCCATGCCCATAAAAACCAGATTGGTGCGATGCGGCGCTTTTTCGCCCGCGCCATAGACTTCGTTCAGCACGATGATGACTTGCGAGACGATTTCGCCAGCGGTCATATTGCGTTTGATGCCGAGTTGCGCGGTCATACAAAACGCACAGCCGACGGCGCACCCCACCTGGCAGCTAATGCAAATCGTGTCGCGGTTCTCTTCCGGGATGAAGACGGCTTCGACTTCTTTGCCATCGCCCAGCTTGAGCAAATAACGGCGTGTGCCATCGGTCGAATAGAACACGTTGGCGATAGTGGTTTCCGTGATGCGCGCCGTTGCGTCGAGCTTGTCGCGCAGCGGTTTGGCAAGTTCGGTGATGGCGTCGAGCGTCAGGATGCGGCGGGCATATAGGGATTTATAAAGTTGCTTGCCGCGAAATGGCTTCTCGCCCAGGTCTTGCGCCAACGCAACCAGTTCAGTTTCGGTTTTTCCAAGCAGAATATTCACACGGGGATTGTATCTTAGTGGACGGGAAAGCTGTAGCCAGCAGGATTTGCTGTGAGCAATGAGAAGCTCGCGGCATATTGATTTTTCTCATCCGCTGCGACAAATTTTTCTTCGGTTCGTTGCCAACGCGCCTCATCAAAAGCAGGAAAAAACGCGTCCGCTTCCGGCGCAGCATCAACTAACGTCAAATACAAGCGCGCAGCCAGCGGCAAAGCTTGGGCATAAATCTCTGCCCCGCCAATGATAAAGGCTTCTTGTTCGCCGCGTGATGCGGCAAGTGCAATGGCTTCGTCAAGTGAATGTACGACGAGGCAGTCTGCGGCTTGAAAGTCTGGTTGGCGCGTGATGATAATCGAAGTGCGTCCCGGCAAAGGGCGTCCGATGCTTTCATACGTCTTGCGTCCCATGATTATGTGATGCCCCATCGTGAGTTGTTTGAAGTGCTGCATATCCGCTGACAAACGCCAGGGCAAAGTGTTTTTGTATCCGATAGCGCGATTGCGCCCCATTGCGACAATGATGGAAATAAGCATTCTTAGTTGCCAATTGACCGTTGATAATTGATAGTTACTGCTTCACTACAGTAGCTTAGCATTTTGCGCCGATAGGAAAAATTGATGCTGAAATTTTGTGCGCTCGTTCTTGCTTTATTCTGCCCATTTTTGGTTATGGCTCAACCCAACGACTCCCTTGTGCTGACCCAGGCGCAGGCTTCCAGCCTCGCTCAATTGCCACTCAAATGCGTGCGCAAAGAATATCCGAACAAACTTGATCACGTCATGAACGACGGCGGCGAAGTGAAAAGCCCCAAGGCGCTGCATCCGGCGTTTTATGGCTGCTTCGATTGGCATTCGTCGGTACACGGGCATTGGATGTTGGTGCGGTTGCTCAAGACGTTTCCGAATTTGCCCGAAGCGACGGAGATTCGCGCGGCGCTGAATGAAAACCTTTCGACGGCAAATCTTCAGAGCGAAGTTGCGTATTTGCAGCAACCCAGTCGCCAATCCTTCGAGCGCACGTACGGCTGGGCCTGGTTGCTAAAACTGGCCGAAGAATTGCACGGTTGGAATGATTCAGACGGCAAAAAATGGGCGATAAATCTGAAGCCGCTCGCGGAGGCTTTGGTTACGCGCTACGTGAATTTCCTGCCCAAGCAAACCTATCCGATTCGCACGGGCGTGCATCCGAACACGGCGTTTGGCTTAGCTTTTGCGCTGGATTATGCGAAGACGATAGGCGAGCCAAAGCTGGTGGAATTAATCACGGAACGCAGCCTGACCTATTACCGTAAAGACGTGAATTATCCGGCAGCGTGGGAACCGGGTGGCGAAGACTTTTTCTCGCCGAGTTTGATGGAAGCTGATTTGATGCGACGCGTCATGAAGCCCGCAGAGTTTCAGCAATGGTTCGCGGCGTTCTTGCCGAATCTTGCCAAGGGTGAGCCAAAATCTTTGCTCACGCCCGCCGTTGTAGCAGATCGCAGTGATCCGAAAATCGTGCATCTGGATGGGCTGAATTTGAGCCGCGCGTGGTGTATGCGCAGCATTGCCGCAGCCTTGCCGTCGAACGATCCTAAACGAAAAACCCTCCTGAACGCAGCGAATCTACATGCACAAGATGCGCTGACCAATGTGGCAAGTGGAAGTTATGAAGGCGAGCATTGGCTGGCTTCTTTCGCGGTCTATCTGCTTTCGACTTCTGCTCCCAGATGAAGTTACACAGCAACTGCGGCTTTGATTGCGGAATGATGCTGATAATTCACGACTTCAAAATCCTCGTATTGATACTCAAAAATTGAAGCAGGCTTGCGCTTAATGACGAGTTGTGGCAGCGGATACGGCGAGCGACTGAGTTGTAAATGCACTTGCTCAAAGTGGTTGCTGTAAAGGTGGCAATCGCCGCCTGTCCAAATGAAATCGCCTAAGTCCAAATCACATTGCTCGGCGATCATGTGCGTCAGCAACGCATACGAGGCGATATTGAATGGGACGCCAAGGAACATATCCGCGCTGCGTTGGTAGAGCTGGCAAGAGAGCTTTCCTGCCGCGACATGAAATTGGAAAAGTGAATGACACGGTGGCAACGGCGTTTTGTCAGCGAAACTGGGATTAAAGGCGACAACGATCATCCGTCGTGAATTGGGATTCGTTCTGATCTGCTCAATGACCTGGCTGATTTGATCAATATGTGTGCCATCAGGGTTTGGCCACGAGCGCCACATCGAACCGTAAATGCCTTCCCCTAGTTCCCCGTTCGCGTCCGCC
Source organism: uncultured Acidobacteriota bacterium (assembly GCA_963794955.1). Taxonomy (GTDB): domain Bacteria; phylum Acidobacteriota; class Blastocatellia; order RBC074; family RBC074; genus JAFDVL01. The sequence goes on from CAWCGF010000010.1 coordinate 54,921, forward strand.
CATTCGTTCCAAATCGTGACGTTGTGTTCCTGCAAATATTTAATGTTCGTGTCGCCGCGCAGAAACCATAGCAATTCGTAAATAATGGATTTCAAATGAACTTTTTTCGTCGTGACCAGCGGAAAGCCCTGGCTTAAATCGAATCGCATTTGCCTGCCAAAAACGGAAAGTGTACCCACACCAGTACGGTCTTCTTTCTGGACGCCCTGCGCCAGAATGTCTTTCATCAGATCAAGATATACCAACATAGTAACCCTTTGTCCTCATCACAGATTTTTCATTTGAGGTAGTACAAGCCTGCCCCGCCAAAGTCAAGCCTGAGAGCCATTGCTACTGGTCACAGACACTTGCACGGGGCGATGAAATTCTTGTGTACATCAAAGCGGTGCCTGTCTATAATGCACTCGCCTGTTGAGGCCAAAGCAATTGTCATCCAGTCCCCACCCTGCGATTCATCTTGAGTTTATCCACCAGCCCTTTTGCTATTCAGCAATCCATCGGAGCACGCGCTTGACCAAACCGCAACTTCAACCCGGCTTGCCCGGTCGTAATGAGGCTTGTCCCTGTGGCAGCCAGAAAAAATATAAATACTGCTGTGGCCGCACCAAAGCTGTGTCGCACCAACCTAATAAGCCACGACCAGCGGCGCGCACAGACAATTTTGTCGCTGTTTGCCAAGCTGCCATCCAGGCTTTCGAGGCAGGAGATTTGACGCAGGCACAGGTGAATTGTGAGCAAGCGTTGCAGCTTAATCCGAAACACCCTGAACTGTTGCACCTCAGCGCGATGATTGCCGAGCAATTGAAAGACTATCCCACTGCGCTTACTTATATTCGGCGCGCGCTGGAGCAATTGCCGCAATCCAGTATGTTTTATAACGCGTTGGGGTTGATCCAACTAGGGTTAGACTTGCCGGAGGAGGCAGAAAAGGCGTACCGGATGGCGTTGCAGCTTGATCCAACGAATGCCTTGGCACATCACAATTTGGGCGACTTGTGGCAGTTGCGCCAAGAGGCAGTGGCGGCAGAACAATGTTACCAGGAAGCATTGCGGCACAAACCGGATTCGTCCGAAACACACAGCAGTATGGGGTTCTTACGGCTGCACCAGCGGCAATATGATCCGGCCATCCTTCATTTCGCACGCGCCCTTGAACTAGCTCCCAATGATTTCAATACCTATCACGGCCTGGCCCGTGCTTTACGGGAACAAGATCGCTACGCGCAATCGCAGGCGGTACTAGAACAGGTGATTCGGCTCAAGCCTGATTTTGCCGAAGCCTGGCATGACTTGGGCGTAACGTTGTTAGCCTTAAAGAAGCCGTCAGACGCTATTGTCGCGCTGGAAAAGTCGGTAGAACTGAAGCCGGACTTAGACCTGGCGTACCTGAATATCGGCAGCCACTACTACGAACTGGGATTGGTGGATGTCACAATGCAATACCTTCACCGCGCGCAAGCCGTGCGCCCTTCCGATGCAACGCGGCTGAAAATGGCGCTGTGCTTCCCGGCCTTTTATGATTCGGTCGAGCAAGTCCAAAGGGAGCACGAGCGGTTGACCGCCGATTTGGCACAGTTAGCCACGGAAAACATCGTCATTACCGACCCACTGGAAGAGACAGCCATCACGCCCTTTTTTCTGGCCTATCGGGGCGAGAATGAGCTGGAGACTTTGAACCGCGTCGGCGACCTGTTCCTGCGTGCTTGTCCCGCGCTTGGCACCACCGCGCCGCATTGCCTGACGCCCAAACCACAGGGCGGACGCCTCAAAATCGGCTTTCTTTCTTCCAGCTTCAATCACCCCAGTCACGTCGTGAATCGCGTGATGGGACCCGTCATTGCCCATTGGCCGCGCGACCGCTTTTCCGTTACGTTGTTGCATCGCAATGTGCCTTCCCCTGAAATCGTCCAATACTTGCGCGAGGGCGACCAGACCATACACGTTCCGCAAGCGCTGGAAGCCGCCCGGCAACAAATCGCGGATCAGCAACTCGACATCCTTTTCTATTGCGATCTCGGCATGGAACCTTGGAGCTATTTCCTCTCCTTTGCTCGGCTCGCCCCCTTGCAACTGACCTGCGGTGGCCATCCCATCACGAGCGGCGTTCCCAATGTGGATTACTTCCTTTCTTCGGCGATTGATGAGGTGCCGCATGCGCAAGAACATTATCGGGAGCGCGTGGGGCTGCTGCCACAACGCACCGTCTGTTACTATGCGGCGACGCCACCCGCGCGCCTCAAAACGCGGGCGGATTTGGGCTTGCCGGAAAACAAGCACATCTATCTCTGCCCGATGTCTCCCTTCAAACTCCACCCGGAAATGGATCACTTGATCGGCGAGATTCTGCGCACCGACCCAGAAGGCGAAGTCGTCTTCGTCACGAACTATCAGACGGAACTCTGGGAACGCCTCAAACAACGTTTTGCCCGCACGTTGCCTGACGTGGCAACGCGCCTCCGCTTCCTGCCATTCCTGCTCATGTCAGATTTTACCGAGTTATTGCGCTTGAGCGACGTGATGCTCGACACCACCAAATTCAATGGCGGCACCACCTCTCTGGAAGCATTGGCTGTCGGCACGCCCATTGTCACGCTGCCCGGCGAACTCCTGCGACAGCGCTGCACCTTTGCGATGTACAACGCGATGGACTGGCGGGAGTGCCTCGCCCAAGATGCCCAGGACTACGTGCGCCTCGCCACGGAAATCGCGCGGCGGCCTGAGTACCGAGCACATCTCAAGCTGGAAATTCTGTCGCGCAAGAACGTGTTATTCGGGCAAACGGCGTGGATCAAACCACTCAGCGACTTCCTGCAAGAAACCTTTCACAACTCACAAGGTAGAATTGGAGCGTAATCTTGACGAAGCCTCAACTTCAACCCGGCGGGGTTGGCCGCAATGATGCCTGCCCGTGTGGCAGCCAGAAAAAATACAAAAAATGCTGTGAAAATACGGCTGCGGCTGCGCCCAAACCTGTTGCGCACAGCCCATCTGTGCAAAAAGTCAGGCCATCGGTAGCTTGGCCTGCGGCGGTAGAAGCATTTCAAGCTGGGAACCTCGCCCAGGCACAAACAAGCTGTGAAAAAGTGCTGGCGAGCGACCCTCGACATGCGGATGCGCTGCACCTGCGCGCGATGATTGCCTTTCGCCAGGAAGAGCACCAAACCGCGCTCCAGTATATTCAGCGAGCCATTAAGCAGGTGCCTCGTTCCAGTGATTTTTATAACTCGCTAGGACTCATCCAACAGAAATTGGACCAAGCAAGCGAAGCCGAAAAAGCCTTTCGGATGGCGCTGCAACTTGATCCGACGAACGCAATGGCGCATTTCAATCTGGGGGATTTGTGGCATGCACAGGAAAAAGTGGCAGAAGCAGAAGCCTGTTATCAGAAAGCGTTGCGTTATCAATCGAACTTTCCCGAAGCACATAATAATCTCGGATTGTTGCGGCTGAGCCAACAGCAATTCGATCCGGCCATCGTGCATCTGAGCCAAGCCCTCCAGCTTCGCCCAGACCATTTCAAAGCACACCTTGGGCTGTCCTGCGCTTTACGTGAACAACATCGCCACGCTCAGGCGCAGGCCGTTCTGGAACAGGCGTTGCGGCTGCAACCCGATTCCGCCGAAGCTTGGCATGACTTGGGCGTCACTTTAGCGGCGCAGAATCAACGCGCCGCCAGCCTAGCTGCGTATGAGAAGGCCGTGCAACTGAAGCCCGACTTGGGTACGGGGTATTTGAGTATTGGCAATATTTATTACGAGCGTGGGTTGACGGATGTCGCGGGGCAATATTACCAGCGCGCGCAAGCGATCCAGCCATCGGATGCGTTGCGCGTAAAACAGATGCTTTGCATCCCGGCGATTTACGACTCAACCGAGCAGTTGCAAGCTGAGCGCGCACGATTGGCAGCCAATCTCGACCAATTGATGGCCGCCAACTTGCAAATCAAAGACCCGCAAAGCGAAGTGGCGCTGACGCCCTTTTTTCTGGGCTATCACGGCGAGAATGAATTAGAAATGATGACCCGCATAGGCGACTTCTTCCTGCAAACCTCGCCTTCACTCGGCGAAGTCGCGCCGCATTGCCGGACGCCACAGCGAACCAGCAATCGCATCGAAATCGGCTTTCTGTCTTCCAGCTTCTCCTGGCAAGGCATCGGGCAAAATATCATCAATCGTGTGATGAGCGGCGTCATCGCCAATTGGCCACGCGATCAGTTTCGTGTGACCGTGTTGCATCAGGGCAATGCGTGCAGCGAGATCGTGCAAACGCTGCGGGATGGTGATCGGCTGATGAAAGTATCCAACTCTTTGGACACCACGCGGCAGCAAATCGGGGAAGCCAAACTCGACATCCTCTTTTTCTGCGACATTGGCATGGAACCCTGGAGCTATTTCCTCTCGTTTGCGCGCCTCGCGCCACTACAAGTCACCTGCGGCGGCCATCCGCTCACCAGTGGTGTGCCCAACGTGGACTATTTTATTTCTTCGGCAGTTGATGAGGTTTCACACGCGCAGCAACATTATCGGGAGCGCGTCGTGCTGATGCCGCAACGTCCGGTCTGTTACTGGCCTGCCGCTTCGCCCCTACAAGTCAAAACGCGGGCGGATTTAGGCTTGCCAGAAAACAAGCACATCTATCTCTGCCCGATGACTCCCTTCAAATTGCATCCCGAAATGGATCAGATCATCGGTGAGGTGCTGCGGGCTGATGGCGACGGCGAAGTCGTCTTTGTCATCAACCATCAGACGGAACTCTGGGAACGCCTCAAACAACGCTTTGCCCGCACGCTGCCTGATGTCGTCACGCGTATTCGCTTCCTGTCGCATTTACCTTTGCCGGATTTTATTGAGCTAATACGGTTGAGCGATGTGCTGCTGGACACCACCAAATTCAATGGCGGCACCACCTCCCTCGAAGCCCTCGCCGTCGGCACGCCCATTGTCACGCTGCCCGGCGAATTCCTGCGTCAGCGTTGCACTTTTGCGATGTACAACGCGATGGACTGGCGGGAGTGCATCGCCCAAGATGCCCAGGACTACGTGCGCCTCGCCGCGGAAATCGCGCGGCGGCCAGAGTACCGAGCACATCTCAAGCAAGAAATTCTGTCACGTAAAAGCGTGTTGTTTGGCCAGACAGATTGGATCAAGCCACTCAGCGACTTTATGGTGGAAGCCCTGGAAAAGACCTTGCTACGAACTTAGCAGCAGCAACAAGTTTTATCCTCAGGAAGATTACAAAGGAAAGATTATAGATGATAACGTATATTGAACAGCTTGCTACTAATGGATATTGCGTAATTCCACAGGTCTTTAGCGCAGAGGAAGTCAGCCAAGCTCTAAGGCTGTTACTCAACTGGGAAAAAAAAGTCCCGTTAGCGCCTAATGTGCCCTTCCTCAATCGAGATCAATGCGCCATCTACAATTTGCAAAACAAGGAATTTTTCTTTCTGAAGCTGTTATTTAAGTCAGCCGCAATCGAAAGTATCCTCAAACATTTTCTGAATGATCCATGGTACAAACCGATTGCCGCCGATGAGCCGAACTATATCCTGCGAGGCTACACGGGCAGAAGCAGCAATGTAAGTTTGCCACTGCATATAGATTCGATGATTCCTTACCTGAGTTCCCAGATTATCTCCCTGCAACTCTCCATCATTCTGGAAGATCAGGATGAACAAAATGGTTGTACCCTGGTGGTTCCGGGTTCGCACCTTTCAGGCGAGTATGTATCACAGGAAGCACTAGGTCAGGCGGTGCCCATTCCTTCCCAAGCTGGGGATATGGTGATCTGGGACAGTCGGCTCTGGCACGGCGCGTTGGCCAATCAGAGCGAGCGAACCAGATGGGCGATGATTGCAACGTTTGCCCGTTGGTGGGTGAAACAGAGCTTCAACATCACCGGCAACCTACCTGCGCACATTTTCAATGAACTAACCGATTCCCAAAAAGCGGTGATGGGCTTTTGCTCCATTCCCTTCAATAACGAATCGGAAGGGATTGATATGAAAGTCGGATACGAGGCCTTACATCAGCAGTCGGCCTCGGCGTTCAAACGATAGAATTGGAAATGAACGCTTGCCTTTCATGGTTTCCAATTTGTGTTTCTCTACCAGCCCACAACTCTTAGGAGCGTAGTTTTGACGAAAGCACAACTTCAATCCGGCTCGCCCGGTCGCAATGATGCCTGTCCCTGTGGCAGCCAGAAAAAATACCAAAAATGCTGTGGTAATGCCGCCGCCACCTTGCCAGTCACAATCGAGCAAACTGCGAGCACCATTCCCTTCTCAATTCTTTGGGACGCGGCAACGCAAGCCTTTGAAGCAGGCGATCTCGCTCAGGCACAGGCAAATTGTGAGCAGGCGCTTCAGCTTGATCCGCAGCATGCCGATTCCTTGCAGCTTCGTTCGATGATTGCCTTGCGCCAGGGGGATTGCCCAACCGCGCTTGACTACATCTACCGCGCGCTGGAGCAGGCACCACAGGCAAGTATTTTTTATAACTCGCTCGGCACGATTCAGCAGGCATTGGGGCAGACAGGCGAAGCCGAAAAGGCCTATCGAATGGCGTTACAGCTTGATCCCGATAGTGCGATGGTGCATTTCAATTTGGGGGATTTGTGGCATGCGCAGGAAAAAAATGCCGAAGCAGAACTATGCTATCGGGAGGCCTTGCGCTGCCAACCGAGCTTTCCTGAAGCGCACAACAATCTCGGATTGTTGATGTCGAATTTGCAGCGCCCTGACCAGGCGATCACGCACTTTGTCGAAGCCATCAATTTACGACCGGATTACCTCAAGGCGCATTACAGCTTAGCATGTGTCTTACGGGAACAAGGCCGCTTCGCCGACGCCCAAACTGTATTAGAACGGGCGCTCAAGCTGAAACCCGATTTTGCCGAAGCCTGGCATGATTTGGGGTTGAGCTTGCTGTGCCAGGAGAAACCGCTCGACGCGCTCGACGCGTTGGAGCGGTCAGCACAACTAAATCCGAACCTGGATCGCGCCTACCTGAATATCGGCAATATCCACTACGAACGCGGGCTGGTAGATGTCTCGCGCCGCTACTTTGAGCGTGCGCAAGCCGTGCGCCCTTCTGATGCGACGCGGCTGAAAATCGCGTTGAGCTTTCCCGCTATTTATGACTCGGTCGAGCAAGTCAAAATAGAACACGACCGGTTGATCACGAGCTTGGCCCAGTTAGCCACGGAAAACCTTCAGATCAGAGACCCGCACGAAGAAGTTGTCACCATGCCCTTTTATCTAGCCTATCAGGGCGAGAATGAGTTGGACACTTTAAGCCGCATTGGCGATCTGTTTCTGCAAGTTTGTCCCGCGCTCGGCACCACCGCCCCGCATTGCCTAACGCCCAAACCACACGGCGGACGCCTCAAAATCGGCTTTCTTTCGTCCAGTTTTACCCGGCAAAACCACGTCGTGAATCGGGTGATGGGGCCCGTCATCGCCAATTGGCCGCGCGACAGCTATGAGTTGACATTATTATATCGCCACATGCCCTGCGGCGAAATCGTCCAGTACATGCACGAGGGCGACCGCCTGATCCGCGTCCCCAACGCGCTGGCGGCGGCGCGCCAACAAATCGCGGATCAGCAACTCGACATCCTCTTTTTCTGCGACATCGGGCTGGAACCCTGGAGCTATTTTCTTTCCTTCGCCCGCCTTGCGCCACTGCAAGTCACTAGCGGCGGTCATCCCATCACCAGCGGCATTCCCAACCTCGACTACTTCATTTCCTCGGCCAATGATGAAGTCGCGCATGCGCAGCAACATTATCGGGAACGCATAGTACTAATGCCGCAACGCACCGTCTGTTACTATCCTGCTGCTTCGCCGACACAAGTCAAAACGCGGGCGGATTTGGGCTTGCCGGAGAACAAACACATCTATCTCTGCCCGATGACTCCCTTCAAACTCCACCCGGAAATGGATCACTTGATTGGCGAGATTCTGCGCACCGATCCAGAAGGCGAAGTCGTCTTCGTCACGAACTATCAGACGGAACTCTGGGAACGCCTCAAACAACGTTTTGCCCGCACACTGCCTGATGTCTTTGCACGCATTCGCTTTCTGCCTTTTATGCCCATGCATGATTTCGTCGAATTATTGCGGCTCAGCGATGTCATGCTGGACACCACCAAATTCAATGGCGGCACGACCTCTCTGGAAGCATTGGCTGTCGGCACGCCCATTGTCACCCTGCCCGGCGAACTCCTGCGACAGCGCTGCACCTTTGCGATGTACAACGCGATGGACTGGCGTGAATGTGTTGCCAAAGATGCCCAGGACTATGTGCGCTTGGCCACAGAAATCGCCCGGCGACCTGAATATCGAGCACATCTCAAGCAAGAAATTCTCGCGCGCAAGGCAATCCTCTTTGGACAAAAAGATTGGATTAAGCCACTGAGCGATTTCTTACTCAATGCAATGGAGGATTTAGCAAAATGAACCAGATTACGATGAGCGAAGTTCGGGGGATGCAAATGCAGCTAGTCACCCACACACGAGCGCTGGAACTATGTGCCAGAATGAACTATGAGACAGAAGTATTGGACTTCATAGACCAAATTCCAGCCGACGATGTTTTGTATGATTTGGGCGCTTGCGAAGGGCGTTTTGCGCTCTATGCGGCTTTACGAAAAGTGAGGTGCTACGCTTTTGAGCCAGAGGTCTTAAATTTCCAAGCGATGCAGGAAAATATCGCACTCAATGGCGAAGCGGTGAAATCGTATCTTACTCCCTACCAATACGCAGTTGGCGAAAGAAACTATCAGACAACGATTAAAATTGGGCAGCCCTGGGCAGGAGGACACCAAAGAGTGATTGCCACGGCACCCAGCCGCGTTGATTTGGATTTTGATTTTAGCCAGAGCCAAGGAGTAGAGGTAGTCGCACTAGATGAATTCATCACTGCCCATCAACTGCCGCTGCCCAATTATCTAAAAATAGATGTAGATGGTTCGGAGCGCCCTTTTGTAGAAGGCGCACGACTCACACTTGGACACGTTAACCTGAAAGCTGTGATTTTTGAGCTTTGCACGGAAGATGACGATTTTGATTCCATTATAAATTCGCTGGCGTCGCTCGGATTGGAGGCAACACAACGTCATCAGGTTGAGCCGGGTCTCTACAACATAGTTTTTGCGAGGCGCAATGAAATGCGGGCCAATCCCGCGCAAGGAGGGGCTTAAGAATGGCCCAAGTAATTATCTTCGGCACAAAAGATTTTGCGCAACTGGCGCAGTTCTATTTGCAACATGACAGCGAACACGAAGTCGTTGCCTTCAGTGTGCATGAGCGATATTTACCAGCGGAAAAGGAATTGTGGGGTGTGCCGGTGGTCGCTTTTGAGAACATTGAAACGATCTATCCGCCCGACAGCTTTGCCTTCTTTGCGCCGCTCGCTCCGACTCGCATGAATCGGTTGCGTGAATCGGTCTATCAGCAAATTAAAGGCAAAGGCTATCCGCTGATTAGTTACGTCAGTTCAAAAGCCACGGTCTTTCCTGGCAACCAGATAGGCGAGAATTGTTTCATCCTGGAAGACAATACGATTCAGCCTTTCACCGCGATTGGCAACAATGTCGTCTTGTGGAGCGGCAATCACATCGGGCATCACAGCGTCATTAAAGATCACGTTACATTCACGGCACACGTCGTGCTGTCAGGGCACTGTGTGGTCGAGCCGTATTCGTTCTTTGGTGTGAACGCGACGGTGCGAGATGGCACACATATCGCCGAAGGTACGCTGGTCGCAATGGCCGCTGCGATTGTCAAAGACACAGAACCCTGGGGCGTATACAAAGGCAACCCCGCGACCAAAGGACAGACCTCCAGTCAGGACATCAATTTCTAAGTATGCGATGGAATAAACGTGGCCTGATTTATCAACCCAACCGAGAATATGAATGGAGCCAATCCCACGCCGCCGTGCCGACGATTGACCCGCTCGACGAAAACGTTTGGCGCATTTACTATGCCACACGGGATAAGCAAAATCGCAGCCGCGTGAGCTATATCGAAGTCGAAGCCGGGCAGCCTGAAAACATTCTCTACGAACATCCTGAACCGATCCTGGACATCGGCCAACTCGGAACCTTCGATGATTGTGGTGTGATGCCTTCGTGGATTGTTGATGTCGGAGCGCAAAAATATCTCTATTACATCGGCCTGACGGTGATGCAGCGCGTGCCGTACCATAACTCCATCGGCTTAGCGATCAGCCAGGATGGTGGGCGCAGTTTCACGCGTTACGGGGAAGGACCGATCTTTGGACTGACAGCGCGAGAACCCCATTTCACCGGCACTTCATGCGTTTTGCAGGAAGACGGGATTTGGAAAAACTGGTATCTCTCGTGCGTGAAATGGGAAATCGTGAACGGCAAGCCGGAACCCTTCTACCACCTCAAATATGCGGAATCGCTGGACGGGATTCACTGGCGGCGGGAAGGCAAAGTGGCCATTGATTTCAAATCAGAAGATGAAGCTGGCCTCGTGAAGGCTTCGGTTTTGCGCGAAAAAGATGGCTATCGCATGTGGTACGCCTATCGCAGCGCGAATGAATATCGCACCTCAAGGCAAGGCAGTTACCGCATCGGTTATGCCGAGTCGCTGGATGGCAAAGATTGGTCGCGGCTGGATGAACAGGCAGGAATTGATGTGGCGGAAGATGGATGGGACGCGGAGATGATCGCGTATCCCCATGTCATCTCGCACGATGGCCAGTTGTATATGTTTTATAACGGCAATGGATTTGGGCAATCAGGCTTCGGTTACGCGGTAATGTAGAGCAAACTTTCCAGTTTGTTCATGTCTTCCTTGGGTATCGCTTGGTCAAACATGAGCAAACTGGAAAGTTTGCTCTACATTTTCGGAGGAAATAAGCTATGTCATCGCTCTTAACGCAATATCACCAAGATGGCTTCGTCCACTTTAAAGGCTTCTTCAATCCCGCCGACGTAGAACAATTGCGCCAGGAAGCAAAACAAGTCTTCCTCAACCAAATGAATTATCAGGGCATCCTGCAAGGCGAAACGCCGGATGAAAAACAATTTGAAGCGGCGATGACAAAGTTTTTCCAAACCGATCTGACAGGCTTCGTCAATTGTGGGAAGACCTGTCAGCATTTGATTAGCCTGCATCGCTTGTCCCTGAGCGAGAAACTTGTCCAGCAACTGAATGTGTTAGGAGTACAAACGCCCGTTATTTGCACGCGCCCGGTCATCTATTTCAACTCGCGGCATCTGGCGCAAGCGGAAGTTTACTATCGCACGCCACCGCATCAGGACTGGCGTAGTATGCAAGGATCGCTGAATGCAATGGTCGTCTGGATGCCGCTGGTTGATGTGAATGCGGCGCTCGGTGCGTTGGAGATTGTGCCAGGCAGTCATCGCTGGGGACTGCTGCCCTCGGAACAAGACGAGTGGTATCGCAAAGTGGCGGAGGCGGAGCGCTTCACTTATCAATCAGTCGAAGTAGCTGCTGGTGATGCGCTGTTCTTTTCCGCCCTCCTGCTGCATCGGTCTGGCAACAATGTCACGGACGCGATCCGCTGGTCTTGCCATTTCCGGTATAACGATCTAAGCGAAGAGACATTTATCGCGCGCCATTACCCGCATCCCTATATTTACAAGGCGCAGCAAGAATTAATTACGGACAATTTTCCTACGCCTGAGCAATTGCAAAACGTATTCTCGGAAGCGGCAAAGACTCAGGCCACGGCGACTTGATGCGCGCGAACTAAGCGTTGCCGTACTTCTGCGACGTTCGTCATTGCCAGGCGAATAATCGCACAAATCTGAGCAATCTCTGTCGGGGTCACAACCGTTCCGGTGGGCAAGGCCAGCACCGCATCAGACAATCGCTCGGTCACCGGCAAAGAATACGCGCGGGCTTGCGAGACATACGGTTCCATCCGATGGCAACCGGGATAAAAATAACGACGCGCCTTGATACCTTCGGCCCAGAGCACTGCTACCAACTCATCTCGAGATAACCCTTTCCCCTGCACCTCGGCAATCACATATTGGTAATTGCGCGTCTCCGATTCATCCAGCGGCAACAAACGTACGCCGGCCAGCCCGGCTAAGCGTAACGCATAGGCTTCATAGTTGAGCTTATTAGCGGCAGTAATTTCGGCCATTCGGCTCAGGCTGGATAACCCCATCGCCCCGGAAACCTCGCTCATTTTGGCATTGGTTCCAGCGCTGACTACCTGGTCAAGATCCTGAAATCCAAAACTCATCATGCGGCGAATTTTCCACGCCAGATCATCGTCATTGGTCGTAATCGCACCGCCTTCAAATGAATTGATGAATTTCGTCGCGTGGAAGCTGAACACTTCGGCGCGGCCAAAAGAACCGATCATTTGCCCCTGGTGCGAGCACCCGAACGCATGCGCGGCATCGTAAATCACTTGGAGTTGATGACGGTGGGCGATTTGGGCGATCCGTTCTACCGGGCAAGCATTGCCCCAGAGGTGCGTGGCAACAATCGCGCTCGTGCGCGGGGTAATCAACTTTTCAATTTGCTCAGGATCAATGGTGTGACGGATGGGATCAACGTCGGCAAAGACCGGCTCCAGCCCAATCCAATTCAACGCGTGTGCCGTCGCCACAAAAGTAAAGGACGGAACGATAACTTCCCCTGTCAAGCCACAAGCCTTGGCGGCCACTTGCAGCCCCAAAGTGGCGTTACAAACAACAATCGCGTGGCGCACGCCCAAAAGCTGCGCGATGGCCTGCTCAAATTCCTTGACCAATGGCCCCTGGTTTGTCAGCCAGCGCCGCTCCAACAGGTCGGCAATGCGCTGCAAGAATTCAGCGCGCGCCTCGCCTTCCGGCACATTTGGACACCCGACATGCAAAGGATCGGCAAACGTCGGTCGTCCACCAAAAAGGGTTAGTTGAGATAAATTTAGTTTCAAGGTAGTACCTGTCTTTAGAGGGGCTTAGCCATTATTACCTCTGTGGCAAGCGGTAGACGTAGGTAGTGTATTCGTAAAGCCCGTAGTCGTGGCGTATGACAAAATGGCGACTGAGTTCACGGGTGAGAAATCCCGTGAGCAAATCCAGGGGTAAGTGGAAGAGATCAGCCCGTTCCCACTCCACTTGTTTGGACATGACATTGAAGGCAATACCGCAGCGCGCTTTGGCAAAGACCGCGCGCAGCAACCGTTGCGTGTAATCCCACATTTCAGCGAAGCTCATTTCCAGTTTCTCGGTCAACACGCCGTTGAGAATAATGTAGTCAAAGGATGGAACGGCTATTTCACCCGTGGCCAAAATATCGGCGTGATAAAAGGGCAGCGCAGGAAATTTGGCTTGGGCCAGTGCGACAAACTGGGCGGAAAGATCAAGCCCGGTATACTCGACCCGGTTCAGCTTTTGCTCTTGGAGGTATTCATAGAGATGCGCTGCGCCACAGCCAAAATCCAGCAAGCTGATTCGCTCGCCTTGCGCACGAATGACATCCAGCATCACCTGATACCGGGCTGCGGCGTCTTGCTGATTCGGCCAATCAACGCCGCGATGGGAATCGCCGTGACGCGCCAGACAGTCTTCATAATGGTTAATGAGTTGCGAATAAAGTTTGGCTTGCGCTTGTGCATTCATGCGGCATGGCTCCGATTGAGGCTGGAAGTGAGCAAAGGATTACGATAAGCAGGAAAGAACGAACTTGTGGCAGCATGCGGCCCGACCAGGTTGGCATACGCCTGGTGATTGAAGATGCGTCCACCCAGAAAAACCGGGCGAGTCTCGGTAGCCCAACCCCGCTTGAAACGCGTCAAGCCGTCGGAGCCGTCGTTGTGCGTGCCCGCGCCCGCGCCTAATGCCATCCAGCGCGCGCCGACGTGGGCAAAATGCTCCTTCGCCACCTGAAATAAGGCATAGGAAGCTTTCAGTTCATACCCGCGCGGCGAATAGGCGGCGAGGTGGTAGTAAACTCGCTCTTCATCCTGGTACCAAAGTGTCAGGCCAACGGTTTCCCCTTGAGCAGTCGCGCGCAAAACAGTTAAGCCTGGCACTTGCCACTGCGCAGCAAACGACTCGCGCGAAAACGCAGCCAGCCCGGTAATATGATGTCGCTGAATCAAATGATCGTAGAGCGTGACCCACTCATCAAACACTATGGCGGGAGCGCAAGGCTCGACAACCACTTGAGCTAATGCCTGGCGCACATTGCGACGATGGTGGGCGTTAATAGATCGGCCTACGGGAGACTGGAGATCAACAATGAAATGGTCTTTATAAGGTCGCCATAAATCGGGGAAAGTGGCTTGCAAATCACCTGGGGCAAACTCGCCTAAAGGATCGGTAACAATCATTACGCTGACGAGTTCTTGCTTGAGAGCGTTTAGCTCCGCGTCCAGTTGCCGCCAGTTTTTGCAGGCAAAGATCGGATAACAACCCATTGCATCCGAATAGGTTGAGTGCGGAATATAACGCTGAAGGAGCCAGCCTTGCGCCTCCGGCAAGTAGCGCGGAGCGCCGAACGACGCGAAAGCGTGGGCATAGTTAGCATGTAGATAGCCGATCTTCATTGAGCTGCCTACGGGGTTTAGGTTGAGAGGGCTGTTTGGTAGAGGGGGCAATGCTGGGGGCAGCGAGTTCCAAGGCGAGGTGGATTATAGGGATTGTCTGAGCGGGCGTCAATCAATAGTATTTTCAGGGCAGCATTTGAAAATGTAGAGCAAACTTTCCAGTTTGCTCCAGTCGTAAGGAGGAACGCTTGGGAGAATGTAGGGTAAACTTTCCAGTTTGCTCTACTTTCTCCGGGTAGGGCTTGAGGAGCAGCTCGAAAAACTCTGTCCTTGCGCCAGTCACGGCTTAACGCTATAGTGCGCATTCCCGTCGCCGAGAACGGCAAAACCAGCCCTCAATTTAGTATGCCAGAAACCACCCTGATTCTCTGTTCCTCTATGCCCGAAGCACTTTCCTACGCCCGTGAGGCGATCAATCGCGGGGAGCGGATTGTGGCCAGTTCGTCCGTGGCGTATGACGAGTCGGCGCAGCACTATCCCATCTGGGAATTTCTGCCGAGTGTGTATGAGCAGGATTTTCTCGCGGCCCTGCAATCGTTGATTGCACGCCATCACATCACGCGTATTTACTGCCCCAATAATTTTGCGCATTTCACGTTGTTGCGGCTGCGAGAAGAAGACAAGCTAAAGCTGCCCCTCATTGGGATGCCGCCGCTGTTGGAGCAAACCGAAGCCACTAAACGACTGATGAACGAGGCGCGCGAAGTGGCCCAGTTCATCCGGCAGTGGAATGGTCGTGACACGCTGGCGGATTTTCGCATTGCTACAATCTTGCGACAGGCGGAGCTAACGTACGGGGAATCGAGTCCCAGCAAACTGATTGCAATGATGGCGATTTTTGCGGGATTGCCGCAGGGAGACGTAGTGGAAGTCGGCTGCTTTTTGGGGAAAACGGCAGTGGTACTAACAATGCTGGCGCAAGAGTTCAAGACTGGTGCCGTCTTATGCGTTGATCCCTGGAGCAAGCAGGAATCCGTGCAAAAAGATTCCCCCGCCTTAGTAAAAGCCATGCCGGGCAGCAGCGAATGGGACACCTTATTTGTCGGGTTCATTGCCAATGTCGCGGCCATTGCGGAGCCTGGGCGTTTCAATTACCTGCGCCAGCCCTCGGTCGAAGGGGCAAGGGCTTATCGCAGCGAAACCTCCATCACATCGTCGGAGTTCGGGAGGGTGCATTATTGTGGGCGCATTGCGTTGATCCACATTGATGGCAATCACGACTATGCCAGTGTGCGAGCGGATTATGAGGCTTGGCGACCACAGATGCAGAAGGGTGGTTGGATGGTGCTGGATGATTATTACTGGCTACACGGCGACGGGCCGAAGCGGCTGGGGGACGAAGTGCTGGCAGCGGAGCAGAAATATATCGCTCATAGCTTTGTGGCAGGCAAGGCGCTGTTCCTGCAAATTGCGTAGGCGGTGCCAGCAAGGCATTGCGGGCAAGTTGACTGCTCTTTCGTGACGAGTGACATTTTCTGCTTGCATTACGAACTGTTTTGGTTAAACTCCCCTCTGCCTCGAACTCAACCAAAGTGGCCCACGAGTTTTTCAGACTGACTGTTTGGCAATTGTTTTCCCGCTTGAATACGCCCTGCTTGGCACTTGGTGATTTATCCGCTCGCCAGATTCATTTCTGGGGCGCACCAGGTTTTATTAATTGCTGACGCTCCTCACTTAGAGGCCAGTCTATCGTTTTTCCGCGCGCATCGAACAACCCCGCGCAAAGTTTGTATTCCTAATGAAGATACGGATTCTGTTTGTCGAAGCTGAACTGCAAGTGCGTGAAATGATGCTACAAACAGTGGCACAACATTTCGATGCCACCGCAGTGCGCAGCGCAGAAGAGGCCATTGAACGGTTGGAAAAAGAACCGTTTGATATTGTCATGCTGGACTTGAATTTGCCGGGCATGTCAGGGCTTGATCTGCTCCAACATTGCCCGCGCCTCAAACCTGGCATCATCACGATTGCAATTACCGCGAACGCCACGATTGAAACCGCTGTCGAAGCGATGAAACGCGGCGCAACGGAATTTCTGATGAAGCCCTTGGCGGCGGACAGTTTGCTAAGCGCGTTAAGTGTGGCAGCGGAACGGGTCTCCCGCCATGCCTTGAGCGCTGGCAGCAGCATGGCACCAGTTGACATCGTGGCCGAATCGCAAGTAATGCGCACGCTGCTTAATCAAGCGACTTCAATTGCGCCGTTCAATACCACTGTCTTAGTGACCGGTGAAACGGGCACGGGCAAAGAGTTGATCGCCCGCTCGATTCACCAACATAGCCCGCGTTGCAATCGCCCGTTGGTGGCGCTCAACTGTGCGGCGATTCCTGAGCAATTGTTGGAAGACGAACTTTTTGGTCACGTCAAAGGAGCCTTTA
Source organism: uncultured Acidobacteriota bacterium (assembly GCA_963794955.1). GTDB lineage: Bacteria > Acidobacteriota > Blastocatellia > RBC074 > RBC074 > JAFDVL01. Next base: position 71,854 of record CAWCGF010000010.1, read on the forward strand.
CCGGCGCGCATGCGGCACGCATCGGGCGCTTTGAGCAAGCCGATGGCGGGACGCTGTTTCTGGATGAAATCGGTGACATGAGTTTGTCCTTACAAGCCAAACTGCTGCGCGTCTTGCAAGAGCGGGAATTTGAAAAACTCGGTTCCTCGCGCACTACCAAAGTTGATGTGCGAATCGTGGCGGCGACAAGCGCTGATTTAGGAAAACGGGTGGGCGATGGGACGTTCCGACCTGATCTTTATTACCGCTTGAATGTCGTGCATCTGCGGTTGCCAGCGTTGCGGACACGGAAAGAAGATATCCGCCCCTTGGCGCAACAACTCTTGGCGCGATTTTGCCTCAGCGCAGGTTTGCCCTTGAAAACCATCGCCGCAGAAGTCTGGCAAGTACTGACCAGTTATTATTGGTCAGGCAATGTGCGGCAACTGCAAAACGCGATGGAACGGGCCGCGGCGTTGTCGGGTACCAGGATGGAAATTCAGCTTGGCGATTTGCCGGAAGAGGTGCGCGGGGGCGCTGAATTCGGCATCAGTATGCCGCTGACCGATGTAACTTTACCCGTCATGGGCGCAACGATTCCTTCAATTATTCCCGACGAAGGGCTGAGCTATGAAGCGGTAGTGGCAACAATTGAGCGTGAATTGTTGCTGAAGTCACTGAAAAAAACCGGGGGCAACAAAGTGCGTGCGGCCAAACTGCTGCACATGAAACGCACGACTTTTGCCGAAAAACTGAAGCGATTGCAAGGCGATGCTGATGACGAGGCAATGGAAGAATATCAAGCAAGCTGATCACAAGCGACGGCAGGCATGCGCCCCTCATTCAGGTACGCCGTTAGCCCTCGTTGCGCCTGGGTAAGTCGCTGACTCTGTATATCTATTTCTTGACGAACTTCAAATAACAACGGGCGCGTGTAATTATCCTGCGCCACAATCCCATTCACCAATTCCACAATGCGCGTCGCCGTTGGGCTATGCATCACGGTTTCTGCCGCTGCGCCTAGTCGCTCGCGCAATTCAGCGACCTGCCGATGATAAACTTCGAGCCGTTCGCCGAGCGTGGCACGTTCGGCAGTGAGGCGGATGACCTCAGCAAAATCACGCGCTTCAACCGCTGCTGCCTCTCCACGTGAGAGCTTCAGCAAGGCTTCCAGATCGCCGCATTGTGCAATCAATAAATCAAGCAGTGAATCAGCTTCAGCCGTAATATGAGAAAGTGAATGCATGGGTTAGACGGGCCAGGAAAGATCAGGCAATTTTCTGGTAGCTCCCTGCCGCGGGACGCGCGCCAGCCGTAGCGAAAGCAGAACTGGCGACAGACACTTGCGTTGCCCAAGCCTCACGCACCGGAATAATCAACTCCGCGGCCCGTCTCATTTTGCCTTCATCCAGCGCGGCGCTGGCGCTGAGAATCTGCATGGATAAAGTCGTGTAAAAGAGGTCCAAGGCGGGGGCGACGTCTCCGCCGCGTTCAAAATCCAGAATAGACTGCAAATAGCTAATAATATCCAGAGCGCGGTCGCTATGCTCGGCCTTTGCCACCAGATCTCCGATTTCAATATCCGCTGCCGCCAACCGCAAAAATTTGATGGCACCGTCATACAGCATAACGACTTGCTGGATCGGATCGGTTTCTGAATTTGCGACGGTTCGATACGCCGCCAGTGGATTGAACTTACCTGTCATGGGTCAATCCCCCCTTAGTATTTTTTGCTGCTTGGTAGTAAGGCATTATTTTTCACTGCTTGATTTAAAGGAGTCAAGGATCGAAGTAAGCGTTGTCCCTTGGCTATTAAGACCATTGATAGCCGCATCTACCGCAGCAAATTGCCGCGTTAAAGAAACCTTCAGCAGGCTGATGCGAGCGAGTTGATCGGAAATCGAATTATCCAGGCTTTTGATCGAGGTCGCGTATCCCGTGATAACGGATTGCACCGTGCCGGAGACACTATCGCTCAGCGAATAGAAGGTGTCATAAATAGTATTCGCGATGCCTGTATCGCCCTCAGTGGCACCCGCCAGGAGCGCCTTTACGTCGCTGAAGGAGTTGGTCAATTTATCACTAAGTACCGTGCCGTCAATTTTCAAATGGCCGTTCGCTTCACGCCCGATACCAAGCTGCGTCAAATTCTCCAAAGCTCCACCGTTCGTGGTCGAACTGTTCCCAAGGGCGTCGCGCAGTTGCCGCTGGATGCTTTGCGCCGTCACATCGCCGGCCAAAGCGCCGGTATACCGACCATTGCTCCCCTTGGTATATTGGGACGCAAAGAAATCCTGCACATCGTTATACGCGTTCACGAAGTTGCGCAGACCAGACTCTATTTCATTGGTTGACGCGGCCACCGTAACAGTTGCCGTTCCTGTCGCTTTAAGATTTAAAGTAAGCCCATCCACTGCATCCGTAATCGTGTTAGTGGAGCGTGTCAGGGCCAGCCCATTCACTGAAAAAGACGAATTCAGGTCGGAGAAGTCAACCGTTGCACCCGGCGGGTTAAGCGAAGTAAGCGCAATGTCCGCTTCCGTCCCGGTAGCAGTAGTTTCCACCAATTGAACGCGTCCGGCGGCTCCGGTGGCGCTTGAGTTAAGAACTAATTTATAGGCGGTGCCAGTGCCGCTGGTATCCACAATTGAGGCGGTCACGCCAGCCTCAGCGTCGTTAATCGCATCGCGCAGTCCCGTCAGCGTGTTATTGGCGGAGTTGATAGTAATCTCTGTCCCAGAAGTAGCGCCACCCGTTCTGAGTTCAAAGGTAGCGGTGGTCGCAGCCCCGGCTAAAACTGCGGTACTGGTGGTTGCGTAAGCGCGGGAGTTCTGCGTCAAACTGGTGGCCAAGCGGGTCACCGTTATGCCCAGTGTTCCCGTACCAGTGGTCGAACTAGCTGAAACCGTAACCTTATCCGTGGCTGAAGAGGTGGCGAGCCGCCCTGTGCCCAGGTCTTGATCGGCTAAAGCGTCAGCGGCAGTGGTCAGCGTGGCTAACTTGGTATTCAGTGCTTTAAAAGCATCGCTGCGTTTGGCTAAATCAGCGCTCTTGGATTGCAACAGGCTGATGGGCCGACTCCGTGTTGCAAGAATGGATTCTGTGAGTTTACTAAAATCAATGCCGCTTCCAAGGCCGCTAAAGCTAACAGCTCCTGCCATGAGTTATTTCTCCAGAAAAAGAACGCAAGAAAGGTGATCAGCCGGGGCCAAGATGATCTTGTAAGTGAAAGGAACTGACCGTTACGGACAGCTCAGGCTTTTCGGTCAAAGATTTGCCCTTGCAATTTGCCGAGGGCGGCAGCCAAATGGAGCACTGCCTTTGAGGGGATCTGTTGTATCGCTTCGCCGGAGTTTTGATCTATCAGCTTAATAACGATACTGCCTGTGTCCTCATCCTGGCTAAACTGAAGAGAAATATTCGAGCTTTGAATAGCTTCCTGAATGGAGCCAAGCACCTTCTCCAATTTGCCAGATTGTTCAGAAGAAACGGGCTGAGCTTTCGCCTGTCCGGTAACTGTCACATCGGGTGTTACATCACCCTCTGCTCCCGCAGCGGACTTGCCCCCCGACGCCGCGCTAGGTGGCGAAGGAAAAGATGATGGGATAGAAAAAGATTCGACTTGCATTATGCCTCCACAGATAAACGGCTGGGTGGCTTAAAAGGCGAGCTACTTTTGCAAGTAGCCCGCCCATCGCTCACGCGACAAATAAGCCGTTAGCTCGTAGGATTTTCAACTACCCTCGGAGGAGTGAAAGGACTGCTTGGGCAGCCTGGTTAGCCTGTGCCAAAGCCGCTACACCAGCCTGTTGCAACACACTCAGGCGCGCCAGATTGGAAGCTTCAGCCGAGATATCTGCATCCCGAATACGCGACTCTGCTGCCTGGAAGTTGTTGATCTGCGAAGTGGCCAGATCAATGGCTTGTTGCAAACGGTTCTGACCTGAACCCACAGCACCTTGGACGGTACTCAAGGTCGTAATAGAGGTTTTGAGCGCATCAAGCGCGTTTTTGGCGCCTGATGCACCGCCGGTTCCCGTACCTGCAGTAACAGTATTTGATGCCGCTGTAACCGCATTGTTAGCACTGCCGCCCACCGTGTTTTCTGTCCGTAACGCAAAAGTGTTTTTGGTCGAAACAATTTGCACCGTGGCGTTAGTCGTATTGATCGCAAAGATACCGTTATCGCGCAACGTCGCACTGCTGTTGATGGCGCTGACAATGGCCGTAGCCGTGCCCGTGGCGACGGTTGAACTTGTCACGGAGACAGCATTGATTGTGCCGCTGGCCCCAATGGTAAAGTCAAAGTTCTGTGCGCTTGCCCCAGTTGCGGACAAAGCCGTTAAGCTGCTGCTGTTAGCGGCGGTAGTAACCGTCGTGGTTAGACCGATGCCTGTTGAGGTTCCGCCTGCGGCCACATTAGAAACCACGGTAAAGAAGTTCGCGCCGGAAAACTTGAGGTTACCAGAAGAGTCCACCGAAGCTGTAACGCCGATGGTTTTCAGATTCGCATCCGCTTGCAGTTGTGCCAGCGCGGAGTTAACGGTTTGCCCACTCGTCAAGGCCACGGTGGTAGTGGCTAAGGTGCCGGTCGCGCCGACATATTGGAATGTCAGGGTTTCATTGGCACCCAACGAGTTGGACGAAGTTAGAAAGCTGAGACCGCTGCTAGCCGTTACTGTACCTGTGGTGGCACCAATGTTCAGTGACCCAAGGCCCAGGCTCGTGGCATCCACTCGATTGGTCGAACCCGACAGGTCAAGCTGCACGCCATTGTTACCATTGGATGTGACAAAAGTATCGCTGCCGCCGCCGATGACGGTGGTTAAAGCACGATTGTTTGATCCGCCGTTTACCAGCCCAATGTTCTGCGCTTGACGCGTGATTTCCGTAAGGATGTTGCTAAATTCTGATTGCAGGATGTCGCGGCTACCCGTGAAGGTATCGGAAGCTGACTGCGTAGACAGCGTAACAGCGCGATCCAGCAAGGTCGAGATCGTGTTCAGACCGCCGTCCACGATTTGCAAGGTCGAAATACCGTCGTTGGCATTGCGTACGCCCTGCGACAAAATACCCACATCGCTGCGGTATTTGTTGGCAATCGAAAGTCCGGCGGCATCGTCGCCGGAGCTATTGATGCGCAAACCGGAAGACAATCGTTGAATTGTCTGATTGAGCTGTGCGCCCGTCGCATTCAAACGGGACTGAGAATTAAGTGAACCGAGATTGTTGATAAGTGAAACTGCCATACTGTTCCTCCGTGAACATGAAAAGCCGCTGCATCCTTGCTTTGGCGATAGTTAAGATGACTTGAGGAGGAGGCTTTCCTCTCGTGGATACTTATCGAACGGAAAGCAGGAAAACTTGAGGGAAAAAGTGGAGGTGAGTTACGCGGGTTGTGGCAACGGTAGAAACTTAACTGGAAAGGGTCATTGGATGAACATCAATGCGACGCAGTGCGCGCCCGAAAACGATACCCGATACCAATGACGGTTTCGAGGCAATCACCGCAATCGCTGAGCTTACGCCGCAAGCCACTCATATGAACATCCAGCGTGCGCGCTTCGCCATAATATTCCAAGCCCCACACATGATCTAACAATCGCTCACGTGGTACAACCCGTCCCTGATTGCGCGAGAGAATGGCCAGGAGGGCAAATTCCTTACGAGTTAACTTTACTTCTTTACCGTCGCACTGGACGGTGAAACCGGTATAGTCAATCTTTAAATGACCATCGTCGTAGAAATTCTTTTCCTCGTCTTCATAGCCGGCGCGACGCAAGGCGGCCCGCATTCTGGCAATCAATTCACGCACACTAAAAGGTTTAGTGACGTAATCGTCGGCCCCCGCTTCCAGGCCGCGCACTTTATCGTTTTCGTCGGCCATGGCTGTCAGCATAATAATCGGCAACTTTTTGAGCCGTTCCTCGCTGCGCACACGTCGGCAAAGCTCGAAGCCATTGATGCCAGGCAAATGTAAATCAAGAATAACGAGCGACAGATCGGCATTATGCGCTTCGCGTCCGCGCAGGACGAGCCATCCCTCCTCGCCTGTCAGCGCGACCTGCGCCGTATAGTTGCCTTCGCGCTCGACATTGTAACGAATGCTTTCGGCAATATCAGGATCGTCTTCAATGATAAGAATATGCGGCTTCATAGTCGTTGACAGGAATGCTAGCGAACCGCTAACAATATTGGGAGTGGCAGTGCTTTGCATAACGACGGAGATTAGTCGTATGCAATCAAATCCCTGTTAATGATGCCTTAAATCTATCTTAAATCCCGCCCAAGAAAAAAGGGAACACGAGTGAGTAGCGTTCCCTTTGATTGATACAACTTGTTAGCCAACTTACGGAGCAGCCAACACGACCACTTCGAAGACGTTGCTCTCGACCGCTGTACCCAAACTCGTAGCTTTGACTTTGAGCTTCACCGTTCCGATGGGAAAGTCTGCGGGTAAGAGAAGATTGATTTGATCTAAACCAGGAAACTGATTTTGACTGCCGGCATAAACAGGGATGAAGTCCTGAGTGGTGTTATCAGCTTTGGTGACCGTCACGACAACTGAAGTTAAATCCGCATATCTAAAGCCTGTCCCAAACAGCAAAAGGTAGCTATCTCTTCGGTCCTTACTAACTGTACAAGGCGGCGGCGGATATGAGATTCCCAGTACAACGCCATCGGCGTCTTTGGTCACAACCTGGCACGCCACGGCGGCGGCACCCTTTCCGTCTTGGGTAACAGTAAAAATGCCGGGCGAACTATCCAGGGCTTTAAATTTGCCTTTCGATACTACGCCTTTGTTATTGACAATAAATTCAAGGCCATCTGCGGCGCTAACTCCATCAGGGATGATAAAGTTGATTTGCGTGGGCGAGACATAAACCAAACTGGCGGCAATCCCCGCAATGGTTACGCTCACCCCGTTCAACTCATAATCCAAATCTGCTCGGGTGGTAGTGGCTTGCGAATCAGCGAGTCTGGTACCAAAAATGGTCGCGATGGAGCCACGAGCGGCAGGATTGCTCGCCGGCGTTGCGCTGTCGGGGGAAGCAAAACTAGCCGCATTTACTAATGCCGGAACAAACTCATTGGTTTGCGTGATCGGGCGCACAATCGCGCGGAAAATTTCAAACGATGTATCGGGATTGCTACCCAATAAATTGACATCATCCGTAAAGAAAATACTCGAGCCAGTAGCATTTGAATTGGCGAAAAGTAATGCCTCACGTTGATCTAACACGCGTACGGAGAGCGGCGTATACGTTATCTGCCGAAATTTCGCAGCGGCGATGTCATAACGAAAAATCTCGCGGCTGCCATCAGCATTATCCGTCGTTGTGCCACTCGTTCCCCCTGTAGCAACGGGCACAATATTGAGGATGGAGGAGAGGAAAAGCTGTTTTCCATCCGGGCTGATGCCAGGGGTAAAATTGAAATCAATTTTGTCTATATCCGCTTGCTTCGGACTGGTGGGCAAGGAGGTGTTAGCCGTAATTTGCGTGAACTTATTGATCGCGCGATTGTACAGAAACACTTCACGGGTTTTGTCGGTATTTTTCCCGGAATCAAAATCCCCGGCGGACTCAAACACCAAAAGATTTCCATCGTTGCTTAAGTGCTTGGTGTTTTGGTTAAAGACATTTATGGGCTGACTAGGCGTCAGGATAATATTTCCTTGGAAGTCTTGCCCCACCGTGGCCGGGAATCCGGCAAAGCCCGTCGTATTGGTAAGCTGTGTTGTAGTTCTCGCCGCTACATCATACAAAAAGATTTCGCCGTTCAGGTCTGCGTTGTTAACTGAGGCCGTCGGCGCGTGATTGAACGCGGAGATAAACACCAAAACATTGCCGTTGCCACTTAGTTGCGGGTTGCTATTAAAGCCTCTAAAAACAAACCCGATGGTGCCATCCACTTCATTTTTGTTCGTGACCTGGGTGAATTGCCGGGTGTTCGTGTTGTAAAGCACGATTTGCCCGATCCCGTCAGGATTGGTAACGCCCGGCAACTCTTTGCGATTTGTCACAAAGGCAATGAGGGTGCCGTTGAAATTGATCGTTGGCGAGTAATTATCAAAAACTTCTGTCGGTCCACTCGCCGGGGTAGAAGCTGCGGTCGTGGTGATGCGCTGGAAAGAAGGAGAGGTACTGTTGAGCGGCAATGTCGCTAAAAATATCTCCTGATTGTAATCGTCATTTCTTCCTGCCTCACCAGGAATAAGCGTGCCACTGTTCGATGAAAAAACAATCCGGGTGCCGTCACCACTAATGGCGGCATTGTTCGCCGAAACCGAAATCAGAATTCTTCTTTGATTGAATGGTTTGTCCGCATCCGCCGGATCGTAGACGTGTTGGGTGTTCGTCACCTGAATAAAAGCTCGCTTATCCACGTCATAGACAAAAACCTCTAAATTCAAATCAGGGTTTCCGCCCGTAATATCAGCGGCAGACTCGAACACCACGCGTTTGCCGTCATCACTAACACCCCGTACGGGGCTGGCTGGCGTATCCGTAATATTGGTCGCCTGAAGTATGGAAACTTCATCAGTGGTCTGCACATATTGTGCTTGCAAGGAAAGATAAGCGCCGAGAAAACAAACAACTGCTGAGGCAATGAAGAACCGAAAGAAAGCTTTCACTTGGATATGACTCCTCTGAGAACGTAGGTTTCCCAACCTGTCCAGGTGGGAAGAACAAGAGCCTGCGAAAAGAATACTCGTGCCCCTGTAAGGCAACGGTACAGGCAAGATACAAGAACTGGTTTCGACAAAGGCGGGAATTATAGCCGAGCGGTCAGTAAATTGTCGAATTAGGAACAATGAGAAAAAAATAAGGGATGTCATATTTGACATCCCTTTCCCCACAGGAGGCTATTTCCTCACCCAAACTTTACGCCGCTTTCGGGCTAATATACTGATCGTAATGGCGCGCCTCCCACTCCCGGAAAAACTTCTTGGCTGGTTCCGGAAATTTGGTCTCAATCTCAGCAACTTCCATTGCTTCCAAATAAACTCGCTCCAAACTTTCCAACGGGCAGCCATTTTTCGCGCAAGCTCGCAGGTGCTGTTTTACGATGCTAATGACCTTGGCACGCTTCTCGGCTGACAAACTATTCACTTTTTTCAGCGTCTCACTCGAAACAGTTAATTGCATATTCCCTCCCTACTCAGTAAACCATGTTTGTTCTTACGTTGACCGCCTCTTGGTCTGATGATAGCGAGGGACTGTTTCTTCTTTGTCGAAGATTTGTGTCAAACCGTTAAATTTCATCCTCAGCCTAAGCTTATCTCAGCCCGAAAAAGCGATTCTTAGTTGCGATTTTGGTTCCAGGGTTTGCCCCTATTGAATTATTTTGAGCTAATAATTAGGACGAGGAAGGTGGAAGAGATGCAATAGGAAAAGGAAAACATAAGCTCAGACCACAGCTTGACCTCAGCGTAGGGCTGATGCACACTGTCGCGTCTTCCGAAATACTGGTCCCACAAAATGATTTACTGTATTTCTTATGCCTAAATTTGAGCACCACATTTTCGTTTGCACCAATCAACGACCGCCTGAGAATCCACGCGGTTGCTGTGATCCCGCTGGCAGAGGGCAACTGCAATTGCGCTTTAAGCAAGAGTTAGCTAAACGTGGTCTGAAAGGCGTGATTCGCGCAAATAAGGCCGGCTGTCTCGACCAATGCGAACATGGCCCAACGGTGGTGATCTATCCCGATGCGCTTTGGTATGGCGGAGTTACTGAAACAGATGTGGCTGAAATCGTAGAGTCGCACCTGATCAAGGGGGAGCCTGTGGCACGGCTCCAAATGAGCGACACGTGTGTTAATGCAGAAAAGTGCGAACATAAACGGTGACTTGGTGAGGTTGCTTCCAGCCATTTCCCTTCTTCCCCGCGAAGACATCTTCGGTATCCACAACTCATTGGCCTTCGTAGCACGTTGGGGTGTCACATCCGACAAAATTGGCTCGCGCAATTTCTGGAATCTACTATAATGACCGCTCTCGACGTTCACCTCCCTAGCCCCCACATTGTTATTTTTAGCTCTAACTGCTTTGCGTCAAAGGAATAATCTCGTGCATAACCCAACTAATGTCCTGATTTTAGCTGCCGGTCTTGGTACACGGATGAAAAGCGAACAAGCCAAAGTCTTGCACAAGCTTGGCAGTCAACCGTTGATCGCCCACGTTTTGCGCAGCGCCGCGCAACTCAATCCTGAAAAAATCATTGTCGTGATCGGCTATCAGGCGGAGCAGGTGGAAACTGCCGCACGCGCCGCCCTTCCCCCCGACCTGGCAGAACGCCTGGTCTTCGTCACACAGACAGAGCAACATGGCACAGGCCACGCCGTGATGTGTGCGCGCGAGGTGCTGAAAAACGCCAGAGGCTCGTTACTCGTGAGTTACGGTGATGCCCCGCTTGTTAAAGCTGAAACGCTACAGAAACTCCAAGCCGCACACGAATCCGGTCAGCACGCGGCGACGCTCATCACGATTAAGATGGAAGTGCCGCCCGCTTATGGTCGCATCATTCGTGACCCTATAGGCGAATTCGTCAAAATCGTCGAAGACAAAGATTGCTCACCGGAACAAAAGTTAATCCAGGAAGTTAATCCAGGCTTTTACTGTTTCAAGATTGCCGATTTGCTGCCCACCCTGGATCGCCTAACCACCAGAAACGCGCAAGGCGAATATTATTTGACCGACGTACCAGAGATTTTGCGGGCAGACGGCAAATCAGTCGGCACTGTACTCCATCACGACCAGGATGAGTTACAAGGCTTCAACAATCGCGCCGAAATTGCTCTGGGTTGGAAAAGGCTACGCGCCGAAATCTTGCAAAAACTAATGACTGAAGGCGTCACCATCGTTGACCCCGATTCGACCTACATTGACGCCGACGTGCAAATCGGACGCGACACCACAATTCATCCACAAGTTATTATCGAAGGCCGTTCGCGCATCGGCAGCTATTGCGAAATCCATTCGTGGTCGCACCTGATCAATGTCGAAATCGGCGACAACTGCACGGTGAACAATTCGTGCGTACTGATTGACAGCAAGCTCACGGCCAACAACAAAGTCGGCCCCTTCGCACATTTGCGCATGCACGCCGTATTGGATGAAGAAGCGGTGGTCGGCAATTTCGTCGAACTCAAGAAAACCAAACTTGGGCGCAAATCCAAATCCATGCATCTGACTTATTTAGGCGATGCCACGATTGGCGAACGCGTGAATATTGGAGCGGCGACGGTGACGTGCAATTACGACGGCAAAAATAAACACCAAACGATCATCGAAGATGACGTAAAAATTGGCTCGGATACAATGTTGGTTGCGCCAGTTAAAGTCGGGCGTGGCGCAATGTCTGCCGCCGGTTCCGTCATCATCACAGATGTGCCAGAAGATACATTGGTCGCAGGCGTGCCAGCAAAAGTGAAAAAGAAATTGAACTAGGAGAAAGCAGATGTGCGGAATTATTGGTTATATCGGAGACAAGCCGGTTGTGCCCGTATTGTTGGAGGGCTTGAATCGCTTGGCGTATCGCGGTTATGACTCGGCTGGCGTGGCCCTCGTCAAGAACGGCGAGATGCAGGTACGCCGCCGTCCAGGCAAAATTCAGGAGTTGGAAAAAGCCCTTGTGGCGGATCCTATTGATGGCGAAATTGGACTTGGTCATAGTCGCTGGGCAACGCACGGGCGTCCGTCTGAAGAAAATGCACATCCGCACCGTGATTCGTCAGGACGCATTTGCGTCGTCCACAATGGCATCATCGAAAACTATCTGGAACTCAAACGCGACTTACAAAAACACGATCACCGCTTTCAATCCGAAACCGACACTGAAGTCGTAGCACACCTCATCGAAAAGCATCTGCGCCAAAATCCTGACCTCGGCTTGGAAGGCGCATTTCGCGCCACACTCAAAGAAATTCGCGGCATTTACGCCCTCGTAGCGATTTCTGCCGACGAACCAAACAAGATTGTTGCTGCACGCTTAGGTCCGCCCGTCGTGGTTGGTTTAGGTGAAGGCGAGTATTTTGTCGCCTCGGACATTCCCGCAATTTTGGAACATACGCGCAACATGTTTTTCCTCAACGATGGCGAAATGGCGGTGCTAACACGCGACGGCGTGAAGGTCGAAGACAGCAACAACAAACCCGTCACGCCGTCAATCCAGCGCATTACGTGGGACCCGATTCAAGCGGAAAAAGGCGGCTTCAAGCATTTCATGCTCAAGGAAATTTACGAGCAACCGCGCGCCGTCCGTGACACGACACAAAACCGCGTTTCGTTGGACACAGGTCACGTCTACCTGGATGAAATCAACATCCCCGCCGCGTATTTCCGCAGCTTCAGCGACATTAAAATTGCAGCTTGTGGCACGGCTTGGCATGCGGCGTTGGTGGGCAAATATCTGATCGAAGAACTCGCGCGCGTCCCCGTCGAAGTGGATTATGCGTCGGAATTTCGCTATCGCAATCCGCTGCTCACGCCCAGCACCTTGATGATGGTGATTTCGCAATCCGGCGAAACCGCCGACACGCTCGCCGCCCTGCGCGAAGCCAAAGAAAAAGCCTGCCGCTCGCTCGCCATCTGCAACGTGCAAGGCGCTATGATGACCCGCGAAGCCGACGGCACGATTTACACGCACGCTGGGCCGGAAATCGGGGTTGCATCCACCAAAGCCTTCACCTCGCAAATGGTCGCGGCCTATCTGTTTGCCCTGTACCTGGCACAAGAACGCAAGGAACTCAGCGAAGAGCAATTGAAATGGCACGTGCGGCATTTGTCCGAACTGCCCGTGAAGATGGAAAAGCTGCTCAATGATCCGAGCATTGATTACGAAGACCTCTCAAAGCATTTCGTATTGTCGAGTGATTTTCTCTATCTCGGTCGTGGCATCAACTTCCCCATCGCGCTCGAAGGGGCATTAAAGCTCAAGGAAATTTCGTATATCCACGCCGAAGGCTACGCCGCCGGAGAAATGAAACATGGCCCAAACGCCTTGATTGATTCGCGCCTGCCCGTCGTCGTAATCAACACACTCGACCCCGACGACGAAAAATCTAAACTGCGCTACGAAAAAACTTTGTCGAATATTCAGGAAGTTCGGGCCCGCGACGGCATTGTTGTAGCTATCGTCACCGAGGGCGACCAAGATACGCACGATATGGCTTCTTTTACGATTGAAGTTCCAGCCTCAAGCGAATTGCTCTCGCCCGTTCTTTCCACCATTCCCATGCAATTGCTGGCGTATCACATCGCGGTCAGACGGGGCTGCGACGTAGATCAACCGCGCAATTTGGCAAAATCAGTAACTGTGGAATAAGGACTTATACCCCTTTATCGCGCGCGTGCTTGGAGATAAAAATCAGGTAAAATAAATAAAATAGTGAAGGCAAGGTAGTGCAGCCCTTTGAGCATGTCGGCCAAGCGTTCGTAATCCCGCGCTAAACGCCGAAAATGACCTGTCCAGCCGAAACTACGTTCGACCACCCATCGACGCGGCTGCAAGACAAAACCGCGCCTGGCCTCGGCCAGTTGGACGATTTCCAGTTCAATGCCGTGGCGCGCGGCGGCTTGGGCGGCGGTGGGGCCGGTATAACCTTGATCCACAATGCCGATCTTGACGCTGTCCCCAGTGACAGATTGCAACTCAGCGTAGAGTTGATCAACTTGGGCGCGATCCTGTTCATTAGCGGGCGTGACGTGCAAGGTCAACAAATGCCCCAGCGTATCCACGGCCAGAGGCTCTTTGCGGCCTTTGCGTTTCTTCGCGCCGTCGTAGCCTGCTTGCGCCCCACCTTCGGGCATGGATTGCAACGTGCGCGAATCGAGAATGGCCGCCGTCGGCGTGCCGTCCCGGTCGTCGGCGAGCGCGCAGAAAGACGCGCAAATCGTGGATAATGGCCGCGAAGACGCCCGCTTCAAGCAGCGTTGGAACTGGCCGTAGACGACATAGTAGGGCGGCAAGTCATGTGGCAACAAGCGCCACGCACAACCGCTGCACAGCAGATAGCGCAAAGCATTGAAGACCTCGCGCAAGTCGTAATCGCGTTGCGGGGCGTCGGCGCACATCAAGGTCAAATAGGGCACGACAAATTCTCATTCTGGATCGCTGCAGTCGGTGTCATAAGGTTTTCGGTTCATCAGAAAACTTCACACAAATAGGCGTTCAAAGAGCTAACTCATTGCCTCTTTTGGACTAAAGTTAATTACACCCTCTAGACTCGAATCACTCTCGCAACATCGTTCATATTGTGTCTCCTTCGGGAGCTGTTTCCGCCAGGTAGTACAAGTTCCCCCAGGATAGTTCATACGGCTGATGGATGCGGCCTTGCTCAATCGCCCTTTCAAATATTGCGTGCAAAATTGTGCGATCCTTCAGTTCTGGATACCGGTCACAGCATCGCTCGACAAAAAACTGGAGTCGTATGAGATCAAATCCACCAAGTCTTCCACCCGAGTCATAATCCCAGTCCACCCATAATCCTTCGGTCTTCACTTCACAACCAAAGCCGTGGAAAAAATAAAAAATCTCCTGCTGGGGGTCGCAATAGCCTGATTGCGGGATTTTAGGGGATGCCGCTCCTAAGGAAAACCATCCCAGGACTGGAGCAATGGGCAGAAACTGGCAAAGCAAGGCCTGCGCTCGTTCGACCTGCTCGTTATAATCACGCAACATCGTCAGAAAGCGCTCCATCAGAAGCGATGTTTTTCCCTTCGGTTCGTGAGTCATATATTTTCCCTGCCCAGGTTTGGATGTCTCAGAAGACTTCCTTACTCTTCTGTCAAAATGCGCTCATGCTCTTCGGGGGTGATCAATTATCGACGGCAATAATTGCATAGTCCAGTCGTGGAGAGCATTTCACCAGGCCTTAAAGTCAGGTGTCTGCCGACAAGCTGGGCCTATCCTGAGCACCACGTTCCCACTATTGTCGAGAGCCTCCCGCGACCTTATCTCCCCTGCCGTGCAACAATGCGCTACGGGTAGGGTAATCTCCCCATATGCGCCAAGTTAGTGGTGTAAATACCTGAAGACAGGTAGTATAGCGTGTTTTTAGATTCCCCTGGAAAAGGAAAGAAACGCACTATGCCACCTATCGCAGAGATCAATAACAAATTTGCGCGCTTGCGACAAGAGCTGCCCGAAAATTGGCAAGAACTCTCCCACGAGCAAGGAGCGTTGACGCGGGCGCGGAAAATCAAGGGGGCAGCAGAGTTGCTGCGGGCGGTGTTTTCTTACGCCGTGGCCGATTACAGTCTGCGCGAAGTGGCGGGCTTGCTAACAGGCGAGCGCCACCCGATTACGGATGAAGCGGTACGACTCAGATTGCATCAGTGTGAGGCGTGGTTGGAAAGTATGTTGTGCGCGACTTTGTTAGGCCACGCGCCGCCCTTAGCCCTGGCCGGTCGGCGGGTGAAGATAGTAGATGGGACGGTCCTGTGTTGTCCGGCGGCCGGCGGCACAGACTATCGGGTGCATCTCTCTTTTGCCGCCCTTGAGCAAAGATGTTGTGGGGTGAAAGTTACTAATAGCAAAGGCGCGGAGAGCTTCACTTACTTTGACTATGAGCCCGGTGACATAGTGTTAGGAGATCGGATTTACGGGAAGGCGAAACAGATAATGGCAGTGCAAGAACAAGGTGCGGAGGTAGTCGTGCGGATTAGTTTACAACAGCTCCGATTGTACAATGAAGCAGGCACTCTAATCGTGTGGAAAGAGGCTTTAAGAAAGGCTCGTGACACCGGTAAGTTGAGTTTGGAAGCGTTTGTAAAAGATGAGCAAGGGAAGCTGACAAAGGTTTATCTTCAGGGTCAAAGACTAAGTGAAAGTGAGATTGAGAAAGCGCGGCGCAGAATAAAAACGCAGGCGTCAAAGAAAGGACATAAGACGCGCGCCGCGACTCTTTTATTGTGCGAATGGATCACTGTACTAACTACTATTGCGCCGACCGAGCTAAGTCGAGAAGTAATCTTAGCGTTATATCGTATCCGCTGGCAGATTGAGCGCTACATCAAACGCTTGAAAAGTATTTTGCAGTTAGGCGCGATCCGAGCAGGGGCAGAGTCGCCTTTAGCCAAAGTACATATCTTAGCCAAGATGCTCTACGCCGTCTTGTTGGAGAAGATCGCCGCGCAACGTCTGGGAGTGGGGTGGACTATGATGACCAGCGCAAGACGCGGAACCTGGTTCAGAGTGTGGCAGATGATGAAAGATGAATTCATCGCAGCCATCATTGGTAGCCTCCACTGGCAAGCGTGGGAGTGGCGCTTAATGCTCAAAGTCTTGGTCGAAAGAAAACGCAAACGCAAGTTGCAGCAACTGCCGAAAGCAGTCATCCGATGGTTGCAAGAAAATGCTCAAGCAACGCCCATAATAACTGCTAACCAACCATCTATCTTACCTTTAGCGGCTTAACTTGGCGCATATGGGTAATCTCCCCGACTTTTTAGTGCTCTCTCGGCAATCGCCGTTCGGCGTAGCTTTGCCATCGCCGTCCTTCCACTATTATTTTTTGATTTTTCATCATCCCAGGTTAGCAGTTTTTACGCATCTATAGTTGGAATTAAGTAGCCAGATGGGTCGCCTGCCACAAACCATTGGGTGGATAAGGCGAATGGAACTCGGTCATTGGAATCAACTCTTGCTCCAATGCTGAGATGTGGCCTGAAGCGGTTCAAGCCTACTGTCGTAAAAATGGCGCTGCGACAGGGGACGGGTCTTTCCTTTAGCGCCACATTCAAACAGAGGAGAAATAACGATGAATACAAAGAACGGAATGCTTTTGACGCTCACAGGTGTTGTCCTGATGGTTTGTTTCATTTACCTGGCACAATCTACTAATGCCCAATCAATGAGGGGCGTCGTGGGACTGCGCGGAAACTCACAGGAAGCAACTTCGGCGAAAGCGGCGAAAGGTAATTGCAAAAAGCTTAAAGGTACTCGGATTGACCTCTATGACCCCACTGCCGAGACTGCATTTGGCGCAATCCGTAACGGCGGCTTTCTCAACGGCACAACGGCAGACGTTATTAACTTTAGCACTTTTGTGATCTTTACCCCTGACCCGAATATCTTCACGTATCTTTCCGATACGACCATTACAACCATTAACGGCCAGGTAAAGGTCACCTTTGTAACGACTCAAAATGGTGTAACAGGAATTTTCACCCAATGGGGAAGCCTCAACCCCGAAACCAGTACAGGCATCTTTGCCGGAGCGACGGGTGTGATTTACATGGCCGGGAAATCAATTGGCGATCCTGCCAACGGCCCGTTCCAGGCAGAGGTATTAGGTGAAGTCTGTTTCCCAAATGATTAGGGTGGCGATTACAGAATTGAGATGCCAGGATAAGTGATCTGTCGTCAAGTGTGGTGATCAGCGATAGCCGGAGTTGGGATTTTACTTTCAGTGACTCCCTATCCGCTCAGTCTCGCCGCAGGCCTGAGCGAGGAACGCACGTCGCTGCTGAGGCTCGCAATCAAGGACGGTCGCTTCAATACTCAGACCGCAACAGAAGCCTAACCTGGCAATTCGACATTTGCGTTCATCGAATTCTTACAGCGGCAGTCCGACACACCGGACAATCTCGGCGAAGCGCGGATCAGAGTGCAGGCTTGTAAGCGTCGGCCAGGTTCTTAAGTAAACCATATATTTCTCTCGCTCATTGCAGCCCTGTCGCAGCCACTCGAAGGCTTGATTCTTATCTCCCAGTTCAGCGTAGAACCACGCCATTTCAAAGGATGAAACGCGCATTCGTTTGGCGATCTCTTTCACCTGTTCCAGTCGCTTCAGCGCCTCGTCTCGCTTGCCCCATTTGGCAAAGCTGATGCCGATGCGCAACAGCGTGGATGCCGCATGTCGTTCAGACAGTGGCAACGCGGTTTCCAGTTCAGCGATAGCCTCAGCGTACCTGCCCTGCCAGTGATACCACTCGCCAATCCGATGATGGGTCTCGGCAAACGTCGGCTCCATCGCCTGCGTCTTGCGATATTGTGCCAGGGCTTCGTTGCTTTGCCCCACGTTGTAAAGTGCCTGTCCGAATTCCAGATTGATGATCAACGAACGAGGATCAGATGCAAGCGCCAGTTTTTTCTGCGCCAGGGCTTCGTTATGCCGTCTCATTGAGAATAAGTAACTGCCATAGATGCGATGCGCAAAGCCATTGTTGGGATCAAGCTCAATAGCACGTTTGAATTCGTTTTCCGCCGCCACCCAATTCCATTCCTGTTGCCACAAGACTCTGGCCAAAGCGGTATGCGCTTCGCTGATCGTGTCATCAAGCGCGAGGGCTTTCTGGCTTCGTCCAAAGCTCTGGGATTTCCCGGTTGCAAATGCGAACCTATTCCCAGATGGTAAATTTCGGACAAGCCGACATGCGCCAGGGCATAATTCGGGTCAAGGTCGAGCGCTTGTCGAAAGTATCTTTCGGCCTCCTGAAACGACTCGCTCGTCCTCTTTTCGACGAGGGCACGGCCCTGAGCATAAAGTTGATAAGCCTCGGTATTTTCGGTGTAGCGTTTGGCAACCTGCTTCCGTTCCTCATCGGTCAATCTTATGCTCATCCGCTCCAATATCTGTCGGGCGATATTCTCCTGCACCATCAAGATGTCCGAGGGGTTCCGGCGGTACTGTTCGCCCCATATCTGAGTGCCATCCTTCGCATTCACCAGTTCGGCCTGAACGATCAATGAATCTCCCTGCTGAATCATTTTCCCCGTCAGCACCACATCAATCTTGAGAGTGCGCCCGACAATTTCTGGATCAGCCTCCTTCCCTCTGTAACTGAAGGCCGTCGTGCGCGCGATCACTTTTAGTTGGTGTAGCTTTGAGAGGCTGTTGATGAGGCCTTCCGTAATGCCATCGCTCAAATGCTCAGTGTTTGGATCAGTATTGGTAAACGGCAGGACAACGATGGAATTGATGGCCGGGCTTCGACCAATCATCAGGTAGCTGCCCAGCCCGACCAGCGCCAGGATCAGCAAGGCGACAAGCGCCAGGCTCAGGCGCTTGCGACTAAATGTGGCTGCCAACCGCGCAGCACTCCAACTCCCTGCCTCGCCATCTCGCTGAAGCCTCTGCAGCTCAAGCAATAACTCCTGCGCCGATTGATAGCGCCGCTCGCGCTCCTTCGCTAAACATTTTTCCACGATCCTTGCCAGTGCGGCGGGCACCTGATCATTGATCCGAGCGATGGCTTCCGGTTGTCCGTGCAGGATCAGGTCGAGCGTTTCGCTGGGATTGGCTCCGGCAAAGGGCAATTTACCGGTTGCCATCTCATAAAGCACTACACCCAAACTGAAAATGTCTGAACGGTAATCTACTTCGCGCCCCAACGCTTGCTCAGGACTCATATAGGGCATCGTCCCCATCACGAGTCCCGGCGCTGTATTTAGCGCTGGGCTAATGCTGCTGGTCGCGGGACAGGAAGAGGGCTGCGCGATTTTCGCCAGCCCGAAATCCAGCACCTTTACCTGGGCGCGGGCGGTGAGCATCACATTGGCCGGTTTGATGTCGCGGTGAGCAATGCCCTTGCCGTGTGCTTCATCTAACGCATCGGCAATCTGGCTGCCGATTTCTATGATCTCTTTGATTGCCAGCGGCTGCCCATCAATCTTCGCGGCGAGCGTTTGCCCTGCGACATATTCCATCGCAATGAACCGCCTGCTTTTGTCTTTACCAATTTCATAGATCGTCGCCACGTGCGGATGATTCAAGGCGCTGGCGGCTTTGGCCTCACTGACGAAACGGCGCATGCGCTCCGCGTCGGTGGCTACAGCGGCGGGCAGTATTTTCAAGGCTACTGTGCGGTCGAGATTGAGGTCACGCGCCTGATAGACTTCGCCCATTCCTCCCAAACCCAGCAATGAATCAATCCGGTAGTGACTGAGCGTTTGTCCAATAAGTGCAGAATCCTGCGCCCGTACCTGTAAGCTGGCTTCGATCAAATCTTCGATCAAATCGTGGAATTGCAAACTGTTACTTTGGGCAACAGACTCATCTGACTGGAGGAGGGAATCGATTTCGCGGCGCAGCTCATCATCCTCGCCGCAGGCCTGGTCGAGGAACGAGGCTCTCTGTTCCGGCTCGCAATCGAGTGCCGCCTGGAAGATCGCTTCAATCTGCTGCCAGCGTTCGGAAGTCATGCACGACTCCAAAGGAGAGAATCTAAAACCTGAACTCTGTGAAAAAGAATGCTCGCTACTTCAACTCTCTGTGCAACCACGCCTTCGTCATGCGCCAATCACGCTTGATCGTGATGGTGGAAACGCCCAGTACTGCGGCGGATTCTTCCACACTCAATCCGCAAAAGAAGCGTAACTCGGCGATCCGACATTTGCGTTCATCGAGTTCCGCCAGTCGGCGCAAGGCCTCATCTACAGACAAAATATCAATCACATTGCTACCCCTGGCGATAAGGGCATCATCCAATGTTACTTGTACGGCACCGCCACCACGCTTCTCGGCATTTCTGTGCCGGGCGTAGTCAATCAGAATCTGGCGCATCAACCTGGCGCAAATGCCATAAAAATGGGCGCGACCTTGCCAATCAACATTTTGATGGTCAACCAGTTTGAGGTAGGCCTCATTGACAAGCTCCACTGTCTGCAACGGGAGATTGTTCTGTTCGTGCCCAAGGCTTCGTCGGGCGATGCGGATTAATTCCCCATGCACGAGCGGAATCATTTCATCCAGCGCAGCTTTATCGCCCGACTGCCAGGCCTGCAAATATCCGGTCACAATATGTGATGGCGAATTCGACATATCTACAATTCGATCTTGGCGAATCTGAATAACTACAAATTTGGCTGTGAAGAGCAAAAATCTTAACATTGACGCGGGTTTTCCGCCATCGCTGTGCGGTCAAAATCATTTTTTTCATTTTTTATGATCCCTGTCAGACAGTTTTTACGCAACTATCATTGAAAGCAATAAATGCTTGATGGTGAAACGGTCAAGGGCAATTGCGTGGATGGTTGGCCTCCAGGGAGGCTATATTTCTATAACTTAAACCATTGGAGGTAAATCATGGCTAAAATTATTGGGCGAATTACTCTTCAGCCTAAAACCGTACGTCCCGGCGAGCCAGTACGCATCGAGGTCTTCATCAACAAACAAAACAACCCGCTTAACGTCAGCCAAGCGCAAGTGTCGATCAATGGGGTGCTAGGTGCCATTCAATTCCTGCAGTTTCCAACAGTCGGCAAACGTCAACTAGTCATACGCGCCCGCGCGACGAATGGCCAGACCGACCGGAAAGTAGTGAATCTCAATGTGACAGGTGTGCCGCTGAACTTCCCGTCGTTCAAGAATAATAGCGACATTGCGATGATTGGTGTCAGTCAGTTGCGCCAACGCAGCCCTACACTGCCGTCCTCACGCTAGGCTCGTCTGTTGACACGCGATCGGCGCATCTGTTGAGTACACGGCCCTCCTTATCTACCCTGCCAGGCAAGGTCTTCGAACAAGAGTCGCTGGCCGGACGTCTGGTAACTCAGGGAGTCCTGGGCCGCGCCATGTCGGAGAACCCTCAAGCGCTGACGCGGATTGAGACCCGGCGGCTGACGAATACGCACGTAAAAGTCCCGGAAAAGGGCGTTCGGGGCACGCCAAAGGCGGCCACGCGGCTCGCAGTCGGAGCCGTCTACGATTTGACGAAAATAGACCTGAGCAGAATCTTAGGAAAGAACGTCACCGTACCTCCGCCGGAATTTGAGTGGGATTTTGGGGACGGCAACATCGCCACGACCCGCACACCGATTGTCGGCCATGACTACTTCGCGGCGATCGATCACGAAGCGGGCGTCGGCCAGTTCGTCGTTACTTGTAATGTTAAACATGCCAATATTATTGTCAAGCGAACGCTCACCATTCATTCGGCGTATGCCATTTGCAAGAGCATCGGTACCGTAGTGCCTCATGTGACGGCCGACCTGTTCGCACATAAGCGCTACAACATGCTGACCGGCATGTTCACGGTATACAACGTGGAGTCCAAGCCTATAGTTCTTGACCGCGTCTCAATCACTCCGACCAGCGAACACGGCGATTTTATTGCGCGGCCTTATCCGTTCGTCATCCTTGATAATCCAGTCACAATCAATGCAAAGTCGACATCCATGATCGGCGTCAATGTTCCTTTCGTGACGGATAACCCGCAGGCCGGGCAACTGCGTTTCGATATCAAGGGATTTACGGTTCTGTATGCGGGAATGGTGGGAGATTTACCGGTTAGATGCAGCGCTGTCTTCGACGTACCGGTTCCAGAATGGAGCAAGAGACCACAACCTGTCCCAGGGGGAATCCAATTGCCCATCCCGGTGCCAGAAATCCCGCCCGAATATCGGCCTTGGCATTGGGAGTTGGTTGAGGACGCACTCGGAAAGCTCGTCAACCCGGTGGTAGACACTGCATCTCGCCCTGGTGACGTGGTGCTGGATGTAAAGACAGGCACTTTGGCCGTCTCCCTTGGGTCATTGAAGAATATACGTACGATGGCACCAATGCGTAACAAAGGCTTACGTGTGTTATCTGCTATGTACGCGCCGGTCGATATGATGATGGAGACGCGACAGCTGACCACGCCGGCCGCGCAGTACATGACCTTTGCGAGCAGGCAAGATGCTCTGAGTGGGAATATTGCCTCGTTTGGCTCGAAGCTAATGGAACTTGCCCTTGGAGATAGTATGTATGCGCTTGTGCTTACGGGGCCACTGGAACCGGGCTCCATCGGCGAAGGGCAAATATGTGATCCCGACAACATCAGTGATGATGAAGCTTTGCTGACTGTTGCGGGCCAGTTAGTCTGTCAACTGACCGATGAAGTCCAAGACGTTTTGATGCCGGCCCGGTGGATGAATGCGCGCAAAGGCGACTGTATTCTTTCTCCAGGAGGCTCTGGAATCATCGGCGGTTTGATGTTGAACGTCCACCCTTCGCAGTGGTACAGTCATTCTGGGATTATGACACGCAACTATGACGAGATTACACACTCCACTGGCAGCGAAGAGCGTCTGAAGGACCATTTGACCGGTATTATTGACGGTTCAGAAGGTTTCGAGCCAAGTGTTCTGAAGTACTTCTGGCCTGGTGCTGTGACACAGACCGTGGGGCACTCAATTGAAGGCGAAGACTTTCCGGACCCAGAGTACGACAAGACATACTCGATATCTTCGTTCGGACCTCACGCCATTGGCATTACCCATAATGACAGGTTAGTAATGATTCCGCCTCTGGTGCTGAAGCCAGACCCATTGCAAGAAACACCTGAGGTTCGCAAGGCGTTGCATTCTATTGCTACCGATGCAAGAAACCATGCAGGGCGGCCTGGCACCAATTCAAAGTATCACTATCGATGGTACTGCTATACCGATCCAACTATCGGACTTGGTGCAGCGGAAGACCTCACTGCCGGATGGGCGTATGGCACCCACGCTTCAGTATGCTCCTCGTATATTTGGATGCATGCCAAAGCACGCAATGCACATCTTGAAACGAGCCAGGCGGTAGTGACGCCTACCGATCTTGAACCAAACGACGTGAATAACCCAATCACCGGTGGGGCAGCCGTCCGACCGATAACGCCTGACGGGCTGTACAACTATTCCAAGCAAGACCGATTGGACGCCGCGTATTGGCTTTTCGATACAATCTTTAATTTAGCTTATGAAAAAGCTGGCTGGTTGGGAGAATGGCTCACCGATAGCGCAGATGATATCGCCAACCAGTTCCTCAATGCGTTTGCCAATGATGACGCTGATGGAAAGGATAGCGAGGAATGGAAAGATTTGAGTGATGCGGATGCTATTTCTCCGGACAACATGCTGTGGTGGGATGGCCCCTCGCTAGATGGGCTCTATGGGTTTGCAGAGCGGCGATATACCGTGAACCGCGTGTGGAGAGCTACACGGTCAGCAGGTGGAAGAAGGTCCTAAGATTCGGAAACGTACGTGGGAGGGTCTTTGGTGAAGAGGGTCCAGTCGCTGGCGCAAATGTTCAGGTTTATGACGGCAAGACAACGTTCTCGGGTGTTGACGGAGGCTTCATGCTCAATCGCATACCCCTTGGGAACTACAGAATCAAGAGCTCAAAAGTGATAGATGGTGTCTTGCACTCAGCAGAGATGGTCCTCAACCTTAACGTTGAGGAAAGGGTCGTTGACATCCATCTTCAGCCCCCGGCAGATCAATACCGAATCGCGCAAATCTTTATCGATTTTTGGGGCAGTGATGAAGAAACATTCGGCAGTAATGCCATTCTGGACCCAGGCCCAGAGTATTTCGAACTTGAACTGGGACCGGACAGGGTGATTAACTCTATCAGTCGCACCTACCATTGGGGAGGTGAGGTAAGAGTGGAATACTTGGTAACCGTGCGGTTACTCGTTAATAACACGATTGATGTTGATATACAGGGGACACTATACGAGGGCACAAGTGAGGATACCCGTGACTTGGATGGCCGTGGTAGTATCACGTTCCAAGCTGGCGTGGGGCAAACCTCCGGGGCCACGCTCACGATTACGAACACAGATGAAGATGCTGGCGACGCGGGTGTTTTAAGCATTTCGGTAAAGAATGTTCGCAACAACAATTAATCTTAGTTTTTGAGGAATAAATGTATCTATGACCCGTCACGAAAGGCCTTGCGGAAATTAGTTTTTGTTGGAGCGCGAGCGGAACCACCGGAACCGATGGTTAATGCACCCAAGCCTTGGCAGGGAGACAGCCGTCCAGCGTCCCTGTAGGACGCGTGGGCTGATTTGATACTGGTTTCGGGGGATTGCCATCCCCGGCTAATTTCCGGTGCCCCTCCGGCACAGAGTGAGTGCGTTATTTATTCAAATAATGTGCGTGCCAGGAGTTTTCTGTAAACGGCATGGCATTAGGTTAGCTATTGCGTGAGCAATTCTAACGGTATGCGATTTTCAAACAAGATGACAACTTGTTGCAAGTCCGCTTTCCCGTGATCGGCATCGTCCATTTCTGACTGATGCGTTGCACAGATATAATGCCGCAGCAAGTAAGACTGTTGCGCGCGCGCTAATGCGTGGCATTGAACGAAGGGTGTAAATCATGGTGATGCCAATTTGTGGGACATTTGATTAGAGTTGTTGCGGTGAAGAGAATAGTCGCAACCTCTTGTCGTGCTTAGACTTGCAGCTCTGAATGCAAATCGGTAAAATGCCCCTATGAAACTACAAATCGCCGACTTAACGACGGAGCGACAATGGTGTGCCGCGACCGGTTTGACGCTCGTTCAGTTTGAAAAGTTACTGCCGAAGTTTACGCAAAGCTACTTCGAGTTATACGGACAATCGGTCGCGCAACGCCAAGCCGACTTAGCAATTACTCCCAGCTTACAGTCGGAAACCGAACTGTTGTTCTTTACGCTCTTTAGTCTCAAAGCGGGCTTAACTTATGATGTCCTCGGGTTCGTCAGCGGGATGGACGCGTCCAATGCCAAGCGCAATCAACAACTCGGACTCACCGTGCTGGAACATACTTTAGGCGCCGCGCAATGTCTGCCACGGCGCACTTTCAAAGACGCGGCAGACTTCGCCACCTACCTGGAAAACGAAAGCACGCTCATCTTTGATGGCTTGGAGCAAAGAATGCAAAGACCCGCAGAAAACGAGGTGCAACGCGAGTTCTTCTCGGGGAAAAAAAGTATCATGCGGTGAAAGCCTTAACCTTGAGTAACCCGACCCGGCGCATTTTGTACTTGAGTCCCTGTTGGGTGGGCAAGACGCACGATTACAAAATGTTCCAGCACGAATTCCCGCCGGAACAACCGTGGTTTCTGAATTTCCGAGTCCGTCTCGACTTAGGGTTTGTCGGTTTTGCCAAAGACTACCCCTGCAAAGAACTCTTCATTCCGCACAAGAAACCACCGAAACAAGAACTCACGCGGGAACAAAAAGCGGAAAATAAAGAACTGGCGCGGGAGCGAATCGTAGTTGAACATAGTATCGCCGGACTCAAAAGGTATCGCATTTTATCGGATCGGTTACGACTCCATGATTTAGCCTTATACAATCAAATCCTAGGCGTCTGTGCCGGACTCTGGAATTTTAGGTTAAATGGTTGATTCTAAAGATCGCAACAACTCTATTATGTCGGGGTTGTTCCGACCGATGAGTTCCGTTCAGCAGACTGGACTCTGCAGGATACCTCTGGTGCCAGTGTTGTGAGCGGGGGCGATACGCTATTCGATAATCGTCTGGTCGGATTACATCCAACGCTTGCGATCTCAGGCGGTCAGCTCACTCTGACAGCAACAGATCGGGATCGCGCTCAGGTTTTGTCGGCCTCGTTCGAGCTAGACCCCAGCTTTGATTGAAGTGCTTCAAAGCGGTGACCTCCTATACCTGGTGCGGACTGGCACTGCGGATATGGCGGTGTCTGTTATTCGTGCGGGACAGTTGCTTCTGGCGGCAGGGGCGGTTACTGCAATAGCTCTGGGAAAACAGGTCTCTGTGCAAGGAGGGGTTAGAGATGATGGAGCAGCTGTTAATCCATTCGATAGTGAGAATTGGGAAAATTGGGAGTATCTGCACACCGACTCCTGGGTTGATGTGTCTGTAGCGGGCGAGACCTTGCAGCTCCAATCAGGCGAGAATGCCGCTCTTGGTAACTACCACATATCCGTGCTGCGCACCTTTCGACTGGGGTATCCTGGAACGCATGAATGTTTCGGCGATCTCCCTCGCTGGAAATTGCGAACACGTCGCTGTTGTGCGCTCGGCGGAACTGCTCAGTCGCCTTGGCGGCGGGCTTGTCATGGCAGACTGGCCGACTACGCACTGTGCCCCACCGATTCGCAGGCAGGAAGATTCTGGTAGAAGCTCCAACGCGTCTTACCCAGCTTGCGCCATTTAGGTAACAAGGGCCGTCCACAAAGATGGCGATTCTTGCACGAGTAGTTAGGCTACGAATCCTGTCAACGACGAGTTTCATTATGAACCTATACCCTCCCATCGATTGGACGCAATATCCTCTTCACATCGCAGCGATGAGTGGCAACAAGGGTGAGGTCGAGCGGCTCATCGCCCAGCACGCGGATGTAAATGAGAACCTCGACTTGCCGGGGACACCACTGCATGTCGCCATCTGCCATTGTCTGATGGACGATCCTCTTTTCAGACATCAGGGTCATGTGGATGTCGTGAAGGTGCTGCTGGAAAATGGAGCCGACATCCAGGCCCAGCGGGTGTACGAAGGGACGCCACTTCACGATGCAGCGCGAAAAGGATTTGTCCATATTGCTGAACTGTTGCTCTCGCACGCTGCCGATATCAACAGCAAAGAAGAAGATCAACGCCGTACGCCGCTCCACCGTGCGGTCGCCGCAAACAAGTTACGAATGGTACAGTATCTGCTCTCCAGCGGGGCGGACGTAAATGCCGTTGCTGATTTCACCCCGCTTGCGTCTTCCGCAAGAATCTATCCTGACTTCTGGCTGACGCCACTCCAGTTGGCCGCCCGAGAGGCTCTGGTTAAGATGGCTCAAATTCTGCTTGAAGCAGGGGCCGTGGTAGCCGCTCCTGCCCCAAGGCCTAAGGAGCCTATAGCTGCTCCTGTCCTAAGTCCTAAGAAGCTTTTAACTACTCTTACTCTGAGGCCTGAGGGGCTTTCAGCACTTGAGTTGGCTGTTCGCTCGAAACAAGAGAGTGAGGCAAAATACGATCAACTCATTCAGATCCTTACAGCACAAGACTCTGGGGGGCAGTGAAGAGATAAGCCGGACACTGCTGATCGCACGGGAAGAGGTCGGGTAATGCACGTCAGGCATGAAAGTCCCCCGCGTGAATCGTGATTTGATAGCTTTATTTCTGCTTGGAAGATTAGACCGGGGATGGTTTATTCGCAAAGGTGAAATCCTAGCCTTCGTACGAAACTACTACTTGTCTAACTGATTACATCTCATGTCTTTACGGGGTTTCACCTATTTATTATCTGAAAATTCGGGTGGTTTTACGAAATTATGAAAAAGGAAGGATGAAATTTTACATATTTATTATCTCAATCAGGTGGCCACTTAACGAGAAATCAATAGCTTACAGTATGAGAATTTTACATATTTATTATCACTCAACAGCGCGTCAAAGGGACAGCATTTCTGATCCTGCTCAACCATTTGGCCTGCGTCGTTTTCAAGCCAGCTTTAGCAGGCATCTCAAGTTACGATTTTCATGTTCGTTTGTACTCAAGTGTTTGCGCGACGATGCCGATACACATGCGGGTGGCCTCCCTATGTTCGTTCACAATTTGGTAAATCGCTTCCTGCCAGTTCGCAACGCCCCAGCCTCTTACTTGTACCAGATAAAAACGTGAATGCTCTTTTAGATTTTTAGCTCGTTCTCCAGATGCCAGCGCGCGCAACCTTCTCCTAAATTTTTCAAGTTAAGCGTTTGCTCTTCCTTCCGGCGAAACACAATCCGCGCCGTAGTCGCAGTGAAAGGAACTTCGTCTCAGTGCTTACTCTCAACCATAAAGGTGCTTGGTATATTTGCATAAGCTGGGTCTTAACCTTCGGCGGAATGCTCTCCGTCTTTGCACTTAATCCCCAGAAAACAATTAACCAGGATGGGAATGAGCTGCAAGCCAAGGCTGTCAATACGGCGCTGCAAACGCGCACAGGCTGGCGCGGGCTGGCGTGGTTCTCTCTTGACGATCAGTGGCACGACGCCAGTGCAGCTATCGGGCTTTACCTGGGGACTTATCAAACCGGCTGGTTCTATGGCCTGTGCCTGGTTGGCCTGCTATTGCTGATTGCGGGGCTATATAAACTTCGCTTCAGGCATTTGATGGCGCATGAAGTAGAGTTGGAAGCCCTCGTCGAGCTACATACGAAAGAGCTCCGAGAACAACGGGTGTTGTTACAAGAACAACAGGCATTCCAGCGGAAAATCATTGATCTTATGGCAAGTTTCACGGCCCAGATAACAGTTCTTTGAAATAAGGCTCCTCCTCTGTAAGGTTGAAGTGTGAAAGCAACCGAAAAGAGGAGGAACACAGCCGCCATGAAATTCAGTAGACGGCCTGATTTGAACAAGGTAACTCGTACCGAAATTGCCGTGCAAGCGTTTCTTGCACAAGGCGTGTATGGCGAGATCACCCGCCTGGCGCGGTGTTATCGCGTCTCCCGTTTGTTTGTCTATCTGCTGCTGTGGGAGTTGCAGGACTTGTTTGCGCCGTCGTGCGCGGTTCCCACCTTGTCGCCCACCTACGCGCAAGCCGAGGTGGATCGGCATGTTTTGCTGCTGCGGATGGTGGGGCATTGTTCGCTGGAGAGTATGGCGCAAATCTGTGCAGAGTTGGGGCTGCCGTCGCCTTCGGTGGGGTATCTGTCGCAGCGCTTGACGGCTTTTGCGCAGGCCTTGCCAAAGGAACTGCCGTCTGGCACCCAGATGAGAGTGTTGTTAGCCGATGAGATTTTCACCGCCGGGCAACCGATTTTGTTGACGGTGGAGCCGCGTTCGCTGGCGATTCTCAAGATTGAGTTAGCGCCGGATCGGGAAGCGACGACGTGGCAACAGCACTGGGCGGAATTAGTCAGTGCGGGGTTGCTGGAACAGGTCGTGTCGGATCGCGGCACGGGGTTGGTGAAAGGTTGTGCGTTGTTGGGACTGACGCATCATCCCGATTTGTTTCACCTGCTGCGTCCGCTGGCGTTGTTTGGGGCGCGCTTTTATCGGCAGGCCGTGGCGGCCATTGAGCACGAATACGAGCGCGGCGCGTTGGCGCTCGGCAGCACGCCAGCAGTCATTGAGCGGCGGCGCCGGGATTATGAGGCGGCGCGGCGCAAGGCCCTGGAAAAGATGCAGCGGTACGATAACTTTTGTTACTTGTGGGGCGAGTTGCGGCGGGTGCTGGAAGCCTTTGATGAGCGCGGCGCGTTGCCTGCGCTGGCGGCGCGGCAAGCCGAGATTAAGTGCCTGCTCGAATTATTGGGCACGCTGGAGAGCGACGCGCTGCAACAGGAAGTGAAAAGTTTTGCCAGCGGGTTGGCGGGGTATTGGGGCTACTACGAGCGGTTGGCAGTAGTCTACGAAGAATTATGTGCGCAGCATCCGCCAGCTGTGGTGGCGGCGCTGGCCTCCGGTTGGCAGCGGGAACGACAAGCGACGAATAGTAAGGAGTACGGCGTGCGACAACGGCTGCAACAAGCGGCGCAGGCGGCCTACGACCAAGCCGCGCGGCTGGCCCCCGAGAACGGCGTGCGCTACGCAACAAGCTGTGGTGGAGGCCTTGAGTGCAGAAGTGCGAAGTTCGTCGTTGATTGAGAATGTGAATTCCGCGCTACGCCCCTTGCTGGCCACCTGTCGCGGGCAGGTGCATCAGGAGACCTTGGATTTGTTTGCCTACGTGCATAATCATCGGCGTTTTGTCCGCGGTCAACGTGCGGGGCGCGCGCCGCTGGAAATCCTGACCGGGCAAGTGCTGGAACAGTCCTGCTGGAAGCCCTGCTCGCCTTGGTCTAACACGTGGCACGAGCGCAGCCTAAAACCGCCGTACCACGGCGGAAAAGGGCATCGTGTCGCAAGGCAGAAGACTGGGCAGGGAAACTGTTATCTACTTTGAGGGAGTTATGAAACTTGCCGAATTTTCCTCGCCTTTAAGCTTTTTTCAGCAATTTACATCATTTACAAACTCTTTGCTTCAGCCTTAACACATTTACATCTGTGTTAGGCATGATCCGCCCATCAAATAAGACCGACCTGGTCGGATGTGTGGTAGTCAAGTTGAATTGCAAGAGAGAGTAAACCTGTTATGAAAAAGTTCTTCGCCTATTGTTTCGTCCTGCTGGCTGCGGGGTTGTTATTCACCCAGCCAACCTTTGCACAAAATAAAATTAACTTTCATGGCCAAGTTGTAGACGACACAGACGCCGTGATTCCCGGTGCCAAAATCACCCTTATAGCCACGAATGGCCAAACGCGCACGGTCGTAGCCGATGGCAGTGGTTCGTATGCGATTCCCGATGTCGCGCCGGGGCTGTATCAATTGAAAGTCGAGTTCGAGGGCTTCCAGCCGTACGCCCAAAGTGATTTGCAAATCGCCGCTGCAACCGCATTACATAAGGTTGTTATGAAGATTGCCGAGGTCAGCATTGAGACAACTGTGTCTGCTGAAGACCCGACCGACACCACTGATCCAGAGAAAAATCTGAATGCCACTGTGTTGGATGAGAGGTTTATCGAAACCCTGGCCGATAATCCCGATGACCTGAAGGCACAGTTGGAAGGTCTCGTGGGTGCAGGCGGCG
Source organism: uncultured Acidobacteriota bacterium (assembly GCA_963794955.1). Lineage (GTDB taxonomy): Bacteria > Acidobacteriota > Blastocatellia > RBC074 > RBC074 > JAFDVL01. Next base: position 103,111 of record CAWCGF010000010.1, read on the forward strand.
GGCAAGGCGGAGCGACATTTTATGTGGATGGCTTCACAAACGGACGACTGCCACCACGCGAATCCATCTTGCAAATTCGCATCAATCAAAATCCCTTTTCAGCGGAATCTTCTACGCCCGGGATGGGACGCATAGACATCATTACCAAGCCGGGTAATGATCGCTGGCGCGGCACCTTCGGCTTCAATTTGCGCAACTCTGCACTGGATGCCCGTAATGCTTTTGCGTTAAGCAAACCCAACCTGGATCAAAGCCGCTACCAGTTCAATTTTGGTGGCCCGCTCATCAATAAAAAACTGTCGTTCTTCGTCAATGCGGAGCGGCGTGCCTTGAATGGCTATAACACCGTGACGGCAACCACTCTTGATGGTCTTTATACGGCGAACGTCGAAGCGCCGAATAGCAGCACGTTTGTAGGCGTGCGTGCGGATTATCTGCTTAACGACAAGAACACATTAAATGTGAGTTATAACCGCTTTGGCTCAGCATCCATCAACCGTGAATTTGCGGCGCGGTTCGGCGGCGGTAGCCCTGGAGGTGGTGGTTTTGGTGGCGGCGGCTTTGGCGGTGGTGGCGTGAGCAGCGGCAGTACCTATCTCTTGCCGGAACGGGGTCAAATTCAGATAACGTCAACCATACTTTGCAATTTGGTATAACTTCTATCCTCAGTCCGCGCGTGATTCTGGAATCACGCGCGCGCTTCCAACGAGAGAATAGCGCCACTACCGCAACAACACAGGGCATCGCCATCAATGTGCTGGATGCGTTTAGCGGCGGCGGTTCGACGTGCTGCCCCAACAATCGCCAGGAAAGTAACCTGGAGTGGCAGGAATACCTGACCTGGACGCATAAAAAGCATACGGTCAAGAGTGGCCTGCAACTTCAATACGGCAGCTTCAATGTATACAACGCATCGAACTTCAACGGTACATATACCTTCTCCAGCTTGGATCAATATCGCGCCGTTCTGAATGGCGAACACGTTGACCCGACCGATCCGACCAGTGCGCTGGTTCGCCCAACACAGTTCACCATCAATCAGGGCGATCCGAGCTTACAGTTCAGTCAATATCAAGCGGCGTGGTTTACGCAAGATGACTGGCGGATCAAACCAAACTTAACGCTCTCGTTGGGCGTGCGGCACGAGTTTCAATCGAATCTGAGTGACAAGAACAACTTTGCCCCGCGCCTCGGCATTGCGTGGTCGCCTTTCCCGGATCGCAAGACGACGATTCGCGTCGGCGGCGGCATTTTCTACAGCCGCTTGACCGACAGCCTGTTTGAAAACACACTGCGTTACAACGGCGTCGCACAGCAAAGCACCCTCATTCGCAATCCAGTCTGGCTTGACCCGTTCGCGGGCGATCCGACAATCCTGGCGACTTCCAGCATTAAGCGCACGCTTGATCCGGCGTTGCGGACGCCATACAACATCAATCTGATGGGCAGCATTGAGCGCCAGCTTCCTGGTGGCTGGGTCAGCACGGTAACGTACAATTACACGAAAGGCGTGCATCAATTCCGGGCACGTAATATCAATGCGCCCTTGCCGGAAACAGGGCTGCGTCCTGATTCGACGCAAGGGAATATTTATCAAATCGAATCGTCCGCCAAATCGGAATATCAAGGCTTGACGGTTTCGCTGCAGCGCCGCCTGGGCAAGCTCTTCCAGGTTTTCAGCAACTACACCTATTCGCACACGAACAACGATGCAGATGGCGCGATGTCACTGCCCGCGAACAACTATGAGTTGCGTTCGGAATGGGGCCCTGCGCTGACAGATCGCCGCCACTTTGCCTTCATCGGTGGCACCGTGAATTTGCCCCAAGGCTTTCGCCTGTCGCCGTTCATTACGGCCTCGTCGGGCACGCCGTTCAATATCACGACCGGCGCGGACAACAATGGGGATACCGAAATCAATGATCGTCCGGCAGGCATCAGCCGTAATGCCAGTTTGGCAGCAAGTTCGTATGCGCTGCTGACTGCGCGCTTGCAATCGTATCTGACCACCTACTATCCCAACGGCGTGAACGCAGTCGGGCCTGGCTCCTTCAATTTCAATTTGAGCATTGCCAAGACCTTTAGTTTCGGCAAACGCGAAACCGCTTCAGCGCCCAGCGGGATGATGGGTGGCGGCGGCGGTGGCCCGCGCGGAGGCGGCGGATTTGGCGGTGGGATGGGCGGCGGGATGATGGGCGGCGGCAACGAATCAGGTCGCTTCAACGTGCAATTATCCGCGCAAATCACGAACCTGCTCAACCACGTGAATTATGGGCAATACAGCGGTGTGTTAACCTCGCCCTACTTTGGCAAATCCAACAGCGCGAGTGGCGCACGCCAATTAGAAGTGGGCGTCCGATTCAGTTTCTAAAACAGGTAGAGGGCGAGGAGCGAAGGCGACTTGATGTTAGTAAGACTCAAGCGCTATCGCTCCTCGTTTTCCATCGCCTGTGCTTTCCCCACAAAGTAGTTTCACCCATCCATCCAAAGGAAAAATATGCGTACCTTGATCCCGATCACAACCTGCATTTTCTTGCTTTCGTTCGTGGCGCTGGCACAACAACCTGACGCACAAGCGAAAGCAGACCAGATTCTTACTCACGCACGTGCCGCTATCGCACCTGAAGCACAATTCAAGGCATTACAAAGTCTCTCGGTCATCTATACTTCCAGCCGCACCATCGGCACGACCCACTTTGAGAGTGACATCGAATACGACATCATGCTCCCAAACAAATTCCGGCGGCGCGAAAGTCGTCAGCCCTTTACGACTGTCACTGTGATGCAAGATGAAAATACCCAGACTTACAGCCTCCCGAACCCGGCGAGTGGCGGCGATGCGCTCAGAGAAAACAGCACCGAGCCACAAGCCCAAGCCCGTCGCCGCGCTGATTTCACGCGGGTCTTGCTCGGGTTGTTGTTAAGGACCCCCTCGGAAGTCCCCGTTGAATACAGCTATGCCGGCATTTACAAAGAGCCGGATGGCCTGGCAGAGATGATTGATGTGAAAGGGAAAGATGGCTTCGCAGCGCGCCTTTATCTTGAGGAAAAAACCCATCGGCTGTTGGCGTTGACGTATCGTGGAAAACAGCTTTCACACGCCGTGCGCATCATGGCCCGCTTGAGCGGAAATGCGCCGCCGCCACCACGACCAATGCCGAACGAAAAGAAGCCGACGCCTGAGCAACAAGCCCAACAGCAGGTAGCGCGCTGGGCCGCAATGGAGAACCGCCGCAAACAATTTGAAGAAGCCCTGGCAAGCGCGCCGGAAGTGGAATATCGCTGGGTTTTCAGCGAGTTCAAGACGGTGAAAGGCTTCAATCTTCCGCATCACCTGGCCAAATCTGAAGCGGGCAACGAGTATGAAGAATGGGAGATCAATAGTTTCAAGATCAATCCGAAATTCGCCCCAACCACCTTCGGGTCGAAAGATAAATAAATTAGCGATTTGCTAAGAGGTGCGCCTGCGCCATCGCAGGCGCACCTCCTGATTACCGGCCTTAAGTACTCCGTAGAACTTATTGAGATAAGCAGTATCCTGTAGCTTGCACTCCAACCGCAGCCAATTACGCAAGGCTTTGTAGTTTCAACTGCCGCCGCCTAGGCCCGCCTGACAAAACGCAGGGGAAGAAATTTATTGACAATGGCTAGTTAGGGATGTTACTTCTACCCACGTTTTGCGCGGTGATTATCTCTCCCCGGCACCGCTAATCAAGCGCCTCTCGATTCACTTTCAGCACTCAATCAACCCAACCATTAACAGTGTCATCTCCCCTGATTTGGAGTCGGTCATGTTTTCACTACCATCATTCAAACTGCCTAATAGTCTTTCGTCTTTCTCGTTGTCGAGCTTTGGCAAAGGCAAAGGCGTCGTGGGATTAGACATTGGTTCGAGCCGCATCAAAGTGGCCGAAATCAAAGCCAACAAGGGCCATTATGAATTAACGAATATTGCCCAAATTGACCTCTTGCCCGACACCATCGTAGACGGACAAATCATTGACGGGAATCACGTCTCGGATTGTATTAGTCGTGTTTTCAGCGAACAAAAAATTCTCGGCGAACTAATCGCAACGTCGCTTTCTGGCAATGCGGTCATCGTAAAAAAAATCCATCTGCCAGTGATGGGTTTGGAAGAGCTGCGCGATCAAATCAACTGGGAAGCGCAACAACATATCCCTTTTGATATTCAGGATGTCAATCTGGACTATCACGTGCTTGAAGGCGATGCCGCGAGTGACATGATGGAGGTGTTGCTGGTCGCCTGCAAAAAAGACATGGTCTCGCAATTAACGCAGGTCATTGCGCAGGCGGGTAAGACGACTTCGATTGTGGATGTGGATTCGTTCGCCTTGCAAAACGCCTACGAAATCAACTATTCCCCGCGCCCAGAGCAAACTATTGTGCTGCTCAACATTGGCGCGAGTGTGACGAATATCCACATCGTGCGCGGCTCGTCTTCGATCTTCACACGGGACGTTTCGATGGGGGGGAATCAGTATACTGACGCGCTCCAGAAAAAATTCAATCTGACGTTTGAAGACGCGGAACTGCTCAAGCGTGGCACGGTGCCGGAAGGCTGTACCACCACACCGGACGAAGTGTTGCTGGTCTTGCAGGCGGTGACGGAAATGCTCGCCGCCGAAATCCAACGGACGCTTGATTTCTTTCACCAACAATCGCCGAATGGCGAAAAAATTCTGGGCATGCTCGTCGCTGGAGGCAGTTCGAAAGTTGCGAACCTGATCGCCCATCTCGCCGAGCGGTTTCACATTTACGTCGAGCCTTTTGATCCCTTTCGTAACCTCAAGGTGAACGCGCAGAAATTTGACGAACAATCTTTACGCGAACTTGCACCTGATATGGTAGTCGCCGTAGGGCTGGCGCTCAGAAGCGACGGCTAGCTCACCGTTGTCCTTTGTCCCTGGTCTTTTGTCCCTGGTTCTTCGCCAATGACCAATGACTTATGACCAATGACTTATGACTTATGACTTATGACTTATGATTAGAATCAACCTTCTCAATAGCGCCGTCGAAAATACCAACCTCGACGTGGTGGAAAGCGCCATTAGCAATCGCGGGACGCAGCAAACCGTGCTGTTGCTGATCGCCGCCGGCGCTTGTTTGCTGGCTATCGGGCTGGATTGGATCGTGACCAAACGGGATTTCTCGCGGGTCAAAACGGAAGTGGAAGCAGAGCAGGCCACCGCCGAACGACTGGCGGCAGTGACGAAACAAGCGAAAGAGTTACAAGACAAAAACAAAGCGGTCGAAGAGCGCATCAGCGCGATTATGCGGTTGCGGGCCGAACAAACCGGGCCGTTACGGTTGCTGCAAATGATGGATGGGAAAATACCGGCGGATAACTTGTTTCGCTTAACTTCCATTACCCAAATCAAGGCCGAGAAGGACAAGAAAGAAGATTCTTTTAGTATCGTAGGCTATTCCCCTAATGAGTCCCAAATTACAGCGTTCGCCAAGAACTTGGAATTCTCGGATGGCTGGTTCACGAAATTCACAGTAGACACAGGCCGTGGTGCCAACCCGGAAATCTCGAAAGAAGCGAACGCATCTACCGATCCCAAGGCTGTCAAGAGCGCCGCCAAAGAACCGCTCGCGAGTGAAGTCATCCGGTTTACGATCAAATGCGCTTACAATCCGCTGCAACTCCTGGTTAACCCCACTTCTGCGCCTGAGCCGAGCGTGGAACCAGCGCCGCCATTGCCAGTGGCCAAGCCAGCTCAACAGTTGCGACTGGGTTTTTGAAAGACGCCACGCGCCGTCCCGTTTTACAAGGAAGAAAGCGATGCTAAATAAATTCAATGACCTCCACTGGCTGGCCCGATTTTTCGTGATGCTCATTCTGGCCGCTGGCATTTGGTATGCTTTTGATTACTTCGTCCTGGCTTCCACCAAAGCCGAAACAACTGAACTGATTCAGCGCCGCGAAGACCTGCATAGCTCGAACGTTCAGGCAGCCATTGTTGAATCGCGCTTGCCGGAGTTCAAAACCAAATACGAGCAACTGAAGGCCGAGTACGAGCAAACCAAAGAACTCTTGCCGGAAACCGTTGAGTTGTCGCGCACGTTGGAAAGTCTGCAAATCACGGCGCGCAATAACAAGTTAACGGTTGTCTCGTTTTCGCCGACCGATAAAGACGGAAAAGGCGATCAAACGAAGGATTTTTATCGGATGAAACAAATCGGCGTGAACCTTACCGGCAGCTATCCGAATTTGAAAAGCTTCTTTCGCGATATTGCCGAACTCAAGCGCGTCGTCAATATTACCAATCTCACCATCACGGCGCTTAATGACCAACGAGAAGGACAAACCTTAACGGCCAATTTCATGTTGTCGGCGTTATATGCCGAAAAGGAAGACGTGAACAACCTGAAACCATTGCCACCGCCCAAAGCCGAGAATGCGCCTGCTCCGGCTGCCTCACCAACCAGCGCCCAAGTCGTGAATTAATTAAGCGGAATTTTTGATATTTTTATGTCGTGCCAATACTTTGATCTTCGTATGAACCTGATGCGCCTCTGCCAAATGCTCGCTTGGGTACTCTTCGTTTTCGTTGGGGCGGCAGTCGCTGATCCCTCGAAGGCGAATGACAAACCTAAACCGACCAAAACCGTAGCAACCAATACCAAACCCGCGGCGGAGACCGAAGAAGGTGGCGCGCCAACCAAAACTTCGTCGGCCAACACACAGCGCGATCCATTTCTGGTGCCGTCCAAAATCCTACGCGCGCCCAAACCGGTCAAACTGGTTAAGAAAGTGGAGCCGCTGCCGGTGGCTCCGCCGAATATCGAAGCGCGGGTGACGGATTATAAAAAGCTTGTGCGAGATTATCTCGAAGGCCGTCGGATTGAACCTAGCAAAACCGCTCCCTACTTGATTGACGAGTTATCTATCACTGGCATCTTTCGCAACGAAGAAGGCTACGGGGCCTTTGTGGTGGAAACCGCCACACAAAAACAGCAAATCTTCTTCGCGCGCGTGGGCTGGCAAACCTATGACGGGCAAATTAAAGAGATTCTGCCCACCGGCGTCAAATTCATCAAGAAAACCCAGCTTGATAATGGCACTGTCCGCCAAACCGAAGAATTTCGCGCGCTTCCCGCTCTGAACGCCAAGTAGTTCCGACTTTGAATCTTTTTTCAAAACCCATCTCTCAACCGCTCCTCAATCACTACTACAATTGAGGTCTTGCTGGAGGATCTATGTTTTTAGGGAAAGTACTACCATTTGCTAGCTCGTCGCTCGGGCGAAATCTCCTGGCTTGTTCCGCACTGCTGAGCGGGTTGGCGCTGGCTGGAACGGATGAATCGCCCACTCGTCTGGTGGCTAAGACCAAGAACTATACGCAGGCGAGCGCAGCACAACAGTTCCGTCCCAAGACGCCTGAACTGACTCAAGAAGTGCTGGCCAAAGCGGTAAAGGCTAAAACCAGCCCTGTCCCTCGCACGCCCTCTGCCAGCGCGATTCGTAATATTAAAGTCACGAAAGACCCGCAGCGCGGCGGGATGTTACTGGCCACGATTGAATTGGATGGGCAGCCGGAATATACCCATTTTACGTTGCCCAGCCCCTATCGCCTGGTCATTGACGTGCAAAATGTTTCGACTGATATGCCGAGTGTAATCCCCGTCGGTCAGAACGAACTCAAACGCGTACGCCTAGGGAAGCTGGAGGATACAGTGCGGATCGTTTTCGATGCTGCTAAACCTCAACCTTATGAAATCAATGATGAAGGCAGTCTGATCCGCGTTTGGTTCGGCGAACCCAAAGCGGCTCCTGCGGCAACGGCGAGCAACCTAGGGATCACCCCTTCGTCAGCGAGTGTCGTCAAGCCATTACCAGTGCCGACAACCACTGCAAGTCATCCAAGCTTAAAGCTACTGCCAACTTCAGCGTCAACGAAAGCAATGACAGCGGAAACTGCCAAAACTACTGCCCCGGTAGCCAGCAAGCAGTCGACAGTGCCCCCCCCCCCAGTGCAACTTCCGGCCAGCCCCAAAGCTTTCGCCAAACCCATCAAACCGCGTACGGCAGCCTCGTCCTTTGTGCTCCGGCTGATCCCGCCAACCAACAATAAATTCTTGGCGAAAGCCAGCGATGCGCCGCCACCGACTCGAACCGTGAAGCCCGTGCCTCCAACCGTATCCAAGGTTGCGCTCCCTGTTGTAGCTCGCCCGCTCCCACCAGCGAAGACAGAAACAGCGACGCCGGTGACGCCGACAGCGGCCAAAAACACGGCTGTTGTCAAAGCTATGCCAACCCCAATCCCTGTGCCGACCACGACAACTCCCCCGACTGTCGCAGTGAAAACCGCGCCTCCATCTCCAACGCCGAAAGTCGCACCGACCGTACGGAGCGAGGTGCCGCCCCCTGTGGCCTCACCAGGCGCGCCGAGTACGCCGCCGGTAACCACGGCTGTGGCTCCGCCTGCTGGACGTGATACGACACAAACGACAGCGACCACGCAGGCAAAATCATTCAATGTAGCGGATTATGCTAAACCTGATTTTATTGGTGAGCCAATTAATCTTGACCTCCGTTCGACACAAGGGAAGGTCGTAGACATCCGCGACTTCCTGCGCTTTATTTCTGACACCTACAAGGTCAATTTCGTGATTGACCAATCCGTGAAAGACACACCGATCACCGTCACCTTGCAAAATGTCCCTTGGAACCAGGCGATGGCCGCCCTGTTGCGCGCCAATCGGCTGGGCGTCCAGGTCGAAGGCAGCATTCTGCGGGTAATGTCGCAAGAGACCGTCGCAGTGGAAGACAGAATTCGCCAAGAGCAAATGAAAGCGCGGCAGGAAGCGACGCCGCTGATGACGGAAATGGTGCGCTTGAATTATGCGCGTGCCTTGACTGGTAGCAGTAGCGGTAGTAGTAGCAGCAGCGGCAGCAGCGCAGCTAGCAGCAGTAGTAGCAGCTCTGGTGCTGGCAGTACGGCAGGGGGCAGCGGACTGGACGGCATTATTCGCAGTCGGCTCTCACAACGTGGCAATATTCAAGCCGACCCGCGTACCAACACTTTGATTATTACCGACCTGCCGGAAAATATTGTGGCCATCAAGGAAATCATCACCAAGCTTGATGTGCCGGAACCGCAGGTCGAAATCGAATCACGCATTGTCATCGCGAATCGCAATTTCGCGCGTGATCTGGGCGTCCAGCTGGGGGCAACCGCCCTCAATCCGTCGCGTGGTAGTCAAACTACCTTCTCGACCTTACCTAACGGAGCGCCGATTCCCGCTGGCGGAGGACCCAACGATGGATTGCGGGCCGCCGGGGCCCAAACGGTTCTCAGCTTAACCACCGGCTTGCTCGGCACCACGCAAATTTCTGCGGTACTGAGTGCGGCGGAAAGTAAAGGTAATGTCAAAACGATTTCCTCGCCACGCATAACCGCGCTGAATAACCAAACGGCCAATATCGTGAACGGTATTCAGATCCCGGTGCAGACAGAAAGCAACAACACGTTGACAGTGACCTTCGTGACCGCCGCGTTGCGGTTGGAAATCACGCCGCAGATCAATGACAACGGAAACGTGCTACTCAAAGTCGTGGCAGAAAACAATTCGGTCAATACGGCGATTGCGACCACTGCAGCACCAGGTATCAATACCCAACGCGCCGAAACAACGGTACTGGTACCGGACGGCGGCACGACGATTATCGGCGGCATCAACATTGACGTCGAAAGCAATTCGCAACAACGCACCCCCGGTATTTCACGCGTGCCCGGGCTTGGCGAATTATTCAAGCGTCGTTCAGTGAGCCGTCAAACAGATGAAATTCTCTTTTTCATTACGCCACGTATTTACCGACCGCTTGGTTCCCCAACCGGCACAACTACGAATCTACCAAAGTAAAGCTTGCCCAGCCGCAGCGGAATGACAAACCGCCTGCGGCTTCGGTATGCTTCGTCAGGCTGACCGCACCGCTACCGAAAGGATTACAACATTGTTCTCAAAACTGCTGAATCAATTAGCTGCTCGCACGGAAGGCGTAGAGATGGTTTTGCTCGTCGGCACGGATGGTATTGTTATTGAGCGTGTAGGCGAAGAAAAAGAGCCTGATTTTGATACGCTCGCGGCTGAATATGCAGTCGTGCTAAATCGTTCACGCGCTACTGTCACCGACATCGGCTTGGGCCAACTCAATGAGCTTTTGACCGTCACGGATCAATCCGTCTTACTAACTCGAATTCTCAATGAGGATTATTTCGTGATGATGAAACTCACGCATACCAGCTACCTCGGTCGGGCGCGATATGAGGCGCGCCGCGCCGAATTGTTGCTGGAAGAAATGTTTGCTTGATCAGAGCAACTCGACACGGAGGAGTTCCGTTTGTGCCGTCGGCTCTTCTTCGACGACGATGAAAGCGGCGCGCACTGTCTGCTGAGGCAGCGGCTGGTGGCTCCTGATGGCTTGCAAACGCAGCACCTCCTGGTGCATTTCCGGCACTTCCACATAGCACGAAGTCAGACACTCCAACATTCTGCCAACAGGGGTAGGCAGCGGTGCAGTCAGCCGATAATTTACCCACAACCCATCCTTGCGATCCGTAACCAACCCCGCCCGCTTGAGATATGCCAAATGACGCGAGATTTTTGGCTGGCTTGTCTGCAATACCTCCACCAAGTCCCGTACACAGATTTCCCCCTCACAGGCCAGCAGATGTAGAATCCGTAACCGCGTTTGATCCGCACAAGCTTTAAAAAGCCCTTCCATCTGCGCTAACCACTTTTTTGCTTTGGAGTTTTGTGTTGCAGCCATAATTTTGCGTTGTAATCGTATACTTTTACCTTCTCCACCAAGATACGCCTTGGCGAATATAGCACCCTCCTACAATTACCGCAACTACATACGGCAAGACACATATAAATCTTTAACGATCCTCCTCCACAAATTATTCTTCTTTTCAGCTTGATGGTTGTGGATCGTAGAGTTAAATTAAAGGCGTGGGTAGTGATACAAGATGAGCGACTGAAAGGTGGTAAGAGCAATGTCCATCCAAATAACACCCGCCAACCCCTCAGATTTGCATGCAGTACAAACCTTACTCACAGAAGCGCAACTCCCTGTAGAAGGTGTCCGCCAGCATTTCGCCGACTTTTTCGTAGCGTGCCAGGATGAAGAGATTGTAGGGTGCGTAGGGTTGGAAAAATATGGCGATTGTGCGCTGCTTCGCTCGCTGGCGGTTGCCCCCAATTGGCGCAACCAGAAGTTAGGCTTGCACCTCACCCAGCAAGTTCTTTCATACGCTCAGGCGAATACGGTTAAAGAAGTAGTGCTCTTGACCACGACAGCGGCTGATTTCTTTACCCGACATTTTGGGTTTCTGCCCACGTCACGACTATTGTTTGAGGACAAATTAAAGAATTCGCCAGAATGGACGCTGACCAGTTGTGCTTCGGCATCCTGCCTGGTTTTGCCATTCGCATAAAGCCCCGCGCGCGATTTTCCGCTCCAGAAAATAGCTTGCCTGCCCGGTGCGTCCGCGTTATCATTCCTCACCCAACAGCGTATGCCCTTACGCTTTGATGAACCTTCCAGCAAGTTTAGTCCCTACCACTGGAATTCCCACCCAACGCTGTTTCGGATCATTCAAAATTTATGAAATTTAGCATCTCTCTCGTAGTGATGTTGGCCTGTGTTTTGGGCACGCAGGCGCAAACAAGTCAGTGGGTCAGCAATAACGAACTGCCGGAGCGGCGCATCGCGCTGGTGCTGGGCAATACAAATTATGAAACTTCTCCCTTGCTGAACTCCGTGAATGATGCGCGCGATATGGCACAGGCGCTGCGCGAATTCGGCTTTCAGGTGGTTTTTCAGGAAAATCTCTCCCAGCAGGAAATGAAACGAGCCATTCAATCCTTCGGCGACAGGATCAGGCAGGGGGGCGTCGGATTATTTTATTTCGCGGGGCATGCCGTCCAGGTGAACGGGCATAACTACCTGATTCCCGTAGCGGCCAGAATTAGCACCGAAGCCGAAGTGGACGACAAAGCCATCGACATCGGCTTGATTTTGGAGCAAATGAAAAGCGCGAGAAATAGCATGAACTTCATGATCCTTGACGCTTGTCGCAATAATCCTTTTACGCGAAAGGGGCGTGGTGCGTCCAACCATTTGGTGCCGATGGATGCACCGTGCGGGACGTTGATCGCCTACGCCACAGCGCCCGGCGCAGAGACCAGCGATGGGCGCGGGCGTAATGGGCTATACACGCAGGAATTGCTCAAAGCTATGCGGACTTCGGGACTGAGTATCGAAGAGGTTTTTAAGCGTGTGCGGATTTCCGTCCAACGGCTGACGGCGGGACGGCAAACCCCTTGGGAATCATCGTCGCTCACGGGTGATTTTTACTTCAGTAGCGTGGATGAACGATGGCTGGAGGGAAGTTGGGAAGGAACCGTTTATCAGGGCAGCGCACAGGCGGCGCGGACTATCAGACTTGCAGCACAAAACAATGCGTATGCAATTGAATATCCGTCGGTAACCTGTCGCGGAGAGTTAGCTTTGCTACAGCGTAAAAACGGCAAAGCTACATTTCGGGAAAGCGGTGGCAACGGCAGGAATCAGTGCGCCGAGGGTGGGCAAATCGTGTTGGAGAGAGTCAGTCACTCACAGCTTGTTTTCAAACATTTCAGCCCCAGAACGAACGAAATTGTCGCGTCCGCGATTCTGAATAAAGTAGAGTTCAAGGCGCAAGCGCAACGCCTTGCTCCGTAACCTAAAGCTCAGAGTTCACGCTTCATGGCGGGAAGGAGGTTCAGAGTTCACGCTTCAGCGTGCTGGTGGAGCGCGGAACTACCGACCGGCACGCTGAAGCGTGAACTCTGAACAAAGATCGTCTTGAAGAGCATTGACTGGGCAATCGAGTCATACAAGGTGGCGAGTTGCTGTTGCTCTTCTGCATTGCAATCAGCAGCGTTTTCTTCGGCAAACGCGCGCATCGTTTGTTCCAGCGAAAAGCCTTTGAGCAACGACTGAAACACCCAGAGATAATCGTCATCAAAATTACTCAGCCCCAACACATTGGCTTCGGCTGATCCCCAGAGTTTGGTGTTTGCCAGTTCTTCTACCCAATCGGTCACGGTCTCAATCGGATCGCTGTCTGGGAAGCGTTGCGCGACCATCTCCAGGACTTTCTCGCGGCTCGGTACGTTCAGCAACAACGCCAGGAAAAAGCGATGTTCAGGGCTGGTGATCTGGCTGCGACGATGAATTAGATTGTTTTGCCGTTTGGCTTCGGCAAACACGGGCGGAATTAAATCTACGCGTTGTCCGTGCCGTCGCCGCGCGGTTGTCATTAGCCGCTGAAACTGTTCCTCACCCGTCGTGAGACCAAAGGCATTTTCGAGCGGCTTGCCATGCAGAAAGCCACGCGTCAGGTCAAGCAGCGAGAAGGTAGTTTGGAAATCTGCCCGCGTCAGCAAATCGTCAATCATGGCCAACGCATCGGGATGTTCCATCTTCAACAACAGCGCCGCGCTTTGCAGCAGCTTGGTCGTCAACGGATCGCTATAAAACGGGTCAATGGCAAAAGATGGTTTGACGTAATTGTATTGCGGCGAGCCGGTCATGGTGTGGTACGTGCGCACGCAGATCGTGGCCGAGGGACGATCCAGATGAAAGAGCGAATGAATGTACCGCTCGCCTGGCAGAATCGGCTTGATCTGCCCCTGTTCGAGCAACTCGACTGTTTCCAGCGTCATTGCGCCGAGATGGAAATGCTCGTTGATGACTTCGTCGCAGGCAAAGCGGTAATGACTGTGAATGCTCGATCCAGCCAACACTTGAAACGCGCCGCAGAAGGCGTGTTGATGAATGCTCGTCGTGCCATCCAGCCAGAAATACACATCAATGTGAAAGCGCGGCCCGCTGAACAACGTAATCGGCGGATCGCCAAACTTGCCAGGAATATCCTGTTGGCTCGGCAGGTGAGGAGCGTGGAAGAGCCACTGAATAATGTCCCAGGGCGAGAGGTGCTGGTCAAGAGAAGCCTCCGCCAACGCTTGTGCCGCGAGGGCGGGAAACACTTCGGCATCGTAATTTTGCGCGCGCCAGCGTTGTTCGATCAGGGAACCGAGTTCGTTGAAGAAATTCATGAGGGACATATCCAACCAATTAATACAATCTCACTTCTTCTGCTGCTAAAGGTGCAATGAAGCTACTGGCCATATTAGCGAAGTACCTGCAGGAATCTGCTGAATCTGAAGCAGGACGGCTGAAACAAGCAGCACAGGTTTCACAACCAGTACCTAATGTCTGACCACTGCCATTTGGACAACCATTGCCCTTACTACATCGGCCCTTAATAGCACCAGATCCAACACCACAGCCGCTATCGCCACAAACATCTGGAGCACTACCCTTACCATAGCAGTTACCAGCGCGGCAGGTGGCTGCCATGAGCTGCAGTTGGCACAACAACTGAGAGGATTAGCGGTAATGTCGCGGCGGTAGCCAATCCCAGTTTGCGCATCACCGCGCGTCTGGAAACCCTCATCCCGCTATCAGGCCGGACAAGAGATTCCTGCAACAGGCTGGCACTATCCAGTTGCTTCAGCGCCAGCCAGACGACATCTTCGCCTACAGGTTTGTTCCATTCTTCCTCCACCCGCACTGCGATTTCTGCCGCTGAAGTTTCTCCATCACATTGGCTCCAAATAAACGCTGCCGTTTTATTCAGGCAGTGCGCCTTGTGCTGCTTCAAATCGTATACCAGCACTTCGTCCGGCATTTCGCGCACGACGAGATCATCTTTCCGCGCTAACGGATTATCGATCTTTTGCTTCATATATACCCTCCTTGCAAAATTTGGCGGGCGGTTGCTTCCGCGTCGCCCCGCGATCCCTTCAGGATGATGGCTTCGGAGACGGCCTGTTGCAGGGTTGGAATCACTACTTCAGGTTTGCGCCGGGCTGGAACCGTATTGGCGAGCAGATCAAGCACTGCCTGCCCGGCGGTTATCTCTCTGGGTCGCCAGCGAGCATCGGCTTTATACTGGCTGACCACGACCAACCCGACCGGTAACGGCCTGGTTCCGGTGATGCCTCCGAGGGTTTCCACGGGGTATTTTTTCTGCACAAACGAATCTTTCTCTCGGATCGCCAGCGGCTGCGGATAGGGGTAGACGCGCCCGTCCATGCCCAGAACAGCATACTCGTCCGAGTAATACACCGCTCCGGCACGCACCAATTCCCTGACCAACGTAGTCTTGCCGCTGTAACTGCGACCCGGAATAAGAATGGCTTTGCCCTGCCAGCCAACGGCTCCGGCATGCACGAACACGCGCCGCCGCGCCATCTCAGCAACATACATTTTCAGGCGCGTCTCAAAGCTCTCAAAGACCACCTTCAAGCTTCTTGCCTTCAACCCCGGCTCATCATCTTCAAACAGTTCATAATTGCTCTTGGTGGCGCGCAAGGAAAACAAACGATCAACGACAGAGTCAGCAATGGGTTTCCAGAGTGGCGGCAGGTAAGCAGAAAAACGATCCAGCAGCGCCGCCTGATTGGTTCTGATCCCAATGCGAACGCCGAACATCTGAATTGATCTTGCGGCTGTCCATTCAAATGAAGCGACAGTCAGTCTGTGGCCAGACAGTTTCAGCATCGGCATCTGGTTCATCCTGTCACCATCTCAACGGTTGCATCCTGAGCTGGCTTTTCCGGCCCAACCCATCGCGCCTGTTTGGACGCGATGGGGAGTTCGACGCGGCGAATTCCGGCCAGAGCCAGGATGTTTTGCGAGCCTTTGGCCAGGCTCGAAGCAATTCTCCCTTCGCTGTCAATCAGCACCGCCGAGGGCGTACTGTTCGTGCCAAAGAGCGGGCCTATATCGAAATCCTCATCGAACAGGATCAGCGAATTCATTTCCTTCAGCTTGGTTTTCGCCTCCGTCAGATCACCTGATTCCAGGAATACCAGCCGGGGCGCGCCGTTCGGAGGGTTCGTTTCCCATCTTCGCAAATCCTCGGTCAGTGCCAGACAGTGCGGACACCTTGAACTCCAGAACAGCAACAAGGTTTCCCGGCCTAGCAGGTCTTCCATATTGACGGCTTTACCGTGCAAATCAGGCAGCGAAAATCTCGGTGCCGGTTCACCCACCTTGAAAAGAGAATTGCCAACCGCAATTTGTGGGATATATCTGTTGACGCCATTGCCTGCTGACTGCCCTGCAACCGTGGTGACGGTGTGATTGACCAGCGCCTGAATCGCTTCATCGCCGGATTTGACCGGGCTGGCAATCTTGCCATCACGGTTGATCAGCACTGCGGCAGGCGTCCATCTGGCCTGATAATCGTCGGCCACGGGGGAGTCTTCCTGTAACAACAAATACTGGGCATCGTATTTCGCCATCTTGCTCTGGTTATCTTTGAGCGTGCCTTTGCGTCAGAATCACAATGGTCACATAGTCGGCCATAATCGCGCTCCCAGACCTTGACCATCGGCAACAGTGTTTTGCAGGGCGAACAAGTGGGGCTGACAAACAGCAGCAGCACCGCTTTGCCATGCGCCAGCAGATCATCGAGCGACACCTGACCACCGCCAAACGCTGTCAGCAAAAATCCAGGAGCTAATGCACCAACCGGCAAGCCTTCGACCGGCGGCAACGCGTCTTCGCGTTCAATCGGCACCGGTTCAGCGTAATCCTCATCAATCACTTTCTTCATTGCGTCGAGCTTTTCCAACACGGAGGATTGTTGCGTCAGCACACGACGCAAATACACCAGCATCGAAACGAGCAAGCCAATCGCAACAACGCCCATCATAAGCGTCACCAGTTCCCCGACTTTCAAATCTGACAGCCAGGCGAAGGCGCTCAAGCCTTGCTGCAAGTTGCCCTGCGCAACAATAAGCATCGCCACCACAGCCAACGCAGCATTGCGCGCAAAGACTTTCCAACTGACGGGTTCCGAATGCAGTTGTCCGAAGCAATGGCAATCCGGCGCATTCCCCCGCGCCAGATTGACGCCGATCCCAGCCAGGAAACACCAGCAACAGCGCCAAGGCACCGATGCCTCCAACCCACGCCGTATTCAGCGGCAATAGCAAGAGCGCCACGAGTATTTCAACGACCGGCAAGCCCCACCAAAGCGAGCTTGATAACCGCTCGGACACGCCAAAGCCCGTTAAGGCTTTGCGTGAACCCGCCGGGTCAGCCAGCTTGGCAATGCCCGCTACACCAAAGACCACCGCCAGCAATAATCGCGCAATCAACAAAATCACTTCCATATCAATCCTTCAAGTATCGTTTTGCAAGTTGATAGGAGGTGTTCAGAGTTCAAGCTTTAGCTTGTTTTTTCTTCTCATCAAGCAACGACACAAGCTAAAGCTTGAACTCTGAACACCTCTTCACGACGGGGCTTTGTCTCTACTTCATAATCACTTCTTCGTGCCGTACCAATTTCGGCGCTTGCCCCGCAAAACCAATCACACGCTGCACACATTCCCACAATTGAAACGGCAGGCGCGGCCAATTATTGAACGGCGCTTTGACGCGCACCGTCGCCTCTATCGCATTCGGCCACCGTTTTCGCAAGGCTTGCAACAGTCCCATCGGATGCCGCATATGCGCGGACATTGGCGTGCGACGACCGTGCGTCACTTTGCCCGTGCCCCATTCGCGCAATACTTCGGGGCCAGCCAGCGCGGTAAGTTTTTCGCGCGCTCGACAATCGGTAAGTCCATCTACATTTGCGCCGAGCAGTTGATGCGCCAGCCCAATCGCACACGCAGCCCAATCCGTGCGACGCGGGTTCCCAGCTAGAAAATAGTTCCAATCGAAGTCCGTTCCCAGAGAATGCAACGCAATCGCAATATCGCAGAGCCACAACGGACTGAACGCGCCTTCGCGCAGCATGTGCAAACACAGCAACCGCAGCAGGTCTTCCGGCCCAAAAATCCGCACGTCTACGCCATTGCACGGCACCAGCTCGGAATGCGCGTACAGTTCATCAAAGCTGCGATCATTCAATTCCGCCCCCCCCCGATGCAGATCAACGTTCCAGCCCTACGCTGCGGGCTGTTTGAGCGCCACCACATACGCGTCGGTATTGCGTCCGGCCTAACATACAAATCAAAGTCGCCGTAAGGCCGCAACCCCAAGTTCAGGATAATGCCGCGCAATTGCCCAGCCTTTGCCCAACAACGGCTCCAGACCTTGCGCGCGCAGGTAGGTGAAAAGCTGACCGATTTCCAACTCCTTGACCGCCGCCTGCAACGTGTGCAGCCGATAGGCCTGATGAAGTTCGTCGGCGGTGGCGTTGATCGCAGGCCGGAATGCCGAACCCGCCACCAGCCCAGCGCCGCTGCTCCTGAGTTAAGCAGCAGCGGGGCAACTTCGGTCAGGTCTTCGGCAGAGAGCGACAATCGGTGGTGGTGAACTGCTCCACACACCCGTCAGGACTCGAGCAATCAGGCGGCCTTGCACAAGATTCAGGATTCTCTCTCAAGCTGCTGCCCATGGCATTTGATCAGGATCGTGATCTCGCAAACAAACCCGTTGCTGATTCGCGAGCGCTGACCAGCCTACGCGGCTCCAACATGAAACGTAAGCCGCTGGAAGCAAGTTGGCAGAATCGGATCAGCTGGTCTCGTTCGCTTCTCAGCACCAAAGGCTTGGTGCGCACGGGCATGCCACTGTGCGAGAGTCATCTACTGACACAATAATCCCCTACACGATTAACTCCCCAAGTCCAGGATCGTTCTTTCGTCCGGGAATTGCAACGATCGCACTACGACTAGGATCATTCTTTGCTTTTTCGCTTGAGCAGCGCGGACCAGTAATGCACCGCGGGAGTATCAGGAGACGCAGGATGTTCTCCGCTGTAATGCAGAAGTCCTGTACCTGGAGGGTCCCCTACCTTCCCTGCACAGTAGCTTGCAGCCCCTTGGGCCCCTGACAAGCTGAGCAATCCATACTCGCCGGGGGCTCAGTCAACACAAGATTCATACAACTCACCCCTAAAGTACAGGTCGCAGCCTGAGCCGCCGTCGGCGCAATGATCGAAATGACCGCAACACCACCGATCACACTCAGTTTGCGCATCAACTCCCGGCGGGATGATCGGAAGGTCGGTTCTACTGGCGGGGCTACATGCTCCTGCAGCAGATTGGCTTTCCCCAGGCGTTGCAAAGCAACCCAGACGACTTCGTCGTCAATGGGTGCTTGGAGCTTTCCTTGCAGGAGGGTCGCGATCTCTGACACGCTCGTCTTGCCGTCACAATGACGCCAGATTAGGCCAGCAGTGCCGTTCAGGCAGTGGGCTTTGTGCCGACTCTAGATCGTAGACCAGCAATTCGTCTTCTAACTCCTGAACCACTAGTCCGCTTTCTCGTGCTTGTGGAATTTGATTCGTCATCTTTCTTACCTCCATGGTTAATGTTCTTTTGTAATGAACAATCTCGTCACCCATCCCGTTCAAAATCGAATCGGCGGTTTCGTCGGCCTCGCCACGCACGCCTTTCAGCAGCGTGGCAGCAGAGACCACCTGACGCAGCAGGGGCATCGTGACTTCGGGCGCGTGGCGAATGGACATAACGTTGGCCAATAATGCCAGCACTGCCTGCCCATTGGATAAAGGTCGGGGCTGCCATTTCGCTCCCCGCCGATATTCACTAACGACGACCAGCCCTATCGGCAAATGACCTTTGCCCGCCTTCGCGCCTAACCGCTCCACCGGACACACAGTCGGTTGGGGAAGCCCCGCTTCGCGCACATGCAAGGGCGTCGGATAGGGATGGACGCGGCCCTGCAGATTCAGGACCGCAAATTCGTCTGAGTAGTAAGTCGCACCCGCCCGCAACAGCGCCATCACCAGGTTGGTCTTGCCGCTGAAGTTTTTGCCGGGAATGAGAATGCCCTGTCCGCGCCATCCGACCACACCCGCGTGGAGAAACACGCGTTGTTTCGTCTCTCTCGCCACGTAGGAATGCAGGTCAATGTAAAACTCCATGCGCAGATCATCCAGATTCGGAGTCTGCGCTAAGCTTCGCTCATTCGCATAAAGCAGGTTGCTGGGCTGAAGATCGAATTGACCTTCAGGAATCACCACCGAGTACAAGTAATCTACCACTGGCGATGGGGAGAGTTTCCATCTGACAGGAAAACATTGTGTCAGCCGTGCTAAAACCGCCGGATTGTTGGTGCGAATCCCAATGCGAAGTCCGTACGCGCGAAAGGAGATGCCAGCCGCCCATTCTAAGCGGTCGAGGTGTTCCATCTCGCTGATCGTGAGGTTCAGTCTGGGCAACATAAGAGGCGGTACAGTACGAGGAGCCAGCACGTAGTGGCGAATTCATTCGCTTGCGTGAAGAGAGCAAATAAATTTGCTACTACGTGTAGTGTACCGGAAGTTCAAGCAGCCTCTGCTTTTGCCGCGCGTTGTTTTCGCTTCTTTACTAACGCTGCCGGGCCAATATAGGCGGCCATATCCATCAGCAAGGCCATGCGATCCGACACCGATAAATTCACCAGCGTCTTTTCCAGCACCTCGGTCAAAGGCCGCTCCTTCTCCGCCGTGCGCAAAATCTCAAACGCGGCGAACGTCATCTGCGCATCCCCAAACGGCGGGATATTTTTCAGCGCGTGCTTTGCCGCTATGACCGGCTCATCGGCAATCGCCAGCAGATGCAGGACGGGGCCGATTCGGCTCAGAATTTCAATCGCGCCCTTTGGCGTAGCAGGCATCGGATGGCCCGACAGGTTGATCGCCTGTCAGCGTCAGCAACCGCCGCAGCGCCAGTTCGCCCAGCGCCAGCCATCGCAATCGTTTTTCCGCCGACAACGAAAGCCTGTTCAGACGCAGGATCGGAGCGATGGCCAACAGTAAATCATCAATGTGATTCCGCGTCGCAGGCCGGAGCGACAGTTCCAGATTCAGCAACCCTGCCGCCCAAGTGACGAAGGCTTCCAGTTCTTCCGGCGCATTCGATGCACTGCGCAAGGTCGCGGCGAAGCTCTGCTGTCCCAGCGACTGAGAACAAAGATCGCGGAAGCTGATCTCTTCGGCCAGCACGGCTTTGGCCTGCGGTTCAGGATGCGGGTACAACTGCTTCACGCCGTTATAGTAGCTGTCGTCCAGATACGGGCTTTGCCGAAGCTGGGATTCAATGTTGGCGTGGGTGCCTTCGACATGACCGGGTCGCGGCGGAACCTGAAGTCCTATGGCGCAAAGCGTGTTGAGACCAGCTACAAAGGTTTTGCCAATCCGGGAATAGTTATTGAAAGGAAACAGACTACAACAGGCAGGCTTGGCCTCCTTGCCATGGCGGATTTCAACCCCACACCGATTATCCTGATCCAGAAAGTAACATCGCCCGCTGGGCGTCGTGAAGGCAAGGACATCGCCACGCCGCCGCACGGCAGTGATTTCCATCGCCGGGTATAGCTGCACCAGATGCTGCAGCTGTTTGCCAAAGCTGCCGTCGAATTCAGCGCTGCGAAAACAACAGTTCTGCGTGCATTCCCGGCAGACATAGTGAAAAACACCGTCCGGGAATGGGATGTAGACAGGTATCTTTCTTTTTTTTTGGACATAAGCTAATTCTTGCACTCGTTCTTCAGTACTGCATTTACATGAAAGACGATCACCATCCGAGAGGGGAGCCTTTACACGTTCTATTACTAGCACAACATTCTTGGCCGCTATTTCACATGGGTCGTCATTATCAATGCAGCACATACTACTATTACATTGTTGAGCCATCCCCCCAACGGGACAACACGGAGCAGAAGCAGGGGGCCCATACCACTACCAGTCGAACAGGTGGTATTATTAGCACATGTCGCTGCCTGTGCCGCAATCGGTGCAATAATGGACATTACCATAGGCAATGCCAGTGCAGCCCCCAGCCCCAGTCGCCTAACCGCATCGCGCCGTGACAATTGCCGTCCCCCCGCAAGAGGATCACACCGTACTTCCAGCAGATGCGCCTTGCCCAACCGCTCAATCGCCAACCAGACTATTGCCTCATCAACAGTCGTGTTCGGTCTTCCATCATCAGTGCTGCAATCTCCGCCACTGTCCGTTGCCGTCGCAATATTTCCAGACCAGCGCGGCAGTTTGGTTCAGGCAATGGGCTTTGTGACTTTTCAGGTCATAGACCAGCACTTCATCGGCCACTTCTTTGGTGACCAGATCAGCCTTTCTCGCCAGCGGTCGGGCTTGTTCATTTGGGGTCATAGTAATCTCCGTGTGTGATATAGATGCAAATGTTTCAGATTTCCATTCTGCCAACGCGTAATACCTGGGTACGCGAAGCGCCTGGGAGCGCAGGCGTCTCGCCTGCTACGAGCGAGTGCAAGCGATGCTCGCACGCTTCACGAGGCGAATCGCTTTCATCTTTAGGCATACTCGCCCACGAGGAATTCGCTGCCGCTGCGGGTGATTCCTCACACGCGCGTCCCTTTCGTCTTCAGCATATTCCCTCCCCACGCGGTTTGCGTCGCTTCGCTCGCGACAGCAGGCGCGGATGCCTGCGCTCCCAGGCGCTTCGCGTTCTCAGGCGCGTCGCGTGCCTAGAGGTTAGCTCGCGGAACTTGTGCTGACCG
>CAWCGF010000011.1:0-400672 GCA_963794955.1 uncultured Acidobacteriota bacterium
AAGCACCTAAGAAAAAGTAATCATATTTTGAGCCAATCTGGGAAAGTATGCTGTCCAGTTCCTGGCACAAGTTTTTGTAAGAACTGTAGGCTTCCCAAGAGAGCCAATCATACTTTATTTTTTCCCATAACATTTCTATCTTGTTCAAGCTTGGGCAATACGGCGGCAAAAAATAGATTTTCAAGCCTACCTTTTTCCACTCCGCAATTTTTTCTTCAAATTCTTCACTGTGATGAAGCGGGGCATTGTCTAAGACGATCACCGTTTCTTTTTCCAGCGTTTGAGCAATGCTATCAAAACAATGGCTAACCACCTGGGAATCGATGCTGCCTTCAAACACAAACGAGGCAAACTTTTGGCAACGATGCCACATAAACCCTAACACATTTTGCGCCTTGCCTTTCGTGACCGGAACCGTGATGCGCTCGCCGCGTTTTTGCCACGCATACACTACTTTGGCCCATAAATTAAACCCCGCTTGGTCAAAATAGATCAAATCAATCTTTCCGGCATCGGCTTTTTTGGTGAACCCCGCCAGGTCTTGTTTGGCCAACTCTTTTTCGTCTTCATCGGTCTTTTTCCACAAACCTAACTTGATTCTTTTCCACCGATAGTCTTTTTTTTAGCAGGTTTTTGAGCGTATACGCGCTAATTTCTTTGCCCGTTTCGCGCTTGATTTCGCTCAATTGCCGGTGCGGAAACTTCGGATTTTTCAGTCCTATGGCGACCGCTTTCTCTTGTTCTTCCGGCGTCAAAATCGGCGCCCGACCTGGTTTTTCATCATCGGCTAACCCTGGCTCGCCCAGTTCATTCCAGTTGTCAATCCACCCGCTCACCGTATCGCGATCCACGCGACAAATCTTGGCAATTTCATCCAGCGGAAATTGCGCAAACGAAAGTAAAATCGCGTGCGAACGATTCCGCAGCCGAAAATTCTCGCTGGTTTGATGATTCGTAATCAGTTTGTTATGGTCTTCTGGCGACAAAGTTTTGACGAATTTGGTTGGCACTTTCATTCCATCATTATACCTGATTCTTTTCTCTTACCTGCTTAGTGTTCAGTCAAGGTTCAATTAACGGGTAGAGTCGCTTCAATTTGACCCGCGCATCTTTGGTCGTGAACTGCCAATGGATTTTCGTCTGTTTCGTATTGCGGTTCGTTTGATACACCGCTATTTGGTTTTTCAATGCTTCCCGACTGCCCACCCGCGTGGTCAAGCCCACGCGTTTTAATAGGCCTAATTCGATCTCCGCCATATTGAGCCACGACCCGTGTTTCGGCGTGTGGACAAATTCGATCCGCCGCAAAATCGCGCGCGCTTGCTCGGCGGGCAGGAGTTCATACAACGCGCTCGGCTTGTGCGCCGACAAATTGTCCTGCACAATCGTGATTTTCGGGGCCTGCGGATACATCTCTTCGGCAATCACCCGAATCACTGCGGCCCAATTGAGCCGATTATGATTCTCTTTGACAAAGATTTCCCGCCGCCCCTGCAACGGTTCGCACCCCAAATATAAGTCTGCCACGCCTTCCCGTTTGTATTCAAAGTCCTGGTATTGCACGCCTTGCGCATCCGTAAAGCCCGCGCGCACTTCGCTCACCAATTGCTGCGGCGATTCATCTAAGCATACCAGCGGGTTGTGCGCATCATACGGGCGCTCATAAACATCCAACACCGTTTCCATCGCACAGACAAACTCCGGCTCCGCCGTCGGGATTAGCCCTTCTTTCACCTGCCACGGTTTCAGTTCGTTTTTTTTAGTATCTGGCGCACACTTTCGTGCGAAATCGCCGCCACCGTCCCATTCTCTGCCAGCGTTGCGGCTAACAAGCGCAAACTCCATTTTTGATAGCCCTCTGGGGCTTGCGAACAGCGCAAGGCAATCAAGTGCGCTTCCACGCGTCCATCAAAGGTCTTCTCTTTGTAGCGCGTTCGTTGCTGCCCGTGCAGCGCCACCTCAAAACTCTCCCGCACAAAACGCTGCCGCAAGCGTTCAATGAGCCGTTGGCCCACCTGATATTGCTGCCGGATGGCCTCATCGGTTAAGCGCCCGCCCGGGCGGTTTTCGTCCAGGCTTAACAGCACATACGCACGTTTCACAATTTCTGCTTTATGGTTGCGTTTGGCAATCACCTCGCGCAGTTTGGCTTGTTCTCCTTCGGTTAAGGTCACAAGGTATCTTTTCATAATAGCCCATTCTATTATGAATTCTTTACCCGTCAATTCATTCATGACTGAACACTAGCATCTATATAGAGCGTGTCGCAGAAATCACAAGGTTATACAGCACCTTTGTGAGCCGCTCTCGCCTATCATTTCCTTTTCTTCCGCGGCTTCCACCGTTTCCTCGCTCAGCGTTGTGTCTGTCGTGCGGCTTTGTCCTGTTGGGCAACATCCCGCAGGAGCGTATTCAAATTGGCCGACACGAAGGCCCTCTGCCCAGCCGCTTCCTGCGTCGCCAGGCTGCGTTCCGGTCGCCCTGAAAAGCGGTATTTGCTGCTCTTGAGTTTGCCGATACTGCCCTCGGTCTTGCCACGTTCGCTCTTCACTATTTTTTGCTCTTTCTCCCCCACCAGCCACGCCCCCTGGCCGCGCGGGGGATCCCGACCTGCGCCACGCCCGCTTGGTACAACTCCGGGGCCACGGCAGTTGCACTCGCGCCGCGGTCGTAGACCACCATCTCCGGCGTCGCCGCCTTGCCAAAGACTTCCCGGTAATCCTGCAACGCCCCCGCCGGCTGCCGATTCTCGTCGGACTGCGCCGCCACCCGCCGGCCAAACACGTAGCCGCCTTGTAACCGGTTGATGCGCCACTTGAAGCCGAACTTCACTTGCCGTTTGCCCTTCACGATGGCGCGCGCTTCCTTCAGTCCGACGTGAATGATCTTGCCTGCCGCCACTTTGCCGGTCTGCAACCAGTGCTTGATCTGCGGCAACAACCGGCGTCCCACCGCGACCATGTCTTGCAGCTTGGCGACAGCTTTCTGTTTGGCTTGGCCGCAGCGCGTACTCACTTGTTGCAGGACGGCCTGCGTTTGCTTGAGCAACGCCTCGCTCGTTGCTACGAGTTGCGTGAGCCACTCTTTTTTCTCCGCTTTCGTTTTGGCCCACAAATGATGTTGTTTGACTTGCCGGAAAATCTCTTTGGTTTTTTCCAGCCCCGCCCGCGCTCCGGCCACGCCGCGTGCTTGCAGCTTTTTGAAACTGCGCGCCAAGCGTTCGGCCCAACCTTTCAAAATGCCCGGCTCGTTCGGATAGCCGAGCGCCGGTTCCTGCACCGTCGTATCGGACGACAACACCGCGCCGCTGGTGAAGTTCAACGCTTTGGCTTTGTGCAAGAGCAGCGCATTGACCGCCGCCTTGCCCGCCGCACCCAAAGCCGCTTCGGCGCGCGCGATATTGGAATGATCGCGCACGTGCATCTGCGTCGTCTCGGTCAAGTCGAGAAAGCGCCGCGCCACGACGCTCTCGCTTAGGTACTTTTCCATTTGCCGCGCCTGCAAACTCTCCAACCACAGCAAGACTAACAACGGCACATAAAATTGCACCGGCCAGGACAAGCCGCGCCCACCATCTACATTTTTGCCTGCCGCGCGCCAATGCTCGACCATCACCGCCGTAATCGCCTCCCACTCCAAGGTCGCTTTGAGCCGTAATAATGGATGCTCGTCCGGCACAAAAATCGAAACCAACTTCCCCGGTACACTTGGCGCAGCGCCCGCTGTCGCCGTAGAATCCTGTTGCTTGTTCATGCCTGCCTCCTATGCTTTTCACATCGGAAGTGTCACGGACAAGCTGGGAGCTTTTCAACTCTAAAGTTGAGAAGCTCTCAAATTTTCGCCTTCAATTACGCGACTCGCTCTAAATAGCGCGGCGAGAGAACGGAAACCAGAATGGCAGTCTGCTCCAATTCGATTCGGATGGTCTGGTCAAAGAGATCACTGCCACTCAGCCGAAGATCACGCCAGACCTTTGCTTTCTTGCCAAGCAACTGCGTCAGGCGAATTTCCAACCGTTCATGAAAGTGATCTATCCAGCCTTTGGGAACGTTGGCATAGCGTAGATTATCAATGTGGGTATAACTGATAAAGAGATGATTTTCAAAGTTCATCTTGCCCCCGGACGCAAACAGCAACGAATCGTATTAGCTTTCAACCCTGCTTAATACCAAGGAAATACAACTGTTAATCGAGATATGGCAAGAGGATTATAGCGGAATTATTCTGGGAGCAAAGGCTTTTCATAGAAATCGCATTACTTAACAAAGCGTCCGGCAAGTTGAGGTCATTTTATCTTTACATCACTTCATCCGCTGCCGCACGCAACAAGCAGATGTATTCCTGTACATCTGGCATTACTCTTAGCAAAGGCTGTGATAGACAAAAGCCATTGCCGCAGGAGCGCAACTCTAAAAAAGAAAGCCCCGCTTGATTGAACAATTTGCTGTGCGAGCCTTATCACAGTCCGCGTATTTTTCACCCAAGGTAAATAACTCCACTTTCGTATACAAGTGAACGCACAGAGCAGCCATGACAACATTTACTCGTGAAAACAGCGGCTGTCTTATGATTGAAGATTTCATAAAACAGCCGCCGATGAGCAGGAACAATCGGACTCTACCCAAGTTGCAGACATCCGGTTATGAGCGTTCCATTGAAGCGATTATCGAATCACGCGCGGGCCTGTTTCGGGATACCAGACGATGGTGCCTCCTTGAAAATGATTCATCCATCCGCGTTTATCCGGGGTCGGAATTCATCCGAGGTGGGAAAGCCGAGAAAACTGCATTCCCAGCCCAGACTGGCCCAGAGTCCGCGAATTGCGCCTCGAACCAGGTGCGCTCCGGTCTGGTGGGTCGAATAAATCGAGCCATTTTGGAAATGATTGAAGCGCCCGCCTCCGCACGCGGTGGGAGATTCATCCGTCAACGGGAACCCGAGATTACTTCGCTCTGCGCCCAGGCTCAGCCACAGCGCGCCGATGGCACCGTGAATTTCAAAGGCACCGGTTGCGGAGTCCAGTAAATCGAACCGTGCTCGAAGCGGCTGAATCTGCCGCTGCCATTTGCCGTCGGCGTTTCGTCTGACGTCGGATAGCCCAATACACTCCATTCCCATCCGAGGCTGGCCCACTTATCCCGAATTATCCCGTGTACCTCAAACGCTCCGGTCTGGGGCGACCAGTAGATTGAGCCTCGCTCGAAATGATTGAACTTTCCGTTGTTTTTAGGTAAGTCCACGGTTGTGTTGATGGGATTGCCAATTACGCTCTGGCTGCCTCCGATCTCTTCCCATTTGTCCTGAATGGGACCGAACGGAATCATTCGCCCGAACGGAGAACCAGCACGACCTTCACCTCTGCCATTGTTGAGCCAATGCAAGAGACCGCCGCGGAAGTTCTTTCTGCCTACGGCTTGGGCCACGTCTGGGTTGTTCGCCAGATACCAATCCAGGGCCAACCAAGGCGAGGCTTCGCGGCCCTCATTCAAACCGTTGGTTCTGAAATGCTGAAGGGCAGAGGCAAAGTTATCCTTGCCAAATGCTCGCTGTAAGTCGGGGTACAGTCCCAGGTAATGGCGCGGGTGGAACATCGGAGAACTCCTGCGCCCCTCGCGCTGACCATAGGCCAACCAGTGAACGATAGCCGCCGCGTGGTTGGTATCGCCAAACGTGGCTTTCAGGTCGGAATGGACTGCGAGATAATATTTGGCAGAAAAGATAGGAGAGGCTGTTCTTCCCTCATAAATCCCCCGCGTGACCCAGTGATTGATCGCGGCGGCGTGATTGGAGATGCCGACAGAGACACGTACCTCTTCGTTGACTCGCAGATAAAAGTCAGCATCGAACAATTCAGGACGCAGCAGTTCTGAATTAGGAATCGCGCGTGGTGAGGGATATTGATTGACTTCTACCAGTTGGCAAAGTGTATCTATGTTGCTTCGAATACCATACACAGAGATAGTGGCTCTCCGATCAAGTCCAGCGAGATTCAGGTCAGCCGTGATTGTGATGATGGCGTCACCTATACCTTGCTCTGGTTGTATCTTCAGCCAGGGTTGATTGGAACGAAGCTTCCAGACTTCATTCGAATCGAGCTTGATGTGTTGCTTCATAGGGCGCGACGGCTGATTGTAAATCGAGCCATCGAAACTAAAACGCGACACGTCCCTCAATCTGGTTATGGGCGGATTTATTTCCTTTGGCATATCCGACTGGTAGAAACTATGCACTTGGCCTTTGATCAAAACATTGACGCTGCGGGGTGCGCCGGGATTCGGGGCAACATAGAAAGTGGCTTTGCCACGACCGCGCCCACTTATGGGTCTGAAGGTGATCCAGTTTGCCGGATTGTCAATCCGCCAGTCTGTGTCACCACAGAGATTTATGATCCCTGTCCCACCCTCACGTAAGAAATAGTTACTCGAGATATCGACGGAAGGGCAGATAAGGCCCGGACCCTGGGCGAACACAACAGAGGGCAGCACACTGCAAGCAAGCAGGAGCAAGATGGGCAAGCGTACAAACCATCCAGGAGTAAGAGGAAATGAATTGGTTTTCCCATGAGATTTCACCCATGTCAGGGAGTGAATTCTATTTTTCATATTGTATGATCCTTTCAGAAAGGGAGAGTTAAAACCTTCAGGCAGACGATTCTGCCCATCGTTAGCCCTTGGGAAGCGAACTGGAAGAATGAGTTGGTAAGACCGCTATTACCGCATAACCAGGCTTGTCTCTTCGCATTGACTGGTTGTCGCCAATGCATTAAATCGCGAAGACAAACATCATTGCTATTTCGTCATTTGCTGAGATGAAAACTGCTTACTCATCAAGCGTACAAATTTTCCAAAGCCCACCAAATGGCCTACTACCTAAAGCGAGAAATATCGAAAAAAGGAGGCAAGCGCGAGAATTTTTCTCGTTGGAAAGTTTGAAAGTTGATGAAGCAAAGGCGAGAGGTGAATTTTTCTTCATTGAAGTATCAGCAAATCGCGCCTCGGGGTAAGTTGCAGGAGCCAGATATTTCATTAGACACAAAAATCCTTGCAGCCTGCTTGAAACTCAGCTAAAACGAAAGCTCAGCTTTAATGACCGAACAATTTAAGGGGCGCGATGGTTCACGAGACCGAATAAGTCTTCAGCAGAAATTAGGTTGGAACTCCCGCACTTGCCCAGCGACTACCGATGAATGCCGTCTGACAATCAGGTTCCGTTATCAATCTTCGGAGGACATCATGGCTTCTTCAGGCACAGATATTTTTCTCAGCAAATCCGAACAGGAAAACGTGCGCAAACTGCTCAGCCACACCGGCACAGTTACCGACTACCTCAGCAAAGCTGCCGATTATGTGAAGGATGGCAAGGGCTGGGCAGAGGCTTTGACAGCGGCTGCGCCCCGGCTGAAAGACGTGGCCGAATCTGCAAGCGATGCCTTCCCGGTCGTCAAGTTCGTGGTAAGCCTTGGCGCAAAGTGGCTGCCACAGGCCACGCATCCGACCGAACTTGGCGCGGTTGCCTGCACCATCGTCTATCAGAAATTGGCGGATCAGGCCATTCGTAAGGTGTGGACTTCGGCGCTGGGGTATCAGGAGGCGTTGAAGGTTGATGATAAAGCAGCCAAACGCATCAAAGCGCTGCCGCCTGCCGAAGCTGCCGACCTCAGCACGTTCTCGTATGACACGGCGCTGCAACACGGCTTCATTCGCAATGCTGACAGGATTTTGTTAGAGCTGATGCTGGCGGGTGGTTTCGATGAAACGCAGCGACGGGATGTGTTCAATTCGATTCACGAAAAGTTTGTCACGGAGTTGAAGAACTTGCTGGCCGACAAACGAACCGCAGAGAAATTCGCGCCCTTCACCCGATTGCTGGAAGCGGGTACAGAGAGCGTCAGTCACAGGTTGCGTTACAACTTCACGCGAAATATCAGATTGCGCAATATAACTCGGAACCGCTTTTCAAACGCGAGCCGTATGCATTGAAGGATGTCTATGTCGAAACCGAATGTGGCGCGTTGACCTGGAAACAGATTCGCAAGCCGGAGGAAAAGGCACGAGAAGGAAGTCGAAATCCACAGGCAGAAGGAGGCTGCGATCCGTTTTCGGAAAACTACGGTGGTCGTCAGGATTTGTTGCAAACCGTGATGGATCGCATCAAGGAGGAGAACTTCCGCGAAGCGATCGTCGTTCAAGGCATCGCCGGCGCGGGCAAATCGTCTTTCACGTTGCGGCTGTGCGCGGAGTTGTGGCAGCAAGGCTTTCACCCGATTCGCATTCGATTCAAACGACTGCAACTCGGTGCCTCGCTGTACGAGGCACTGAACGAGGCCATTGAGTTAATTGACGACGACCAGGTCACCAAATTACCGATTGTGCGTCCCAAAGATATGCTGCTCAATGGTGATGTCTTTAAGACACCGTGGGGCGGAGCGCAGTGGCTGTCGCGGTATGTGCTGATTCTGGATGGTTGGGATGAATTAGACCTGACCGACAATAAATCTTTCCGCGAGAAAGTCAGCGACGTGCTGCGCGAAGTGCGGCAACGTTCTTAATTCGCAGCAACCGCTATCGCGTGCGCGTCATTGTGACCGGGCGCCCTTCGCCCGATGTGAACAATAGCCGGTTTCTGAACGACGACACGCCCATCTTCACGCTGCGCCCAATTCGCCCGCAACAATTGCAGGAGTTTATCGCCCGGCTGAAACAATCGCTCGAGCCGAAACCCATTCAGATTGAACAGCCTGATGATTGGTCAATTCCTGCTCCTGAGGTTTTTGGAAACCTGCTGGATCGGTATCAACAAGCATTCGATCAGTCGCTGCCGAAATGCGATGCGCAGGGGAAATTAACTGAGCATGGGCGGCTCCGTCTTCCGGCAGCTTTGAGGTTGTAGGGTTGCCACTGCTCGCATATCTAACGGTTCGCGTTCTCTCCGAAATGGCTGCGCAAGAGCCTGAAACCAAGCGTGGGGAAATGTTCGATCAGATTGTGAATGACCCAACAACGCTGTACCGCTGTCTGACGGATTTGACCTGTGAAAAGGCGGGCAAAGCTGCGATTGATGCACGTGATTCGGTAGGGGACCTTGCCCGGCAGGCGCGAGAAAGGGAGAGGAACTACGCAAAAAGCTGCAATACACGGCGGCGGCAATGAGCATCAGCGGCACGGAATACATTTCTTTTAGCGAATGGGCGCGACGCGTAGCGGTGCTCAGTAACGAGAATCTCGTTAACGAGGATGGTAGAGTAGAAGATCATCCGTTGGCGAAGCTGATGATCAGTTATTACTTCAAAGGTGGTCATCAGGATCAGAGTTGCGAATTCGCGCACAAATCCTTCCGCGAATATCTGTTTGCCGAAGCTATCGTCGAAGCGGTAAAGAAATACGGGTTGGAGGTGGATCGTCATCTTGATCGACATAGACCTTATTGGCGGGACTTTTCGGCAAGCGATGATAGAGCAATCTATGAGTTTTCCCGCTCACTGGCCGAGTTGTTATCCCCACAATGGCTGTCACCAGAAGTGTACCGACATGTCCGGCCATTACTACGGTGGGAAATCAATCGCACCCAGCATCAAGGGGCAACTTTCCGTTCAGGACTCAAGACGCGAGGAACTCTTCCTTGATCAGTGGCAGCAGATACGGGATGGATTAGCAGAATTGTGGGCGTGGTGGGCAGATGGGGTGCATCTGAGGCCGCAAATCCTTCGGCAAAGGACCAAGACAAGCGAAGCGTCACCGTATGTGCAGGAACTGATTTTCTGGGCGGCGGTGGAGAATCGAAATGAAACCACGCCGCTGGAAAGCACCAACAGTATGGACGCGCATCTGGGCGATGCTTTGTGCCAGTTGAACGCGATGGTAGATTTTTGTGGCCGTGAGTCAGGGCGTTGGCTGGGGGAGTGGAAAGCGATGGAGCCTGTGAATTCTCGTGAAGCGGACAAGTATCAGGTGCTGGCAAGGTATCAGGAAACAGAATTCAAACGATTTGCTCCGGGGGGGGGGGGGGCTATGCCTGAATCACTGAATCCATTTTTTAAACATTGCATTGCTCGGATTAACAGCGTTTTAGGGCGACCATTAGGGCAATTCCCCTCCGGCGCAAGCCTCGACGGCGCAAGCCTCGCCGGCGCAAGCCTCGACGGCGCAAGCCTCTACGGCGCAATCCTCTACGGCGCAATCCTCTACGGCGCAAGCCTCGCCGGCGCAAACCTCATTGAAGCAAGCCTCGTCGGTGCAATCCTCGAAGGCGCAAGCCTTGAGACCGGCGCAATCCTCGACGGTGATCTTCGCCGGCGCAATCCTCGCCCGCAATCCTCGACCGCGCAAGCCTCGCCGGCGGAGTCTCGGCGGCAAGACCTGACGGCGCAAGCCTCGCCGGCGCAAGCCTCGACGGCGCAAGACTCGACGGCGCAAGACTCGCCGGCGCAGATCCTCGACGGCGCAATCCTCGCCGGCGCACAACCTGCTGCTGTGCAATCCTCGACCGCGCAGATCTGCGCAATGGTACCGGGCTCACCTGGGAGCAGATTGATTCGGCTTATATTGATAAGGACACGAAATTGCCGAAGGAGTTTGCGGAGCAGGCTCGTCAAAAGCTGGCGCAAAAACAGGCCCGGTGATTGGAAGTAACCTGGAATAGGGACGAAGAGGATTTATACAATCAAGATGATCTGTACCGACGGTGCGTCCACTTGGGCAGAGTTCGGGTTGCTGGTTATTAGTGAGTTCCCGTCTTGAGTTGCAGAATGCTGCGCTGCAACACGTCATTGAAGCAATGCGAGTGAAAACGCGCTTCCTCCATATTGCATCCACTCCCGCGCCACATTCGAATCGCGATTTCCGGTTCATACTCGTCGTCTTCCTCCTCGGGCCATTCCTTTTCCGACTGGCCGATGACCTGACGGCACCAGGAGCATTTGCAGTCGGGATCGCCTTCCTGCGGTGAGGAGCCGCGAAACCATTCGATAGCACGATAGTCAATCGCCATAGGGATTCCTTTCATCGAAGTGAAACAAACACGGCTGTCGAAACAATCGCTTGCACATCCGGGTGAGCCGGGCACGGCGCAGATTGTCCTGCGCGGTCATGGTGCAAGTGGCATTCCTGGCACAGGGCGCGCAGGTT
This sequence comes from uncultured Acidobacteriota bacterium, assembly GCA_963794955.1. Classification (GTDB taxonomy): domain Bacteria; phylum Acidobacteriota; class Blastocatellia; order RBC074; family RBC074; genus JAFDVL01. The sequence continues at coordinate 11,124 of CAWCGF010000011.1, forward strand.
GGCGGGCTTGTTGTTGGTCGGATCGTGATCGAGATGGGCGCAGGCAAGAACGACCGGGCCGTGCCTGGCCGTAAATAATCGTCGTTGCCCGTGCAGCACGCCGCAATGTTCGCACTTTCCTTTTGCACGACCGAAGCGAATGCGGCGGCTGATCTGCGACCAATTGGGCGCGTAGAGCAAGCGGTTTTCCGGTTTAATCGGCATCGGCTTATTCTGCGGTTGGTTCCCTCAGCTTCTGGAAAAGCTCACGCACAAAACCACGGGCCAGCTTTTCCAAAATCATTTGCTCGATCTGGTGCAAGGCTTCCAGGCCGTGCATGGCGTCGTGTGCGGAGCGCACACAGAGAAACGTTTCGCAGGCGCTGCGACAGACTCCGTCAGGATTTTGGGTCACACTGAAACCAATGGCGATCAGGTTCGTAAACTGGCGCTCGGCATGCTGTCGGCGAATTTGCTCAATGGTATCGCGGACCGCATCGTCGGACTGTGCCAGCGCAGCGGCAAGGTCGTGCAACTCGGCTTCATCAAAGGGATGGCTCATACGGGTTTCTCCTGGGCAATGTGAACGGTGATAAATTCGCCCTGATACGATGCGAGGCACTGCAGCGCGTTAATACCTGCGAGCAAGTCGGCGCGCTGCGCGTCGTCGGCACGTTCCCAGATGCGACTGGTAAGCGTGCCCAGATTGAACATAACAAAGGGCATCATCTCCTCAAGCCAGGCCGCTGAACCGCGCACGGCAAAACTAATTTGATTGTCGCCTTCAGTACGTTCGACTTCGATCACGGCGGGTTGATTCATCATCGTCCTTTCAATTGTGCTGGTGCGAGGCTGCGGCACTCGCACGGTTTGACGCCTTTGCCTGAGACCATTTCCCAGCCGGTGCCGCGACAGGTCGGACATTGATCATCGGCCTTACGCTGGGTGGTTTCGTGTTGCTGCTTCAGTTCGTGATGCAAATCAAGCACGCTGTCATAAACGGTGGTTTGGAAGCGCGTGGCGGCAAAGGCCATCGGGTTCGTGATGTTGGGTTGTGCTTTGGCATACGCGAACCATTGCTGGATCGAGTAGCGCGAGCGGGCGGTTTTGGGTTCTTCTTCCACACACACATCAACACCGGTTGCGCCGTTGTCGTGTGTGTTGTTGTATAAGGAAGAATGACTATTCCATGTATAGGATGCGGCAGCCGCACCCTTTTTTGCAGCAGCCGCATCCCTGGCCGCAGGAAAGGATGCGGCAGCCGCATCCTTTTGTTCATCTGACTCATTTTCTACAAAGGGTGCGGCAGCCGCATCCTTTTGCTGTGGTTCAACAGCGTGCAGGCTCGTGAGTTTGAGGCTAAGTTGCTCAGGAAATTGGATTGCTTTCAATTGTGCCTCGTTGATCGTGTACTTCGGTGAGGTTCCCGAACCGACGCCGAAGTAGTTAATGCTGATGAGGCCCCAAGCACAGTTTTTGCTCTTCGATTTCTTCGCTTTGACGAAGGGTGCGGCAGCCGCATCCTTCGCTGGTTCGGCTTTGAGTCGAGCGAGCGCATCCTGGACGGTGCGCTTCTTGTAGGCGGTACGGCGACAGATGCGTTCTTCGTTGAGCGTCGCACGCGGCGCGCCATCGAAGTACGACCAGCACAGGGCGATCATGACGTTCTTGGCGACAGGGTCATCTTTGAAATCCGCGTTCATTGCCAACTTAGTGAGGTGGAAGCTCATCGGCACACCTCCGCGCGCGTGATGTTGGGCATCGGGTTCTCAGGCGGGGCGAAATTGACTTGACGTGAAGGGGTCGGGGCTTTATTGTGCATAGGCATCGTTATGAGTCTTGAAACCGCTTGTAACATTGAAACCTGAAACGGGTGGGTCTTTCACGAGGCGCACCCGTTTCGTTTTGCTCAGGCCGCTTTTTTCTTCAGCACATCACCTTCGATCAACGCCGTGACATACTCGCCAGTGGAGCGAAACTGTTGGCGCGCGGCTTGGGCTGCGGCCAGCGTTTTGAGTTTCTCCGGTAGGCGAAAAGTGAGCGTGGAGTTTTTGGCCTGTGCGCCCATAGGTTTTTTTGGCATAAGCACCTCCGGTCGTAATTGTCTTACAAGTGCAGTACAAGTACAAGCAGCGAACGTCTTACAAACGGTGCAAAATCACTTACGTTGACGTTATTTGTAAGACACTGCACAATGCTGCTGTGAAAGCAGAAGAAACCGTTACATTCCGTCTTCCTTCAATTCTGAAAAAGAAAGTCGCGGAAATTGGTGATGATAATGGGCTAACCATGAGTAAAGCCTTTGTGCAATTGCTGCTCAAAGGCGTGGCGACCTATCAAGAGGATGGGGTGTTGGTAGGGTCAAAGAATCGTGAAGTGATGCAGTCATTGGAAAACCCGCAGCCGCAGCCAGAGGTAATAAAGCCGCAAAAACGCCAAGCGGGGTGAGCAGACCTTACAGGCCAGTAAGGCGAGACTTCAATGTATTACCTGTCGCACTTATTTTTATGTTGGGCGTGGTTGCTCCTGCTCCCTCAACCCCCGCAACAGATGAATGCAATCACCTCAAGCGATGCCAAGCGCCATGTGGGCGAGAGGGCACGAGTGTGTGGAGTGGTTGCCAGTATTTACGAGCCGCGCCGCAGCAAACGCAACCCCACAATGCTGAACTTCGACCAGCCGTACCCACAAACGGAATTCACCGCGATCATCTGGCAACAGCATCGCCCAGCCTTCGGTGATGTGCGCGCGCTGGTCAAGCAGCGGGTATGTGTGACGGGCTGGGTGCGCGCCTATCGCGGGCGGGCGCAGATGACTTTGCAAACGAGCGAGCAGATGAGCCGTCATGAATGACATGCGGGTTTTGGGATGGGGGTTGTTAGCGTGGTCTCAGCCCCGCGCGCCAGCGAAGGAAAATTTGGGCAAGGGCTTTTGTGACAGGCATTGTCTTGTCGAAATGATTTAGATGGTAACGAATGGCAATTAAGAAATCAGAACTTTATAGCTCGCTGTGGGAGAGTTGCGACGCGCTCAGGGGCGGGATGGATGCCTCGCAGTACAAAGACTATGTGCTCGTGCTGTTGTTCGTGAAGTATGTCTCGGACAAGTATGCCGGGGTTGCGGATGGCACGCTCGTTGTACCCGAAGGCAGCAGCTTCGACGATCTGGTCGCGCTCAAAGAGAGCAAGGACATCGGCGATCAGATCAACAAGCGCATTCAGAAGCTGCTGGATGAAAATGGTCTGGCCATCAGTTTTGCGGATTTCAATGATGAGGACAAGCTGGGCAAAGGGAAGGAGATGGTGGATCGGCTCACCAACCTGATCGGCATCTTTGAGAACCCAGCTTGGATTTCGCCGCAACCGCGCCGAAGGCGACGATATCCTGGGCGATGCTTACGAATACCTGATGCGCCACTTTGCTACGGAATCGGGCAAAAGCAAGGGACAGTTTTATACGCCTGCCGAAGTGTCGCGCGTCATGGCCAAGGTCATCGGCATCACACGCCAAAGCCAGGAGCAGCGCATTTACGATCCGACCTGTGGCTCGGGTTCGCTTTTGCTCAAAGTCGGCGACGAAGCCCGATGGATCACGATCTACGGGCAGGAGATGGACAACGCGACCGCCGGACTGGCCCGGATGAACATGATCCTGCACGACAATCCGACGGCGGATATCTGGCAGGACAATACGCTGTCACTCGCCGTACTTCAAGAACCAGCCGAACGGGACGCTAAAGACCTTTGATTTCGTCGTCGCCAATCCGCCGTTTTCGACCAAAGCCTGGAGCATGGCTTCGATCCGGAGAAAGACCAATACGAACGCTTCACGGCTATGGTGTGCCGCCGGACAAGAACGGCGATTATGCCTTTTTGCTGCATATTGTCCGCTCGCTCAAAAGCACCGGCAAAGGCGCGTGCATTCTGCCGCATGGCGTGCTGTTTCGTGGCAATGCCGAGGCCGAGTATTCGCAAGAACCTCATCAAGCAGGGGTTACATCAAAGGCATCATCGGATTGCCCGCCAACTTGTTTTATGGCACCGGCATTCCGGCCTGCATCATCGTGATGGACAAAGAAAATGCCGACGAGCCGTAGCGGCATCTTTATGATTGATGCCAGCAAGGGCTTTGTGAAGGACGGCAATAAGAACCGGCTGCGCGCATCAGGACATCCACAAGATCGTGGATGTCTTCAACAAGCAGCTTGAATTGCCGAAGTATGCGCGGCATGGTGTCGCTGGCGGAGATCGAGCGGAACGATTACAACCTGAACATCCCGCGCTACATTGACACCAGCGAAGCCGAAGACCTGCAGGACATCGAGGCGCATCTGCTCGGCGGCATTCCTGACCGTGACATCGAAGCGCTGCGCGATTACTGGCAGGTGTTCCCGACGCTCCAGCCGGAACTTTATGAGGCGGGCACGCGTCCGGGCTACAGCCAGATGAAGGTGGAAGCGAGCGCGATCAAGCCGACGATCTTCGCGCATCCTGAATTCACGGCGTTCACCGCAACCGTGCGAGTGTTATTTGCCGAGTGGCAGACGACGCACACGCCGGGGCTGAAGAACATCGCCATTGGCGACCATCCCAAAACCCTGATCGAAGAGCTTTCGGAATCCATTCTGCAAGTCTTTGCGCAAGTGCAGTTGATTGATCCGTATGCGGTCTATCAGCACCTGATGAGTTACTGGACAGAGACGATGCAGGACGACGTGTATATGATCGCGGTGGATGGATGGCTGGCGGTCACGGAGGGCAAGCCCAACACCGACCTGATTCCGAAGCTGTTGATCGTCAACCGCTACTTTTCCGCCGAGCGTGATGCGATTGAAGTATTGGAAGCAAAGCGTGATGACATCAGTCGTAAGATGGAGGAACTGGACGAAGAGCACGGCGGCGAGGAAGGTTTGCTGGTAGACGCCAAAAACGACAAGGGCAAAGTCACCAAGGTCACGTATCAGCAATGCGGCTGAAGGCAATCAAGAAAGATGTGGAAGCAGGCGAAGAGCGCAAGGTATTGGAAGCCTACGCTGATCTGATTGAGCAGGAAGCCGAGGCGAACCGCAAGGTCAAAGAGGCGCAGAAGGCGCTGGAAACCAAAGTGCATCACCCAGTACGGCAAGCTCAGCGTGGACGAGATCAAGACGCTGGTCGTGGATGACAAATGGCTGACGACCATCACCGCCGGCCGTGCAGAGCGAACTCGATCGCGTTTCCCAAGTCCTGACCGGGCGCATCAAGACACTGGCTGAACGCTACGCCGCGCCGCTGCCGCGCTGGTTGCCGAGGTGGACGCTGCCAAGTCAACGAACATCTGGCGCGGATGGGCGTCGCGTTTTAAGGCTTGGCGGAGTCTGCCAGATGACGTAGTAATTCTTCGCCAGATGGCCAGAGTGCCAGAAAGGAACGAAGTATGAAAAAAGCCAAGTCAAAACTCATTGCCGTCCCGCAAGCAGTGGTAGCGAATGCCTGGCTGGGGGTGAAAGCCGCCGACACGATGCAATTGGTGCAGGCGATTGATAGCGGGTTTCCCTTTGCTACGTTAGACGCGTGCGGAAGGAAAGCGGGTTGCCAATGGAGCAGTTAGCAAGTTCTGTCGGACTGAGTCCGCGCACGCTGACCCGGCGCAAGAAAGAGAAAAAGCTTTCGGCTGCGGACTGGGATCGGTCGGTGACGGTCACGCGGTTGCTCACACAGGCGGTCGAGTTGTTTGAGGGGCAGAAGGCGTCCGCGCTGCGCTGGTTTGTGCAGCCCAATCGCGCGTTGGGGAATCGTTCACCTTCGGAAATTAGCCGCCACCGGGCGCGCGCGAAGGTCGAGAATTTGATCGGCAGGTTGGAGCACGGAGTCTTTAGCTAATGCCGACCGTCTACCGGATTGTCAAAACGAAATACGCCAGGACTGCCTTTGATGGCGAGGGCGCTTATCTACGGTGGGCGCTGGAACACACGCGGCACGCGGATGTATTCTTTACACGGCGGGCAGTTTGCTTGGCGGCACTGGAAATGCTGGTGCATCTGGACGATGACGAATTGCTGTTGGCGTATTCGTTTGTCGCGGCGGCCATCCCCGGCCTTGATTTTGCCCATCAAAGCCTTGTCCCTTGCGCCAAAACTGGAGCGCGTCGCCTGCGCCATTGGCCTTACAGCGTATTGGAGATGAGGGTGTGCGGAAATGCTTCGGCGGTGTTGGAAGTACCGACCTCGATTGTGCCGCTGGAACATAATTACCTGCTCAATCCGGAGCATCCTGACTATGCGCAAATCACATTGCAAAAGCCCCGCGCTTTCTCTTTTCTATGAACGCTTGCGGAAAGGTGAGAGATGGAAGTAAAGCCGGGATATAAGCAAATCGGAGGTTGGCGCTGATCCAGAGGCTCTGAAATTTCGCCGAAAGGATTGTGTATTGGCTTGAATTACCACCGGAGAGCGAAACACGCAAGTTATCGAAGATAGATGATGTTCGAGTCCTTTCAGTCTCGTTGGTTGGAAGCTCGTGAAAGACCAGAGTAACTCCTCGATGGTGAGGCCATTTGATGCAGGCGATGCGTTGGTACAGCCAAGGCTGTTCGTCACATTAGGGAAGTGTGATGCGATCAACGTGGTCGGCAGGTAGTGCCTTGGTACGGCTGAGCGCTCGGCAACTAGTTCAGTACTTCAGCAATGCTGTTAGATGTCGTCAGACGATACCCAATTATTTGTCCACCCCTTTCCGAACAACGCGCCATCGCCGCCGCGCTGTCCGATGTGGATGCCCTGCTGGCTGCGCTGGACGCGGCGCTCGCCAAGAAGCGCGACCTCAAACAGGCCGCCATGCAGCAACTCCTCACCGGCAAACAACGCCTGCCGGGGTTTGAGGGGGAGTGGGAGGTAAGAGCCGGTTGGGGGGATGCCTGAGGTTGGCAGCCACGAGTATTAGGGGATTGAAGTGATTCTATTCTACAGTCTCAACATACACGATGGAAATTTTCCTTCTGTTTACTCAAAATGGATGTATACGGATGATATAAGGCAGCGAATTGACAAGGCAAATACGCTCCCGGCGTTGTGACCGGATTGTCATTGGCAAAAGAACGGTGCTGCGATGACTAGTGATGACGTTACGGCTCGCCAAGCAAGTACTTCGTGGATTAGAAGGGGTCTATATGATAGCTTGGTCAGCAATTCCTCGACGTTCATTATCTTTTTCATATCTATTTTACTCTGAGAAGAGGACTTGGTTGCTTAGTAGAAGGACTTACCATCGACTTAATGGAAGGTGTTATTGCCAGCACTTCAGTATGGCCATCCCATCACTCCCTGAACAAAAAGCCATCGCCACCGTCCTTTCGATATGGACGCCGAGATCGCAGCGCTGGAAGCCTGCCGCGACAAGACCCGCGCGCTCAAGCACGGGGATGATGCAGGATTGCCGACCGGAAAGACGAGACTGCTCCGCCCGGACGAACAGCGGTTGGACGCGCTGGAACAATTAACTGCGCAGGCGCAGGAATTACAGATGGGGTATTGAAGGTTAAGTTCAGGCGTCGCTACGGCGACGCGGGTCTATTGTACGAACCACCGTGGGTTGAAACCCACGTCTAAAATCAGCCGCCGCGATGCGGCGAAGAGCCTGACCTGTTGCAAAGGTAAATACGAGTTCGCGCTATTTTACTTTTCGGCGAAAAAGTAAAATAAGGCCCTCGATAACTTCAAGGTAAGGAGAATCCGGTTCTATGAGTCAAAACCAAAATCTGGCGATCAGTGAGGAAGCGATGCAATATCTGGAAGAACAAATTCCAGCCCTGGCGCAATCCGCTGTCACGCAGGCTTACTGGCAGGCGCTGGCTGCCGGAAGCAGTGTGCTGGTCAGCGAAAACGGAGTGATTTATGAAGTCTTCCCCGATGGCACGCGCAAGTTTTTCAAGACCATCGAACCGCCGACGCCTATCGCTATCGGCACGAAACGAGTGTTGTCATGAGCCGCGTGCCGCGCTTGCGGATGTTTGCCGGGCCGAATGGGTCAGGCAAAAGCACCATCAAAGCAGTGGTAGCGCCGGAACTGATGGGCGTCTATATCAATCCTGACGAGATTGAGAAAGAGATTGCCGAGCGGGATGTGTTGGCGCTGGAAGCGTATGGCGTGCAGAGCACTGCCGAAGAAATTCTGTCTTTTTTTCGCAACTCCGTGCTGCTGCAAAAAGCGGGTCTGTTGGACGAGGCCGAGCAATTGCGTTTTAGCGATGGCAAGCTGGATTTTCAGGCGGTTGCGGTGAATGCCTACTTTGCTTCTGTCGCGGCGGATTTCCTGCGCCACAAATTATTGGAGGCGGGTGTATCGTTCACCTTTGAAACCGTGATGTCATCGCCAGACAAGGTGGAATTATTGCAAAAAGCCCAACAAAAAGGCTATCGCACCTATTTGTACTATGTTGCCACGGATGACCCCGCGATCAATATCTCGCGGGTGCGGCATCGGGTAAAAATGGGCGGGCATTCCGTGCCGGAAGATAAAATTGTCAGCCGGTACGAGCGTTCGTTGCACCTGCTGATGGAGGCGATTCGGCACACCAATCGCGCCTATCTTTTTGACAATTCCAAGCACCAAAGTATCTGGCTGGCGGAAATTACCGACGGCAAAGAGCTGGATATGAAAACCGACCAGATGCCCATCTGGTTCAAAAAAAACGTCTGGGACAAAATCACCTCGCCCCCGGAGTAAGCCGTATGAGCCACGTCGGCCAAATCGAACGCGCCACGCAAAACCGTGTGGTCAAACTGTTTCGTGAATCGCTTCAGTATGATTACCTGGGCAATTGGGAAGACCGCCCCAATAACCAGAACATCGAAGAGACTTACCTGCGCGCCTACCTGCAACGACAAGGCTATGATGACAACCTCATCAACCGCGCACTGCACGAACTGAACAAGGTGGCGAACGATCCGAGCAAGAGCCTCTACGACAACAACAAGGCTGTGTATGGAATGCTGCGCTATGGCGTGAAGGTCAAGCCCGATGTCGGCGAGAACACGGTTACGGTGTGGCTGATTAATTGGAAGAAAGGGCAAGAGCACTTGAACGACTTTGCTGTGGCCGAAGAGGTGGCGATCAAGGGACAGCATGACAAGCGCCCGGATGTGGTGCTGTATGTGAATGGCATCGCGCTCGCAGTGCTGGAACTGAAACGCTCGACCGTTTCGGTCAGCGAAGGCATTCGCCAGAATCTGGACAATCAGAAAAAGATTTTCATCCAGTCATTTTTCTCGACCGTGCAACTCGTGATGGCGGGCAACGATACGGAAGGGCTGCGATATGCGGTGATAGAGACGAAAGAAAAATACTTTTTGACGTGGAAGGAAGCCGTGACGGATGAGACACCAATGAGCGGACTGGATCGGCATCTGATGCTGATGTGCGAGAAGTCGCGCTTGCTGGAACTGATCCACGATTTTCTAGTGTTCGATGCCGGCACGAAAAAGGCCTGTCGGCACAATCAATACTTCGGCGTGAAGCTGGCGCAGGAGAGCTTGCGCAACCGCGAGGGCGGCATCATCTGGCACACACAAGGCAGCGGCAAAAGCCTGACGATGGTTTGGCTGGCGAAATGGATACGCGAAAACCTGACCGATGCGCGCGTGTTGATTATCACCGACCGCACCGAACTGGATGAGCAAATCGAGAAAGTGTTTACGGGTGTCAACGAAGCCATTTATCGCTGCACCAGTGGCGATGATTTGATTCAGAAACTGAACGCCGCGCAACCGTCGCTGCTGTGTTCGCTGATCCATAAGTTCGGCAGAAAAGAAGAGGGCGATTATTCGGAATACATCGCCGAAGTCCAGCGCAGTTTGCCCGCCGATTTCCAAGCCAAAGGCAATGTGTTTGTGTTCGTAGATGAATGCCATCGCACGCAATCCGGCGATTTGCACAAGGCAATGAAGAAGATTCTGCCCGATGCGATTTTCATCGGTTTCACGGGCACGCCACTCTTGAAGCAGGACAAGCAAAAAAGTATCGAGGTCTTCGGCAAGTACATCCACACGTACAAGTACAACGAAGCCGTGACCGATAAGGTCGTGCTGGATTTGCGCTATGAAGCGCGCGACATTGATCAGAGCATTACGTCTCCGACCAAGATAGATCAATGGTTCGCAGCCAAAACCAAAGGGCTGAATGATTACGCGCTGAGCCAGCTCAAGAAGCGCTGGGGTACGATGCAGCGGGTGCTGAGTTCGCTGGATCGGCTGGAGAAAATCGTCGCCGATATTTTGCTGGATATGGAAACCAAAGACCGCTTGCAGAGCGGGCGCGGCAACGCGTTGCTGATTTCCGGCAGCATCTATCAGGCGTGCCGGTTCTATGATCTGTTCCAAAGCAATGGTTTCACCAAATGCGCGATTGTGACCTCGTATGTGCCGACCACAACGGACATCAAAGGCGAAGAGTCCGGCGAAGGTGTCACCGAAAAGCTGAAGCAATACGACATCTATAACAAGATGCTGAATGGCAAAACGGTCGAGGCGTTTGAGAAAGAGGCGAAAAAGAAATTCGTCGAAGAACCGGGGCAGATGAAGCTGTTGATTGTCGTGGATAAGTTGCTGACGGGGTTTGATGCACCCTCGGCCACGTATCTGTACATTGACAAGAAAATGCAGGATCACGGGTTATTCCAGGCGATTTGCCGCGTGAACCGATTGGACGGCGAAGATAAGGAATACGGCTACATTGTAGATTACAAGGATCTGTTCAATAGCCTGGAATCCTCCATCAAAGATTACACCTCGGATGCGTTTGAAAATTACGAGAAGGCCGATGTGGAAGGCTTGCTGAAAGATCGCCTCGACAAAGGCCGCGAACGATTGGAAGAAGCGCGCGAAAGCATTAAGGCTTTGTGTGAACCGGTGGGGCCGGAAAAGAGTTCAGATGCCTATCGTCATTACTTCTGCGCGAAGGACACGAGCAATCAGGACGAACTAAAATCGAACGAGAAGAAGCGCATCGAATTGTATAAGCAGACGGTCGGCCTGATTCGTGCCTATGCCAATCTGGCGAACGAGATGACGGAAGCAGGCTACAGTGCGAGCCAGATCGAAGAGATCAAAACGGAAGTCAAGCACTATGAACAAGTGCGCCAGGAGGTGAAGCTGGCGAGCGGCGATTACATTGATCTGAAAATGTATGAGCCTGCGATGCGGCACCTGATTGACACGTACATCCGGGCCGAAGAGAGCGAGGTCATCTCGGCCTTCGATGATCTAACGCTGATTCAGTTGATTGTCGAGCGTGGCGCTGGGGCAGTGGATCAACTGCCCAAGAGTATCAGGCAAAACAAGGAAGCCGTCGCCGAAACCATTGAGAACAACTTGCGCAAGGTCATCATTGATGAGCAGCCAATCAATCCGAAATACTACGAACGAATGTCGGTGCTATTGGATGAATTGATCCAGCAACGCAGAGCCGACGCATTGGCTTATGAAGAATATTTGCAACGGATTGTTGAGCTGAGCCAACAAGTGCAAAGCCCGGCGGCAAGCGCGGCGTATCCAAGCTCGCTTGATACCAATGCCAAGCGGGCGCTCTATGATAATCTAAGCCAAGATGAAGCGTTGGTGCTGGCGGTAGATAGCGCGATCCGCGGCACCAAGAAAGACGATTGGCGCGGCAACCCCATCAAAAAGCGTGAAGTGAGAAACGCGATCAAAAAACTAATTCCTGAAACTGAGGTTGACCGTATTTTTGAACTGGTCGTGAACCAAAAAGACTACTGAATATGCACCAAATTACAGTGAGTGACATCGTGATTGATGTGGTTCGCAAAAACATCAAGAACTTGCATTTGGCTGTCTATCCTCCCGCTGGCAGAGTACGAATTGCAACTCCGCTTAAAATTGACGATGAATCCGTGCGCCTGTTTGCGATTTCCAAATTGTCCTGGATTCGCAAACACCAACGGAAGTTTGAAGGCCAGCCGCGCCAAACTCCGCGCGAGTATGTCTCCGGCGAAAGTCACTATTTTCAAGGCCAGCGGTATCTCTTGAACGTGATCCCACACCAGGCTGCGCCCAAAGTCATAGTGCGCAACAAAACTTTTCTTGATTTGTACGTGCGCGAAGGCAGTGACGTCGCCCAGCGCCAACGCGTGATGAACGCCTGGTATCGCCGAGAACTGAAGCAACTCACGGGGCCGCTGCTCGAAAAATGGCAAACCCAGATCGGCGTGCAAGCCAATGACTGGGGTGTCAAGCAAATGAAGACTCGATGGGGCACCTGCAACATCAAAGCCCGCCGCATCTGGTTGAACCTGGAATTAGCCAAAAAGCCGGAGCGCTGCCTGGAATACATCATCGTCCACGAATTAGTTCATTTGCTGGAGCGCCATCACAACGACCGCTTCACTGGCTATATGAACAAGTTTCTGCCGCAGTGGCAGAATTATCGGGATGAACTCAATCACTCCATCTTGTCGCATACGGAGTGGGATTATTAGCGATATGAAAGCGCTATCACAAGTCCCCACTTGGGTACTCATTGGGTACGAAAAGTTGACCGGAACTAGCATTATCTGTCATTCTTTGTCATCCTAGCGAGTGGCTGCAACTAATTGAATTCGGATAGGATGACAGGAATTTTCCGCTGTTGACAGAATTAGGGAACTGGACTCTTAATCATCGGGTCGCTGGTTCGAGTCCAGCACGGTCCACCAATCTTCTCAGCGATTTAGCGCCTTTTTTAATTCCGCTACATTTTTCGGTTTGATTATCTTTTGACCAAACCTTCCCAGCGCTTTTATTGCGTGGCGTTTCGAATGATGAACCAGATACTTTCTCTTCTTTTGTTAGCCGCTTTGTGGTTGGGGCTTTTATCTGCTGCGCAAGCGCAAGCCGTAAAGGCAAACCCAAGACTCAATATTTTGCTTTTATTAGCCGATGACTGGCGGCACGACACGCTCGGCGTCGCAGGCCACCCCGTTGTCAAAACGCCGCAACTTGACGCGTTGGCCAAAGAGGGGTTCCGCTTCACCCACGCTGCGGTCACGACTTCGATTTGTGGGGTGAGCCGTGCGAGCATTTTCACTGGCCAATGGATGGCGCGGCACGGCAATAAAGCCTTCGATGCTTTTCGCACACCGTGGGCTGAAACCTATCCCGGCTTGCTGCGCGCGAATGGCTATTACGTTGGGCATGTGGGTAAATGGCACAATGGCAAATTCCCGGCTGAGCATTTTGATTTTGGGCGCGCTTACAGCGGCGTTCACTACATTAAGCAAGCAGACGGCACAAGCACCCACGTCACGCAAAAAAACGAAAATGATGCGCTGGATTTTTTGCGTACCCGTCCCAATGAAAAACCATTTTGCCTGACGCTCGCCTTCTTTGCGACGCACGCCGAAGATCAGAATCCCCAGCAATATTTGCCGCAAGCTGCGAGCGAAGCGCTTTATAAAAACATTCAGATTCCTGTGCCGCGCACCGCAACTGACGCCCATTTCAAAGCCTTGCCACCGTTCATCGGCAGCGAAGAAAACGAAGGCCGTCGCCGCTGGCATTGGCGCTTTGACACGCCGGAGAAGTATCAGGAATACATGAAAAACTACTATCGGATGGCCACCGAAGTAGACACGACCATCGGACGCCTTTTGGCAGAATTGAAGCGACAAGGCGCGCTTGAAAATACACTCGTAATGTTCATTGGCGACAACGGCTACTTTCACGGCGAGCATGGGCTGGCCGACAAATGGTATCCATACGAAGAATCCATTCGCGTGCCGTTGCTTGTGCATGACCCGCGTCTGCCTGCGAACAAACGTGGCAAGACAAATGATGACTTCGTGCTGAATGTGGATTTGGCACCGACGATTCTTGCCGCTGCCGGGATTGCCGCTCCCGTGCGTATGCAGGGACAAAATTTCGCACCATTATACTTATCCAAACAGAAGCCCGCTTGGCGCAATGAGTTTTATTACGAACACGCCATCGTACTTTCCAAAGAACGTATCCCCGCGTCAGAAGCAGTGGTGCGCCGCCACAGCAAATATATTTACTGGCCGGATTATGGCGTTGAAGAATTCTTCGATTTAGCCAAAGACCCATTTGAGGAACACAATCAAATGAAAAATGCCAAGTACACAAAGAATATAGCGGCATTGCAGGAACGCTTGAAGTTCTGGCGCGCACAAGTGAAATGAACCTGCTCAATTACACACCCCAGTTTGACGCAGAAACAGTCATCTGCTTTGCGCAAAAGGTTTATGGCTTAACCGCAACTGCGCGAGCTTTGCCAAGCGAACGCGATCAGAACTTTTTGCTCACCACCGATTTCGGCGCTCAGTTCGTCTTAAAAATTGCGAATGCGCTGGAAGATCAGGCTTTGCTGGAAGCTCAGCAACAAGTCCTGACACACTTGACTGCGCACGTTTCTTTCTGCCCGCAGCTTGTGCCAACTTCATCGGGCGCAGTTCTGACGGAAATTCAATCCGCCACAGACACGCGGCATTTGGTGCGCTTGGTTACGTGGTTGCCGGGCGTGCCACTAGGCGAGGTCAAATATCATTCGCCAGAGTTAATGCAAAACCTGGGAAAATGTCTGGGACAACTCGACCGAAGTTTGGCAGCTTTCGATCATCCATCCTTACACCGCGACTTTCATTGGGATTTGGCGAACGCGTTGCGCATTGTCGAGGAAGCAGAAGCGCTGATTGCTGATGATGAAACGCGCCGTTTGGTCGCAAAGCTCAAAGCAGGTTTTGTGCGCGAGGTGGTTCCGATCCTCCCTAAACTGCGGCGCGGCGTCATCCACAACGATGCGAATGATTACAACGTCATCGTTGACCCAACTACGCAACACGTCACAGGACTGATTGATTTTGGCGACTTGGTTCACAGCTTCGTTGTCGCGGACTTGGCAATTGCGATTGCCTACGCGATTCTCGACAAACCAGACCCGTTGGCGGTTGCAGCACAACTTGTCAAAGGCTACACAACCGAGCATCCATTGACCGATGATGAACTCGCGGCGCTGTTCGGATTGGTTTGCCTGCGCCTGTGCCAAAGCGTTTGTATCGCGGCGCAGCAAATGCAGCAACGTCCCGACGATGAATATCTGGCGATTAGCCAGCAACCAATTCGCAACACGCTGCCGAAGCTGGCAAGCATTCATCCGCGCTTCGCTCAAGCGGTGTTTCGTGATGCTGCGAGACTTGCGCCGATGCCGCACAGCGAACGGGTTACGAAGTGGCTCCAGGCAAAGGCAGGATCGTTTGCCGCAGTGATTCCAACTGCATCACATTTGGTCTTTGATTTAAGTATCAGCAGCCCACTCATCAATGGCGACGCAAATGAAAATGCGGAACCGAAATTGACGCGTCGCTTATTCAAGGCAATGGCAGAAGCAGGCGTAAGCGTGGGCGTAGGCCGTTACGACGAAGCACGGTTGTTGTACACGTCGCCGCTTTTCACTAGCAACCTTGCGCCGACAAGTGAGCGCCGCCTGATTCATCTGGGCATTGATTTGTTTGCGGAGGCGGGAACCACGATTCACGCGCCGCTGGCAGGCACGGTTCATGCCTTCGCCAACAACAATGCGCCGCTGGATTATGGCCCTGTTATCATTCTGCGCCATGAAACGGATGACGGCGATGAATTCTTCACGTTGTACGGACACTTGAGCCGCGCGGCGCTGGAGGGGTTAGAAATCGGCCAAGTCATTGCCCAAGGCGAACGCCTTGCCATGATTGGCACGCCGGAGGTGAACGGAGGATGGACGCCGCATCTGCATTTTCAAATCATTGCCGATTTGCTGGATGTGGATACAGATTTCATTGGCGTTTGCCACGCCCATGAGCGCAAGATTTGGCATCATTTTTCGCCTGATCCGAATTTGATTTTGGGCATTCCCAGCGAATGCTTTCCCAAGTGCCAACCAAACAAAATGCAAACACTCGCCACGCGCCGCCAGCGTATCGGACGCAATTTGAGCATTGGTTATCGTGAACCGGTCAAAGTTGTGCGCGGCTGGATGCAGTATTTGTATGACGACGAAGGCCGCTGCTATCTCGACGCTTACAACAACGTCCCGCATATCGGGCATTGCCATCCGCGTGTCGTACAAGCGGCGCGCGAGCAGTACGGAATTCTCAACACCAACACGCGCTATTTGCACGATGCGATCAACGAGTTTGCGGAAAAGCTGAGCGCAACATTGCCGCCGCACTTGAGCGTTTGTTATTTCTTGAATTCTGCGAGCGAAGCAAACGAATTGTCCTTGCGATTGGCGCGGGCGTACACCAAACAACGCGACCTGATCGTGCTGGAAGCAGCGTATCACGGCCACACGAACACGCTTATTGACATCAGCCCATATAAGCACGACGGCCCCGGCGGTACGGGCGCGCCTGCTTGGGTGCATACCGCGCCGATTCCCGATGGCTATCGCGGCGCGTACAAATACGACGATCCAAATGCAGGCGCAAAATATGCGCAGTACATTGCCGCCATCATCGAACGATTGCATGCGGAAGGGCGCGGCGTTGCAGGCTTCATCGCCGAATCATTGCCGAGCGTGGGCGGGCAAATTGTTTTGCCAAGAGGTTATCTTGCGGCGGTATACGAAGCGGTGCGCGCGGCAGGTGGCGTGTGTATTGCTGACGACGTGCAAACTGGCTACGGGCGCATCGGCGCTCATTTTTACGGCTTCGAGCAGCAAGGCGTCGAACCGGACATCGTGGTGCTCGGCAAACCCATCGGTAACGGGCATCCGCTCGGCGCGGTCGTGACGACGCCGGAGATTGCCGAAACTTTCGACAACGGCATGGAGTTTTTCAGCACCTTTGGCGGCAGCACGGTTTCCTGTGTAATTGGCAAAACCGTGCTGGAGGTCGTACAGGAAGAGAACTTGCAGGCACACGCGCTGCGCATCGGCGAGCGCATGCTGGCAGGGTTGCGACCGTTCGTAGATCGCTTCCCACTGGTCGGTGATGTGCGCGGATCAGGTTTATTCCTCGGCGTAGAATTAGTGCGAGATCGCACGACGCTTGATCCCGCCGACAAAGAAGCTGCGCTCGTTGCCAATCGCATGCGCGATCACGGCATATTGCTCGGCACGGATGGCCCCTTTCACAATGTCATCAAAATCCGACCGCCGATGCCGTTTAGCGAGGCGGACGCGGATTTGCTGGTCGCAACATTCGCCCAGGTATTGACCGAGTTTTGTTAAAGCCCGTGCCGATAGCGGACGATGTCAGCCACAGACTTAAATTTAGTCGAGGAGACTGCGATGAAAAAAGTATGGTTACAACTCGTAATTTGTGCCTCGCTGTTGGGGCTGGCTGGGGCATTCGCCCTGACAATAGCCGCGCCGCCCAACATAGTTGTCATCATTTCGGACGATCACGGCTGGATGGATTACGGTTTTATGGGGCATCCGCACATCAAAACGCCGCGCCTGGATAAACTGGCGGCGCAATCGCTCCTGTTTCCGCGCGGCTATGTGCCGACTGCGCTGTGCTCGCCGAGCCTGGCTTCGATCATTACGGGGCGCTACCCGCACGAACATCTGGTCACGTACAACGATCCGCCCGCGCCTCCGGGAGGCAAACAAGGCGATTGGCGGAACCATCCACAATACTTGGCTGCATGGGATGAAATGCGGTCGCTGATTACCCGCGTGCCAACGCTGCCGCGCTTGTTCCAGCAAAGAGGCTACGTCAGTTTGCAAACGGGCAAGTGGTGGTTGGGGACGCCGGCTAATGGCGGTTTCACTTCAGGCATGAGTCACGGCGAAAAGGCGCGCGGCGGGCGACACGGCGATGAAGGCTTAGACGTTGGGCGCAAAACGATGCAGCCGCTTTATGACTTCATGGGCAATGCGCGCAGCCAGAACAAGCCGTTCTTCGTGTGGTACGCGCCAATGCTGCCGCACAGTCCCCACACCGCGCCGCAAGCCTTGATTGACAAATACAAGCCGCTCGCGCCGAGCCTGGAACACGCGCGCTATTGGGCCAGCGTCGAATGGTTTGATCAGACCTGTGGCCAGTTGCTGGATTATTTGGATCGTGAAAAGCTCGCGGACAACACCATCGTCGTATATGTGACGGACAACGGCTGGATACAAAGCGAGAAAGGCGATGCCGTGAGTTTGCGCTCCAAGCGCACGCCCTACGATGCTGGCATCCGCACGCCGATCATGATTCGCTGGCCGGGCAAAGTGACGCCCGCGAAATCGCCGCGTCTCGCTTCTTCCTTGGACATTCTGCCGACGTTATTAGCAGCGACAGGAATCAAAGCGCCGACAAAATTGCCGGGCATCAATTTGCTCAATGCCAAAGCCGTTAATGCCCGCACGACGCTGTTTGGCGGCTGCTTCACGCACGATGCGGTTGAGTTGCGTAAGCCCGCCGCAAATGTGTTGTCGCGCTGGGTGATTGATGGCGATTGGAAGCTGATTGTGCCGATGCCGGGGCGCAAAGGCGAAGATGTGCCGGAGCATCCACTGCTCTACAACCTCGCGTCTGATCCTGAAGAGCAAGCCGATTTGGCGACAACCGAGCAGCGTCGCGTCACGATATTACAACGCAAACTGGATAGTTGGTGGAAACCCTAACATCAAAGCTGTCTGCAGTTATTGTTAGACGGCTCTTCGAGTCTGACAAACGGCACACTATTGTAGAAAGGAAAAACACGAATGGATTCACTGAAAAATACGCTCTGGTTTGTTTTTCTTGTAGCTTTGAGTAGCTGCGCACTGCTTGCAAGTTACGCCCAAACCAAATCGAAAAAAATGACGGCCAAACAGACTGGCTTCAAATCTATTTTCAATGGCAAAGACCTGACCAATTGGGAAGGCGATCCGAAATACTGGACGGTGGAAGACGGCGCGCTCACGGGCACGACCGACGGGACGCTGAAGGCCAATAGCTTTATCGTCTGGCGCGGCGGAACAGTCAAAAACTTTGAATTGCGCGTGAAAGTTAAAATTACGCAAGGCGGCAATTCTGGTTTGCAATATCGGAGCGTGCCATTCCCCAACGCCGGGCCGTATGTGTTAACGGGCTATCAATGCGACATCGTAACGACGAACGATGAATATGATGGGATGCTCTATGACGAGCGAGGCCGCCGCATCCTGGCGCAATCGGGCACGCGGGTCGTGATTGATCCGAACAATGAAAAATGGATTGTTGGCTCGGTCGGGCCGATCAAACATTTCCCTGCCGGAGAATGGCACGAATATCACGTCATCGTGCGTGGCAATCATCACGTCCATTTTATTGACGGGCATAAAACCGTCGAAGTCTTTGATCACGATCCGAAAGGGCGACGACTCGAAGGCTTGCTCGGCGTGCAAGTCCACGTCGGCCCGGCAATGAAAGTGCAGTTCAAGGAATGGCGTTTGAAAGATTTGCCGGAAGCGCCGCTCGTTGTGCCAGAGAAAACGCCTATTCCGCCCAATGCGCCGAAAGTGCCGGTGCAAGGCGCACCGCAGAGAAAGCCGTAGAAAAATCATGCAAAACAATCATTTTACTCGCCGGGAATTTCTCGCTACTTCTGCCATGCCGTTGTTGCTCGGCAATGCCGAAACGACTGCGCCTTTCAATGCAATGGGAGAACGCGTGGGCGAGGTAACAGATCATTCAGCGTTGATCCAAACGCGTTTGACCGCCGCGCCGACGCGCAATGACAAGGGCTTTGCGTTTCCTGGCATCACGCGAAATATGCGGCGCGAGCAGTTACAGCAAATGCCGCAAGGCATGTCTGTCGCCGAACTCGAAGGTGCATGTCCAGGGCAAACGGGGCGCGTCCGGTTGTTGTATGGGCAGCGGGCTGATTTGCAGGGCGCGCGCAAAACCGAATGGGCGGCGGTCAAGGCCGCAAGCGATTTTACGCATCATTTTGCTCTTTCCGATCTGAAACCCGACACGCCCTATTTTTATGCGATTGAGACACAGTCGTTGCAGGGTGGCAAATCGCGGCGTGGCGTAACGGGATCGTTTCGCACGGCTCCAGCGCGCGATCAATGGCGCAGTTTCACGTTTTGCGCTTCGACCTGTCAGCATTACCTCACGCGCGACACGGCGAGCGGCTTTTTGAGCTACGAGGCGATGCGGCGTTTGCGGCCTGAATTCACCGCGATGATGGGCGATAACGTCTATTACGACAGCGAAGCGCCGCTGGCTACGACGGTAGAAATGGCGCGGCATTTCTGGCATCGGATGTATTCGCTGCCGTCGCTGGTGGAATACTATCGCTACACGCCCGGCTATTGGACGAAAGACGATCACGACGTACTGAAAGATGATTGCTGGCCGGGGCAAACACCCGATTGGATGGCTCCGATGACGTTTGCCGATGGGCTGAAGATTTTCTCCGAAGAGGTTCCCATCAGCGATCCGCCGTATCGCCGCTTTCGACGCGGCAAGAGCTTGGAAATCTGGTTGCCCGAAGGCCGCGATTATCGTTCGCCGAACAACGTGCCGGACAACGCCAATAAAACGATTTGGGGCAGCGAGCAAAAGGCTTGGCTGAAACGCACGTTGCTCGAAAGCGAGGCGGACTTTCGCGTGATCTTCAGTTCGACGCCGATAGTCGGGCCGGATCGCGGGGCAAAAGGCGACAACCATGCGAATGCGGCGTTTGCGACCGAAGGCCGCGAGTTTCGGCAATGGGTGAAAGACAATAAGCTGACGAATCTGTTCATCGTCAATGGCGACCGACATTGGCAATATCATTCGGTTGATCCTGAGAGCGGCTTGCAGGAATTTTCCGTCGGCACACTCAGCGAAGGCAATGCTGGTGGTTCGCCGGGCGAGAACCCGAAGTACCA
This sequence comes from uncultured Acidobacteriota bacterium, assembly GCA_963794955.1. Classification (GTDB taxonomy): domain Bacteria; phylum Acidobacteriota; class Blastocatellia; order RBC074; family RBC074; genus JAFDVL01. The sequence continues at coordinate 31,901 of CAWCGF010000011.1, forward strand.
TCGTTTTCATCGCGTGAAAGGCGGCTTTCTGTCGGTCGTGATGACTGGCACTGCACGCGCCCCACGATTGGTCTTTCGCCATCACAGCATTACGGGCGAAATCGTCTACCAAAGTGAACAAGCCGCTCGCAGTTGAAAATTGCAGAAGGAGATGTGGGTTATGAAGATACCCTTGTTGCTCGTCGCCGTCCTGAGTGTTGTTGCGGGTACGATGTCAGCGCAAAAAGTAGGCAAAGCGATTGCTCTGACATCGCTCGCGGCAGAGCAACTGCACAACGTCAAAGCCGAAGAAGTCACCTTCAAAGGCCGCAAGGCATTGCGGGTGACGGAAACAACAGCAGCGGCAAATATAACCAATGTGTTTGATGATCGGTTGGTTATCCTGTCGAATCCTGAGTTTCAGGATGGCATCATTGAAATCGAACTGGCGGGCGAACCGGCTCCCAATGCAGGGGCAGGCGCGCGTGGCTTTGTTGGTGTCGCGTTTCGTGTGACACCGCAGGCGGAAAAATTCGAGTGCTTCTATTTGCGTCCCACCAATGGCCGTGCGGAGGATCAGGTGCGACGCAATCACTCGGCGCAATATATCTCGCATCCGAATTTCCCGTGGGAACGATTACGCAAAGAGTTTCCCGGAAAATATGAAAGCTATGTTGATCTGGAACCCAGTGTCTGGACGAAGGTAAAAATCGAAGTAAAAGGCACGACCGCGCGGTTGTTTGTCCACGGCGCGGCGCAACCAGCCCTGATCGTTAATGATTTGCAATTAGGCGAAACAAAAGGCGCGGTCGGGTTGTGGATCGGCCCAGGCACAATTGCCCATTTCAGCAATCTGCGCGTCCGCTGAGGCGAACTCAATAACAAAGAAGTGTTACCCCAACAACGCTTCCATTTTGCTCGGCTCCACCTTGCCTTCCAGCGCAATCGTGCGCGCGGCTTCGTCACATATCTCCTGAACCGGATGCCCAGCGTGTCCGCGCGTCCATTCCCACGTGACTTGGTGCAGCTTTTTCGCCGCGTCTAGCCGTTCCCAAAACGCGTGATTCGTTTTGCGTTTGAATTCGCCTTTCATCGTCTTGATGACGTACTGCGAATCGGAAATGAGCTTGACCTGGCACGCTTCTTTAAGTGTTTCCAGACCCAAACACGCAGCGACGATTTCGGCCTGTTGGTTCGTGCAATTGCCGAGATATTCGCCGCAGATTTTGCGCTTGCCGAGATATTCCAGAATGGCGACTGCTGCCGCGCGGGTTTCGCCGCGACCATTGCCGAGGCTGCTGCCATCACAAACGATGGTGACTTGTTTCATAAATTATAACTGAGTAAAACTATCATTGCTTCGTGCGTCAAATCTTACTGCTTTCCCAAAAGATCAAGACCCTACAAATTCAGGATTTGTGTGCCGTACATTAATACGGCGGCGGTGACCACAAGGGCGAATGTACCCCAACCGAGGTAATTGTAAAACCGCGTGTTCTTCAATTCTCCGGTCAGGTTCACATCATTGATGAGAAATAGGACAAACAATGGCACGGCGGTATCCGGCTCCGTCTTGTGCCGCTTGCGGATTGCCGCGCAAAAACTCGACAAGAACGCTTCACCGGGAGCGGCCTTTGAGGCAGGGGAACTTTCCTGGAGGTCACAAACGGTAATCTGTCGGGCGACCACATCAAACGAAATGACGGCAGCCGAGGCAAGAAAAAAGCTCTCCTTTTTTTGCTGCCAGAGCCGGCCTGTTACAGCGGGATAATCTTCCGAGATAATACTCGCCAAATCGTGCAGCGGTACTTTTTGTCCACGAGTATCGGCAATTTTAAACCGCAGCAATTCGGACAAACCAACCCGCATGAAAATTCATCTCCAAGTTTCCGGGTCAGACAATTAAGGTAAGTTATTATCTTCTGATCGCTGCCGATACAGATCACGCAACTGCAAGGTAAACTGCATCTCGGAATTCACCGAACGCAACGCCAAACGTGTTTCCGCAATCAACAGGACGGAGCCATAAAACAGCGTGATGGTACCGGCAATCCCCAGCGATGCGGGCAACCAGTTCAGTTGCTGCACGAATGAGGTCAGGCCAATGCTGACTGTCGCGGCGACCAACAAACCGAGCGAAATATAGAATCCGGTCAGGGCGTTTTGAATGATCTTGCCACGCCGCGCATGTACAGACAGTTGTCGTTCGACTTCGGCGCGGCGCTCTTCTGTAAAGTCTGTGGCTTCACCGATAAATAATTCTTCGACTTGTTTGCCGAGGTCGCGCACACGATCCACGATCCGGGCTAATCGCATGGAGGTAGACATAATCAATGTGCCGCAAGCCGAGATCAACACAGCGGGCGTAATCATGGCGCTGAGTAAACTGAGTGGATTGTCCATAATATTGGTCATTTTGGCCTCGGTCAGTGGCTATTTGCTATCCAGCTTGACTGCCATAGCGAAATAACAAATAACCACTGACCGATGACGAATAGGCAGTTTCGCACGCCTTGTCAAACTTGTGCAATCCTGGCGTTACAGCTAGACTACCTTGGCAAATGCTACTGCTACTGAAATTCTGGTAAGGAGCTTGGTTACCCCCGATGGTTACGAAAGTTAGCAATCCCAAAATTGAATCTCGCGTAAAACTTGACCGCGCCACATTGCTGGATTTTTACCGCACGATGTATACCGCCCGGCGGCTGGATGATAAGGAAATCCAACTGAAGCGACAAAATCTGGTTTATTTCCAAATTAGCGGTGCCGGTCATGAGGCCGTGCAGGTAGCTGCCGCTGCGGTGCTGCGCCCCGGTTATGATTGGTTTTATCCCTACTATCGTGATCGGGCTTTATGCCTGCAACTCGGTATTCCTGCGCTTGATAATTTGCTCGCTGCCGTGGCCGCGAAAACCGATCCGAACTCCGGCGCACGCCAGATGCCGAACCATTGGAGCGATCCGCGCTTGCACATTGTGTCACGCTCCTCGGCCACCGGCATGCAATTTCTGCAAGCGGTCGGTGCCGCCGAAGCCGGGTATCGTTATTCGTTGATCGAAGAAATTCAAGATCGTGCGACGCTCTTTGCCGAAGACGAAGTCGTGTATGTTTCTTCTGGCGATGGCACGACGAGCGAAGGCGAATTTTGGGAATCGCTCAACACGGCCTGCAATCTGAAATTGCCCGTGCTGTTCTTAGTGCAAGACAACGGCTACGCGATTTCGACGCCGGTGGAAGTGCAAACGGCAGGCGGCAGCATTTCGATGCTGGTCACGGGCTTCCCTGATTTGTACATCGAAGAATGCGACGGCACCGATATTTTGGCGAGCTATGAAACGATGGCGCGCGCCACGAAATATTGCCGGGAGCGGCGAGGCCCCGCGCTGGTGCATGCGCACGTCATTCGCCCGTATTCGCATTCGCTTTCCGACGATGAGCAAAGCTATCGCTCCGAAGCAGAGCGCGAAACTGATGCGCGCCGCGATCCGATCCGCAAACTGGCCAATCACCTCATCAACAACCGCATCGCTTCGCGGGCGCAACTTGAGCGCATCGAAGCGGAAGTGAACGAAGAAATTAACGAAGCGACAGACCTTGCCCTGGCTGTGGGGCAACCATCGAAAGACTCCGCTCAACTTTATATTTACGCGCCTGATGTTGATCCGACTTCACCTGATTTTGACAGCGAAGCCGAAGTTACCTTTCATGGCGGCGAAGGCACCATGGTCGATCTCATCAATCGTTGCCTGCACGAAGAGATGGAGCGTAATCCGCGCATCGTGGTACTCGGCGAGGACGTGGCTGATTGCAGCCGCGAAGAAAGTCTGGAATGCGTCAAAGGCAAAGGCGGCGTTTTCAAAGTCACGGCGAATTTGCAGCGTAAATTCGGTTCGGCACGCGCCTACAATTCACCGCTGGCTGAGGCGAATATCATTGGTCGTGCAATGGGAATGGCAACGCGCGGCTTAAAGCCGGTGGCCGAAATCCAATTCTTTGATTACATCTGGCCGGCGTACATGCAACTGCACAACGAAGTGCCGCTGCTGCGGTGGCGGTCGAACAATGCCTGGAAATGCCCGATGGTGGTACGTGTGCCGATTGGCGGGTATCTGAAAGGGGGCGCGATTTATCACAGCATGTCCGGCGCGAATCTTTTCACTTCGATTCCCGGCTGGCGCGTCGTCATGCCCTCCACGGCGCTTGATGCCAACGGCTTGCTGCGCACGGCTATTCGTTCCGACGATCCAGTGATGTTCCTTGAGCACAAACATCTCTATCGGCAAACGTACAACAAGAGCCAGTACCCTGATCCTGATTTCTGCATTCCGTTTGGCAAGGCGAAAGTCGTGCGGGCGGGTACCGACATCACGGTGATTACTTACGGCGCGCTGGTGCAACGCTCGCTCGTGGCCGCGAAAGAAGCTGCCAAACAAAACATCAGTGTTGAGGTGATTGACCTACGCACGCTGAACCCGTATGACTGGCAGGCGATTGCCACCAGCGTCAAGAAAACCAGCAAAGTCATTGTGGCTTATGAAGACATGATTTCATGGGGCTACGGCGCAGAAATTGCTGCGCGCATCGCGGATGAGTTGTTTGAGTATCTGGATGCGCCAGTCAAACGCGTCGCGGCGCTAGATTGCTTTGTGTCCTACGCGCCAGATGTGGAAGACGCAATCTTGCCGCAGACGGATGATGTGCTGGAGGCGGTGCGCGGGTTGGCGCAATATTGAAACTTGCCGTGCGTGTGATTTTGTGGATGAAATAAATGGCCAACTCGTTAGCATTTACATTGGCTCGCAAAAAGGTGCGAGCAAAGATCCTGTTAATTCTGCCGCGTTAATCGCCAATGAAGGCCTCGGCGGCGATCATCACGCGGGACTCAAACCACATCGCCAAGTCAGCTTGTTTGCCAGCGAGACCTTGCGCGAAATCAAGAATGCAGGCATCGTAGTGACCGCCGAAGAATTAAGTGCCAATTTACTGACGGAAGGCATTGCAATTGACACACTGACAGAAGGCACCAGGCTCAAAATCGGCACAGCGATCATCGAGATTAGCGAGGCGCGTAAGCCTTGCGGCTCCCTCACAAAAATTGACAAACGGCTCCCCAAAGCAACGTATTTACGGTGCGGACAATTCGGACGCGTACTCACGGGCGGCGTGATTTACGTAGGTGACACAATCGAAATTCTCTAACTTAATCGCGGAGAGACACATGAACTCATTCCCTCGCCGAACGTTTCTCAAAACGCTCACGGCTGCGGTCGCGGCCCCGGCAATCATTCGTTCCTCAACGTGGGCGGCTGCGCCCAAACTCCCTATTGCCTTTTCCACGCTCGGTTGCCCGAAGTGGGATTGGAAAACGATTCTCAAGAATGCTGCCGAATGGGGCTTTTCTGCCATTGAAATGCGTGGCTTACAGGAGCAAATGGATTTGCCCAAAAGCCCGCAGTTCATGGGCGAAAATATCAAGACGAGTCAGCGGGATTTGAAAGCTCTGGGCTTGAAGATTTCCGATTTGGGCGCTTCAGCACGAATGCACGAGCCTAATCCAAAAAAACGCGCCGAACAAATGGATGAGGCGAAGCGATTCATTGACCTGGCACATAGCTTGGACGTTCCTTATGTGCGCGTTTTCCCGGATAAATTAGTTCCCGGTGAAGAGCGGCGCATTACAGTCGAGCGTATCATTGATGGAATGCTGGAACTCGGCAAATATGCGCGTGGCAGCAACGTGGCAGTCATCCTAGAATCGCACGGCGATTTCACCGATTCGCCTACGCTATTGCAAGTGCTGAAGGGCGCGCAAATGACTTCGACTGGCTTGCTCTGGGACGCACATCACACGTGCGTGTACAGCAAAGAAAAGCCCGCCGACACGTACAAGCTGCTCGGCAAATATGTGCGCCACACGCATCTGAAAGATTCCGTGGCCAACGGAAAAGAGCGTCGTTATGTGCTGACCGGAACAGGTGAAGTCGCTGTGAAAGAAACTGTGCAAGTGCTGAAGGCAGCGGGATACAAAGGCTATTACTGTTTGGAATGGGAAAAACGCTGGCATCCTGAAATTGAAGAGCCGGAAATCGCTTTCCCGCAGTACGCGAAAACAATCCGTGAGTATTTAACTGAAACCGTAAACTAACCGCAATTTCTGAGGAGGGTACCCATGAAAAGTACTGACTTTACACGCCGCGAGTTTATCGAACATAGTGCTGTCACTGCTGCCACAGCATCGGTCTTGCCTGCCCTAGTCTCCGAAGCCGCTGAGGCCGCGCCGAAACCAAAGTTGCCGCAACGCATGCTGGGGCGCACGGGCGTTAAAGTCCCGATTTTGGCCTTTGGCTGCGGCAGCCGCTTTCTTATGTACAAAGAAGAAGAGGCGTCCGCGATTCTCAATCAAGTCATTGATTCCGGCATCACGTACCTCGACACCGCGATGGATTATGGCAAGGGCGAGAGCGAAACGCGTGTTGGCAAAGTAATGGCCAAACGGCGCAAGGAAGTTTGGCTGGCAACCAAAGTTACTCCCGCTGCGCGCAGCTATGACGAAGCCATGCGCCTGGTCGAGCAAAGCCTCAAACGGTTGCAAACCGATCACATCAATTTGCTACACCTGCACAGTCTCACCACCGAAGACGACCTCGCGCGCATTATGGCCAAAGACGGCGCGATTCACGCGCTCTACAAATTGCGCGAGCAAAAAGTCGCCCGCTTCATTGGCATGACCAGCCACACGGATGGCGCGGTGATGGCGCAAGCCATCGAACGCAATGACCTGGATTGTGTGCAAATGGCGATGAATCCGGCGCGCGCGTTACAGTTTGAAGAACTTGCTCTACCTGCCGCGAAAAAGAAAAATCTCGGTGTGATTCTGATGAAGGTTACGGCGCAGGAAAAATTGCTCGGCGGCGGGATTGGTAAAGCTGACGTGCCCGCGCTGATTCGCTATGCCTTGAGCTTGCCAGTCTCTGTGGCTGTGATGGGTATGCCGAAGCCCGAATTTATTCAGCAAAATGTCGCTGCCGCCCAAGCCTTCAAGCCGATGACGGCGGCGGAAATGGACAAGCTGCGTATTCAGGTTGCCCCGACCAAAGTGCAGCTTGAGCGGTTCTTTTATCATCATTACGACAGCAGCCGCGTCTGAGCCTTGCATTCGCCCAGACTCATTATCAACCTAACAATTCGGGAGACAAAAGCTATGCAGCAAGCAGCAACTGTTCGCTGGGAGTGGATTGGAGAAGGCTGGAATATGTTCGTCCAACGCTGGGGGACGTGGGTCGTTCACATGCTTGTGTTTGTGTTAATCATTATTGCGATCATGGCACCGATTTACATCATTGCCATCGTGAGCACCGTTGCCGCCGGAGCCAGTGAACAGCCCGCAGCGCCGCCCGCGATTTTCTTCGTGGCGATGCTGCTCCTCTATCCGTTAATGCTGCTGGTGGTGGCGTTCCTGGTTGCCGGAACGTACAAAACTGCGTTCAAGCAATTGCGCGGCGAGCCTACCAGCATTGGCGATTTGTTTTCCGGGGCCGATTGTTTCTTGCGTGTCCTGGGTACCATTTTCTTGGTTGGGATTCTCGCCATGGTTGGTATGATCTTTTGTATCATTCCGGCTTTTATCGTGTTGGGGTTTTGTTTCTTCGCGCTCCCGCTGGTGGTGGAGCGACGGATGGGGCCGATCCAAGCCATTCAAGCCAGCATTGAAGCGACCAAGAAAGAGTGGTTGATGTTCACCGCGTTTGCTTTGGTGGTGCAACTCATTGCGGGAGCGGGCGCGATCCTTTGCTATGTGGGGCTGTTGGCGAGCTATCCGGTGTACTTTCTCATTATGACCAGCGCGTATCGAGATGTGTTTGGCGTTGCCGGGGCCAGTGCGCCGCAAACCTACAGCCCGCCGCCGCCGCCCGATTACGGGATGAATCCACCACCACCTTCCTCGTGGCAATAAATTAACCCCGTTCGCGGCTTTCGCGGTCGTGAATACTCAAGCAAAGGAGCTGACTCATGCAACAACCAAGGAGAGTTGATGTTCGCTGGGAATGGATCAATCAGGGTTGGGAGATGTATCAACAACAACTAGGGAACTGGATCGTGATTGCGCTCGTGGTGTTTTTGATTTCGTTGATCCCCATCGTACCCATGTAGATTTTTCTTTTTGCCTCGGCAGGACTTGGCTCACATACCGACCCCCAAGACATTGCCGGGTTAATGCGATCAATGAGTTTCTCCTTCGTCACGCAATTTGTTATGAATGTGGTGGGCTGGTTGTTGGGCGCGTTTGCTTATAGTGGTTATTATCACACGGCCATGAAGCAATTGCGCGGCGAGCAAATTTCCATTGCGGATTTCTTTTCGGGCCTCCAGCATTTCGTGCCAGTGTTAGGGGTAACCGCATTGCTGGGGATTATCCAGTTTGTCGGCAACTTATTTTGCTGCCTCGGATTCATTTTCCAATTAGTAACACTGGGACTGTTTATTTTTACTTATCCCTTGATCGTGGAGCGCAAGCTCAACCCCATTGAGGCAATCAAGGCCAGTTTGGATGTCACCAAGCAGAACGCTCCGATGTTCATTCTCTTTGGCATCGTTGCGCATTTAATCGGTTTCGCAGGCATTATAATTTGTTGTGTTGGCATCATCTTCACGGCACCGTTGCTGTTTACGACTGTGGCCTGCGCCTACCGCGATTGTTTTGGAACACCGGGCGGATATGATTCCTACGAGCCGCCGCCGCCGCCGATTTATGGCGGGTATGAGCCGCCACCGCCGCCGCCATCTTCGTGGCAATAAAGAAAAGGATAGCTGGGAAATCAACCGCGGCAGAGCAGATCAATTAAAGTCCGCTCTGCCGCTCTGCTTTTGGGACGCCTGGGGGAAATCTGCGAAGGCTCTCTTGCGCTTTACCAAAGTCTTGCTAAGATACCGTCATCTTATCTCACATGTTTTAATAGCGGTGATTCATGACAGCAAAAATATTGGATGGGGCTGCGGTAGCGCAGCAAATCAAGCAACGTGTAGCTGCACGTGTCGTTGACTTGGCAGCGCATAATTTCAAGCCGGGCTTAGCCGTCGTGATTGTCGGCTCTGACCCAGCCTCACAGGTTTATGTCGGCAGCAAAGTCAAAACCTGTGAAGCGTTGGGGCTGTATTCGGAAAAGCACGCGCTCCCGGAAGCAACTACCACCGAGCAATTGTTAGCCTTGATGGCCCAGCTTAATCAGCGCGACGAGATTGATGGCATACTTGTGCAGTCTCCTCTGCCTGCACAAATTAACGCGCGACAAATTTACGAAGCCATTGATCCGGCCAAGGATGTGGATGGCTTTCATCCGATCAATGTCGGGTTGTTGGCACAAGGTCAGGAAGCGTTGGTTTCCTGCACGCCAGCGGGCATTATCGAATTGCTGGAGCATTACGAAATCCCGTTGGCAGGGGCGAATGCGGTTGTCATTGGACGCAGCGACATCGTCGGCAAACCAATGGCCTTACTCCTACTGCATCGTAATGCGACCGTGACCATCTGCCATTCGCGTACCCGTAATTTGCCCGAAGTCACCCGCCGCGCCGACATCGTGATTGCCGCGCTTGGGCGCAAGGCCATGATTACGGGCGAATACATCGGTGAAGGCGCAGTCGTCGTAGATGTCGGAATGAATAGCGCCACCACAGAGGAAGAAATTCAGCGGATCTTCAGCGAGGAAGACCTTCCGAAACGGCTGGAGATTTTGCGCAAACGCGGTGCCACGCTGGTCGGTGATGTCGAGCCGCGTAGCGTACAAAACCGAGCCAGCTATTTCACGCCCGTGCCCGGTGGCGTGGGGCCGCTCACGATTGCAATGCTGATGCAAAATACGCTGAAGGCTGCGGAAAGAAGACGGGGCTAGGGGCTAGGGACTGGAGGATGGAATGACCGACTTGCCCCAGTCCCCAGCCCCTAACCTCTTACCCCTATGCTCAAAGTTGGACTGACGGGCGGCATTGCCTGTGGCAAAACTTATGTGACGGAGCAGCTTCGCGCGCTGGGGTGCGAGGTGCTGGACGCTGATCAAGTGGCACGCGCCGTAGTGGAGCCAGGGCAGCGCGCTTACCACGAAATTGTTGAGGAGTTCGGCAGTGAAATTCTCCAACCGGATGGAATGATTGATCGAGCGAAATTGGGCGGGCTTATTTTTGCCGATCCTGAGCGCCGTACCCGGCTGAACGCCATTGTTCATCCACGCGTTCATGAAGCACAAGCCCGCTGGATAACGGAGGTCGCCGCGCGTAATACGGCAGCTATCGCGGTCGTAGATGCGGCGCTGATGATTGAGTCGGGCGGTTACCGACAGTTTGATAAGTTGGTGGTTGTGTACTGTACGCCGGAAGTTCAGCTTGCGCGACTGATGACGCGCAACAACCTTCCCGTCGAAGAAGCCGCTCGACGCATCGCGGCGCAAATGCCGACGGAAGAAAAGTTAAAATACGCGGATTATTCCATTGATACATCGGGCGGTTTTGCCCCAACTGACCAGCAAGTCATCGCGCTTTCTACCGAATTACAAAAACAAGCAAGATTGTCGTAGCGAAGTCCTTAAGGCTCTGGAATCGAGAGGCCTTTAGGTCTTTTAGAGAGAAGGAACAAAAGAGAAACGAGTAAGCAAATAATATGCTCTTTTGGTCTGACATAAATGCGCGGCCTGTTTCTTATGTCTTGCGCGCGCGCCCATGTGCTGCAGCTTGCCCCGGCGCGGCGATTGGGTTAAAGACAGGCTGCGTTGCGCGGGGACGCTGGGTTTTCCTTTCTCCAGCGTCCCTGGTTGCTAATGCAATTCGAGCCGTCGGTTTCTCTGCTGCAACAGGGCGCTAGCGGCTTAGCGGTTTTGGGCAAAACAATGGTGGACGTTACGAACATTCCTCCGCAAGAACTGGAACTGGAGTTTGAACCAGAGTCCTCTCGGCCTGCCTCCGAAGCCTTGCCACATTGGTTGGTGGCACAACAGACACTGGCCGCCAGTACGAATTTGGCGCTGGTGACTATCGGTGCAGATAATGATTTGCGGAAAAACGTAGCGAATGAAACCAGTATTTGCCAGAGTTTCCTGAATGACCCAACCAAAGCACGAATGTGTGCCGAATTTTGCGGCAAGGCGCGCGGGCGTGCCTTAGCGGCAGGGCGTCCGATCCAATATCGCTGTGAGGCTCATCTGCATTGCTTTGCCGCTCCCTTGCCGGGCGCAGGCGAGTCGGCTTCGTCAGTCTTGATTGGCGGGCGGGCGTTCCTTTCCGCGAGTGACTACCGAAAGTTTTTGCAGCACGAAACCACACTTGCCAATCAGCCCAATCCCAAATTATTCAGCAATATCAAGTTCACCGATGCCGAAGAGTTTGACCGCAATCGGCAAAAGATTTTGACGACGGCGCGCGAGATTCTCAGTCACGATTTTGGCTCGCTCTCTGACGAAATAGTGTCAACGGAGAGCGAAAGGACAGTCAATAACCTCCGTAGCGCAGCGCCACCTCTGGTGCCCACGCTTTCCTCCGAACAACTAGAAACCTTCTTTAAAGGCACGTTTGAGCAAGGCTGCCGGGAAGCGATGCAATTAATTGGTATGCGGTTCCACATCACATCTGGCGTTTTGTTGATGCGCAACGGACGGCGGATGGCCGCGTGTGCTGCCGGGGGCGAGGAACGAGCACATTTGATTGGCTTCAGTTTGAGTTCTGATTCTTCACTGCTCCATTGCTTGCAAACGCGCGCCCATACCTCTTCCTCTCTGAAACTCGAAGAACTGCTCGAAGTTCAGATGAGTGTTCCTTGCACGCGAGCAGACGCCTTTCCTTTTTACATTGGCGAAGAATTGACGGGGATATTGCTAGTGCTGGATACCGACTTGGAAGAGGCCACGCAAGCAGAACTGGCACGGTTGGGGCAGAGTTTGATTGTCCCGCTCGAACTGGCGCGGCTGCGGAGCGCCGTGCAAGATCAAACCAAATCCCTCGCACAATGGCAAGATTTTGCGCATTTGCTGGCGACCCGTGCGAACGCACCCGAAACCTATTCAGCCATTGTCGAAAAGGTCGCTATTTCGTTGGGCGCGGAACGGGTTTCCTTGCTGATTTACAACGAAGAATCCAAGCAACTGATTTGTAAAGCAGCCAGCGGTTTGAGTCGGGAGAGGGGGAGCGGCCTCCACCTGGGAGAAGGCATTGCCGGGGTCGTGCTGGAACGCGGCGAACCGTTGCTGGTGCAGGACTTGCGTGAGCAAGCCTGGGTGGCGGAACGCGTCCACGGAAATGCGGATTCCAACTCCTTTATCAGCTTCCCGCTGCTTAGTGGCGGCAAGCGCCTAGGCGTTATCAATCTGACGGATCATGCCAGCAAGCAAAGCTTCGTCGCCAGTGATTTGGATTGGCTCAAACTCTTTGCGCCGTATGCTGCTGCCGCCTTGGAACGGATTGATCTGCACGAAAAAGCGCAGCGCTTTCAGCTGCTAGCCATTACCGATCCGCTGACGGGCTTACTCAACCGCCGCTACCTCGAAGAACGTTTTGCGCAGGAAATCGAACGCTCGAAACGCTATCAATTCCCCCTCTCCTTCGTAATGATGGATATTGATAGCTTTAAGTCCTTCAATGACACCTTCGGACATCAGGCTGGTGACGAGGTGTTGCGCGAGACAGCCCACTGCATTCGCAAATCGCTGCGGAATTTTGATGTGGCTGCGCGCTACGGTGGAGAAGAGTTCATTGTGGTCTTGCCGGAAACGGATGTTACGTCTGCGACAATTTTGGCCGAGCGCCTGCGCAAAGCGGTCGAGCAACATTTTATCAGCGAACGTTCCCGTCATCCGGTCACGGTCAGTATTGGGGTTTCCAGTCTCAGCAAAGTCCTACAAAATCGCCATCAAGTCATTCGCGCTGCCGACCAGGCACTCTATGCTGCAAAAAAGCGCGGGAAAAACTGTGTTGTGGTGTACAATACGGAATTGGTTCCGGGCCTCGCTTAATTTCAGGTTTGTTTTTTGAGAGTTAGACCACAGTCAGCCGGTCAAATCGTTCGGGACTATCAGGAAGCGCAATGAACCATTCGCGTTCCTCCCACTCTTGCAGCCCTTCCCTAACTGAACCCTCTCCGCGCCAGGCTCGGTCTGGAATTTTATCCGTTAGCCCTTTACCAAATACTCGCATGTCGTATTCCTCAGGTTCTTCACCGCACCAACCTATCTTGAGCCAGCTTGCCACGGATGAAGTCCTTTCGCGCACCACCTCCGCGCAGGATGAAATCTACCAAGCCGCCGTGCTGAAAAATGCCCGTGCCGTGCTGGTCATCGGACGCCCGCAGTCCGGCAAAACAGAACTTCTGCGCCTGACTTATGATCGGCTCTTTAGTGAACAGGGACGCACCCTGCCGATTTATTTCAGCCTTCGTCGAGATCGTTTGCTGCCTGACAAATTTGCCAAAGATTTTTTGCTGACCTTGCTGCGCCAGTATCTGGCCTTCGTCAACCACGATGCTGAATTGGTGCCGCGCCATGAATTGACCGAACGCGATTTGCTGAACCTGGCTTCCGCCAGTGAGTATGCGGTGCTGAAAGACCTGATTGAAGGCTATGAAGCGCGCATGAATGACGAAGACAAACGCCCGCTTGTTCGCTACGCGTTAGGCCTGCCCCAACGATTGGCCGCGCGCAGCCCGTATCACCTCACAATCTTTCTGGATGAGGCACAATGGCTGGATCACGTCGTTACGGACGAAGAAGTCGCCAATTTGTTCGGGGAAGTATTGCAGCAACCCCATAGCGTCTCGTTTATTCTGACCGGGCAACAACGCGCCTTGCTGGATCAGCTGGCTGCGGAAGAAGGAGTGATCGGAACCGTGAAACTCCTGCATTTTGGGCCGCCGGATTTGGATTCTCTGCAAGAACTCGTCAAACGCTGGTGTGCGCAGGATAACGTCGCCTTCGATGCCGAAATCGGTCGGCTGGCGGTGCATCAACTCGACAGCAATCTGTTTTATCTGCGCTCGCTGACAGCGGCTACGAGTGAACGCAAAATGTGGTTCGACAAAGGCGCGGATTTCGAGCGGCTGTACGTTGCGGAATTATTGCAGGGACGCATTGCGCATTACTTTTCACGCTTACTGCGGCAGATTGCACAGGTGGCGACACCTGGTCAGGGCGGAGAACAGGCCGCCATCGAAATTATCTATATCTGTGCCGAAGCAATGGCGTCGTGTGCGCCTGTGGAATTAGTGAAGTCGCGGCTCGCGGCTCGCTTTGAAGTGTCATCTCTGTTGACGGAATTGCACCGACAAGAACTAATTACCTTACTGGATGGCCATATCCTGCCGGCGGACGATCCAGTCTTTTGTGACTGGGTTGCTGCCACCCACCGCCGCTTTGAAGGCGCTGCGCTGGAAGAGGTCAAACTGGATTTATTGCGCCGCCGGATCAAATCGGTGCCACAAATGTTGGCGCTCAGCGCCCGGCGCACATTGCATACGCAAATCGAGTCCTTGCTGCGGCGTTTTGATGGACAAAGTGTGGCGCATTCACTTTTTGCCCACGATGAATTCGTTGTGCGCTATGGCCATGCCCCCTACGAAATTATGCTGGCAGGGCTGCAAGCAGAGGTCGAGAAAGTGCAGTTGCCGCAAATCGTACATGTGGCAGATGGTCACCTGTTTGCGCATAAATTAGGGAATTTGCCCGCCAGTTGGAGTTGTTTATTAGCTTTTGGGTTTGAGCGCGGCATCTACGATCAGGAGCATGAAGTGATCTGGCTGCTGGCTGTTGCCGATGCGCCTTCGGCAGTGAACGCAGAGGCTGTTCAATTGCTCGACCAACAGCTCCGAGAAATCCAAGCCACCCTGATTTCTAATCAGGTCGAAGGGAAACCCGTTCCACATATCGTCCGCTGGGCGATTAGTAAATTGGGTTTTACCCCAGACGGAACGATGGCATTGGCGGAGCGCAGCTTTGCCGCCTCAGACTATTTGCAATTGGAACTGCTCACGAGCTTACTAACATCTGCAACAAAGAATAACGAGGTTAATGAGGATGCGTCGGATGAGGTTCTTCCCGATACCTTGGAAGACTCGCCGGAAAGCGAAAGGCCAAGCTCTCCTCCCTTATCAGAGGAAGCCACTGGCGCTGCTCTCACAGGGGACGCTCCCGCGCCGCCGTCAACTCTTTCTCAGGCGACAATGGAAGCGGAAAACCGCAGCTTGCATCAGTTTGAGATTGTGATTCCGACCAACGACGACAAAGAGATTATTGCCGCTCGCGCGGTCGAACGGATGGCACGGGGCGCGGGATTTTCGCCCGCTGCAGTGAATCAAATGAAGACCGCCTTAATCGAAGCCTGCCTCAGTATGGCGGCCACCGAAGAACACCCCGACACTAAGATTTACCAACGCTATCAGTTGGACGAAGAGAAGATGACGATTACGATTGCCAACACGAGCGCTGGGCTGAATAACCTTACCGGAACGCCCATCACAGAAGACTCGGAACGGATTTGGCGCTTGGAAGTGTTGCGCAGTTTGGTGGATTTTGTGCGCCTGACAAAGCTCACCGATGGCTGGCGCGTCGAGTTAACTAGATTTATTCCCCTCGCTGAGGAAGAGTAGTCCTTACTTCTTCAAGGCCTCTGCCAGAATTTGTCCGACGCTGTTGCTTGGCTGTTCGATCTTGAGCACGGCTGCCAGCGTTGGCGCAATATCCAAGGGGCTGCTCGGCGTACTAAAGATGCCTGCCTTAATGCCTGCTCCATAAAAAATCACTGGCACATGCGTGTCATAGCTGTAGGGTGTGCCGTGTGTGGTGGCCGACGGCAAAGCTTCTCCAAAAACCCAAAACGGCTTTGGCACGATAACTATATCGCCATTGCGCTCGGCATTGAAGCCCAACGCCACACTGTTGGCAACTCGCGTACGTGGAAGGCGTCCAGCCAAAATATCCGTGCGCGTAAAAGCTTCTGCGATACCTTTGAGTCCCATCACAGCTTCGCTTACGAGGTTTTGCGCTTCTGTCAGCGAGGCGTGCCGACGTGCCAGTGCTGCATAATCAAAATACACATTGCCATAGGTAAAGGAGGCGAGCCATTTTTCTTCGCCGAATCGTTTGTTAAGCGCGTTGTTGATGGTATCAGTGAGTTCTTGGGCCTTCATTCGTCCACCCAATCCAAGCGATTGTGCGTGTTCGGGCACCGGCGCAACCCCATGATCGGCAGTGAAGGCAATAAGAGTGTTTTGTAAGCCGACCTTCTTATCTACATAAGCCAAAAAGTCCGCTAAAATACGATCTGTTCGGAGCGTTATATCCTGTGCTTCCGGGCTGTTTGGTCCCAGGGAGTGACCCAGAATGTCGTTAGCCGAAAAGCTGACGGTCAGTAAATCAGGAATATCATCCGCACCTAGTTGTTCGTTTTCCATCGCCGCCTTGGCCAAATTAACTAACATCTCATTGGCATAAGGCGTGGCCTCGAATTGCTTGAAGAACCTGCTCCCTGGTTTGGTTTCACCGCCCGTAATCAGATGCGGAAAGGTTTTGCCATACGCCCACTTTTCAAACGGCGAATCATCCGGCAGCGAGCGCGCGTAGGCCGTTGCGGGCAACAGCTTTTCCCATTTCTTACCAAAGTATTTGTCCGCGCAATGGTTTTGATTGAACTCCTTCACCCAGTTGGGCAAATCATTGAAATAGTATGTACTCGAAACGATTTTGCCAGTCGTATCATCGTACCAATATGCACCGTTAGCCTGATGTCCCGCCGGTAAAATGGCCGCCCGATCTTTCAGCGAAATGCCAATAACTTTGGCTTGCCCCCCCGTTATCATTTTCAATTGATCGCCAATGGTAGAGCTAAGAAAACGACGTGGGGACGCGCCTTCTGCTTCTTTGCCGCCCAGTAATTTGGTCGTTGCATCCACGACACTCGTGATTTTTTTGCCGAGTCCTCGATCCCACCATTCATTAGCGATGATCCCGTTTTCATTGGGCGCGGAACCACTCATAAAGGCGGCATGGCCGCAAGCCGTGACGGTTGGCGTATACGGATAGTGCGCGTTGGTGAATACGGCACCGCCTTGCAGGAAGCGTTTGAATCCGCCCGCGCCGAATTGATCCTCAAAGCGCGTCAGATAGTCATAACGAAACTGGTCAATCACGATGCCGAGCACTAATTTGATTCTGGGCGTGACCGTTTTTTTCGTCTGCGCACGGAGCGGTGCAACGAGAAGCAAGACAGAGAGTAAAACAGAGAGCGGTAAGCGGAGCCATATTGAGAGCATAAAGTTGATTTGATTAAGCGGGAATTACAATTTCGGCGGTGCGCCGACAGGGTACTGTTCCAAATCCAGCACAGAACCGGTGATGCACTCGCTTTCATCGCTGGCGAAATAGGTGGCGGCGTAAGCAATGTCGCGCGGCAGTAACAAGCGTCCGAACGGCCTGGTTTTAAAGGCTTCCTCAAGCCAGTCGTCACCTTTACCTTCGAGCCGTTTGACGACATGCTCGTTCGGCGTTTCCGTCCAGCCGACATTCAATTGATTCACGCGCATTCGGTATTTGGTCAAATAGCTGGCCAGATTTTTCGTGAAGGTCATCAAGCCGCCCTTCGCGGCAGAATACGCCAACAGCGCCGGCTCACCGATGTAGGCGTTCACCGAACCGATGTTGATGATCGAACCGGTGCGGCGTTCTTTGTTGTGATTAAAAAATTGCTGCGAGCAAATAAACGCACCACGCACATTGACGGCGAAGAGGTGATCCCACAATTCGACAGTCGTATCTTCAATCGTGCAGCGTGTGCTGTCGCCTGCGTTGTTGACCAGTACATCCACTTTGCCAAACGCCTCGATAGCGCGATCAACTAAGCTGCGACAATCGCTTTCGTTGGAAACATCCGCGCGATGAAAAATCGCCTGCCCACCATTGCTGAGAATGCTTTCGACGATTGCTGCGCCATTCTTTTCATTGCGACCGGAGATCACAACTTGCGCCCCTTCGCTGGCAAAGAGGCGGGCAATGCCTTCGCCCATGCCAGCGGTTGACGCGGTAATCACTGCGACTTTGTTTTGTAAACGACTCATAAAATTAAACGATGAAGTAGGAACGCTAAGCGATGAAAAATCTCATTTCCGCCCTTTTGCGGTTTTCACGGAAGCAACCAGAATAGCGGTCAATTCTTCGGCCTCGCTCAGCAAATTTTGGAGTTTGTCAGCCTTGATAAGTTCTGCTTCAATCAACAATTCCAACCAATATACAGTTTCTTCCAACTCTTGCAAACCACCTTCGATCTTACTGATAAACTCGGCGGTGGAGCGGGCTCGTTTGGCTTCGTAATAATGTGCGCCTACCGAAGTACCGCTGCGCAGGACTTGCTTCCCTAAGACTTGTGCCTCCGTTGTTTTTGGCAAAGAAACATAGAGCTTGATAATCCTCAACGCAAACGCTTTTGTCCGCTTCTTCAAATCTTGCTTATTGGTTTCCTCAAGCCGAGCGAACTCATCATTCATCGTTTGACTCCTTGTCTTTATGTTCTGAAATTCATCGCTCAGCGTTCCGCCTTCATCGTTCACCCAAAATATTGCTCCATCTTCTCGCGCAAAAACTGTACCGACTCGCGCAAGTCATCCATGCCGTTCTCGCCGTCTTCAATCGAAATCCAGCCGTCGAATCCTTCCGCTTTCAGCGTGGAAAAAATGGCGTCGTAATCATTCAAGCCTTTGCCGATTACACCATGCTTGAGGTTTTTCGCATAGCCCAGCGACCCGTCCTGCGCTTTCAAATCTTCAATCGTGCCGCTAATTAAATAGCGGTCTGACGCGTGCATTGTAACGACGCGATGTTTGATGGCGGCGAGCACATCCAGCGGGTCTTCGCCGCAAATGATCGAGTTCGACGGATCGAAATTGACGCCGAACCAGGGCGAATCAATCTGGTTGATGACCTCCAGAAATACGTCGAGATGCTGCGCGAATTCGGGATATTTCCAGTAGCCATCTTTGTAATGGTTTTCCATATTCAAGACGATGCCGCGTTCGGCGGCGTATGGAATTGCGGCGTTGATTCCTTCGACCGAGTAGCGCACGCCGTCCTCGCGCGAAACATCTTCGCGCCGCTGGCCTGTCAACACGCGACAGAATTTGCCGCCAAGTTGCGCCGTCAGATCAATCCAGAATTTCTCCTTTTCCAATTCTTCAGCGCGCGCGGCTGCATCGTGTTGTGTAAAATCCGGTGAACAACACATCATCGGAATTTCCAGCCCTTTTGCTTCTGCATGCTGTTTGATTTGCGCCACGTACTCTGGCTCGAAGTTAGCAAAAAAGCCTGGGTACATTTCGATGCCGTCTATGTCGAGCGTCGCGGCCAAATCAATCCAGTCAAAGAGCGTCATTGTCTTGGTGACGCAAAGATCGTCCATAAAGCCTTTGGGAAACGCGCTCAGCTTTGCCATGAAAGATTATTTCTCCTGCTCTGATAAATTTGCTTTGTTGGTGTGGTAAGGGCGGAAATCCCGTCCCCAATCCACTCCGATGACTTCTAAATTGATGCGCTCGCCGTCCACTTGCACCAGCACGTAATGATAGGCACCACCTCCTGGCTCATACGGCGGTTTGGCAATCCGGTTGAGCGACACTTTCTCTGCCCCATACTGCTTGATGTAAGGCCGAATGTCAGGATCGCCCGCATAAGTGTAGAGCGGTGCGCCACCGCCACCTGTAATCACGTGGTCAAGGCGGTGTTTACCCGCGCCATCTTCGTAGGTTTCCACCCAATGCTCGAACAGATGCTCGTGGCCGCCGAAAAAGATTTTGACGTGATGTTTGCGAAAGAGCGGCATGTATTGGTCACGAATGATCTGTGTTGACTTCTCCACATGCGCACCGCCGTGCGGACCGGAGGAAAAAGCCGGGTGATGACTGTAAGCGATGATGTTCTTATACCGCTGGCGATTCAGTCCTTCAAGCTGGCCTTTGATCCAGGCCAATTGTTTTTCATCACCTGCGATATTGGAATCGAAGGCAATTAAAAACGTGTTGCCATAGCCGAAGGAAAAGACCGGATAGCCATTCATCCGACGCGGTGAGCCTTCGCGTGGAAGCAACTCGGCATTGGCGGCGTAAAAGTTTTTCAGCCCTGGCTGACGCCGTTCTGCGTCGTGTGTATCGGCGCTGCTAACGTCATGGTTGCCAGGCGCGAGAAAGTAGGGCACGCCGCCTTCCTGCGTCAGTTTGTTGATCAAGTCAATATAACTAACATTCCACTGTTTGCCCATTGCGCCGTTGGCCACGCCGTCACCAGTTTGAATCGCAAAGCGCACGGGATAAGGCGAGCTTTCCAGCTTCTTGATCTGCGCCACCATTGCATTGATGACAAGCGAATGCTCGTACTGTGGCTCGAAGCCATCACGCCGCCCGCGTGTATCGCCATAGACCAGGAACGAAAACTTCGTGACAGGGGCCGAGGCTTCTTCGCTCGGCAGCGGAATGCGCGGCGCTTTAATAGCCTGTACCGGCACATTGTCAGTTAGTGGCGGTTGCGGTGGCGCTGGCGGAGTTTGAGCCACCGCAACTGCACAAAATGAAACTAAAAGTAACCCAAACAGGGTAAGACGTAGCATAGCGTTTTCCAAAATATTACTGGCTGTTCCGAGTCAGCCAAATGTCCAACTTAAGCCTGTGGCTGCAACACGGCTTTCACATATTTGCCGTTGTGCATGCCATCAAAACAGTCTTTCCAATCTTCGATAGCGGAAATCTGACTGATAATCGGGCCGAGGTTAATTTGGCCTGAAGCCAGCATTGAAACCACCATTTCCCAATTCTCAAATGTGTGGCTAAAACTGCCTTGCAGTCGCACCGCTTTTTGCACCAGCGGGTCAAGCGAAAAGCCTAAGGGTTGCGGCCCCCAGCCAACTTTGGTGATTTGCCCACCGGGTCGCACAATCTCTAAAGCAGATTTGAGCGCAGCAGAAGCGCCAGCGGCATCTACCACGAGGTGTGCGCCGAGGCCATCGCCGACACCATGAACGAAATCAGTGAGATTGGTTTCCTGCAAATTAATTGCGTGTGTGACGCCGAGTTGTTTGGCGGCTGCGAGACGCGAAGCATCTTGCGCCATCCCCGCGATAATCAACGTTCCTGCGCCCGCAAGCCGCGCCATTTCTGCACACAACAAGCCAATCGGCCCCGGCCCCATTATGACGACGGTGTCGCCCGGTCGGACGTTGCTTTTTTCGATGACGCAGTTATAGCCGACGCAGCAAGGCTCTGTCAGCGCCGCTTTTTCGAACGGCAACGAATCAGGAATCGGATGCAAGCATCGCTCCGGCACGCGCACATACTCCGCCATCGCGCCGTTGATGCCATAGCCAAAGCCTTTTCTTGTCGGACACAAATTGTAGGCACCCGTGCGACACATCATGCATTTGCCGCAAATATACGCGGCAGTTTCAGAAACGACGCGGTCCCCTTCTTTGAAGCCTTTGACACGACTGCCAATCGCTGCCACAGTGCCACCGAATTCGTGACCTAAGATGACAGGTATGTTCACCGGCCAACTCTGTGTCGCGGCATATTGATGCACATCGCTGCCACAAACGCTGACGCCACCGACGTGCAAGAGAACTTCATCTTCCCCGATTTCCGGGATCGACATTGCGCGGACTTCCACCGCGCCGGGAGTTAAGTCGTACTGCACGACCGCTGCCATTGATGCACTCATACTACTAACCTCCTTGGTGATGATTGCTGAATATGCTTATAAAAAACTGACGGTAATTCATCCCACGTCCGACCTTCAAGCTGTCGTCCGGCTTTCTTTTTATGGACCCCACCCCATTGTTTGAAAAAGAATGCGACTTTTGCCTGATTGCATTGCACCTGAATTTGTTTTACCCACTCAGGATTCATGGGTCTCGCGCCTGGCCCTGATTCTCCCCCTACAATTACCCAGTCAATTCCCTTCAAGTTTAAGTTTGGCAATGGCCCTAACAAAGGCTCAAGGGAAAGAAACTTAACCTGCGCACCCGTTCCCCGCAAATGGTCAATACGAAAGGCGTAGTCCTGATTTTCCACGCTTACGCCCATCCAGATATTCGGAGACCAAATCAAACGATGGCTCATTTCTAAAAGCCGTTCAGACCTTTTCGTCAGGACTTGGAATTGATGCCAATGCGCAGTATTCATCACGTTAAAGACGCGCTGAATATAACCCACCGGAACACTTTTGTGAAAAAGATCGCTCATTGAATTGACAAACACCGTTCGCGGCTTCTTCCAGGTCATTGGCAGTGTCAGCATCTGTTCTTGCAACGTAAGCCTGAACCCATTAGCGTAATTTGTTTGCCCCATTGCCATTAACCGTTGCGCCATTCGTTCTGCATAACAATGCTTACAACCGGGGCTAATCTTGGTACAACCGGTCAATGGATTCCAGGTAGCCTCCGTCCACTCGATTGCTGAGTTGGTTGCCATAAATCATTTCTCCAAAATATGGTTCGCAATCCTAAGCGCGATGTCTTTGCCTTTCGCATTACCTACGGCAAAGTAAAGCGCAAAGATCGGATTGTTTCTGGAATTACGGAGCAAAAGAGGATTGGGTGCGACCCCGGTAAAAACAGTTTTCAGGCGCTTGATGTAATACTGATTGATCGCATCGAAGTTGGTGATTTTCTCTGTAACCTCTTCTTCACCGAAAAGGCTGGGGGTTTGGGTGGTTCGATAAAACTCTTCGTACCAGTCCGAAGCTCCGAACATTTCATCAAGTTTCGTGCGCCAAGTCGGACTAATCCGACCAGTTCGTGTCAGCACTCTGTTAATGGCAACACCTAGAGGAAAAAGCAGCCATAAATCAATCGCTTTAGTTTCTGCGATAGCCTTGATGGTCTCCCACGTCACTTGCATCCCAAATGGGTCCAAAAACAAAACAGCGCGGTGATTTTTCCAGGAAGGCCCTTGGCACAAGCCTTTCAAATAAGAATTAGCATCGGCATTTGCTAATATGATGTCGTTCGCTAAGTGAGGAAAATCCTCTTTCAGTTTTTCAAGCTCTGCAAATCTCTCGAGAGATTTCTCGATGAAGATGTACTTGTGAAATCTGGGTTCAGTTTGTAGCGCAATACGGGCTGAGCCATCAAGTACGTTGTCCATCTCAGGAAACAAAAGTGATTCTGTCGCTGCTTTAGCTGAAGTGGTTCGATAACCTGTTCCGGCAAAGGCATCAATATAAGCCGTTTTGAAGGGAGTATTTTTCAGTGCCATTCGATACGAAACAAGATACTGGCGGATGCTTTCCAACTTTTGTTGCGTCCAATCACCTCCAAAAGACTGTTTCCCCTTCTTCACTCCCGAATCCTCCGTGTAATTTCCATCAAAACAGTTTTCAGGTCATTGCTTGCCACACTAAACGAATGCGCGTCAATTGCCAGCGGTGCACCAATCACGACGAGCGGCGCGCCGCGCTTCGGCATCGAAATCGCTTGTTCAATCGAAAGCCCGCCGACCGCTTGCACCGGGATGCTAACGGCTTTGACGACGGCGTCGAGGTCATCCAGCGGGCTGAGCATCTTGCCCGTATCAGCGAAGATACCGTTGCGCTCATCGAAGCCCGTGTGATGCACGATGTAATCGCAGCCTAAATCTTCGAGCATTCTGCTTGCAGCGGCCTTATCTTCAAAGACCATGTTGTCACCCATCACTTTGACGCCGAAATCGTGTCCGGCTTTGACGACGCATTTGATCGTTTCCGCGTGCGCGCGTGCCATCACGACGACGTGTGTCGCGCCCGCCTTCGCCATCATTTCGGCTTCGAGATAGCCGCCGTCCATCGTTTTCAAATCGGCGACAATAGGCGTATCAGGAAACTCTTTGCGCAAAGCACGCACGCCGTGTAAGCCTTCGGCGAGGATTAGCGGTGTGCCCGCTTCCAGCCAATCTACGCCTGCTTCCAACGCGATGCGGGCGGTTTCAAGGGCTTCGTTGATATCAGTGAGGTCAAGAGAGATTTGGACGATTGGATTCATAGGTGTCGGGTGTCAGGTGTCGGGTGTTCTTTACTTAACCCAACACCTGACATCTATTTCAGGGCGCGGATTTTGATATTGCGATACCATACTTTGTCGCCGTGTTCCTGCAATAAAAGATGGCCTTTGGCGAAGGTGCCAAACAGCGGTTGGTCTTTGAATTTACTTTTGGCAATCAGCGATTTTAAGGCTTCGCTCTCGCGCTCGAATTCTAAAACTTTCTGGCCGTTCAGCCAGTGTTCGATATGCTTGCCTTTAACAACGAGGCGAATTTGATTGAACTCGCCGACGGGGTTGAGTTTCTTCTTGTCGTTGGGCGGCATCAGGTCGTAGAGTGCGCTGGCTTTGCGATTGCCGTTGATACCCATTTTGGCGTCAGGATGATGCTCGTCATCCAATACTTGCATTTCAAAACTCACGCCTGATCTGCCTTTGGGCGGCAACGTTTCTGAGACGAGATACTTGATGCCGCTATTGCCACCTTTGCTGATTTTCCACTCCAACGAAAATTCAAAATTCTCAAACTGATCTACTGTGATCAGATCACCGCCGGCTTGTCCTAACTGGCCGTGCGAAGCGATCCGGCTGATGCAATTGTCTTCAATGATCCAGCCTTCAGGCACCTTCTCCTTGTGAAAGCCGCGCCAGCCAGTGAACGATTTGCCGTCAAATAATAATTTCCAGCCCGCTTTCTTTTCGGCTTGGGTGAGTTCGTTCGGCGTTTGTGCCAGCACCGGAAGGACAAAGAAAGAGAGAAGTAGCAGTGTAGATAGTAGTTTCATACGGATCAGATGTTGTAGTTGAAATTAGAAAAACCGCGACCAAATCAGAGTAGGTGAAAGCAAAACTCTTGATACGGTCGCGGTCATAAGCTAGTTACTAGGCTTTTGCTGGCACTTGAATCGGACGATCTGTCACGCGTTCGTTGCGCTCGTCGAAGTACAAGACTTTGCCAGAACGATACGATTCGACGGCCATGCCAATCGTCGTCATCGCGCGATAGGCGGTCGGTGCATCCAGTACGGGTTTCTCGCGTGTGCGGACGCAGCGCAGGAAGTTCGTCATGTGGTCTTCGCGCGTTTTGTTAGTTTCCAGTTTGACTTCGTTGCTGCCGTATTTCGCGACGAACTTGTCTTTGAACTGGCGCTCGGCGGTGACGGTGATGTGATCCACTTTGCCTTCAAACTGGCCTTGCGGCACCATCATAATCGTGCCTTCGTGGCCGCGCAGCAAGCCCGGAATATGCTGGCTGTTCGCCATCGAAGAACTCAGGATCAACGAATGACCTTTCGGGAATTCAGCAATCAAGTGGAACGTGTCCGGCACTTCGCGTCCGTCTTTGAAAACATACGTGCCGCCCGAAGCCATGACTTTGTGCGGGAATTGCGCTTCGCCCCAGCAAATGTTCAGGGGCGCGACGACGTGATAGAACAGGTCAGTTGCAATGCCGCCGGAATAATCCCAATATTTGCGGAAGCGGAAGAACCGCTCGGCGCTGAACGGGCGTTTCGTTGCCGGGCCGAGCCACGAAGTCCAATCAATAAAATCATCGCCCTTGCCGTCCGGCCCCGCGTTCGGATCAATCTTGTAGTTCCATTCACCTTCAATGGAATTACGATGATACGATCCTTGGCTCATCAGCAACTCGCCGATCATCCCGTCCTGAATGGCCTTGCGCGCCTGCCACCATTGATCGCTCGAAGTCGTATTCGAGCCGATTTGCACAATGCGATTCGTGGCTTTGGCGACTTCCGTAAATTTCTTGGCCTCTTCGACCGTCTTGGTCATGGGCTTTTCGCAGTACACGTCTTTGCCCGCGCGCATCGCGTCAATCGAAATCGGCGCGTGCCAATGATCGGGCGTCGCGACGATGACGGCATCCACATCCTTGCGCGCGATGATTTCCCGATAATCCAGCGTCGACATTTCGGCCTTGCTGATCTGCTGCGCGTTGTTCAGGCGCTTGCGGTACACATCGCAGACCGCGACGAGTTGGATAGGCTGACTTTTTTGCCCAACGTCCATCGCCCATTTCATCACGCCCGTGCCGCGTCCCCCCACGCCAATTGAAGCCACATTGATACGGTCGTTGGCACCGAGAATGCGGCCTGAAGCAAGTACGTTTTTGAGTTTGGTGGTTTGTGCATAGGTGGGAATGGAAAGCAGCGCGCCGCCAGCAGTGACGCTCGCACCCGCCTGTTTGAGAAAGTCTCTGCGAGATTTTTTGTCAGCCATGATGTCCTCCGAAAACTGATGTAAGGTGATGGATTAGGTAAACGTAAAATTTTACGCCGAAAGAACGATAAGCATACTCAACCCTTGACACTTGGTCAAACCATTATAGATAATTACTATAAGCTGACGAGATCAACTGATTAGCCATCCTTTAGTTCCTTCCGATGGCAGGCTCAGTCAGCACCGCTGGGCTGAAAATACAATCCTCGAACTTGTTATTACAAAATTAGATACTGCGGGGCTTATGTCTCTGTCCTTGGGCTGGTGATGTGGTTGCGCAGTAATTGTTAGTTCCCCGCGATCTTATTAGATTGCGGTTTATTCTCAGAGGAGTACATCAAATGATTACCCAGAAAACAAAGATGCTCACACAATTACTGAGCATTGGATTGTGCTTGGCGATAAATTTATCACTCGCCTTTGCGCAATCCGACAACACGCAGATTTCCGGGACGGTCAAAGATCAGTCGGGCGCAGTCGTCGCCAATGCCAAAGTCACCGTCACGAATGAGGCCAGAGCCTTTGAGCGATCAGCTCTGACTAATAGCGAAGGCTATTACGTCATCACGCAATTACCGCCAGGGCTTTACACTGTTACGGTGGAGGCGCAAGGCTTCAAACTGTACAAAGAGAGCAGCAAAAAACTTGATCCTAGTTTACCGGCGCGCACGGATGCTGAGTTGCAAACCGGACAAGTGACCGAAGTCGTGAACATCACGGCCTCGACCACACAGGTGCAAACCGAATCGGCCACCATCGGACGCCTAGTCGAAACCAAGCAGGTTGAGTATTTGCAATTGAACGGACGCAATCCGCTCTTTTTGTCACAGCTCAAACCCGGTGTGCAAGGCGGCGCGCTTGGAGGTAACAGCTTTGGGCTAACCTCTGGTGGATTTAACATTAACGGTGGTCGCACCCAGGACTCGCTGATTACCTATGACGGCGCAGTTGGTACGCGCACTCGTTCCAATGGCACTTCGATTGGAACCGCTGACGTGGAAGCAACGCAGGAAGTACAAATCCTGACGGCGAATTACAATGCTGAGTACGGGCGCGCTTCCGGCGGTCAGATACGGATTGTCACTAAGAGCGGCACCAAAGACTTTCATGGTGCTTTTTATGAATATATTCGCAACGCTGCGCTCAATGCGAACGAGTGGGGACGCAATCGCAACACTCCAGCCAATGCACCATGCAGCAATCCGCAATTTGAGAAAGCTCAGCACTGTCGGCCCAATCCGTTTCGCTACAATCAATTTGGTTATTCGCTAAGCGGCCCGGTCATCATTCCAGGCACGAGCTTCAATAATGATCGGAGCAAACTGTTCTGGTTGTGGGGACAAGAATGGGTGCGTCAACGTCGTACTGACAACACGACCCAGCGTGTGGCAACCGCCAGAATGCGCGCCGGAGATTTTAGTGAACTGTTTCCGGGCGGCCCGAATTATATTGCGGCGCTCCAGGTTCCTCGTTATTTGAAAGACCCGCTGAAAACAGGGGGATGCAGCGCGACTGATACTACTGGCTGCTTCAATGATGGAGGCATCTTCAACAAAATCCCAGCCAGCCGTTTGAGCGCCAACGGACTCGGATTTTTGAAAGCGCAGCCGGAACCCATTGCGGGCTTCTTTGGTCCCACAGGCGCGAATTTTTTCCAGGATCGCCCAACGACTGACGATCAACGCAAAGACACCCTTTCGGTTGACTTTTATCCGAACGAAAGACACTCAATCAAGTACCGCTTGTCGCTGTACCATTATGTCGGCGTGAGCGCGTTCCGTGCCGGCACAGATCGTGCGCCGCAAATCATTGATCGTCCAAACCAGACGACTTCGATCAACTGGACATGGTCTTTGTCACCTACCTGGATCAGTGAAACATTGATCGCAGGCAGCCGTGACCAAGTGTTCATTGCGGTGGATACGCGCGGCAACAATTTTCAGCGGAGCAAGTATGGGATCAATTACCCCTATCTCTTCCCGCAGAAAGAAATCTTCGACAAGATTCCGACGGTCGAGGGCGTTGACCAATTTGTCAGTCTTGATGGTGGCCCGTATCCGGCCAGTTCCACCGGCCCGATTTATCAGGCCAGCAACAACTGGACGAATATTCGCGGCAACCACACCATCAAGTTCGGCGGTTACTTTGAACGCGCCGGACAAAATGACTTCGACCAGATTAACGTGGCCGGAACGCCTGGCGGAACCAACAACCAGAATGGTCGCTTTGTGTTTTCCAATAGCACACCAAACGCAACGGGTGTAGCGATTGGCAACGTCGCGCTCGGTTTGTTTGAAACGTATGCCGAAATCGGTCAGCGTTCCTTCACGCCGTATCGCGGTCACATGTTCGAGTGGTTCTTGCAGGATTCCTGGAAGGCCACATCGAAACTGCGCATTGAAGCGGGCATACGGCACAGCATCATTCAGCCGTATTACAGCCTGTGGCGGAACATGGTGGTATTTGATCCTAGCACCTATAATTCCTCCATCGCCGTCACACAAAACCCCACTACCGGGTTCATTACTGCTGGTAATTTACAGTCTCGTTACAACGGGCTGGTGATTCCAGGCAGTGGTTGGCCGGATGCGGCAAAAGGCCCAGGACGTATTGGCATCGCCAACACAGGCGAGTTCGATTTCCTCTTCCGGGGCTTCAGCAAGGAATACTCCAAGATTCACAAAAATAACTTCCAACCGCGCGTCGGTGTTGCGTATGCAATCAATGACAAGAATGTATTTCGGGCAGGCATCGGACGGTTTATGACGCGTCTTGGTGTCAGCGATTCGGTTTTCCTCGGTGGCAATCCGCCGTTGCAACCGACCGCTTCGATTACACGCGGCAACGTGGATAACCCGGGCGGTACCAGTGGGAACGCGTTCCCGTTGGTCATCACCACGCAAGACCCGATTTTCAAGAATCCTCAAGCGTGGACTTGGAATGCCACTTTCGAACGCGAAGTAGGATTCGGAACATTGGTGGAAGTTGGTTACGTTGGTCGTCGTGGTTTGCACGGACAACGTGAGCGCAACATCAATCAGCTTCCGGTCGGGACTTGCCCTGCCTCGCAAAGCGGCATCGGCTTTACGGGTGGTTGCGCTTTTGTGAACCCAGCCAACACTGCGCTTGGTCGGTTCAATGTGGATGCCCTGCGTCCGTACAAAGGCTATGGCATTATTCGCTCCACCAATAATGACGCCAATTCGATGTATCACGGGTTGCAGGTCAGCGGGAACCGGCGCTTCACCAACGGATTCTTGTTTGGCGTGGCGTACACGCTCTCGAAATCGCAAGACGATGGTTCAGCGCAACGCGATGTCGTGCCGAATGCCTTCGATGTTAGCAATCTGTATGGGCCATCAACGTTTGATCGTCGCCACGTGCTGGTGCTGAATGCAGTGTATCAATTGCCGTTCTTCAAAGATAGATCCAGATGGACGGGCAAATTGATTGGTGGTTGGACCCTGAGCGCAATTACGCAATTTCAAACAGGGACCCCGACCTCCGTCGCAACGGGCGATGATTGGGCGGGAGTCGGCACCGGCAGTGGTTCACAATTGTGGATCGTCAATGGTGATCCGGTTCTTAGCAGAGGGGAGCAGACATACTCACAGGGTGTGGCGGCGGACGCAAACTATTATTTCCGCGTCAACCAGAGCGGTGGAACTTGCAATGTTACGACCGGAGCTAATTGCGTGTTCACGCGTCCTGCGCCTGGAACGATCTCAACGCAAAAATCGCGTGGGATTATTTATCAACCCGGCTTTCAAAACCACAACATGACTTTATCGAAGGATTTCCAAATCACGGAAGGTCATAAGATTCAGTTTCGGGCAGAAGCCTATAACTGGCTGAATCATCCGAACTGGAATGGTGCGGACACCAATCCAACTAGCGCCACATTTGGTCGAGTCACGTCCAAAAGCGGCAACCGCGAATTGCAATTCGCGCTACGCTATCAGTTCTAAACGAACGGCTTAGCTATAACTCAAAAGCTCGCTCGGTATTTTTTACCGGGCGAGCTTTTTCTTTCGCGCAGGGCAGGAGTAAGATGTTGTCCATCACCTCGCGCGAACCAGAAAGGAAGAGATTATGCGAAGCTTGTTATTGAGGTCGCTGTTACTTTTGACCAGCGTAGTTTGTCTTTCATTTTCTGTTGTGTCCCAATCAAACTCAGGCCTAGCCACAGATAAGCCCGCGCTTGAAATCGTCAGCTTCAAAATCGGGAACAATTACTACCCTTTGCTGGATCGCCAACCGTCCGGCTTCTCCGCCGAAGCCGTTGAGATTCCGCAAACCGAAGCCGAGAAGCTAGCGCGTCGCACGGCACAAGCCAATCGCGCGAACTCGACCTATAATCAATCTACGCCGCGCGGCGTAATTGCCCCGGAAGACAAAAATTCGCGCGGCAGATTGCGCTCCACGATTCGCGTCATTGACATGGCCGAGTGGGTGAATATTTCGGTCAAAAATCTCTCGGACAAGGCGATCAAAACCATCGAATGGGATTTCGCCTTTCCGCGCTATGAAAATGATAAGCTGCTTTTACGCTTTGACGTGAGCAGCAAGGCGGACATCAAACCCGGCGGCAAAAAGACGCTCAAGCAACCACTGCCACAGGGCGCGATGAAATGTAAGGTGGTGATGATTAGCGACGGCAAGGCCTTTGAATCGGTGTGCAGCAAAAGCTTTCAAGACCCTACGCAATTGCCGCAAGAACCGATTGCGATCAAGAAAATTGAATATGCGGATGGGACTGTGTGGAGGAAAGAGTAGACGGTAGTTGGTTAGAAGAGCAAGACCTTCGGTTTCCACCGTCTACTCTACCTGGACATCCCAATCGCTTCTACCGGGCAAACTTCTAAGGCTTCCTGGCAAAGAGATTCTTCTTCCGGCGTTTGAGGTTGTTTGTAAACATAAGAGTAGCCGCCGTCCTCATGTCGTGTGAAATTGGCTTCCGCCAGGTCGCGGCACACATCACAATCAATACAATTTGTGTCCACATAAAAACGCCCCGGCACATTCTGGGGCTGTTTGGCATTGGGATTTGGCATAACAAAAATTAGGCGAGGTAATCGGCAAAAACATCTTTGACCTGACAGCGAAAGCCAGGAAGCAACGGGGATTCCAAAAACTCAGATGATTCCAGGATTGCGGTCAACTCCAAATCAACTTTGCCGCGTCGGTAGATTGTAACCTCCCGCGCGATCCAGTCTACGATCCAGTATTCCTCCACCGCACGCCGTGCATATAACTTCAGTTTGGCCTCACGATCACGCCGCGCATTCGAGCCTGTAAAGGAAAGCACTTCAATCACCAGTTCAGGCGCACCGCGAAAATGCCCCTCCGCATCAAGAAGCTGATCGCGTAGTTCCCGGCTAACCCAAGCTACATCAGGAATCACATCGTCATCGTCGGCAAAAATGATGCCGGGGCCGATGACTACCTCGCCTAATCTCGTTTGTTCCGACCACTCATCAAGTTTTCTACCCATTCTCGTGCAAGCACGTTGATGCTCATAATGCGGCGATCTTGACATATACAATTCTCCCTCAATAATCTCATACCGCTTGCCATCTTCGGGCAGCGTTTCAAGATCAGCCGATGTCCAACGTAAAGCTGTTGTCGTCGTCATAACTTCCTTCTTTCAATTACTGCACTGAAAAATTCAGCACAGGCAATTCACGCTTGATCTTAGTTGGCGGCGCGATGTTTGCCGCGACGGGTTGCACACCTGCCGTGTGTTCGTGCGCGTGATAACTGGAACGCACGAGCGGACCAGATTCGACATAGCGAAAGCCCATTTCCAACCCAATCGCCTTGAAGTTCGCAAACTCTTCCGGCGGATAGTATTTCTCCACCTTCAATCGTTGTGGCGCGGGTTGTAGATATTGCCCCAGCGTCAAAATATCGCAATCCACACTGCGCAAATCCTGCATCGTGGCGATGATCTCTTCATCCGTTTCGCCCAAGCCCAGCATTACGCCCGATTTCGTCAGCATCCCGCGTCCTTCTTCGTCGCGTCGTTTGGCTGCTCGTTCCAGCAAGGTCAATGTCCATTCGCGGTATTTCGCTTGTGGACGAACGCGGCGATACAAGCGCGGCACGGTTTCTGTGTTGTGATTCAGCACGTCCGGTTGGGCGTCGAGTACTGCCATCAACGCCGCTTCGTTGCCCTGAAAATCCGGGATCAAGACTTCGACTTTGGTGTTGGGATTCAGCGCCCGCACAGCTTGAATGGTGGTAGCAAAATGGATCGCGCCGCCGTCTTCCATATCATCACGATTGACGGCAGTGATGACGGCGTGCTTGACGTTCATTTTTTGCACGGCTTGCGCAACGTGCCACGGCTCTTCCGGGTCAAGCACAACGGGAGCGCCTTTGCTGACCGCGCAAAAGCCGCAACGCCGCGTGCAGACTTCGCCTGCAATCATAAAGGTCGCCGTGCCGCTCGACCAGCATTCATAGATGTTCGGGCAACGCGCTTCCTGACAAACCGTGTGCAGGCTCAGGTCGTTGATGAGATGTTTGATCTGTTGATATTCGCCGCCCGTGTTGAGTCTGATCTTCAACCATTTGGGTTTAGGGGTAATTTGTTTTGCTGTTGTCATAGCCAGGATTATAGCAGCGAATGCGGAGAAGTGCAGGCGTGGGGCAGAGAAGGTTTCTGAAGAGCTACGCCGCCAGTTTTTCGCGCGAATTTTCTTGCGCCACCGCCTGCCACGCCCGTTCCAGCGCAGCCAGATCTTCGTCGTCCATATCAGGCGGTTCTTCGTGCGGCAAAGTGCCATAATCGGCGAGGATTTCCTGCAACTGTTGTTCGCGCAATTCTTCTTGTTCGCGGCGCATTACAAGGTAGTCTTCGTAGGTCTCACTTGGGCTACTAAAACCTTGCGCCTTAATTTCCTCAAAATGTTCGCGCGTCCATTTACGTTCCAACTCGGCTGTTGTCATGGCAACTCCTTTATCAATGCTGCAAGCTGCTTTTTTATCAGTGGCCTAGCGTTGAGATAGGCTCGCAGCACTCGCATCATAGAACTGTTGGGAGCCAAAATAAAGCACAGTCTGCGCCCGCTCCCTCGAACTTGCAACCAATCACTTCCGCCACGTTCGATCAATTCGTTGAGGCTCGTGACTCCTGCAAACTGCGGCTGATTGGCTAATTCACGAAGCTCGCTGGCCATCAGGGGCGCATCAAATCCATAGAGCGGCCAGCGCCAGTACCCATCATCGCTATCAAGCAAACTGCCTGCCCCATGTAATTCAATCCGTTGCAGACCGAGTTGGTAGGCCGCGCCAATCTGTCGAATCAGACATTCGAGACCAAGTCCCCGATCTTGTCGTTCCCGTTTTTCAAACCGGAGATTGTAGACATATAAATCGCCGTCTGCATCGCGGCGAAAAC
Source organism: uncultured Acidobacteriota bacterium (assembly GCA_963794955.1). GTDB lineage: Bacteria > Acidobacteriota > Blastocatellia > RBC074 > RBC074 > JAFDVL01. Next base: position 65,535 of record CAWCGF010000011.1, read on the forward strand.
TGCGTTCTTGTTTGGCAATGCGCGGATGCCGCACTTCGACAAACAGTTCCTGCGCCTGACGATGACTGGAGACGGCAAGTGTTGCGCCTTCCGGCGCACCAACCGCCGAGCCAATTTCCCTATCAATCAGCTCACGACCAAAAAGCCGCCGCGTGAGTTCTCCGGCTCCAGCTTGATAATTGACAACATAACTCGCCATAGCAGGTCAATGCAGCTTGACTGTACTCGCATCAATCGGCGTCACGACTTCGTTGCCCGCATCGTTGAATTCGCCTTCCCAGCGCGCTACGACTACAGTGGCGAAGCAGTTGCCGATCACGTTCGTGGCGGTGCGCGCCATATCCATCAATTCGTCAACACCGAGGATCACGGCGATGCCTTCGAGCGGCAAATCAAACTGCGCTAGTGTTCCGGCCAGCACAACCAACGAAGCGCGCGGCACGGCGGCGATGCCTTTGGTTGAAAGCATCAACGTCAGCAACATAATGACCTGTTGCGAAACCGAAAGAGGTTTGTTAGCGGCTTGTGCGACGAACATCGCCGCGAGCGATAAATACAACGTCGAACCGTCCAGATTGAAACTATAGCCGAGCGGCAGAATGAAGCTCACGATGCGGCGCGGCACGCCAAGGCGTTCCATGTTTTCCAGAGCTTTCGGAAACGCGGATTCGCTTGATGTCGTAGTAAACGCCAGCATCGCTGGTTCCTTCACAAGTTGGATGAATCGTTTGAAGGGCAGGCGAATCAGAAATGCTATCGGCAACAAGACAATCAAAATGAAAACCGCCAAGGCGGCATAAAGCGTCAGAATCATATTCCCCAAATTGACGAGGACGCCCAAGCCTTTGTTGCCAACCGTGACCGCCATTGCCGCGCCGACCCCCCACGGCGCGAAATTCATCACATAGGCAGTGAATTTGAACATCACCTCTGACAACGATTCACACCACGCCACCATCGGCTTGCCTTTCTCGCCGATGCCCGCAACGGCCACCGCAAACAGCAAGCTGAACACGACGATCTGCAACACTTCGTTGTCTGCCATGGCCTTGATAACGCTGGTGGGAAAGACCGTGACGATATGATCTTGGGGCGTCATCTTGCCCGCGCGTTCGGCCAGTTCTTTGGCCTCTTTGCTTTGTTCGGGCGGCAAGTTCACCCCATCGCCTGGACGTGTGATGTTGACCGCAGCCAGCCCGATCACCAATGCCAGCAGTGTCGCAAAGGTGAAATACGCCATCGCCTTCAAGCCAATACGCCCGACGGCTTTAATACTTCCGGCCCCCGCGATGCCAACAACGAGCGTCGAAAAAATGAGCGGCGCGATGATGACTTTGATAAGGCTCAGGAAGATGCGGCTCAGCACACGCACCCATTGAATGGCTTGTTCCTTGACGTGCGGATTGCCATCGAAGAAGTAATGAATCATCCAACCCACCAAAATACCAACACCAAGGCCAATGAAGATTTGTTTTGTCAGGGAGAGTTTGAATTTATTGGGCATAGGAAACGAAGTGAATAGTTAACAGTGAATAGTTAACAGGTATCTGTTTACTGCTAACTGTTCACGATCATTTGCCGTTGAAACACAGCCCCGAAATGTCGGACGACAGCTTCGGCCACGACTGCGAGTTCGATTTTGCGACCTAGAATTTTTTCGAGCGAGGTTACACCGTGATCGGCAATGCCACAAGGAACAATGAGGTTGAAGTAGTCCAAATCAGTAGTAACATTGAATGCGAATCCATGCATCGTCACCCAACGCGAAATCCGAATGCCGATGGCCGCCAACTTCTCGTTACCTACCCAAACCCCCACATGTTCACCACCGCGTGATTCGGCTTCGATGCCAAAATCACGCGCTGTCTGCACGAGTACCTCCTGGATATTACGCACATAACGGCGCACATCCTGAGCGTCTGGCGCTAAGCTGATGATGGGATAGCCTACGAGCTGCCCTGGCCCGTGATAAGTAACATCGCCGCCACGTCCGGTTTCGAATAGTTCGACGTTTTTTGCGGCTCGCGTCTGCTCATCGGCGAGAATGTTCGCGCGATTCGCGGCGCGCCCCAGTGTAATGACGTGCGGATGTTCAAGCAAGAGCAACGTGTCAGAAACTTCGCCACGTTTGCGCGCATCGTGCAACGATTGCTGCAAGGCTAAGGCCTCTGCGTAGGCAATGCGACTGAGATAGCGATATTCACAAGTCCGCATAAAAGCAAAAAAGCGAAAAGCAAAAGAGAAAAGAGCATCTCTTCACTTTTCGCCTTTCACTTTTTACCTCTGACTTAGAGCAGCGAAGAGAATTCAGTAGTCTCTAACGTCTTTTTCATCGTCGCCAGGAATTCATCGCCAATCGCGCCATCAATGATGCGATGATCGAAGGACAGGCTCAGCACGCCGATGTGACGAATCGCAATCACATCGCCGTGTTCCGTTTCCATCACCCACGCACGCTTGTGAATGCCGCCGACGCCGAGGATGGCGACTTGCGGTTGGTTGATGACCGGCGTTGCAGTCAAGCCGCCAAACAAACCGAAGTTTGTAATTGAGAACGTGCCGCCGGACACTTCATCTGGTTTGAGTTGCTTGCCGCGCGCACGCGATGCCAGGTCTTGGGTCGCGCGGGCCAAGCCAATCAGATTCATTGAATCCGCTTGTTTGATGACGGGCACGATCAAGCCCCAATCCAAGGCGACGGCGATGCCGATATTGATGTCTTGCTTGTAGACGATGTTATCACCGTCCACCGAAGCATTGACGATGGGCAGCGCCTTGAGCGCGTCAATCGCGGCTTTCGTGATGAATGGCATGAAGGTGAGCTTCGCACCATTCTTTGCCTCGAAGTCTTTTTTCACGCGATCCCGCAGGCGCGCGATATTCGTGAAATCCACTTCAAAGAAAGTCGTGACGTGTGCCGATGTCCGTTTGCTCAAGATCATGTGATCAGCAATAGACTTGCGCATTTTTGTCATCGGCTCGACCTTCACGCGTTCACCTGCGCCAAAAACAGGTGCGGCTGGTTTAGCGGGTGCAGGTGGCGCTGAAACCGGTGGTGGCGCAACTGGTGGCGGCGCAATGGGCGGCGGTGCAGATGGAGCAACCGTTGGGGCCGCAGGCGCTGCCGGTTTGTTCTCAATAAAGTTGAGAATATCGTTCTTCGTCACGCGACCAGAAATACCTGTGCCAGCAATTTGCGCGATGTTGACACCGTGTTCTGAAGCTATCTTACGCACGACCGGGGAAGACTTAATGCGTCGTAATTCTTCGACCGAACCTGCTGCTGCTGCCGCCGCTGCAGGCGCGGGAGTTGGAGACGCTGGCGGAGGTGCTGCTGCCGCAGGCGTTGCAGGTTCTGGTGCGGGAGCCGCAGGTGGCGGTGCGGGTGCAGCCGCTCCCGCTTCGCCGATAGTCGCAATGACCTCGTTGACGCCGATAGTTTGGCCTTCCTGGGCAACAATAGACAACAACGTTCCTGCCGTAGAGGAAGGAATTTCGGCGTCCACTTTATCGGTAGAAATTTCGAGCAACGGCTCATCACGCTGGACGCTATCGCCGACCTTTTTCAACCAGCGAACAATCGTTCCTTCAGCAATGGACTCACCAAGTTGCGGCATTACGACGTTCGTCGCATTGCCGCTAGCGGACGGCGGGGCAACCGGAGCAGGGGGCGCAGGCGGTGGTGCGGCGGGTGTCTGGCGGGGGCGCGGATTCAGCCGGAGGCGGTGTCACCGTAATGCCGGGGGAAGCCTCGGCTAACGCGGGCTGCTCACCCGCCTCACCAAGCTGAGCAATCACTGAATTCACGGCAACGGTATCGCCTTCGTTAGCCAGCAGAGCCAGCAGCGTTCCCGCCGCAGTGGAGGGGATTTCAGCGTCCACTTTATCGGTAGAAATTTCGAGCAACGGCTCATCACGCTGGACGCTATCGCCGACCTTTTTCAACCAGCGAACAATCGTTCCTTCAGCAATGGACTCACCGAGTTGCGGCATTACGACATCAATAGGCATTGGTTTCTCCTGAAATTCAAAACTTCACCTGCAGGTAGTATTAGTTTATTTACTACTACGTGCAGCTTAATTACATATTAATCGCCATTTTATGCACGTCTTCGGCAGCTTCCATTATAGATTCAGACAGTGTTGGATGTGCGTGCATAATATGACCCAGTTCTTCGGCAGTGGCTTCCAGACCCAGGGCGACAGAGGCTTCCGCCAACAAATCCGTTGCGTGAGGGCCGATGATGTGAACGCCCAGCACTTCGTCATATTTCGCATCCGAAATGACTTTTACGAAGCCGTCTGTTTCACCCAGAATCTTGGCTTTGGCCAGTGCGGAAAACGGAAATTTTCCGACCTTCACTTCATAACCCTTTTCTTTGGCTTTGGCTTCGGTCAAACCGATGCTGCCGATTTCGGGATGGCAATAGGTGCAATTTGGCACGAGACCGTAGTTCACTGGGCGCGGGTTCTTGCCTGCGATATGTTCCGCCGCCACGCAACCTTCCTTCGCCGCAACGTGCGCGAGCCAAGGGGTGGGGATGACATCGCCGATGGCATAAATATTCGGTTCTGCCGTACGCATGAATTCATCCACCTTGAGATAGCCACGCTCTACTTCAATCTTGGTATTTTCCAGCCCCAGACCATCTGTTACTGGGCGACGACCAATTGCTACTAATAGCGTTTCACATTTGATTTTGGCCTCTTTGCCTTTGTCGTCTGTATACGTGACCTCAACTTCATTCTCGCCGACCTGGGCAGCTTGAAAGCGTGAATTCGTCAGCACGTTGATTTTACGTTTCTTGAAAACGCGATTCAGTTCTTTTGAAACTTCCTCGTCTTCAATTGGCACGATGCGCGGCAACAATTCAAGGATGGTGACTTCGCTGCCGAAGTGGCCAAAGACCGACGCAAATTCAACCCCAACCGCGCCAGCACCCAGCACTACGATGGATTTAGGCACTTGGCGAATTTCTAGCAATTCATCGCTCGTCACAACACGCGGCGCATTTACCTCCAAGCCCGGCAACAAACGCGGCGCGGAACCGGTGGCAATGATAACGTTCTTCGTTTGGATTTCCTGTGTTTGGCCATCTGCCCCCGTCACGGAAATTTTGCCTTTGCCCATGAGCGTTCCGTGTCCTTTGAAGACAGTGATTTTGTTTTTCTTCATCAAAAACGCGACGCCTTTGGAGAGCTGATCTACGATTTTGTTTTTGCGTTGGTAGACGCTCTCGAAATTCACTTTGAAGTCGGAAACTTCAATGCCGAACTCGGCAGCGTGCGTCATCGTGTGGGCGAGATGGGCCGAATGCAAATATTCTTTGGTGGGAATGCAACCCCGCAGCAAACAGGTGCCGCCCAAATTCGGGTCGCGTTCGACGATAGCGGTTTTCAATCCTACTTGTGTGGCACGAATCGCAGCGGAATACCCACCCGGCCCGGCCCCAATTACTGTGACATCAAACGTGTCTGCCATGTTCTCCCTTTATCGTGCAGACTTTAGGTGTCTGCGAAAACTCAGGTGCAACAAAAACAGACCGCAGACGAACTGTCTACGGTACAGGTTTGCGCTCCAGATCATTACCATGCGTGAAATAGCCGATAAAACACGGTCAAGAATTAAATCGGGATGATAATAGCGAGGGGAGGAGTTTGCAAATGCTTGACTCCATTGCGGCGTCATTGTTGATAAATCGGCAAGCTGAAGTAAAAAAGACTGCCTTGACCAATTTCGCTTTCGACACCGACCGCGCCACCGTGTAACTCAACCAGGTGCTTCACAATTGTTAAGCCTAGCCCGGTGCCTTTTGTGCGATCATCTTGGTTGGGGTGAAGCTGGATGAATTTATCGAAGATGTGGGCTTGTGCCGCAGGCTGAATGCCGCAGCCGGTGTCTGTCACCGTGAAGATAACAAAGTCGTCTTGTGTTGTAGCGGCGATTGTCACGATGCCGTTGGGGCGCGTGAACTTGATGGCATTGCTGATTAGATTGGTGAGCACTTGCTCGATGCGCTGGCCGTCACAAAATACTTCAGGCAAATTGTAGCTGACGCGATTCACCAGCTTGACCGGGGACTGTTCCGCCAGGGCTTCAAGCTGGTAATTAACGGCCTCGACTAAGGTCCGTGGGTCAAGCGGCTCGCACTGCAAGCGCATCATGCCCGCTTCCATTTTGGACAGGTCAAGCAAGTCATTCACCAATTGCCGCAGGCGCCCGCCGCGCTCGATAATTTTTTTGAGGTTTTCAGTTTGGACTTCGTTAAGGGGGCCATAAACGCCCGCTTCCAGATTTTCAGCTAAGCCTATCATCGCGGTCATCGGCGTGCGCAACTCGTGCGTAATCATCGAGAGAAACGTGTCTTTCAGACGATCCAATTCGCTAAGGCGCGCATTGGCCTGCACTAACGCTTCGTTCATCTCGAAGACTTCCCGGTTGCTGCGGGAAAACTCTTCTTCCAAGACAGTCAAACGCCGTCGCAACAAGTCGCGTTCTTCGCGCAAACGCTGATTGTCTTCACGCAAGCCCATGGTGGATTTGAGATTCGCAATCTGAGATTTGCATTTCGCGCGAGCCTCACTTGCAATTGGCCAGCCAGGCTCAAATCAAGCCACGATGATGTAGGTATTCAGACCGCCACTAACTTCAGAAAAATCTTTGGCATACGTGACTTCGACCGGGCGAAAGGTCTTGATCAACTCGCCTAATTCCGCCGCCGTTAAGAAGCCATCTTCGGGATGGGCAATGGCCCATTTCGGGATGTGTTTAGCGTTTTCCAGGAATTTACCGATCAACTCCAGGTAGCGTCCTTTGGAAACGACTTGATCACCGAAACCGCTCACCCACTGTAACAAATCATCGAAACCATTGGCCGCGCCGCGTACCCAAACTTCGCGCCAGCCCACGACGGAATCGCGCTGCGAGGCCAATCCTTCAGGACGGGGAAAATGTGTGAACATCAAATCGGTGTGGACAGAGCCGATAAATTCGGTGGCCTCGAGATTCGTGCTGCGATTCTCCTTTTCGTTGTTTTGGACTTTGCGCTGCTGCTGCCAAAGCGTCTCGAAAACCTCGGACAGCGGACGCCGCAACGCGACGGTTTCAGCGGTAAAGGAATGCACATAATCGCCCACCCCCAGCGCGTGATAATAGGCCAGCGCGCGCTGATGCGGGTTTTCAATTTGCTGGATATTCGTCCAGACATTATCAAACCACCAGGCATCCATTTCGCCCATCATTTGGCTGAGCGCCGGATTGTTGAAGCGGCGACGTGGCACATACGCATTGTGCAAGACCTGTGCGACGTCGTCTTCGCGTAGCATTTCATACTGGTTTTCGACTAGGGCGCGCGCTGTCCACCACGACCATTGGCAGAGGTCATTGCTGAAGACCTGTTTGCCCCAGAATTTGAGATACCAATCCAATTCCGGCTGCCCGGAAAACGGAATGGCGATGGAGTTGAATTTGATGCGGCGCAGGACGCTCAGCTCATAGCCAAGCCAACGGCGATTTTTCATAGGGGTTGGTTTTATTCCTTCGAGGCCAGGGCAAGAAAGGCATTGACGACGCGGGGATCGAATTCAATACCGGCATGGTCGGCGATGATTTGTTTGGCTGTGGGTTCATCAAATCGCTCACGGTATGGACGGTCAGAAATTAAGGCACTGTAGGTGTCAACCACGCGCAGAATCCGTGCTCCCACCGGGATTGCCTCGCCCGCCAGATTATCAGGATAGCCGCGTCCGTTCCACCATTCGTGATGCCAGCGGATCAGCAATTGTGCCTGCCGCGAAAGCTCACGTTGGGCAGCGGCTTGTTCGCCCAGAATTGGATGCCGCCACAAATCGAACCGCTCATCCCAGGTCAATTCGCCGTGTCGCGCAAAATAATCGCGTTTCATAATACGTTCGCCCAAATCGTGCGCAAACGCCGCTTGTTTGAGAGAACTGAGATCGCTATCGCGTAACCCGAAGTACCGTCCCAGCACCTCGGCCATACCCACCATAAAACTGGCGTGGGGAGAAGTATAACCTTCGACTTGATCTATTTCGGCAGCCAGTTCCGCTAATTGCGCTTCGACCACTTGTCGGGCGATTTGTTCGGCATTGGCTTCAGCGGTGATGATACGCTGACTTTGCATGAAGCTTCCTTGCTCCTCAAAAATGTACAGCAAACTTTCCCGTTTGCTGGCAACTCGGCTAGAGTCCTTAGTGAATAGGCAGCAAACAGGAAAGTTTGCTGTACCTCGTCTTATCCGTGTCCATTGCGATTGAAGAAGCGCGCCCAAAATCCTTGCCCTTTGGCGGCGCGTTTTCTTCCGTAAAGTGCATTAGCAGCCTGTGCATTCTTTAAGCTGAGTACTTCGTCCAGCGCAGAAGCCGCAGCATGATCTATGGGATCAAGCTTGAGCGCCAGGATGAATTGTTGTTCGGCACGAGAAAGCAATCCAATCGCGCGATAAAAACTGCCCAGTTGCAAGTGATAAAACAAATTGCTTGGTTCCAACTCGGTTGCGCGCAGGAAATGTCGTTCCGCTTGTTCCCGGCGCGTGGGCATTTTTTCCAGCAACGCGGCTAGCTCGCCATGATAGCGAGCGCAATCGGGAGCCAAGGTCACGGCATCACCCAGCAAACCAATCGCGGCTTCAAATTCGCCGTATGATTGCTGCGCCAACGCCTGGCGGTGCTTAATCTCCGCCAGCGAAAGATTCCGACTTCGAATCGCTTCGGCGGTAAGCTTTTCCGGCTGGCTTGGTTCTGCCGAGTGCTGCGTAGCACGCGCCTCAAAGTTTACGGGAAGCTGGTCGGTATGCCTGACCGCCTGATAACGTCGCGTATTGGAATTGATGATTTCGGCCAACAGCGCGTGCTCGATAGCCGTTTCATACGCCGCGCGGATCGCCATTAAAATATCGCTGAGCGTCGCCAGGGTAATGGTGTCGGAATGCGGATGATGCCGATCTGGATGGTAATGATTTACCAGTTGACGATAGGCGTGTTTGACTTCAATGGGCGTGGCTCCAGCGTTTAAGCCGAAGACGGCATAATCATCACTAGCGATGGAAAGCAACTGCCGGATTTTCTTAATATCGCGCTTGATTTCTGCCAAACGCCTGCGCTTCGCGGTTTCCGGGTCTACTTGCAGTGGCCACGTTAAGGCCATGCAATCTTCTGGCGCTTGCGCGATAGTCTCCGCTGGTTTTTCGGCGCTTCGGGGTGGAGTCGTAAGCTTGAGCGGGTTGACCGCCGGATCTACGGCAGTAGTGAAGGAAACCAAACCGGTGCAATACAGCCCGTAGAGTTGTTGCAAAATGTCCTGCTCCGTTTCTCCCATCCTGCCGCTTTCAATCAAGATCGCAAGATTACGTGGCTGTGTCAGACAACTCAACAGGAAATATGCGAACGGCTGGAGGCTCACATCTGGCGTCAGGACTTGGCGCGCAGCTATGCAGGTGCGCGGGTCTTCCACCCATGTGCGGAAATGCCTTGGCACGTAACAGGATGAAGAGCCTACCAGCAGTAAGGATTTGGTAGTAATACCAAGCTTGCCGCCGGGAATTTGATTGCCCTCGGTAAAGCGATACTCTCCATTCGCCCATTCACAAAGAGACGCAAAAATAGATTTGACATGTTCGATCCGTAGTTGGTTCAACTCTTCATGCGTCACGCAGCCGTAAGCCACTAATGCTTCGCTGAAAGCCCGCCCAGCCGTGACTTCTTGCTGGATGCGTAGAGCGTTCTCTTGCGTTACGCGCCCTGCCCGCAGCAGCATTGCCAGCGCGGAATCTGGTGCCAGGTTGCTGGCCGCCGCATAAACTTCGCCTTGCGAAAAATAAACAATTCGTTCCGCTCGGCGCTCGGCGCGGCCATCACTGAGATATACACTGCCCGTTAGTCGCTGCTGGTTGAGCGCACCGGCCAATTCAACAAACGGGGTTTCAGTGAGAACGCCTGTTGGTTTGAAGGTAAAGTTCATGCGTATTTTGTCTCTGGGAGATAGAATTCTTTCCTGCCTCAACGTCGTGGTATTTCGTGATCCTGAAGTTGCGAGTTTACAACAAAGTTGAAATTGCTGGTAGCACTTTTATTTGCCAGAGCGGCATAAGCGGAGACGAACAAAAGATTTATCTTTTGCGCAGGAGCCACGCTGTACGGTTACCAATTTGTCTGGCGCGTCATTGGGTTGAGAGTCAGAGGAGTTGATGTGTGCTTTGAGGTTGACGGTTGGTCAGTGGTTCGGTACATTACCCCGACTTATTGACGACTGATTGATAGTGCCATCAACTGTACTCATCACGATCAACTACTCCGGGAACGATTACTACTTATGAATAATCAAAATATCTACTTGCCTGCACGTATTGGGCGTCTGGAAGAACTTGCTTATAACGTGTGGTGGAGTTGGAATCCCGATGCCAGTGCCTTATTCCAATATCTCGACAAAACGCTGTGGGATCTGACACAACACAATCCGGTTAAATTGTTGCGCCAACTTGCTCCGGCCAGACTTGAAGCCGCTGCTTCTGATCCAGCCTTTTTACGCCGCTACGATGGAGTAATGCTGGCTTTTGACCGCGCGCTTTCCAGTGCTGGCGATTGGTTTCCGCAACAGTATCCAACCTTCAAGAACGATACGATTGCGTACTTCTCGGCAGAGTTCGGAGTGCATAGTTCCTTGCCGATTTATTCGGGCGGTCTGGGCATTCTGGCGGGCGATCACAGCAAAGAAGCCAGCGACTTGGGCTTGCCTTTTGTTGGTGTCGGCTTTGTCTATCCCGAAGGCTATTTCACGCAAAGAATTTCTGCTGCTGGTCAGCAGGAAGCGCACTATTTGCAACTGGATTATTCGATGTCGCCCTTGGAGCCGGTCTTCACCAAAGATACGAGCGCCCCACTCAAATTTCATCTCGGCGGGCGTGACATCTACGTGGCTGTCTGGCGCGTCCGCTTAGGCTCCGGTTCGCTCGTGTTGATGAATGCTGATGTCGAAGAAAATCAACCGTGGGATCGAGAGCTTTCAGCGCGGCTTTACGGCGGTAATCGGGAAACCCGTTTGCTGCAAGAAATGTTACTTGGCATTGGTGGCGTGCGGATGCTGCGTGCCTTGAACCTGGATCCGGCGGTGTATCACGCGAACGAAGGGCACGCAGCCTTTCTCTTGCTGGAACGCATTCGTGAATTTGTCGCGGCTGGGCAATCCTTTGAGCAAGCCGTGGAGCAAGTGCGTGCGACCAGTGTTTTCACGACGCATACGCCTGTGCCGGCGGGACACGATACTTTTCAATTCAGCCTGATTGAAAAACATTTTGCAGGGTATTGGGATCAACTCGGCATTGGTCGTGAGCAGTTCTTATCGCTGGGAGCCTATAACGATCATTTCGGCGGCGGCACCAATTTTAATATGACGGCGCTGGCCCTGCGGCTGTCAGGGCAACACAACGGTGTCAGCAAAATCAACGGCGAGGTCTCACGGAAGATGTGGCAACCGATGTGGCCGGAAAAAACGGAAAGTGAAGTCCCGATCACCTCTGTTACAAATGGCGTTCACGTGCCAACGTGGCTGGCACCTGAACTCAGTCGCCTGTACTCAAAATACCTGGGTCAGAATTGGTTGCAAGAACACGATGATCCGAAGTTTTGGGAACGCATGGACGAAATCCCCGATGACGAGCTTTGGAATTTGCATCAACGTTTGAAAGCGAAATTGCTGAGCTTCATGCGAGAACGCGCACGGAAGCGATGGATGGGGGAAGGCACTGGCGCGACGCACGCGCTGGCTTCCGGCACCTTCTTTAATCCTGACGCCTTAACGATTGGCTTTGCCCGCCGGTTTGCGACTTACAAACGCGCATTATTGATCTTTCGTGACATGGATCGTCTGAAGAAAATCCTGCAAGATTCGTGGTGCCCCGTACAATTTGTCTTTGCTGGCAAAGCGCATCCTGATGATGCACCGGGTCGTAATCTGATTCATAGCATTTACGAAATTGCACGGGATCATCAGATCGGTGGTCACATCGCCTTTGTAGAAGATTACGACATCCTCTTGGCGAAGCATCTCTATCACGGGGTTGACGTGTGGATGAATAATCCGCGCCCGCCGCTCGAAGCCAGTGGGACGAGCGGGATGAAAGCGGCGCTTAACGGTGTGCCGAATTTGAGCGTGCGTGACGGTTGGTGGTTTGAGGGCTATCACGGCACGAACGGCTGGGGGATTGGCGCTGACCCGATGGCGGAAATGAGCGAGGCCGAACGCGATGATGCCGATGTCGAATCGTTATATAGCACGCTCGAAACAGAAGTGGTGCCGTTATATTATGATCGTGATTCCGATGACGTACCGCGTGGTTGGGTGCGAGTAATGAAAGAAGCCATCCGGCAAGGTGCGCCCGCTTTCAGCGCCCGGCGCATGGTAAAGGAATACACCGAACGTATGTATTTACCGGCTATGAAAGCCGCCGAAAAGAAATTAACACGCACGCAAGACCCTGCCTGACAAGCGGAGTCTTGCCTTGCCGCAGCAGCCCTTTTCTCGGTCAGCCAAAGTTAGTTTGTTAGCCTGCCCCCGTCGTCTGCTAACGTCTATCTCGCAAAACCACGGAAAGGAAGACGCGAAAATATTTCATCACGGCTTTTTGACGGTGGCCTTAAAAATTTTAAGGAGCAGGTTCAAAAAAAACTAGCTACGGCTCCCCCTTCTGGCTATAATGCGCGCCATTGAGTAATCAAGTTTTCAAACAGAGCTAATAACGCGCCTCACCACGCGAAGTTAGGATCATTGCGCAACTCGGCGCGAGCTTTTTGAGTACAGGTGAATATGTAAGTAAGGAAAGGGGGTCTTTCCCTATTTACTAACCTGGGTTTAGTAGCTACCCTCACTGGACTAGAAGCTATTTTCCTGTTGTATGTGCTTCTAGTTGATTACAGCTATTTTCCCCGGCACTGCCATCTTTCGGATAAGGAAGCTGGCTGATATTGGTGTGTGGATATCTCTATCCGGCTAGGAGAATCCCCTCGCACAACTCGCTTTTCTGGCATTGCTAAATGACGGGGCACTTGTGTCCGCGTGCAGAGGGAAGGCTCTCTGTAAATCATCAGCATTGCCTAAACGATAACGCTTCGCGTTTAGCGAAACGCTCTTACTTCATATTGACGCCCTGGTCGTATCCCCCCTTTGACGACTGGAACTTCACGGATATTGTAATGAAAGCCGTACCTCACAAGTCCTGGAAATCACTCGTAGAAAATAGCGATGCCACGCTGTTGTGGCAGTCCCTGCACCGCCTCGTTTCTATTCACCCGCTGGTGCGTTCTGCCCAGCGCAATCAACACAACGCTAAAAACGCGACTTCCCTGTTATCGCTGCCAGACCTTACACAGGATTTATATTTGCTGCTCTTAGAAAAATCCCGCTTCAAACATTATGTCCAAGGACAAATGACAGATGCTGAAATTGAGCGCGAAATCTTCCAAGTAGAGTTAACCAATATGTTGATTGGACGCTTGCGCCGCCGCCAGCCGGAAAATTATCGCCTCGTGCGTCGCATCAGCGCCGTGCTGGAATCTGATCCATGTTTTCGAGTCATTCGACAACCAGAAGCGCATCAGACGGCACGGTACCGCCAAGCCGTCAATGTCGTTTATGGGTTGCATGATTGGCAGCAGGAGAAACCCGTCAATGATAGCGGCACATTTGAAAGTCTCATTGCTAATGTCCCCATGCGTATTCGCAATCGCCGTCGAGTTGGTTGTAAAGGCGACGCGCAAGTAATTGTGACCACTCAAGAGTTGAGCGATTTGCTGGTGGAAATCTTTCGGGCTATTGATTCACCCGCATCCTTGCGCGTTTTGCGTAGGCTAGCACTCTCCAAGTTACCCGTTTATGATGCTATCGTCTCGTCTATCGAACAGGTAACCGAACAAAACGAATATCATCGTGGCTGGGAAGCAAGTTTCATTTCCACTAATTCCTGCCCGGAGCAAATCAATTTACGCCGTGAACAGGAACTGTTGGCACGGCGTGCTGTCCACGATTTTCTTGCGCGTCTGGATCGCCTGACGCGCTTCCAGCAACCACGGACGCGCAAGCTCTTGCAAATTCTGTGGCACTACTATTTTGATCCCACAGAACCCTCGCAACTTTCTATTGCTGCAATGCTGGGGATGTCCGATTCTTCGGTAAGCGATTATCGGCGCAAAATGGAACAAGAGATGCAAAAACTGTTGAAGCCGGATTTTTCCCCCGATCAAATGAGTTGTTTTGCGGAAGAACTGGCGACGCAACTCAAGCGCCAATTAGCTAGAACGGAAGAACCCCGCTGGTTGAAACCAAAGGCGCAGCAGGAATCGGCGTGGCCTCGGTTCAGTTCCTATTCATCATTGTCTTCTCTGGAAGCAATCCCAGTGGTTTGACCCTGCACGATTAGGGTATCCGCCATACTGTTCAGGCTATTTCTTCTGCTCTGCACCGCTTTCCCTTTCGCGCCTTGCCGCCAGGGGTGAAGAGATGGCTTTGTAACAAAGATGCAATCAAATTCCCCTTGTCTTATTTCTTATGATAGGGATATTATGCCAAGGCTTTAAATGCCTCGTTTCTATTGCCCTTAAACCCTGCTTAATGAGCGGCTTACAGAAAGTAGGAGTTTTAGTAATGCCTCATCATTAACCTCAACAAGAAACGACTCCGTGGTTCAGGGGCAGCTACCAGGAAAATAGATTGAATAACGAAAGCTTACAACCGAATTCTATGACAGCCAGCCCCAAGCCGAGTGTTCGATCTCGCCCGCTCCTGAACGCTTTGACAGTAGATGTGGAGGATTACTATCAGGTGGAAGCCTTCACTGATGTCGTGCGTCAAGAGGATTGGCCGAACTGGGAATCACGGGTCGTTCGCAACACACAACTCCTGCTGGAAACCTTTGCTCAGCACAATGTCCGGGGTACATTTTTCATCCTTGGTTATGTCGCAGAAAAGCATCCCGAACTTGTTCAGGAAATTGCGGCAGCGGGGCACGAAGTGGCTTGTCACAGTTACCATCACAGATTGGTTTATACGCAAACACCGGATGAGTTTCGCCAGGACTTACGCCAGGCTAAACAGCGGTTAGAAGATTTGATAGGGGCGGCAGTTGTGGGTTACCGGGCACCGAGTTATTCGATTACGGCACAAAGCCTATGGGCCTTGGATATTTTGATCGAAGAAGGCTTTGCCTATGATTCCTCCATCTTTCCTGTACATCATGACCGGTACGGCATGCCTGACGCCGAACGATTTCCTCATATCTTAGCTCGTCCAACGGGCGAGATCATTGAGTTTCCTCCTTCCACGGTGCGACTTGGCGGCATGAATTGGCCCATTTCAGGGGGCGGCTATTTTCGGTTGTTTCCTTACTTTTTGTTCCGGCGCGGCTGGCAGATGATCAATAGTCGTGAAGCCGAGGCCGGGATTTTCTTTTTGCACCCTTGGGAAGTTGATCCGGCGCAACCCCTCGTGCCCGGCAAACGAATCAATATTTGGCGGCATCGCGTTAATCTGAAACATACAGAAGCAAAGCTCGCCCGCTTGCTAGCGGACTTTGCTTTCGCCCCAGTCCAGCAGGTGCTGGCGAATCGCAATTTGGGATTGCAAGCACAGGGATGGGTGTTGGCGGCAAACTAACTTATCAGCATGGTGAAAACAGCAACTTTGCAATCAGCTAGAGAAGAAGCGAAGGCACTCATCGTACGCGCTTATCAAACGAACGACGCTCGCCACTGGGATGCTTTGGTCCAAAACTCAGCGGGCGCGACAT
Source organism: uncultured Acidobacteriota bacterium (assembly GCA_963794955.1). GTDB lineage: Bacteria > Acidobacteriota > Blastocatellia > RBC074 > RBC074 > JAFDVL01. The sequence continues at coordinate 81,329 of CAWCGF010000011.1, forward strand.
TCTGTCATTTAAGTGGTTGGGGGCGAGTCATCGAACGTGTCTGGCAGCATCAGCCGCATCACTTGGTGGCGGAAACCAACGAGGAAGTCAACGGCGTGTTGCCGCTTTTCCATGTCAAAAGCCGCCTGTTCGGTTCAATGTTGGTTTCGTCTCCCAATGCCGTGTACGGCGGTGTTGTCGGCGATCAGACAGAAGTCAGACAGGCGTTGATTGCCGAAGCCAAGCGGCTGGCCGGGCAATTACAAGTGGACTACCTGGAACTGCGCGATGCATTTGAAACCAGCAGCAGCAGCACGGATCGTGACCTACAGCGTAAGGATTTGTATTTCACCTTTGCGCATCCGCTTACAACGGACGAAGAAGCCTTGATGAAAACGTTTCCGCGCGATATTCGGACGATGATTCGCAAGGGGGCAAAGAATGGCTTGACCGCGCAACTCGGACGCGAAGAATTACTAGACGAATTTTATGAGGTGTATGCGACAAGCCTCCGTAATCTTGGTACGCCCGTGTTCCCCAAACGGCTATTTGCCGAGTTTCTGCGCGAGTTTCCCCATCATAGCGATATTCTGACCATTCGGCAGGGAGACAAGGTGGCCGGGAGCGTGCTCAGTTTTTACTTTCGTGATACGGTGATGCCGTATTATGCGGGTGCTTATGCAGAATTCTATCGCGCGGGCATCAATAATTTTATGTATTGGGAGTTGATGCGATCAGCCGCTGCCAGAGGTTATACACGCTTCGATTTCGGACGCAGTAAAATCGGCACGGGCGCGTATGACTTCAAACGTGGCTGGGGCATGGAAGCAACCGCCTTACCCTATCAATTTTACCTGGTACGCGCCCAGGAAATGCCCAATCTCAACCCCACGAACCCAAAGTTTGAGTTGATGATTAAGCTGTGGAAGCAATTGCCGCTCGGCGTCACAAAAATGGTGGGGCCAATGATCGTGAAAAATCTGCCCTAGCCGCAAGCTGTTGTCAGCCGCGAGATGATGTAGTCGTGAAAGTCATTAGTTATCCGGTAAGAGCTTAAATCCCACGATTCCTCCGTAATTTATGAATTCATTTTGAGCTAACCACAAAGCAATGAAAGTCCTTCACGTCCTTGATCATTCACTACCCTATCTGAGCGCCTACAGCTTTCGGAGTCTGTACTTGATTTCGCAGCAGCGCCAGATGGGCATTGTTCCCGTTGTCTTGACCGCACCCAGTCACGAAAGCAATGAAGAAGATTGTGAATTGTTGCAAGGCGTCCAGCATCATCGCTCCAGGTGGCCGGGGTTTTATTTTTTACCACAACCTCGTTTTATTCCGGGGCTACGACACGAAGCTTATATCGCCGCCTTGACCAAACGAACAATTCAAGTGGCGCGTGAATGCGAAGCCGACTTGATTCATGCTCATTCGCCAGCCTTCAATGGCCTGGCCGCGCGGCGTGCCGCCAAGCGTCTGAAAAAGCCCTGGATTTATGAATTGCGCTATTACGAACAGGATGCCGCTGTGGATAGTGGGCAAACCAGCTATTACTCGCTCCGTTACAATTTGGCACGCTGGATGGAAGAACGGGTGCTCAAGCACGCGGATTTAGCGGTGACAACTTCGACTTCCATGCAGAAAGAATTGTTGGCGCGCGGTTTCAGTTCACGCAAGCTATTGGAAGTGCCCGAAGGCGTAGACACAAAGGTGTTTCAGCCTCGCCCGCCCGATGCGGAATTGATCGAAAAGCATCGGCTCGAAGGCAAAACCGTCATCGGATTTATCGGCTCATTTTACAAATACGAAGGGTTGGAACGGTTGATAGGCGTGATGACTTATCTGCTCCGCGAACGACGTGACATCAAGCTGATTCTGGCTGGCTCAGGGGAAATGGAAACACAGCTCCGGGCGCGGATACCACGTGACTGGAGTGATTATTTCATCTTTACCGGACGTATCGAGCAGGAGGAAATTCTGCGGTATTATTCAGTCATTGATATTTGCGTGTATCCACGCCTCAGCACCCGCATGACCGAACTGACCACTTCGATTCGCCCATTGGAGGCGATGTCTATGGAGCGTGCTGTGATTGGCAGTAACGTTGGCGGTATCGCGGAATTGATTCGTCACAGCAAGACGGGTTTTGTGGTAGAAACGGATGATAAGGTGACACTCGGTGCCACGATTTCTCATCTGGTCAGAAATGTGCGGGAACGAAAAGAAATGGGGAAGCGCGCGCGCGCGCAAGTTATCAAACAACGCGACTGGGCGAATATCGCCCTGCGCTACGCGGATATTTATCAACGCGTCTTGTCCACGAAAAGTGCTAAACTGCTCAATGGCATCGAAGTCCCCGGAACGGAAAAAGAACGACAAGCTTGGCAGGAAAGCCCACCTTCCGAAAGTCGCACAAAGATTTGAATCCCCCAGCGAGCCGCGTTTTACACCGGGGCCGCTGGAAACGTTAGGAGCTAGAAACAGTAGTCATGTCTGCCACAGCAATTGAAAAAGAAATCCCCTCCGAACCTCTCCTCCCAACCCCGCCTCCTCAACCCGAAAGTCCCGAACCAGTCTTGAGAAACGCGGTTGAGTGGAGTGATAGCATTGTCGCTCATCTTAAGGAATTGGCGCATCATTGGGAATTACTACAACTCACGACCCAGCGCGAATTGAAGATCCGCTACAAGCAAACCGCCTTGGGCGCGGTTTGGGCCGTACTACAACCGCTTTCTCTGATGTTGGTCTTCGGCATTTTCTTCTCGTACTTCGCCGGTATGAAGGGGGATGCGGGAATGCCGTACGCGCTGTTTTCGTACACCGGCTTATTGTCGTGGACGTTTTTCTCGACCGCGCTGTCCTTTGCGATTCCCAGCTTAATCACCAACTCTTACGTCATCACGAAGATTTACTTTCCCCGCGAAATCGTGCCGCTGTCGTGTGTGCTCGCCGCGTTTGTAGATTTCCTGATTGCGGCGGTCATCTTCGTCGGCCTCCTTCTCTTTTACCATAATCAGGTCACGATCAACTGGAATGTCTTTTGGGTCGTGCCGCTGATGACGATTCAGTTGTGCTTCACGATTGGCGTGAGCTTCTTTCTATCGGCATTTACGGTTTTGTACCGAGACGTGCGCTATGCCATGCCGCTCGTCATCCAGGTTTGGATGTTTGCGACTCCCATTTTGTATTCCGCCACGAAGGTCAAAGAAAAGAGCGAAACGCTTTACACCGCTTATATGACGCTCAATCCGATGGCCGTGATTATTGACAGTTATCGCAAGAGCATTATTCAAGGGCTGACGCCGGATTTGAAATTTGTCGGCATTGCCGCCGTGATTTCTATCCTCCTCCTGCTGGCGTCCTACAAATACTTCAAACATCTGGAGCGCGAATTTGCGGACTTAGTTTAGGCAAGTGTCGGGTGTCAGGTTTCAGTTTTGATTCCTCTAACCCCCGACACCTGACATCTGTTTTATGAGCATTGTTGTTTTAGATCGAGTTTCCAAAAAATATCGCCTCAGCCGACTTGGATCAAAATCCATTCGGGAAGAGCTTGGGCGAATGATGAAAAACCTGCTACCAAGCGCCAGAGGGCAGGCGGGCAGCGATGAGTTTTACGCGCTGAAAGAAGTGGACCTGGCCGTGCAACGAGGCGAAACCGTCGGCTTCATCGGCCCGAATGGTTCCGGCAAAAGCACGCTGCTGAAATTACTCGCGCGCATCATCTATCCGAATGAAGGCAAAATCATGGTCGGCGGCTCAGTCGCTTCGTTGATTGAAGTTGGCGCGGGCTTTCATCCCGAATTGACAGGCCGCGAGAACATCTTTCTCTATGGCTCAATCATGGGGATGAAGAAAGCCGAAGTCGCCAAAAAATTCGACCGCATTGTCGAGTTTTCGGAGATGGAGAAATTCATTGATACGCCTGTCAAACGCTACTCTTCCGGCATGTACGTGCGCTTGGGGTTTGCCGTCGCCGCCCACATCAACCCCGCCGTTTTGCTGGTGGACGAAGTGCTGGCGGTAGGCGATGCGAACTTTCAGAGCAAATGCCAACAGCGTATTGAACAATTGCGACGCGGTGGCATGACTATCGCCTTTGTCTCGCACGATATGCCTGCGGTGGAGCGGTTGTGTGATCGCGTCGTGTTTATTTCCAAAGGCCAGGTTCGTGCCGTTGGCAAGCCGCAGGATGTCATCAGCATTTATTACAATGAGGTTTTGTTTGCGAAAAAATCAAGCACGGGACTCGCGCAAAACAACACGGGACTGGCGATTGAATCGCACACATCGTTATATGGCGAAAAGGCAGAGATTGTGAGTGTGAAGTTTTTCAATGGCGACGGACAGGAAACCGACACTATTGCAACGGGTGATAAATTAACAACGCGCATTCACTACCGTTGCTATAGCGCCGTTGAAGACCCCGTCTTTGAGTTGTTGTTTTATTCGCCGGATGATCGTTTGTATACGCACTTAACGACGGCGATCAGCGGCGCAGAAATCTCTTCGTTGCCGGATGAAGGCATCGTTGAATTTGATTGCACCGAATTTGGCTTAACGCCGGGCGTATACAAAACAGATGCCATCTTCAGCCAGCGCGGTTCGGTTGCGCCTTATGATTTGAAGCCGCGTCAATACATCCTCAAAGTCTTGCCCGGCAAATCTGTGCGCGGCCTGTTCTACAATGCGCAACAATGGCGCGTCTTACCGCCGAATGAAACAATTACGGTACAGACCACAGAGCCAAGCTTCGGCTAAAAAGAACGACAAGCCAAAAAAAGAGCCGATCAGCAATATTGCTGGTCGGCTCTTTTGGCTGCATAGAAATAGCTTTTAAGAAAAAGAATTTCCGCAGTAAGTCCCAGAGGGACGGCCAGAAATTAGCCCCGGATGCAATCCGGGGAACCAGGCCAATCGCCCCACCAGCCCCGGCAGGGGCGACAGACGCCCCGCCAGAAACGCGGCGTCTGTCGCCCCTGCCGGGGCTGGGTACCTTGGCTGGACATACCCAGGGTTGCACCCTGGGCTAATTTCTTGGCACCCCTCCGGGGTTCTGATCGGAAAATCATTTTCTTGATCTCTATAGTAAGTGCGCTTACTTGATGCGTACGAGTTTAAGATTATCAATTACGGCCCAATAGTAATTGGTTGAAGTACCGACCGCTTTTGCATAAATGCCTACCTTTCCACTAGCAGGCACAGTGAAAGTTACTTTCACTGTTTGCATAGCTCCCCCTGCTGAATACTGAGTCGCCGCAATGTCCGCATTATTCTCTGCTCGCACGCCCAGGGTTGTTTGGACGAGATTCGCGCGCACGTCTCCAGTTAATTGATACGTGCCCGCTGGGACTTGCACCCATTGGAAAATGGAGGAGGGCAGGGAGGTATTAGCATAGAGCAACGCCGCATACGATCCCTGGGTCACATAGCTGGTGGTGTAATAAACGTAACCACTCGTCGTCCAATTGGCCAACCCACTCTCAAAACTTGGGTTGAGTATAGCGACGGTGGTTGAGGGGGTCGGGGTCGGGGTCGGTGTCGCCGTTGGAGTCGGTGTCGGGGTGGGCGTCGGCGTTCCGCCAGGAGAAATCACCTGATCTACATACCCGCCAAAATTCGTTGTCCAATAGTAACGATAGGTAGAACTGGCATTCGCTACCCGACCAATGCCAATGACGTTGAAATTTGGATTGAGCATATTCGCGTTATGCCCAGCGGAATTCTTCCACTGATTGAAGGTGTTTGCCGCATCGCTATAACCAGCGGCGATGTTTTCTCCCATGTAAGTATTGTAGTTGTAACCGAAAGCGCGCATCCGCGTGAAGGGATCACGCCCCAGGCTGTCGGTATGGCTAAAATAGTTTTTCGCCGCCATATCGCCGCTCATCCACTTGGAGGCATTGGTCAGGGACACCGAAGCCTTCAAGGCCGTCAGTCCATTTTGTTGGCGATAGTTATTGATCAGCGTCAGAAACGCTTGTTCTTCCGCACCCAGCGTTACAGATTGAGCGTGTTGGGGAGTCGAGAAAATGAGATTGCCGAGCAAGGCAAGGCTGAAAACCAGCGCCAGCAAGGACGCACGACGCAAAGTTATACCAGCGCACATTAGTGCGACGAAAGATTTTCTTTTCATGAATGTACTACTCCTAGACTTTTTGGGGGCCACGCGAGAGGCGGCCATTGCGGCGGCAGCTTCAGCTACCGCTGAGATTGTGATTTATGATGTGATGCACGGTGATAAGGGGGTACAGACCGATTGCTCAACGTCCAAATAAAACTTTCGGCTTCATGCCAATGTTAACAGGTGAAACGATATTCTGTTTTTAACTACTAACGGCTTTTTATATTTTTTAATTATTTTGATTAGCGCCTTATCGTGGGGTGGCAATTTTCTAACACGAATAATTTAAGATTGCAACTGGGCAATTTTACCAGCCTGCTGACTTCCAGTGTCAGACTGACTCAGCCTTCTTCAATGACCCTGCGCTCTGCTACGCTGAACTTTCCGCTTAGCACCACGCGCACTGCCTCAGCATAGATTTTATGCTCTTCCACCAGAATGCGGGCCGCGAGCGTCTGCTCGTCATCGGTCGCCAGAACCGGCACAACCGTCTGTCGGATGATTGCGCCGTGATCTAATTCTTCATCCACAAAATGAACGGTGCAGCCGGAAAATTTAACCCCATACTCAATGGCTTGTGCCTGCGCATTCAAGCCCGTGAAGGCCGGCAACAAGGAAGGATGGATGTTCAGGATACGCTGCGGAAATTCACGAATAAACCAGGGCGAGAGCAGCCGCATATACCCCGCGAGGCAAATCAATTCGACACCGTGTTCGTGTAACGCTGCCGCCATTGCCCGGTCGTGTTCCTCCCGCGTTTTGCCGCGATGATCCAACACCACAGTGGGAATGCCGCGCGCTTGTGCTTTGGTCAATCCCGCAGCCGTGGCCACGTTGCTGATGACCAGCGCGACTTCCGCTTCGGGGATCCTTCCTGCTCGCACTACATCCGCCAGCGCCACCATATTTGACCCACGCCCGGAAATCAGAATGCCAATTTTCTTCACAATGTTGGTTCCTTTTTGCTTGTGCTACCGACCTGCTTATCATCCCGCAGGTTTTCAGTCAGGGGAGTGATTATTTGTATTTCACGCGCAGCTTGCAAGCGTTCCCTGGGAATTCACGAGAAACGAAGCCGCTCTAAACATCGGTAGGAACACAGGCGGAAAAGGAAGGCTTAGTGGCGCAAACGCGGAGGATGAGGCGAAAGGTGGGTGTCTCCAAAACTCAAGGCGGTAATTGCTGACAAGCACTATCCTAATGATTGAGATGTCGCTCAATAACGTTGCCTAAATAATCAAAGTCAATCGGCTTAGTAAAAAATGCCTTGCCCCCAGCCTGCAATATTTCTGACTGAAAGGCGGGAACGGCATAAGCGGAAGTTACGATGATCGGCACGTTGCGAAGGAGAGGGAGTGCTTGTATCCGGCGCAGCATGTCTAATCCCTTATCTAGTGGATAGGCGACATTCATGATAATTAAATCAGGCGGTGTCTCCTGCGTTAGCGCCAGGCACTCCTCACCATCTTCAACTATTAGCGCACTATATCCTTTCATCTCCAAGACTATCTTCAACAATTCACTGGAATCTTCATCATCTTCTATGACCAGTATGCGCGGAAGATAAGCGGCAGCTTGCAGTTGGCGGCTATTGCTTGAGGACATTATAGTATCCATAATTGGTAAAAGTCCTGATATATCTGAAATATCAATAAGCTGACAAGCTAACCTGCGCTAGAGGTTCTCTCTGCTTTAGCACTGTCTCAAAAAGGCACATCCGTTCTGTGTTGATACGCTTGCCAGATGGTAACAAAAAACAAGAAAACTACGTTCGTCCTAAAGCAGGCTGATACTCGGAAACCGCAACTTCCGATTTAGAAAAGGTGTGATTAAAAATGCTTTTCTCCAGTTAAGCTGTAGCCTGAAAACAATTACTCCCCCAAGCAATAACCTCAGGCTACAAACCTGGTATAGCCAACTACTCCCCCAAGTATAAGTCCATACCCCATCGAATCATATTTTCAATCACACCCACTAATCTCAACTTTTACTGCATCACCTACCCAGCCGTTATTGGCAGTGAGATGGGTTTCTCAATGTCACTACATTGAACATTCAAAAACGCGTTCTGCCAAGCAAAGAACTGAGAACTGCGACACTGTAAAAGATGAGATAAAAATAGTATGTCCTTATAAATAAAGGTTAACTATAAGGAAAGAGGTGAATTTAACTAAGGAAATTCCCTTGCCCCATCAGAAGGGAAAAGATGGAAGGACAACCGCTCCGTTATTCTGGCTGAAGCCAACCCTGGAGCAGGGCGTAGCGCATGATCTCAACTCGACCACTTAAACCCAGTTTTAGCATGGCATGGGCTTTGTGGGCTTCGATAGTTTTCACACTCAACTCAAGCTGGGCGGCAATTTCTTTATTGCTATAGCCCTGTGCGATTAACCGTAAGACCTCTGTCTCGCGCTCACCCAGCGCTCCCGCCTTTGCCAGACTGCGCTCTGAGTTACGCCCCACCACGGTATTGACAATGTTCTCAGCAATTGCTGGATCAAGATAAATTCCTCCCGCAGCAATAGCGCGGATAGCGCGGATAAGTTCTTTAGCGTCGCTTTGCTTGAGCACATATCCGGCTATGCCAGCCTGGAGAAGAGGATACAGGTAACTTTTATCATTATGGCGCGTAAGGGCCAGGATTTTTATTTGTGGAAGCACCTTCTTTAATTGTCGCGTGGCTTCTAACCCATTTACCTCAGGCATGGAAACATCCATCACCACCACAGTCGGTTGCAAGGTCAGAATCAGTTTTTGTGCCGTGTGTCCATTACCAGCCTCGCCAACTACCTGCATATCATCCTGTGCATTGATCAATAACCTAAGCCCCTCCCGCAGAATTGCATGATCATCAGTTAAAAAGATTCGTAGTTTTTCCATAGCCTCTCCTTATCTATGGGGACACAAGTGGAATACGAACAAAGATCGTTGTGCCCTCACCAGGGGAGGATTCAATTTCAAGCAAGCCGTCCAACAGTATGGCGCGCTCACGCATATTGATAAGTCCCAGCCCCGGCTGATTTTGCTTCCCCTGTTCCTGTTGGGGATCAAACCCAATGCCATCGTCTTCAATAATCAATACCACCTGACCGTCACGCCGTTCCAGAATTACGCTCACCTTTTTTGCCTCGGCATGTTTGGCAACATTATTCAAAGTTTCCTGCGTAATACGATAAAGATTGGTTTCGATGGCAGGAGAGAGGCGGATGTCCGCCAATCCTTGCACATGAAACTCAACCGCCAGATCGAAATGTTTTGACCAGCGCTCGACAAAATTAGTGAGCGCCGAAACCAAGCCAAAATCGTCCAGCGCCATTGGACGCAGTTCCCACACGAGAAAATCTATATCCGCATCCAACTCCTTAATTATATCCCGTAAGGCATCAAGTGGTTCCGTTTCCTGACCACTCAAGGCCTCAAGTCCCAACCGCAGCACCGTCAACTGTTGTCCCAAATGATCATGCAATTCACGTGCAATCCGCCGCCGTTCCTCCTCCTGTGTTTGTACCAATTGGCGTACCAATCGCTCGCGTGCCTCTTCCGCTTCTTTACGTTCGGTGATATTCAAATTGACCTGGACAATCTTGCTTTGTCCTGTGGCGTCATCTTGTAAGGCCCAGCGGGAAGCAACCACAATACGCGTACCATCGCGCCGCAGATGGCTCAACTCACCTGCCCAGAACTTGTCGCGCTGTAGGATGCCGTCTATTTCTTCCAATGGTTTTGGAAAGGTGGTCTGTAACATTTCATGTAGATTTTGCCCCATTGCCTCTTGCGCCGTCCAACCATAGAGCCGTTCGGCGGCCTGATTCCAGAAGATAATGCGATTATTGGCGTCGCGGATGATGATCGCATCATGCACCAGATTGAGCAGGTCATTATGTTCGCGCAATGCCGTCGCCTGCTGCGCTAAGGCTTGATTGCTTTCATTCAGTTCACGCGTGCGCTCCTCGACTCGTGCTTCCAACTGCTCATGCGACTTCTGCAAAGCGGCCTCCACCTGTTTCAGTGGAGTGATGTCTACGAAATTCAAGACTACACCATCTATCCGCTCATTGGCTGTGCGATAGGGCAACAGATGCACCAGATAGATTTGTCCATCGCGACTGCGGACTTCTTTTTCACACTTGTGCAAGGTGTCTAAAACTTCGTTGGCATCTGCCAACAGGTCAGTATATTCGAGTTTGTGCGTAATATCCGCCAGTTGCCGTCCTTCATCGGTCGGGATCAAATTAAAGATGTCGAGTGCGCGCGGCGTATATCGTTTGACGCTGAGGCCACGGTCAAGGAAGATCGTGGCAATGTCAGTGGAAGCCATCAAATTCTTCAAATCATCGTTCACGGAACTCACCTCATCAACTTTGTTCTTGAGTTCCTGATTCACGGTACGCAACTCTTCGTTGACTGATTGTAATTCCTCTTTGCTCGTTTCCAGTTCTTCGGTCGTCGAGCGCAATTCTTCGTTAATCGCTTGTAGCTCTTCATTCGATGCCTTGAGTTCTTCCACCGAGGTTTCGTACTGCTCGACGGTTCCCTGCAACTGTTCTTTCAGGTGATGAACTTCGGTTTCGAGTTGTTGCACAATCGGCTTTGGCTCGTCAGGGGGAGCTTGGCTTTCCACGCCGAGAGTTTCTTCCACTTCGTCAAAGAGGACGAGAATAAAACTGCTGCCGAGTTCCTTCGACGGCACTGGGCGGACGATCATCTTGACGAAGCCCGCCTGTCCATTGCGCGTGAGTTGGACGCGGCGAGCTTCGGTGCTACGGCCTGTCTGTAAAGCCTGAAAAAGCGCCGTGCGCAGTTCCAACCGCAGTTCGGGTAACACGATCTTGAGCAGGTTCAGGGACGCTTCGCCACCCGTAAGCTGAAGGAATCGTCCGACATTTTCAGAGAGATGGACAACCTCGTAATCAGCATTGATAACCACAGAGGGAGGCGCATATTCCTCTACCAGTCGTTGATGCAATTCGCCAAAGGTGATGTGCTGACGTTCACGCCACTCTCTTGCTCTGTTCCGCACCTTGCCCGCTGTGATAGGTTCCAGTGGCATGGACGGCAGGAGGGGGCGTGTGTGCGTGACCGGACTGCTGCGATAAATGCGGGTCTTCTTATCTACAGTGGTGAAAAGCTCCGTCGTGCCATCTGCCGATTCGGAACTGCCGAGGAAAAGAAATCCATTAGCCTGCAAAGCAAAGTGGAACAGTTCAAAAACCTGCTCCTGCACCTCGCGGTTGAGATAAATGAGCAGATTGCGACAAGTGACGAGATCAAGTTTTGAGAAGGGCGGGTCTTTGATCAGGTTATGTTCGGCGAATAAAATACACTCTCGCACCTCTTTGTTGACGCGGTAACCGCTGGCCTCCTTCGTGAAGAACTTCCGCAAACGCATCGGCGCAACGTCGGCTTCAATCGCAGCGGGATAGCTCCCCTCGCGCGCTGTCGCAATCGCTTCTTCATCAATGTCAGTAGCAAAAATTTGAATCTTTGGTGCCTGGGGCAAAGTGGCGGCCTGTTCCAGTAGTAACATCGCCACGGAATACGCTTCCTCGCCTGTCGCACAACCAGCGCTCCAAACTCTGACAATCTCGTTCGCCTGCTTGCCCTCGAAGATGGTCGGAATGACTTCGCGCTCCAGCGCCTCAAAGGCTCGATGATCGCGGAAGAAGTTCGTCACCCCAATCAGCAAGTCTTTCAATAGCGATTTGGTTTCCGCTTCATGCGTGCGCAAATAATCGCGATACGCTGGCAGGTTGGCCACCGTGTTGACCTGCATCCGGCGCTCAATGCGACGCAGGATCGTGGCGCGTTTGTAATGGAGAAAATCGTGTCCCGTGCGCGAACGCAGCAGGCCAAGAACATCGCGGAGTGCGTTCTCTGCTGCCTGTGACTCGTCTATCAGTGGAGTGTCCGCAATCGCTGGCAATTTGATGCGGCTGGCATTGCGCCAAATTTCGATCAATTTCTCTGGAATCTCTGTGACGGGCAGCACGAAATCCACCATCCCGGTATTGATTGCGTTGCGCGGCATCGAATCGTATTCAGCATCCTGTGGGTCTTGCGCGATAGCGATGCCACCCGCCTCCTTCAGCCGCTTCAATCCCACGGAGCCATCCGCGCCGGTTCCCGAAAGAACGACACAAGCGGAGTGGGTGCGATGCGTTTCGGCGAGCGTGCGAAAGAAGAGGTCAATAGCGATATGTCGCCCTAACTCGCGGTCAGGATCGGTCAGCCTGATAAAGCCATCGGCCATGGCAAGATGTTTCGTCGGCGGAATCACATAAACCCTATTCGGTTCCACCTTGATTCGTTCATTTACCTGTACCACAGGCATCCTGGTGGAGTTTTGCAGGATGTCGGCAGCATGGCTTTCGTGTTGCGGCGAGAGATGCATAATGACGACGAAGGCCATGCCATTCTCCGCCGGCATCTGCTCAAAGAATTGTTGCAGCGCCTTGAGACCACCCGCCGAAGCGCCCAGCCCTACAACCGGGAAATCATGCGTAGTGTTGGGCTGTTCGTGCTCTGGTGGATTAGTCTTATCCTGTTTTGTTAGATCGTTCATAGCCGCACTATTATGCCACTTGCGCCGCAGAACAAAGATGCCGTAAGCATAAAAGTTCCGCCCACAAGCGTTACCTTAGTTTTTGATGGCAACAGGGAAAACAAGCTGAAGCTTGTAGGCAGAACCCTAGTTCTGCTTATTTAATTCAACGCGCAAACAATATCATCTGCTACCTTCGACACAAAAGCGAGCCAGGGAATAGAAAGCAGATAACTCAACGAAAATCCCAGCGCTGCAACGCAAGCCCTAAGCAGGTTTGGGTTCGGACACCTCCATTTGCAAACCTTTAATTGGCTCATTATTTTTTCTTCGCTGCTTTGATGGTCTTCTCAAGAACTGAGGGAGTTGCTTGCAGATGTTCGGTAAACAATTTGAGAATCCGCTTGTATTCATCCGCCCAACTTGAGGCGCGGTCGAAGCCGTGATCTTCGACCGGATAAACCGCGAGTTCCCAGTTCTCTTTTCTCAGTTCAATCAGTCGTTGCGCCAGCCGTACCGAATCCTGGAAATGCACATTCACATCCACCATGCCGTGACAGATGAGCAGTGCGCCCTTCAAGCCCTGGGCAAAGTAAATCGGCGAGCTTTGTTTATAGGCTTCAGGATCGCTTTGCGGATTATTCAGAATGTTGGAGGTGTAAGGATGATTGTAATGCGCCCAATCTGTCACCGGGCGTAATGCCGCACCTGCCGCAAATACATCCGGCTCCGTGAACATCGCCATCAACGTAATAAAGCCGCCATAGCTGCCGCCATAAATGCCGATGCGTTTGGCATCCACGCCATGATCGCTGACCAGATATTTCGCGCCATCCACGTGATCGGTCAAATCCTTGCCGCCCATGTGCCGATAGATGCCGGTGCGCCAATCGCGGCCATAGCCAGCCGAAGCGCGGTAATCAATGTCCAGCACCAGAAAGCCGCGCTCCATCAATAAGTGATGAAACATATATTCGCGGAAGTACTGGCTCCAGTATTGATGCACGTTTTGCAAATAGCCCGCGCCATGTACGAAGACGACCGCCGGGCCGCCGCGCTGATAGTTTTTTGGCTTGTAAATACGCGCTGGAACAAAGGCTCCATCGCGCGCCTTGAATTGCACAATGGGCGGCTCAATCCAATTGTAGCTGGCAAATTCCTCTATCGGCGAAGTCGTGATTTGTTTGGCTTCGGCGGTTGCGTTGTTCGACGCCAGATATAACTCCGTCGGCTTGTTGCTGTATGAGCGTAACACCGCCAGCATTGTCCCATCCGGCGAAACGGTCGCCTGATTGTTGCCCTTCAGATTGGTGATGCGCGTCTTGTTGCTGCCGTCAAAATTCATCGCATACAGATGACGCGAGAAACTGCTGATGTCATCGCTGGTGAACGCTCCGCCGATAGTCTTCCAGTCCTGCGTGGCAGCATACTTGCCCTCGCTGGAAGTAAAATAAAACTTCGTCTTGTCCTCTGAAATTTGCACATCCGAAATTTCATACGCGCCTTTGGTTAATTGCTTTGCCGCACCACCGTCAGCATTCAATCGTGTATAAATGCGCATAGCCATCGCGTTCTGAGACAAAGTAAATTGTCTGATTATCTGGCAACCAGCCGGGCGTATCGCCCCGAAATACGCCGCCGCCAATCCACGCCTCATCGTGCAAATAGTCGAGCACAGAAACCTTCGCCGTGACGGGATCAAGCTTCATAACCCAGCGGTCTTTATTGTCGGCGGAGCGTGCTATCACAACCGCCTTCGTCCCATCATCGGACCAATTTAGGGCAAAGAAGCGCACATCACGTTCACGCGGTTTATCGGATTTGTCTGCTGGGTCTTTCAGTCCGTGGTCCACATATTTCACCTCGCCGGTTTCGGCCTGGATGAGCGCGAGTCTGGTCTTGACCTGTATATCGCCGACCTTGTTGCGCGCGGGGATATCTTCGGTGTAAGCCGATTCGGTCACGTAGTTCGGCACAATCGCATTTTTGGCATCACGCCCCGGTTCGTTCACAGAAACGATCACAAATTTTTCATCGGGCGTCAGCGACAACAGGCCGGGCGCTTGACCGGGCGGCAAATGGAAGGGTTTGCGCTTTTCGCGTTGTTTGCGCTTGGCTTCCTGCTCTTCACGAAATTGCGCCTTTTCTTTGACCGCTTCGAGCAAGTCACGTTCTTCTTTCTTGAGAAACTCCTGGCTGTCGGTGCCTTTTTTGTTTGGGTCGGCAGGGGGCGGGCCAGTGCGAATGTCAGTAATTTGCACCAGCGCGCCATCGGTCAGCGAGAGCGTATAGAGATTATTTTGCCGCGTGAAATAAATACGCTTTTGATCTTTGGTGAAATGCGCGTTGTTTTCACCATCTATCGTTTTCGTTAATTGACGACGTTCGTTCTTTGCGTGATCGTAGAGAAAAATATCGCCTTCATCAGTAAAGACCGTGAGCTTTTTATCCTTCGACAATTCGCCTGCATCCGGCGGCGCAAGTTTCGCCTCAGCTTCCGTGAGTTTGCGCAAGCCACTGCCATCGCGGTTGACGACGTACAAATCAGGTTGTTTCAATCGTGGCTCACCTGCGCGCTTCCAGCGAAAGTACACAAGCTGAGAATCACGCGACCAATACACGCCCGATGGCGCATAGCCTACTAAATCAGGCCCGCGCATAATGCTATCCACCGTCAGTTCAAATTTTTTGGCGGCGGATGGCTGAGCAAAGTTTGCGTGGCAAAGCAAAAGAAAGATCAGGCAAAGAGAGGTAAATTGGCGGAGCTTCATATCTCAATGAATGGTAAATGACTTATCTATGTCGAGGTTAATGATTGTCCGGTTTACTTGCGCTTACCGCGGTGGCTTCAACTTCAATCAAAAATTCTTCTCGTGCTAAGGTCTGCACACCGATCAACGAACAAGCGGGCAATTGTCCCGCAGGAAAATGCTGTCGCAGCAGCGCGCCAATTACGGCGGCCTGCTCGTATTGATAATTGACCACGTAGATGTTGAGTTTGACGACATCGGCAAGCGTTGCACCTGCGCTCTTTAAGGCCGTGGCGAGGTTGGCAAACGCTTGTTCGGCCTGTGCGGGAAAGTCTCCCGTGCTCACTAACTTCTGCTGTTTGTCTACCCCAACTTGTCCTGAAACATAGATGGTTTTTACCTCGTGATGTTCGACGGCAACGACTTGTGTGAAGAACTCTTTCCAATCAGGCAAATCTTCTGGATGGATGAATGACTTTTGCAAAAGGCCACCTTTCGCGCTTCAGACAAAAACGACTTTGCCATCGCCTTCAATCACTTCACCCACCTCGTAAAACACTTCGCCCGCTTGTGTGATGCTGTCTTTTACCATCTCGGCATATTGTGGGCTGGTAATAACAATCATGCCTAAGCCAAGATTGAAGGTGCGCAGCATCTCTGCTTGCGATACCTTGCCGATTTTTTGCATCAGGTCATACACGGGCAACACGGGCCAGCTTCCATCACGTAATGCGACATCCACATTCGTTGGCAAAATACGCGGGATGTTTTCAACCAGGCCGCCGCCCGTGATGTGCGCCAAACCTTTAATCACGCCCTCGCGCGCGATCAAGTGCTTAAGCGCAGGTAAATAGCTCTTGTGATGTTTGAGCAACTCCGCGCCTATAGTGCAGCCCAGTTCATCAACGTAGGTATCAACCTGATACCCCGCGACATCCAGCAAAATCTTGCGCGCTAAACTATAGCCATTCGTGTGCAAGCCAATTGAAGGCAAGCCCAGCACGATGTCGCCTTCCACAATGCGTGAGCCGTTGATGATTTTGCTGCGATCTACCATGCCGACAATGAAACCAGCGATGTCGTATTCGCCATCGGCATAAAAGCCCGGCATTTCCGCCGTCTCGCCGCCCAGCAACGCGCAACCGCCTTCGCTGCACGCACGCGCCATACCTTCGACGATTTGCTCCACGACTTCCGGTTCCAGCTTGCCCGTGGCGATATAATCCATGAAGAACAACGGCCTCGCGCCTTGCACCAAAATATCGTTGAAGCAATGCGAAACCAAATCGTAGCCGACGGTATTGTGAATGCCTGCCGCAAACGCGATTTTGAGTTTTGTCCCCACGCCATCACAACTGGCGACGAGAACAGGATCACGCGAATCGCTGAAGGTGGCACTGAACATGCCGCCAAAGCTGCCAATGTCGGACAGCACGCGTTCGTTGAAGGTACGGTTGGCAATTTGCTTAATGCGGGCAGTAGCGTTGTTGGCGGCATCAATATCTACGCCAGCGTCTTTGTAACTGATTCCTTGAGTCATAACTTGATGTTCGTTTCTGAGTCGTTATCCTTCGTCAGTTCGGCTTGCAAAGCGGCAATCCGATTACGGGCAGCGTCGGCGCTTTCATCATCAATGGCAAAAGTAAGTTTCAGCCAATCGCCTGCTTTGCAAGCCGCTGGCAGTAGCGTAAGTGGTGCCTCAAAATGCATCTCATCATCGTCGGCGAGCGTCATTACAGCGAGGTTTTCCTCAATCCGATCTATAAAAACGGATAGAACACTTTCTTTTGCATTGTCGCGTTTTATCTTCGCCATTCTCCTCACCCTGGTTCTTTCTCAGAGTTGTCGTTAACTCACTCGGTTGCCCGTTCCGCGTTCCGTCGCTGTGATTCGCGGCCCACCCAGGTTTCTGCGAGAGTCGCTTGCCGCGCAGGACGAACATTAAAGGTTTTCCCATCCGAAAAAATTTCAAGTTCGCCGCTTAAATCGGTACGAAAGGTTTTGATGTTGGCGCGCTGCAAACGATCCAGGGTAGCTTGTGACGGATGTCCATAGTCGTTATTGGCCCCATCGGAAATTACCGCGATCTGGGGATTGACGGCGGCTAAGAACTTACCGCTCGTCGCGTGCCGCGAACCGTGATGGCCGATCTTCAAAACCTGCGCCTTGAGTTGCGCCCCCTCTTTCATCATATCCGCCTCGGTTTCAAACTCAGCATCCCCCGTAAACAGCATTGCAAATTCGCCGAAGGTGAGCCGCAACACTACAGAGTTAGCATTTTCAATACTGCCGCCGCTACGAATATCGGTAATAAGTTTCTTGCCAGGATTCAGGACTTCCAACTTTACACCAGGTTCCACTTCAATCGTTTGCCCGCGCACCGCTTTGACGAAATTGATTTTGTTTTCTTGAATTTCACGCAGCATCCTTTCATAAGTCGCACTGGTGTAGACCTGCCCGCTGTTAAGAAACCGCTTCACGGGAAAGGTCTCCATTACCTTTTTCATCCCGCCAATGTGATCGGCGTGCGGATGCGAAGCGACCGCTAAATCCACTTGCTTCACGCCGTGCTTGCGCAAGGCGGCGACCACCTCGTCGCCCGCGTCACTGGGGCCAGCGTCAATCAAGACCGTTTTGCCTTGCGGTGAAATCACTAACAAACTATCGCCTTGCCCCACGTCAAGCGCATAAATGCGTAAGCTGCCGCTCGGTGCCCCCGTATCAGATGATAATTTGTCATGCCCTTCTTCCACTTTTGGCCGACACGACGAGAGCGCAAAGGCACAGAGTGCAATGAGCAGAAGAACGAAAAATTGTCGTAGCTGTTTTTGCATGATTGCGTGGGAGGAGGGAGGCAAGAGTTCAAGCTTCAACTTGCACGCTTGCCTCCTGCTCCTGACACTTACTCAATGATTTTGCCGCTCTCAAACATCGCTCGTTGCCCGGCGCGTGCGCTGGCGATTTGCACGGGTTGATTTTTCAGTTGCGTCGGATATTTTCCGGTGTAACAGGCCTGGCAGAATTTGCTGTCGCTTTCATCGCCGACCGCTTCACGCAAGCCTGCCAGGCTCAAATAGCCCAGCGAGTCCGCGCCAATGAATTCGCAGATTTCCTGCACCGAATTATTTGCTCCGATTAATTCCTCGCGTGTTGGCGTGTCTACGCCGTAGTAGCAGGGCGAAATCGTCGGCGGACAACTGATGCGAAAGTGAACTTGCGTTGCACCCGCATCGCGTACCATTTTGACAATTTTCTTGGAAGTCGTGCCGCGCACGAGCGAATCATCAATCAACACCACGCGGCGACCTTCAATCAAATCACGCACCGGATTGAGTTTGATTTTGACACCGAAATGGCGAATCTGCGATTGCGGCTCAATGAAGGTGCGCCCGACGTAATGATTACGCACGAGGCCGAAACGAAACTTCAGATTGGAAGCCGAAGCATAGCCGATAGCAGCGGCGACGCCGGAATCCGGCACCGGCACGACAATGTCCGCCTCTGCCGGATGTTCCTGGGCGAGCCTGCGTCCCATTTTGTGGCGACTCTTGTTAATGCTGCGCCCGAAGACCAACGAATCGGGACGCGCAAAATAGACATGCTCAAAGATGCAATGCGAAACTGTTTTGGGCGCAAACGGATGCAAGGAACGCCGCCCCGTTTCATCTACAATCACGACTTCGCCCGGTGCGACATCGCGCAAATATGTCGCGCCAATCAAATCGAAAGCACACGTTTCCGAAGCAAACACGGTCGCGCCATCCAACTCACCCATCGCCAGCGGTCGGAAGCCCCGTGGATCACGCACGGCAATCAAACTGTTTGGCGTAGCAAACACCAGCGAATACGCTCCGTCGTGTTGTTTTAGTGCATCAATAATCGCATCAGGCAAGCTTGCGGTGCGAGAGCGTGCGATTTGATGTAGCAATACTTCGGTGTCAGAGGTGGATTGAAAAATCGCGCCTTCTTTTTCGAGTCTCTCACGCGCTTCAATGGCGTCCGGCAAGTTGCCGTTATGGCAAAGCGAGAGCGCACCGAAGCTGCAATTGACGGTAAAGGGCTGGGCTTCGGCTAAGCTGACTTTGCCGGCGGTGGAGTAGCGATTGTGCGCAATGGCGATATGACCGGGTAAGAGATTCAACCGATCTTCGTCAAAGACATCGCTGACGTGTCCCATCCCGCGCTCGGTAAACAACGTCTTCCCATCCGTACTCACGATCCCCGCCGATTCCTGCCCGCGATGTTGCATGGAATACAAGCCCAGATAGGCCAATCGTGCTGCTTCGGGGTTACCGAAAATACCAAAAACGCCGCATTCTTCTTTGAATTTATCGAACATTACAACTCAAGCTCTAAATTAAGAATGTGATAACTAAAGATTAGTATAAAGGACAACAGAGGTTTGATGAATGGTCACCCCAATTCATCGTTTGAGAAAAGCCATTGCTTCCGAGCGCAGGATTTCATCCGTGCGAAATACGCCGCGCAAAGCCGAAGTCACCGTGGTTGCGCCCGGCTTCTTGATGCCGCGCATGGTCATACATAAATGAACCGCTTCGATCACAACCAGCACGCCGTTGGGTTTGAGCAGGCCATCGTAAAGCACGTCCGCGATCTGGGTTGTGAGCCGTTCCTGTACCTGAGGTCGCCGCGCAAAAATGTCTACAATACGCGCAAGTTTTGATAAGCCGACGATACGGCCTTCCTGTGGGATATACGCCACATGCGCCACACCTGTGAACGGAATCAAATGATGCTCACACAGCGAACTCAAGGTAATGTCCTTGACCATCACGATTTCTTCGTGCGCTTCTGAGGGCAAAACTTTCACTTCGGCGTTAGCGTCTTCATATAACCCGCCGCAAATTTCCGCATACATTTCTGCCACGCGCTGCGGAGTTTCCTGCAAGCCAGGGCGATTCGTGTCTTCGCCCATTCCTTCCAGGATCAAGCGCACGCCCTCGGCAATTTTTTTCAGGTCAAAGGATTGATTGGCTACTAAAGCACTGGTCGCTTCTGTCGTCTGGCTCATCGTAAAGTAGGTTAATGAACGTTGTGATGATTTCTAAGTTAGCATTATCGGCTGGCCGGATGCAGAAGGCAAACCTATCCGCGAATTCTTTTTGCTGTTGACGAAGCCCGACAGAATCCTGATGATTGGCAACTCATTGGCTGAACTCAAATTAAGATTGAACCGAATATGGAAATTCCAAAACAGTACGAACCTAAAGATGCGGAAGGACGCTGGTATCCTTTTTGGGAAGAAAACAAGTTCTTTACGCCGGAAACGCAAACCGATTCTAGCGCGCCAACATTCACAATGGTAATTCCGCCCCCGAACGTGACGGGCTTTTTGCACATGGGGCACGCGCTAAATCATACGTTGCAGGACGTGTTGGCGCGCTGGCGCAGGATGAGCGGCGACAGAGTTTTATGGTTGCCGGGCACCGATCACGCCGGGATTGCCACGCAAATGGTTGTGACGCGGCAACTCGCGGAACAAGGCGTTGATCGCCGCGCATTAGGCCGCGAAAAGTTCATCGAAAAGGTGTGGGAATGGAAAGCGGTTTCCGGCGGCACGATTCAACGGCAAATGCGAATTGTGGGCGACTCGGTAGACTGGACGCGCGAACGCTTCACGATGGACGACGGCTTATCGAATGCGGTCAAGGAAGTCTTTGTGCGCCTTTACGATGAAGGCTTGATCTATCGCGGCGAATATATGGTCAACTGGTCGCCCGGTTTGCAAACCGCTATTTCCGACCTCGAAGTCGAAATGAAAGCGGTCAAAGGCAACATCTGGCACATCGCCTATCCGGTCAGCGAGAAGAGTAGCGAACGGGTTGACGGCCTCGCCGAAGCCTACGCCGCGCTCAACGAAGGCGAAGCCAAATCTGGCTTACTCAAGACTGACCAGGGCGCGTTCGTTGTGGTCGCTACCACGCGCCCAGAAACGATGCTGGGCGATACAGCCGTAGCCTTCAATCCCGAAGACGAGCGTTATGCCGAGTTGAAAGACAAGACTGCAATATTGCCGCTCGTCGGACGTGAAATTCAATTCATTCAAGACGCCATCGTCGAAAAAGATTTCGGCACCGGCTTGGTCAAAGTCACGCCTGCGCACGATCCGAATGATTTTGCGATGGGCAAACGCCACAATCTGGAATTTGTCCAAGTCATTAGCAAAGAAGCCAAAATTACCGATGCCGCGCCGGAGAAATATCGCGGCCTGGATCGCTTCGCCGCGCGCAAAGCCGTGGTGGCAGATTTGGAAGCCGCCGGACTGTTGCTGAAAGTCGAAGATTACACGCACAACGTCGGCCATTGCCAACGCAGCGGCCAAGTCGTCGAGCCGCTGATTTCGACGCAGTGGTTTTTGCGGATGAAAGAACTGGCGGAACCTGCATTGCAAGCTGTTTACGACGGACGCACGAAAATCATTCCCGAAAGCGTCTCGAAGATTTACTGCAACTGGCTCGAAAACATTCAGGACTGGTGTGTGTCGCGGCAATTGTGGTGGGGGCATTTGATCCCCGCGTATTACACGCCGGACGGCACGATCATTGTCGCGCGCGATGAAGCCGAAGCACGCGAGCGGTTGCTGTCTCAGCGGCTTGATCCGAACACGCCGTTGACGCCGGAAACCGATGTGCTGGACACGTGGTTTTCTTCGCAGCTTTGGCCGTTCTCAACGCTCGGCTGGCCAGAAGAAACCGAAGACTTGAAGAAATTCTATCCCACCGATGTGCTGGTCACGGCGCAGGACATCATCTTTTTCTGGGTCGCGCGGATGATGATGATGGGCTTGAAATTTATGGGCGATGTGCCGTTCCGCACCGTCTACATCAATGCGCTTGTCCTTGATCCGCACGGCCAGAAAATGTCGAAGACCAAAGGCAATGTGATTGATCCGCTGGACGTGTTCGATAAGTATGGCACCGACGCAGCGCGCTTTGCTCTGACAGCGGCTTCGACTACGGGCTTGACGCTCGCGTTGCAGGAATCGAAGCTGGAATCCGCGCGCAATTTTGCCAACAAGATTTGGAATGCAACGCGCTTCGTCTTGCTGAATTGCGGCGATATTTTGGAAGACCAGGAACCCGTCGAATGGGAAACCGAATTGTCGGAACCAAGCCTCGCGGATCGCTGGATTTTGAGTCGCTTGAATTACGCCACTGCCGAAGTAAATTCCGCGTTGCAGGAATATCGCTTCCACGAAGCCGCCGCGACGTTGTACCAGTTTTTCTGGAATGATTTCTGCGATTGGTATATCGAATTGTCAAAGCCATTCGTGACTTCAACCGAGCTTTCCGACGAGAACCGCGCCGTCAAACGTCGCATTATCTATATTCTTGAACGCAGTCTGACGCTGTTACATCCGCTCATGCCCTACATCACCGAAGAGCTTTGGCAACGCCTCCCCCATAAGGGCGAAACGATTTGCCTGAATGAATTTCCGCAGGCAGGCGCGCGCGATGAACCAGCCGAACAGGCAATGGAATTATTCACGGGATTAGTCTCGAAGCTGCGCAATATTCGCTCGACTTTTAATATCGCGCCCTCTGTTTCGATCAACGCGAAAGTTGCTGCAAGCGAAGCCACCAGCCAGGCGGTTATCAATGCGATGAGCGCGCAAATCAAACGCCTCGCGCGCATTGAAAATCTTGAGATCGTTTCAGCTATCGAAACGCAAAAAGGTTCTGTGCGTGATGTGGTCAGTGACATCGAAATCGCCGTGCCGCTTGAAGGCTTGGTAGATTTCGAGAAAGAAAAGGCGCGCTTGGACGCGAGCCTGACGAAGCTCAGCAAAGAATTCGAAAGCCTGCAAAAACGACTTTCGAATGCGGATTTCGTCGCGCGCGCAGCAGCCGAAGTCGTAACAGAATCACGCGCACGCGCAGCAGAACTTGAAGAGCAAATTACAAAATTAAACGCCATGATTGAGGCATTGTAGTAGCAAGGCTGACCGTTGCTCTCTATAATGCCTCTGATTAAAGCAACATGTTAGAGTAAGTGGCAGTTGAGAACTACTCGGCTCGTTATAGCCTTTATTCGACTCAGACTAAAACCTGACGGAACTACTGAGCTAATGGGTAGCTATTGCTTGAATCTGTTGTAGAAGCCGTTCTATACAACATAACTTTCGCACATTTCTCTTTCCTTCTTAATTTGCAGAGGCCCCAACGATGAGATATAAAATTTATCCCCTAACACTCCTTTTTCTATTTATTTTCACTGCCATAACATTTGCCCAAAACAAAACTGAAAATGTCATTCTCATCACCTTCGATGGCCCACGCCTACAGGAAATTTTCGGCGGGCTTGATCTAACCATCCTGCGAGCCAAAACGACACGCGGCAAAGTCGAAGACACGGAACTCTATAAAAAATATTGGGCGGCAACACCGGAAGAACGGCGTATGAGGCTCATGCCATTTTTCTGGGGGACGTTGATGAAAGACCACGGCTCGATTGCAGGAAATCGCAGCTTGGGCAGCGCCGTGATGACGACGAATAAAATGTGGTTTTCGTATCCCGGCTATTCCGAAATCCTGACCGGGCAGGCGCACGACGATGTCATCAACAGCAACGACAAGAAGCGCAATCCGAATACGAGCGTGCTGGAATTTCTGAAGCGCAAATTGAAGCTCAACAAAAACCAGGTGGCGCTCTTCGGTTCGTGGGATGTTTTCAACTGGATCGGCGAACACGAAGAAGGCGCAATCACGATCAATGCCGGACACGAGCCATACGATCTTATCAATGATCCCGAAATTCGGGCGCTGAGCAAATTGCAAAACGAAAAGCTCAGCCCGTGGGGTGGCGTGCGCTTTGATTACTTCACGGTTCGTTTTGCAATGGCGCATTTGCAGAAGTATCAGCCTCGCGTCATGCACCTCGCGCTGGGCGAAACCGACGATTGGGCGCACGGCGGCGAATATGCGCACGTGCTGGATTCCTTAGCGCGCAATGATCGGCAACTGAAAGAACTGTGGGAGTACCTGCAAAGTACACCGAAGTATAAAGGCAAAACTTCGCTGCTACTCACCGCCGATCACGGGCGCGGCAATACCATCACCGATTGGACAGGCCACGGTGAGAAAATCCCAGAAGCGCAATATATTTGGATGGCGTTCGTCAGCCCCGACAGCAGCTTGCGCGGCGAGTGGAAGAATGCCGAAACCATTTACCAAAACCAGGCGGCGGCGACGCTGTGCCGCTGGCTGAATCTCGATTACAGCGAAAACAATCCGCAAGCAGGCAAACCTGTTACTGCCGTTGCAAAATGACAGATCATCCCCTGCACGACGCCAAAGAAGACGCACAAGAACTCGGCAAACTCGGCTATGCGCAAGAACTCTTTCGCACGATGGGCGGGTTTTCCAACTTTGCCATTTCATTCTCCATCATCTCGATCCTGACCGGAGCGGTAACGCTCTATGGCCATGGATTGAAAATGGGTGGCCCAGCGCAAATGTCGTTAGGCTGGCCGCTGGTCACTTTTTTCACGTTGATGGTGGTGATGAGTATGGCGGAGCTAGCCTCAGCCTTGCCGACCTCGGGCGCAATGTATCACTGGGCTTGCGCTTTGGGCGGCAAGGGCTGGGGCTGGTTTACGGCGTGGTTCAATATCATCGGACAAATCGCCGCGATTGCCGGGATTGATTACGGCTGTGCGCTCTTTGTGACGCCGCTGCTTGGTTTGGAAGCAAACACACAAAATTTGTTGCTCGTGTATGCCGCGATTTTGCTCTCGCACGCGCTCATCAATCATTTCGGGATTCGGCTGGTCGCCTGGCTTAACGATTTCAGCGTAACGGTGCATATCATTGGCGTCATCGTGATCGTTGGGGCATTGTTGTTATTTGCCCCCAAACAACCTGCGAGTTTTTTCTTTGCCCGCATTACAAGTAATGATGAAGGTTGGTCGTATGGTTGGGCGTTTGTAATTGGTTTGCTACAGGCGATGTGGACGTATACAGGCTATGACGCGTCGGCGAGCGTGTCAGAAGAAACGGTTGATCCGCGTCGCCGCGCGCCCTGGGGCATGGTGATGGCGGTGTTGGTGTCGAGCGTCGTCGGTTATTTATTGCTTATTGCGTTGACGCTTTCAATCAAAGACATCTCCGCCGTGCTCAGCGCCAAAGATACGAGCGGCAATGATGTTCCGGCAGTAATTGCAATTATGGCCGGAGCCTTGGGCGCACGTGCCGGGAGCATTTTTTCCTGGCTGGCAGCCATTGCGATGTGGTTCTGTGGTTTGTCCGCTGTCACTTGGAGTTCGCGCGTGATCTGGGCATTTGCGCGTGATGAAGGAATGCCGCTGTCAGGGCTTTGGAAGAAAGTTAGTCACAAGCATTCAACGCCCGTTCCAGCCATTTGGTTGTGTGCAACAGCCGCGTTCTTAGCAGTGATGTATGCCGTTGTCACATCTCTTAAATTCGGGCCACAAGGGCTTTACATTGATCAAAGCTCCTATAACAATAATTACGCGATTGTCACATCAATCAGCACGATTGGTTTATATCTTTCCTATATCATCCCCGTCTTCCTGCATGTACGCGCCAAACAAAAGCTGACGCGTGGCCCGTGGCATTTAGGGAACTACAGCTTGGTCATCAACGTAATCGCCATCGCGTGGGTCATCTTCCTAAGCATCGTGCTGAGTATTCCAGATAACAATCGCGCCGGAAAAACGCTGATTGCGGTGACACTCTTGCTTGCGCTATGGTATGGCTTATACGAACGCAAACGATTTGCTGGCCCGGCGTGGGCTGCAACAAAAAAGCTCTAACAAGCGGCTCGGCGCGTCAATGGCGAGCGAGCTGCCCGCCATACTTAGGCACCCTATGCGGAACCAAGGAACCAATCATGCATAAATTAAACTTCAAACGCCTCATCATTCTTTCTGCCTTAGCGCTCGTACTTGCTGTTCACTCCTTCGCCCAAGACACGAACGCGAAGTTCGATGAATATCTGAACGCCATCGCCAAGCAAGATCGTTTCAGCGGTTCTGTGTTGATTGCGCGCGATGGCAAGGCACTGTTCAGTAAAGGCTATGGAATGGCGAACCTGGAATTCGACATTCCCAACACGCCACAAACAAAATTTCGATTGGGTTCCATCACAAAACAGTTCACTGCCGCTGCGATTTTGCTCCTGCAAGAACGCAATAAGCTCAGCGTGCAAGACCCGATTTGCAAGTATGTCGAGAATTGTCCGAAGACCTGGGAGCCGGTCACGATTCATCATTTGCTGACGCACACATCGGGCATTCCCAGCTACACCAATGTGAAATCGCCGGAAGAATTCCGTTTGGTGAGTTTGCAACGCGTTACGCCGGTTGGATTCGTAGATTCCTTCAAGAACAAGCCGCTGGAATTCGCGGTGGGCGAAAAGATGAAATACAACAATTCAGGCTATTTCATCCTCGGTCATATTATTGAAAAAGTGGCAGCGCAATCTTACGAAGCCTTTTTGCAACAGAATATTTTTGCTCCACTGAAGCTGATGAATACGGGGTACGACACGCACGACCGGATTCTCAAAGGCCGCGCGACGGGCTACTCACAACAGGGCGGCAACGCAATCAATTCGGAGTACCTGGATATGAGTGTGCCGTATGCTGCGGGGTCGCTTTATTCCACCGTTGAAGATTTGTTCGCCTGGAATGAAGCGTTGTTTTCTGACAAGTTGCTCTCGGCCAAATCGCGTGAAGCAATGATGACACCGGACAAAAATAACTATGCCTATGGCTTGGGGATTAATCAGCAACATAAGCGCAACCTTGTCAGTCACGGCGGGGGCATCAATGGATTTAGTACGTTTTTGGCGCGGTTTCCCGAAGACAAAGTGACGATTGCTGTCTTGCGCAATCGGGACTTTGGTCAACCGAATCCCGGTAAAATGAGTCAGGACTTAGCCGCGATTCTCTTCGGTGAAAAATACGAACTCACCGGAACGCAGGTCATCGCCAAAGTTGATCCAAAAATCTACGATGCGTATGTCGGCGACTATCAACTTGCGCCGAACTTCATCCTGACCGTGACGCGCGAGGGCGACAAGCTGATGACGCAGGCCACCGGGCAGGGAAAGGCTGAGATTTTCCCGGAATCCGAAACCAAATTCTTTCCGAAAGTGATCGAAGCCAAAATCACGTTCGTCAAAGACGAAAGCGGCAAGGTCACACATTTAATCTTGCAGCAAAACGGCGAGCGTAAGGCGATGAAAATTAAGTAAGAAATAACCATGGAGAACACGGAGAAAAATCAGACAGAATTGACAAGATGAACTAGCTCAATCTCAGCTTGTACATTCTGTAAATCCTGTCAAAAACTCTCCGTCTCCTCCGCGTTCTCCGTGGTTATTTTTCGGAGGTTAGCTTTGAGCGAACTTAGAGGAATGCTCAGCATTGAGCGGCTGCGCGAACTTGTCGCACAGGAACAAATCGAAACGGTCATCGTCGGCTTCACCGATCATTACGGGCGGTTGTGCGGCAAACGTTACGACGCCGAAATGTTTGTTGATGACGCGATCCATCATGGCTCGCACGGTTGTGATTATCTATTGACGACCGATATGGAAATGGAGCCGGTGCCTGGTTATAGCTATGCCAACTGGGAACTCGGCTATGGCGATTTTCATCTCGTGCCGGATATGGCAACGTTGCGCCAGGCCAGTTGGCTCGACAAAACGGCGCTGGTGCTGTGCGATGTGAAGAATGAAAAAACGCACGATTACGTTGCCCTTGCGCCGCGCTCAATTTTGCGCCAGCAAATTGAAGCCGCAAAAAGTATAGGCTTCGAGAGCTTTGCCGCCTCCGAGCTTGAGTATTACATCTTCACGAACAGCTATCGTGACGCACAGCAACAAGGCTTTGCCAGCCTCGAACCCGCCGGCTGGTATTTGGAGGATTATAACATCCTGCAAGGGACCCGTACCGAAAGCTTGAATGCGGCGGCGCGGCGGCACCTGAAACATTCCGGCGTGCCAGTTGAAACTTCAAAAGGCGAATGGGGACTTGGCCAACACGAATTGAACATCCGTTATGCCGAAGCCTTGGAGATGGCAGATCGTCACATCGTCTACAAACAATGCCTGAAAGAGGTCGCCGATGCACAAGGCTTGAGCGTAACGTTCATGGCAAAATTCGCGGCAGACCGCGCCGGATCAAGCTGTCACATTCATTTCAGTTTGTGGCGCGACGGCAAAAACGCGTTCGCGGGGGAAGATAAATTCGGCCCTGTGCAATGCTCCGAAACCTTTCGGCATTTCCTCGGCGGCTGGATTGCGCACGTGCCTGATGTAATGCCGTTTTATGCGCCGACCGTGAATTCGTACAAACGCTATATAGACGGTTCGTGGGCACCAACCCGTTTGGCCTGGAGCTATGACAACCGCACTGGAGGCTTTCGCGTCGTTGGGCGCGATCAAAGCTTGCGCATCGAATGCCGTATCCCCGGCGCAGACGCAAATCCATATTTGGCCTTTGCGGCCTCGTTAGCTTCAGGACTCGACGGCATCGCCAATAAAATCGAGCCGCCTGATTGTTTTGTGGGCGACATTTACGCAGCGCAGTATTTGCCGCGTGTGCCGTACACGCTTAGCGAAGCAACAGACAATTTTGCGAACAGCGATTTCGCCAGGCGGGCGTTTGGCGAGGAGGTCGTGGCGCATTACGCGCATTTCTTTAGGACGGAACAAAAGGCTTTCAATGCGGCGGTAACGGATTGGGAGCGGAAGCGATATTTTGAAAGGATATGATTTTTCCTTCTACCAACGCACACAAAGAAACTCGAAGAAAAAGAATAGATACACGCGTGCTTATTTTCCCATCTTGAAAAACCTTCGTGCCCTTTCAGGTGGTTTCGTGGAAGATTTTGAAAAGACTATGAGACTCACAAACAAAGTTGCCCTCATCACCGGAGCCAGCGGCGGCATTGGCCGTGAGACGGCGTTGCTATTTGCCCGCGAAGGCGCATCCGTCATCTGCGTAGACGTGAACAACAAAGAAGGCAAAAAGACTGTCAAGCTGGTAAACGACGCAGGCGGCGCAGCGGCCTATAAACACGCAGATATTTCCAACGCCGATGATTGCGCTGCGATGGTGAAGTTCGCCGAAAAGAAATATGGGCAACTCAACATCCTCTTCAACAACGCCGGGATCATGCACCACAGCGATGACAACGCCGTTACAACCGAAGAATCCATCTGGGATTTGACGATGAACATTAACGCGAAAGGCGTGTTTCTGGGCTGCAAATTCGGCATTCCGGCACTGCGTCGCGCAGGCGGCGGTTCCATCATCAACACTGCTTCGTTCGTCGCCATACTCGGAGCCGCGACGCCGCAAATCGCCTACACCGCCAGCAAAGGCGCAGTGCTTTCGATGACGCGCGAATTGGCGGTGATTCACGCCCGCGAAAACATTCGCGTCAACGCGCTCTGCCCGGGTCCGCTGCGCACTGAATTGCTGATGAGCTATCTGAACACTGATGAAAAGAAACAGCGCCGCCTGGTGCATATTCCAATGGGACGCTTTGGCGAAGCGAAAGAAATCGCGTATGCCGCATTGTATCTGGCTTCGGATGAATCGTCGTATGTGACGGGCACAGAATTTTTGGTAGATGGGGGCATTACGGCGGCTTATGTGACGCCCGAATAACAGTTAGGTTACTTATCTTATGCCAAGGTTGAGTTGGGAAATCATCCTATACAACATTGCTGAGGCGCGCGAGCAGCTTGAGCAGATCGAGGAGCGCGCGAAGAATGGGGAAAAGCCCGCTGAAGATGAATTACAGATTATGCTCGAACACGCGTATCATCACCTGAATTTCGCTTGGAATATTCGGCACGTTTCAACGAAGAGGTACTCGCAGCTCTCGGATGATGAGTTCAATGAGTGGAGCAAATTCCCAAAACAAATTGAGGTATCCAAAATCGTGAAGAGGCGTAAACGTGGGGCAAAGAAACGGAACATTGGCTGAATCATGAGGAGGCGTCGGTTCAATTCACGCTGCAATCTAAAGGAGGGCTTATGGCAAAGTGTTTATTGCTAATCGTAGCACTGGCTTTGTTGCTTACAATGGCAGTTACTCTGCCAACCTCATCGCAGTCGGCTGGATTGCCGACGCTGAAAGCCAAGGGCGCTGAAGCAATTGACCAGATGTTCGAGGCTGCCGTCGCCAAGAAAGAACTCCCCGGCGTTGTGGCCGCAGTCGTGAATAAAGATCAGGTTCTGTACCTCAACGCGTTCGGTAAACAGGACGCAGGCAAAAACATTCCGATGGCGAAAGACACCGTATTTCGCATCGCTTCGATGACCAAGCCGGTGACTTCAGTGGCGATCATGATGCTCAGGGAACAAGGCAAATTGCGGCTCGACGATGCGGCAAGTCAATACCTGCCTGCGCTCAAAGGCCGTGAAGTGATTGCCACCTATAACGAACAGGACGGCACATACACGACGCGCCCCGCTAAACAGGAAATGACGATCCGACATTTGCTCGCGCACACAGCAGGCTTTGGTTATGGCTTTGCCAACGCCATGGTTGCGAAGCTGCAAGAAAAGACACGCAAGCCGCCACGCGATCTGCCGTTGCTGTTCGATCCCGGCACGAAATGGCAATACTCGACCAGCACGGCGTTGCTCGGCGACATTGTCGTCAAGCTCACAGGACAATCGCTTGAAAATTACTTCCAAGCCCATATCTTTCGTCCGCTCGGCATGGTGGATACTTCCTTTTATCTGCCCGCCGAGAAAATGGCGCGCAGCGAGCGCGGCGCAGACCGGAAACAAGCGCAAGACTGTCTGTCTTGAAAGAGCAGCACGGCCCGCACAGGCAGGTGCTTTAACCGGCGCACAATCGCCCTTTTTTTGGGTCGGTGCGGGTCTTTTTCTTCATAGAAGTAACGCGGTCGTTTACAGCGTAACCCCAGGGCTTGCATCCGGCGGCGCAGCGTGTCCGGGCTGATAGTGCATTGATAAAGCCGGCTCAGACGATGCGCGAGTAGGGCCACCGTCCAGATTGTCGTGCGGTAACCAGCCGGAGCGGATTGCGCCGTAACTCACGCAAGATGCGCGCTGCCGTGATCGGTGTGGCTGTCAGTGGGCGGCCACTGCGCGGTGCTTCTGCCAACACTTCGACCTGATGCTGGTCGAGATAGAGATGCAAACAGTTGTAGATCGTCTGTACGCTCACACCGACAATCTCCGCAACTTCGGAATCAGTCGCCTTGAGCGTCCGCTAGTTACCACGCACCGCCGCGCGGACACAGGCTTGGTTGAAACCTCAAACCCAGCCAAATACGCAGGCACGGAATCAGGCGAAGGCGGATTGGTTTCGACCGCTGCGGATTACGCCGCCTTTGTACAAATGTTGCTTAATGAAGGAATCCTGCACAACACTCGTTTCCTCAAAGCTGCTACGGTGCGACAGATGGCGTCGAATCAAATCGGCTCCGTCATCGTCGGCGAAATGCCTGCAGTCATGCCGAGGACATCTGCCGTCTTCCCGTTCGGCGCGGGCAAAGATAAATTCGGGCTGGGCTTTCAGATTACGCTAACCGAAGGTAAAGCGATCAACGAACGCAGCGCAGGCAGCTACGCTTGGGCAGGCATCTTCAACACGCATTTCTGGGTAGACCCGAAACGCGGCATCGGCGTCGTGTTCCTGACGCAGGAATATCCGTTTTACGACGCGACGGTGATGGAGGTGATGAAGCGGTTCGAGCGATTGATCTATGCGAATCTGCAGTGAGTGGATGTCTACGCCTGCGCTGTCCGGCGGGATGAGGTTTGTGCGTGCAGACACCATCGTTTGCGAATGGCAAATAAGTCAAAACTATAGTATTGCTACGCCTCCAACCACGCATCAGTCGTCTCTCCTGATTGTTCTTGCAGTTCGTCACCGCAGGGAGCCGCGCTTCTCCATATGTTGTTTCGCATCGGCGTAGTCGTATTAGCGACTCTTTGAAATTATTATCTGTTCAACAGCGAACGAAGTCTTGTTGCGCTTCGTCTGCGCGTCCTTGCAGTAAGTGTATGAGGCCGCGTTGGGCATACGCAGGGGCAGCGCGCGGATTGATCTCAATCGCTTGGTGAAGCCTCCTCAGCGTGCATTAAATCGCCAATGGCTCGAATACGTGGGAGATAAACCAGACATCCTCAAAACGCGGATTAAGCAATCGCTTTCCTGTAATCGGCAAAGCGCCTTCAAGATTCACCGTTGAATTGGTGCGCTGAACACGGCAACTCCAGGCTTCGACGAAATCATGTGGGTTTGATGGCATGTCGATTGCGGATCGCGCCGTCATCACGCCAAGCTTGTAGCGCGCCACACCGCGACAGTTGTAAATTTCAGCGTTGCGCAAACCGAGCTGGACGGCTCGGTCGAAATCGGTAAGCGCGCCTGCGAAGTTGCCCTTGCTCCCGAGCTAGGCCGCGACTACCCCCATGCCAGGGCCAGCTTTGGGTTAAGTTCATAGCTTATTCGAATCGCCGAGTACGGCTCAAAATCCCAAGGATATAGCGCACAGTGCTACGATTCACATACGCTTCGACCAGGCGCGGGTTGAGTTGGAGCGCGCGGGTGAAATCAAGCGCACGCTCATATACTTTCAGTTGATACTGCGTGG
This sequence comes from uncultured Acidobacteriota bacterium, assembly GCA_963794955.1. Classification (GTDB taxonomy): domain Bacteria; phylum Acidobacteriota; class Blastocatellia; order RBC074; family RBC074; genus JAFDVL01. Next base: position 114,357 of record CAWCGF010000011.1, read on the forward strand.
TGGCGCGATTGTAATACGCCAAGGCATTGCTCGGATCGGAAGCGAGAGCGGCCGAAATCGGCTGCCCGTTAAGCCTGGTGGAGCGGTAACAAGTAGTAGTGGGAAACGACTGGTAAAATCGCGCGCTGAATTGATTGGCTTAATTGATATAACGCCACATGTTCAGAAAGCATTGCTGACACAGTGAACAATTAACCACCATCATTCGATTAGAAGAGAGAACGCGCTTACAGGGGCAAACCATAGTCATGTTCGGCACTCACGTCTTCAGATGAAGAGTTTCAATCACATATAGAGCAGTTGTTCTTAAACCCGAAGGGTATCCCCAGAAATGTTATCCTTCAGTTCCTTGAGCACCGCCTCGCGCCCGCGCGTTCGACCGCCAAACGGGTTGATGTGATTCCAATCTTCGGTGGTGAACTCCGACACGCGCCCGAAGTGTGGGAGTTGAAAGCCTCGTCGAATGACTGTACGGCTTGCATACCTGAACTTCCTGCGTAGTCGGTTGAGCGTGTAGCCCAATGAAAATCATAGACCGACAGCAATTAGAACCCGTCTCATGTTTGTGACCTTTCTTCCTTAATTGAGCGCGAAACCCGCCACGTACTACCGCGGCGGCGTGATGCTCTGGCATTGCGGCGCGAGCGGCTCAATCTTGATGCGTTCGGCTTTGACTGTCGCACACCGAATGATGTCCGCGATGTTTCCGGCGGGGTCGCGGAATTCACGGCTCCCAACACCGACAAATCCATCCTTTCCCGTCAGCCTGAGTCTCGTATTGATTTTGCCCGTGCCCAGAAAATTCCCCTGTACATCAAATTCGTCCCGAATAGCGGTGAGGGCGAATTCATTGCCGCCCAAGTGTTCCCACACGCCGTGTTGTTCGCTGTAAAAGGGGCCGCTGGGTCCAGTGCGAATATAGACGCTGATTCCACCCCCACGAGCGATGGTGATGAAAGCGCGTTGGGACGGCGGCTGCGGCACACCGGGCGGAACTACTGGCGTGACAGTATATGTCCAGGCACCTTCCAGACGCTGGGCCTGTAACTCTCGCAAGCTTCCGCGTGAGGCATGGGATTCAGACTGCGCCTCGCTTTGCTGGGTAACCTGATCATTTGGGCTTGTCTGCGCGTGCAGTAAAAAGGTCGAGAGGGCGATTACCGCGACTAGCGTTAAGACGAGAAGGATACTTTTGGCAGGTTTCTTTTCAATCATAGAGTTGTTCTCCGTCTACTGGGCAAGCCAGTGGTTACTAAAAAATAGGATTGAGTAGGCATTGACCATTACTGCGCCGGTGCCACATTGCTGAAAGCCACCGCACAGCCCATAATGAACCGACTCGTTTTCTTTATGACTAACTTCGCGGCGCACGATAGGCGTGCGGCAAGTTATACAGTCCTGCTGCGGCGTCTCGTTTCTTTCTCGGAAAATTCTCGGCGGGTTTAGGACAAGCAACCCAGGCACGTATAGAATTCGGCACTTTCACCTGATGCGGAAAAGCGCCTGCTGTTGCGTGATGGCGAGGCCGTGGCGTCCTGCCCAAAGCTTTCGATGTCTTACTGGGGCTGATGACGCACCCCGGTCATCTGCTGGAAAAAGAGGAATTGCTGAACACGGTCTGGCCCGACAGTTTTGTCGAAGAGAACAATCTGGCCGACAACATCTCAACGCTGCGCAAGGCACTCGCGAGCACGGAGTCAAAACTTCCTTGATTGATAACGGTGCACGGCATGGTCATCGTTTCAACGCTAAGGTGACTGAGATCGTGGCCGACGGGAGCAAAGGTGACTTTCGGGGAACTCCCTCTGCCCAGCCTGATCCGGCCAGCCACATTCCTCCACTGGACAACACTCCAACGAATGACCAGACCTTGCCGCCATCGCCAGTCGAGCCGCGTGGCAACGAATCGGCAGTGAAGCCCTGGCGACGGAAGAGCGCGTGGGGAGTGGCCGCCGTGTTGTTGCTGGCGGTGGCGGCAACGTGGCGGGTCTGGCCGTCGAAAGAGCGGCAAACGGCTGCGCCGCACGCGATCAAGATGGCGCGCTTGACCAACGGTGGTTACATCACTAATGCAGTGCTCGCGCCCGATGGCAAATTCTTCGCTTACACCGTTCAGGATGGCGAGATCGCGCACCTGTGGCTGCGGCAAGTCGCGGGTGGCTCACCGCTCAGCCTCGTGCCGGAGATTAGAGGAGCCATTCAGGGATTGACCTTTGCGCCTGACGGCCAGGCCGTCTATTTTGTGACGTATGAGCGGGACACTCCGCTGGGCGCGCTCTATCGCGTGCCGGCGCTGGGCGGGCCATTGACAAAAGTGCTGACGGGGATCGCTTCACCCGTCACTTTTGCGCCCGATGGCCTACGCCTGGCTTTCATCCGCATGGATCTGACGGGTGAAGTCACCAGCCTGGTAATCACTGATCTGATAGGCGGCAATGAACGGATTGTGCTGACGCACAGCGGGCTGGAACGATTGATCGGGAATGGCCCAAGCTGGTCGCCCGATGGCAGGCAGATCGCTTGTCAACTTGAGCGCGGACAGACGCAGACGCTCTGTCGGGTGGTGGGCGTGGACGTAGAAAACGGCGCGCAAAGGTTGCTGACCGCGCAGCAGTGGGATAGTTGCGGGCGGCTGGTCTGGCTGCGCGATGAGAGCGGTCTGGTCATGGTCGGCACCAAACAGGGGGAATCGGGCACGGGCGCGCGCGATGCCGTCTGGTTCATCGCGCAACCGGACGGCACCATCCGCCGGATCACCACCGACCTGAGCCGCCATTTTTACCGTTCACTCAGTGTGAGTGACGACGGTCAGGCCATGCTGGTCATTCCATTCAATCGCAGTTCGCAAATCTGGTCGGTCGCCGCGCGTGGGTCAGGCGCAATGCTAAGTTACGCCGCGCCCAGCGCCGTGCAATTGACAACGGGCACAGGGGAAGGGCGCGGCGGGATTGTCAGTCTGGACGATGGCAGTCTGGTTTACGCCGCGCGCACCGGCGAGCACGTTGACCTCTGGCAAATGCGTAACGCCAGTAGTCAGCCGCAACAATTGACGACCGACCCGCCTTTTCTGGAAGAAGTTTCCGCGCCGTCGGATCGCCGCTATTTTGTCTTTGCCTCGAACCGCGCGGCAACAGCCATCTTTTCCGCGTGAACCGTGACGGCACAAACTTGCAGCAGTTGACCAGTGGCGAGCGCCAGGAAGTTGACTCTGATTGCTCACCGGACGGGCGTTGGATTGTCTACGCTTCCCTAGCTACCGAGCCGGGCAAGATTGCTGAGTTCAAGCTCTGGAAAATTCCGGCTGAGGGCGGCGTGCCAGTCAGCCTGACGACAGATCATAACGCCCGTACACCGCACTTTTCGCCCGACGGCCAATGGGTCTCTTATGGTTACCATGACCCCCTGGGGCGCTGGCATGCAGTGGTCATACCGGCGACGGGCGGCGCGCCGTTGAAAACCTTCGCGTTGCCCCTGACGATGGACTCGGGGATTGGCTGCCGTTGGACGCCCGATGGACAGGCGCTGACCTTTCTCGTGAAGGGCAAGACCTTCGATAATCTCTGGCTTCAACCGTTGAATGGCAGCGCTCCGCGTCCGCTGACCGACTTCAACTCCGGCGAGATTTATAACTACACGTTTAGCCGCGACGGTCAGCGGCTTTTTCTGGCGCGCGGCTATTCCATTCGGGATGTTTTATTGATCCAGGAATTTCGGTGAGCGCAATCGAACTTGAACGTTTACGCGCGTCATTCAGCCGCCGCCCGCGCCGCCGTGAGCGAAGCCCGCCGTCAGCGTGAAAGGACGAAAGATGAACACGATTTCCACCGAAACTGCACGCCGCTTGTTTCTCGATGCACAAGGCTTGCTCGCCGATCCAATACGCAAAGCCACGTGGACAACGCTTGCCAAGCTCATTGAACAAATGGGCTTCGTCCAAATTGATTCAATCAATTACGTCGAGCGCGCACATCACCTGACGCTGGGCAGTCGTCTCGACAGTTATCAGCACGAACATTTCACGCATTTGCTCGAAACCAAGCGGCATTTGTTTGAGCATTGGACGCACGATGCTTCAGTCATTCCGACGGCGTGGTTTGCGCACTGGAAGCCACGTTTTGCGCAGTACGAAAAGAAGTTTAGCCAAAGCAAATGGTTTGGGCAGCGAATGGGCGATGCGCCGGACAAAATGTTGGCGCACGTCCGCGACCGTCTTTTGCGTGAAGGGCCGCTGCGCTCGCAGGATTTTGAGCATGATCGCCAAGGCCAGGCTGCTGGATGGTGGGATTGGAAGCCACAAAAAGCGGCGCTCGAATATCTATGGTTCACGGGCGAGTTGATGGTTACGCGGCGTGAAAAATTTCAGAAAGTTTATGACCTGACGGAACGCGTGTTGCCTATCACCACAAGCCTCTCGCACCCGACGGAAGCTGAGCATATCGAATGGGCGTGTCGCACGGCATTTGAGCGATTAGTAATTGCCACACCCAAAGAAATCGCCGACTTCTGGCATACGATCACGATTGCTCAGGCCAAACAATGGTGTAAACAAGCAGTACAATCCGGCTTCCTCATCGCAGCCTTGATCGAAGCGATGGACGGCACAAAACCGCGCGCCAGTTTTGTATTAAGCGATTGGCAACAAAGACTCAAAAGACTTCCTGAGCCTCCCGAACGGATGCGGTTACTTTCGCCATTCGATCCGGTAATTCGAGATCGCGCACGTGTCGCAAGATTATTTGGCTTCGATTATCGCTTCGAGGCCTTCGTGCCCGAAGCACAGCGGCAATACGGCTATTATGTTTTGCCGATTTTAGAAGGAGATCGTTTAGTAGGGCGACTCAATCCCAAATTTCAACGCGACCAGGGCGTATTGGAAGTGCGGCAGGTGTATTGGGAGCCGCGCGTCCGCGTCACAAAACTGCGCCAGCGAAAGCTTGAAGAAGCCTTGCTACGACTGGCACATTTGATTGGTGCAGAACGTTTTGAAGCACCCCATAGCCGCTGAACAATTTCTCTCCAGTCCCTTGAGGGATTCTTGAGGTTGACCGGAAATATAAATCGGCCTGGACGGAAGATGCCTTGTCGCCACCGAAATGATCCCCTTTTTCGACGACCCATCCCTCTTTAGCCGCCAGCGAGATAAAGTCTTGAAGATAAAAATATTTGTCGGAATCTGAAAGAACGTCAGATGGAAAATACAGCCTTGAGATGAGCTGGCTCAAGTTTTTCTCAGGTCTCCTGCCTTACTTTGTGACCGTCAGGCAATGTTTGGTAAAGCCAGTATTGCCGAAGAAACGATTTCACAGTTGCAGTAAACTTACTTTGGAGACCTGAGATGAACAAACAGAGAATAAGTTCTTTCATGTTGGCGCTGCTGATGAGCTGCGCTTTTACCGTATTCGTATCCGCCGCAACGCTCAGCCCGTCGTTGCTCAACAAGCTGAATGGTTTGCCGAATAGCACTGATGTCGGCATTGTGATCGTCAGTTTCAATACAAGTAACGGGCTGAATGATAATCATCTAAATATCCTTCGTGGCCTGGGGATTACCAAAGGCATCAAACTGCAAAATTTAGGCATGGTTGCGCTGCCCGCGACTGCTGGGCAAGTCAGAGCGCTGGCCGCCAATGCATCAATCACATCCATTTGGAGTAATGACCGCTTGCAATATTTCGACAATCAGGCACGTACCTTAGCGGGTGTCGAACGGGTGCGCGTGGATAGTGGTTTCACCAACCTGAACGGCGGCTTGCCTGTGTCGGGTTCGGGGAATTTCTCTGTAGTCATTAATGATTCCGGAATTGATGCCACACACGATGATTTGAAACTTGGTCGTAATGTTATCCAGAATGTACAGATCGTAACCGATACCGATACGTTGTCGGGTTTCACTCCGCTGTTCGCTGTCGAAAATATTCCCGACACCGATTTGAATGTGGGACACGGCACTCATTGTGCAGGCATTGTAGGGGGAAGCGGGCAACTCTCCGGCGGCCTTTATGCCGGAGTTGCGCCGGGAGCGAAATTGATTGGCACGGGTTCCGGCGCTGTGTTGTTCATCTTGAATGCGTTGGGCGGGTTCGAGTATTCGCTGACCAACCAGTTCATCTACAACATTCGCGTGATTTCCAATTCGTATGGTTCATCAGGCGCGTTCAATCCTGACAATCCGCTCAATCGCGCGACGCGGCTAGCCTATGAACGAAACATTGTTGTTATCTTTTCTGCTGGAAATTCTGGCCCGGGCAAAGACACCTACAATCCATACGCGAAAGCGCCGTGGGTCATCGGCGTTGGCGCAGGCACAAAGGAAGGCGGCCTGGCTGGCTTCAGTTCACGCGGCACACCGAAAGAAGACCGCTTAGCAAATGCTGATCCGAACGATGATTATGACGCACCAACCATCATTGCGCCGGGAACGGGTCGTGAGTTTGAGAGCAACGCTGCCAAATTCACAGCGGCGTATATCGCAACGCGCTCCAAGACGAATCTTTTCTCGAATGGCTTAACGGACGATACGGAACTCCCGCTGGCTTTCATCCCGCATTACACGCAAATCAGCGGCACCTCGATGGCCACACCGTTTATTGCCGGAGTCGTGGCATTGATGCTTGACGCTAATCCGACGCTTACACCGGATGAAGTCAAGCAGATTCTGACGCAGACTGCTTCACGAATGCCTACTTATGAAGAATATCAAGTCGGGGCAGGCTACGTGAACGTGTATGCGGCGGTGGATAAAGTCTTCCATCGCACAAAGAATTATGGCTCGTTCAGCCATCCAACCTTTAACGCCAAATATTCTGTAAGCGGCCCCGCACCGGAGCAAGTTCACATTGATTACAATCCTGCGGCCTTACCTGGTGCAGGCTCTGCCAACGCTCGCAATTTCACGGTGCAAGCGGGCATGAGTATGCTTGACGTGTTTGCCCGTTTCGATACCGCGCTGGAAACAGGCGATGGGAATACGATTGGGATTTTGCTGACCGACCCGCAAGGCAAAAAATACTCCAGTGGCATTGCGCTACCAATATTGGATGCCCCGTCGAGACAGGTCGTCGTGCAGAATCCGGCCAGTGGACAATGGTTACTTGAAGTTCGTGGCGTGCGCGGTTTAACTGCGGTGCCTAATTTTAGCCTGCCCACCTCCGGCGCGGCTGCCCCAGGCCCCGTGGACATCACCATCAAACAACAGTTATTCACCTTAGCACCAATTCCCGATATTCAAGGTCATCCGGCGCAGGCGCAAATCGAAACGGTGCTCAAGAGCAGGATGATGGACACGTTTTCAAATGGTCAATTCCGACCGGATATGAATGTTCTGCGCGAAGACTTTGCACGATTGCTCTGGCTCAACACGCCGTTGCGCCAGACGCTGGGAGCCACGCCCCGCTTCTCAGATGTCAGTGGTGAACTGGCTGCTCTGGCTGAAGCGGTGACCGCACGTGGCTCCAATTTACGTGATTATTACACCGATGGATTATCCGGGGTCGCAGTGCCAGATGGGCTGATGAGCGCCAGCGGCACGTCCTTTAATCGCAAGGGTACGGTCAAGCGCATTGAGATCGCCGTTGCCCTTATCCGCGCCCTCGGGCTGGATGTCGAAGCGAAAGCCAGCGCAGGTTCAGCCGTTACCGTCAATTACAATGGCCAAACCATTGTGTTAGCTGACAATGCGGATATTCCCTCTGCCTTACGTGGTTATGTGCAGTTCGCGCTGGACAAAGGCATTCTGCAAGCCACTTTCACCCTCGAACAAGGGCCGTATGATTTCGTGCCGACCCTGAAAGCCCGCGTCAATCCTAATGCTCCGACAACGCGAGCATTTATGGCCTACGCGCTGGATAATTTCAGGAAACATTTTGTGGCCGGTAATTAAGTTTCACCTTCCTGTAGGCTCCCTTTCCTCAAGCTGCTAAGACGTGTCCGCACGTCTGGCAGCTTGAGGTTTTTTGGAGCCGCTGCTAGGACGTTAATCTAAATAACCTTCGAGATTGTAGGCATACGATGTTCACTCTATAAAGTGTCCAGCGAAACGAGCCAGTGGCTGCCGTTGCAGACGGTGGAAGAAAATGATGCAGGAGAACAAACCCCGAGTGGGGCACCGATTTGCTAGGGAATAATCGGGGAGATAGGTTGATTCACCAAATCTCTTACCCACCATAAGACCAGGATCATAATAACTACCCAGAGAAGCGCAAAGATGAATCTAATCCGAAATTGAAAACGGCGCGCCCGCGCAACTTCTACGGGATCGGCCAGCGGCGCTTTGGACAAACCAGGGCGTGGCGAGGTCGGTGCAGACACGGCTAAAGCTTGTGAAGACGGTGCCGGTAAGGGTGTGGTTGGCAACTGCTTCGCCTGCTCTTCGGCGCGCTGGCGCTCAGCCGCTGCAACCTTGGTTTGGGGTTCGGCTAGAGTCGTATGGGAAGCAGTAGGGGCAGCATTTTCAGATAACTTGCACTGCGGGCAGGTGGCGCTATCAACAGGCAATTCACGACCACACGCGCCACAATACGCCCAGGCCGAAACCAATGGAAACAAATCCACCTGGCAGCCGTAACAGAGCAAGACGCCGTTGGTTTCATTGGATTCGCAGTAAATACACTTCATTGGAACCGATCAGCACAGAGAGTACAAAGTTTGTGTGATTCCTTTGCGGCTGGGGGAATTTGGCCAACTATCGGCCTACGCCACAGCGATAACGCGCGGCACCACAGCCGTTGTCAAACACTTCCATTGTAAGAAACAGCGAACTCGCGCTGATTTTTAGAAAGCGATTTTTTCGTGCAAATATTTCTGGTTTGAAGAACTGCGGATTTTCAGGGATGAAGTTCTTTTTGCTGGGTGGGCAGTGGCATATAAATTAACTCAGCAACGGCGACGCCATTAACGTCATCCCCAGCGCCCTTAGTGCCGTATGCGTGGTACGGTCAAGCTGCGGTGCGATCATCGTAGTATTGATATTTGGCCGAGAGCGATTCATCGGGCGCTGGCTGCTTCATTTCCGTCCCCGGTTCCATCAGGCCAAGCTGCTCCCACAGCGTCGGCGGAATTTCAGCAAAGTCGGACATCGGCCCGTACACTTCATCCACGCCCGCGCGGAAGACATCGCCTATCAGCAAACTGATGACGTTGACGCGCTGTTCGGGATATTTCCTGAGGAACTGCGAAAAGCTGAAGCCTTCGTTGTAAAAGGCATAGACGAGCTTGCGCATGGATTCGATGCCTTGATCCAGTTTGGGCTGAAACTGTCCCAAACGCGCGGCGGAGAAATCGTCATGCTTGAACGCATCGTGAATCGCATCCGTCGCTAATTCCGCCATCTTGAGGGCGAGCAACACGCCTGATGAATAGATCGGATCAAGGAAGCCATACGCATCGCCAATCAGTAGGAAGCCGTTGCCTGCGTTTTGTTTTGAGCGGTACGAGTAATCCAGGATCGAATAAATTTTGTCTACGCGTTCTGCGCCTTCAACCCGGCGGCGGCACGGTTCGCATTTCTCGACTTCTTCGTTAAAGATTTTCGCTAAATCTTGCCCGCGCCCTTTCACTAGATACGCAGGATCAGCTACAACGCCGACGCTGGTGATGTCATTTTCGAGCGGAATATACCAGAACCAGCCGTTGCTGCCGACCGGCGTGCGCAGCACAAGCGTCGCGCCACCGTTCAAATCCGGCTCGCGGTGTGCGCCTTTGAAATAGGAATACAGCACCGCCTTTTTAAGTTTCGGATCGCGTTGCCGCCAGCGGAATTTGTTCGAGAGCATCGCGCTCTGCCCGGTGGCGTCAATCACGACTTTCGCGTGGAACTGTTGTAGCGAGCCGTCTTGCATTTGTGCTTCCACACCAATCGCGCGGTCGCCATCAAAAATGACTTGTTTGACAGGCGTTTTCTGATGCACGACTGCGCCCTGCTCTGCCGCGTGTTCGATCAGCATTAGATCGAATTGTGCACGCGTGACCTGCCAGGTAACGGCGCTTTCGTGATGATTGGCCTCAAAGAAATAAAACGGGCGCGATTCTTTGCCTGCCGGATTGGCAAAAGCCACACTGTACTTACGCGTGAATGGGCTTTGTTTCAGCTTCTCCAACAGCCCCATTCGTTGGAACGTCCAAAACGTATCCGTCATCAGCGATTCGCCAATGTGATGGCGGGGGAACTGTTCTTTCTCGAAAAGCACGACCGAGCGGCCTTCGCGGGCGAGAAGGCTGGCGACAGTGCTGCCGGCTGGCCCTCCGCCCATTACAATTACGTCATAGTTGTTTGCGTTCATATTAATATTTTAAAGCAGGTACGGTACGAAGAGCGGGAGCGACTTGGTAAACGTCTAACCAAGTCGCTCCCGCTCTTCGTACCGTACCAAGTTACGCATATCGAACCGATTTTAATTCCGGCTCAAAAAATTCCGGTAAGAAATGATCCACCTGTAAAAGTCCGTTGCGTGTTAATGCAATAGTTCCCTTATGGCGCTGCAGCATGTTTTCCTGACTCAGCTTTTCGTATGCGGGCTGAAACTCCTGCCAGACATCCACGCCAAACTTTTGCTGGAAATATGCAGTATCAATCGCGCCTCTTTTGAGCAACAGCACCATTTCGCGGATCAGCCGTTGCTTCGGCGTCAATGCCAAGGCCCGCCCGAGCGGCATTTGATCGCTTTCCAAGGCCCGCAGATAATCTTCATAGCGCGGCGCATTCTGAAAATGCACGCCACCAAAATGCGAGAACGAGGAAACGCCCAGACCAATCATATCGCCGCCGTGCCACAGGTTATCAGTATAAATGAAGCGGGTCGGCTTCTTTGTCGTGGCCAACGTGTACGCGCTGGCCGCCCGATAACCGCGTGTCTGGAATTGCTCGTACGCGTAATCCAGCCAGCGCCGTTTCGTCGGCCAGTCGGCAATCGGCGAATCCAATCCCTTGTCAATCATCTCTTTCGAGATCACTGTGTTGTAGGGCAATTCCATCTGATAAATCGTGACCGAATCCGGTTCCAGTTCCACCGCGCGGCGCACTGTTTCGCGCCACATCTCCTCCGATTCGCCCATCATTCCGGCAATCAGGTCAATATTGATTTGCGGGAAATCCACTTCGCGTGCCCATTCATAAGCACGATAAACTTCGGCGGAAAGATGTGCGCGTCCGTTGGCCGCCAGAATGTCGTCATTGAAATGCTCAACGCCCAGGCTCAGGCGCGTAACGCCAATGTCTTTGAGGGTTTCCAGCTTTGATTTCCGTAGCGTGCCCGGTTCGCATTCAAACGTCACCTCTTCGGCGTGTTCCCAACTCACGTATTTATTGAGACCTTCGACAAGATAGCGCAGTTGCCGTTCACTTAAGTACGAAGGCGTGCCACCGCCGAAATACGCGAGCCGGAGTTGTCGTCCTTGCAGGGCAGGGAAGCGGCTATAGATTTCGTTTTCTTTGATGAGCGCGTTCAGATACCGCTCAATCTCGGACGCGTTCTTGTCCGTGTAGACTTTGAAGTAACAAAACTTGCAACGCTTGCGGCAAAACGGAATGTGAATGTACAAGCCCAGCGGCTGATCCAGACGCGCAGGCTGATTTAAAGCTGCCAGCGCATCCGCAATGTTTTCGGGTTTCCACTGCGAAAACGGCGGATAGTTCGAGACAAAATAATTGCCAACTTCAGTTGTACTGTTTGGTGTGTCTGTCATTACGACTTCTCATTCCTCGACCCGCTTATAACGACGCGCTTTAAATTCGTAGCGTGGCAGACTACCAGTTTCTGCCTGTGCAACGCTGACACGAATGTTCAATTGTGCGCGGAAGGCGGCCAGCAGTGCTTGCTCTACTTCAACGAAAACATGTGGCTCGCGGGTTTCAACTTTCAGCAACAAATCATCCATCTCGGCGACGCGCCGAATTTCTACTTCGTACTCAGTGATAGCAGGCAGCGCACGAATCAGGTTGTCAATGGCGCTGGGATAAAGATTGACGCCGCGCACGGTCAGCATATCGTCTGCACGTCCCAAGACGCCGCCTTTGATGCGTGCCAAGGTTCGTCCGCAGGTGCAAGGCGCAGTCGTCAATTCCACCAAATCGCCTGTGCGATACCGCAACACGGGCATCCCTGCGCGCGCAAGAGTCGTGATGACCAATTCGCCGCGCACGCCTTCCGTTACGGCTGCGCCTGTGTTTGAGTCAATTACTTCAATAAGAAATTCACGCTCGTTGAGATGGATTGCGCCGTCTTCGGCTTGGCAATCGAACGCCCACGGGCCGACTTCTGTAGCACCTGCGTGATCGAAACAGCGCGCGCCCCAGGCCGCTTCAATCCGGCGCTTGACGTTTGGCACGCTCGCGCCCGGTTCGCCCGCGTGAATCGTGATGCGAATGTCAGAAGCGGCCAGCTCAAGTCCCAACCCCGCCGCAACTTCGGCCAGATGTAGCGCGTAGGTTGGCGTGCAAACCAGCACAGTGCAACGGTTCTCCAAAATTGCCTGCAATCGTTGCTCTGAATGCATGCCGCCGCCTGACAGCGCCAATGCCCCAATGGACCGCACACCTTCAATCCCTGACCAATGGCTCACGTATGGACCGAAGGAGAACGCGCAAAACACCAAATCATTTTCGGTTACGCCTGCGCCGCGATAGACCTCCGCCCAACCGCGCAAAAACGCATCCCAATCCTCTGCCGTATCGAGCCAGCGTAGCGGACGCCCGGTCGTTCCAGAGGTTTGATGCAGGTAGCGATAGCGCGCTATTGGATAAGTTAATAACCGACCATACGGCGGATACAGTTGTTGTTCCGCCGCCAATTCGCTTTTGGTGGTAAATGGCAGCCGTTGCAAATCAGCGATGGTTTGCACCTCTGCCATCGCCAGGCCTGCCGCGCGGAATTTCTCCTGATAAAACTGATTCGTTGCCAACTCTCGCAGTAAGGCGCGCAGCCGTTCTTCCTGCCCGGCACGCAGTTCTGCGCGTGGTAAGGTTGGCAGTTTATAGGAGTCAGCTTGAGACATCGGCTTACAGCTTAGGTGTCTTCGTTGGATTTCTTCCGCCAGTTTCTAGCCGCGAGCGTTCAAGCATTAGCTTGTTTATTGCTGCCGCAAGACAAGCTAATGCTTGAACGCTCGCTCATTTAGGGGATTTATCCTTGCGGTTTGAAATATAAGACCATTCCTGCGCCAGCTATCGCTAGTAAATAGCCGACATACAGCATCGGGTTCGGCGGTGTTTTGGGAGGGTGCAAAATTACAGTAACAAGAACGTTAATAAGTGGCGCGCCACCAAAGACCAACGGCATGACATAATTCGGCAAGCCGCCCGACTTAAAGGCGAGGATGATGCAAACGGCACCGAGCGCGCCGAGCGCGCCGGCAAAGGTGGCCAAAGAAGTGCCGCTCAGATTGAAGCCTGCTGTACTCAGGTTACCTTGCATTGCCAAGGCTACTATTGGTACGAGAACACCGATCAAAAAATACGCGACGCCGACACAGAGCAAGGCGCGCATCGGATTGCCCAGTTTGACTTGGCCTTGATGCAACACGGCTCCATAAATTCCCCACGATAATGCCGCAATCACGGCAAACATGACCCACAACATGGATTTATTCCTCTCTACGGTTTTCATAAGTTGATTTTTCTACTTTCCGAAACAATACAGCGTGCTTTGCGTGCGGATGTACAGCTTGCCGTCCGCCATCGCAGGCGTCGCAAAACATTCATCGCCCAGCGAGTTTACTGCGACCGTTTCCCATTCGCCTTGCGCTTTGACGACGGAAACGGTGCCGTCCTGACTGATGAGCCAGACGTTGCCATCGGCTCCCACCGGGGAAGCGAAGTATTTGTCAATCGCGCCTTTTAAGCGTCCCTGCTTGATGACATTGCCGGTCGCCGGATCGAACGAAATCAGAATGCCACTGTCATTGACCATAAACAACGCGCCCTGATACAGCAAGGTCGAAGGCACTTGCGGCACTGGTTTTTGATAGCGCCAGCGAATCGCTTTGTCCGTCATATCGCCGCTGCCGCCCAGTTTGATCGAGAGCAAGCCGTTTTCCGAAGCCATCATCGCGCGAAAGATGTCCCAATCCTTTGCCTCTAGCTGGCCATCACGATTGAGATCGAACGCGTCAAATCCATAACTCGGGGCGAGGACTTTATCCATCGGCCCGTCGCCGGAAATTTCTTCTCTGGCAATCACGCCATCATTGTTCTTGTCATACCGTTTCAGGCCCTCGGCAAACGGCACCGTAGCGATCTGACGACCGGGTTGATTGAGCGGAAACCCCCAGCCATTGATGTACAGATATTCGTTGTCGTAACTCGCCACCGATTTCATTTCGCAGGCCAGCCCGCGCACCCACCAGAGCCGTTTGCCGTCTGCGACCGAGTAGGCCGAAAGCTGAAACGATTCAGGAATGATGACCTGCTTCGGCCCGGTTTTGGGCTGATAGACGGTGGGCGTCGAATACCCTGAAATTATCTCGGGTCGTGCGATCTTCCATTTCACTTTGCCGGAGTTTTTGTCCACTGCCAGCAAATACGCGTTGAGGTCTTGATCTACCGGCAGAATCAGTTTGTCATCCACCAGGATCGGCGAAGCGCCGAAGCCGTAGAACATATTGAATGCCGCCAGTGGCATCCGCCATTTCTCTTTACCCCTCGCATCGAACGCGATCAGTCCGAAGTCCTGAAAGAAGGCATACACATTGGTTCCGTCGGTCACCGGACTCGGCGAAGCAGGGCCATTGACGTTTTCCAAACGCGCTTGGTTGAGTCGTGGGACTTCGCGCTGCCATAAAATCTTGCCCGTTTTGCGGTCAAGCGCGATCACGAACAGCTTGTAAGTGAATTTATCATTCTTCGTGGTTGGCGTATGCGCGGTGACAAAGATGCGATCCCGCGTCAGCACGGGCGACGAATGCCCGGCAGGCAACGGCGTTTTCCAAACCACATTTTTGTCCGGCCCGAATTCGGTCGGAAGATTTTTTGCCGAGGAAATTCCTGTGCCGTTTGGCCCACGAAATTGCGCCCAATCGTCATTTGCGAAACCAGCGTGGGCAAGAAAAACTGTCAGAATAAGGGTAGCGCAAACGGACAGTTTGCGCTTTGCAAAGGTGATGATTCGCATGAAAATTCTAATCTTTCTGGGCGAAGGTAAGCCCTTAAAGCTTCATTTGCCCGCGCCGCAAACAGACAGTTTGGGCTACCTGTTTTTCTCAGCAATACAAAACAGAGTGTTCTGCGCGCGCAGGAAAATCTCGCCATCCAAAATCACAGGCGACGCGATGAATACCTGATCTTCCAACGTGTTCGTCGCCAGCACTTCAAACTTTTCGCCCATTTTTACGACGATGATGTCGCCGTCTTCGCTCGCCAAATACAGCTTGCCATTCGCGCCGACGGGCGAAGCTTTGAAGTTGTACGGCTTCGGCAAACGCACGCGATGATACATTGGCGTCCCCGTTTTCGCGTCGAAGCAACTCATCATTCCGTTGTCCGTCAAAGTGTAGAGTTTCCCATCAAACAGCACGGGCGAAGGCGTGTATGAAAGCCCACGTGTCTCGCTCCATAACACGGCATCCGTGCCCGTCAAATCGCCTTCCTTTCCTAACTTGATCGCCAGCAATTTCGGATCGCGGTGGCCGGTCATCGAATAGACAATCCCGTCGTGATGAATTGGCGCGGGAATCGCGTTCAAGCCCAGCCCCGCACATTCCCAAATTGCTTTGCCCGACGACAAATCATAGCTGCGAATTTTGCCCGTCGCATTCACCACAATTTGTTTGCGTCCGGCGTGTTCGACGACTAACGGAGTCGCCCACGTACTGACTTCATTGCGTTTGGTGCGCCATAATTCTTTGCCGTTCGCTTTGTTGAGCGCGACGATGAACGAATCCGTTTCCTGATCGAAGTTCAAAATCAGGGTGTCGCCGTGAACGACAACCGCTGTGCCTTCGCCGAATTCATTGCGCATCCGCAAGCGCACGTCCATGTCTTTTTCCCAAATCAATTTGCCATCGAGATCAAAGCAGAAAATCCCACGCGAACCGAAAAAGGCGTACAGATGTTTGCCGTCTGTCACGGGTGCATTCGATGCAAAACTGCCGTACATCCGATGATAGCCTTCGTGCGGGACAACAGTTTTGGCAACCTTTTGCCAGAGCGTCTTGCCTGACTTTTTGTCGAGACAAATGACCGTGAATTGCTGTTCCTGATTTGCGCCTGCGCCGCCATTAGGATTGCGCCCATCGCTAGGCATATTCCCGGTTTTGCCGGTCGGAATCGCCGTTGTCACAAAAATCTTATCGCCCCACACGACCGGCGTCGAAAAGCCGCGTCCGGGAATCGCTGCTTTCCACTTAATATTTTCGGTGTCACTCCATTTGACAGGCGCATCACCGCGCGCCATGCCGTTGAAATCCGGGCCACGCCATTGCGGCCAGTGGCTGGCCTTCGCGCTATTGTTTTGCGCGCTAACCGTCGCAATGATACTAAGCAGCACGAGCAGCACGAGGCAGTATTTTAACGTCATGATTTTTTCTCGGAAATACAGAACAGCGTGTTTTGTCCACGCAGAAAAATCTCATTGTTGATGATAACGGGTGACGCAATGAACAGTTGATCTTCCAACGTGTTGGTCGCCAGCACTTCGTACTTCTCACCCATTTTCAGAATCACGACATCGCCGTCTTCTGTCGCTAGATACAACTTGCCATTGGCACCGACGGGCGAGGCTTTAAAGTTGTAGGGTTTCGGCAAACGTTGCTGATGGTAGTACGGCTTGCCTGTTTTCGCGTCGAAGCAGCTAATCATTCCGTTATCGGTCAGCGTGTACAGTTTGCCGCCGAACAGCACGGGCGAAGGCGTGTACGACAGTCCGCGCGTCTCGCTCCACAATACAGCATCCGTGCCCGTCAAATCGCCTTCTTTGCCGAGCTTAATCGCCAACAACTTTGGATCGCGATAGCCGCTCATGGCGTACACAATGCCGTCCTGATGTACAGGCATCGGGATTGAGTTGAAGCCTAGCCCCGCGCATTCCCAAATCAGTTTGCCGTCGCTCAGGTTATAGCTGCGCACTTTGGTTGTCGCGCTGACAATCACCTGTTTTTTGCCGGCATGCTCGACGACCAGCGGTGCCGCCCAATTAGAAATCTCATCGCGCTTGGTGCGCCACAATTCTTTGCCCGTTTGTTTGTCGAGCGCAACAATGAAAGAGCCGCCTTTGTGATCGAAGTTCAACAGCAGCTTGTCGCCTTCCAGTACGGCGGCAGTGCCTTCGCCGAATTGCAGGTGCATTTGCATCTGGACGTTGAAATCTTTTTCCCAAACCAGCTTGCCGTTCACGTCATAACAAAACGCCCCGCGCGAGCCAAAAAACGCATAGACGTTCTTGCCATCCGTCACGGGCGAATTGGATGCAAAGCTGCCATACATCCCGTGATAGCCTTCGTGCGGAGTCGCCGTCCTGGCAACTTTCTGCCACTGTATTTTGCCTGTTTTTTTGTCGAGGCACAGCACCACAAATTGATGCTCCTGATTCGCGCCCGCGCCACCACCGGGGCCGCCGCGCCCGCCGCCGGGTCTGCCGCCTTGAGCTGGTTGAGCTGGTTGTGCAGCCGGTGTCGTCGCCGCTTTTGTCATTGGAATTGCGGTAGTCAGAAAAATCTTATCGCCCCAGACGACCGGCGTCGAATGCCCACGCCCCGGAATCGCCGCCTTCCATTTGAGATTTTCCGTGTCGCTCCATTTGGTCGGCGCATCGCTGCGCGCCATACCATTAAAGTCAGGCCCCCGCCATTGCGGCCAGTGACTGAGATTCGGGCTACTTTTTTGGGCGCTTGTTCCAACGGCCCAAATCAAAACTGTCAACACCACAAAATAACGCGTTTGCTTCATGAACTCTCCTCTTGATTTATGTGTTAGAAAGACAAGCGCAAGGCTAATTGAATCTGCCGCGCCGAAGTCGTTGTTTGTCGGATGATGCCGAACGATGCAAGTTTCTGACAGGGTTTAGTTGCATCAGGATTGCCGTTGCTGTCGAATGGTTGACAAGCAATCGCATTTGCTGCCGTCGAAGGTGCATTATTGGCGGCGGCGGTTCCTGCAAACACGAGCAAACCAGGGTTGCTGAAATTCGCGCGATTGAACAGATTGAAGGATTCGATACGGAACTGTGCCTTGAACCGTTCTGTAATGCGCGTATTTTTGACTAACGCCAAATCAAACGTGCGCAGATTCGGGCCAATAAAGGCATTGCGTCCCGTATTACCGAGCGTGCCGGAAGGCTGTAACACAAACGCCTTCGGATCAAAGTATTGATTGGGATCACCAAGCACGGCGGATTTGTATGTGTAGCCTGCCGCGAGACTCGGACGATCCGGGCCAACTAATGGACTAGCCGATGGTGACCATTTCGATTGCGAGCGATTCGCCTGCAAAAAGACCGTTAATGGATTGCCGCTGCGCATTTGCGCGATGCCCATTAGATTCCAGCCGCCCAGCACTTTTCCGGCTGCCCCCTGCAAGCCTTTGGCAAAAGGCAATTCCCAATTAAAGTTGAAAACCCAGTTGTGTGCGGCGTGGTAATCGGCCAGACCTTTGTTGTAATTCAGTCCTGCGATTTCGGGCAGCGCCGACACGGTTCCATTCGTGGCATCAGAGAAAAAGGTTGAGGCCTGCGTCGTATCAATATTGCGCGAGAACGTATAGGACGACTGGAAGTCTAACCCCTTGCTGAAACGTTTGCGCACCTCAAAAAGCAGCGCGTTATACCACGAATTGCCATCGCTTGATTTCAGTTCGATCACGCCAAAACGTGGATTGCGACGCGGCGCATTGTTGGGGAAAAACCACGTCCCATCGGCTTGTTGAATCGGCACGGACGTGTTGACGTCGGCATTGCGCAACAAGTGAATTCCACGCGATCCGGCATACCCAACCGTGACAACTGTATCGAACCACAGTTGCCGCTGGATGTTCAGATTGTAAACATGCACATTCGGGTTTTTTAGATTCCATTCAATCGGGCGAATCGCGGGCGTGCCTGCCGTAGCAAAGTTCGGATTCGGAAACGCTGGATTCGGAATGACGGGGCGCGGTGTTGCGGGCGGATTCGTCACCGTCACAATCAGGTTCTGCTGATTGTTCGTGTTGAAGTAATTGCCGTAGCCGCCGCGCAAACTGGTTTTGCCATCACCGAAAATATCCCAGGCGAACCCGACGCGTGGGGAAATGTTTTTCGTTGTCGGATTTTGATAGAGCGGCCCCGGCGTCAATTGTGTGTCCGTAAGCACATTTCTGAGTGACACATCACGCCGATCCAAAGGCACGGTCGCGTATTCGTAACGCAAGCCTAAATTCAGCGTTAGGCGCGGATGAATTTTGTAGTCATCCTGCGCATAAAACCCCAGCGTCGTGAAGCGCCAGTACCGATCAAATTGCGCTTCGGGCGTCAGTCCCACAAAGGAGCGAGGGACATTGCGTAAGAAGCTGCTCAAATCCGCAAACGAATAAATCCCCAGCGAAAATGTCGGATTGACCATGTTGTCTTGATACCGCTCGACCAGTCCGCCCACCTTGAACAGATGTTTGCCGCGCGTATGCACGATGCTTTCGCTGAAGCTAAACAGGTTTTGCACTAATTTCAAATCTACCGAATTTTGCGGCCCGAGACGCAGCAAACCGCCCACGTCAATATTGCCCATAAATCGTCGGCCTGGCACAAAAGGCGGCAGTTGCGTGGACAAATTCGCTTGCACGTCCTGCCCGATGCGAGTGCGGCTGAAACCAACGCGCGAAGTGCTGACCGTGTTCGCCGAAATCAACCAGGTATGTTCGAGGGTCGTGAATTGGTTGCGCGAAATGAACGAGCGCGGAAATTGCGGGTAATCAGTTGGCAGCAATTGATTCGCATCATCGAACGTGTAGCGTGCAAATGACTGATGGTCATTATTGAATTTGTGATCAACCCGAGCCGGAAACAAAATCCTGATCCAGGGTTTGCCGAAACCCAAAATAGTAATTGGCAATGCCTCCCCCAATGGAGGGGCCATTCGGCAACGGATACAGGTCAAGATAAGGCTTGATAGCCGGATTCACCGTCACCGTGCCACTTGGCAAGATGCCCTGCCGCGCGTTTGCATCCGGCACAAACGTCCCGATTGTGCGCCCCAGCCGTTCGCGCAATCCTTCATAACTGCCAAAGAAAAATGTGCGGTCGGCTTTGATCGGCCCGCCGAGCGTCACACCAAACTGATTGCGTTTGAATTCGGGCTTGCCCAGCGGTTGGCGATCAAAGAAATTGCGCGCGTCCAAATTGTCGTTGCGATGAAATTCATAGAGCGAGCCGTGAAAGTCATTGCCGCCCGATTTGCTGATCGCGTTGATTTGCCCGCCGGAGTTGCGACCGAATTCAGCGCTGTAAGAATTGGTTTCGACGCGAAACTCACGAATGCTTTCGGTGCCGAGCGCCGTGCCTGCCGCGCTGCCCGCCGGGCCATTCGTAATATCGTTTTGCAACGTGCCGTCCACCAGGTACACATTCGAGCGCGGGTCTTGCCCGTTGATGCTCGCCGCCGTTCCGTGCGCGACGGCGGAGCCGCCATCGCGATGCGGATACGCGACGACGCCGGGTTGCAGAAACGCGAGGTCAGTATAATTGCGCCCGTTGAGCGGCAATTCACGAATCGCGCGTTCACCGACCAGGAAGCTTAATTCCTGGGTTTGAGTGTTGATGTCTGTGGTTGCGGTTATAACCTCAGTGTCTACGAGTGTAGCGGCAATATACAAGGTCAGATCAATGACTGCCGTATCGCCAAGCGTCAGCGCCAAATCTCGCGCATCCTTTCTGAAGCCACTCATCTCGGCGCTGATTTGATATTGTCCAACGCGCATTTCAGGAAATACATATCGGCCTTGTGCATCGGTTACTGTGGTGCGGATCAGGTTCGTTTCTACCTGTTTGGCTGTAATTTTTGCCCCGACTACAAGCGCACCAGCCTGATCCTTAATCGTTCCTGTAATCGTGCTGGTGGTTTGCGCCTGGAGAGAAAGGGTGAGACTAAAAAGACTAAGAGCGAGCAAGATTGCGCGGAGAAATTTATAATTATGCATGCTATCAATAATCCTGAACTGTGTGACGGAAGCCTACTCACAGATTTTGCTTGGAATTAAGACGACGATTTTAACTGTGGTTCCCGTGAGTTGCAATTTACGCAACCCCTGTGGGATAGTACGCGCCAGTCCGGTTGCCGGTTTCCAAAGGTTTTCGTCATCCAGAGAGTCAGGATTGATCCCATGAAACGACTGTTTCTTGTGCTCTTAGTCGTTGTGCTCTACGCGTTGCATCAGGACGTATGGTTCTGGCGCACAACACATCCACTTTTGTTGGGCTTTTTACCCATTGGCATTACATATCACGTTGGTTTCACCCTAGCTGTCACGGCTCTGATGGGGTTGCTGGTGAAGATGGCGTGGCCTGCTCATTTGGAGAGTGGGGGAGAAGGGGAGAAAGGGGAAAAGGGAAAGCAAGAAACTCTCCCCGTCTCCCCATTTCCCTCTCTCTCCTTCTCAGACAAGGAGGACGCTGCCCCTTGATCCCTGTCATCGTCATTTTCGTTTATCTTGCCTCCGTTTTATACATCGGCATTTTCGCCTTTCGCCGTTCGACCCATCGCAACGAAGCCGAAGATTATTTTCTGGCAGGACGCTCGCTGGGCGTCATCGTATTTTTGCTCTCGCTGTTCGGCACAAATATGACGGCGTTTGCGTTGCTCGGTTCATCCGGGCACGCGTTTAGCAACGGCATTGTGACATACGGACTGATGGCTTCATCATCGGCATTGATCGTGCCGCTGTCGCTGTTTTTTATTGGCACGCGGATGTGGGCGCTCGGCAAAAAATACGGCTTTATGACGCCCGTTCAGATGTTCCGTGATCGCTGGGAATGCTCGCACATCGGCACCGTCATCACGATTGTCCAAGCCGTATTGCTAATCCCCTACATCATCATCGGTGTGATGGGCGGTGGCACCACGATGAACGCAATCAGTGGTGGGCGCATTCCGTATTGGGTTGGCGGTGCAATTGTGGCGATGGTGGTGATGAGCTATGTCTTCTTTGGCGGAATGCGCGGCACGGCGTGGGTGAATGCGTTTCAAACGACATTGTTTCTGCTGTTCGGCGCGATTGCGTTGGGTGTAATCGGCGCGGGGATGGGCGGCTTTGGCAAAGCGGTCAGCGAGTTAGCCGCGTCGCCGGCGACTTCGGCTTTGTTGACGCGCGAACGAGTTTCTCCGCTGTACTTTTTCAGTTATACCTTCATTCCGCTCTCTTCGATTTGCTTTCCGCACATCATTATTTTTTGCCTGACAGCCGAGCGCGTGCAGCATTTCAAAAAGACCGTTGTGCTGTACCCGCTGTGTATGCTGGCAATCTGGTTGCCTGCCGTATTTTTAGGCGTGACCGCGAATCGTGCTGTTGAAGTGCCAGCCATTCGCGCTAAGCTGGAAGCCCGCAGCACATTGGCAACGCAAAGCGCCACGCTTTCCCCCGAACAGAAAACCGAACTGCGTGCCAAAGCGGCAGGCGATGACATTCTCGTGCGCCTGCTGGAATATTACGCGCCGTTGTGGCTGGTCGGCTTGCTCGGCGCCGGAATAATGGCGGCGGTAATGGCAAGCGATTCGCAAATCCTGGCGCTCTCGACGATGTTCACTGAAGACATTTTTGCCTTTTACGAGGGCAAAACACGTTTCGGCGAAGCCGCGCAGGTGCGAACCGGTCACATCTTCGTCATCCTCATCACTGTGATTGCGTATGTCATTGCGCTGCGCTGGCCACAATCCATTTTTGATCTCGCCGTACAATTCGCATTTTCCGGCTATGCGGCGTTGATGCCGTTGTTAGTCGGCGCACTGTTTTGGAAGCGCAGCACGAAATGGGGCGCGCTCGCCGTGACCTTGTGGGCGGCAGCCGCAGTGCTGGCGGTCGCAATCTTTCAATCCGTCGTACCTGCGCCTGCGCCTGGTGCGGAAGCTGATTGGGGATCGCTGTTCGGACAGGCGATTGTGAGCCGCACCGCAGCGGGAACTTCAGTGTTAGGCTTTTTGCCTGTCGTGCCGATGGTGCTTGGCTCTTCGTTGTTGATGATCGTAATTTCCTTGCTAACGGCGAAACCAAGCGAGCCAACGATCCGTCGTTATTTTTGATAAAAGATTTCTCTAAAATTAACGAACCCTGACTTGATCTATGACCAATGAAAACACTCCCCGACTCACCTCCGTGCAATGGCTGATCTGTATTATCGCCGCGATTGGCTTTGCCTTTGACACCTACGAATTGCTGATGCTGCCGTTGATTGTGCGACCGGCGATTGAGCAGCTTGGGCCATTTCCCTTTGGCTCGCCGGGTTTCACGCGCTGGCGCGATTTCATGATCTTTGTCCCGGCAGTCTGCGGCGGCCTCTTCGGTTTGCTCGGCGGTTATTTGACCGACCGCTTGGGACGAAGGCGGGTGCTGACGTGGAGCATTTTACTGTATGCTTTTTCGGCGCTGGCCGCCGGGTTTTCGACCTCGTTGCCAATGCTCTTGTTCTTCCGCACCACAACGTTCATTGGCGTTTGCGTCGAATTTGTCGCGGCGGTAGCGTGGTTAGCCGAACTCTTCACTGAACCCAAACGACGCGAGAATGTGATCGGATGGACACAGGCGTTTTCTTCGCTCGGTGGCTTTATGGTCAGCTTGATGGCGTTGCTAATTGCCAAGATCGCGTTGTCACTACCGGCTATTCAAGGTACGCATGACATCTGGCGCTACCTGCTGATTTCCGGCATCCTCCCCGCGATTCCGCTGATTGTGATTCGCCCCTTCCTGCCTGAATCGCCCATCTGGAAAGAACGAAGTGCGGCAGGTACCTTGAAGCGGCCTTCGATTGCAGAACTCTTCCAACCGGCCTATCGCAAGACCACCCTGGTCACGGCTTTGCTCTTTGCGTGCAGCCTGGGCGCGGCGTTCGGCGCGATTCAGCAATTGCCGCAAATCGTCCCGGCGCTCGTCCAGGTAGACGCGAGCGTGCCGCCTCCGCAACGCGCGCAAATCGTGCAATCCACTGTCGCAGGCGTGCAGACGGTTCAGGAACTCGGCGGTTTAGTCGGGCGCATGCTCCTCGCCTTTTTGGCCGTGCGCATCGTTTCCCGTCGCAAACTGTTGCGAATTTTCCTCATTCCCGGTTTGGTGATTGTGCCGCTGGTGTTTTTCTTCCCCGCCGTGTCGAATCTGGCGTTGCTGAAGTGGGGCATCTTTTTTGCCGGGCTTTGCACCGTCGCGCAGTTGAGCTTCTGGGGAAATTACCTACCGCGCGTTTATCCAGTGCATTTGCGTGGCACCGGCGAAAGTTTTGCTGCCAATATCGGTGGGCGTATGGTGGGAACTTCTGCCGCGTTGTTGACGACACAAATTGCTGCCACAATGCCGGGAACACCTGCGACGAAGTTATCTTACGGCGCAGCAGTGGTTGGTTTGCTAGTGTATGTGATTGCGGTAATTGCCAGCTTCTGGTTGCCTGAACCGAAGGAAGAAGAACTACTAGAATAAGAGGAATAGTAAGAGGAGCGGTAGTGACTTGGTAGAATGCGAAATCAACTCACTATCGCTTGCCGTAACATACCTTAGGCGATGACACGTGCCAGGCGCTGATTCCCAATAACCCCACCACTACCGCCAGACTATAAAACATCATTGCGTACGAGCCTGTGCGCGCTACACATTCCGCCAGCAGCAAAGGGCCAACCGCAGAAGCAAGCACTGTCAGCGTTTGTGCTGCGCCTTGAATCTTGCCCAAATGCGCGCGTCCAAATGCGTAGCTCCAGAAGGAAAAGAAAATCACGATGACAAATCCTCCTGCGATGCCCATCACGGCAGCATATATTCCCACATGTGCTTTGGTGCGGACGTGCGGAAGCGCAATGAGCGAGCACATCAACAAACTCATCGCCAGTGCCATCAACCGATTCATTGACCATTTCGCAGCCAGCCAACCACCCAGAAAATTCCCTGCAAGTGCTGTCAGCGCAGTAATGACGAGCGAATAATAGTAGGTCGTTGCATCAAACCCGCGCTCAGCCAGTATAGATTCATTGAAAAGAGAAATGCCTGAAGCAATTAACCCATAGACAGAACTGGCCAACGCGAAGACCCAAAACGCCGGAGTGCGCAATGCTTGCCACAATGTAAAGCTGGTTGCTGCTTCTTCCGGTTTCCCTTCTACCTGCTTTTCCCCTTCAAGTGCCAGGCCACAACCTTCCGGCGTAGAGCGCACCAGTAACCAACCGAGCGGCACTAAGCCAAGCAAGATTGCGCTGCCAATTCCGGCCCAGGCCGTGCGCCAACCGCTGGCTCCGACGGCAGTTCCCACAACCGGAAAAGCGATCATAAACCCGATACTCATCAGGATCGTGTAAATCGCCATCGCCAGGTTCAACCGTCGTCCGAACCATTGCCCTACCATTGTCAGGCTAATCACGGACAAGGCGCTTTGCCCTAGCCCGCGTGTTAAGGTAATCAGAATCATTAGCCAGAGAACACCTCGCACGCCACTCATCAACAGCACGACTGTACCCAGTAGTAAGCTCACAACCGTAAGCACGATCCGGCTGCCTACGCGATCCAGCAAACGACCCACTCCGAGGCAAAACAGCGCGCCGATCAATGTCGCCCAAAGATTGATTTGCGCAAACGCAACGCGCTCTAATTGCAGGTCTTTGAGCAATGATTCGGTGATCAGCCCCAAGCCCTGTGTGCGTCCCGGCAACGTGCCAACCATCGCAAATGCAGCGATCAATAAATTGACCCAGCCGTAATAAAACGGGAGGCGCGCAACCATCGGGTGGGATGCCACCGCGGGCAATGAGTTCATACTTTTATTCCTTTGTTGCCAGCCACTATTGACGGTTGACGAGTCAGCCACCAAACCGCCACCAACCCCACACTCAAGGCTACGCCGAGCCAGCGCAGCACGCCCGTCTTGAAGACGACTGTGGCGTTGAAAACCATAAATAGAAAAAATCCCTGCCAGGCCAAATCTAAATAACGCGGTCGTTGGTTATAGGCCGCCAGGCCGCGCCACCACCAAATCACATCCAGCACCCAGGCGAGGATGAAGGCATAGTTGATATATAGCCCGCCGCCCCAGTTGAAGTTGAATACTTCGGCAGTTTGTCGCGCCGTTTCACGATAGACTGAGTCTTGGCTCCAGGTGTGGTAAAAATGGTACGCGCACGCGACGTGTGCCAACATGCACAAACATCCTATCGTCCAGGCCCAACGTGCCCGTGCTTGCCATGTCAAGCTTCCCCGACCAGCAAAATGGACTATCGCTCCGAAGGCGTAGCCCCCCAGCGCAAGCCAGATTGTTAGTCGTGTCAAAAGCTCGCCTTGACTCATAGTTCTATGTGATTTCTACGGTACACCGCCGAAACAATACAATTTCCCATCGTGTGAGCCGATGACAACCCGGCCTTCATCAATGGCGGGCGAAGCGGAAAACGCGCTGCCCGACGTGTACTCGAATAGCTTGGTGCCTTTGGCTAAGTCCAAAACGTAAAAGCGTCCATCATTGGAGCCAATGTACACGCGCCCGCCAGCAATCGCGGGCGAAGATTCGACGCGCGCCCGGGTCGTGAACGTCCAGATTGCTTTGCCAGTTTTCTCGTCCAAGCAATGAACAAATTTGTCACGTCCGCCGATCACAACTTTGCCATCGGCTAAAGCTGGCGAGGAGTAAAAGGGAAACTGGCGTTGCGGATGCTGGTAGTGCCAACCCAGCTTTTTCGTCGTCAGATTAAAACTTAGCACTTCGTTATCGAATGATCCGAAATATGCGATGGAGCCGGAAATAGCGGGCGACGATCCGACATAGGCTCCGGTAGCAACTTTGAAAACTTCTTTGCCATCCGTGACGCGCACGCCACGAAAACTCTCATCGCATCCGGCAATGAATGCCACGCCATTTACGACACTCGGCGTAGCGTGAACATAGCCTTCGGTTTGCACTTTCCATGCTAAGGTTCCGGTGCGCGCATTGAGTCCGTACAAATGCCCATCATAGGAACCAATCAATACTTTGTCGCCTATGACAATGGGAGAGGATTTGATTTCGCCGCCTGTTTTATACGTCCAAAGTTTGCTGCCGTTGGAAGCATTGACCGCATGAAACATCCCCGCCAAATCACCGATATATACAATGCCATTTGCAATCGCAGGCGAGGATTCGCCGATGCCATCGCTCGTGGTCAGATACTTCCACTTCTCTTTACCCGTGTACAAATCCACGGCGTGCAAGTTGCCCGTTGCCGAACCAACATAAACCGTAGCGCCACTGATGGCGGCGGACGATTCGATGGGTTCCGTGCCTGTATTGAAAGCCCAATAAAACTTTATATTGGGCGGCGGCTCCGAGGTGGCAACACCCGTCAAAAGCGGATTTCCACGAAATTGCGGCCAATCGGCTAGCACACTAGAGAAAGGGAGGACTAAGCTCAAAACGAAATAGAGAAAATAACAGTGCCGCCCTTTTATCTTTTGCTTTTTGCCTTTTGCTTTTTGCTTTTTCAATATGCCCATTGATAAACCTCCAATGCGCCCGCCGCATTCCATGCGCGCGGATTGAATGTTCCTGTCCATTGTTGGGCGGCTTCTTCCGCCAACATTGCCAAATCGGATGGGAGAATATTCAGATGGCGCAACTTGCTGGGCAAATTCCCCGCCTGCGCCAACTGCTCCAAATGCTGTGCCAGTGATTCGCCTGGATCGTCATTACCAATTGCAAGACCTGCAATGCGCAGCAATTCCGCATAACGATCTCCCACGACAGCAGAGTTCCAGCGCACGATGTGTGGCAGCATGAGCGCAATCGCTTCTCCATGCGCCGTGCCGTAATGCGCGGTCAGCGGATTCGCGCAGGAATGCGTTGCACCGAGCATCGAGGCATCAATCGCCGCTCCGGCAAAATGTGCGCCGAGTTGCATTGCCGCGCGCGCTTCGAGATCGCCGGGGTCATGTAACACCAGTGCAAAATTGCTGGCGAGCAAGCGCCACGCTTCTCGCGCATACATTTCCGATAAGGGATTTCGCTTGGTCGTCACAAAGGTTTCGACGGCGTGTGCAATCGCATCGTAGCCGGTTGCCGCCGTGAGTTCCGTCGGCTGAGTTAAGGTCAGGCGCGGATCAAGCAGGGCGACTTTGAAGGCGGCCCCTGGATCGCCGCATGCCATCTTGACGTGGGTTTCGGCATCGGAAATCAGTGCATAGCTTTGCGCTTCGCTGCCAGTGCCTGCGGTCGTTGGAATCCCGATCATCGGTAGCATCGGCTCGCATTTTTTTTAGCAGCCGCTTTGCCGTGGCCCCAGTAATCCTTCATCGTGCCGCCATTGGTCGAGCACAAAGTTGATGCCTTTCGCCGTGTCCATTGAACTCCCGCCGCCCAAGCCAATAATCGAATCAAGCTCCAGCGGCGCAGCAAAGGCACGCCCGGCTTCGATGACTTGGGTGTCGGGATTTACGGTGAATTCGTGGAAGGAAAAAACTTCAATATGAGCTTGCGTGAGCAGCATGATGGCTTCGGCCACATAGCCGCAGGCGATCATCCCGCGATCTGCTACTAACAATGTGCGGCAAAATCCGAGTTCACGAGCTAATGCGCCAAGCTGCTCAAAAGAGCCAGGGCCAAATAGAACGCGTGTGCGGGGCTGAAAATCAAACTGCGAAATCATGCGGCAATAAACGCTCAAGAATTACTTATCCACAAAGCCACACAAACGACCGAAGGAAACCCACTTTTTTATCTTCTCTGTGCTTCTTCGTGTGGCTTTGTGGATGGAAAAAAAACTACTCGCCATCCTTGCCCACTGTCGGTGGTGCCATTTTTGCCGGATCGGTTTTCGCGCCATTCGCCAGCGCAAACAATTGATTGCGATTCATGATGTACATCACACCGTTGGCGGGAACCGGGGTCGAATAGACGGAACTGCCCATATTGATTTCGGCGATGAGTTTTTTCTCTCTGCCTCCCTGCAAAATCGCCACGTCGCCGTCTTCATCACCCAGGTAAACTTTGCCGTCCATCACCATTGGCGAACCCCAAATTGCGGCGAACATATCGTGCTGCCAAACTTCCGCGCCCGTCTTGGCATCAATGCAATGCAGGAAGCCGCTGAAATCAGAGTAGTACAGCAAACCCTCGTGCAACGCGCCCGTCGAAATCGAACGGCGGATTTTGTCAAAATGCCAGACTTGGCCTGTCTTGGTAATGTCACCGCGTTTCGTCGCGTCAATGCAATACAAATGGCCGGGGCCTTCGCCATGTTCCGGGTCTTGGCCGTTGGCGACGTAGACGAGATCGCCTTGAATAATTGGCGTGCTAATCAATTCGTTGCGCGTCTTGGGCCATTTGGAATCTTTCGGGTTCGAGTCGAATTCCCAGAGCAGTTTGCCCGTCAATGCTTCGTAACTGCGAATCCAACCATCGCCTTGTCCGTGGACGACTTGCAACACGTCTCCCACTTTGCCCACCGCCGGCGATGACCACTGCCCGTGCAAAATGCGGTCTTCGACAGCGTTGTGTTCCCACACCAGCTTGCCTGTTGTTTTGTTGAGCGCAATGATCGAAGGCGCTTTCGGCGAAGGAATGTTGACGTGGCTTTCGTCTTGTCCATTCGATGTGCAAATATACACGAGATCACCGTAAACAACGGGCGAGGAGTTTGCCATGTTGTGCGGCTGCGAGCCGACCTCTTCCATCATATCGAATTTCCAGATGATGTCTGCGTCAAACTTGCCCACCAGCTTTTCGTCCTTGAATGGCCCGTCGTTTTCGCTGTCGCGGAAGCCTTTGGCATCCAGGCATACAACTTCGGCCCGATTGCTGACGTACCAAAGCTTATCGCCCTCAACATAAGGGGAAGAGCAGACGCCTTGAAAGGGCCAATCGTTGACACGTCCAGCGGCGAGTTTTTCGTTGGCCTGCTGCCACAAAAACTCACCTGTCTTTTCGTCAAAGGCCATTAGTACACCGCGATCTCCGGGCTGTTTCGGATCGCGCAAGCCTTCGTTATTGGTACCGATGTATACTTGCCCACCCGCGACGACCGTATTGCCATAGCTTTGTGAGCCGAGCGCGGCCACCCATTTGACGTTTTCGCCGGTTTTTACATCCCACTTAATCGGCATATTTTTCGCGCTGGAAACCATGTTGCGATCCGGCGAACCGCCCCACATCGGCCAATCACCGCTGCCTGGATCAGAAGCGGACGCTTGATTGAACGTGAAATAAGAATAAGAGCCAGCGATCAGCGCGAGTGCGCTCACAAATAAAACCAATCGTTTCATAAAACCTCCAGTTCACAGCGATGCCGCGAACAGATCAAAAAAAGCAGGGTCAGCAAATACCTTATAAGGAGGCGTTCAGAGTTCAAGCTTTAGCTTGGTAGTTTCTCTACCAGCTAAAACAAGCTAAAGCTTGAACTCTGAACGCCGCTTCTTACCTATTCGGCGTGACCTTGATATTATCAAAAAAGACTTCGGATGGCGCGTAGGCGAAAATGCCAGGGCTGCCCATGCGATTGCCGTTGGGGTCAAGGCGTTCGATCATCCAGTTCGTCGGCTCTGCTTCGGAGGCCAACCACGCCTTGCCACGCGCGCGCACTTTGCCATCGGGCAGATTTTCGATTTGCAGCTTCACGCGATACCACGTGTCGGCTTTCCAACTGAACGGCACCTTGACCGTGCGCGTCGGTTCGATCTGCCACGACCGCAATTCCAACCTGCCGCCGCTGCCCACCAACACCAACTCATAACGTTGCGCGACGACGCCGCCATCGCCCATTTGACGGCGTTTTTCGGTCGCGCGCACATCGCCTTCAACGGTGTAATTCGCCCAACTCGCCAGGCCAAACAATGAACGTGACCGCTGGAAAATTGGCGGCAACGGGTTCTTGACTAATACTTTGTTGCCTTCCAACTCGCGCACGACATATTTGCCATCAGTGTTGATCCAGTAGCCCGGCACTTTAGTGGTCGCAATGGATTCGAAGTTTTCGACGAGGGGCAACGCCGGAACCACGCGCACACGCGAAATACCGACGACATTGCCGACCATCGCTTTCACCATCCCCGATTGTCCGCCTGCATCGGCAGCAGGTGTGAATTGAGCATGCGCGGTTGTACCTTTCAATCCTTCCAATGACCACGTGGCGCTGGTCTCTTCCCGAATAAAACGTCCGTGATCGTCGAACGAACGCACTTTGAATTTCGCTGCTTCGCCGGGTTTGAGCACCAAATCCGCAGGTACGACTTGCACGTGCGCGACAGCGGCATTTGCGGGCGCATTTTCGTTCACGTATTTCGTCAGCGGTAATTCCTTTGCCTTCGTTTTGTTGCCAATACAATAAATATGCTTGGTAGAGACTAAATATATACGACCGCGCGACACGGCTACGGACGCGATGATTTGTTCATTCGCGGCGATGATGTCGTCACCGACTTCGCTGGCGCTGGCCTCAACAATCTTCGCTCCCGGTTCCAGGTCATCTGCATCCAGAATCTGTGCCCCAGTCGCACTAGGTTTGATGATAAAGAACTTGCCATTTTCCGAGCCGACATAAATCTTGCCGTCGGCAAACACAGGCGATGCTTTCTGAATCGTGCCGAGATTTTGCTCCCACAATCTTTTGCCCGTGTTGATATCAAAGGCAAACAGGTTCGATCCTGCATCCACCTGATAATACACATTACCATCAATGACGGGCGAAGAGGGCCCAAGCTGATAATTGTTGATGGCAAATTTCGTTTGCGCTTTAGTAAGATTGCCTTTGGACGCGACATCAATCGCTGCCAAATGTCCCATCTCGTTCGTGTCGAGGTTTTCTTCCTGATGCGAAAGATAGGCGATGCCGTTTTTCACGATGACACCCGGATTGACGCCACGTTTGCTCATGACGTAGCTCCACACGACTTCGCCTGTGTTGACCTTCAGTGCATGCACAGCTCCATCACCGCCGCCCGCAATCATCACGCGTTGTCCATTGACTGTCGTGACGACAGGCGTCGAATACGTCGTATCCAAAGGCCGCCCGCCCGGCGCGTTGATCCAAATGCTTTCGCCCGTGCGTTTGTCGAAGGCATAGTAGCGGTGCTTACGCGCTGAGTTGTCGCCAAAGCCATCCGTCACGGTGCTGACGATCACGAGGTTGCCTTCGATAATCGGCGAAGCAGTGCGCCCGCCGTGCGTCGTCCAGGCGCCGAATTCATCGGTCAACGAGCGTTCCCACAATAGCTTGCCGTCATACGATAAGGCCGTCAGATGCGCGTTTGCGCCCAGCGTGTAGACAGTGCCCGTTTCCTGGTCGCCCGCCGGAGAAGACCACGCGACGCGACGCGGCGGCACGTCGGAAGAATAGACGTTGTATTTATATTCCCACGCGACTTTGCCCGTGTCGGCATCAAACGCCATTACACGTTCCTGAAACGTTTCGCCCGCGCCTGCGGAATTGAACATAAACACGCGATTGCCCATGACAATCGGTGCAGAGCGTCCGCCGTAGGGCGCTTTCCACACCAGGTTTTCGCCCGTGATTGACCATTTTTCTGGTAGGCCTTTTTCGGCAGCGGTGCCATCGCGGTTTGGGCCGCGCCCTTCTGCCCAATCGCTGCCGCTGGCTTTGTATTTGGCTTGGGCGAAGACAGGTTGGACAGAAAACAGAATTAACGCCAGGAAAGAAAATAACAGGAGTTTGGGCAGATTAGTGTTCATAATGGATCTTTGGTTTACTCCAGATGTCTTATTGAGGAGTTACTGAATACGGTTGCCGCTGAATCTGGTTGCAAGTAATTTGTTCTGATACGTTGACTCCACTCAAGGGGGATTATATTTTGGCAGCACGCAGAGTACAAGAACAGGAACCTTGTACCAAAGGTTTCGTAACAAGCCCAAAGCGTGTCATCTTAAAATTTGTGAGAAAGTTTATGCTGAAATTCCGTGTAATTTGCTTGCTTGCGCTTTTATCTGTTTGCTGCGCCGTCGCGGCCCAGGATATGAACGAAGACTTACTGGAAGCCGCGCGCAAGAGCGATGCCGCCAAAGTCAAAGACTTGCTGGCCAAAGGCGCGAACGTAAACGCGAAGTCTCCGTATGGCGCAACGCCGCTCTTTTTTGCCTGTGATCGTGGCAGTGTCGAAGTCGTCAAAGTCCTGCTCGAACATGGCGCAGATGTAAATGTGCAGGATACATTTTACCGCGCTACACCGCTCGCTTGGGCGCTGAACAAAGGCAAGCCGGAAATCATCAAACTGCTGGTGGAAGGTGGCGCAAAGGGCTTGGATCAAGCAATGAATTTTGCCGTTAATGGCAATCATCTCGAAGTTGCCAAAGTCACCCTCGCAAAAGCGGATTTCAATCAGGAAACGCTGGACAAATACCTGCGCGCTGCCAACAAGAAAGGACAAAAAGAAATTGTCGAAGCGTTGAAAGCCGCCGGAGCCAAAGAATTGCCAGAGTTCAAAATCGAGGCGGAGGCGCTGAAAAGATACGAAGGCACTTTCAAGGGCGACAATCTAACCGCTGTCTTTAAAATGAAAGAGGGAACACTGATTGTATCGGCCAATGGAGATGACTCCGTGCTGCTGCCACTCAAACTTCATACCTTCGAGGATGTGGATGATGGGATATTAGTTACCTTTTACGCTGGATGGCGACAATGTGACAGGGGTTGCGCTTAAATTTCCGAATCGGCTGATGAACTTGAAAAAGGAGATGGCAAAATGAAACTTCGCACTGGTTTAATACTCGCCCTGCTGGTCTGTGGAACCACCTCTCTCACCGCCCAAAACTGGCCGCAATTTCGCGGCACGAACGCTTCCGGCATCGCCGAAGGCAAACCGACGCCGACCACTTGGAACGCGGAGAAAAATGAGAACCTCGCCTGGAAAGTCGAAATCCCCGGCCTTGCGCACGCCAGCCCCATCGTTTGGCAGGACAAACTTTTCATCACCACCGCTGTCAGCAGCGATCCGAAATCGGTCTTTCGCTCCGGCTTGTATGGCGATGTGGACTCAGCCGAAGACATCTCGAAGCATTCATTTCGCGTCTACTGCCTCGACAAAAAGACTGGCAAAATCCTCTGGCAGCAAATCTCTTACGAAGGCGTTCCGAGGACCAAACGTCACATCAAATCCACCTTTGCGAGTGCGACGCCCGCGACCGATGGCAAATATGTCGTCGCGTTTTTCGGCTCGGAAGGGCTGTACTGCTACGACCTGAAAGGCAAGCTGAAGTGGAAAGCGGATTTGGGCGTGCTGAATGCGGGCTGGTTTTTCGATCCCGATTACGAATGGGGCACGGCGAGTTCGCCGATCATTTACAAAGACCTGGTGATTGTGCAATGCGACATTCAAAAAGGCTCGTTCATCGCGGCCTACAGCCTGAAAGACGGCAAACAGGTTTGGAAAACAGCGCGCGAAGAAATTCCGTCATGGGGTACGCCAACCATCGTCGAAGGCAAGACGCGAGTCGAGTTGGTCACAAACGCGACCAAAGCTGCGCGCGGTTACGATCCGTTGACGGGCAAAGAATTGTGGATGCTGAAAGGCAATCCCGAAATCACTTCAACCACACCGATTGCGGCGCACGATCTGATTTACATTTGCAATAGTTACAAAGCGCGTTTCATGGCAGCGATCAAACAGGGCGTAGCCAATGGCGACGTCACGCTCAAAGCGGGCGAAACGACGAACGGAGCCGTTGCGTGGAGCCTGACGAACAGCGGGAGCTATCAACCGTCGCCGTTGATTTACGGCGACCACATGTATGTGTGCAATAATAATGGCACGTTGTCGGTTCACAACGCTAAAACCGGCGAGCGGCTGTATCAAGAGCGCGTCGGACGCGACGGTGGCAGCTTCAGCGCGTCCCCCGTAGCAGCGGACGGCAAGCTGTATTTCAGCGGCGAAGATGGCGACGTTTTCGTGCTGAAAGCCGGCACAAAATATGAGTTGCTGTCCAGGAACCCAATTGGCGAAGTGATAATGGCGACGCCTGCGATTTCCGATGGTATGCTGTTCATTCGCGGGCAGAAGCATTTGTTTGCGATTGCAGAAAAAGCTGTGCCGAAAGAAGCGGCGGCGAAGTAACAGGTGTTCAGAGTACAAGCTTTAGCTTGGTTTTACGCCTGAACGTGGCAAAACCAAGCTAAAGCTTGTACTCTGCAAAACCAAGCTAAAGCTTGTACTCTGAACACCTGCCCTTAATCTATCTTATTAACCACAAAGCGATAAAATCTCCAGCGCTTTTTCTAGCTCCAGGCATGAGGATTCCATGAAATATATCTCGATAAGCTTTCTCAACTTTCTGATTCTTTCTTTATTTGTCTTTTCGGTTTCGGCTGGCAAAGTCGCTGGCGATTCAAACTGGGCGCAATGGCGCGGCCCTGAGGGGCAAGGCATTTCCACCGAAAAGAATCTGCCGACCGAATGGAGCGACACGAAAAACGTAGTTTGGAAAGTGCCGATTCCTGGTCTTGGTTATTCACAACCAATCATTTGGGGCAACAAGATTTTCCTGACTACAGCAATTGAAGCGGGTCCCGCACCCGCCGATCACAAAGCACCGAAACACATGCTTGGCGATGAAGAGTTTAAGCATCCCGACTGGGTTGGCTCCAACAAGCTGCACACCTTCAAAGTGCTGTGTCTGGAGCGGGATTCCGGCAAAGTGTTGTGGGAGCAAACGGCATACACGGGCAAGGTCTACGATCATCGCCACCGACGCGGAACCTACGCCGCACCGACCGCCATCACCGATGGCAAATATGTCATCACATATTTTGGTTCCGAAGGCGTGTATTGTTATGACTTCAAAGGCAAGCTGCTTTGGAAAAATGACATCGGCGACATTAACACGTTTGGAATGGGTGTCGGCACCTCGCCCGTGCTGCACGAGAACCTGGCGATTTTTGTGTGCGATCAAAACCTCGGTACGCCAAAAGATTCGTTTATGGTCGCGCTCGACAAAAAGACGGGCAAAGAGGTGTGGCGTATTGTGCGCCCGATTCAGGGCAGTTGGTCTACGCCCGTGCTGGTCAAAACCGCCGGACGCACAGAGTTAGTAACTAACGGAAACGAATTCCTCATCGGCTATGATCCAAACACGGGCAAAGAATTGTGGCGCACGGCAGGAGTCAAGAGCCATGCGATTGCAACGCCCGTCATTAAAGGCGATATAGCGATTCTGTCTTCCGGCTATCCATCCAAGAAAGTCATCGCGGTGAAGCTCGGCGGCTCGGGCAATCTGGATGGGACGCGCAACATCTTGTGGTCATACAACAAAGGCACGGCATACGTTCCTTCGCCGATTTTGTACGAGGGCTATTTGTACCTGATGAACGATCAAGGCGTGCTGACATGTGTTGAGCCGGAAACGGGTAAGATCGTGTATGAAGGTGGTCGTGTACCGGTTGCCACGAAGTTTTACGGCGCTTCGCCCGTCGCGTTTGACGGCAAGATTTTGCTGACGAGTGATGACGGTGACACGTTCGTCATCAAGGCCGGACCGAAGCACGAAGTGTTGGCCACGAATTCGCTGGGCGAGCCGTGTCGCACTTCGATAGCGATTGCTGACGGCAAGCTGTTCATTCGCGGCGACAAGCATTTGTTCTGCATCGGCACAGGCACAAAACTCGCAAAGAATTGATGAGCATTGAACTCTCACTTATATTTCCTGCATCCAGCTACACGCGTACTTTCACAGCAGAGACCGATTGTCTTTCCACCAACGAACTGCTGGTGCGCGGGCGGATGCAGGATCATCGCTGCACACTGGAACACGTCTGGACAGTTCGCACGCCCGACTATGAAGTGATTGCGGCAAGCGCAAATCAAATCGCAGGCGAGCCACACTCGTTTGCTCCGACGTTGTGCGAACGTTACCCAAACATCGCAGGCGTGCGCGTCGGACGCGGCTTCACCAAACGCGTGTCAGAAGCCTTGGGCAATTTGCCCGGCTTGCAGGAGCATTTGTTTTTAGCCATTGAAATGGCGCGCGTGGCGCAGCAGGTCTATCAATTTCCGCCAGGCTTTGAAGAGCAGTTTGTCGCCATTTCAGCCAAGCCATCCGAACAGGCACGGATGGCTTGGCTGAAGGATCGCAGCTACATGCCGGAGTTGGCGAATTCGTGCTTTACCTACCGCGACGAAGCGGAGCAATCATTTTCACAAGGTGAAGTGCGTTGTAGTTTTGGCGGCAATCTGACGCGCCCGCAACCCGGCGATAAGCGCGTATTCTGGCGCGACAAACGCCTCACGATCCAACTGATTGCCAATGGTTTTGCCTGCGCAAGCGCGATGCAGGATCGCATTCATGACATTCAAATCAGCTTCGAGTTGGTGAATGGCGTGATTGCCAACGCCCAGAGTCAGGGTCTGCGCTTGCCCTATCATGGCATTTGCGAAGGCGCGCAGTTGCGGACGCCAGGGCTGAACGGACAACACTTGACGGCGGCGTATATCAAACAGTTTGCCGAACAAGTTGGCGGCGCATCGGGTTGCACGCACCTATTCGATCTCTCGATGGATTGTTTGCGACTCTTCAAAATCACGGAGGATTGAAGCGATGAAACAGCTATTAACGAGGCAGTACAGAGAGGGTATGCGACCTACGCCGCGCCCACAGGCGCGCTGGCAGAGGCGCAGGTCGCGCATCCTCCTATTGCTTGCGGCGTTGATTTTGCTGGCTGCAGTTCCGCTCCTCGCGCAATCTAACGCGGTCCATTGGCCGCAATGGCGCGGGCCTAACAGCACCGGCATTTCCACCGCAAAGAATTTGCCCGACGAATGGAGCGCCACGAAAAACGTGCTTTGGAAAATGCCCATCACCGGGCGCGGGCATTCGTCGCCGATAATTTGGGGCAAGCGCATCTTCCTGACCACTGCTATCGAAGGCGATGTCCTCCCCGGAGCCAAAGCCGTCGAACATATTCGCAACGGCAAAGTTTGGGTGCATCCAGATGCCATCGCAGGCAATCGGCATCACACGCTGAAAGTGCTGTGCCTGGATCGAGACTCCGGCAAGTTGCTGTGGGAACGCACGGCCTACGCCGGGCGCGTCTATGATGACCGCCATCGCAAAGGTTCCTATGCCTCCAGCACGCCTGTGACTGATGGCAAGTATGTTTACGCGTATTTTGAGGCCGAAGGACTGTACGCGTATGATTTCAACGGCAAGCTGATGTGGAAAACCTCACTCGGCAAATTGTCCAAAGTTGGCATGGGGCCGGGGACTTCGCCGACGATCTACGAAAACTTTTTATACCTGCAATGCGATCAGGAAGACGGCGGCGAAGAGGCCGGATCGTTCATCGCTGCCATAGACAAACGCACGGGCAAAGAAGTCTGGCGCACGCCGCGCACGCATCGCAAAACGCACGCGACGCCGATGATTGTGCAGGGGCATAACCACGCTGAATTGATTACCAGCGGCTGGGAATCCGTGATTTCGTATGATCCGAAAACGGGCAAAGAATTATGGCGCTCCGATGGCGTCAATGGCTATGCGATTCCAAGCATTGTGGCGGGCCACGGAATGGTATTTGCGACTGCTGGCTATCCCAACAAACGCGCGCTGGGGCTGCGCTTGAGCGGGAAGGAAGATGTTGCCTGGAAATACGAGAAAGGCACGGCGTATGTAACCTCGCCGATTTTGTATGGCGACTATTTGTACCTCGTTTCAGACAAAGGCATCCTGACCTGCCTTGATGCTAAGACTGGTGAAATCAAATATGACGGCGGCCGCGTGCCAATCCCCGCCTCGTTCACCTCGTCAGCGGTCGCGTATGATGGCAAGATTTTATTGACGAGCGAGGACGGCGACACGTTCGTCATCAAGGCCGGGCCGAAGCACGAAGTGTTGGCCACGAATTCGCTGGGCGAAGTCGTGCTCTCTTCGATAGGGATTGCGGATGGCAAGCTCTTCATTCGCGGCGACAAGCATTTGTATTGCATCGGCAAGCGCAACTGATTTTCACAAGCTGTCAGGCAAAGAGTGTCACCTGAAAGCTAACAACCAACCCTGAAGGAGTATTTATGAAACGTTCGTTGTTCACTTTGTTTTTTCTGACGCTCAGCCTGGCGATTCACGCCAAACCGAAAGACCTCAACTGGTCACAATGGCGCGGTGCCGACGGTAGTGGCGTTGCCACTGCTGCCAATCTGCCCGCCGAATGGCAACCCGACAAAAACATTAAATGGAAAACGCCAATCAGTGGGCGCGGGCATTCGTCGCCCATCGTCTGGGGCAAACTTATCTTTCTAACCACTGACCTTGAGGGCGACAAAGTGCCGGACGCGAAAGCCGTGCCGCATAAGCTCGAAGGTCAGGACTTTGTCCACCCGGACAGTGTCGGCGCAGATCGCAAGCACACCTTCAAAGTTTTGTGTCTGGAGCGGGACACGGGCAAACTGTTGTGGGAACGCACGGCGTATGAAGGCACAGTCTATGATGCCCGCCATCGCAAAGGCTCATACGCTTCGCCGACGCCGACGACCGATGGAGTTAATGTTTATGCATGGTTTGGTGCCGAAGGCGATGGGTTGTATTGCTACGATTTCAAGGGCAATTTGAAGTGGAAAACCTCCGTGGGCAAAGTCCCAAACGTTGGCCTGGGACCGGGAACTTCGCCGCTGCTCTATGAAAACCTCGTGTTGCTGCAATGCGACGAAGACAACGGCGAGAAGTCGTTCGTCGTGGCGATTGACAAAAAAACGGGCAAAGAAGCGTGGCGCACTCCGCGCAAGGTGCAAGCTGGATGGTCTACGCCATTGCTGGTAAAAACGGAACAGCGCGCTGAATTGATCACCAGCGGCTGGGAATTCATCGTTTCGTACGATCCGAAAACCGGCCAAGAATTGTGGCGGACGCAAGGACACGGCAGCTACACCGTACCAACGCCAGTCACCGGGTATGGCCTGGTCTTTATTTCCGCCGGATACCCCGTCAAAAAACTGATGGCGATCAAGCTCGGGGCTGCGGGCGATCTGACGAATTCGCCGAATATCGTGTGGACGTATAACAAAGGCACGGCGTATGTGCCGTCCTCTATTTTGTACGGCGAATATTTATACCAACCCACAGATCGCGGCATTGTGACCTGCTTCGATGCCAGGACAGGCAAGGTGATATATGAGGGCGGACGCCTGCCGATTCCCGCGACGTTCACCGCTTCGCCTATTGCATTTGATGGCAAGATTCTGCTGACGAGCGAGGACGGCGACACTTTTATCATCAAGGCTGGGGCAAAGCATGAAGTGATGGCGACGAATTCCGTCGGTGAGCCTGTATATGCCTCTCCCGCTGTGGCCGATGGGATGATTTTTATTCGCGGCGAAAAGCATTTGTTCTGCATTAGCACCAGGAAAGGATGACAAGATGAGGCAAACAAAATCTGTCGTTGTGCTGTTACTTCTCAGTAGCCTTTGGACATTGAGCTATGCGGTGACAAAACCCAACATCAGTGGCACATGGAAGCTGGATAAGGATCGCAGCTTCAGCAATCCCGCCGGGCTGGATCAAATCATTACCATTACTCATAACGGCGAGGAAGTGAAGCTGGATGCCAAAGTCAGCGTACAAGGACGCGACACGCAAATAAATGAAACGTGGATGTTGGATGGGCAAGAGCGCGACTTCACACCACCCGGCGCGGCACCCGGCTCAATGAGCAAACGCAAAGCCTCGTGGCTGGCAGGCGATAAAGGCATTTTGGTGATAGATGAATCCGTCATCAAAACGCCGAACGGAGAAGTCCGACAACGAACAACACGCAAATATTCGCTCTCTGCCGATGGCGCAATGTTGATTGTGGATTATTTCATTGATCGCGGCGAACAATCGTTTGAATCGAAGCGTGTGTTTGTGAAGAAGTAGATGATTCCTTCCGAAGCGACGGAAAAACCCAAAGGTAGGTGGCGGCGAAGTGTGATCCTTTTCGCCGCCGCGTGCCTGCTCTTATATTTTCTCTTACCGCTCATCCTTAACTTTCTGGCATCCTGCCTGGTGCGCCAGGATGTGCTCACCCCTTCTGACATTGTTATTTCACTCGGCGGCGGGCGCGATTGTTTACGCCATCTGTATGCGGCGGAACTGTATCGCCAGGGGTTGGCTAAAAAAGTAGTGTTGACGGGCTTGAATTTCACCCAGGGAGACGGCGAGGAAAAAGTAACGCGCCGCTACTTAACCAATCTCGGCGTAGCGGAGGCTGACATCGTGGCGCTGAAAAATATGTACAACACGCGCCGGGAAGCAGGAGCGGTGGCGCAATTGATGCGCGAGCAAGGCTGGAAATCGGCGCTGATCGTGACCGACCCGTATCATACCCGCCGCGCCCGCTACACCATTCAACGTGCCGGCCCAGAGTTGACTTTTGTTGCGGCACCCTTGCCGGCGGGGCCGCACGTCTGGCAGCCGAAACGTTGGTGGACAAGGCGGGGCGATATGTATTCGACCGTACGCGAAAGCCTGGCCTGGGCGAATACTCTAGTAGGAGGATTACGTTGAAGCGCTGGCGTACCTCACAGCGATTTCGTTGGGCGATCAGGTTGCTGCTCGCTGTCTTGGCATTGGTCGTCATCGT
This sequence comes from uncultured Acidobacteriota bacterium, assembly GCA_963794955.1. Lineage (GTDB taxonomy): Bacteria > Acidobacteriota > Blastocatellia > RBC074 > RBC074 > JAFDVL01. The sequence goes on from CAWCGF010000011.1 coordinate 156,003, forward strand.
TTTTTTCTCGCTGCCCTGGCTTTTGATTGCACCGCCGCAAACGCCACCGTCCGATGTGATTTTGCACTACGCGATTGCGCCAAACACCGATGCCGACGAATATGTGGCAGCGCTTTACCGGCAACAAGTCGCGCAAAAAATCGTGTGTATCAACCTCGGTTCAGAGTGTGGAAATTACACGGAGTATGCGCGACAACATTTGTTGGAATTAGGCGTTCCGGCAGCCGATGTGCTGACCTTGCCGTTACCCAGCGTGGATTGCCTGGCCGCCAATTTGCCGCGCTTTACCGCATTGGCGAAAGCGCAGGGGTGGCAACACTCGCTGCTTGTGCTACGCCCTGCCGTCACGCGTACGGATGGTCGCCTGGCTGCCAAGTATTTCAATCGCGCAGGGCTGCATTTAGCGGTTACGTCTGCGCCAGGGGAGCGAGCGAACTTCACCTTTCTTTGGTGGGCAAAACACGAGACCGCGCAGGCGATGATGGATGCTACGGTTAATGGGGTCCTTGATCAGATATATCCCGAATGCCGATAGCAGAAAAACGAAGATCAATACAGGCCCCGCGTGTGGTAGTGCTGAAAGATGTGAGACTGTCCTTCGACTGCCACCGCTCCGACGTATTGTGATTTTGGGTAGAGATGATAAAGCCGCCAGCGTTCGCTCTCGTGCGGGAACTGATAGACTTTGAGTGACAACTGAGAATCCAATGAAACCTCGAAGCCATCCAACGGAAATGAAAGCCCCTCGCCTCTGGCTTTGATATAGGCTTCTTTGCGTGTCCAGCAATTGAAAAAAGCTTGTGGCTGTTGGTCAACAGGCAGGCTTCGTACAGCCGCTACCTCGGCTGCTGAGAAAAATTGTTCAGCAATGGTCTCATAGCTTACTGCTGCACGAATATACTCGACATCAATGCCAACCTCCTGCTGCCAACTCACTGCATACAGGATCAACGCTTCCGAATGCGCCAAGTTGAAACGCAAGGCCGACTCATTTCTCAACTGCGGTTTTCCTTGTGCGCCATAATTGAAGTCAAGCAACATCGGATCACTATTCAAATATCTTCCGAGCAATGTCCGTAATAAACTACGGGCGACGACAAATTGCGTTCGATCTTTCGCAAAGCGGAAGCGTTGAACTCGCCCATGCTCCTCTTTCGATAACGTTGCTGCCATGGCTGCCAAGGGGAATGACTCGGCACTGAGGTCGGCACACCAAAGATGAACTTCGTTTGCGGCGAGGCGCAAGTCAGCGGGTGGTGGCTTCCATTCGATTGGCATGACGCACATGACTGTACTGTATTTACTAGACTTCGGCGATAAGGCGTTGCGCTTCTTCTTCCGAGAGATTTTCTAATTCAGCCAGGAGCGCGGCCAACTCATCATCTTGGATGGACTCTTCTGCCAGCATCGCATCAATGACCTCGGCCAGCCCTGCTACCGTGGGTGCCTCAAATATATTCCGTACGAAAAGCTTAATCGGAAACGTATTTTGCAACCGCGCGATGACTCTGGTCGCTAATAACGAATGACCGCCAAGGTCAAAGAAGTTATCGTAGATGCCAACATATTCCAGCTTGAGCAAGCCCGCCCAAATGTTCGCCACCGCCTCTTCGGTGGTGGTACGCGGTGCCACCATTTCAGATCGTCCAGCGGATAGCCATGACGAAGGCGCAGTTACCGTTTGCGACTTCCATTCCCGCCGTGGGAACGGTTGCTCTGGCAGGATCGCTAATGGTAACTCGTGAATGGGTTGAGTGGGCATCTGGATGACGCCTACCAGCAAGGTTTGCCACTCCTGTAACATGCGCGTGGCGGTTTCTGGCGTAAACAAATCTCGGTCGTATTCCAGCCAGGCTTCCAGCCCCTCTGCCGTTTCATAGACATCCAGGCTCAAATCAAATTTCGCGCTCTGGCTTGCCAATTTGAGAGGGCGAAGTTTGGCCGTGCCCCAGTGTATATCCGCATGCGGGGCGCTTTGCAGCGCGAACATCACTTGAAAGAGCGGGGCGTAACTGAGGCTGCGCGCAGGTTGTAATTCCTCCACCAGCTTTTCAAAGGGCAACTCCTGATGCACATACGCCCCCAACGCCGCTTCGCGCGTGCGCTGCAACAATTCCTCAAAGCTGGGGTGGCCCGACAAGTCGCCGCGCAAGGCCAGGGTGTTGACGAAAAAGCCAATGAGGGGTTCAGTTTCGATGCGCGTGCGGCCCGCGATAGGAGTGCCGACAACGATTTGTTCCTGCTGGCTGTAACGCGCGAGCAAGACTTGAAAGGAAGCCAGCAGAGTCATAAACAACGTTACGCCCTGGCGCTGGCTGAACGTTTGGAGTTCAGCACGCAAGTGGGCGGGCAATTGTAGCGAGACTTGTGCGCCGCGATAGCGTTGCACTGCCGGGCGGGGCTGATCGGTGGGCAGTTGCAGCAACGCGGGCGCACCCGCAAGCTGTTGTTTCCAATACTGTAATTGCTCGGCCAACACGTCGCCTTGCAAATAGTCCTGTTGCCAAACGGCGTAATCGGCATACTGAATCGGCAAGGCGGGCAAGCGCGGGTTCTTGTCCTGCGAGCAGCGCCTGATAGAGCGTTCCCAGTTCCTGCAAAAGCACGCCCACTGACCAGCCGTCGCTGATGATGTGATGCATGACGAGCAACAAGTACTGCGTGTTTGAGGGCAGTTGCAGCAGCTTGGCGCGCAACAATGGGCCACGCTGCAAATCAAACGGTACACTCAATTGCGTTTGGATAATTTGTTGTGCTTCGCTTTCTGCGACGGGGGAAGCAGTCAAATCAATGACGGAGAGTCCCAAGGTCAAATGAGGCAAGATATGCTGCACGGGCAACTCGTCTTCCAGCGCAAAGGTCGTCCGCAGGATTTGATGGCGGGCAATGGTGGCATTCAGGCTTTGTTCGAGCAACTCTGGCGCTAACTTGCCTTCAATACGCAGCACAACAGGCAGATTGTACGTCGGATTGTCAGGATCAAATTGATCGAGGAACCAGAGCCGCTGTTGCGCATAAGATTGCGGCGGCTGATTCACGTTTGCCGCAGGCTGGAGCGCTTGCGCCCGTCGCCCGCGCCCGGTTTTGATGATCTCCAAAATCACGCTTGCCAACCCCGCTATGGTCGGTGTCTCAAATAAGGTTCGCAATGGAAGCTCAAGCCGGAACGCATCCCGGATACGGGCGACCACCTGGGTTGCTAATAAAGAGTGACCACCGCAATCAAAGAAATTATCGTGCATTCCGATGCGTTCACATTTCAGCAACGAGGCCCAGATATTGGCAATCGTTTCTTCCGTTGGCGTGCGGGGCGCAACGTAGCTTGTTTGACTGGCGGTAGGCGCTCCCGTCGGCGCAGGCAAAGCCTTGCGATCTACTTTGCCGTTCGGTGTGAGCGGCAACTGCTCCAATGTGATGAAAGCTGATGGGATCATTTGCACGGGCAGTCGGGCCCGCAAATGATCGCGTAATGCACTTGTTTGTAGTAATTCTCCAGCGCGCGGCACGACGTAGGCCACCAGACGCTGATCGCCCGGTTCGACTTCATGCACGCTCACTACCGCGTCTCTGACTTGTGTCCATTGTTTCAGCGCTACTTCGATCTCGCCCAATTCAATGCGAAAGCCGCGTAGCTTGACCTGTGTATCGGCGCGCCCCAGCAATTCAATCGTGCCATCTGAGCGGTAGCGGGCAAGATCGCCAGTGCGGTAGAGGAGTGGGGGAGTGGGGGAGTGGGGGAGTGGGGGAACGACCTGTCCTTTCTCCTCTTCTCCCCCTCTCGCGGTTGTCCACTGAATGAACTTTTCCGCCGTCAACCCAGGCTGCTTCCAATAACTCCGCGCGACGCCTGGACCGCCAATATACAACTCGCCCGCGACGCCAATCGGCACGGGCTGTTGCTGTTGATCCAGAATATAGATCGCGGTGTTGGCAAACGGCTTGCCGATGGGAACGCCACCTTCCCCGCTGAGGTCAGCGGCTTCAAAAAAGGTGCTATCAATGGTGGCTTCGGTCACACCATAGGAATTGACGACACGTATTTGCGGATCACACAAATGTCGCAAACGCCTGTATTCATGCGCTTGCCACGTGTCACTACCAACGACGACGAGCTTCATTTGATGAATCCGTTGCGCGCTTTCTTCCAGGTAATCCAGCAACGGGCGAATGACTGCCGGGACGAATTCAGCGGCTTCGATTTTTTCTTTGTCAAGCAGCTCATAGAGTGTTTCCGGTTCCAGCAAATACTCTGTGGGGCAAAGCACGAGCTTCGCGCCACTGCACAATGCCCGCGTCAAATCGCCCGTGAACACGTCAAACGAAAAACTGGCCATTTGCAAATGGCTTTTGATTTGTCGCAATTGATAGGCTTCTTCCCACGCGGCAAAGGCATTCACGATATTGCCGTGCGTGACCATGACGCCTTTCGCTTTGCCTGTCGAGCCAGAGGTATAAATCACATAGGCTAAATTCTCTGGTGTGATTTCCGTGGTCGGGTTGCTTGTTGTGGTGGATTGAATCTGCGCCTCGTCGCGCTCCAGACAAATGACGCTGGCCAAATGCGGCAACTGCTGCGGCAATGAGGAAAGTAAGTATTCCTGCGTCAATAAGACCTTAACCTCCGCATCATTGAGCATGTGCGCCAGCCGCTCGGTCGGGTAGTTGGGATCAAGCGGCAAGTACGCGCCACCGACTTTTAGCACGGCGACCAATGCCACAATCATTTCCAGCGAACGCTCCAAACAAATGCCCACGACGGATTCGGGCGCAACGCCTTGCTGACGCAAATAATGCGCGAGCTGATTGGCGCGCTCGTTCAATTCTCGATATGTGATGGTTTTTTCCTGCCATACCACCGCAATGTTGTCAGGCACGCGGGCAGCTTGTTGCTCAAATAATTGATGCCAACAGAGGCGCGGCACAGTGACCGTATGCTGATTCCATGCCACCAACATTTGCTGTTGCTCTTGCGGTGTGAGCAAGGGCAAGGCGTGAATGGGTTGCGATGGCGTCTGAGCAATTCCTTCCAGCAAGGTTTGCCACTGCTGCAACATACGCGTGGTAGTTTCTGGCGTAAACAAATCTCGGTCGAATTCCAACCGCGCCGCTAACCCCTCATCGTTGAAGTACACATCCAAACTCAGGTCGAATTTGGCCGAATTGCTGGGCAGCCTTACCGAAGTTAGCTGCACGTCACCCCACTGCATGTCGGCGCGTGGAGCGTTTTGCAGCGCGAACATCACTTGAAAGAGCGGGGCGTAACTGAGGCTGCGCGCCGGTTGTAATTCCTCCACCAGCTTTTCAAAGGGCAACTCCTGATGCACATACGCCCCCAACGCCGCTTCGCGCGTGCGCTGCAACAATTCCTCAAAGCTGGGGTGGCCCGACAAGTCGCCGCGCAAGGCCAGGGTGTTGACGAAAAAGCCAATGAGGGGTTCAGTTTCGATGCGCGTGCGGCCCGCGATAGGAGTGCCGACAACGATTTGTTCCTGCTGGCTGTAACGCGCGAGCAAGACTTGAAAGGAAGCCAGCAGAGTCATAAACAACGTTACGCCCTGGCGCTGGCTGAACGTTTGGAGTTCAGCACGCAAGTGGGCGGGCAATTGTAGCGAGACTTGTGCGCCGCGATAGCGTTGCACTGCCGGGCGGGGCTGATCGGTGGGCAGTTGCAGCAACGCGGGCGCACCCGCAAGCTGTTGTTTCCAATACTGTAATTGCTCGGCCAACACGTCGCCTTGCAAATAGTCCTGTTGCCAAACGGCGTAATCGGCATACTGAATCGGCAAGGCGGGCAGCGCGGGTTCTTGTCCTGCGAGCAGCGCCTGATAGAGCGTCCCCAGTTCCTGCAAAAGCACGCCCACTGACCAGCCGTCGCTGATGATGTGATGAAACACCAGGACGAGGAGATGATCCTCACTGCTGAGTTTGATTAAGCCGACGCGGAGCAAGGGGCTGCGGGTTAAGTCAAACGGCTCTGCGGCCATCGTCTTGGCAACCTTCTCTGCTTCAGCTTCACGGGAAACGAGTGGCGATTCACGCAGATCGGTGATCGGTAAGTCCATCGCAATGGAGGCGGCAATGACTTGCACGGCCTCGCCATTGGTTGCCGTAAAGCTGGTGCGCAAAATGTCGTGCCGCGCTACGATAGTTTGCAATGCCTGCCACAATGCAATCTCGTCTAAGGCTCCTTGCAGCCGCACAATTTTGCTGAGGTTGTATGTGGCCGAGTTGGGTTCAAGCTGATCCAGAAACCAAAGCCGTCGTTGTGAAAATGACAGCGGTAAATGTTCGATGTTGGCCTTATGTCTTAAGGCCGAGGTCGTTGTTGACGAAGCTTGATTTAGTTGCGGTTCTATTTGGGCTGCGAACTTCGCAACGGTTGGCGCTTCAAAGATCGTGCGCAAAGGGATTTCCCTTTTGAAGGCGGCACGAACGCGCGCGATCACCTGGCTGGCCAGCAGCGAATGGCCGCCGAGCGCAAAGAAATCTTCGTGAATGCCAATGCGCTGGAGTCCCAACACCGCTGACCAGATGGCGGCGATGCGTGCTTCCGTTTGATTGCCGGGGGCGCTGTATATTCCTGGAACTTCAAAGGCGGATTCGTCCGGCGCAGGCAACGCTTGGCGATCTGTTTTGCCATTGGGTGTGAGCGGCAAAGCGGCGAGCGGCACGAACGCAGCGGGCTGCATATAATCAGGCAGTTCGCGTTTTACCAGTTCCCGCAATTCAGGGAGCATGGTTGTTGGCTGGCTGTGGAGCACGAGGTAGGCTACAAGTTGTTTGCGGCCTGGGCTATCTTCGCGCGCCATCACGACGCTTTCGCGCACATCGGGATGGCCGGTTAGCAAGGCTTCAATTTCGCCTAGTTCGATACGCTGCCCACGAATCTTGACCTGAAAATCCTGGCGGCCTAAACATTCCAATGTGCCGTCGGGCAGCAAACGGGCGAAATCGCCAGTCCTCACCAACTTGGGATTTTGGAGTTTGGCTTTAGGATGGGCTGCAATGAAATCTGCAATCCGCAATCCAAACTCCGCAATCGGAAGGAATTTCTCTACGGTCAATTCCGGTTGGTTCAGATAGCCACGCCCCACCCCTGCGCTGCGGATATACATTTCGCCTGCTTCGCCAGCGGGCACGGGCTGCTGGTGTTCATCCAACAAATAGATTTGCGTGTGATGAAGGGGGCGACCGACGGGCACCACCTTTATTTGTCCGGCAAAATCGTCATCGGTGATGCGATGCAGCGCGACGATGCCACTGGTTTCGGTTTGCCCAATCATGTGAACGTGTTCGGCAGGGTGGTTGAAAACCTGCTTCCACGTCGCGGGAAGATCCGACAGCAATGGTTCACTGGCGGAGACGATCAGGCGTAATTGGTTTTCAAGCAGGCTGCTGCGTTGTTCTGGTTCGAGTTCAAGCAAGGCATTGGTGCAATGACGTTGAAAAGACGGCACCGCATCAAAAACCGTGACGCCACGTTCTTGGATCAAGCGGAACAGTGGTAACGGATCAAGGCGCTGATCTTCATCGGCAAGCACGACCGTTGCGCCCTGCGCCAGGGGAAAGAGCAAATGGCGGCGCGAGGACGAGAACGCGATAGAAGCCAAATGCAAATAGCAGTCTTCCGGCGTGAGATTCAGTTCCGACTGCAAGGCCAGCACGTAATGGCTCAAGTTCATCTGTGTCAGCATCGTGCCTTTGGGCTTACCCGTAGAGCCAGATGTGTAAATCACGTAGGACAGGCTTTCTGCCTGGAGTTTTACGTTTGGATTTGCAGTGCTGTGCTGAGCAATGCCATTCCGATCATCGTCCAGCGTGACGATGCGCGCGCTTGTGTTTGGTAAGTGCGCGAGTAATTGAGATTGCGTGATGATAAGAGGCGCGGCGGTGTCAGCGAACATGAATTCGATCCGCTCGGCGGGATACGCAGGATCAATCGGCACATAAGCGGCACCGGATTTGAGAATGCCGAGAATGCCGACAGCCATAGCTGCCGAGCGGTCAACACAAATTGGAATCAGCACCTCCGGCCCCGCTCCGAGCGCGCGTAAGTAGTGCGCCAATTGATTGGCTTGCGCATTCAGTTCGGCGTACGTCAGTTCTTGGTCACGGCAAATAATTGCCGTGTGTTGCGGCAACCGTGCGGCTTGCTGCTGGAACAGTTCGTGCCAGCAAATTTCTGAGGGATGAAGGGTGGAAGAAGAAACTACAGTCATGGCAAAACAGGTAGTTGGGCTGTTACAGGTTAATTAAAGCGAGGGCCGAAATTAGCCAGCAGGCGGTTGAGCGGGAGGTCCTCGCGTTGCGGTCGCAGGCACTCCCATAAACTGATCTCTTGTTTTCGGATCAGCCAGAACAAGGCGACGATCAACATCACGCCGTAACCAAGCAGGGAAGAGAAAGCTGCCCCGATGATGCCGTATTTCGGGAGCCAATACAGGAGCGCAACGACGGTCACAATAGCAGAGGCTAACCGCGCTAAGGTGCTCAGGCCAGGATAGCCAAGTCCATTCAGGCCGCTGATGACAATGGCTCCCGCGCTCCAAATTAGTGAGGCAACTAATAGTAAGCGCAACGTTCCGGTCGCGGCCAAAAAGTCCGAGCCGTAGGCAATGCGCAAAAGTAGGGGCGCACCAAGGAGCAATGGAAGCAAGACGAGCAGATAGACGTAAATCGTCTGTCGCAAACTGCGGGTCAGCAATTGCACAGATTCTTCAATTTGCTTGGAGGCAGCGACTTCGGGCATCAACACATCGGCGACGGAGGAAGCTAAGACGGTCATGATTTCAGAAAGTCGCACTGCGATAAAATACAAACCAATCTCGATGCTCGACGCCATGCCGCCCAGCATCAACTGATCCAGGCGTAACGTAGTGAATGCGGTGACGACGCCGGGGTGATAACGAATCCCGTAGCCCAGCGCCATTTTCCATTCCGTCCAACTGGGTTGCCAGCGTGGTCTAAGCACATAGATAACGCCAATGACTGCTGTTAGCGCATTCACGATTTGCGCGGCGATCATCGTGAAGGCAGCGTTTTTGACGGTGAGCTGATTGGTTAGCCAAAGCGTGAGGTATAGAAGGGATTGCACGCTGAAAAAGATGACGCGTGCCGCGGCTGCGCATTTGAATTCGCGCGCGCCTTCCAAGAACCCAACCATCAAGTCATACAGCAAAGCCAGCGGAATATTAAGCAGATAAATACGCACCAACCACATAACTTCTGGACTGCGCACGCCGACTAGGCGCGGGACGATTAACTCGGCGGTTCCATAAGCGATAACTCCCATCACTGCCGCAAACAGGAGGGCATTGGAAAAAAGCATCGAGAATGATTCAGGCCGCCGCGCCTGGTAATACCGATGTGCTTGCGGCAAGCCCATCCCCGCCAACAAGGCGACGACATTCGGCCAGAGCACTATGACGGCTAACTCGCCGCGCCCTTGCGGCCCTAATGCCCACGCTGTTAACAAGCTCGTAATCACCCCCGAAAGCAGGGTGAAGGCATTAGCAAAGAAAATGATCGTGATATTTTTCTTCATAGCTTGAAACTGCACGGACTTGAAGAAAAGTGATTGACGAGCCGGGGCTAATTCGCCCCCGTCCGAAAGCGCCAGTGCGGGCTTGCAGTAGTGCTCAAACCGTCGCTGACGGTGACGTACCACTCGTATTCCGTATTAGGACGCAAGCCTGTCCATTGCGTTGTCGCCACTGTCCCCGCCGCCATATTGGGATGGGTGCGGAGGGCGGTGAATCCGCTGCCTTGCTGGTCATAACTGAGGCTGAACTGGCTGTCACTATCTGTCTCAAATTGATTGAGTACGGGCGAAAAGGTCTTGACGCGAATTTGATTATTCGCGGGCGAAAACTCTAAAAGACGCAGCCACCCATTGCCGCCGTTCGCCAAATTTTGATAGTCCGACAACAATGTATGCACCCTGCGTCCTTGAAAAACATCCTGTCGCCGACTTTCGCCTGTGATATGCCCGCCCAGCATCAGAAACAGGTTCGGGTTGTTTTTGAGCGTGTCATACGCCGCTTGTCCCTGGGGCGAAAACACGGCTTCTTCATCCATCAAATAATGGCTGACCACGATGCCGCGCCGCTGGCTATAGGTTTTCAGCAAATTGTCCGCCCAATGCAAAATGGTGCTATCGGGCGTTTGGTCGTATTCCAAATAAATCACGATGAAATCCAACCCGCTGGCACTGAAAAGCTGAAAGTGGTTGTCGTGATTATTGGTGAAACGACCACCGTGATAATTGCGCGCCTGAAAGCGCGTAGTGCCGAAGTATTGGTTGTAGAGTTTGGTGGTATTGCCGTCGGGTGTGTTTTTCGGCGATTGATCGTTATTGCCGACCGCGAGGCCAAACGGAATCCCGTCCAGCCAGCCGGTCGTGACTGGGTTTTCCAACAACCGCAGCGCGGCATCTGCTCTGCCCCATTCGGTGGTACTGCTGCCTAGATTGACGCAATCGCCCAAATGAGCCACGTAAGGAATGTTGCGCGCGGCTTGGTTGTCCACGATCCATTGCGTTTGCGCCGTGAACATTTCCGGGGTGCCGCCACGCAAAGCGGCAGAATAAAATTGTGTGTCCGGCAACACGACGAGCGTGAAATCTCGACCAGGCGCGGCAGCCACCTTGCCGTACCAAGTGACGATCAGATTGTCGCCATCGGGATCAGTCGCCAACACGTTCAGGTTCGGGGAAGTGGAGACACTGCCCGCATTGTTGTCCGGCGCAACCAGCGACGGGGTAAGCGGTGCGCGATTGTTAGCAAAGGCAACCCCCTCGCTCCAATTCCAATTCGTGCCGCGTATCGTTCCTATTGGACTTTGACTGACGGAATTGAAAGCTTCTGTTCCGCTGCCATCGTTCAGCCCCCAACGCGCCACCAAGCCGGAGGCCGCAGGCACGCCGGAGGCCGGAATTGGTTTCCGCATCCCGTCTGCGATTTGTTGTGCGGGCAAGGCATAGCTCCAGATGCGCACTTCATCTAATGCACCATCAAAAAAGCCATCCGGTACGCCTTTGGAATCAAGCGCCGTTGCCAACGCCGCGTGTTGCAGACTATCGTTACGCACCGCTTTGCCTACATTGACTTCCGCTTCCAGGACGCCGTTCAAATAAAGCCGCCACTTGCTGCCGTCATAGGTTGCCGCCGCGTGATACCACGTATTAAAGCGGAGCGCGGTTACGCCCCAGACCGGATAATTCGCGCCCTTCTTTTTGTCTTCCAAGTCCGCTACCAGCACGCCACGCGCGCCATCAATGCCAAGAAAGTAGTTCATGTCTATGCGTCCGCCATCGGCTTCGGCACGCCCTTTCGTCACTAGCGGGATTGCGTCTACTCCGCCCTTGCCCGTATAAGCCGTTTGACCTACACCATCGCGCCGCAACCACGTTTCAATAGTGAAGGTGCTCAGGTTTAACTTGCTGGCTGGCCCAAACGTGACATAGGCGTTCGTACCACCAAATGACAACCCATCTGCTGATTGAAAGAATGCTTTGGTGCGTCGTGGAGCCGTTTGCGACGGGACTGCCAGCAGCGTTAGCAGTGATCCCAAGCAGATTAGCGTAGGAATAAATTTGCTCTGTTTTCTCCGATACATAATGTTCCCCTCAAAGCTGCGGCTCGCGCTCAAGCTTGATGATATAACCAATTTTGCGGTGCAAATCCGTTTGAATCGAAACGTAAATGCTCTGATTGTCATCCATTGTAATGCCGTTCACGACGGCGAGTTTGCCGCCAAACACCGCAATTGTTTTTAATCCCTCTTCGGGTGTGAAGCGATAAAGTTTTCCCGCGTAGCTATCGGTAATAAACAGCGCGCCGTGCGCATACCACAGCGTTTCCGGCGAAAAACCAGCGCGCTCTTCAATAAGGCGTTGCAGCTTCATGTCCGGCGTCAGCCGGTAAACGATCTGGTCTTGATTGTCGGCAATGAACAGATTACCGCTTTCATCAAAAACCAGGCTCTCTGGTTTGCGAATGCCGTAGTTCGGTCCTAAGAAAACCGTAACTTCTCCTGCCCGGCTCACCTTGAACACCTGATGCTGTTTGCCGTCGCCCGCCAGAATCTCCCCTGATGGTGCGAGCGCGATGGCTTCGGTAGAAAGCAACCCCTGCTCCTTGCCAGCCAGCGCAGAAACTTTGCCCTGCGGATCAATATGCCAAACGCCGCCCGCATCATCGTCGCTGAAAAAGATATTCCCTTCGGCGTCCATTACGATGTCTTCGGGCGACATCAGACCAAACTTGGCATCGCCCAACGTTTGCAGGCCAGTGCCGGGACTCCAAACCCGCAGCGCGCTGCCGCCTTCATCGGCGATAAAGAGCTTTCCTTGCCGCCACAACAACCCATCAGGCACTGTGATGCCATCCCGGTTGGTACTAAAAATGCTGGCCTTGTACGATTGATCGGTTAGCAGCACCATGCCTTTTTGATCAAGGCCACAGCCCGTCAAACACAACACGAACAATAAAACGATGATTGTTTTCACTTAGCCTCCGATCATTTGCTTGCCCAGTGTGACCGCCGTCTTGAGCAGGTGACGCACGTTGTGTAAGGTATTGGCCGCTTCAAAAATCGCGGCGAAAATCAACCCGCTCGATAAGGCTGGATGTTTGATCGTCCAATTGGTAAGGGGGTCGAGCAGCCAGCGAAATCCACGCCGCATTACGAATTGACAAAGCAGCAGAATCACTACCCCAAGCCCCGCGCCTGCGATGACATCCAGCGGCGAATGCTGGCCCGTAATGACGCGGCTGCCGAGGATGAAGAGCCACGTCCAAGCCAACGCCAACCACCCTATCGAACGCGCCGCCAACCAAATGCCCAGTGCGAGTGTGACGTAAAAGCCCGCGTGATCGCTGGGAAACGAACCAAGGTCGTTTTGCAAAACGTTGCCGCTCAACAAATCCTGGTAGCCTTGCTGACTGGACGTATCCAACGGCACGCGATAAGCCAGGCGGTGACTGGCGACTAATTGCTCACCTTCGAGATGAAAAGCTTTTTGCGATTGAATGAAAGGACGCGGCAAAAAGACCGTTTTGGAAAGTGTCTTGGTCGTCGCAATGACGAAGACGCAGGCAAACAACGTGATGAGCAAAACTTTGCGCCGCTGTCGCAGCACGGCCTCGTCTTTTGGCCCGTGCCATGCCGCCAGAAAGCAGCCACCAATCATTGCTGCTTTGACGAACTGGTTATCCATCGGCAAGGCAATGAGCGTATCAAGCCCTTCGGAACGCCCGGCGATGCTGTTGCAAAACTGGAACAGCGTGTTGCTGGCATTAGTTAACAGGTCGGCCAGGCTGGGTAAAAAAATTGCGAGAAACAGTTTTGTCATACTTCAAATACCTCTTTCGGCCTTAGCTGCCTGCATCAATTGGGTTATTTGTTGTTTGTAAATTTCCCAGGCGAATAACAGCAAGCACACATCACTCCACAGCTTGGTCAAATCTTCGATAGACAATCGCCACAACATCCGATCCGGCACAATCACATCAAAGAAAATCATCACAGCAAACAAAAGCGCGGCGCTGAGTAAATAGAGATGGACGCGTCGTGATTGCCGCATTACTCCGCCCAGAAAAAAGAGCGATGCCACTTCTAACAATCCGACCAGAAGGAGGAAATGGGCGTCATTACAATCCAATAAATCGCCCCAGTATTCGTGCAACTGAAAACGTTCGTCTGCCCCCAGGTAAAGAAAGATGAGCACCTGCGAGAGATAAAACAGTTGCATTTGGCGGGGTTCCTGCGCCTGACGCGCCCACGTCCAACAAGCAAAAAACAAGAGCGCAATAGCCCATAACGCGAAGGCCGAAAGGGTCGTGTTCACGCCGTAAAACTGCACAGGGCCTGAAAGATCGGTGAAATAATTGCGCACGTGATCCTGGCCCCCGCGATATTCCACGCCCAGCAGCGCTACGGTATAGGCCCCGATCAATATCATTAACCAGACTTTGCGGCTTTTCATAAACAGGTTCCTAAACATGTGAGGCCGACCTTGAGAGATCGTGTTTCGCTTGCGACGGAGTCATTGCCGACGTAAAACATGCATCAATTGTTCAGCCAACTGCTGAACGTGTGGCTCCTTAATCATGGTTTGGTGATCGCCGGGCACATAAACAACTTCGACCCCACCCGCGACCACATGCTGCCAGCCAGTCAATGTTTCATCAGCACTGACTTCTTCCTGCGCACAGAAAAAGACCACTTGACCGTCATATTTGTGCGGGACATATTTTTTCGCCGCCAAATAATTCAACTCCTCAATATCGCGCAAGCCGCTCTGCAAGGAATCCGCCGCCCTCAGGCCGAATGCTTTCTGGAGTCGCCAGAGCCAGTTTTTATATTTGCGCTTTTTGTACTCAATTTTGCCCAGCACATAGTTCACTTTGCCTACGGCGTTGAGTTGCCGCAGGTTGGCCAAATGGCGCTTGATTCTGAGTTGGCGAAATTCTTTTGTATAACGTCGTGCTTCGTCCGGTGACAACAGCTTATGCCAGCCCAGCGGATAAGTGTCCAGCATAGCCAGCAACGCGACTTGCTCGCCTTGCGCGCGTAGTTGGTGTGCCATTTCAAACGCGACTGCACCGCCGAACGACCTGCCGCCCAAGTAGTACGGGCCGGTTGGTTGAATATGACGAATCTCTTGTAAGTAATGCGCGGCCATTGCCTCAATGCTGGTTAAGGGGGCGGCCTTGCCGTCCAGGCCGAGCGATTGCAGCCCATACAGGGGCTGCTCCGCATCGAAATAGCGCGCGAGATCGTGGTATTCCAGCACATTTCCACCGACCGGCATGGACACAGAAGAAAGGCGGCTGCGAACCCTGGGGGCGCAACGCCACCAGCGAACTCCAGGTTGGCTCCCAGCCCTGTTGTCGCAGGACGCGCGCGAGCTGTTCGATGGTGGGCGCTTGAAATAAGGTAGCAAGCGGCAGGCGCTGGCCAAACGCCTTTTCAATCTCGCTGAAGAGGCGCACCGCAATCAGTGAATGCCCGCCGAGCGCAAAGAAATTTTCGTGCATGCCTATTGGCTGCACCCCTAGTATCTTTTCCCAAATCCATGTCAGCCGCACTGCCAATTCATCTTGAACTGGCGCAAGGTCGGGTTCCGCTGCCTCTCGCACCATTTCAGGTTGAGGTAACTTGTGCCGATCCACTTTGCCATTCGGGTTCAGCGGCATTTCGTCCAAGCGGACATAGACCGACGGCAGCATGTAATCCGGCAAGCGTTGCTGCAGAAATTCGCGCAACTCTGGCACCGCAGGCGCGCTGGGGGGCGTAGCAACGAAGTAGGCGATTAATCGCTTATTATGCTCTTCGCGTTCTGTCACGACCAGCACGCAATCTTGCACGGCAGGATGCTGAAGTAATGCCGCTTCGATTTCGCCTAACTCAATGCGAAAGCCGCGCAGCTTGATTTGTTGATCTTTGCGGCCAATAAATTCAATGCTGCCATCGGGCAAATAGCGCGCGAGATCGCCGGTGCCGTAAAGGCGTATAGTGTTGGCGATTCGCGGTTCGCACTTCGCCCTTGGAGCGGCTGTGAACGGTGAACTGTGAACGGTGAACTGTATAAATTTCTCTGCTGTCAAATCATCTCTGTGTAAATACTCGCGGGCTAAGCCGTCACCGCCCAGATAGATTTCGCCCGGCACGCCGACGGGAACCGGATTTAAGTGACGATCCAGCACGTACATCGTCGAGTTGGAAATCGGACGACCAATCGGCACGGTCAGGGCGTTTTCCGGGACTTGTTCGATCAGGTGCCAGGAAGAAAACGTGGTATTTTCAGTGGGGCCGTAAACGTGCAACAAGCGTTGCGGTGGGCTGTTTTTCAGCACTTCCCGAATACAATTCGGATCACAAGCTTCACCGCCAAACAATAATGTTTTTAAGGTGCTGAAAGCACCGGGCACTTCGCGCGCCAGCAAATTGAAAAGCGCCGTCGTGACGAACATCGTCGTAACTTGGTGGGCACGAAGTTGCGCCGCGAATTCTTTGGGCGAAAGCGCGATGTCTTTGTGAATGATGACGAGCTTCGCGCCGTGCAGCAGCGCGCCCCACAATTCAAAGGTCGCCGCATCAAAGGATGCGTTTGAGATTTGTGCCAGGCAATCTGTCTCGTCGAGGTGTACATAGTTGGTATTGCAAACCAACCGATTCACCGCGCGATGGGGAATGGCTGTGCCTTTCGGTTGCCCGGTGGAGCCAGAGGTGTAAATCACATACGCCAGGTGGTCAGTGGTCGTCAGATTCGTCGGGTTGGCTTCACTATGTTGGGCAAACAGTTCGCCATCAAGGCAAGCGATGTGGGCGAACGTTTCCGGCAAATGAGACAGCATCGTTTGTTGGGTCAAAATCACGGGCGCTTGCGCGTCTTCCAGCATGAATTGCAGGCGCGCTTTGGGATAGTTGGGATCAAGCGGTACATACGCGCCCCCGGCTTTCAGAATCCCTAGCATGCCAATCACCATTAACGGCGAACGATCTGTGTAAAGGCCGACCAGCGTATCCGCACCAACGCCGTTCGCACGCAGGTAATGTGCCACCTGATTCGCACGGCGATTAAGTTCGCGGTAGGTGAGCGACACTGCGCCCGAGACCAGCGCGATGGCCTCTGGCGTACACTCCGCTTGTGCTTCAAATAATGAGTGAATACACGCCTCACGCGGATAGTCAGTGTCAGTGGCGTTCCATTCCACCAGCAACTGATGCCGCTCGCTGTCACTCAGGAGTGACAATTCAGAAAGGCGCTGCGCCGGGTTACTCACAATGCTTTCCAGCAACCTTTGATAATGCTGAAGCAATCGTTCCATCGTCGCCGCATCGAACAAATCTGTGCTGTATTCAACCGTCGCGCGTAAGCCGTCCGGCACTTCGCATAAGGAAAGGAACAAATCAAACTTGGCTGTGACAGAACCGATTTTTACAGAACTGAGTTGCAAGCCAGTGATCGTCGGTTCTGAACTTGCTTCATTCTGCAACGCAAAGGCGGTCTGAAAAAGCGGGTTGTAGCTGAGGCTTCGTTCCGGGCGCAGTTCCGCTACCAGCTTTTCAAACGGCACATCCTGATGTGAATATGCGCCCAGCGCGGTGTCTCGCACCCGTTTGAGCAATTCACGAAACGTAGGATCGCCTGTCAAATCAGTGCGCAGCACTAACGTGTTGACAAAAAAGCCGATCAGATTTTCCGTTTCCGCTCGCGCCCGCCCGGCCAGCGGGGAGCCAACGACCAAATCCTCTTGCCCGGTATAACGCGCCAACAGCGTATAAAACGCCGCGAGCAAGGTCATAAATAGCGTGGTGCTTTCACCCTGACTGAGTGTTTTTAAATCGTCGCGCAGCTTGCGGGGGAAAATGACGAGTTGTTGCGCCCCCCGATAACTCTGCACCACGGGACGCGGGCGATCGGTGGGAAGTTCAAGTAAGGCTGGCGCTCCGGCCAGATGGGTTTTCCAATAGGCAAGCTGTTCACCAATGGCAGTGGCTTTTTGGTTGCGCTGCCAAGCGGTGTAATCACCAAATTGAATGGGTAAAGCAGGAAGCGACGCGGGCTGGCCATGCGAAAAGCTCTCGTAAAGTTGTGCGAATTCTTGCCAGAACACGCCGAGCGACCAGCCATCGCTAAGAATGTGATGCAGCAACACCAAAAGAATATGTTCCTGTGCCTGGAGCCGGACTAAGGTAAATTGAACGAGTGACCCCTGCCCCAAATCCAAGGGGCGCTCCGCTGCTTGCGACAGTCGCTGCAACGCTTCCGCTTCGCGCGCGGCAGCAGGATATGGCGACAGGTCAATGTAATTGAACTGCAGCGGCGTGGCTTGGTGAATGATCTGCTGGACTTCGCCCTCAATCTCCGCAAAGCTGGTTCTTAACGATTCGTGACGCGCCACGATTGCAGCAAGTGTTTGCTGCAAAGTCGCGCTATCGCAATCGCCTTGCAATCGCTTCGCGTCATACAGATTGTAGGCGGAGGTGTGGGGATTTAATTGTTCCAGAAACCAGAGGCTTTTCTGATTGAAGGCGAGCGGTGCTCTTTCCCGCTGCGCACGCGGAAGAATGCACTCCTCAACGAACGGCGGTTTTTCGCGCAGATGTCGCTCTAACAGCGCGCGTTTCGCGGGCGACAGGTTTTCAATTCTTTGTGTAAGGTGCCCCATGGTTTCTGTCACTTTCATTGGTCGTGATTTTTGGTTGAGTTACGAATGAGGCGTAATTTCAATTGGTCGGCCAAGAATTGAACGTGTGGCGTTTGGATCATGCTTTGATGATCGCCGGGGACTTCAACAAGTTCCACGCCCCCGGTCGCGAGGGTTTTCCAGCCGTACTGATTTTCTGGGGCGCTGACTTCCTCACAAGCGCAAAAGAAGGCCACTTGATCTGCGTACGTGCGAGGGACGTACTGTTCAGCAGCAAGATAATTGAATTCCTCCACATCGCGCAAGATATTTGATAGTTTTTTGCCTGGCTGCAAAACCTGCTTCAACTGCCAGCGCCAGGTTTCAAGCTTCCGTTTCTTGTAAGCTATTTTTTCACGAATGTAATGCAGCTTGGTTGGCAGGCTCAGGTCGCGCAAGTTAACGAGGTGACGTTTGATCCGCAAGGCGAGAAAATGCGCCTGTAATTTGCATGCCGTGCGGCGCGGGAATAATTTCAGCCAGCCTATGGGATCCGTGTCGAGCAATGCCACCAACGCGACTTTTTGCCCTTGTTCACGTAATTGCTGTGCCATCTCGTAAGCAACTACCCCTCCGAACGAACGACCGCCCAAATAATACGGGCCTTCCGGTTGAAGCTGGCGAATTTCCTGGATGTAGTGCGTGGCCATTGCTTCGATACGGGTCAGCGGCGCTTGTTGACCATCCAGCCCAACGGATTGCAAACCGTAAAATGGCTGCGCTGTTCCTAAGTGCTGTGCCAGTTCGTAATATTCGAGTACGTTGCCTCCGACGGCATGCACACAGAAAAAAGGTGGGTTGTCACCTTCTACTTGCAACGGCACCAGCGAAGACCAGGAAGGCTCCCAAGCCTGTTCTTCGAGCAATTGTCCAAGCTGTCGAATGGTGGGGGACTGGAATAACGTCGCCAACGGCAAATTTTTGCCAAACTGTTTTTCAATGGCTAAAAAGATACGCACCGCAAGTAACGAATGACCACCCAGGTCGAAGAAATTATCCGTCACGCCAAGCGGGTGAAGATGCAATGCCTGTGTCCAAATGCTGACCAACTGGCGTTCGGTTTCATTCGCGGGAGCAACAACTTTCTCTTCGGGGGTGCGCTTCGCTTGCTCCGGCGCAGGCAACTGGCGCCGATCCAGCTTGCCGTTGGGGGAAAGCGGAAACGAATCCATTCGTACAAATGCAGAAGGAATCATGTATTCCGGCAATTTCTGTTTGAGCGATTGGCGCAGCTCGCGGTTGGTTGGCAGCGCATTTGCCTCTGCCAGGTAATACGCTACGAGCCGCTTATCATTGAGCACGTCCTCGCGCATTACCACCACAGCTTCGCGCACGGCGGGGTGGGCAGTAAGGGCGGTTTCAATTTCGCCCAATTCAATGCGATGACCACGAATTTTCACCTGAAAATCCATCCGCCCCAAGCATTCGATGACGCCATCGGGAAGCCGACGGGCGAGATCGCCAGTGCGATAGAGGCGTGGGGGAGTAGAGGAGTAGGAGAGTGAGAGAGAGTGTGGCCCTTTCTTCCCTTCTCCCCCTTGCGCCGTTGTCCACTCAATAAACTTTTCCGCCGTCAATGCAGGCCGATTCAAATAGCCTCTGGCTACGCCCACGCCCCCGATCAGCAATTCCCCAACTTGGCCAATGGGTACGGGCTGAAGCTGTTCATCAAGAATGTAGATTTGGTAGTTTGCAATCGGACGACCAATTGGCACGATATTGCGGCGGGTGTCGCGCTCACAATCCCAGTATGTACATTCAATAGAAGCTTCAGTGGGGCCGTACAAATTGTGCAATCCCACCGGCGCGGGCATCGTCGCAAAGAAGCGCTGCTGCAACGCGAAAGATAACGGCTCGCCGCTGCAAAAAATGTCTTTGAGGGAAGCGCAATGGGAAAAGGCTTCGTACTCCAGCAGGATTTGTAACTGCGAGGGAACCATAAAGAGCGTCGTGATCTGTTCCCGTTGCAGCAGTTCGATTAGATAGGCGGAATCTTTTTGTCCGCCCGGTTCGGCGAGGACGAGTTTGGCTCCCGCCAGCAGGGGCGAGAAAAATTCGTACAAGGAAAGATCAAAGCTGAACGGCGTCTTGAGCAAGACCGCATCATTGGTGGTGCGCGGGTAGTTGGTCTGCATCCACTGCAATTGGTTACAAATCCCGCGATGTTCGATCATCACGCCTTTGGGCTGTCCTGTTGAGCCGGAGGTGTAAATTACATACGCCAGATTTTCCTCTTTTACTCCGCTGTCGAAATTGTTTGCGCTTTCCTCCGCGATACTTTCCCAAGCGGTGTCAAGACAAAGCACCGTATGAAGTTGAGAGTTGAGAGTTGAGAGTTGAGAGCGCAGATGCGTTTGCGTGAGTACCAGCGGGACATTGGTATCGGCGAGCATGAACGCTACTCGTTCCTGGGGATAATGTGGATCAAGCGGCACGTATGCACCACCTGCTTTCAGAATACCGTACATTGCAAGCACCATTTCCAGCGACCGCTCCATATAAATCCCGACGAGGGTTTCTGGCCCAACGCCCAGCTTGCGCAAACGCTGGGCGACTTGATTGGCGCGCGCATTCATCTCACGATAAGTGACGCGCTCCTGGTGCCGCACGAAGCTGATGGCCTCCGGTGTTCTTTCAACTTGGGCCTCAAAAAGCTGATGCAAGCACAGATCGCGCGGGTAACTGACTGGGTTGTCGAGTGCCATGGGGAAGCCGCGTAGTTCGGCTGATGACACCATTGGCGCGGCACCGGACTGCGATGCTATTTCCGATGCATAGGGGTATTCATTTTCTTCGTTTGGTCTCACTAGCATAATTACAAGGTTCCTGAAAACTCCCTTACCTCTCCTAAAAGATTTGCTTGTGTCCCGGCTTGTTTGATGGCCGTGAGTTCTGCTTGACACGATTGCGGCGCGACCTGCGCGAGATAGGCCAACAGGCGGTTCGCAAAAACCGGATACGAGAATTTCTCTGCATGATGACGCAGCCAGCGTGGCTCCCATTCGTATTGCTCAAACGCTTCCAGGGCCGTAGCGAGCGCTTCGCTCGTTGCTTGGTCGAAGAACAACCCCGTAAAGCCTTCAACGACGGTTTCCAACGCACCGCCTGCGCGGTAAGCAATGACCGGGCGTCCCGCCGCATTGATTTCCAGCGGCACCATCCCGAAATCCTCTTCGCCCGGAAAGAGCAGCGCCCGGCAACGGCTGGCATAACGATTGACGACAGCATCAGGTTGGCGTCCGAGAAACTGGACGGTCTTGCCCGCCATCTTTTCCAGCCGCTGCCGATCTGGCCCATCGCCAATCACGATGAGTTCTTTATTCATTTTCGTGCAGGCTTGCACTGCCAAATCAATGCGCTTGTATGGCACCAGGCGTGAGAGCACTAAAAAGTAATCGTCAAGCTCACGGCTCGGCTGAAACCGATCCACCTCAATCGGAGGCGGAATCACGACCGCTTCGCGGTGATAGACCTCACGAATCCGGTTAGCGACAAAGGTGGAATTCGCAATGTAGTAATCGGGCTGGCGGGAAGCTCTGCGATCCCACCAGCGCAGGCCGGAAAGCATTGCTGGCAGCGCCACGCGTGAGAATGCCCCGAAGCCTTCGCGCGCGGCGTAATCGTCGTAGCGCCACACCCAACGCATCGGCGTGTGGCAGTAACGAACATGGATCGCATTCTTACCCCGATGTACGCCTTTGCCATAGCCGGAACTGCTGCTGAGAATTAAATCGTAAGCGGATAAATCCAAGCTTTCGACCGCCCACGGATACAGCAGGAAGTATTGCCGAAAGTTGTTTTCAATGGCGGGCATCCGTTGCATGAATGAAGTATGAATCGCCGCGTTGCGCAAGCCCGGTGTTAAGCGATGCGGCAGCGCAACAGTGGTGTATAAGGGCGATGCAGGAAAGATTTGATGGAAAGCTTCCGCCACGCGCTCAGCGCCGCCCATCTGAATAAAATAATCGTGTACCAATGCAATGCGAGACATTCCTGATAGTCCTTTTCGGTAGTAGTAGATGCCCGACTAACATCCGTTTCGTTGCTTCCTCATTGACGGGAAACGTCACAGTTCTCAAGCGATCAATCATGTGAATTTAAGATGGATGATTGATGGCTATTTTGTGTCCTTTCTTTTCTCCTGGCAGCGATTTCTCTCCGCTTTCGTAATAAAACTTTTGCAGCGCTGCGAGATAACCGCTGATCGTGAAATGCTCGCAGACACGGGAACGAGCATTTGTCCCCAGTTCCTGACTAAGCGCGGGCGTCCGCTGAAGCTTGATGATGGCGGAGGCTAATGCGTGATCGTCTTGGGCGGGTACGAGCCAGCCGCTGGCAGCTTGCTGAATCATTTCAGGATTGCCGCCGACCGCCGTCGCGAGCACGGGTAAGCCACTGGCCATGCCCTCCAACACCACCAGGCCGCAAGGTTCCGCCAGCGAATTCACGACCAATAAATCAAGCGCCTGCATGATGGCAGGCACGTCGCGGCGCGCGCCTAAAAAGCGCACTTGCTCCGTCAGGCCAAGTTCCTCGGCGGTTTGTCGCAGGCGCTGAAAATATTGCTGATCAGCCGCAGTGAAGAGTGGTTCGCCGACGATGAGCAAGACGGCGTGGGGAATCTCTCGTTGCGCCTGGGCAAACGCGCGCAGCAAGCCAAGCTGGCCTTTGCGCTCCGTGATTTGCCCAATCGTGCCGACGACCAGTTGCTTGTCTTGCAAGGCAAGTTCGGCGCGCACCGCAGTACGGCTTGCGCGGTTGGGCTGAAACTTCTCGGTGTCGGCGCAATTCAGCAGCACTTGGCTCGGTATTCGTTGGGGAAACAAGCGCAGGAGTCGCCCGTGAAAACGCTGGATGGTGGCCTGCGAAACGGCGAGCAAGCGGACGCGTGACGAAGCCAACACACACAGGCGAATCGCGGTGCTGATCGGATGATGCGGTAATAAATCATGCAAATGCCAGATGACCGGCACGCGCAATCCCATCGTGGCTGCGGTCATCACCAGTCCGGCACGAATGCTGTTGGCATGAATCAAATCCGGCGCAATGGTTTTGACCTGGGCGCGCACGCTCAGCATCACGCGCACGAACGAGAGCAGGTACCGCAGCAAATAATCAGGCCGCCAGGTAAAGCGCGCGTGTAGCGATTCGACGGTCGAGCAAGGGACATTTTTTGCCGCGACCATTTGTTGCAAATCACCCGGCGGACACATCACCACGGATTGAAAGGCGCGCGTGTCCAGTTGCGACAGAATCAGTAACAGCACGCGTTCTGCACCGCTGACAATCGAAGTGTGGTTGTAAAAAAGTAGCTTCATCTTTACCTCACCGGTAGTCGCTGTTCTAGGGCACAAACAAGCGGCTGGTCGGAATGATTTCTCTGGTTTGCTGCGCGCTTGACCAGGAAAGTTTGACCGAAGCCAACGCTCGTACTTCGCGGTATTCCAGCCGAATGTCGTACTTCTGATCGGCAGTGAGCGTGATCGTTCCACTGCGTTCGCGTGGCGGTGTGTCGGGGTCGTTCCAATCGTTAATGAGCAATTGATTGTTGACCCATAACCGCATGCCGCCTTCAGCCACTGTGTAAAAGGTGTATGTCCCAGAAAAGCGCGGTTGCACTTTGCCGGCCCAGCGAATCGAAAACTCGCCTGTGCCAATGGAAGTCACTGGCGTTCCCAACCCCCAATCAAAATTCACCATCGGATCGGTGCGGGTGAGTTTGAGTGCGGTTAAGGTTTGCAAGTCGAAATATTCGCCCTTCAATCCGTTGGCGGAACCGACCGTGATATTGATCGGAGCGGAAGTCGTTACGGCTCCGTTATTGTCAGTGGCTTTGGCCGTCAGGGTGTAGTTGCCAGCGGGAACATTGCTCCAGGTAAAGGCCCAGGGAACGAGATTTTCGGTATGGAATAATTGCGCGCCGGAAAAGAATTCGACTTTGCGTACCGCTCCATCACTGTCATCAGCAATGGCTTCAATATTGATGCGCCCTGGGTCGGCGAAGGTCGCGCCATTGAGCGGCGTGGTAATGGTAACCGTAGGCGGCACATTCACGGTCGGGAGGCTGCGAACTGTGACATTGTCAAAGGTTGCCGTACACAAAGCGGCATTGGTATTGCTTGTCACTGCCAGCCCTACAAAAACGGTCGCGGGCATCACACTGGTGATGGCAGGGCCAACTTGCGTCCAGCTTGTTCCATCCGGTGATTGATAGGCCGTGAAGGTGTCGCCGCTTCTTGTCAATCGTACCCAATAGGGCGCGCGCCGAGTTCCGCCGGAACTTGACGCCGTGCCGAAGCCAGTGGAGAGACGCCGCTCAAATGCTGCACTTTCGACCGGTGAAATGCTCATCAAGGTATACGCCGCGTTGGCATCCAGGCTGGCGCGAATCATCACTCCGGCTTTGGCACCGGTAGCGGTGTTCTGCACGTTGGCGACACGCGCTTTGAGTTCGGTATTCCCACTGAAGGGCTGCTGAACGAAATAAAACCCATCGCTGAAGCCGCCAATATCAGAGCCGGAACCCTGGAGTGTAAACGTCCCATTGTCATAGCCTGCGCTGCCTGCGATAGCCACGTTGCCGACTTCCCGTCCGGCCCATGGGGCTGGCAAGCTCGCTGTCGGTGACAGCGGATTGACACGGACGCGCTGAGTCGTTCTTACCCCCGCGCTGTCGGTCACGGTCAACACGATCTCGTAATAGTACGTTTCACCCGTTGTACCGTGATTTTCGATAACAAAACTTCCACTTGTGCCGGTGACCGTGAGGCCAGGATGGACGTGTTCGTTGTGATGCAACAGCACATTCCAGGTTAGCGCGTCGGCAGGCAAAATTTCATCCAGGTCTGTGGCCGATCCCTCGAAGCTTACTGTGCTGCCAATATTCACTGTGCTGCCGTCACTGGGGGTAAGAATCGTGGCGACGGGCGGGCGACTACCGATGGTCACATCAAGTGTGGTGGAGGCACTGATTCCCTGGGCATTGGTAATCGTCAAGCGGGCGGTAACCGTACTGACGCCGGCGGTAATATATGTATGCGTTGGATGGGCCGCGGTTGAAGTCGTAGCATCACCAAACTCCCACAGATACGTGAGTGCGGTGCCACCGGGATCACGTGACCCCTCGCTTGAAAACGCAACAGTATAAGGTTGGGATGGGTCTGGACGTATCGCCATGGCAGCGGCGACAGGCGTGGTTCCGGTGTAGCGAATGCGGCGCACTTGGCCGGTTACCAGAGAAACATAATACAATGCGCCCTCCGGCCCCAGTTCAAGCGATACGGGTGTCGTGATATTGGTGGCGAAATCTACGATGTTGGCGACGTTATTATTCGCGTCAAAGATAATGCGGCGAAGATAGTTGTTGACGTAATCGGCAAAGAAATAATTGCCTTGATATGGGGTTGGGTATTGCGTCGCCGTATAGATCGGGCCGCCAATAATCGCCGCGCCTGCACCATTGTGTGAGTAGGTATAAATTGGGGGCGTAACATCGCTGCTGAGAACCGCTGCGCAGGGGCCAGGAAATGTGGATTGAAAAGTGAGTTGCTTGCTGTTGCCTTCATAGCACGGCCAACCGAAGTTCTTGCCACGCCCACGATTCACCTCTTCCCATTTGCTCAAGCCGACATCGCCGACCAACACTTCGCCCGTGGTCGGATGAATCGAAAAGCGAAACGGACTGCGCAAGCCATGCGCGTAAATCTTCGAGCGAATCGAATTGGGATTGCCATCATAAAATGGGTTATCACTCGGTGCCGTGCCATCAGGATTAATGCGCAGAATCTTGCCATTATAGGTTTTCAAATCCTGCGCTCGTAGCGCGAGTGGATCGGGGAAAAAGGGCGATGCGCCATCACCCAAGCCGACATACATTTTGCCATCGGGGCCAAAGCGCACTGTGCCTACCGTATGTGCGATGGCATCCGACGCCATACAATCCGTGCCTTCCGGGTACTGGCTGCACGGTGCAACACCCTGTTGTCCGAGAATCACGACTTCGCTATTGGCCAACGCCACATCAGGATTGCCTGGATTCGCCTGTACGCGAGTCAGCCGCGCGGTCTTCGGGCCATTGTCTCCTGAGTTGCCCGCATTCTCATAAGTGTAGAGCAAATAGACATAGCCATTGCTGGCAAAATTTGGGTCAAGCGCCAAACCAACCAGGCCGCGATCTCCTGACGTATTAACGCGGGCGGCAATATTGATGAAGGATTGTGATAGCAACGCGCCATTTTTGATGATCCGCACGACCCCGTTTTTTTGCCAAACGAAGATGCGCCCGTCCGGCGCGAAGGCTAGTCCCACGGCCTGATAAGTAGGTAGCGTCGCGACGAGTTCGTCCGTGAAGCCCGCCTCTAGTACCGATTGCGCTGTAACATTGCTCATAATTGCAATCATACAAACCAGTCCTGCCAGCCAGGCTTTAGATATTATGAATGAGGGCATTTTTCTGATACTCCTAAGAAAATGTACGGCAACCTCCCCAGTTTGCTGCGGTCTTCACTAACGAAGAGCGCTGGGAGTCAGGCGCAAACTGGAAAGTTTGCCGTACACTTTTCTTCTTATTTCCGGGCGTCGCCACGTAATATATACGACGCTTTAGAAAGGGCACTTGGGTTCAAGCTTGCGCCAAATCAAACTGCGGCGGTTTCCAGCCATTGTTCATCGCGTGCCGCTTCCGCGTTGATCCAGCCGATAATCAGCCAGGCAATGGGGGCGGCAGAGTAAATCGTGAAGGTGAGACCAAAGAAACTATTCAAAATCAGCATCGGCAAAATCGCTGCCGCAATCCGTCGCACCGTGGCTGCGGGCGTGGCGGGCAACGCGTGCTTGAAAATACGAATCGCTAGCAGCCAGGTGCGTCCGAGTATCCAAAGAAATAGCAGCGCCGTGGGCAGGCTGCATCCGACAATCAAGATAGCGATGAAGCTGTCAATTGGATAAAGCGTTTCTTCCGGGTTGGCAAAGCGCGCTGCCGCTACAGTGCCAGCGCCCAGGCCGGTGCCGAGCGGATTAGCCGGGATGACTTTGGTCGTAAGCCGGGTCCAAATGCGAAAGCGGTCTTGCAAACTATTTTCCTGGCCCGGTTGTAAAGTGCCGCGCGCGGTGTGCGAAAGCATTGTGCCTAGTTTGTCATCGCTATCTCGTTGCCACATGTCTTCGGAAGACGGCGGTTTCGCCACCACCAAAACAAGCACGCCAGCTAAGCCCATCAGCGCCATCCGCCCCAGGGCTTTGCGCCACGATTCTGCGCCGATTAATATAAGCGTGCCAAGCCCGATCAGTAGGCCGAAAATGCCCGTGCGTTGTCCGGTAATGAGCAGCATGCCGCCCAGACCGGCGCTGGCAAGCCACCACAAAAGACGCCGCGCGCCGTGCTTGGCTCCCAATCCGAAGCCAAAAGCGATCAATGACCCATATTGCACATAACGCCCCCATTCTTCGGCGCTATTGAAGGTCGCCAGCGCGCGCGTGACGTGACCCACGGCGATGGATTCATAGTGGTCAGTGTGCTTGATCCAGTAAGTCTCAAACTCCGGGTAGCCGATAAATAATTGGTACAAACCGTGTAGCGAACAGACCAACCCCATCACCACAATCAGTTGCATGGCCGTTGTCATGAAGTTCGTCTTGACTGATTGCCCAAAGTAAAACCACGCCATTGGAATCAAGATGAACATTGCGCCTGACAGTCCCACCATCAAGGAGCCTTGCCACGGATTGAATACCTGCAACAGGAAAACCCCTGCCAAAATTGTCACGGGCAACGACAGTTTGGTTTGTCGAAACAGTTGCCCGCGCCGCAGCCACAACAAAATCGCCAGGGCCAAAATCGTCACCAGCGGCGTGATGAGGTGAATGGGATCGGTAGTGGTGAATTCGACAAAGATAAATTGCGCCCGCCGCAGGAAGCCCCGGAGCGGTTCAAACAGCATGATTACGAACAAGCCTGCCTCCAGGCTATAAAGCAGTGGCAGCGACAATAGCCACAAGGCACCACTCAGCAAGAGTCCCCGCAATAAGTTGCCACCACTTATGACCGCCAAGGCCGTCGCTGCGGAAAGTGCGGGCAGCGGCCCCAGCCATAACAGCCACGAGCGGCGTGGCACGAGTGAGAGCGAAGCGGTTTGATTCAAGCGCATAAATCATCGTGACCGATATTAGCCAAACGAGCGGTTGTAGGTGGCACGCGAAGCGGGTCGCCGCGCGAACCGTAAACAAACTACAATTTGTCTAATATTGCGAATAGCCTCCCTTCTTTAGCGTCCTGTGTCATAAAGTTCGGAAGAGGCGCGCGGCATAGGCACATTGGGGAATGGTCGCAGTTGCTGGCACGCGCAGACCTTCCGCACCTCCAGCATCCGAACGGTTGCAACCCGGTTGCGCCGAAGCGGGGCTGACAACGTGCTGCCTCGGGGCCTGCACGTTGTCTCTTACCCCGCTCAATCGTTGTTAGTTCAGCGGATAGAATTGGCTCTTCGGAATTACCTCTCTGGGTTGTTGTGTGCTCGACCAATCAAGTTTGATCTGCGTCAGTTTCTTGTTTTTGTCGTACTTATAGAATTCAAGCACGATGTTGTACTTCTGCCCCGCCGTTAGCGCGATAGTTCCGCTCTTGTCCAGTACTTTGTCCTTCTCGGCCTGGCCATTGAACAGCAATTTGTTATTAACCCAGAGCCTGACTCCGCCACCAGTTCTTGCATGGAAGGTGTAATTGCCGGAGTAACGCGGCTGCACTTGCCCACGCCAGCGCACCGCGAACTGATCTTTGTCGAGAGAACTGAATGGGCGCTCTTCACCCCAGAAGAAATTCACGGTTGGGTCAATCCGTGTGATTTTCAGTTCCTTCAATTCTCGATCTTCGTAATCTCCTTTCTTGAAATACTCGCCGCGCAGACCAGTGCCAGTCCCCGTCACAACGGAAGCAGCTTTGACGGTGATGGTAAGCGGTGACGAGAGCGTGACTGCCCCTTTGTTATCGAAGGCTTTAGCCGTCAACGTGTAATTGCCTGCTTGCACGTTGTTCCACGTAAAGTCGTAAGGGAAAAGAGTTTGTGTATTGATAAGCGTTGTGCCCTGGAAGAATTCCACCTTGCTAATGGACCCGTCACTGTCCGCCGCGTTGGCAACCAGCCGGATGTTGGCTGGAGCCGTAAACGTCGCGCCGCTCAATGGAGCCGTGAAGTTGACAGAGGGTGGTTTATTGCCCCCGGTCGTTGTGACTTTGACGTTGTCGAAAACGGCTGTACTCAAAACCGCATTGTTGTTGCTGGTGACCGCCAGCCCGACAAAAACTTCGGTTGGGAAAGGAATGGTAGCAGAGGAAACCTGCGTCCAATTCGTCCCGTCTGCTGAATGCGAGCCGGTAATCGTGTTGCCATTGCGCACCAGTCGCACCCAACGGGGCGGAACGATGCCGCCGCCCGAAACCAATGCCGTGCCGAAGCCGGTTTCATCGCGCCGCTCGAACGAAACGCCTTCGATGGGTGAGACGCTCATCAGCGTATGCGCGGAATTGTCGCTCAGTGCCATCCGCATCATCACTCCCGCTTTGGCCCCGACCGCAGTGTTCTGCACACTGGCCACGCGCGCAACGATTTGGCCATCCCCGGACAGCTTCTGATGGACGTAATAAAAGCCATCATTGAAGCTATTGATGTCGGCACCGGAGCCTTTGAGCGTAAAGACATTGTTGGCAAAGCTGGCCGTTCCTGCTACCCCGACAGTGCCCACGTTCTGTCCCAGCCACGGCACGGGCAGGGTGGTCGGCACAGGCGCGGCTTCAGGAATCACATTGATGCGCTTGGTGTCGGTTAAGCCGACACTGTCAGTCACGGTCAGGACGATTTCGTAATAGAATATCTCGCCTGGCGTGGCGTGATCTTCCACAACAAAGCTGCCACTTAATCCGGTCGCCGTCACGCCAGGATGGACGTGTTCGTTGTGATGCAAGAGCACGACCCACTTCAGGGCGCTGGCGGGCAACGTTTCATCTGGGTCGCTTGCGGTTCCGGTGAACGTGATGAGGCTGTTCACCTTGATCAGCGCGTTGTCGGTTGGAGCCGTGATCGTCGCTAGCGGCGAACGTCCGCCCACGACCACCTGTACGGTGACGGAGTCAGTCAAATCTTGCGTATTGGTGACGGTCAATTTGGCCGTCACAGTTTGGACACCGCTAAGAGTGTAGGTGTGCGTCGGATTGGCCGCAGTCGAAGTCGTGCCATCGCCAAAGTCCCAAGCGTAGGTGAGTGTGCCGCCGGTGGAGCCTGCGCTGGAAAAGGCCACGGTGTAGGGTTGGGCGACGCTCGGACGGGTGGCTGTCGCTACCGCAATTGGAGTCGTGCCACTGAAGCGAATGCGTTTGAGTTCGCCTGTCGCGATGGCCATGTAATATAAAAATCCATCAGGCCCCTGCTCCAAATGTACGGGCGAAGCTACTTCGGTCGCAAACGACTCTACGCTGGCGACATTGTCATTAGCATCAAACACGACGCGGCGAATGAAGCCTTGCACGTAGTCGGCAAAGAACAGATTGTTGCGAAACTTGCTGGGGTATGGCGACCCCGTGTAAAACGGCCCCATCACGATGGCCGCGCCGCCATTCCAGGGATGACTGTACATGGGGAAGGTGACAGAACTGGCTGGCATGGCCGCGCAGCGTTGCGGAAAACTATTCTGAAAGGTGAATTGCGGATTAGGCCCCTCATAACACGGCCAACCGAAGTTCTTGCCGCGCCCGCGATTGATTTCTTCAAATTTTGCTGCCCCGACATCGCCACTGTAGACTTCACTGGTGCCGGGTTTATTCGTAAAGCGATAAGGGCTGCGCAAGCCATAGGCATAGACTTTCGAGCGCACCGAGTTGGGATTGTTGCTCTCGTAAAACGGATTGTCGCTGGGCGCGGTGCCATCCGGGTTGATGCGCAGAATCTTGCCGTTGTAGTAGTTCAAGTCCTGAGACCGAAACGCTTGTTCCGTGGCCGTGGAGAACGATGCACCATCGCCCATGCCAACATAGATTTTGCCGTCTGGCCCAAAACGCACCGTGCCAATGGTGTGAGCGCCAGAATCGGATGCCATGCAATCAGAGCCTGGTGGCTGATTGCTACACGGCGCGGTGCTGATTGTACCCATTAACACGACTTCGCTGTTGGCCTGGGCGATATCAGGATTGTTGGGGTCAGCTTTGATGCGCGACAGCCGTGCTGTCTTAGGCCCTGTGTCCGTAGGATTGCCGCCACCTTCAAATGTGTAGAGCAAATAAACATAGCCATTACTGGCGAAGTTCGGATCAAGCGCCAGCCCAATCAGTCCACTGTCTACATTGGAGTTGACACGTGTTTGGATGTTAATGAAGGGAGTGGGCAGCATGACGCCATTTTTTACAATGCGAACGATACCGGGCTTTTCCCAGGTGAAGATTCTGCCGTCGGGCGCGAACGCAAAGCCGACTGTATTGAAGCGCGTAACAGTCGCGACGGTTTCTGCCGCGAAGCCAGCCTCCGTAAATGTTTGTGCTAGAGTTGTCAGACTCGTAGCCACTATTAACAAAAGCACCCACAACAGCGCCGTGCTGAGGTGCCGTATTCCTACCTTGACGAGGGAGGTCATAAGCTATCTCCTGATGAAAACGGGTGCGCGCGCCACCTGCCCGCAAGCTGTGCGCCGCACTAAATAATAATTAGGCTGCCCCTTTGCCGGTGAGGACAGCAGGTATCGTGCGAAGTAAAATGCGAAAATCTAAGCTAAGCGACCAGCGATCAATGTATTCCAGGTCGAGTAGCATCCATTCCTTGAAACTCAAATTGCTGCGCCCGGACACTTGCCACAAACAGGTGATGCCGGGCTTGACCGAAAAGCGTCGTTTCTGCCAGGCGGCGTCCAGCCCTAGCGCATCCCGCATGGAAAGCGGGCGTGGGCCGACCAGGCTCATATCACCCAGCAACACATTGAGAAGTTGGGGCAATTCATCAATGCTGGTTTTGCGCAGGAAGCGCCCGACCCGCGTGATGCGCGGATCGTTTTTGATTTTGAAGATTGGGCCTTCTTTTTCGTTGAGATGTTCGATTTCTTGCATCCGCGCTTCGGCGTCTACAACCATCGTGCGAAACTTGAAGAGCTGAAAGCGGCGTTTGTTGTAGCCCATGCGTTCCTGAATGAAGAACACAGGGCCGGGCGAACTGAGCTTGATGATCAGCGCCACCAGCACAAACAGCGGTGCGCACACGACAAGTAAGCCGGCAGCGGCCAGCAGATCAAACAAGCGTTTCGCTTCTGTGTGCCAGCCCCGCACGGGTGCGGAATGCAGGGAAATGAAATTGACACCTTGCAAGCGCGCCGGATGCGAATGGGCCAAATGATTTTGGAAAAAATCCGACAGCAGGTGGGCCGTGATGCCTTGCTCTTCCAACAACCCGATCACCCCTTCGATTTGTTCGTACTGCGATTTGATCGGGAGTGCCACCACCACTTCATCAATGACTTCAGCGGCGATTACCGCAGACAAGTCCTCCAGCTTTCCGAGGCGCTTGAGGTCTGCCCAACCGCTATCCACATTGTCAACGTAACCCAGCACGCGATACCCCAGGTCAGGCCGTTCCCTGAGTCGCGCGATGAATTGTTGGCCGCGCGGCCCGCCCCCAATCAACAGCAAGGACTTGGCATTGTGACCCCGCCGCCGAAACCAGCGCAAAACATATTGCTGCGTGAGCCGAAAGCTGCCAATCAAAAGAAAGCTGAACAGCGCGAACGAAATGGCTTCCCAGACGGTGATGGTCGGCCAGCGACCAATTTGTGCCATCACCAACAACGCACCCGCACCCCACAAAACCGCGCGGGCGATGGCGCGCATTTCTTCGCCCAGCCGATGCAACCGGGTTAATACATAAAGCCCGTGCAGACTGAACGCCTGATGCCACAACAGCAGCAACGCGCCAATCAGGATCGCATTCATCACCTGGATGCGATCCGTGGCGAAGTCGATCATGTAGCCCACGTAGTTCTCTTGGGCATAGTTGAGCATGAGGGTCAGGCTGAGCGCCATGACCATCAGCACCAAATCCATGCATTGCAGGTAGAGTAGATAAAGTTTGCGATAGGATGACGGCATAAGCTTTTTCCAGTAGTAGTCTCTTGCGGGCTTGGCGTCGCAAAGCGCAGCAGCCGTGATGCTGCTACGTCAAATCCTCACACGCGCAAGAGAATGGGTGGGGCGTGGCTGCTTAGCGCACGCGCTCATATTGCGAAACCGACTTGGCATAAATGCCAATCGTTGCCAGCGGCGGTTGCGGTTTGACCGTGGGATAGAAGTACTCCAACGTGAACGTGGCTGCCAAACCCAGAATCAGACCACCAATTAAACCCACTATCAGATTCAGCAGGACATTAGGGCTGGTCGCTTGATAAGGCATTGAGGCTGGTTCCACGACTTTCAGATTGATAATTCCTTTTTTATCGAGGGCGGTTGAAATGCGCCCTTCCTCCCCTTTCTTGGCATAAAGTTGATAGGCCTGATCGGCCAATTCGCGCTCCCGGTCGAGCTTGCGTTGTTCATAACCGCGCAAGCCCAAGTCGCGTGCCTTGACTGATGATTGGCGGATCGTACCAGCGAGCGAACGTTCTTTCTCCTGCAACGAAGCCAGGTTGCTGCGTTCGGTCGTTAATGTGTCAATCAATCGTTGCCGTAGTGGATTGAGCGTGGAGGTAACCAGCGATTCAGCCGGGGCTTTTTCGACTTGTTCCACCATGCGCCGCGCTTTTTCAAGGTCTTTGTCCAAGTCCTGGATCAGGCGATGGTCGGGCTTATATTTATTGAGCAATTCCGAGCGCCGCAGTTCCATGGCAAATAATTGCGAGCGGATGGCGTCGGGTGCGGTACGGCGGGCGATGCGCTCTTCGGTTTGCAAACGTTCCGGCTCTTTTTCCATCTGCTGGCGCAGCGAATTGATGCGCGCTTCACTTTCGGCAATAGCGATGCGCGTCGTGGCTAACGCTACCTCGAATTCATTGAGTTGGCGCATCTGCGTTTCGATTTGCTGATTCAGCAAATGTGGATTGGGCAGCGGGCTGAGCTGTTTCAGCGCGTTCTCTTTTTCATTCAGCTTCTGGCGCATGGCAGCGGACTGTTGCGCAAAGAAATCATCCGTATTACCGCTTTGCCGTAAGCGGATATGATGCTCCTGATAGACTTCGCAAAGCGTATTCACCACGTGTGCGGCTTGCGCGCGATCATTCGCCTTGTAGGTGATTTTAATAAGATTCGATTTTTTACCTGGCTCTACAGTTAGGTCATTACGCAGCTTAGTGATGGCTTGCGCCATCGCGGCCCGCTTGGCGTCCGGCGGTTCTTTTCTCAGCTTGGCGAGTACCGTATTGCCCCCTTGCCCCTCAAACGCTTTATCAAGTTCCAGTCGCTGGGCGACGGCTTCCAGCAATGAAAGGCTGCTAAGAATTTCGACCTCGGAATTGAGTTCCTCTTCGGTCAAATGCCGATCTGGTTGTCCCGTCGCAATAATATGTTCGGGCGTCACGGCGGCATCAAAGCGTTCCTTCTTCAGCAGCAGTGAGGCGGAAGTCGTATACACCGGCTTCATAAACCAGGTACCGGCTGCGGTGAGGGCAAAGGTCAACAAGGTCGTGCCGAGGATCAGCCATTTGCGTGCGAATAAGACCTGCCCGATAGATTGCAAGATGTGCTCGGAATCAAGCCAGGTTTCGGTGGTGTTATGTGATTTCGAATACATACTCATTTGTTTTTTACCATCGCTTCAATCAACTCACGAACGCGTGATTTGACCGCCGCGAGAGGCGATACGGCGGGTGGTGCCTGGTTCAGCGTCACCCCTAAAATATGAGCCTGGGCCGCCCGCAATTGTTGTTGTGCTGCCGCCAGGCTCGCATACGTCGTGGTGTGTTCCGTGGCGGCAAGAATGACGCCATCTACCGCGCCTGCCAGCAACGCCACGTCGGAATGTGCGGTGATGGCAGGGGCGCTGATCAGTACCACATCAAATAATTTGCCCATTTCCTGTAAGGCGATTGCCGGACTCCACCACTGCAACCAATCGTTGAGCCGGACAGGCCCCAGCGAGGAGGCGATTTCCGATAGGTTCGGCACCTTGGTTTGCCGGATTTGAAAGGTGTAGCCGAACGGCAATATCTTGCGCTGGCTGGTAAGCGGGCGGTCGTCTTCAATCACTTCGATGTAAGCGACTTTCAAGCGTTCATATTCGGCGAGCAGCTTGCTGAGATTGGCCGTGACGGACGCGGAGTTCTCCGCTGCATCGGCGCTACAAATCAACACCGAACGCAATTGCCGTTGTTCGACTGCCAGCAGAATGTTCGTGCGCAGTTTGAGCAATTGCTCGCGCACGGCGGGCGCAAGCGGCGGCTCCGCCGGAGCATTTGCCGCGCGGGGAATTTCTAACTGACTGATTACTTCGTCGTTCACTGCTACTGCGGCTTTCCTCGAAAAATACGGTAAATTTTGCGGCGGTGGTGCTGCCGGTACAGATGACGAAAATGTTTTAGGCACGCGCGTCGGCTGCGCCACCAAACTGGCTGACGGCGGCGCTAAAGTGGCCAGGGCTTCGATCAATTCATCAATCTCCGACACCGGCAGACGCTGCTCCCAGCCGCCGCGTGCAGCAGAACATTGATTTTGCCCTTCTATGTGTGATGCTGTTACGACTTGCCACATGCCTGATTCCCTAATGTAGAGCCAACTTTCCCGTTCGCTCATGACTCCTCAAACGTTCCTTGCGGATAACTCCAGAGCAAACTAGCAAGTTTGCTCTGCCTTTTTGACCTTGGCGGACGCCGGTAATTTTGCTATTACCTCTAACCCCAAGCGGCGATGAAGGCCTGCTTCGGTACGGATACGCGGCTGTAAACTTTCGACCGCAATGACACTGCCCATTGAGGTCAACAGCCCCAGCAACAATAGTCCTGATAAATTGCGCGGCCAGTTCGGGCTGATCGGCTGCGGATTAACCTGGGCGGCTTCGGCCAAACTAACTTGCACGCCTTTAGTATGATTTACGACGGCATTGATTTCTGCTTCCTGGGCTTTTTTCTGATAGAGCAAATAAGCTTCTTCGTTGTGCGCACGCTCGCGCTCAAGGTCGTCTTTTTTGGCTCCCTGTAAATTTAATTCGTCCAGGCGCGTTTTATATTCCTGCCCCAGTTGCCCCAGCCGTTGCTCCCGTTGTGTCAGCGCCGCCAGATTCGTTTCCGCCTGAAACAAATCATTCGTGATGCGGCGGCGCGTTTCATTAAGCGCAAACGAACGCTCGCGGGGCGGATTCTGTTCTTCGCGGGTAATTAACTCTTTGGCTTGGGCAATGCGTTGCTCGTGGTCGCGGAGCAAGCGATGATGGGGTTGATATTTTTGCAGCAGTTGCGTGCGCTGCATTTCCATAGCGATCAACTCTTCTTTCATCTTATCCAGGGCCTGCCCGTACTTTGTGACCGAGCCGGTTTCAACCTGTTCCGGTTGCGTCGCAAGCTGTGATCTCAGCGTGCTGATCTGTTGCTGTAGCGCCTCTTTTTCAGTGCGCGCGGTCTCGGCTTGTGACTGGGCTTCATAAAGTTGGTGCAGCAGCAGGTTTTGCTGCTCGGTGAGCGACAGCAGGTTGTGTTTATTGTCCAACTGTTTGAGCGCCTTGGTCGCTTCGTCCAGCTTTTGATTGAAGGTCTGGGAACGCTCGCGTAAGGCCGTCTCAACGTTTACCGGAGCTGGGAGCTGTTGCCGATGCTCGGAGTATTTTTGGAAAAGCGTCTCAAGAAATTTGGCGGCCTGTGTTGGTGACGGATCACGATAACTGACCTGAATGAAACGCGCTGAATCGGACACGGCCACCGATAAGCGCGCGGCGCTTTCGCTGGCGTCTGGTTCTGACAGCGCCAATTCTTGCAGGGTAGCCACCATGACTTCGCGGCTTGTCAGAATTTCGATTTCAGATTGTAATTCTTCTGTATTGGCAAGCATCTGGCCTGCTTTGCTTTGGTCATTAGCGGTGCGTGTTACCAGCAGCTTCAGCGAAGATTCATACAATGGGGTAAGCCTTGTTAGGACCCCCACGCCCAAGCCCAAAATGGCTATGAACAGTAATAGTGCCAAGGTTTTCCGCCGCCAGAGCAAAACGCAAACCTCACGCCCAAGCGCAAACTTGAAATTGGATATAGAAGTGTTACTAGCCCACATAATTTACATGCTCTGGCAGAGAAATAATCAATACGGAAACTTTTCCTAAAGAAATCGCGCGCTCGCAAACAAGCAATAGGGGCTGGGGAGCTACACCATGCTCCCGGCTGGTTTATAGTGGTAATAGAGAGCGGTTTCCGGGATTCTAGCGGCTGCCGCAAAAAAAGACGAAATAGTTGCCGGAAATCTCTGCGGCTTTGCCTCCATTGAGCGTTTCTTTATGCCGGAGGAGTCTTTGCTGCGGGTAGGGTCAGGAAGAATTGCCCAAATGGCATTCTGCGGCTAAGATCATTCTCGCAATTGTTCTGAGGCAACGAGAATATGAGGAATGTACAGATGACAGGAAACGCTATGAAATCACGACAGCAAAAATTTGCGGGGCTGATTATTCTCCCGGTGCTTCTTACTTTGCTCGCTCTCGGTATCTCCTGGTCTACTGTCGCACAAACGCTTCCTTCCGTGGCCCCGAGCCGTGCCGCGAACCAGCCACCAGCCGCCGACTATCGCATCCATAAAGGCGACAAGCTGAGCGTCAAGTTTTTATATCAGCCGGAATTGAGCGATGCCTCAATTGTGGTGCGCCCCGATGGCAAAATCAGTTTGTCTATGGTGGACGAATTATTGGCGGAAGGGTTGACCGTTAAGGAACTGAGAACTGCGATTGAAAAAGCCTATCGTGAAATTTTGCTTGATCCTGAAATCACCGTCAATGTGATCGAATTTGTCGCGCCGCGTGTGTTCGTCGGCGGACAAGTTGCCAAACCGGGTAGTTATGAACTTCGCTCCGTGCAAACGCTCCTCCAAGCCGTGATTCAAGCCGGCGGCTTCACCCCCGAAGCCCACCGCAAATATGTCTTGCACGCTCGTTCTGTGGGTGTGAATGAGCTAAAAGTCGTCGCCCTAGACGTAACAAAAATATTGCAGACCGGTGCTGGCAAACAAGAAGTCGTGCTGCAAGATGGCGATTACATTTTCGTTCCTAACTCGAAGCTGGCCAAATTCACGACCATCGTCAGTGCCTTTCGCTCCATTGTTCCGGGCTATGGGATTCAATTCTAAAGTGATACACTCCGCCTCCATTACCTAATGCACTTTTTTCAGGCTCTACAGCAAATTTTCCACTTTGCTGAGAACCTCCATTGCGAATCATGAACTGAGACAGTCGCAAGCTTTTCAGTTCGGTTTGTAAATCTATGTGAATCTATGGCAGGAGAAAAAACTATGAATCGTCGTAACTTTCTCAAAACCTCGTCGCTCGGATTCTCTGGCACATTGCTTAGTGCCTCTTTGCTGGATGCGTTCGCCGTACCCATGCCCAAAATGAAAATCACTAGGGTGCGTTATTACGAATCGCCGCTGTCACGCCCGATGGTCAATCAAAGTATGCACATTGTCGTCGTCGAAACCGATGCGGGCATCACTGGCATTGGCGAAGGCGGTTATGTGGATGGCATTCGGGAGTGCGCCGAAATGGTGATTGGCGAAGACCCGACGCGCATTGATCATTGCTGGCAACTGATGTTGCGCGGACGCTTTTACCCGGCGGGACGCGAAAAGCTGCACGCGATTGGCGCGATTGATATGGCGCTCTGGGACATCAAGGGCAAGGCGCTGAACGTGCCGGTCTGGCAATTGCTCGGTGGCAAATCGCGCGATTATATCGAATGCTATTCGACGGGTGCC
This sequence comes from uncultured Acidobacteriota bacterium, assembly GCA_963794955.1. Classification (GTDB taxonomy): domain Bacteria; phylum Acidobacteriota; class Blastocatellia; order RBC074; family RBC074; genus JAFDVL01. Next base: position 195,090 of record CAWCGF010000011.1, read on the forward strand.
ATTCGCGTTCCCGGTGATGTGAAAGAAAATGCGAAGGCGACCATTGAAGCTGGCTTCCGCGCCTTTCGTACGTCGGTGACTGATCCGGGCAACAATGTGCCCTTTGTTTCGCAACGGATGGTGCGCAAGACGTTTGAGCATTGCCAAGCCATTCGGGAAGCCATCGGCCCCGATGCCGATTGGGCGATTGATTATCACACGCGGCTCGACTTCCCCGACGCCGTGCGGCTCAGCACGCTGCTCGAACCGCTGGAGCCGTATTTTTGCGAAGACCTCGTGCGCTCCGAAAACAACGCCGTTTACCGCGAATTGCGTAAGCAAGTGAAAGTGCCGATAGCCGTTGGCGAACAACACAGCACTCGCTGGGACATCAACGAACTGATTGAGCAGCATTTGATTGATTACAACCGCATCACGATTCCGAACTGCGGCGGCATCACGGAATATGCCAAGCTCGCCGCAATGAGCGAAACGCATTACGTCGGACTGACGCCACACTTCACCGGCCCGGTTAGCGAAGCCGCCGTCTCGCACGTTTGCACAGCCTTTTCCGGCCCGGTAATGATGGAGATGGCAGGGTTGTATAAACCGGATGCGATTGATTATTTGCCGAAAGTTTTTGATTTCCGCCAGGGCAAGATTTGGCCGAATGAGCGCCCCGGCTTAGGCGTAGAATTCGATGCGTCAAAGTTGAAGCTGACGGCGGAATTCACTAAGCGCAATCACCCGATCACGACGTTTCGCCGTCCTGATGGTTCTATCACCAATTGGTAAGGCGCGCGTGCATTGTGTGAACTGCTTCCCTGCTGATCACGTGTTAGCCTTCATTTTCGCGCATCAGTTTTTCCAGTTCACCAGGCGTCGGCAACGCCTTGGCCAACTCCGCGGGCAATTCCCGATGTAACCGATACGTTGCCACGCCAATCGGTGTCTTCACCTCACGCAACGCATATTCGGTGACAACGTTGTTTTTGCCTTTGCAAAGAATGATGCCAATCGAAGGTTGATCGTCCGGCGCTTTCACCACATCATCCAGCACCGCCAGATAGAAATTCATCTTGCCCGCATCTTCCGGCGTGAAGTCGTGCAGCTTCAAATCAAACGTAATCAGCCGCAGCAGGTAGATGTGATAAAACAACAAGTCCAGATAAAATCCTGCCGCCGACTTCCAGGTGAAATTGCGCACCAAGAAAGGCAAAGCCTTTGCCGAGTTCCAGCAGGAAATCGCGGATTTTATAAATCAACTCGCGTTTCAATTCGCGCTCTTTACGCTCATCGCCAAGCGCGAGGAAACTAAAGACCTCATCGTCTCTGATAGCTGCCTGTGGGCGAGCAGCAATAGCTGTAATCTCATTCTTGACTGCTCGCATTGCTTGGACGTTTGCAGAACGGATTTGTATTTTCACATCGCGCAGAAAGTCATCGTAACCTGTAAGCATTTCTTCGGTGACATCGCCTGATTCTGTAGGCGGAGTTTGCTTTCTCGACATTTCGTTCCTTCCGTTGACTTCGGGACGAGTAGCATTTCTGGCATAAGTTGCCCTTATGCCTCTTCTTCGTCAAATTGCAGTTGAAGTATCTGAAGCGCCTTGATTGCGTCTCTATCTTTCGGGTTTATATGAAGAACAAAGTTGGCAATTCCAATGAGGTGTTTTACATAATGCCGACGAGTTTCTCCAATGTGGTTTAAGTGGCCGTTAATGCTGCATTGCTCAATATAGTGAATAGCCTTGCGAAGATCGCGGCGCATCTCTCTTGGTGCTTGCATATGATGGTTGACCACGATGCCCGTCACTTCTTGCCGCTGATGAGGCCCCATAAGTCGTGTCTTGCTTTCATTCAAGGAGAAGCCTTCGTTTTCCACCACTCTACGAACTAATGTGACTAACGCTCCAGCGCTGAACTCTCCAGAGAAAGTGATGTCATCAGCATAACGTGTATATCGAAGCTTATGTTTGATGGCAAAGCCTGCTAAGCGATTGTCGAGTGAGCGGCAAATGAGATTGGTTATCGCGGGGCTTGTAGGTGCGCCTTGAGGCAACACATTTTCAAGCGACACACGTGCGAGCAGATTGGACACAGGCTGGCTGTAACCGAAAGAACGGAAAATTCCATAAACACGGTATCTTTTGACGGTTGGGAAGAAATCTTTCAGGTCAAGTGATAAGACTTTTAGCTGAGCGCGATGAAAACGAGCATTGTCTTTGATTGATCGTTTTGGCACGAAGCCTTTTGCATCCGGCTTGGCTGATGAACATACAGGATATGGTCTAGTATCCAACGCTGGATTTCTTTACGCTTGGCAAAGGCTCGCTAATGGTTCTTTCGCCTCCAGATTTCTTGCGGAACTTTAATTCTCGATAAAGGCTTTTTCACCATATGTCGCCGCGATCACATATTCTGCTTTATAACCAACAAGTAGTGAGAGGTGATTTATATCTAAATGACGGGGAAACCTTGGCTATCTAAATTACCTGCATATTCTAAACATCGCACGACATAATCTTGTTTGTGGTTCTGTTCTCGTGCTTTCTCCGTAAATCTTACGACGTAATCTTCCCAGTTCATATTATTGGGTTGCTTCACTACGATAAGCCTGTTTTCCGAAACATTGTAAAATGTTCAGGCTTGACCTGAGCAAAGTGACTAAATTTTGGTGCTCCGACAACACAATTTCGTCAGCTTTGCTCCGGCTGGAAAGTTATTGTTCCTCCCAGGATGGCGACTCGCCATCCCGGCACTATCCGCCTTTAGGGTAGAAATGCCTGGGGCTAGTGAAGCAACCCAAGATCAATCTATCAATACGGAGCACTTTCAGGCAAATAAATTTCGTCTTTATCCATCGGGTTGACACGGTATTCGTCCAGTGGTCGAATCCAACCACCTGCAACAATGTTTTGCTTTGCGCTGTTACTGAGAAACTGTTTCCTTCTTCTGAAAGAACCAGCTTGTCTTCCGACAGCAAAACATAACCATCTTGTTTTGCCTGCGCGAGTAATTGCGCAATTTGCACATATTCCAAACCAGCAGATAGCAAAGGATCAATGCTTCCTTCTGAACGAATGACCTGTAAAAGAAGAATAAGACTTTTGTCCATGGTGGTCATTATCTCAGAAAGGGGGCAGGCCAAGGTTCACCCTTAACACTTTTATCCGTCCAGAAAACGGGAAATGTATTGTTTGGGCATCTAATCATACAAACCAAGGCTTCCGATTGCTGATACCGACGACGATATTTTGCGCCTACCTTTATTCGCTTCTCAAGTGATCAATAAGTCGCAATGCCGATTCCTTATCTGGAAACTTTGGAGAATCAGTAATTCCTCGTTTGCGCAGGTGTGCTAAAAAATTTCTATTTCTAGCTCTTTTAAAACTGTCACAGCCCTTTCTTGCGCAACTAATGCTACAACTACAACTGTGTCCGACTCCGCTTTAAATTTTCCGTTGTATTCCTCTAAAGCTTCTTGTGCAGTTTGACCACTGCCAAGAAAATCATCAACAAAAATAATTAAGGCGTTTTGTCTGACTTTCCGCTTCAGCAAAACTGAGGGGCGATCAACATTTGATACCCGGAGGTTTTTCGTTTTGGCACCCGGTTTCAACGCTTCACAAAGCGGATACACTAATGAGGCTGCTGCTTTTGCTTTTGCCTGCGTCTTTAGGACTAATCAAAGGGACAACAACTATTTCTTTTACCTGTCCGGGAATGAATGCCTCAAGCTGAGGAATGACCTTTTGCAACGTGGCATCGTAACGAGTGAAACCCAATGTAGGAAATCACGTGTTAACTCTAATATTAATTGCTGTTCCTCGTCTTTAAGGTGCGAAAGCAGTTTGCAGAAGCGTTTGAATCTGTCCTCATTTTCAATATCCCAATTTAGTTCTCTAAAAACTTCGACAAGCTTGTCAAGAATCAGAGCGTTTATGGTGTCGCCGCGCTGATAAGTCTTCGCCATTTTATTTTGAGATAATTAGATGGGCATTGACAATCACTAATGTTGAACAGCCGCCAATCATATGATCAGGAAGTGTGCAACAAGTTGTTGCGCACTTCCCCGTGATTGAGACGCCAGAGACTTACGCCTTCACATAAATCTCTGCACCAACTTTTTTGAACTGCTCCGACATCTCCTTCATCCCTTCGGCTAATGCTTCCTTCTCATCCAATTCCTTCTGCGCGGCGTAATCGCGCACGTCCTGCGTGATCTTCATGGAGCAGAAATGCGGGCCGCACATCGAACAGAAATGCGCGGCCTTTGCGCCTTCCTGCGGCAGGGTTTCGTCGTGGAATTCGCGGGCGGTTTCGGGGTCGAGCGAGAGGTTGAATTGATCTTCCCAGCGGAATTCAAAGCGCGCTTTGGAGATCGCATTGTCGCGCAGTTGCGCGCCGGGATGGCCTTTGGCCAAGTCGGCGGCGTGCGCGGCAATCTTGTAGGCGATGACGCCGTCTTTCACGTCTTTTTTGTCGGGCAAGCCGAGATGTTCTTTTGGCGTGACGTAGCACAACATCGCCGTGCCGAACCAGCCAATCATCGCGGCACCAATCGCGGACGTGATGTGATCGTAGCCCGGTGCAATGTCGGTCGTCAGCGGGCCGAGCGTGTAGAAAGGCGCTTCGTCGCATTCTTTCAATTGCTTGTCCATGTTCTCTTTGACCATGTGCATCGGCACGTGGCCGGGGCCTTCGATCATCACCTGGCAATCCATCTCCCAGGCGATTTTGGTGAGTTCGCCGAGTGTTTCGAGTTCGGCAAATTGCGCTTCGTCATTGGCGTCGGCAATCGAGCCGGGACGCAAGCCATCGCCCAATGAAAAGCTCACGTCATACATCCGCATGATTTCGCAAATCTCGCGGAAGTGCGTGTATAGAAAACTTTCTTTGTGATGCGACAAACACCATTTCGCCATGATCGAACCGCCGCGACTGACGATGCCCGTCGTGCGTTTCGCGGTCATTGGGATGTAAGGCAAGCGGACTCCGGCGTGAATGGTGAAGTAGTCTACGCCTTGTTCGGCCTGTTCGATCAGGGTGTCGCGGTAGATTTCCCAGGTGAGTTCTTCGGCTTTGCCGCCGACTTTTTCGAGGGCTTGGTAAATCGGCACGGTGCCAATCGGGACAGGCGAATTGCGGATGATCCATTCGCGCGTGGCGTGGATGTTCTTGCCCGTAGACAAATCCATTACGGTGTCTGCGCCCCATTTGGTTGACCAGCGCATTTTCTCGACCTCTTCTTCAATGCTCGATGCGACGGCGCTGTTGCCGATGTTGGCATTGATTTTGACGAGGAAGTTGCGGCCAATAATCATCGGCTCGGTTTCGGGATGATTGATGTTCGCGGGGATGATGGCACGTCCGCGCGCGACTTCATCACGCACGAATTCAGGCGTGACGTATGACGGGATGCTTGCGCCAAAGCTTTCGCCCGCATGCTGAAAGTTGAGTTGGCTGCGGTCGCGCATTAGCTCGAAGGCTTTTTCGCGTCCGAGGTTTTCGCGAATGGCGATGAATTCCATTTCGGGCGTAATGATGCCTTTGCGCGCATAGTGCATTTGTGTCACGTTGTGACCGGGTTTGGCGCGCAATGGTTGGCGACGCAGGCCAGGAAACTCTTCGAGCTTGCCTTTCGTTTTTTGCATTGCGTAGGTCGCCTCGTCCGCGGAGCGATAGCCGTTGTCTTCGGGCTTGATGGAGCGGCCCTCATATTCCTCGACATCACCACGCGCGATGATCCATTCGCGGCGCAGCGCAGGCAAGCCATCACGCACATCGCCTTTGAACGACGGATCGCCCCAGGGGCCGCTTGGGTCATAGACGCGCACCGGATCGTTGACTTCGATAGAGCCATTGATGCTCTTGGTCACGTTCAGTGAAACTTCGCGAAAGGGCACGCGCACATTGTCAGTTTGGCCTGCCGACATAGGTGCGGGTGGAATTTGGTAACTGTGTTTCTGATGTTTGCTTGCTCATGATTAACCTCAAAAATAAAAAAGACTGGTCCATCTTGAAAGGGAACAGTCTTCGATTCCTTTCTCCCTTCGACGGCATTACCCGTACAGGTTCCTAGGGTCTCCTGAAGGATGAAGGATGAATTAAACTCATCCTTCCGCGTTCTACAGGACTCTCAGCCGCGCCTGCGGCTCCCCTGAAAAGATGTAAAATGAATTTTAGCGTGTTAGGCGATAAATTAACACCGCCGTGCGTTTGATCAGCATTGGCATGGATTCCACCTCCGCCCATTCACCAGTGGCGTGCGCATTACCACCTTTGGCACCCAAACCATCCAAGCCGGAAAGCAAATGCGAGACAAAGGCGATGTCGCCTGCGCCGCGTTCGCCGGGATCAAGGGCTTCAACTTTGCCGAACCCTAAATCCTGACTGACCTGATCCAGTTGCTTGAGAATTGCATAATTCCCTTCATTCGGTGTCATCGCCGGGATGCCGTCTTCAAATGTGATCTTTGCGTTTGTCTTCGGCAAATGCTTGGCTACGATGTCACGCATTTTGCCACGGGTCGCTTCTTTTTGGGCTTCGCTGATGAAACGGAGATCGCCTTTGACGATAACTTTTGCGGGTACTACGTTCGTTTTGCCTGTTGCCGAACCATCGAAGCTTTTCATTTCCACAGTTGTGCCACCGACAATCACACTGGGGTTGAAGGTCAGATATTTCTCGCCATGCAGTTGCTCATAGAATTGGTGGATGATGCGCGAGGCTTCAAAGATGGCGCCTTCGCCCATACGTTCACCAAAGATCTGCGAGGAATGACCGGTTTCGCCTGTGACCTCCAATGTCCAGGAACTGCTGCCGCGTCTCCCGATGGTTGCCGTATTGCGCACGGCTCCTTCAAAGCTCAAAACTAAATCGCTGCGCTTGGCAACCGCCAGCATGTCGCCACGACTGATGGCAAGGGGTTCACCACTGTCTTCTTCATCACCAGTGAGCATTACACTAATTTGCGTGTCTTTCAGCAGACCTGCCTGGTATAAGGCTTTCAGCGCATATAGCAAAACGACATTGCCTGCTTTCATGTCGCTGGAACCTGTGCCGAATACGCGGCCACCCTCGCGGCGGAATTTCTCACCGCTCAGCACGGTGTCCAGATGCCCCAGCAACAGCAGTTTCTTGCCTTTGGTACCGCTGTTTTCTGCCAGCAGATGCCCGGCCCGTTTCATGTCCGCCGGCATTTCAATCCACTTCGTTTTGAAGCCGATGGCGTCGAATTCAGACTTGAACACGAGTCCAACCTGCTTGACGCCTGCAACGTTTTGGGTCGGGCTTTCAATATTGATAATTTTTTCGAGCAGGGTGACCGCTTCGTCTTTACTGGCGTCAACGTACCGCAATATCTTCTGTTCTTCGGGAGCAAGTTTTTGTGCATTTGCCTGAGCGCCAGCTAACAAAGTAATAGCAAGTAGTGCGGGCAGAATTCGGGAGTGGTATCTTTTTATTATCATGTTTTTTAGCCACCGATGCACGACATTGTCCTTAGCGGCTGCACAAATTCGGGATCATTGATGTGATGACGCGCTTCTTTCTTTTCGACTGTGGCCACGATGAAGTCTACGAGTTCGGCATTGCTCGCGCCACTGCGCAACCAGCGTTTGATGTTGTGTTCGACTGTCGAAAACAAACAGGTGCGAAGCATGCCATCGGCGGTTAGTCGGATACGGCTGCAATGCCCGCAAAACGGCTGCGTGACAGGATTGATGAAACCGAGTTCACCGGGCGCGCCGTCGGCGAATTTCCAGCGACGTGCGGTTTCGCTCAGATTTGACGAAGCTACTGGCACGAGTGGATACGCGGCATTGATTTTCGCCCGCACCTCTTCGCCTGGCATCACCATTTCGCGCCGCCAGACTTTGCCGTTGTCAAGGGGCATAAATTCAATGAAGCGTACCTGGACGCCTTTGTTGCGCGCCATCTCAGCAAAGCCAAGCGCCTGATCGTCATTCACGCCGCGAATCGTGACGCTGTTAATTTTGACGGGATGTAAACCCGCTTCGATGGCTGCATCAATACCATCCAAAACGCGATGTAATTCATTGCGCCCGGTCAGCAGCGCAAAGCGATCCGGTGTCAGCGAATCCAGACTCACAGTCAATCGTTGCAAGCCTGCTTTTTTCAAGCCTTCCGCGCGCCCGCGCAGGAAATGCGCGTTCGTTGTCATCGCCAAATCTTCGATGCCGGGAATCGCGGCGAGCTTGGCGATTAAGTCTTCGATGTCGCGCCGGATCATCGGCTCGCCGCCGGTGACGCGCAGTTTGTTAATGCCGAGTCTGCACGAAAATTTCTGCGAGCCGGATGATTTCCTCGAAACTCAGGATTTCGGTTTTCGGCTGCCATTCCATCGCTTCAGTCGGCATGCAATAGAAGCAGCGGAAGTTACAACGATCCGTAATTGAAATCCGCAAATCTCGAATCGCGCGGCCATGACTGTCCTTCAAAACGCTAGTGTTCATAATGTGTTGGGTACTCGCATTTTTACCAACTCGCATTCTAGCAAGGCTGGCGGCTAAAGTCAGGTGAATGGGTGCGCCGCCTGCGAGGGAGCAGGCGCACCCCACTGGCTCTTATCTTTTGGAAATTAACACCAAGCCCGCAAAGTAGAACACAATGCCGATTGTGTTCCAGCCAGAGATTTTCTCTCGATAGAACAGCAGTCCGATGGGAATTAACGCCAAGCTGATAATCATGTTCACTAGCATCGAAGTAATACTAATACGCCAACCCTGACGATAAGCGACAAGAAAGCCAATTTCCACCAACACCGCACCGAGGCCGATGCCATAGACAGCCCAATTTGATTTTTTGAAAGCCTCGGTCAACGAGCCTTCTGCCGGATAAATCCAATTGCCCAGCAAGCAAAGAAGGATGCCTGCCAGGTAGGCGACAATAATGACAAAGTAGGCGTTGAGTCCTTTGGCAATAGATTTTTGTGAAAGCTGATAAATCAGGCCACCCGCAATGATAACCAGGATCGGGAAGTAGGTTGCATTCATACCTCTTGAATAACAAAAAATGCGGGGAAGCTCAATCAAGCTGCTCCTCAGCTTTGCCCAGAGTGAATAACGCTCGCCTCAGCTTTTCGCCACCGCATCTGACAGTACATCTGCCGTTTTCGGTCTGACTTTGGGAAACCGCAGTGTTAATACAGTTAGTGTGAGCAATAACAAAAGCGTTTTCAGCCGTGAATGCATTGCTTTGATTTATTTCATCTCTGCTTCTCTTCCTTGCCATCAACAAAAGACCTTTTGCAGTTCCTCACTGCAAAAGGTCTTGATTCCTTCCGTGTTAACTCATGCTGATGAACCAGATTGCTTTTGGCAATCTGGTTGACGATTTACCAAACTTCGGAAGTGCTCTACTCCCCTTAACTTAAAATGTACGGCGCACGAACTTTGCCGCCCGTGCGCCTCACCCAGTTGCTTGTTCCCAACTCCCCACAAACCTAGTTGAGCGACAAGCCTAACGCTTTATTGTAGGGCAACAAATGTGCCACCAGGCGAGTCAACTGAGTGGCAAGGACTTAGCGGGAAAGAGCCACTTACCGCATAGCTTCGACTGGGACATTATGAGATAGCCAATGGACAGAATGTCCTGTTTTTCCTGCCAAATTTAAAATCGAAAAGAAGGGTCAGCCGTACGATATTCATCCAGCTTGCGATGCAGTGTACGACGATCAAACCCCAGGATTTCGGCGGCGCGCGATTTGTTACCGTTTGTTAGGTGTAAGGTTTCCATAATGTATTCTTTTTCCAATTCCTGGAGGGTCATGCGTCGCTCGCGCCCGCGCGCTAACAGGGTGGAAGACTTACCTCCATTACGAACACGTTGGGGCAGATCGTCGGGCGTAATGATCCATCCTTCTGCCAACGCGACGGCGCTTTCCATCGCATTTTCCAACTCGCGCACATTGCCCGGCCACGAATAGGCTGTCAGCAGGGCTAACGCTTCAGAGGTGACATTGAACGGGGTATTGCCGGCATGATCCGCCATTTTGTTGATGAAATGATCAATCATCAGCGGAATATCCAAAGGCCGTTCGCGCAACGGCGGAATACGGAGATGGATGACATTCAAGCGCCAATACAAATCTTCGCGAAAGCGGCCATCGCTAACTTCCTGTTCCAAATCCCGATTGGTGGCGGCCAATACGCGCACATTGATTTCGCGTTCGCGGTCAGCGCCGACGCGCCGCACGGTGCCTTCCTGCAACACGCGCAGCAGCTTGGGTTGCATCAGCAATGGCAGTTCGCCGACTTCATCCAGAAAGATCGTGCCGCCTTCTGCGGCTTCAAATAAACCTGTGCGCGCTTGCCTGGCACCTGTGAACGCCTGGCCGGTGTGGCCGAAGAATTCAGATTCAATCAATTCAGTCGGAATAGCCGCGCAATTGACCGCAACAAACGCGCCCTTGCGATTAGACAGGTCGTGGATACAACGGGCAAAGAGTTCTTTGCCGGTGCCGGATTCGCCCGTAATTAACACGGTGCTGTTGCTGCGGGCGGCTTTCCCCAAGAGCTTCAGTATCTCTTTCATTTGCCGCGAAGCGCCGATGATGCGGGCCGGCGAGGTGGGTATCTCGCGGCGCAACCGTGCCTGTTCACGTTGCGGGGCGCTTTTTTGCAGGGCTGTCGTAATGGTTTGCAATAGCTCACTGGTCTCGAAGGGTTTGGTCAAATACTGGAACGCGCCGTTTTTGACCATTTCCACGGCTTGCTCCACGGAACCAAAGGCGGTGATGACGATGACCGGAATTTCAGGCCGTTTGGTGCGCGCGACTTTTAGCAATTCATAACCGGTTAAGCCAGGCATGTTGACATCGGTAATAAGCAAATCCAGATGCTCAGTTTCCTTTTCCAGCCGTGCCAGCGCGGCTTTCCCTTCTACGGCCACAATCGTTTCATAGCCCGCGTCTTCCAGATCATCCTGTAATAAATCGCGGAGGTCTGCATCATCTTCCGCAATGAGAAATCGTGCGCTCATACATTCACCTCAATACAATTTGCCAGGGGTAAACAAAGCAGAAAAACAGCTCCCCCGGCGGAGTTACTGGAGACTTCGAGTTGACTGCCATGTTCTTCGATAATGCGACTGGCCACCGGCAGCCCTAAGCCTGTTCCTTGCCCTACTTCTTTGGTCGTGAAAAACGGATCAAAGATATGTTCCAGGTGCTCCGGTAAGATACCAGGCCCCGTGTCGGAAATTTTGATGACCACCCCTGCTGCGCCATGTTTACTCGTCATATCTGGCAGGCACTCAATTTTCAGTTGCCCGCCCTGGGGCATCGCCTGAATCGCGTTCTGACAAATATTCAAAAGCGCTTGTAGCATCAACCCCGCATCAATGATGACAAAATAATCTGACGCACAGGCAATTTCAATTTTGACATCATTGTGCGCCGCGCTGATCTCAATGGATTCAATAACTTCAGTCAGTAATTCGCAGAGATTAATGCGCTTACGTTTTAGATTATACGGGCGTGAAAGATTGAGCATTTGTCGCACGATGCGGGTGATGCGTTCGGTTTGGGTGCGAATGATAGTCAGATTGCGTTGCCGGGTTTCTAAGGGAACATCGTGGCGTTCCAGCAATTGTTTCGCACGCCCGTCAATCACCTGCAAGGGCGCGCCGATTTCGTGCGCTACGCCCGCCGCCAGACGCCCAACTACTGCCAGGCGTTCGCTGTGACGCAGTTTGCGTTCCAGGGATAATCGCTCCTCCGTTTCGTGTGCCAGCGCCGTGCGCTGCGTTGCCAATTGCGCTGCCATGTGATTGAACTCGGTGGCGAGGCGGGTCAATTCCCCCCCCGACCGCGCGACGGCGACCCGATGCGACAAATCGCCCTTGCCCACCGCAATCGCGCCGTTCAGCAGCGATTGCACCGGGCGCGTCAGGTTGAAATGCAGCACCAAAGACGCGACCAGCAAAATGATTCCAGACAAGGAAATTGCCGTCACCGCAATGTTGCGTCGTTCCCGCACCAATTGGGCACGAATAAAAGAAATCTGCTGCGCAATTTCGATAGCGCCAACAACAGTGTTGCCATTTTGCAGAGGAGCGATGACAGAGAATACATCCTGGTTATTGATTTGGCGAAAGACCTCGATGGATTGTTTCTGTTGAAGCGCCAGTTTGACTTCGCCCGGGTAATTGATTTCCCCTGCAATCAGTCTGTTAGACACAACCTCAATCGTGCCTTCTGCATTAAATAAAATCGCCCCATAAATATTGGCGTTCTCGCTCAGCCGGTTGATCAGCCGTTGTGCATCCAGACTTCGCCCACTCGCATAATTTTCTTCCAATGCAATGCGTAAGGTGGCGGCGTGCGCACGAATTTCGTCTTTGGCGGCAGTCATCAAAGTTGCTTCGGTTTGACGCAGGATCAAAAACGTCGCGATCAACATCACGGTGTTAACGCTTAAGGTCAGAATAATAATCAGGCGCGTGCTGATTTTCATAATTTTTCTATCCGCCTTCAACTGTGAGCCGGTGGGAGTCGCTCCCTCTGGCGAATGGCGTACCATTGTTTGTAGAATGCGTTTTTGCGGAACGCCGATTGCTCCGCCACGGCTTTTATAGACCTGAAGAAAATGAACTACAAAGAAACGAAGAGGGAAGGCCAGAGGGCGAGAAAAAGCGACGGAGGGAAAGAGCCAGAGCACAGTTTTGCTCGCTCTCCTTCTCTCTTTCTCTCCCTCGCTTCGTGTTCTTTGTATTCTTCGTGATTCATTTCTTTGGCTTGCAAGCTATAGTTTGAGCTTCTATGAGTAGGTACAATCATGAAACTTGTTGGATCTTTTTTTCTGTCGGTGCTGATGTTTTTTACTTTGAAAGTGGTACACGCACAACCCCCGCCACCACGCGAAGACAACCAATTCTGGCACGAAACGCAATTCATTAAACCCGTGCGCAAAGACAAAGACCTGGTCGTGATTGCTGTACTACGCACAGGGCGCGATTTTGCTCGCCCCGTGGATGAGCGCATTGGCGCTGGCCTTGCCTTCAAGCCCAGCCCCTACCTGACCATCATGCCAACTTACGTTTATGTGGATCAGCAGCCTTTTGCTGGACGCCGGATCAAAGAGCATCGGCTAGTTTTTAATGCCACCGCGAAATTCAAAGTGGGCGATCTTACCTTCACGGATCGCAATTTGATCGAGCGCCGCGTGCGCCATATCGGTCGTGATTTCACGGTTTATCGAAACCGCTTACAGCTTGATTATCCGGCACGAATCGGTGCCTTCAAATTCAAGCCTTTTCTCGCGGACGAAATCTGGTATTCCACTCAAGCAGGACAGACAAGTCGGCAAGGTTGGTTCCGCAATCGCATCTCCGCCGGCATCATCAAGCAATTGGGCGAACGTTTCAATGCTGAGGTCTTCTATTTGCGGCAAACCGATGGTATTTCCTTGCCGGGTGATGTGCATGCATTAGGAACCTTATTGCGCGTATATTTTCCCTGACCCGTCTGTGGGAAGTGATGCACACTGCCCCAGTGCTGCGACACAATGTCGCACTCTGTTCGCTCCTTGCTTCCGCACCGGCAACAAAATCAATAGCTTCGCCTTTGGCCTATAACTTGCAGTGCCTGACACTGCGAACATTGGTTGTTTCATCGCCTGACGCTAGGCGATGAGAGGGCGATAGGAGTCATACCACTCGCCCTCAATTTTCATCTGCCATAAGGAGAATAATATATGGAAAAATTAATCCGTGGAATTCATGATTTTCAAACGACACACTTCAACGAACAACAAGCATTCTATTTACAACTAGCAAAAGGCCAATCTCCAGAAACCTTACTGATTACGTGTTCGGATTCGCGCATTATGCCGGAGCAGCTCACCCAAGCAACGCCCGGAGAGCTATTTGTTTTGCGGAATGCGGGGAATATCGTCCCTCCCTACGGCGCATCCAGTGGCGGCGAAGGTGCAACCATTGAATTCGCGGTGGCTGCCCTTAACGTAAGTCACATTATTGTGATGGGACATTCTCATTGTGGCGCGATGAAAGGCTTGCTCAATCCAGCGGACATCGCGCCCTTACCATTAGTTGCGGCTTGGCTAAAGCATGCGGAAGCCACGCGTCAGGTCGTGGCGGAAAACTATCAGGATTGTACGGGAAATGATCTCTTGAATGCTACGATCAAAGAGAATGTTTTGGTACAACTCGATAACTTGCGCACCTATCCAGCAGTAGCCGCGCGCTTGGCGAAGGGGACAGTACAACTACATGCCTGGATTTATGAAATCGAACATGGAAAAATTCTGGCCTTCGATCCCGAAAAAATGCACTTCGCACCCGTCACAACCGAATACAAAGCAAAAGCTGTTAAGCGCCGCCCACGCACAGTGGAGCCAGTCGCACGATTTGAACAAACTGCATAAATAATGCGCCAGCCTAAAGTTCAAACCGCCTTATTTGAGAAGCATCAAATCTCTCAAATAGGGCGGTTTCGTTTTGGAAATTCGCTGTACTAATCCTTAAGCCGTTGGGCGGCGTGCGACTGATCGGAAGCCAGCTTGACAATGCGCTCTGCCGCCAATGCGGGCAAGCGGATGAGTGGGGCAGGAAATAATCCACCTAGTAACAAAAATAGTAAAGCGGCGGTTAATATCCACCGTTCGCGTGGCAGGGCATCGGCTAAATCCTGCGCAGCAGCAATGGGGCGACCCAAAAAAAGTCGCGCAAACAATCGCACCACACTAAATGCGTTGAGCGCTGTCACGATGGGTAGCACAACGCCAAGCGTGGGACTGGCCGCGAGCGTTCCTTGCAGTAGCAAATCTTCCGCCGGAAATCCTAGCGTGAGCGGCAATCCCACCAGTGCCAAACCGCCCGCCGCAAAAAAGACTGCGAGACGTGGCGCGCCCACAGCCAAACCAAGGAACCCAGTTTTTTCGAGTGTCGCGCCTAGCCGTGCTTCCAGCCCGGCGTACACTGCCGCCAGCATGGTGGTCGAAACGGCTACCACTTGCCACAGCACCAGTGATCCAGCAATTCCGATAGAGGTATTGCTTTGCAATCCCGTCAACAAAAATGCCGATTGGCTGATTGCCACCAATGCGAACAACCGCCGCGCGTTGCGTGTTACTAGCGCCAGTAAAGCCGCGTACGCCGCCGTAAATAATCCTAGATTGCTAAAGAGCGGCCACGCGTTGTGCGCTACATCAGGCAGTAGGGGCAGGACAATGCGCGCCACCAGAAACGCGCCGAGATGAGCGTTAACCAACAACGTCATCGGTAGCAGCGAGCCTTGCTCAAACGAAGTCACAACCCACGAATGCGCGGGAAAAATCCCTTTGCGCAAAATCACCGCCAGCATCAAAAAAGCGAACGCCACGAACAATAATTGGGTATCACCGGTACGTGCCAGCGAGAGACTTAAGGCCTCGTGCCAACTGGCCTGGGGCGCAGCGTAAACCAGCAACGCCACACCAACGCACAGGCTCACAAGACTGGTTGACAGCACGATTTGCGCAAAGCGTGGAATCGCTCTTTTCCCGCCAGCCGATTGATTGCCAGATTCATCGTTTGAGCCGGGAACAATCGTTGGGCGAACAAACACGCGTGTCATCAAAAACGGAGCCAGCGAACCCGCCCAGCCCAGCACGAAAACTATGAGGTTGTTCGCTGCATAAGCCGCGCTCGTCGTCGCGCTTAACCATAACAAACCAGCCAACCAAGGCGCGGTTAATTTTCGTTTGGGAGCAAACACCGCGACGCCCAGCGCCAGCGCGATAAAAAGGGATAACGGAATGGCATTCAACGCATCCACAACAAACCAGTGCCAGAGCGTTTCGGTAAATCGCTCTTCAGGTGCGCGCGCGACCGCAAGGCTGGCGGTGAGAAAAGCAAGGAAGCTTAATGTCAATACTCCTGCTGTCCAACGTCGCGCCTGCTCGCTATCTGTCTGTCTCCAAACCAGGAAGGAAAGCACGAGCGGCACAAATATTCCGAGGCTGATCAGTGGAAAGAGCAGGTGCTTAGGCATCAGCGCCCTCCGTCTTTTGCTTGAGTGAGGGGCGTAAAGTTTGCAGCCCGGCTTTAGCAGCCAGCGGCGGCTCAGGGCTATTGTTTGCGCCACCGAAAAACCCAATCCATTTCTGCTCAAGTCGTTGCAACCCACTGGCGAAATGCAAAACCGGCTCAATCACAACCCGATCCAGAAAAGTATCGTGATGCCCGCGATCCAGCGCCAGCCGATAGAGCCAGTGTTGCATCGGTTGCGGCAACAGCGCTTCAAAGTGCTTACCCGTCGCGCCCAAATGCCCGCCCGCTGCAGCATGCACACGATGATGATCGTGTAGCATTGAGGGCGCACGCAAAAATTGTAACGTGCGAATGAACGCATGCCCCGTGATATGCCACAGCGCCAGCGTCTGCCAACCGAAACCAATTTCAATGAAGATGATTCCCAGTTGCGTCATCGCAGCATACGCCAGCGAAGTTTTGGCATCGGGACAGGTGCGCCCGACAAAAGTACCGTGGCAGGCTGTCAGCAACCCAATCAGGATGATGGCTTCCGCCACCCACGTCGAAGCCGCAATAATCGGCTGCGCGCGCAGCAACAAATACGCTCCGGCGTGAACGGAAAGCGCGCCGTAAAAAATTGCGCTCGAAGGTGTTGGCCCTTCCATCGCGCGCGGCAACCAACCTGAAAACGGCACTTGCGCGGCTTTGCCCATGGCCGCGAGCAACAATAAAAACGCGACCATGGTCGCTTGGCTTCCCAGCAAAGGAGTATGTTGCTCGATATTATTTGGCAGGATTTCGGTGAATTCTGAAGTGCCGACAAAAATGTGCATCAGCACGACGCCCACCAATAACCCTACATCGCAGGCGCGATACGTGGCAAAGACGCGCAAGGCGCTTTGAATCGGATCATCGCGATGCTGAAAGAAGGCAATCAGCAAAATCGAAGTGACCCCGACGACTTCCCAGCCGCCGATCATTAAGTCAAAGGAACCCGCCGCAAAAAATAACAAAATGCCGCTGCCAAACAAATTCAGCAGCATAAAAAACCGAAAGAATCCCTCGTCACGATGAATATAGCGGCGTGAAAAAAACGCCACCAGAACGGTTAGCAACGCGCTCAAACTGAGCAATGGCAGCGAAATATAATCCGCCCACAGCGCCAGCGGAAAATGGTAATGCCCGACTTCAAACCAGTTGCCATACACGGCCTGCAGTTGCGTTTTGCCGCTGGAAAGCAGTTGCCACCACAACGCAGCAACAACCAATAGCACCGCGCTATAACAGGCTATCGTCAAGCGGGCAATCAGCCGTTCAGGCAGTTGCCCGCCGAGCAACCAGCTAAGGCCCAATACCGCGCAGAAGCCACCCGGCAACAAAATCAACAAACTAAGTAAGAGGCTTTCATTCATAGCTGCAAGTTCTCAACGTGCGCTACTGGCGTGCGCCGCCGTCGCAGTAACACGCGCAATCGGCAAATGCTCCAACTTGCCGCGAAACCAATCTACCGACGAAGTAGTTTCGGGCAAATTTACGGTTTCGCTCAACGGCTCAAACCTTCCATCGCGATAAATGTGAATGCTGCCCTCAGCAGGGTCCATAGTTACCAGCCGAAGCCAGCGATTTTCGACCAACTCGGTTACTTCCCGGCTGCGCCGCACCGCCTCCATGACGTTGTCTGGCGTATTTTCGACAATGAGCAACAGGCGTACCGGTTCGTGTATTTCAACCATTTGCCACGGCAGCCCCGTCCGCAAATCGCTGGCGTGTCCGTTCATCACACCCACCAAGCCGGTAACGTTGTGCGGCAATTTTGTGCCGCAGCCATAACGTTCGTTATCCACAAACGAAAAGTAATATTCGAGGCTGATGCCCGCACAGACTGGTCCCGCTGCACCTAGAATGGCAGCCAGACTGTTATTTTCCGGGTCACGTTCGGCATCGTAAGAAATCAAAAAGGCGCGGCGATCCAGAAATAAGCCGCGCGTGATGCTGCGCCGCCCGATCACACAAACGGCGTTAGTACAATGCCCGTATTCGGGGCGCGGTTCAGCCAGATGTTCGGCGCGCTCTTCGACGTGGCGCAACCCCGCCAATGGTGTTGTGGCGCGATAAGCCGCCTCGAAACGGCGCGCACGTTCCAGCGCGTTTGCCGCCCGCGCCTGATCAAGCAATTCCGATAAGCGCGCAAATTCTGCCGTGTGCGTGGCGGGAATCTCTGCTGTATCGAAAAATTCAACCACGTCGTTGCAAGTGTCGTGATAGCCACCGATAAACCAAGTGTCGTCAGGAATGCTTAGCCCCAATTCATGCATCCGCGCACGAACCTGCGGATGATTTGCCATCGCCGCAAATGTCCGTGCATTTGGCCCGCCACGTCGCCCGCCGCACGCGCCGCAATCATGCGCAGATTCGTGCGGATTGTTCAGGCTGGTGGATCCGTGTCCAAGAATCGTAACTAATCGCGCGTGATTTTCGATCAAGCCCGCCGCGCGTAACGTGCCGGCAATGCGTTCAGCTTGTTCCTGAATGGTGAAGCCCGGCCATAAGCCCTTGATTTTTTCCTGACTTGCGGAGTCTTCGCGCAGCAAGGTCAATTCTGTCCGCAGGTCAGGCAAAAACAAATTCGCCAACCGCGCATAAAGATTTCCGGCGTGACGCGGTGTCAGCACGCGCATGATGAGCGGAAACACCGAGAGCCAGCCTAGTCCTAATGTGCCGAGCCAGCCTCGCACCAGACTACGCGATCCGATGAAACTATTGTGCGCGAGTTCTGCCCACAGCCTGCGGCGGCTCTGACGTTTTTGCGCAAGTTGCTGATGGGTTTCCTGCGGGCGTTCCAGCACTGCGTGTTGTGGCGTGAGGACAACAGGGCAGAGCGCGACGCCGTGTGCATCGTCCAATCCCTGATAATTCACCGCGACGCCGAAAAAGCCTGCTGCGCCCAATGTTTCAACACTGGGGGCAATTTCTTCGAGCGCGCGGCGGATAGATTCTTCGCGCTCATCAATGCAAAAAATCACCTGTGCGGTGGGGCGATTTGCAGGGCGGCGCGGATCAACGGTCGCCCGATGGGTGAGCAGGGGCCTGAGAATTTCCTGCTCGTGCCGATGCTCATAAGCCAAATGCCACACGCGCCGCCGCTCCCAATCGTCAAAGGCGTTGATCTCTATAACCAGTCGCTTGAATTCATCGGAACGCAAAGAGTTGATTTTGGTGGCAGAGAATCCCAGCAATTGCGCGACGTCAAAGATGCGCGCGGCTTGCGCCATTTGCTGTGCTTCGGTTAGCGGTGTTGGCGCAATCGGTTGCCGCCACTGGGACCAGAATTGCAAGATGGATCCGTATTCGCCCGCCACTTTTTCGCTGGCAACAGTCGCCATTGTCAGGCGGACAGCGAGAAAATCCATTAGTGAACAAGGCAGTTGTTCGTGCGGAGCCAGCCCCGGTTCCATTTCCAGTTTACGCATCAGCCCTGCCCAACCCGGCAACGCCAGCAATTCGGCAGTCAGCAGCGCTTCCCATTCGGCTGGCGGCACGCCAAATTTATGTAGACAATCCAGCACGACATCCGCCGCTGTCTTCTGCTTCTCGGCTTGTAGTTGGAAGGCATCGCTCAATCCGCTCAGCAAAGCAGGCGGCACCGAACCGGGCTGTGCCATCAGCTTGCGCACCGACGGATAGAATCCAGCTTCGCGCAAGGGCATCGGCCAATATGATAATCCCTGATCCAGAAACACAGCACACCACCGAATCAGCCACGCATTGATGAGTTCATCAATGTCAGTTCCACTCAACGCCAGTATGGCATCGCGCGGGCGGGCGGGGCTTGTCGGTGCGCCCAATTCATGCGTAGGCAGGCAATGATAACAAGCCGCAAACAAGGTGCGGACGGCAGTGCTTTCGTCGTTGCCCGCCAGCACCAATTGTCGTGTCGCGGGAGTCAGATCAAGACGCAACCGATCCAACAATTCCTTTTCGTCTATCAACCATTCGATATTATCCGGCGTGATGGAACGCAGCCCTGGCGTAAGCAGCAGTCGGCGCAACTCCTGTCGCCGCAAGGTGCGTGGCAGAATTTCCTGATCAGGCTCGCGCGCCAGCACAACGTCCAGGTCTTCGCGCCGAATGCGTCCAACGGACAGCTCTTTGCGATACGCGGCTTCTGTCAAAAAAGGCTCCGCTTCAAACAACCGTGCTGCTTGCTGAACCGCATCTTCAAAGGGCAAGTGCTGAAAAGCGTGCAGCGTATTGTGGTGAATAAAGACGCCGATAGGCCCTTGGACTGGCAAATAATGTGCTGCGTGCGCCACCACCTGCTGTAAGTGTTTCAGCATCTGGAGGGGGTCGGTTCGAGTAAGGAGTTGACTAAGTTCCACGCTCATTGTTGATGTTCTTATCTCTTTACGTCTTTACCTTAACCGCTACATCCTTCTTGCTGGAGAAGAAGGTGTCTTCGTAAAATTCCACCGCTCCTGTTTCGAGATTGTGCATCGCTCCAATGATGGCAATCTCTCCCTTTTCGATCATTTGTTCGAGAATGTAGCTCCTGCTGACAATCGCTTTCACTGAACGCCTGACGTTAATAGCCGCAACGCTTTCGACAAATTGCGGGTTCTTGGAATTTCTTTCCTCTGGCGTAGGAACAGTTTTTTCTTCATAGACCGCAGGTTGTAACTTGGCCAATAAATCAGTCAGATTTCCCATCTCTACATGATCGCAGGCACCTTTCACCGCGCCACAGTTTGAATGACCCAACACGATGATCAACTTGGAACCGGAAACTTTGCAGGCAAATTCCAGACTGCCGAGAATGTCGGTATTCACGATGTTGCCAGCAATCCGAATCGAGAAGATGTCGCCCAGTCCCTGGTCGAAAATCAGTTCTGCCGATGTTCTGCTATCAACACAACCCAGAATGGCAGCGAAAGGCCATTGGCCATCGCGCGTATCGTTGGCCTGTTGTAGCAAATTACGATTTGCCTTTAAATTATTAACAAATCGCTGATTGCCTTGCTTTAGGATTTCTAATGCGTCTTGCGGTTTAATTTTGGCTTGCAGCTCTTGCGTCAAAGTTCTCATTTTGTAGATTTTCCTCAGCGGTTTTTGGTAACTGATGTGAGCTTACGTGACTTGTATTTTCAATCTTATACGCCGCTCTAAACCCAACCAAGCTAACTTTAATGTCTTTATCTTTGGACCCTACCTCAACAAAGTCTCTAATAAGCCCTAAAACGTCATGATCAATATATAAGGTGTTAGCTGCGTTGATTACGACGTTACTATTTTCCGGCAAGTGCGCTAACGTCTGCTTGATCGCAGCTTTATTCAAAAATGAGACTTCCTGGGCTAAATCAATGTGGATAGTTTCTCCCGTCTGGTGTAACTCCTTCTTGAAAAAATAAGCTAATCTCATATTGGCTCTAAGGATGAAAAAGATGCTGATAGCTAAACCCATTGCGACACCTTTTAGTAAGTCGGTGAAGACCACTGCCAAGACTGTAATGATGAACGGGGTAAATTGAAACTTTCCACTTTTCCACATGTGCTTAAACACCGATGGGTTCGCCAGCTTCCAGCCTGTCATCAATAAAATCGCGGCCAAACAGGCCAATGGAATCTTATTTAAGATAGTCGGAATTGCGATTACTGAAACCAAGAGAAAAACTCCATGAGAAATAGTAGAAATCTTGGTTTTTGCTCCCGAATTAACATTCGCGGAAGTCCTGACAATTACCGAAGTCATCGGTAAGCCACCGATCAACCCACTGACAAAGTTTCCTATTCCCTGTGCTTTTAATTCAGTGTTCGTGTTCGTATATCGCTTCAGCGGGTCCATCTTATCGGCAGCTTCGATACAGAGTAAGGTTTCGATACTGGCAACTGCCGCAATTGTAACCGCAACCACCCAAACATTTACGTTGGTAATCGCCGAAAAATCAGGTCGAGCGAATTGACCTAGAAAATCAGCGAACGAGGCAGGGATAGGGAGACTGACAAGGTGTTCTTGCGAGATCGCTAAGCTTGACCCAGTTGCCATGAATACTTCATTTAGTATCACACCTGTTACCACCGCTACTAATGCGCCTGGTACAACCTTTAGCTTTTTCAGAAAGGCAACTTTGGTCCAGGCAATCAAGATTGCGAGTGAAATTAACGTAATCAGCATAGCGCCAAGATGCGAGTAGTTTACGGCATCAATTAACGCGGAAAAAGTATTATGCCCCGTCCCTTTTTCAATGAAGAAAAAGTCACCTTCATTATCTTTGTCATAACCAATGGCATGTGGCAGTTGCTTCAAAATAATAATGATGCCGATGGCGGCTAACATTCCTTCGATCACGTTAGAAGGAAAGTAACTCGAGATGGTGCCAGCCTTAGCGAAGCCCAGCAGCAATTGTATCAATCCAGCCAAAATCACTGCGAGCAAAAATACCTCAAAGGAACCCAACGTGCTGATTGCAACCAACACAATCGCGGTCAGACCGGCGGCTGGCCCCGACACGCTTAAGTGCGAGTTACTTAAAAAGCCCACGACAATGCCACCCATGATGCCAGCGATAATGCCGGCAAACAGTGGTGCACCGCTCGCCAATGCAATGCCCAGACAAAGAGGTAGGGCGACTAAAAAAACTACCAGGCCCGAAAGAATGTCCGTTTTTAGATATGCGAATTTAGATGTCATAGCTTTAGCGTGATAAGAAGTGAGGTTTTAAGTGCCGTCTCAATAACAAATCTCTACATTTTTCTTACGACATTGCCTTTTCTCTCTCAGATTGCGCTGCTTTGTTTTTGGAGATAGCGGGCGGTACAACAACGACCCACCTTTCTGCTCAAGAATTACTTGAATCACACACAGCAATACAAGCGGCAGGAGGGCAACTCTGATGCCGTTCATTAACTACTTGATTCAACAAGATTGAGGAGGAAAAATGAGGTGCACGGCTAAGGCATTTTGTCTCATAACTGGGACATTTTGCGACAATCCCTACAATGTTTTCAGCCAATGATAGGAACTCCTGAGCTTGATACACTTGACAGCATATCACCTTACATTCACTGGCAGCGTGGAGGCAAGCTCCTCTGTATAACGTTCGGCAAGGCACTCCAACCAAGGCCAAAAAAAACGCGGTGCCGCTCAAACGAGCGGCACCGCCTCAAGAGTCCATCAACTAAGCACCTATAGAAGTAACTGGTAAAAAATCGTTATTGGCCACGTGACGTAAAAAAGTAACTAAGACCAATGATGAAAGTGTTTTGGTTATCCCGCGGCGCGCCCGCTGAGTTTGTAAAGAAATTCCGATTGGAGAAATCCCGCCGATACTCAATCCGTGTAAGGAAGTTATTCGCCAGTTTGAATTCCTGTGTCAGTGTAATGTCTTTCACGGTTTGCGCCGTGCCCGTGCGCAGTCCATCTTCGTCGCGCAGCACTTCAAAGCGTGGCGAGAATGCCAGCTTGTCTGTGAAGGCATATTTGAAAGAGCCAGCAAAGCCTGTCCAATCGCCGCGCTTGCCTGTATTATCCCCATCGCGTCCATAAACCAAATTGCCCAGCAAGGTGAATTTATCGGTGACGTAAACGCTGGCGACGGTGTCAGAGGTTTGCCGCCAGTTATCCCGCGCGGAAATCGCCGGGACATTGGCGAGCGGCGCTTCCGGGCCAGCCATGAACGTTTGCGTGAGCGCAAATCTCTTGGTTGGAGCCAGCCCAATTGCACGCCTACGGTCTTGCCTGCTTTGACGTTGTTCTCAAACACGTTATCCCATCCATTCACAAGAAACCCGCTCACCGCGACTTTGTCATTGAAGGCATATTTGGCGCGCAGTCCCATGTGATAGTACGGGCCATACGTGAATAACCAGCCCCGCGAATAGTTGAAGTTATCTTTCGTGTCCACCACTTCCGCGCCGATGGGCGTGTAGAATTTGCCGAAATCAATCGTCAATCCGCCCGGCGCAACGTAGCTGCCGTAGGCTTGCAGCACGTGTTTTGTCGCATCGTTGCGGCTGGAATCGCTGACCGAAATGATGCGGTCAACCGTTTCGCCAGCCGCCAGATCAACGCGGAATCCCAAGGGACTGTCAACGGAATTTTTCTTCTCTAAACTGATCTTGCCCATTTGCAAGCTGAACGCATTGTGGCGCACATCAAATGCGCGGCCTTGCGTAAACAGGTCTACTTTGTTGTTGTTGTAGCTGTAGTAACCGTCCACCACGCCACTTACTTCCACCTCTTTCAGAAAGCCGAGGAAGCCTTCATTTTTCTTGACCTCTTCCTTCAGCGTGGCGACTTCTTTTTTGAGGTCATCTTGCGGCAGGGCAACGGTGGCAGCCGCGATACTAGAAGGATTGGCCGGAAGCGTTGCTTTGGAGGTTTCTGCTGTGCTGAGTTTGGCCAACTTCTCTTCCAATTGGCGAATGCGCTCTTCCAAGATATTGACTGTTTTCTCTAACTCCGCCGGGTCAACAGGTTTCTTCGCTGCCGGTGTCGTTTTGGCGGGTTCATTCGCCTTTGCTGTAAGCGCCGCGAGTTGTTGAGCGAAAGCGGGATGGATGAGCAATAAGGCCACAAAGCAGCCGGATAAAAATTTACTGAATTTATACTTTGTCATGATGTGAGAAAACCTTTCTGTTCCTGCCCACCGCGCTTGAATCACTAAAAGGATCACTTCATACTTGGCGCAGCCGGGCAGTTTGGGGTAATGCTAATTCCTGAGACTGTTCGTGAATGGGAGCCCTGCATCGTCGCTGTCCAGGCAAGTGCCAGGCTCCCTACTTTATTTTGCGGGCGCAAACTGTAAAGGAGTCACACCGCCTGCTCGCCGTGTTCGCCGGTGCGGATGCGGATAGCCTCGTCCACCGTGAATACGAAAATTTTGCCATCGCCGAATTTGCCGGTTCGCGCCGTTTTTGTAATAGCATCAATGGCACCTTCGGTCACTTCATCATCCAGCACGAGTTCAAGTTTGATTTTGGGCACGAATTCCACTTTGTATTCACTGCCCCGATAAACTTCGGTATGTCCTTTTTGCCGTCCGAAACCGCGCACCTCGCTGATCGTCATGCCTTGAATGCCCAGGGTTTGCAGTGAATCCTTGACCGCTTCCAGCAGGTGGGGACGGATGATTGCTTCAATTTTTTTCATAAGAAATTTCTCCTGTCTTACTATTCTGCCTGCTTGCGGGGCGTGGGGATCCCCCCTTACATCCGCCCCAGGCGGGCAGCGCTTCGCTAGCTTTTGGCCTCGACCATTTCGGAAATGGCGGACATTGAGGGGCTGCCGCTAAAGGTGCCTAATACGCCTAAGTCGGCATCCAGGTTATACCCTTCTTCGCCGTGCTGGCTGATGTCGAGACCTGACAATTCATCTTCCCCGCTGGCGCGTACGCCGATGGTGAGGTCAATGACTTTCAGCAGGACGTAAGTCGCTATCATCGTCAATCCAATCGCAATCAATGCGCCGAGCAACTGATTGAGTACCTGCGCCCCGTTGCCTTCCAACAAGCCACTGGGCAATGCATTGCCACTCGCGTCTTTGAAGACCGTATTGATCGCGCTGTTCGCAAACACGCCAGTTAGGAGTGCGCCTGTGAGTCCGCCCACGCCGTGAATGCCAAACGCATCCAGCGAATCGTCGTAGCCCAACCGTTTTTTCACTTCCGTTACAGATACGAAGCAAACTATGCCAGCGATAAAGCCAATGGCCAGCGCCGCCATCGGCGTCACAAAACCCGCTGCTGGCGTGATGCCGACGAGTCCCGCGACCGCGCCGGAAATACCGCCTAGAACCGTAGGTTTGCCAAGGCGAATCCATTCAATAAGCAGCCATCCTAAAGCCGCCGCCGCCGCGCCAAAATGTGTCGTTACAAATGCGTTGGACGCCAGTCCGCCCGCTGCCACCGCACTGCCTGCATTGAAGCCGAACCAGCCGACCCACAGCAAACACGCACCAATCACGCTCAGTACCAAATTGTGCGGCGCAAATGGCGTCTTGGGATAGCCGATGCGTTTGCCTAAGAACAACGCGCAAACCAGTGCTGAAAAACCAGAAGAGATGTGAACGACGGTGCCGCCTGCGAAATCCAGCGCCGGAATCTTGCCGCCCAGAAACGCATTGAGCAGGCCGCCATCACCCCACACCATGTGGGCCAGCGGGAAGTACACAATGACCGCCCAGAGAGTGCAGAAGACAAGCATTGCGCTGAACTTCATGCGCTCAGCAAACGCGCCTGTAATCAGAGCAGGCGTGATGATCGCAAACATCAATTGGAAGACCATAAAGGTCAAATGCGGAATTGTTGCGGCATAGCCTGACGGCGCGGTGCCAACATCTTTCAAGAAGAGAAAATCCAATCCACCGATGAAGGAACTTCCTTTGGCAAAAGCGAGGCTATAACCAAAAATTGCCCAGACCACCGTGATTACGACCATCATGATGAAGCTCTGCATCATCGTTGACAGCACGTTTTTGCGCCGTACCAGGCCGCCGTAAAAAAGCGCGAGTCCCGGCCCGGTCATGAGCAGCACCAATGCTGAGCAGACCAGCATCCAGGCGTTGTCGCCCGCTGTTTGCGCTGCGGCCACGGCGCTTTCGGCTTTCGCTAATCTTTCTTCTATGGTTGGGGCTGGTGCCGTTTGGGCCCAGGCCAACACAGAAAAAAGCAGTAAGCAGAGGGTGGTAAGCGCCTTGCCTAAGAGATAAGTTTTCTTGCTTAGTGAAGTCATAAGAGAGGCTCCTAATTTGAGTTTGAATGAAGACCGGGAATGCAAGCTTCATCGGTTCTTAAGGTTTGGTGAATTACTGCTTCAATGTCTGGTAAAACGGCATCCGTCAACTTATTTCCGTTTGCATCAGTGACATAAAAAATGTCGAGCGCGAGGTGTTTTTCGGTTGCGACTTTCGCAAAAGCGATGTCGAGGTTAAGCGCCGATAGCGCCTCCGCAATTTTGTAAGCCAAGCCCAATCGGTCGGGCGTGGTTACTTCGAGAATTGTACTTTTATCGGAGGACTGATTGTCCCAGAGCAACTTGGTCGTAAATTTCTCTGTCATTAAGCTCCGTTTGCGCGATTTCATCCGCGCAGCCTGCGCTTTGAGCTTTTTCTCGACCGCCGTGGCAACATCCAATTCGCCACTCAAGGCACGCTTGATGGCGTCATCAATTTGCTCCCAGCGAGTGGGATCGCTCAGCGGTTCGCCCACCGTGTCACAAACCTTGAAGGAGTCCACCACAATGCCATCGCTACGCGTATTGAGATGGACGCTTAAAATATTGACGCCTTGCGCGGTGAGCGTGCCGGCAATGGCCGCGAGAAAGCCTCGCCGATTGCGGGCGCAAATGTGCAAATCGGTGCAGCGCGCCTGCGTGTTGACACGCCAACTGGTGCGTACTAACCGCGCATTGAGCGAATGCGCCAGGCGAATATGCTCAATAATCGTTTGTGGCAAGGTGACGCGCGCATAATCTTCCGGCAGCAAATGGAAGTGATCATGTACTTCGTCTACGCCAATTTCGCTGGCCAGCATCAATGCAATGTGATTGCGCAATTGCCCGACGGCAGCGCCGGCCTGTGGTTCTGGCACCAGGATCGCGTGCGTCTTTAAATACAACTCCCACAGCAAAGCATCTTTCCATTCATTCCAGACGCCCGGCCCGACCGCATTGATGTCCGCGTAGGTCAGCAGCGTCAAGAGATTCAGGTTCTCTAGCGTTTTAATTGTCCCCGCAAAGTCCTGAATTACTTTTTCATCTGATAAATCACGCCGCTGTGCGATATGCGACATTGTTAAGTGTTGCTTGACCAGAAAGCGAATCTGCTTTTTTTGCGCGTCCTCCAGTTGCAGCCGTGTGCTAACCCGTTCCGCGATGGCTATCCCTTTTTCGGTGTGACCTCCGCCTAAGCCCTTGCCAATGTCGTGAAACAAGAGACCCAGATGTAATACAGCCGGGTCACTAATTTCGTTGTAGATGTGCCGATAGCGATCCAGAATGCGCGCCCGCGAGTTGTGCAATTCATCCAACACTTCAATCGCGCGCAAAGTGTGTTCGTCCACCGTGTATTTGTGGTAAAGATCGTGTTGCACCAAGCACGTTACGCGCCCGAATTCAGGCAAATACTTGCCCAAAAAATCCATCTCGTGCATTTGCCGAAGCGCCGTTGCCGCTTTGCCTTTGACCCGTAGAACTTTCAGAAACGATTGC
Organism: uncultured Acidobacteriota bacterium; assembly: GCA_963794955.1. Classification (GTDB taxonomy): domain Bacteria; phylum Acidobacteriota; class Blastocatellia; order RBC074; family RBC074; genus JAFDVL01. The sequence goes on from CAWCGF010000011.1 coordinate 223,269, forward strand.
GCGATCTCAGGCGAAGAGCGAAACGCGCGATTCACAAGCGGCAAATTTTCCTGGATACGTTCCTGCAAGGTGGCGCTTAAACTAGCTCCCGTCGCTTGCCCGTAACCAAACGCCAACATCAATTTGTCGGCATCCCAGGCTTCGTTTTCTGCTTGCAATTCAAGCGTGCCATCGCGCATCACAAAGCCACCGAGCGCGGCGAAATTCCGTAACTTACTTAACCACCGACTTTTTTCCGGCTGTGACAACGCTTGCTGCAAATGCGTGCGTGTCAGCCGATGCAGCCTGCGCGCGTGCAGATAATAGTCGCGCATAAACAATTCTGAAGCTCGTTGCTCCGGCGTGTCCTGATAACCGAAATCGCGCGCCAATAACATTTGCAAATCCAGCGTCAACAAATCCGTTTTGCGTCCAGTCAGAAAATGCAGTGCATTGCGCACGCGCAACAAAAAATCATAAGCGCTCAGGATGGTCTTGACGTCGCGTTCAGGAATGAAGCCGTGTGTCGCCAGATCGGCTAAATGACCATAGCCATACGCCACGCGTGCCACCCATAACAACGAATGCAAGTCGCGCAACCCACCAGCAGATTCCTTAATGTTTGGTTCTTGCAAACACGGCACGGCACCGAACTTGGAGTACCGGCTGCTTTGTTCTTCGGCCAGTTCATCAAGAATTCCGCGACGATTTTTGGCCAAGACGGTTTCGTCTAACTTCGCCGTTAAGTTTTCAAATAGCTCCCGGCTTCCCCATAGCAACCGCGCATCCAACAAGGCATTACGCGTGACCGCATCTTCTTTGGCGGCGGACAGACATTCATTCAAGGAGCGGACACTATGACCAACCGAAAAGCCTGTATCCCAGAGCAAATATAAAATTTCTTCATTCAGTGTTTCGGCTGTGCTCAAGTCTGCGCGCCCGTGTACAAAGAGCAAATCAATGTCCGAGTAAGGGGCTAATTCCTGCCGCCCATATCCACCCAGTGCAACAATGGCCACATCCAACGAGCTTTCATCAAGAGACTTCTTCACACTGACCATCTGCGCCAATCGTTGAATCATTAAGTCCACAATCAAACTGCGCGCAGAAGCAATCAACTCGCCACTCAGGCCGAAACGATGGCGCATGTAAAGCCGCTGTGTTTCTGTCTTGATAAACTTCTTCAGCGCTACCAGTCGTTCCTCTGTATTGGTTTGTCGCTCAATGCGACGCAACTTTTCTTCGGCGTGCTTTTCGATGGTCTCAAAGTTGATTTGCATGCTCAGTCGCTTTCCTTCTCACCTGCCAAACCTGACGACTGTCAAGTCACTTAGCTTTAGTGCAAGCCCAGTGCCAGATCGTGATAAAGCGCGAGGAACTTAGTAACTACTTGTATTTATAGGGCTTTACTGCTACTTGCGGAGGCGCTTTGCGATTGCGCAAAAAGGCGAGAAGGATACGGAAATGTCGGGCTAGACTCGCAAAGCAACAATATTGTGTGGATTGAGTTGCGCCCTCCCTGGATTTTAAAGTCTCTTGACAAGGCTGCCAGAGAATAAACCCGGGAATTGGGGTAAGAAAAAGAAGGCTCTTACGAAAATGTCAGTTGGATGGGTTAGTCTTACGATTTCGTAAGAGAATGGGAAAATCTGGCAGAAACTTGAGCGGCAAATCTCTGCCAGAAATGAAAGTCAATTAGGCCGCCGGTTTTGGTGCAGGGGCGGGTAGGTCGCGTGCTAAGACGATAGAGTCAAAGCCGCATTTGGCGTGTGAACCGTCGCAAAACGGTTTGTTATTGGAAGCCCCGCAGCGACATAACCCTACTACGGTTCTGCCGCCCAGGCCAAATTCGTTGCCATCGGCATCTTTCAGCACGACATCTCCTACGACTCGTAGCGAGCCATTTTTATTGACGATAATTTCTACTTTATCAGCCATTGATTGCTCCTCTTTTGCAAATAATTTGAATTGGTAGGGAAAAACTACACGTGCTGTTATAGCCGATGCTGTCTTAAAAAACAAAGACCCGCCAATGTATGGCGGGTCAGAACTGAACCAGAAGGGATTTCTATGGCAAGTTGGTCTCCCCCATTAAATGTAAGTCCACACAACGCGCCGTATCGCGACCATCGCGAATCGCCCACACCACCAGCGATTGCCCGCGCGACATGTCTCCGGCAGCGAACACGCCGGGAACGTTCGTCATTCGGTTGTCATTAATTGCTACATTACCGCGTTCATTGAGCGTGACACCAAGCTGTTCGAGCATCCCGCCTTTTTCCGGGCCTAAGAAACCCATTGCCAGCAAGACTAATTGCGCAGGCCAAATTTTCTCTGTACCAGGGACGGGGTGTGGGCCAAAGCGGCCTTGGTCATCTTTGCCCCATTTGATGTTGACGGTGTGCAATTCTTTGAGATTACCATCTTCATCACCGACGAACTTTTGCGTTAACACGGCGTAAGTGCGCGGGTCTTCGCCGAAACGGGCTTTCGCTTCCTCCTGCCCATAATCTAACTTATAGACCTTCGGCCACTGCGGCCATGGATTGTCGGGTGCGCGATCATCCGGCGGACGATCCATGATTTCAAATTGCGTGAGGCTATTGCAGCCGTGCCGCAGCGAAGTGCCAACGCAATCGGTTCCCGTGTCGCCGCCGCCAATCACAATCACGTCTTTGTCCTGTGCTGAAATGTAGTTGCTATCTTCATGCTGGCTATCAAGCAGGCTTTTCGTATTCGCGTGCAGGAATTCCATCGCCAGATGAATGCCTTTGAAGTTGCGGCCTTCAATCGGCAAATCGCGCGCGGCAGTGGCACCGCCTGACAGCACCACGGCGTCGAATTCATTTAGCAAATCCGAAGCGGGAAAATCTTGGCCGACGTTGATGCTGGTTTTGAAGATCACGCCCTCTTCTGCCATCAAATCAATGCGGCGCTGGACGATATTTTTGTCGAGCTTCATGTTCGGAATGCCATACATCAGCAAGCCGCCGATGCGGTCGGCGCGCTCGAACACGGTGATGAGATGCCCGGCTTTGTTGAGTTGCGCGGCGCAAGCCAAACCCGCCGGGCCAGAGCCAATCACAGCGACTTTCTTGCCTGTCCGTTTCGCCGGAGGTTCCGCCACAATCCAGCCTTCGTCAAACGCGCGATCCACAATCGTGACTTCGATTTCCTTGATCGTGACAGGTGGTTGATTGATGCCGAGCACGCACGAGCCTTCGCACGGCGCAGGACAAACGCGCCCCGTGAATTCGGGGAAGTTGTTCGTCTTTTGCAGCCGCAGCATCGCCTCTTTCCACTGCCCGCGATAGACCAGATCATTCCATTCAGGGATCAGGTTGTTGATTGGACAGCCCGACGCCATATTGTTGATGAGCTTGCCGGTGTGACAGAAGGGGACGCCGCAATCCATGCAGCGCGAGCCTTGTTGCTGCAAGTCTTCGTCAGACAGATGCCCGTGAAATTCGTGCCAGTGTTTGACCCGTTCGAGCGGGTCTTTTTCGGCTGGCAGTTGTCGTGTGAATTCTAAAAATCCTGTTGGTTTACCCATGTGTTTGCATTAATTGTGCTGAACTTGAAGTACCAATTTGGTACCTAAAAAACTATTTTCAGTCTACTTTTATTATGAGATTCCAAATTGGAATCTCATAAGGCTAGCTGCTCAACTTGACCTTTCCTCCCAAGCACCAACCGAGATACCAAATTCCTCATTCGCCGCTTTAATAGTGTCCTCTTCCGATTCGTGCCAAGTGTCGGCATACAACTCGTGCGATTTACTGTGATAGGCCAAAATAAACCCTCCACCCGAATCCTCAATGTCAAAATCAAATAATAACGTTCGCGTTTCTTGAGACTGTGCCTCAGTCTCATTGGCTACATTCCAGCCTGAGTTCTGATTTCCGATCACCGTAACGGGAAAATCATTCACAACAAGTTTTCGCATTGAACTATTTCCCGCCAGCACGCGCCGCATCTTTTGCGTTCATCTCAAATGCCGCCATTACCGCTTCTTCTTCGGGCAAGCCCTGCGCGCGCATCTTGGCTTGTGATTCCAACACGCGGGCGTAGTCATTGGGCATCACGCGCACAAACAGGCTCACGTAATCGTCCCAATTCAACAGCACATCCGCCGCGCGCTTGCTGCCCGTCAACGAAGCGTGGTTGTGAATCAGGCTCTTAATGAGTTCGATCTCGCTGGCATCTTCGAGTTTGCCTAAGCTGACCATTTCTTTGTTGCAGCGCGTCGCAAAATCGCCCTCGACATCCAGCACGTATGCCACACCGCCCGACATGCCTGCTGCGAAGTTGCGTCCGGTTTTGCCGAGAATGATCGCGCGCCCGCCGGTCATGTATTCGCAGCCGTGATCGCCGACGCCTTCGACGACCGCAAGTGCGCCGCTATTGCGCACGCAGAAGCGTTCACCCGCGACGCCGTTGAAATAGGCTTCGCCGCTCGTCGCGCCATACAACGCCACGTTGCCAATCAGAATATTTTCGGCGGGGTCAAAGGTTGTGACTTTTGGCGGGTAGACAATAATTTTCCCGCCGGACAAACCTTTGCCGACGTAATCGTTCGAGTCGCCTTCGAGTTCGAGCGTCATGCCCGGCGGCATAAACGCGCCGAAGCTCTGGCCGGCGGAGCCGTTGAATTTGATCTTGATCGTGTCGTCGGGCAAGCCTTTCGCGCCGTGCTTCTTGGTCAATTCGCTGCCTGTAATCGTGCCGACCGTGCGGTTGATATTTTTGATCGGCAAGGAAATCCGCACGGGCTTGCCTTCTTCAATCGCGGGTTTGCAGCGGTCAAGTAGTACGGTCAGATCAAGCGTTTTTTCTAATTCGTGATCTTGCGGAATTTGGCAGTAACGACCAACGTCTGCGCTAACTTCGGGCTGATAGAAAATGCTTGAGAAATCCAAGCCTTGTGCTTTCCAATGCTCAATGGCGCGGCGTTTTTCCAGCACTTCGGTATGCCCAACCATTTCGGTAATCGTGCGGAAACCAAGCTCGGCCATAATCTCGCGGACTTCCTGTGCAATGAAACGCATGAAGTTCACGACGGTGTCCGCTGATCCCATAAACCGCGCGCGCAACGCGGGGTCTTGCGTTGCTACGCCGACCGGGCAAGTATTCAAATGACACACACGCATCACGATGCAACCGAGCGTGACGAGCGGCGCGGTGGCAAAGCCGAACTCTTCTGCGCCGAGCAATGCGGCGACGACGACATCGCGCCCGGTCTTCAACTGTCCGTCGGTTTCAACCGCAATGCGTGAACGCAGGTTATTCATGACCAGCACTTGATGCGTTTCGGCCAAGCCAAGTTCCCATGGCGCTCCCGCATGCTTGATGGAGGTTTGCGGTGAAGCGCCCGTGCCGCCGTCGTGACCGGAAATCAGCACAACATCGGCGTGGGCTTTCGCTACGCCTGCGGCAATCGTACCGACACCAACTTCAGCGACGAGCTTGACGCTGACGCGTGCGTGGCGATTGGAGTTTTTTAGGTCGTAGATCAACTGCGCCAAATCTTCAATCGAATAAATATCGTGATGCGGCGGCGGCGAAATCAATCCGACGCCGGGCGTGGAATGGCGCGTCTTCGCAATCCACGGATAGACTTTTGATCCGGGAAGCTGTCCGCCTTCGCCGGGTTTCGCGCCCTGCGCCATTTTGATTTGCAACTCTCTCGCGTTGACCAGATATTCGCTCGTCACGCCAAAGCGCCCTGACGCGACTTGTTTGATCGCGCTGTTTTTGGAATCGCCGTTTTCCATCGGAATATAACGATCCGGGTCTTCGCCGCCTTCGCCTGTGTTGCTCTTGCCGCCGAGCCGATTCATCGCAATCGCCAACGTTTCGTGCGCTTCCTTGCTGATCGAACCATAGCTCATCGCGCCGGTCTTGAACCGCTTGACGATTGACTCGACAGATTCGACTTCGTCAAGCGGCACGGGCGGGCGATTCGGTTTGAATTCCATCAATCCGCGCATCGTGTACAACTGCTCCGCTTGCTTATCAATCAGCGCGCTGAACTGCTTGAAGACGTTGTAATCATTGTTGCGCGTGGCTTTTTGCAACAAGTGAATCGTTTCGGGATTGAACAAATGTGCTTCGCCGTCCTTGCGCCATTTGTATTGGCCGCCGACATCAAGTTGATGCCCGTTGACCTGCCGATCCGGGAACGCGTGATTGTGGCGAATCCAGACTTCTTTGGCGATTTGTTCCAGGCCGATGCCCGCAACGCGCGACGGCGTGCCGGTGAAATATTTGTCAATCACATCCTGGTTCAAGCCAATCGCCTCGAAGATTTGCGCACCAGTGTAGCTTTGCACGGTCGAGATGCCCATTTTCGAGAGGATTTTGACGACGCCTTTCGTCACGGCTTTGACGTAGTTGGAGATGGCTTTGTCATGTTCTATGCCTTTAACCAGGCTGGAATTGATCATGTCGTGCATCGTCTCAAAGGCAAGATACGGATTGATCGCGGCGACGCCGTAACCAAGCAGCAACGCAAAATGATGCACTTCGCGCGGCTCGCCCGTTTCGATTACCAGACCGCATTGCGTGCGCGTGCCTGCGCGGATCAAATGATGGTGCACGCCCGCGACAGCCAATAAAGACGGGATTGATGCGTGATCTCGGTCAATGCCACGATCTGACAAAATGATGATGTCGTAGCCGTCTTTGATCGCTTGCGAAGCTTGTTCGCAAACCTGCGTCATCGCTTCTTCCAATCCGTTCGCGCCGCGCCTCACATCGAATAAAATGGGCAGCGTGATGGATTTAAAGCCCAGCACACTGTCGTCGCGCAGGTTGCGCAGCTTCTCTAAATTTTCGTTCGTGAAGATCGGCGTCTTGAGCGCGATTTGCCGGGCAACCTGAGGCGTCGGTTCCAGCATATTCGCTTCCGGCCCGATGGTCGTTTCGGCAGATGTAACGAATTCTTCCCGAATCGCGTCAATCGGCGGATTCGTGACTTGCGCGAATAATTGTTTGAAGTAACTGAAGAGCGGTTGCGATTTGTGGGAGAGCACGGCGAGCGGCGTGTCCGTCCCCATCGAACCAATCGCTTCGGCTCCGCCCACGCCCATCGGCGTCAACAGCATTTGCAATTCTTCGCTCGTATAGCCAAAGGCTTGCTGACGTTGCAGCACCGTCTTGTGATCGGTTTCATGCACGTGCGGCGGGTCGGGCAGGTCTTCAATCTTGACCGTATTTTGTTTGAGCCATTCGCCGTAGGGATACTCTTTCGCCAATTGGTTTTTCAACTCTTCGTCATCAATGATGCGGCCTTCATTCAAATCCGCCAGCAACATGCGACCAGGTTGCAGACGGCCTTTGTAAGCAATGTTTTCAGGCGCGATGTCGAGTACGCCGACTTCCGATGCCATAATCAGGCGATCATCTTTGGTGACATAATAGCGCGCCGGACGCAAGCCATTACGATCCAGCGTCGCGCCGATTTGAATGCCATCGGTGAACGCAACTGCCGCCGGGCCGTCCCACGGTTCCATCATGCACGAGTGATATTCGTAAAAGGCTTTCTTCTCTTCGCTCATGGATTCGTGTCCGCTCCACGGCTCAGGAATCATCATCATCATCGCGTGCGCAATTGAACGCCCCGTGAGCGTCAACATTTCCAGTACATTGTCGAACATCCCGGAATCCGAATTGTTCACGTCAATCACCGGGCGCATCTTTTGCAATTCATCATTGCCGAACAGATCAGATTTCAATCGAGCTTCGCGTGCGTGCATCCAGTTGATGTTGCCGCGCAGCGTGTTGATTTCGCCGTTGTGACAGAGGTACCGGTACGGATGCGCGCGATTCCAACTGGGAAACGTGTTCGTCGAGAAGCGCGAATGCACCATGCCGAGCGCCGATTTCATCTCAGGATCGTTCAGGTCGGGATAGTACGCCCCCAATTGCGACGAATTCAGCATGCCTTTGTAGACAAGCGTTTTGTATGACAGGCTGGCGATGTGAAAGCTTCCTGCATCCGGGACGCCAGAACGACGGACTTTGCGAATGCCGCCTTTACGAATGATGCAAAGCTTGCGCTCAAACGCGAGGCCGTCGGGCGTTTCTTTGACCTTACCTTTTTTGATGAAAACCTGCCGCATAAACGGCTCCGCATTCAGTGCCGTTGGGCCAATCATCGAATTATCAGTCGGCACATCGCGCCAGCCTAAGACTTCCTGTCCTTCTTCGGCGACGATATCCTCGAAAATCTTCAGGCAGCGTTTGCGCGATGCGACATCTTGCGGCAGGAATACATTGCCCACGCCGTACAATCCCGGCAAGGGCAAATCCATTCCCAGCTTCTCACATTCTTTTTTGAGAAAAGCGTGCGGCGTCTGCAGCAAAATGCCCGCGCCATCGCCCGTGTTCTTTTCGCAACCGCAGGCACCGCGATGCTCCAGGCTAATGAGAATTTGCAACGCTTGTTGGATGATGTCGTGCGACTTGCGATTCTTGAGATCAACGACGAAGCCCATGCCACAGGCATCGTGTTCGTACGCAGGATCGTAAAGTCCTTGTTTGGCGGGAAGTCCAAAGTTTGTCATAACATTGCTCTGTTACAATACCGCAAGCGTGAGCGCGCGGCTGGATTTGTTAAATCCCCACTCGGTCGGGGTACTGTTCCAAACTAAAAAGCCTCAGCGTTTATTGCTTCGCTGAGGCTTTGATTTGGTTTCTGCTTTGAATTCAGAATCTAACTTTTGCCATCAGCTACCGAATTGTTTTTTGCTTTAAGGAGTGCGAGGGAAGATGACTTCACCTCGCGTTTCAGAAGCCGGGATGCAAGCGGCGGCAAGATAATCACATTGGATTTAGCGCGCAACAAAGCGGCTATCGGAACTAAATTTACAAAGTTACTATTGGTCATAACCCTGGCCACAATACTCGCAGCAAATTTTCTCGGGTGCTAGTAGATGGAATCAGTAGTCAGTAAATACATGAGCGCCGAAATATACGCGAAGCCTGTTGGTTTGTCCAATGAGTTTCATTTATCCGCTGATAAATTTGGCTTATTTACTGCCAATAAACCCACTTTTCCTTTTGTCCACGGCGGCCTATCGCTTGCTCGTGGAGCAGATTTCCTGCAAAGTGAGCGGGACGAAAGTGTCGCAATCGGCTAACGGAAAACCTCCATAGGGAAAGCTAAAGGAGCAATGAATGCTACACAAAACCTGCTTGTTCTTGCTAGTTTGCTGTACAACTGCAATCGCACAAACCACAAAAATAGATGACCTGCTGGCCAAAGAAGTACCTACGCTAGTGACCACCTACAAATCACTCCACGCGAATCCTGAACTGTCCGGGCGCGAAGAAAAGACCGCCGCGCTGGTGGCCAGGGAATTGCGCGCGCTCGGCTATGAAGTCATGGAGCGCATTGGCAAATATGATGCGCCGGGGATGTCAGGATATGGCGTCGTAGCGTTGCTGAAAAACGGCGCGGGGCCAACCGTGTTGGTGCGCGCCGATATGGACGCCTTGCCCGTCGAAGAGAAAACCGGCTTGCCCTATGCCAGCAAGGTCAAAACTAAAAATGACGCTGGGCAAGAGGTCAGCGTGATGCACGCCTGCGGCCACGATGTGCATGTGGCTTCGCTGTTGACGACCGCGAAGTTGCTGGTACAACTCAAAGATCAATGGAAAGGCACGTTGATGTTAGTTGCGCAGCCTGCCGAAGAACTGATCGCGGGCGCGAAAGCGATGGTCAACGATGGCTTATACACGCGTTTCCCCAAACCGGATTATTTGCTGGGGCTGCATGCGATGGGCGGCGCGGCGGGGACGGTTGGCTATGCTTCCGGCTACTTTATGGCCAGCGCTGATATGGTAGACATCACTGTGCGTGGTATTGGCGGACATGGTTCGCGCCCCGAAGCGACAAAAGACCCAATTGTTATCGCGGCGCAAATTATCCTGGCCTTGCAAACTATCGTTAGCCGCGAAAACTCGCCGCTTGATCCAGCGGTCGTTTCGGTTGGCGCGATTCACGGCGGCACAAAGCACAACATCATTCCCGACGACGTGCATTTGCAACTGACCGTCAGGACCTACAAAGCAGAAGTGCGCCAAAATATTCTGGCTGCGATTGAACGCATTGCCAAAGGGGTGGCGCTGACCGCAGGGGTTCCGGCGCATCTCGCCCCGATTGTCAAAGTCGGGGCTGTCAATGCTCCGGCGACTTACAACGATCCGGCCTTGACCGCGCGGCTCGGTGCTGTGTTGGAGAAAGCACTGGGCGCAAATAGAGTGGCAAAAGTTCCGCCCGTGATGGGCAGCGAAGATTTTGGCTATTTCGGCTTGGACAATAATCAAATTCCCGGCTTCTACTTTTATGTTGGCGTGTACTCGCCCGCCCAGGTCGCAGAAAGCCTGAAGACGGGCGCACAACTGCCGAGCAATCATTCCAGTTTATTCGCGCCGCCCAATCCTGAACCGACACTCCGCACAGCAGTGCAGGCAATGACGGCGGTGGTGCTGGATGTGATGAAGAAGTAAATCGTCAATTTTATCGGTTGGCACAGCGACGATGCGAATCATTGTAATAGGCGACAAAGCGGGGAGCCTGAGTTGTCCACTTGCATCGGCCTTCAAACCGCTCGGTTTCGGTGTGATAGAGAATCTCGTACTGATCCAGCGAGCCATTTCTCCCCCGGTAATCAATCTCGTATCGCCAGTCGCCCGGCGCACAGGGGCGCAAGCTAAACAGATAATCGCACCAGTGCGAAACAGCGCGCGTCCGTTTTCCCTCGCCTGTCGTACTTAGATGGATTGGATATTGAATTACGCGATCCTGCCGTGTGCTGTAACCGATCAAGGTTGTGGCCAGTCCCATACAAGCTTGGGCATCGAAAAGCGCAAACTCTAATGCTTGGCCATCGCCGTTGTAATCGCGCAGCCACAGGAGCTTGGGTTTGCCTTCCTTGCCTGCTCGTCGTCCTGGCACCCAGTAATACGAACCGGCGTGAATCCTGTACGGCAGCTCGAATGTGTATGCTCCATCTACATCCCGAAGCTTGAGCGTATTGATGATCTTGCCTCGCGCTGAATCAAAGAGTGAAACGCGGGTTGGGCCGCTGAAAAAACTGCCGCGCGTTTCCTCCGGGCAGGTGTAGGGATCGCTTGGGTCTGGTCTGGGATATTTTTTCGGCTTCACCATCCATAAGAGCAATACGCGATTCGGATAGCCTTTGATACTCAGCGACTGCGTCTCAATAATTTGCGCTCTTCTCGGTAAACCATAGGTTTTGCCGAGGGGGTGCATTGCCAGAAGCATCATCCAGAGGACGCTGGTTGCCACGATTTCCCCGGCCATTTTTCTTTTCAAACCTGTGTTGCATAGGGGAGTAAGTTGCCTCATATCCGCCTTCCTTTTAGGTGAAGTATCAGAACAGAGGCAAACCTAACGGAATAGATAGCCGAGCAGCCAGAGTGATAGCCACGTCATTACACTGTGGCATCTCCGCCCTGTCTCAATAACCACGCGCTTTGTCTACGACCCCGATGAGCGGCAAGCCGTGGCTATAACGACGGACATTTTCGGCGACGATTGCCACGAGGCGCACTTGGCGCATCGGCGCAACCCCGGAATTATGCGGCGTGATGACGAGGTTCTGGCAATCCCAGAACGGATGATCCGGTGGCAGCGGTTCCGGCGTGGTGGCATCCAATCCGGCTCCCGCGATGCGTTTTTCCTTCAAGGCGCGCACCAGCGCATCGTTATCTACTAAACCGCCGCGCGACACGTTGAGGAAATAGGCCGTCGGTTTCATCTTGCTGAAGACGGCGTCATTGAACATCTTTTCTGTGACTTTCGTGTGCGGCGCGGCGCTCATCAACACGTCCACTTGTGGAATCATCTCCATCAGCCACTCTGGTTCGCGCAATTCGGCGACGAAATCAGGTTTCGGCAGCGGCTTTGCGTCGGTCGCCAGCACGCGCATCTCAAAGCCGTAGTGCAACCGTCGCGCGGTCTCTGTCCCAATCCCACCCATTCCAACAATGCCGATGGTCTTGCGATATAGATCAATCAGCGGCACGTCCGCGGCTTTCCACTTGCGCTCCTTGAACGCCGGAATCGAAGTTTGCGTCAAGCCGCGCGTCAGGCTCAGCAGCAACCCAATCGCTGTTTCCGCAATCACGGGCGCAAAAACGCGTTGCATATTCGTAAGTGTGCTGGAGTGTTCCATCAATTCTTTAGGCAATGATTCGACGCCCGCAGCCCACGTATGCACCCATTTGAGTTTTTTCGCTGCCGCCATCGTTTCTTTGTCCGCGACGCCGAGAATAACTTCGGCATCGGCGACGTGATTGCGCAGTTCCGCGCGGCTCGCCACCATTTTGAGTTCGATGTTTTTGCCGGCGGCACGAATCTTTTCGATCTCTTCAGGCGCAAGCCGTTCCGCGCAGACGATTTTGATCACCTCACCGGATGGCTTGGTCTCCACGATGCGGTGGTTGGCTATCACTATAGGATCATTGTTGGGTAAGACAGCCGCAGCACCAGTCGTGGCTGCGCCCGCGAGAAAATTGCGTCGGGAAAAGTTGTCGTCAGACATTGCTGTGATCTCCTGTTAGGGGTTGAAAGATGAGTTGTTTATTTGCCGATGGTCTTTTTCAGGTCAGCGAGTGTCACCATTCGTCCGTGCAGTGCTGCGATGCGATCCACCTCAAGGTTGAGCCGCTGAATGTTTTCATACAGATTCACCATCCCAGGATTCGGCACGCTCGGCGGCGGCGCGTTGGGCGCGAGTGGATTAAAGACATCCACTTCGATCAGCACCTTCTCTTTCGGCAGCCACGCCATCACGATTCCGGTGTTGTGCGGACTGCCCTGGATGTGATGCAGCTCCAGGCTGCGCGTGGCGTCCGATAGCACATGCTTCGTGCCGATGGCGAGGACTTTGGCCTTCTTTTTGGCGCTCGCCTGACGATCCGGGTTAAGCGTGTGCGGGGCCTTGGCGGCCATTTCGTAAAAGGCTTTGTTGCTCTGATGCGTAATGATCGTCGCGCCCTCGGCCACATACGTGCGCAAGCCGCCGGAGTGGTCAAAGTGATGATGTGTGCTGATGAGGTACCGCAGCGGCTTGTTCGGAACCAGCTTCTTCACTTCAGCAATGACGGCGAGTGAACGGTCTTCGTTTTGCGGCGCTTCGATCACCGCAACGTGGTCAGCAAACTCAATCAACACGCTGTAATGCGTTCCCCCGGCCAAATACCAAACACCATCGGAAAGCTTCTCCGTTGTTACCTGCACGGGTGGCGGCGTCGCTTTCAGCACGGCGTCTGGAACCGTCAGATCAAGCGGGATGTCCGCCTTCGCGTCCGTTACTGCTACATCCAAGACCGGATGCCCGCCTTGCTTTTGCACAATCTTCGCCGGAAACTTGAACGCACCGAAATCGTGGTAGTTGCTGAAGGTCGTCTCAACGTGCATATCGCCGAGCACGGGGTTGTCTAGCCACGTCTCGACTTTCTCGACCAAATTGCTGGCCGAGATCGTGCCGACGATGCGATGTTTACTCGGTGCAGTAAAGGTCACCACAATCATCGTGCCACTGCGTTTTGCCGTTGCATTGTGGGCCAACGCGCCTTTCAGAAAGCCGTGCGGCGTCAGCCAAATCTGTAACTGGCGTTCAGCGGCAACCGCTGCCGCTACGGGAGTGACGTTAGCGCCCGCTTGCCCCCAGGCCTTGCCGCCGCCGTAGAATTGCGTCGCCATCGGGGCTTGCGCGCCGACTCCTTCCTGGCGTGAAGCGGATTTTTCGTAATCCACCGTGCGCGTGAAACTTTTGATCTCGACGCGCGGCCAGGGCGCGTCCGGGTTGATGCTTTGGCCTAAGGTGAACTGCGCGCCGCTGCCGGAATACTGAATGGATTTGACCTCGCCGATGTTTTTCATTGTTGCTTCAAGTACGCTCTTGGCATTCTGCGCCGATACAACAACGCAGAAAGAGGCGAGCATCAGGGCGATGAGAATGGTTTTCTTCTTCATGGGGACTCCTTAAGATTCAGACTCTTTGGTAGTTTGTGAATTGATTCAACCGCAAAAAGTCGCGGTTAGGTTTCCGCACCAGTTCCTTTGCCTCGCTTCAGATCGCGTTGGCGCATCGTTTCGTCAACATAGACATAATGGATTTGGCCTGGTTTGATTTGTTCCAGCAATTCCATCACTTGCGCCATCAACGATGCAAGGGCTGTAAGTGAATTCCGATAAGCACGTAACACAACAACGGCTAAATCGTACGCGGCAACGTTCTGTTGATGATAAAGATTGGTGTCGGTGGTTAGCAAAACATCGAATTCGCCTTGCGCGATGCTGAGCAGCCGTCCGTTATCGTAACTGTCCCATTGCATCTGTCTCGTGGTCACGACTTCGTGCGGTTGCAGGCGTTTCCACAACCGCCAATCGAGATTGTGATCAAGCAGAATGCGCATCAATAATCCACTTTCTCTGCCAGCAAATCGGTCAACACTCCGTCGTCAAATGCCGACCGAATTTTTTCCAGTGCGCCAATGACTTGCTCGCGGTCTGTGCCGGGAAAACATTCCAGAAACTCATCCACCGAATATCCTTCCATAAGATAATCAAGTAGCGTCGTGACAGGCATTCGCTGAATGCCGATGACCGGTGCGCCACTCATTCGTTCAGGGTTCGTGGTAATTGCTGGTGCTGTTTTTCCCAATTGCCCCAGCCGCTCAATCTCCGCTTGAATGTTCGGGGAAAGAGTTTTCTCTACTGTAATCGCCATAACTATTACCTCCGCCGTTATTATGCCATGCGAGGGTCAATCCAGCGCAAACACTAAGAACGACTGCCCCGCCGCAATCGCCACGTGTTGCTTGCCATCTACCAGATAACTGATTGGATTCGCCATCGTCCGCCCGCCGGTTTGGAAATTCCAGAGTGGTTTCCCGGATTCGGCATCAAGCGCAAAGAAATACCCTTCGGCATTGCTACCGAAAACCAACCCGCCAGCAGTCGAAAGCAAACCACCCATCACGTAAGAATGCGTTTTGAATTCCCAGCGGAGCTTGCCCGTCTCGGCCTCCAACGCTTTCACCGCACCGTTCGGCTCAGCGCCTAAAATATTGCGGAAGCCGCCGCCCTCAAACAACTCGCCTGGCTTGTAGACATCCTTGCGTTTGAAGTAAGTCTGTCCCTGACCGTCCTGCGCCATCACGTAAAAAAGCCTGGTCTGTGGACTCCAGGTTGCACTGTGCCAGTTGGTCGCGCCGCCGATGCCGGGGAAGACAACCGTTCCCTCTTCGGTTGGCGAGGTGTGCGGCAGACGAATCGGTCTGCCGTGCGCATCCAGTCCCTTTCGCCCACGTCTGTTTGATGAACGGAGCGCCGCTCAAGAATTCGCCCGTCTCACGATCCAGCACATAGTAAAACGCATTGCGATTGGCCTGCACGACCAGCTTTCTTGTGCGACCATTCACTACGCCATCAAGCAAGATCGGCGTCTGGTTCGCATCCCAATCGTGGAGATCGTGCGGCGTGAATTGGAAATGCCATTTGAGCTTGCCTGTGTCGGCATCCAGCGCCAGCAGGGAATCGGAGTACAGATTATCGCCCGCGCGATCATCGCCATTCCAATCCGGCCCCGGATTGCCTGTGCCCCAGTAAACCAAATTGAGTTCAGGATCATACGCGCCCGTCACCCACGTCGGCGCGCCTCCAGTTTTCCAACTGTCGCCGGCCCAGGTTTCATTGCCTTTTTCGCCCGGCCCCGGCACCGTCCAGAAGCGCCAGCACGGCTTGCCGGTCTTCGCCTCGTAAGCATCCAGGAAGCCGCGAATGCCGAATTCGCCGCCTGCGATGCCGACGATGATTTTGTCTTTGACCGCGAGCGGCGCAACCGTGATGGAATAACCCAATTTGTAATCGGCGACCACAATGTCCCAGCGTGCTTTGCCCGTGCGCAGATCAAGCGCGACCAGATGAGCGTCCATCGTGCCGAAAATCAAGAGGTCGTCCAGAATGGCCAGGCCGCGATTGGGCTGACCGCAACAGATGCGAAGGTCGGGAGGCACGGCGCGGCGGTAATTCCACAAGGGGCGTCCCGTCTTACCATCAAGCGCCGTCACGACATGCGGTTTTTCTGTGATGTACAGAATGCCGTCCACCACAATGGGCGTCGTCTCGACCTTGCCGGGATCGCGCATTTGATACATCCACGCGGGTTTGAGCCGGGCGACGTTGGTCGTGTTGATTTGCTTGAGCAACGAATGGCGATGGCCTTGATAGTTCCCGGAGTACGTCAGCCAATTGCCCGGCTCGGCTTCGGCGTGGCGAATGCGTTCGTATGAAACTTGCGCGTGGGTGATTTGAGCAACGAGTAACAAGAGGGCAATCGTTCGCATAGCTTCCTTTCATTTTCCCCCGCGTAGCGAGGCTAAAAACGCCACCACATCATCGAGTTCTTCTTTTGTGAACACGGTGCGATAACTCGGCATTGAGGACTTACCCCAGTCTTTGTGCAACTCGGTCAAATCGGCTTTGAAAAACGAATGCACGCGATTCGCCGCATCACGAAGCTGAAGCGAGAACGTATCTTCGTTAACACGCACACCGCTCAGGCGTCGCCCGTCTTTCGTCACGACGCGCACTTCCAGGTAGTTTTCCGGGATGCTGATTTCGGTGCGATACAAATTATAGCTTTTCGGCACGTCGGCTTGCGGGTCAGTCAATGCTACACGCAAATGACGAGCGCTGCGTCGCAAGCCAATGTCTGTCAAATCAGGGCCGAGCGCGCCGCCACTTCCATTGATCGTGTGGCACTGCGCGCAACCGCCTTTCGTGCGATACAGTTCTTGCCCGCGCTTGAGATTGCCGGTAATGCGTTCCGCTGAGGTTTGCCCGAATTGCCGCACAAAGGTTGCGAGTTGCTTGAATTTGTTCCTGGTTCAGCCGTGACCGTGGCATCTCAGTGCCGGGAATCCCTTCGGCAATGATCTTGCGCAACGCTTCATCATCCGAAGCACGGGTCAACGTTGGCACGGCCAGTGTCGGGCCGCTCCCACCTTCGCCTTTCGGCCCGTGACAACCGGCGCAGTGCGCTTGATAGAGCAAGCTCGCCTTGAGTGGATTCGTAGGCCGATGAAACTCGCTCTGTTTGCAAGAAGAGCCAGGCTCCCAGCAGCAAGAAAGCATACTGAAGATACTTTCGAGATGTCATACAGTGAATCTTCCTATCTTAATTTATCCTGCTGATTTCCGGTGATCGGCGATTTGGGGAATCAATTCGCCATGCACATCGGTGAGCCGCATGTGGCGACCATTGAAGAAATACGTCACCCGCTTGTGATCCAGGCCGAGCAAATGCAGCAGCGTCGCGTGCAGGTCATGACACGTCACAACTTGCTCCGCCGCCTGATAGCCAACTTCATCCGTCGCGCCGATTTTCTGTCCGCCGGGAATGCCCGCCCCGGCCATAAAAATCGTCATTGCATCGGGATTGTGATCGCGCCCCAATCCCCGCTGCGAAATCGGCATGCGTCCAAACTCGGAATGCCAGAGCACTAATGTTTCGTCGAGCAGGCCGCGTCGCTTCAGGTCGGTAATCAGCCCGGCCATCGGTTTGTCCACTTCCGGCGCGTGCAACCCGTGATTGTCCACAATGCTGGCGTGCGCATCCCAGGTGTCTACGTTCTGGTTGACGAGCGAGCCGCTGTAAAGCTGCACAAAACGCACCCCCCGTTCGACCAAACGGCGCGCCAGCAGGCATTGTTTGCCGAAGGGTGCCGTGACCGGATTGTCCAACCCATACAATCGCTTGGTTTCGTCGCTTTCCTGGTTGATGTCCACAGCTTCGGGCGCACACATTTGCATGCGATAGGCCATTTCGTAAGACGCGATGCGCGCCGCCAATTCGGTGCTGCCGGGATGCTTTTCGGCATGGCGTTGATTGATTCGATTCAACTGATCGAGCCGCGCCCGCTCCTGCTCCGGCGTGACGTACTTTGACGGCGGCGTCAAATCCAGAATCGGGTCGCCACTGGAGCGAAACACCGTTCCCTGATAGGAGGCCGGAAGAAATCCTGCGCTCCAATTCGCCGGGCCGGAAAACGGGCCGCCGCGCGCATCGTAAATCACGACGAAGCCCGGCAGGTTCTGATTCACGCTCCCCAAGCCATACGTCACCCACGAACCGACGCTGGGGAACCCCATCAAGATTGATCCCGTGTTCCATTCGTAGTGCGACAATACGTGATCGCTGGATTTGCCCTGACAGGAATGGATGAAGGCCAAATCGTCTACGATGTTGGCAATATGCGGGAACAGTTCGGAAACCCACGCGCCGGATTGCCCATGTTGTTTGAATTTGTACGGGCTTTTCATCAGCGGCCCCGGATAGCCTTGCCGCACGCGAATCTCGCCTTTTCCTTCCAGCGGCATCCCGTGATATTTCTCCAGCGCGGGTTTGTAGTCGAACGTATCCACCTGACTCACGCCGCCGCTCATAAACAACGAGATGACCGATTTGGCGCGCGGCTTGAAATGGGGTGGTTTCGGCAGATTGGGCGAACCGGCAAACGCGGCTTGTTGGTTGCACGTGGGAGCCTGCGGCGTTTGTGCCAACAGACCATCCTGATCAAGCAAACATAGCAATGCAAGGCCACTAATGCCTGTCCCGGCCTCGAATAAAAAATCTCGCCGCGCAATGTGGCGGCGTTTGGGCGGGGTCTGCTTAGCAAGGTTCGTCATAAGGCCACCTCAGTTGATGTAAACGAATTCGTTCGCGTTCAGCATCACGTGCGCCAAATCTATAAGCGCGAGCAACGGCGCTTCTGCAGGGGCCGTGCGCGTCGCATGATAGGCTCGTTGTTGCTGCAAAAAAGCGGCATGGTGCGTCAACTCTTGCGAATCAGCCATACGACTCAGCGCAATGCGATACAACGCCTGAATCTGCTTCGCGGAATCGTCTCCCGCTTCGCGCTGCACCCGTTCGGCAAAGTGACGTGCCTGCATCAATACGAATTCATTGTTCAGCAGCGTCAAGGCTTGCGTCGGCACGGTCGTAACATTGCGCCGTTCGCAGGTCACATTTGGGTCGGGCTGATCGTAAACATCAAAAAACGGGTACTTCAGCCCGCGCTTCCAATAGGCATAAATACTGCGCCGCCACGTTGCAGGTTCCTCTTTCATCATTTCCCATCTGCCTTGCAGATAGCTCTCGCGCACCGACTTCGGGATCGAAGGGAAGAACGGCTTGCCGCCTGCTTGTAAATTGAGTTGCCCACTGGCCGCCAGAATGACATCACGAATCGCCTCGCCTTCCAACCGTCGCAATGGATAGCGCCAAAGCTGAAAGTTGGTGGGGTCTTTCTCTAAATTCGCAGCGGAAGCAAAGCTCGAAGCCATCTTGTACGTTTCGGAATTCATAATGAGGCGGTGCATCTGCTTGATGCTCCAACCTTGCCGGATGAATTCGGTTGCCAGCCAATCCAGTAATTCGGGGTGCGAAGGCCGCGCGCCCATCTTGCCGAAATTTCCTGGCGTCGCGACCAGACCACGCCCGAAATGCCAATGCCAAAGGCGATTCACCAGCACACGCGCCGTCAACGGGTTGTCCGGCGACGCGATCCATTCAGCTAAGGCGCGCCGCCGCCCCGTATTCTTCGGCGGCGGCGCGTCTTTGCTCAGTGCTTGCAAATAGCCGGGTTCAACCACAAACGACTTTTGATCTGCGGCAACATCCAGGCCATTCGAGGCAAAATAAACAGGCGGCGGTTGATAGGCACGTCCTGGCTCCGGCAGGAAACAACATTTGATGCCGTAATCGAAGCGGTCGCCCTTGCCCGGTAGCGGATCATCGCCTGCGCCATCGGGCGTCAAGCGGTAATCGCCATCGCGCACGCCTTCGGCTAAAGGCAACGGCGGCGGCATTTTTTTCACCAGGGCTTCGACTTGATCTAACAACTTTTCCCGTTCGGCGTGATCGGTCTCGCTAACTTTGATGCGCTGGCGCGTATACAACGCCACGACGTTTTGAGCGACTGCCGCATCGGGGTCAACGTCAAGCGAAGTGATTTGCGCGGCAAGCAACTTTTGCCCTGGCGTGCGCTGTTCGGCAGGTGTGCGAACGGCAAGTTGGATTTCTGCGGGGAATTTGGTAAGCCGCTTTTCATACGCGGCCTTGCGGTACGGTGATTCAATCGCCAGAACACGTTGCATCAGCGGTCGAATTTGCGCCTCGATTTCTTTTTTCGTCTTCTCGTACTCCGCCACTTTGTCAGGCGGCGCGAGCGGATGGTCATACTCTACCTGCCCGTTCAGCATCGCCATCGTGCGGTAATAATCCATCCGCGTAATCGGATCGAATTTGTGATCGTGGCAACGCGCGCAGTTCACCGACAACCCCATCGTTCCTTGAAATGTCGTGCGAATCATGTCATCCAGATACTCGTAGCGATAATAAGGATTGTCTTTTTCGCGGAAGCGCACACGCGGCCCAATGCGGTAATAGGACGTCGCAATCAGGCTATCGTAGTTCTTGTCATCCAACTCATCACCCGCCAGTTGCTCCACGATAAATCGGTTATACGGCTTGTCCTGATTGAATGACTGAATTACATAGTCGCGGTAACGCCAGGCGTTGGCAATGTCAAAATCATGCTCATAGCCGGAACTGTCGGCATAACGCACGACATCCAGCCAAAACCGTCCCCAACGTTCGCCGTAATGCGGCGAGGCCAACAATCGTTCGATCAGGTTTTCATAGGCTTTCGGCGAGGAATCGCTGACAAATGATTCGACTTCTTGCGGATGCGGGAGTAGTCCTAACAAGTCCAGATACGCGCGCCGAATGAGCGTGTAACGATCTGCCTGCGGCGCAGGCGACAAGCCTTTTTGCGCCAAACCTTGCTTGATGAATGCATCAATGGGATTAGCTTGCCAGCGAGCATCGGCGACGTTGGGGACAGGAGAACGAACGGGTTTTTGGAAGGCCCACCAATTGCGCTCTACGGCGGTAAGAACTTTTTCTTTGTAAGCAGGCGCTGAACTTGATTTCAGATTGGAGATGTCAGGGTTGAGATTGCCGTCCAGCGGCGCGCCCCGCTCAATCCAGGCTTTCAGCAACGCGAGTTCTTGCGGCGTCAACGGAGTTGCCGGAGCCATTGGCATTTGCGGTTGTTCCAAACCCGCCACCCGCCGATACAACAGGCTCGCTTCAGCCTTGCCGGGAATAATCGCTGCGCCGGATGCGCCGCCCTTCAACATCAACTCACGCGTGCGCAAATCCAGGCCGGACATTTGTACCGCCGCGCCGTGGCATTGCAAGCATTTTTGCTGCAGGAGGGCGAACACTTGCTTGTCCGCTTCTGCTTGTCGCTCCGCTTGAGCGAAGAGCGCAAAGCTCATGCTCAAGTGCTGCGAACGCCAACAATCCGACGAGTCTCAGGTTTCGGTTTAGGCCACGTTTCATCACCTAACTCCTGCACAATTGGTGCGGTGGCGCGCTAAGCCAATGCGTGATGTTCAGATAACCATTCATTGCCAGGCGGCACGGGTCGCGTTGGAATCAATCCAGCAAAATCTCACATTCTAAAAGGGCGAGTCTAACAATCTCTTAGCGTAACCGAATTATGGCATGCGAGGAGAGGACTGCAAAGGTGCGTGAAGGAGGCAAGAGAAATACTTCTGCTTGCCTCATGATTGCGCGTAATTAGACGACTTTGTCGGCGATCAACTGATCCTGGCAGGAACCAGTTTGGTCTGTGCTCAACTATTTCTGATTCGCCGTTGCACCTGCTGCCGTCGCTGCGGATGCTTTCTTCAGGTATTTGTCGTACCAAGCCAAATACCGCTCATACCGATCCCGCACATAACTCGGACGCTGAATGCCGTGAAACTCATTCGGGTAGATGATGAGTTGTGTGTCTATGCCGAGACTGCGCAGCGCCTGATACATTTGCTCGCTGCCGGAAATCGGCACATTAAAATCCTTCTCACCGCCTAAAAATAGCGTCGGCGTCTTAATGCGGTCGGCGTGCAGGAAGGGGTAAGATAGCTTTTGATAAGTCTCCCACGATTTCGGATTCCAGGGTGGGCCGATTTCGTTGTCGTACTGCGTGATGTAATGATCGGTGCCGTAATACGAAACCGTGAACGCTGTGCCTGCGCCGCTCGTTGCCACTTTGAAGCGTGTGTCACTAGCAATCAGGTAGTCGGTCAGAATCCCACCATAGCTCCAACCGCCGACGCCCAAACGATCAGGATCAGCCACGCCCATCTTGATGACGTGATCTACACCCGCGTGCAAATCTTCGACTTCGTAATGCCCCCAGTCGGCAAAGATGGAACGCGAGAATTTCTGTCCGCGCCCCGCACTGCCGCGATAATTGACCGCAAGCACGGCATAGCCATTCGCCGCGAAGAATTGCCGCTCAGTGCTGAAGAAATGTTGATCCTGCCCGTTCGGCCCGCCGTGAATGCGCAACAGCAGCGGAACTTTCGTTCCTTTCACATAGCCAACCGGATACGTCAATAACGCATGCACATCCGTTCCGTCCTTGCTCTTGAAATTGACTTCTTCGGTTTGTCCGAGTTCCAGTTCAGCAATCAGTTCATCATTGTGATGCGTGAGTTGTCGTAGCGCGCCGTTGTCAAAAGCATAGATTTCGTTGTATTTCGTATTGCCGCCGGATAGCACGCAGGAACATTTTCCGGCGGATTCCCAGTTAGCTACGACGACAGGCGAGGCCAGCAAACGATCTATTTTGCCGCTCGCCAGATTCACTTGGGCGGGATAAACGGAACGATCATCGGTAACAAGGAAGCGGATAGCTTTGCCGTCGGCGCTGAATTGTGGCCCCGAGACGCCACGATCCAAGGCTTCGACCGATGGTACACGTTTGGGCGCGGCACTGCCGTCTGAGGCGACCAGCGTCACATGCGTCATGCTGTATGCGCCCCATTTCTTCTCATCAGTTTCAAGGAAGGTAATCCACTTGCCGTCAGGACTCCATTCCGGGCGACCACGTCCGACGCGATTTTCAGCCGTTGTGAGCTGTTTTTCCGTCACGCCCGCTTTGGCTTCCGCCACAAACAATTGTCCATCGGGATCACGATCCGGGTCAGCGTTGTGGTTGCTGACGAAGGCGATGCGCGTACCGTCGGGCGACCAAACCGGAGATGATTCGTCCCATTTGCCTGTCGTCAACCGCTCTGACTTTTTGGTCGCAATATCGAAAAGGTAAATGTAGCTGTGCCGACCGGAGACCAGATACCCCTGGATGTCTTGCTTGAATTTATACCGATCCAGCACGATAGGTTTGGGCGGCTTTGGCTTACCCCCGGCGGCTTGTGCGGCGGCATTGGCTTCCGCGTCAGGATCGGGATCGCCAATCACCAACGCCAGCCGTTTGGAATCGGGCGACCATTCGTAGCTTTGCAGGCGGCCTTTGACATCCGTAAGCTGAAACGCCTCGCCGCCGCTGCGATCCAGCAACCAGACCTGATTGCCTTTCGCCGGGCCAGGGCGCGACGAAGTGAAGGCAAGGTATTTACCGTCGGGACTCCAGCGCGGCGTGGATTCGCTTTCCTGCCCCGCCGTAATCTGACGTTCGCCTTTGCCGTCAAAGCCGACCATCCAGATATGCGTGTTGCTCTTGTCTTCTTTGACATCAATGGCCGAAACCACATACGCCACCGCCTGTCCATCGGGCGAACATTGCGGATCGCGTACTTCACGCAAGCGCGGCAGATCGTCCAGATTGAGGGGACGCTTGGCCGGTTGCGCGGATAACGCTACAGTCAAAGTGAGAAGCAGCAACAGAATTTGAGACAGTCGAGTTATAGACATGGTTCACCTCTTGAAATGGTTAGGCCGTACTTTTGCGGCGTATTGAAGTAATAGTAAATTGCCAAGCGGAAGCAGAACAAAGTTGTGTTATTGAACGATCATTAGTACACCACTCTCCAGCCATTCGGAAAGGATTTCTTGTGAGCGCACCGCGTTGGTTTTTGTTGCGCCAGGTTGTGCCAACAGAGTTTTGATTTCCACTGCGCGTCGGGCTTCGTAAAGGAGCAAAAAGGAAGCGCGGTCCAAATCGGTCAGCGCAATGCCCGCCGCGCCAGGGCTGAAGAGCAGGTAAATTTTCTTGAGTTGGTTGACCTCTGGCAAATCCGTCAAGCGCGGCGCATCTTCGCAAAGCGCCATCGCGGGCATCAGGTTTAATTCAAACAGATACCGTTCCACGTGCTGAACCGTCGCAATGACATTGGCCTGAAAGCTAGCCACGCTACAGCCCGGCGCGAGTTTGACGCGCATCCGGTCGTGGAGTGCAGTGGGTAATGCGTCGGGGGCTTCTTCTCGTCCCAATGCCCGGCGGCAGGCAACCATTGCCGCTTCCAAGCGCACAACATCAGGAAGCTGCGGCGCTCTCCACGCGCTCTGTCGGCAGCCATCCAGCAAAAACTCTGAGAACGCCAAGCCCATCGAACCACGCTGTTGTACGGTCGTGTGAAAAAACAAACTGGAAAAGAATCCTTCCAGCGACGCCAACAACCGCGTTTCCGCCAGCACAATCGTCGTCGAAATTTTGTACTCCTCCGCCAACGTCCGCAGCATCCGTCGGCGTCGCAGCGCATCGTGTCGCCACGCGCGGCGGTCCACGCTGAGCAACTGCGCGCGTTCCGTCTCGGAGAGACCAAGCCCCGCGAAGGCCTGCGTTGGGTCAGCGTGCGCTGCGTTGACGAAGGCTTCATCAAAGAGCATGCGAACCGCCAGTTTTTGCATGGTGTGATAGCTCATTGCGCTGGTGCGCTCCCCTCCACCAGCGTCTCTGTAGGAAAGAGCGCATTCAATCTCTCAAAAACGGGCAGGCATTCTTCCGCTACGTTGTGTTCACATTCAAAGACAATAGCTTTCAGATTAGGCGCGCGCGGCAGGACATATTCCAAAATCTCCCACGTCGCGGGCAGCGGTTCAGGCGCGTGGTTGTCTTCGATGTAGCGGTAGCCGTCAACGTCGGCATACGCGCCCCCCGCCACGTGCATTTCGACAATGCGATGCAGCGGGAAACTGTTGAGCGCCGTCAGCGGCGACAGATCACGCGTCTGCTGAAAGATCGCCAGATGCGCGCAATCCAAGAGCACGCCGCAATCCGCTTGCTCCGCCACTAACGCGAAATAATCCAGGATGTGTAGCTCGCCCAGGTAAATCACCGACGGCGGGTTTTCGGGCAAACAGAGCAGCCCTGTCTCGGCTTCAATTTGTTGAATATTCTCGGCGGTTTCAAGCGCCGACTGGCGGCACAGGATCGGCGGCATCAGCATTCCATGCCCGCGTTCGCGCAAGCCAAAATGCCAACGCCCGGCATCGCCACACAGCCACGACGCATTGATTTCCGTGGCCAATGCTTTCGTCCGCGTCAGCCAGTTTTGATCGAGATCATCACGCTCTTCCAGATTGATGTCCAGAAAGTGATAGGTCACCGGCAAGCCGGCAGCCGCCCAGCGCCGCACGCCTTCATCCAGGCCACGTTCAAGGTCGCTGCCGTATTCGTAAAAGTGAATGAGGTCAGGATAGTTCTCCCTCATCCATCCTGCCTCAATGCCTTTCGCGGCGATATTGAACTCTCCCGAAATGCCAACGCCGAGTTTCGGCAGTTGTCCCACACGTTCGGTAAATATGCTCATGCTCTGGATTGTATGAACATGAGAAAACTCTGACAAGCGTTCCGGCCCTGCCAAGCAGATTAGGCGAAAAGATAAGTATGTGGGTCGTGATCAAAAGATCGCGCGCGCTCGTTTCTGAAAGGCAGAAGTGGTATAGGGCAGGTGCTGTTTGACGACCAGTCGCAGTTCGTACAGCAAGGCAGGCTCGGCTTACGCAAGGCGCGCGGCGTCATTGCCGATGTCTGTAACGATAGCCATCGTTTGGCGCTTAGAATGTTCGGCGAGGAGGGCTTGGCGAATGTCCATTGCTCGGCCCTTGGAAAGGAAAAGAAATCAGCTTAATTGCACCCGCTCAATTTGTACTCCATCTATATCACCCAACACAGTAACGGCCATCGCTTCCGGCTGAAAAACCTCAACTGCCAGGCGTTGAATTTCTGCGGCAGTGACCGCATTGATTTTTTCGATCACTTCATCCGCAGAAAGGAATTTGCCCCACGTCATTTCCTGTGATGCGAGTGCGCTCATCCGCGCGGAACTGGATTCTAACGCCAACATCAAACTGGTTTTCAGTTGGTCTTTGTTGCGTTGTAATTCAGCCGCACTAACCGGTTCGTTTTTGAGGCGGCGGAGTTCAGCTACCGTAGCCGTAATGGTCGGTTCAATGTTTTCGGCAGAAGCTCCGGCATAAATGCTCAAGAAGCCCGTGTCAACATACTCTGTCAGCGAAGAAAAGATCGTGTAAACCAGCCCGCGATCTTCGCGCACGGATTGAAACAGGCGCGAACTCATCCCCCCGCCCAGGATCGTGCAAAGCACATTCATCGCGTAATGATCTTCGCTCATCAATGAAGGGCAAACCGCTCCCAGTACGAGGTGCGTTTGCTCCAATTCGGCCTTATGGCGCAGCGTGAAGTGCGGCGTCGGCGCGGGTTCCGGTTGGCTGGCCGCAACCTTACGTGGGCGCAAATGCCCGAAATGTTGCTTAATCAGCTCAACCCATTCTTCGTGGGCGATGTTACCGGCTGCCGCAACTACCAAATTCTGCGGGCGATACGCATCATCATAATGCTTACGCACGCGTTTTGATTTGAACGTCGCCAGGGTTTCCGGCGTACCTAAAATCGGGCGTCCGAGCGCGTGATTGGGGTAAAAGCCTTCCGAGAAAATCTCGAAGACCAAATCATCCGGTGTGTCTTCGACCATCTTGATTTCTTCCAGGATGACGTTGCGCTCTTTGTCCAATTCGACAGGATTGAAAGTGGGTGCCGTCACCAAATCCGCTACCAATTCAAAAGCCTGGGGCAAATGCTCATCCAAAACTTTGTTGGTGAAGCCCACAGATTCGCGCGCCGTGAACGCGTCCAGATAACCGCCAAGCGCGTCGGATTCATCGGCGATTTGCACCGCCGAGCGTTTACGCGTGCCTTTGAAAAGCGTGTGTTCGATGAAATGGTTGATGCCATTGATGTCAGGCGTTTCGTGCCGTGAGCCTTCGCGCAGGAATACGCCAAAGCTGACAGAACGGACATGCGGCATGGATTCGGAAACGACTACCAAGCCGTTTGCAAGCTGGGTTTTGTGAATATTGGGATCGTTGCTCATCAATAATTACTACTGACCTCACCAGCCATCGTAGCATGACGAAGCAAAGAGAGAAAACAATTCCTGAGAATGCCGCAGCCCAGAGGCTGGGAGCTGTCCTTCCCAAAAAAAAGTGCAATTCGCCATCCCTAAATGAGTCGTTGTGCGGAAGATGGCTCCTGGTAGATATTCAAGCAGCGCCGATTGTGGTATAGGAGTGATTCAAACAAGTAGGGGGAATCCCAAGATGAATGAAATCAGTAAAGTCGCAGTTGTAACCGGTGCGGCACGCGGCATAGGACTGGCGATTGCCCAAAAGTTTTTGGCCGATGGATACCGCGTAGCCTTGCTTGATGTTGACGCTGAAACGCTGGCAATGACGGCAGCCTTGCTGCGCGATCAGCCGATCCTTGCGGTTGCGGGTGATGTTTCCAACCCACAGCAAGTTCAATCCTCAATAGAAAAAATCGTGGCGCACTTTGGACGCCTTGACGCGCTGGTCAACAACGCTGGCGTCGCGGTATTCAAGTCAGCGCTTGAGACGACGTATGACGATTGGTCACGCATTCTGGCCACGAACCTCACGGGGCCGTTTCTTTGCACGCAAGCGTGTGTGCCTGTAATGCTGCAACATGGCGGTGGCAGCGTGGTCAATATTGCTTCGATTTCCGGCCTGCGCGCCAGCACGTTGCGCCTCGCGTACGGCACCAGCAAGGCAGCGCTGATGCACCTCACCAAACAACAAGCGGTGGAATTCGGCAATGCCGGGATTCGGGTTAATGCTATCGCGCCCGGCCCGGTCGAAACAGCGATGGCCCAACAAGTTCATTCGGCGGACATTCGCACCGATTATCACGACGCGATTCCGCTCGCACGCTACGGCACCGTGCAAGAGATCGCTAATGCTGTAGCATTTTTGTGCAGCACTGACGCCACTTATATCAACGGTCAAATTCTTGCCGTGGATGGCGGGTTTGACGCCTCCGGCGTTGGCCTGCCAAGCTTACGCAGCAAGATGTAACCTCGTTATTTTTCGCTCAACCATATCATCATCGCCGCCCTGTCGGCGTCCCAACAATGAAGGAGAATTTAAACTACATGGCTTCAGTTACATTCAAAGGAAACCCCGTAACCTTACAGGGTACAGAAGTAGCGGTTGGACAAACCGCGCCTGATTTTAAAGTGCAAAAATCATCTGACCTGAGCGATTACACGCTTGCTTCCTCCGCAGGTAAAACCCGCATTCTGGTCGCCGTGCCGTCGCTCGACACACCTGTTTGCGATATGGAAACGCGGCGCTTTAATGAAGAAGCAGCGAAGTTGCCCGAAGTGGAAATCGTGTGCTTGAGTATGGATTTGCCGTTCGCGCAAAAGCGTTGGTGCGGTGCGGCGGGCGTGGATAAACTCCTCACTGCCAGCGATCATCGGGATGCTTCGTTCGGGGAAAACTACGGCGTGCTGATTAGCGGCGGCCCGTTGGATCGGTTGCACGCGCGTGCCGTCTTTGTCATTGACGCAGATAATACAGTCAAATATGTGGAGTATGTGAAGGACATTACCGAACAACCGAATTACGAAGCGGCGTTAGCAGCGGCGAAGTAAATGGAGAAAACGACTTGTTGTCGTAGCACAAGAAAGTTGATGCAGAGATTTATGTGAAAGCGTAGACTGTGCGCGCGCAGGGGGAAGAAGTTAATACTTCTTCTCTCTGTGCGAAGATTTGAAAGTGGAATAGTCTATGCAAGTTGTTCGTTTCCTCCTCACCAGCATCGTTTTGGGGTGTGTGCTTCTTTTCCCTTCCTCTCTTGGACAAGACAAGAAATCCAAAGATAAGACGGCTAAACAGCAGCTTCCTCCTTCTACGCTGCGAGTCGCATTCAACTTTGAGACAGTAGAAGGATTGCCTGCCGACGCAAAACTACAAGTAGAAAACCTGAAGATCATTGAAGACGGCAGTGCCCAAAAAATTGATTCGCTCGATAGTAAACCTCAGGGCGTCAGCTATGGATTGCTCATTGATACTTCAGGCAGCATGCTTGAGTACTTCTCTGGGATCAAACTTTTGACCATTAGCTTGATTGATCAATTAGGCAGTTCAGACGAGATGTTCATTGTCCAGGTTAAAAAGGAGGCTGAATTGTTGCAAGGCATAACAGCCGATAAGGACGCACTATATAAATCGGTAGAAGATCTTTACACCGGCGGCGGATCAGCTTTATACGATAGCGTAATAGCAGGCGCTGACTACCTCCAAGAGAACGCCAAAAAGCCGCGCCGGACGTTGATTGTGTTAACCGATGTAGTGGAACGAGGCAGTGAATGGAAACTTGACGAAACGCTTGAAGCTATTGCTGAGAACAATGTCCAAATCTCTGTTATCCGTCTCTTCAATCAGCAGATACTCGCACGTAGTGAGCGACCAATATTTGGAGGCAACCCTTTGGAAAAATCTGTTGCGAAAGGAACCTCCGTTTTTGATTCACTCGCATCACTCACCGGCGGCGCATTCGTCAAATACTCTGCACCATTAAAAGTGACCAAAGAAGAAACTCCTGCCTTGCTCCGGGTTACCCACGATTACACAATGCCGATCTTTCAACTCGCAAAAGCGAACTACCGCTTGTCTTACCTGACAACCAATCAAAAGTTTGACGGGCAACCACGTAATGCACAAGTCATCTGGCAAGACCAGGAAGGGAAGGCATTCACAAAAGAGTTCAAGTTTGTCGTGCCCAAGAAGTAAGCGCGCTCAATCAGATTTCATCGGCGCGAATAAGCTGCGCTACAGCAAATACATGATCACTTGATATTCAGCAAGACGCCTTGCCCATCACTGAAAATCCCCGCGACCGCCCCTGTCATCAATGTGCCGAGTGTCGCTGCCAGCAAGGCACGCAAGCCGAGACGGGCTAAATCATCACGGCGCGAAGGAACCAATGCCGCAGTCCCACCGACAAAGATTGCCATCGAGGCCACGTGCGCGAAACCGCATAATGCGTAACTCAAAATCACGACTGTGCGCGGGTCGGTGATTTGGCCGCTCATGACCATCGTGGCTAGGTCTTGATACGAAACGACCTCGGTCAAAATTACGCGTTCGCCCAAAAGCCTGGCGGCTTCGGCGATGTCGGCGCGCGCGATGCCGAGCAGGGCAGCCAGCGGATAAAAAATCCAGCCCAGGATTTTGGTGAGGGAAAGCGGTTCAGACAAATGTAACCACTGGCTCGGCCAGCCGACGAGTTTGTCGAATAACGCGACAAGGGCAAGGATGGCGACTAATAACGTCGCAATGCCAATCGCTAACTTCAGCCCATCATTTGCGCCTTCGATAATGGCGCTCATCAAACTGCTGGAGCGCGTGCCCGGCTCTTCGGGTGGGATGGTGCTGAGCGTTTCGGGCGTTTCGGTTTCAGGCAGCAGGAGTTTCGCCATCACAACGGATGCGGGAATACAGATGACCGAAGCGGACAACAGGTGCCCGGCGATGTTCGGGAAAGACTTGCTGAGCATCAAGGTGTAAATGCCGAGTGTCGTCGAAGCTGCCGTTGCCATTCCCGTGCTCAGCACGCAGAGCAATTCCGAGCGCGTCATTTTTGCCAGGTAAGGTCGCACGACTAAGGCGGATTCGACACCGACGAAAATATTGGCGGCACCGGTCAGGCTTTCGGCTCCACTAATGCCCATTGTTTTATGAAAGAGTTTGGCAAAGACGCGCACGATTGCTTGCAAAACGCCGAGGTAGTACAACGCGGCAGACAATGCAGAAAAGAAAATCGCAATCGGCAAGGCTTGAAAGGCGAGGATAAAGCCCACCGACCCTTGTTCGCCCGGCCCGGCAGCCAAAGGCCCTAGCAGAAAATTCGTGCCGACTTTGGATACCTCCAGCAACGCCATTACGCCATCATTCAGCTTCAGGAAAATATCGCGCGAAATTGGCAGGCGAAAAATCAGCAGGCCGATGAACAGTTGCAATCCCATTCCCCACACGATGGTGCGCCAGTTCACTCTGCGACGATGTGCCGAACAGAGCCAGGCCAAGCCCGCAAAGACAAAAAAACCGAGGGCAGAAATCAGGTGCAGCATGAGCGAAAATCCTTTTTGTGGTTGTGATCTGCAAGGCGTGAAAAATGAAGCGCGATTGTAAAAGCCTTTGGCGAGAAAATCCAACTTCGCCCCATAATGTTTGGCCAAATCCTCACCAAGGCTGTGGAAATTTGCCAACCTTCTTGTAAACTGGCACATCCAAATCGCCGCTCACGCACGTTCCCCCTATGCGTGCCGAGCATGATAATCTCCCCCCTTTCAGGAGCATTGATAATGAGGAACCTACTTTTCACCTTCACCTTATGCGTCGCCTTTCTTGGGCAACTCACATCAGTTGCCGCGCAATCCGTGAGCGATTCTGACCGTAGACAAATTGAGCGTGAACTAGAACGCCAGCTTGCCAATGACATGGGCGAAAGCGTCAAAGTCCGCCTTAACTCGGCGGAATCCGCTTCCACCGGCAACCGCGAACTGAGTGTCCGCGGACAAGCTTCCGTGGAAGGTCGCCGCAGTGGCCGCAGCGAAATCTGGTATGACGTGATCATTGACACGCGCCGCAACAACATTACCCGCACCAACTGGGGGCAGGGGCGCAATCCTGGCGGCGGCTCGGATCGGGATCGCTATGGCAATTCGCCCACGGGCGCTTTACGCCTTGGTCGCTACGAAATTCAAGTTGTCGAAACCAAGCGGCTGCTGGTGGCAAGCAACAACGGACAAGTCGTGCAAACGAATGCTGGCAACGCGCGCCGCCGACAATGGGATATTGAAGAAGCGGGCAATGGGTATTACTACCTTCGTTCGGCAGACACGGGCGAAGTGATGACGGTCGCAGGCAATGGCGACAGCGGTGCGGCCATTATTTTGGCGGAGCAAGGCCGCAATCGTGACGCGCAACTTTGGGATATTCGCACTGAGAACGACAACAGCTATCGCTTCCTCGCGCCTACTGGCAGATCAATGGACGCGCCGGGCAACGAACGCTACGATGGTGCGCGCATGCAAATTTTCAAGCGCAACAGTGGCGACAACCAACGCTTCTGGCTACGTTGGATTGGCGCGAGCGAGCGCAATCGTGATCGGTATCGTGATCGTGACCGCGACCGCAATCGTGATGATTGGTATGACACAGGCCGCGCGCAACGCTCCGGGAGCCTGCGCTGGCGCGGACGCGTGGACGATGTGGTGGAAATCGAAATCCGTGGCGATCAAATCTACGAACGCACGATTTCCGGTCAGCCCGTTACGGATGTCGGTGCGCGCTTTAATTCCTTTATGCCGCGCCGACGGGTGAATGTAAGCGTCGAGAAATTCCGTGGTCGGGGTTACGTCGAAATCGTCGAACAACCATCGTCTCGCAATGAGTTCATCGCTATTGTTCGCATCCGCGATACCAAGGGCGGCGCGGATGATTACGATATAGAAGTCTATTGGAACTAAATATAAGTCTGGGAAAGTCGGAGAAAGCCAAAACCGTTTCTCGACTTTCCCAGACTTTCTTGGGATTTCCTCAACTTCCCAGCTTTTCTCCGACTTCTCATGCGATTTCTCACCCGTTCTGATGTGCAGCGAGCGCTTTCGATGCACGCGGCAATTCCTATCGTCAAACAAGCCTTTAGCGAACTTTCGACGGGTCGTGCGAACGTGCCGTTGCGCATCGTCTTGCCGCAGAAAAAACACGATGGCGTCACGTTGGTAATGCCGGGCTATTTGTCCGAAGCCGAAGCCTTAGCCGTCAAAATAGTCTCGATTCATCACCGCAATCACGAGCGCAATTTGCCGCTGATTCACGCACTGGTTGTCGTGCTTGATCCAGACACAGGCCAACCGGTCGCCGCGCTGGAAGGCGGCTACCTAACTGCCTTACGCACCGGGGCAGCCAGTGGTGTAGCGACAGCGTTGCTCGCCCGCCAGGACGCCGAAGTCGCCGCCATCTTTGGCGCAGGCACGCAAGCCCGCACACAAATCTTGGCCGTAGCCGCCGTGCGTCCCATCAAACGCTTTTGGATTTATGCGCGGCACCACGAGTCTGTCCAATCGTTGATCGCCGAAATGCGGCCTCAACTCGGAAACGAAATCGAGTTGCTGGCTGCCGCATCGCCCGCGCAAGCCATTCAGTCCGCCCAGGTAATTTGTACGGCGACAACCTCGCACACGCCCGTTTTTGACGGCGTAACTTTGCAGCCCGGCACGCACATCAACAGCGTTGGTTCGTACAAAGCCGAGATGCAGGAAGTGGATTGCCTGACCTTGCAACGCGCCGCCAAGCTCGTAGTAGACGAACGCGCAGCAGCTTTCTCTGAAGCCGGAGATTTGCTTGTCGCGTTAGCCCAGGGCGCAATTCAAGTGTCTGACATTTATGGCGAACTCGGCGAAATCGCCACTGGAATCAAGGCTGGACGCGAGAACGATACTGAAATTACCTACTTCAAATCGGTCGGCAATGCGGCCCAGGACGCCATCGTCGCACAAGCCATTTACCAACAGGCAGTGCGAGAAAACCTTGGTGTAGAATTTGATTTATTTGTTTGAGTGCAGCGCATATCGCTGGCGCATTAGCTGCTAAACCTAAATAACTTTCCGGCGGTGAGACCAAATACCTTCGCTTGTTCTTCGGGCTTCAAGTGAGACAAATAAACGCGGATGCGTTCCCGCGCGGCGCGATACGATGCGGGCGTGGCATTTTCGCCAAACCCTCCGCCATAAATCATCCGATCCGGGCTATAAGCATCCGCTAACTGCTTAACAATCGGGCCAATTTCACGATGTGGATATTCGGTTTGCTGGGGCAGAGCTGCCAGCTTCATTACGGTATTAGGGAAGCGAGACCAGCGCACAATCACTGCATGTTCTTCGGGCGTTCCCTGAAACGGTCGTCCCAGATGGTCAATAATCACTTTGGTCGAAGCGAATTCACGAATGAACGGTTCAAAATGCGGCGCATAACGCGGCTCCAAATGCAGTTGAACCATCAGCCCCAGGTCGCTGGCTTTTTTCCAGAACGCACGCATCTCCGGCTTGCCAAACGGAGGCAGGCGATCCGGCGCATAGGCATGCATCCGCACCGCGACAATATCGCCGCGCTTGGCCAACGTCGGAAGTTGCGCCATGGACTCAGGACGATCTGCAAATACTAAACAAGTTCCTTTCAGTCGGCCTTTGCCCACTTGCAGACAATATTCCAAATACCGATGATCGTCCCGATACGGTTCCGGGTGAACCACGATGGCAAAATTCACGCCCGCGCCGTCCATGCATTGCAGTAATTTTTCCGGCGTCGCTGCGCCTGCCGGACGATACGGCGCATTGGCGTGATAAGGGAATCGCTCGTCTTTGAGGCCGGCAAAACAATGCAAATGGGTGTCAACGACAATGGGCGTAGGTGCGGCTGACGCAGCCTGGTGCAATGCAGTCGTGGCAGCCAATAAAGAAGCCGTTTGTAAAAACTCGCGGCGTGATGAATGAAGGGACATGAGTCTTTCTCCTCGTCGGGTTTGCAGTGAAATTCAAATACGAATGAACAGTTTCTTCCGATACATCCAATATAAAATCAACCAAAACATGAGCAAGGCCGTGCCGCCGCTCAGCAACGTTTCATTACCTTCGCCGAACGCCTTGAAAACATTTTGGCCAAAGTGAATCTTGAACGAATCCAGAATAAAGCCGTCTATTAAATGCACCAGCACATAAATGGCAATGGAGTTCATGCCGATCACGACTAACCAAAATGCCCATTTGCGCCAGCCTTGCATATCAATTAGGTAATAGAACAACGCCAGCAATAGAAAGCACGCGCCGCCACTGAAAATCGTCCAGGTCGGCGTCCAGATGCGTTTGACTAACGGGCAGATTCCGGTGAAGTGCAAGACGAGTCCAAGCAGAATGCCAATCACTCCGGCGAGCAAAAAGCGGCACAGTTTTTCCCGGTCAAGGCGCTCAGATTTCAGCCATCGTCCGGCGACTAACCCCAGGATCATCGTGCCAAGGGTTGGGATAAAGCTCAGGGTTGCGTAACCACCGCCGTTATTCGTGAAGATTTTTTCGCGCGGGAATAAGTTCAAGAACCACGTATCAAACGCCCACGCCAGATTACTGTTTTTGTTGAAATGTGCGGCAAGTCCTGTTGAATGGTAGGCCCAATCCGCAGGTACTCGGACAGCCGTGTAGTCAAATCCCGCAGGCGGCAATGGATACAGCACAAACGCTAACCAATAACTGACTAAAATCACCGCCAATGAAATCCAGACCACTTTCATCGAGCGAAAGCCGAGCCAAAACAGCGGCACATAGCCCAGGCCGATTTGCGACAAGGTGTCTTCAAACGTCCAGTTAGTTTGCGATTTGCCCACCGAACGCAAGAACACGCCAAGCAGAATCAGAAGCACCGCCCGCCAAGCCGCGTGAAAATACATGAAGCCAGTGGATTGCCCTTTCGCGCCACGACTGGCGATAGAGTAGGGCAGCGCGACGCCTACGAGAAACGAAAACGAAGGCTGAATCAAATCGTGCAACGAACAACCAAACCATTCGACGTGCGTTTGATTCCATGCCAGCACGCGCCAGAACGTGCTGTCAGGATGCGCGGCGGCCACGCGGGCAAGATGCAAAACTTCCGCCATCATCAGGAACATGACAAATCCGCGATAGGCATCCATTGACATCAGCCTGACAGGGGGGGCAGCGCTTTGTTTTGACATGGGTTTTGCTGGTAGAAAAAAACTGCTGGTGTTTAGAAATTGAAATTGAAAATGTTGGCAACGGGGCCACGATAATCGGGCAACACGGTAGAAGTGATATTATCCGGCGCAGAGAGCAATGCCGTCATTCGCAGGATTTGCTCCTGCAACACGTGCAATTCAATCGAAGCTTGTTCCGGGTCAACAATCCAATATTCGTTGACGCCGTGTTTGCCATATAGCTGCCGTTTGACCAAACGATCACGACGACTGTTTTCGACGCCGGGCGAAACGATTTCGATGACTAAATCCGGCGCGCCTGTGATGCGCTCGCCCGTGGCGATGACCGCCAATCTTTCCTGCCGGATAAAAATCAAGTCGGGGATGATACCATTGAATTCACTGAACATTACGCCTGGGCCGGGAATCAAAAGCCCAAGTCGGAGTTTGATTAAGATAGTGTTCGATGTCCGTAATTAAATTCTTCAGAGTAAGTTGGTGTTTTAGGCTGGGGGCACAGAACATAGACAGTTCTCCTTCGATCACCTCATACCGCTTGCCGTCATCCGGCAAGGCTTCCCAATCGGCAATCGTCAGCAGCGGCTCATATTTTAGTGGCATCATAAAGGTTGACCTCCGTCGCGGTGCCGATTCTAGCACAGCACCATTGCTCAATTGCAGTATGTATCGGTCAGTTTACGGAAGTGATAGCCCATTGCGGCCAGTGTGACGGCATGGGCAAATTGGTCTCGATGCAGGCTTGTGACCCGGTGTAAATAGCGCCAGAACTCGCGCCGCGCTTTGTCGCGTATTCCAAGCGTGAAAATGACTCGCCCCAAGGCCACTGCGTCTTTGACTAAATTGTGCCCACGCGGTTCCACTTTATCCTGCACAACGACTTTCAGGCAGTCCAGCGCGCGCTGGTAATATTCTGCCGGACTATAGATACTTTGCAGGATGCTTTTATACCCTTCGATCAGACGCGCCATCTCCATTTTGGGAATGAAGTTGAGCGAGGTGTCGGTGTTATTACCGGAGCTTTCGGCCAACAATCGCCCTTCGCCTTTCAGTCGTCGCCAGAGTTGCGTGTCGGGCAAGGCGGTGAGCAGGCCGACCATCGCCAGGGGAATGGCGCTTTCGCGGATGAAGCGAATTTGCCGCTCGAAAATATCTTCGGGATCGTTATCAAAGCCGACGATGAAGCCTGCCATCACCTCCATGCCATAGCGCTGAATCTTACGCACCGAATCCAATAAACTGTGCCGCGTGTTTTGATACTTCTGCGCTTCTTTCAGGCTTTCTTCGACAGGTGTTTCAATGCCAAGGAAGACACGGCGAAATCCGGCTTGCCGCATGCCTTCCAGCAATTCTTCGTCATCGGCCAGATTTACACTGGCTTCAGTGATGAAGGAAAAAGGATGATTATGAGCCGCCGACCATTCGGCTATCGCAGGCAACAAGCGTTTGACGTTCGGTTTATTGCCAATGAAATTGTCATCCACAATAAAAACCATCCCTTGCCAATTGGCGGCCAGCAACGCATCAAGTTCCGCTAATACCTGTTCATTGGTTTTGGTGCGTGGTCTGCGCCCATAAATTTCGATGATGTCGCAGAATTCGCATTGAAAGGGACAGCCGCGCGAGTACTGAATGGACATCGCGCTATAGCGTTTAAGATCAGCCAGATGAAAATCCGGCACGGGCGTCAACATCAGCGAAGGGCGCTCCTGCGCCTGATAAAGGCGTTTTGCCTGACCGCGTTCCAGATCGCGCAAAAACTCCGGCAACGTAGTTTCGGCTTCACCGATGAAGATGTGATCGGCCTCTGGTAAGTCTGCGCTGCTGGTTGAAACGTATGGCCCGCCTACCACGACACGCTTGCCTTGTGCTTTGCAAGCTTGCACGATGCGTTGCAGCGATTCTTTTTGGACGATCATCGCGCTGGCAAAGACGAGGTCCGCCCATTCAATGTCGGTGGTTTTTAGTGGCCGCACATTCAAATCCACCAGACGACGCTCCCACGCGGCGGGCAACATCGCTGAAATCGTCATTAGACCCAGAGGCGGGAATGCCGCTTTCTTGCCTTCAAAGGAAAGTGCGTGACGAAAACTCCAATACGTGTCCGGGAATTCGGGGTAAATGAGCAGTATTTTCATGAAGCTCTCCTTTCTGCTAAGCGCGACGGGGAGACAGCCGCATCAACGTTCCTTCATCACAAAAAGCCCAGTTCTTCAGGCTGCGAAGATTGTCTTTGGAAGAAGGAACTGTAGCACAAGAACGCTGGCGCGAACAGCAAAGCGTGGCATAAATTCAGAGGCGCATCTCTTGTGACTTGCGCCTGGCTATGGGTAGAATGCATTTCAATCAAACAACAAGGTTCGTCGCATTGCACACAAAAATAGGAGTGTAGATGTTCAGAAAATTCTTGCTTGTTCTTTTGTTTACAGCTTTCGTCGCGCGGCCTACGCAAAATCAAACGAATGTCATTGCTATCGTTGGCGCAACGATCATTGATGGCACGGGCGCAGCGCCGATGAAGGCCACGGTCGTCATTCAGGGAGATCGCATTGCCGCCGTTGGCGCGAACGTTGAAATTCCCCAAGGCGCGCGCATTATCAATGCCGAAGGCCATACACTGCTGCCCGGTTTGTTCGACTTGCACACGCATCTGTTCAATTCCGCTACTGGCGCAGGCACACCGGATTGGGGCAAGCATCTCAAGGCGTTTCTGTACTGCGGTGTTACCTCCATTGTTGATCTTAGCCCGTATCCTGAAATGTATGAACCGATACGACGACTGATGAAATCGGGGGTCATCCCTGGCCCGCGCGTCAGTTTGGCGGCGCGAATGACGACGCCCGGTGGACATGGGGCAGAAGGGGGGCGCGGCGAAATTCACACGCAGGAAATCAGCACGCCCCGCGAGGCTGTTGCCGCTGTGCAGCACGTCGTTCCGTATCGTCCCGATGTCATCAAAGTCTTCAGCGACGGCTGGCGCTACGGCGCAGCCTCAGATATGACCAGTATCAACGAAGACACCCTCGCGGCGATTGTCGTAGAAGCCCATAAAAATAATATCGAAGTTGTCACGCATACGGTCACGATGGAACGCGCCAAGATTGCTGCCCGTGCTGGTGTGGATGCGATCATCCACGGCATCGGCAATGCGGAAGTTGACGAAGAGTTAATCCAATTGATGAAAGCGCACGGCACGTTTTATGCCCCAACGCTTTCCGTGTACGAACGCAAAGACGCAAATAATAACTCGCCCCTACTCAAAGCTGTGGTGGAACAAGCCAGGCTCGAATCCACTTCCTCCCTTCCAATACTTGCCAATACGAATCAAGCCAAGGAAACACAAACGCCACAAGCAAAACGCTGGCAAAAGTTGATGCACAATACGGCAGCGCTCAAAAAAGCAGGCATCTCATTTGGCAACGGCACAGATGCCGGAATGCCCAGCACCTATCACGGCTGGGCTACGCTGCACGAATTGCAATTGTTAGTGGCAGGTGGGTTGACGCCGTTGGAAGCACTTACCGCGGCAACAGGCAACAGTGCAAAGGCGCTCAAAGTAGACAACGAACGCGGCACCATCGCGGTTGGCAAGCTGGCGGATTTGGTTTTGGTTGAAGGCTCGCCCCAGCAAAACATCAGCGACATCGAACGCATCCGACACGTGTTTCTGGGCGGGCGCGAGGTGGATCGGGAACAGCTTTCGCGTGACATCACTACGCCAAAACAAACACCGCTTTCATCACTCAAGGCTTCCGAGTTGATAGATGATTTCGAGAGTGAAAATGGCCGCAGCCGCATTGATACGCTCTGGCTCTATGCCACTGATCCCAGCCACGATCATTCCAAAGTGATTTTTGGCCGCACCTTACGCGAAGCCGGCAATCACGCGCTTTCGGCAATGGCGCAGATGTCCATGCAAGCGCGCCCATTTGTGCGCATGAACATCCCACTCAGCCGTGCCGCGCTTGAACCTGTAGATGTACGCGCTTTTCGTGGTGTGCGCTTTGATGTGCGCGGCGAAGGCAGCTATCGCTTAGTTGTGCCAACGCGCGAAGTGCGCAGTACGGCGGCATACTTTCAAGCTCCGTTTCAAGCCAATGCTAAATGGGAAACCGTGAGTATTGATTTTGCCTCACTCAAACAAGAGAGCCCCGTGCTGCATCTGTCTGGACAGGAGAAGATGTGTTGATGCTGAGCTTTGAGGTAGCGCGTAAAGCGGGTGAAGTCGGCTGGCTGGAACTAGACAATCTTCGATTCTTCAAATGAAGAAAGGCCAAAATGGAATTCCAACAAATCATATATGCCAAAGAAAACCACCTCGCGACGATTACGCTGAATCGCCCGGAAAAGCTCAATGCTTATTCCGAAGTAATGGTGCATGAAATCCTCGCGGCGTTGGCCGATGCACGGGATGACAATGAGGTTCGTGTCGTGATTATCACAGGTGCAGGGCGTGGCTTTTGTTCAGGCGGCGACATCAGCCGGGATTTTCAATATCCGGCGCGTTATCGCGGACATAAGATGGAATCCTTGCTTGAAATGCGCGAGAACATGCATCAGCTTGTGACTACGCTACGCCGCTTTGACAAGCCAACGATTGCTGCCGTCAACGGCCCTGCCGTCGCGGGTGGATTGACACTGGCGCTCTGCTGCGATTTTCGCCTGGCCGCAGAAAGCGCACGACTTGGCGATACCAGTTTGAAGTTCGCGCTCGATTCCTGACGAAGGCGGGGCATATCTCTTCCCACAATTCATGGGACTGCAAAATGCGCTCAAGATGTCGCTATTTTCTGAAGTCTATCCGGCGCAACAAGCCAAGGACTTGGGCTTGGTTACCGAAGTTATCTCCGATGCGGAATTCATGCCAACGGTGCGCGCGTGGGCGGAAAAGTTAGCTGAAGGCCCGCCGATTGCCATTCGCTTAACTAAGCGGATGATGTACAAGCAGCAGACGATGAATTTAGAAAATGCGCTGGAAGACGCAGCAATGGCGACGCTCGTGTCGAATTACTGCGATGATGTGAAGGAAGGCACGGCGGCGTTTCACGAAAAGCGCAAACCGAATTTTAAAGGACGATAACTCAAGAGCTTATTTTCGCACTTGCCAATTGGGATGATCCACGTGCGCTTCGTCCATATAACTAATTGCCCGCTTCACAATTTCTGGATGTTGGGCTGCAAGGTCAGTAGCTTCGCCCAGGTCTTTGGCTAAATCGAACAATTGGACTTTGCCTGTCATCATCGGTTCACGAATCGCCTTCCAATTGCCGAAGCGAACTGATTGACGCCCGCCTTGCTCATAAAATTCAAAGTATAGGTATTTGTGCTGTTGCTGTCTGACTCTGCTGCCAAGCAGTGTAGGAAGAAAGCTAATCGAATCCAAGCCTTGCGGCGCGGTTTGTTTGGTTAGCTCACTCATCGTCGCCAGCACATCACCGAAATATCCTATGTAATCTGAGGTCGTGCCCGCTTTGATTTTTCCCGGCCAGCGCGCAATGAACGGCACACGAACGCCGCCTTCATACAAAGAACGTTTCATGCCCCGTAGCGGGCCACCAGGATGAAACAACTCAGGATTATTTTTTCCTTCCTGATGCGGCCCATTATCCGAAGTGAAAATCACCAGCGTGTTGCGCTCAATACCGTAAGCTTTGAGTTTGGCCAGCAACTGCCCCACTTGTGTATCTAAATGCGAAATCATGGCGGCTTGACCTTTGTCAGGATCAGGCCAGGACTTGTCTTTATAGATGCCGTAATCCGGGATTTCCTGCCCATTGCCGACGCCACGCGCGGCTTCGTTATTCGCGTGCGGTAGCGTCGAAGCGAAGTAGAGAAAGAATGGCTTGTTGTGATTTTGGTCGAGCCATTGGGTAGCTTTGTCAAAAATTACATCCGGCGCGTAATCTACTTTTTTGCGCGCCCAACCGCTGCCAACCGCCTTGTTTTCTGACTCCGGCACGTTGCGCAAGGGATATTTTTCGCTGTTGTGAATCAGCCACGACGGATAGTAATTATGGGCGTGCGCCTGATTCAAAAACCCGAAGAATTCATCGAAGCCCATCTTGTTCGGATGGCCCTCCAAGCCGATTTCACCTAAGCCCCATTTGCCGAACAGGGCAGTGGCATAACCTGCTTCTTTGAAAACATGCGCGACGGTCTTTTCGTCTTTGCGTAGCGATTGAATGGCAATGTTTTCTCCTCCCGCATTGCCACGCACGCTGACGTGTCCCATGTGTTTGCCCGTCATTAGCACTGCCCGCGAGGGCGCACAAACGGTTGAGCCTGCATAAAACTGTGTGAAGCGCAGGCCCTCTTTGGCCAGGCGATCCAGATTGGGCGTTTGAATCAATTTCTGATCGTAGCAGCCAAGATCGCCATAGCCGAGATCATCCGCGAGAATAAAAATCACATTAGGCTTGGACGATGATTGCGCCTTTGTGATGAAGGGTAAAGCAGACACAATTATGAGAATTAATATTGTGCTGAGTTTTCGCATAAAGCTTCTCCTTAATTTAAGCGCGTAACAACAGAGCAGGTATTATCGGCTTCTGCCATCCTGTCGAATTTTTTGCAATAAGGCACTCATTTCTTTCACCTTGTCAGGATATTGTTGCGCGAGATTGCGTGTTTCGCCTAAGTCTATTGTTAGATCGTAAAGCTGCCCCTCGGGGTCGGTTCCCATTTCGACATTGGTGTAGGCACTGACTTTGGGGCCACGATTCGGTTCGATGTACTTCCATTGCCCGACCCGCAACGAAAGCGCCGAGGCTTGTTCGACGAAATTTGCTCGACCAAGATTCGATTTGCCGAGAAACGCAGATAGCACATTTTGACTGTCCGGTGCCTCGGCATCAGCTAAAGCTTGTTTGGTGAAGGCAGCAAAAGAAGCTAGAAAATCAATTTGTGAAACGAGCGCATTCGAGACACCGCGTTTTACTTTTCCCGGCCAGCGCACAATGAAGGGCACGCGCGTTCCAGCTTCAAAATTGCTGTACTTGCCACCGCGCAACGACCCGGCTGGTTTGTGCTTGCCAAGTTTTTCGACGGCATCGTCCTTGTAGCCATCATCCACGACCGGCCCGTTATCACTGGTGAAAATGACGATGGTGTTGTTCGTGAGCTT
Source organism: uncultured Acidobacteriota bacterium (assembly GCA_963794955.1). Classification (GTDB taxonomy): domain Bacteria; phylum Acidobacteriota; class Blastocatellia; order RBC074; family RBC074; genus JAFDVL01. The sequence goes on from CAWCGF010000011.1 coordinate 266,341, forward strand.
CATGCGATCCAAAGTCTTGACCACTTCGCCAACGCACCAATCGGCTTGCAAAATCGCATCGCCGCGCGGCCCCATGCCTGACTTGCCAACGAAGCGCGGATGCGGCAGGCGTGGCACGTGCGGATCGTGCAAGGCGAAGTAGAGGAAAAACGGTTTGGCTTTTTGCTGTTCGATAAACTGCACGGCTTTGCCCGTGAATACATCAGCCATGTCTTCGTCTTTCCATAATGCAGCTTTGCCTCCGGTCATATAGCCGATACGACTGACGCCATTGACAATAGTCATGTCGTGGCCATGGCTCGGATGCACTTTGAGCAGTTCAGGATTCGCTTTGCCGGTTGGCCAATTGCCGATGGGGTTGGTGTAATCCACTTTGATTGGGTCAGCCGGATCAAGACCAACGACGCGGTTGTTTTCAAGGTACACCGTCGGCACGCGGTCGCCTGTCGCTGCCATAATGAACGAATAGCCAAAGCCAATCTGATTTGGACTGGGCGTAATCTCGCCGTTCCAATCCGGCCCGCCTTGCGGCCCTAAACCAAGGTGCCATTTGCCAACGATGCCCGTACTATAGCTCGCTTTTTGCAACATCGAAGCCAGCGTGGTTTGCTTGGTATCAATCACCATTGCCGCATTGCCAGGCAATACGCCCGTGCCTTTTTTGCGCCACGCGTATTGCCCCGTCAGCAATGCATAGCGGGATGGCGTGCAGGTCGCCGCTGCTGCATGGGCATCGGTAAATCGCAGACCTTCACGTGCGAGCCGATCCATATTTGGCGTTTTGATTGTCGTTGCGCCATAAGCGGAAGTATCGCCATAACCAAGATCATCGGCATAAATTAAGACGATATTGGGGCGTGATTGTGCAAAACCAAGGGTGGATACCAAAGAGAGCCATAAAATACCTAGCAAGAGTTTCATCGTCGTTTCCTATTACAAATTCATTCTTCACTGTCATTAATATCTTCGCGCCGTTCGCCCAAAATCAAAGCGCTCCGAGGTGTGACGAAAGCTTGGGTGTCCGCAATCTGCGAGATGCTATGGGCAATGGGCGCTGTTCCTACTTGTCGGCCATCGCCGTAGATTTTCCACGCACCCGGCGGAATTGTGAACTCTACCTGTTTGCCATTTGGATTCAGTAAAATCAAGGCTCTGCGCCATTCCTCCGCGCCACTGACGTCTTCGATTTGGTAGGCAATGCAACCGGGTGGCACGGGCAAGCCCAGTTGGTCATCCAGAAACTTCACCGCATTGGTGACCATACGTGCAGTGGGACAACGAAACAGCCGATGTGTATGAAAGAGTGCGATCAAGCCGCGATAATAGGCAAACACGTCATGATTATCGGCTTTTTGCTGCCAGCGAATCAGATTTACTGCATCCGGTTTATTGTAGCTGTTATGATCGCCGCTTTTAGTACGCAAGAATTCCTGTCCGCTTTGAATGAACGGGATTCCTTCTGATGTGAACAGTACGGCAGCGGCCAATTTAGCTATCGCGCGCCAATCTCCGTCTGTCACGGAGGCATCGTGAATCGTGCTGATCATAATGCGATCCCAGAGCGTATGATTGTCGTGGCATTCGATATAGTTGATGGTTTCCAGCGGTGAGGCGGCAAAGCTGTCTACAGAGCCAAGAATACCGGTTTTTACCGCATTGATATTGTTGCCGGATTGGATGAAGCCAGTCGCTCGCGCATCGAACACATTGCCCTTCAGCGCATCGCGGAATTCATCATTGAAAACCGCCCAGCCACGTCCCCATTGCTTACCCTTCGTCGTGAGTTCAATGGGTGAAGTCCCGCCGCCCCAGGGTTCGCCGTAAATCAATAAGTGCGGATCATGCGCGCGCAATTCGTCTACGATCAACAACATCGTTTCCTGATCTATTAAGCCGAGCAAATCGAAGCGAAAGCCATCTACTTTATATTCCGTCACCCAATATTTGCAGCAATCCACGATATAGCGTCTGGCCATCGGCGCTTCGCTGCGAAATTCATTGCCGGTGCCGGAGCCATCCCAGTAGCTGCCATCTGGTTTCAGGCGATAGTAATACCCTGGCACCAGGCCTTCAAAACTGAAGACAAGGTTCTTGTTGATGAGTTCAAAGGTGTGATTGAAAACTACATCCAGCGTGACGCGCAGGCCGCGTTTGTGCAGCGCATCAATCATTTGTTTACATTCGCTGACGCGCCGCGCATCGAAACGCTCAGTTGCATACCAGCCTGCAGGCGAAAAGTGATGCATCACATCATAGCCCCAGCCGTACAAGTCTTCGGCGGCGTTCGTGTGAAATTCGCTGATCGGCATGAGTTGTACGACGTTAATGCCGAGGTCAGTCAAATGATCCAATCCCGTCGTGATGTCAATGCGTTTGGTCAGATAGGTGCCTGCTTCTGTCAAGCCAAGATACTTGCCGCGTCGCTGAATGCCACTGTCAGGATCAAGCGTGAAGTCCCGCACGTGCATTTCATAAATCACTGCATCGTTCATGGAAAACGCCGGGCGCTCCGCTACCGGTGTGGTGTCGTTCACAACTATCGAGCGGCCATTATGTGCGGTGATCGCCCGCGCATACGGATCAAGCAATTCGCGGTCAGGATCAAAGCGCGGATCATCGCCTTCCGCCGTGTAGGTGTAATACGTGCCGTTCAGATCGCTGGGCACCGTGGTTTCCCAACTGCCATCCTCATTTTTCTTGAGTTTGATATTCCCCGCTTCATCGCCTAATGGTCCTGGATATAAATGCAGCGTGATCTGGCTTGCGGTTGGTGCCCAGACGCGGAAGACCGTTTGTTTGGGAGCATAAATCGCACCGAGCGCCTTTGTGCAAATCAGATCGTCTGCCGGATGTGGGGCAACGGGCGCAGTATAATTAATTTTGCGGGATAACCGGGTGATATAAGTTTCAGTCATTCAACAGATTCAGTCTATGCCTTGGTTTGCTCAATCTCATCTTCGATTTTTGGCTTTCTACCATAGACGGATGTTAATTCCGCTAAACGTTCGCCTATCGCTGCGGTCAGTGCTTCGGTGCGAAAACGCCAGCCCCAGTTGCCGCTTTCACGCGCGGGCACATTCATACGGCCCTCCGCGCCAATGCCGAGTAAATCCTGTACCGGGATGATAGCGATGCGCGCGACTGAACTCAGCGCCAGGCGAATCAAATCCCAGTGGATCTCCTGGCCATTGGTGCCGAGATATTTCAGCACATAATCACGTTCTCTCTGCACCTCTTCCGGCGAGCGAGTCGTGTCGCCTTCATCCGTTGAGTTGAACCAGCTAACGGTTGTGTCATTGTCGTGCGTGCCTGTATAAACAACGCAATTTTGTGGGAAATTGAAGGGCTTGAACTCATCCGCCTGCGAGTCAGCGCCAAAGGCGAATTGCAAAATCCGCATGCCGGGAAACGCGAATTGATCGCGCAATGTGTGGACTTCTTCAGTGATGAAGCCTAAGTCTTCGGCGATGATCGGCAACTCTTGCCCCAATGCTGTTTGCAAGGCCGTGAATAATTCTGCGCCCGGCCCGTTTTCCCATTTGCCGTTGATAGCAGTGGTTTCCGCACCAGGCACAGCCCAATATTTCTCAAAGCCACGAAAGTGATCCAGCCGCAGAATATCCACTTGCGCCAAGGCCGCACGAATGCGCTCAATCCACCATTGATAGCCTGTCTGGGCAATAACGTCCCACCGGTAAAGCGGATTGCCCCAAAGCTGACCTGTTTCGCTGAAATAGTCAGGTGGAACCCCGGCGACTTCGCGTGGGGTGCCGTCGGCGTTCAAATCAAACAAGTGTGGATTCGCCCAAACGTCGGCTGAATCGTGTGCGACAAAGATTGGGGCATCGCCAATAATCTTGATGCCTCTGTCGTTAGCATAATGCGCGAGGTTGACCCACTGCTTGAAAAACAAATATTGATAGAACTTGTGCGCGTTGATTTCGTCGGCGTGATTTTCACTCCAGAAATGTAGCGCATTGGCTTCGTGGGCACGCAAATGCTCTTCCCATTTCGTCCATTCCTTGCCATCGTGTGCATCCTTGCACGAACGAAAAACCGCGTAATCGTGCAGCCATGAGTTTTGCTGTATGCAAAAGCCGACAAATTCAGCTTGCAGCGGCGCGCTTTTGTTCGCTTGGAAGTTTTTATAAGCCTGCTGCAAGAGCGCGTTTTTGTATTCAATCACCGGACCATAATCTACGCCCTCAGTAGGAAAGGCAGGCACTTCGTCCAGGTTCGCTTGCTCCAACAAGCCATCGGCAACTAATAATTCCGGGCTGACAAGCAGCGGATTGCCTGCGAACGCGGAGAAACATTGATACGGCGAATCGCCATAGCCAGTGGGGCCAAGCGGTAATACTTGCCAAAGGCTTTGCTGCGTTGCTGCCAGAAAATCCGCAAAGTTATATGCGGCCTGGCCGAGGTCGCCGATGCCAAAACGCCCCGGCAAAGAAGTCGGATGGAGCAGAATGCCACTGAGTCTGGGTAAGTTCATAGTAACCTCGTCGGGAAGATTCATCGCGCAGTAAGGACGAAGATTATGGATACAACATGCGTTTGTAAAGCGCGACTCTTGTCAGTCGCTGCATTTTTCGGTAGTATCCTCGCCGTTCCCGCGGATGTGGCGGAACTGGTAGACGCGCAGGTCTCAGAAGCCTGTGGGAGCAATCCTGTGGAGGTTCGATTCCTCTCATCCGCACCACAAGTTTTTATCCAAAGGGCGACCCCATCACAGGTCGCCTTTTTCACATTCACTAAAACACCATGACCCAAGTTGCCTCGACCTCCGAAATTCGCACTCATTTCCCCGCTCTCACTCGCATTCACAACGGGTTTCCCGTCGCTTATTTTGACGGCCCCGGCGGCACGCAAGTTCCTCGCGCAGTGGCTGAGGCGATGACGGATTATTTGTTTCATCACAATGCCAACACGCATTGGGTGTATCCGACCAGCAGTGAAACAGATGACATCATCGAACGCTCGCGGCAGACGCTCGCCGATTTTCTGAATGCGTCGCCGCGTGAAATCGCCTTTGGGCAAAACATGAGTACGCTGACCTTTCACTTGTCGCGCGCCCTTGGCAGAAACTGGCAGCCCGGCGATGAAATTATCGTGACGGAACTAGATCATCACGCCAACATTGACTCGTGGCGGGCGCTGGAGCGAGAGCGCGGCATCACCGTGCGCGTTGTGCCGATGGACATTGAAAGCGGCACCATTGATCTGAAGGATTTGGAAAACCTGCTCAGCTCTCGCACCAAACTCGTTGCCATCGGAGCCGCCTCCAACGCCCTTGGCACCATCAACGACATCAAACGAGCGGCAGCCTTAGCGCACAGCGTCGGAGCCTTGTGCTTTGTGGACGCCGTTCATTATGCGCCGCACAATTTAGTAGACGTAAAAGACCTTGATTGCGATTTTCTGGCGTGTTCAGCCTATAAATTTTATGGCCCGCACCTCGGCATTTTGTATGGCAAACAACATCTGCTGGATCTGACGGATTTCCCGAAGCTGCGCCCCGCGCCAAACAACGCCCCCGACCGCGTCGAAACCGGAACACAAAGTCACGAATCTATCGCCGGCGCTGCCGCTGCTGTAGATTTCCTCGCGGGGTTAGCCGCAGGCTCCTCGCGCCGTGAACGCTTGCAAGCCACCTTCACTGTCTTGCATCACCGTCATTTGGGATTGCTGCAACGGTTGTGGCGCGGTCTGACCGAAATCAATGGCGTCCGCATCTATGGTCCCCCACCTGAAGCCGCGCGCACTTCGACCATTTCCTTCACGCTCAAAGAGCACAATTCCGAAGCGGTTGCACGCGCCTTGGCCGAAAAGGGCGTCTTTGTTTCTAACGGCGATTTCTATGCGGCGACGGTCACTGAGAAAATGGGGCTGGCAGAAGATGGCTTCGTGCGCGTGGGCTGTGCTTGCTACACGACGGAAGAAGAAATTGATCGTGTGATTGCGGGTGTGAGAGAGATTTGCTTAACTGCTGGCTGAGCAATCAGTTTTAGGGGGCTGTCTGAATGAAGGCGCGCAATGTTTTTGCAAACTCAAAATGACGAATCATGCAAGCTCGGCATGGACTTTTTCCAGCAGCTTCTTCGTCGCACGAATCCCTTCCATTTCGCTTAACTTGCCGCCACTGTACTCAATTCCCACATAGCCGTGATAGCCTGCGGCCAGAACGATTTTCATCATCCTGCGATAGTCGGTCTCAAGGCAATTTCCTTGCTCGTCAAAGCCCGAAGCCTTGGCGCTGACGCCTTTGGCAAACGGCATCATTTCCTGCACGCCTTTATAACGGTCATATTCTTTGCCTTCGCCGAGTCGGAAATTGCCGAAGTCCGGTAGCGTGCCGCAGCGCGGATGCTGCACCATTTTCATGACGCCTGCGAGCCATTCGCCATTCGATGAGTGACCACCGTGATTTTCGACGATGATGTTGAGCTTAAACGGCGCTGCGAATTCGGTGAGTTGGCGCAAGCCATCGGCGGCTTGTTTCTGATGTTCTTCGTACGTGCCTGTGCCGTAAGCATTGACGCGGATCGAATGACAGCCCAGGAATTTCGCGGCCTCTACCCATTTCTTGTGATTTTCAACCGCTTGCTTGCGCTGGGCGGGAGCCACATCAGCGAGATTACCCTCGCGGTCGCACATAATCAGCACATTGCGGACACCGTGATCCTTCGCGCGTTTCCTCATCTCAGCGAGGTAGTTCTTGTCGTTCGCTTTGTCCATGAAAAACTGGTTGACGTACTCAAGCGCGTCAATGCCCAAATCCACTTTAGCAGTTTTGGCGAAATCAAGATTGTCCAGTTTTTTGGCGAAAAGCGTTTTATTCAATGACCACTGCGCGAGGGAAATCTTGAACAGTTGCTTCTTCATTGCGGCTTGCGAATCGCTACTCGCTAAATGGGAAACGCCCAAGCCGGCGATGACTTGGGCGGATTGCAGGAGAAAGTTTCTACGATCAGGTGAAGCGGTTGCAGGTTTCATAATCGCTCATTTCTTGTCAGCTTTTTTCTCTTCCACTTTCTTTTCTTCAGGCTTGGTGTCTTCCGGCTTTTTCTCTGCTGTTACGTCTTTTTTCTCTTCCGGCGTTCCCCAGGCGGCAATGGCTAAGCGCTCAGCTTCGCCGATCTTTTCTTTGACAATCGTGAGCGGAAGGTAAATGGTTTCGTTTTTCTCAAAGTAATAAGTACAACCAATGGTGACGCTCGTATCAGTCAATTCCACCAAATTTTCTGTCAGCGGAACTGCTTCGATGACCTTAGTGTCTTTGCCTTTACGCTGTGCTAGCAAACTATCCTGCAAGGTCATTTGCGAGTCAGCCAGTTTCTTTTGCGCTTCGGCAGTGAGCATGGCTTGCGCTTGATCGAAGTTGCCCTCTTTGATGAGTTGATTAAATTTGTAGAGCGTCTCATTTACCTGTTTGATATTATCAACGGCAACAGGCGGCGGCGGCGGCGCAACTTGGCGGCTGGCGACTTTTTTGTAAACGGCGAAGGCACCGAATAAAAAACCTATTGCTACAAGCCAGAGAAGAATAGGGGTTGCTTGTCCAGTCTTGGGGTTTTCACGACTAGCTGTTTCATTGGTGTCTTCAAATACTGTTCTCATCGGAGCCTCAATTAAAAAGGGAAAAGTTGATAAACATCCTGACCAGTTCTCAAATTAACGCAGCCCCCCATGCTGTGTCAAATTAGATGTTTTTCATTGCATCCAAGGCGTGAGATCATTAAGCTTCGCTTTTTGCTTTTGCACTACAATAATTGATCACCGCCCCTCGAATAAAACTTATGTCCACAAAAACAACTCTTGGAATTTTAGGTCTTGGCACCGTTGGCACTGGCGTTGTCAAACTATTGCGGGACAATCCGCAGTTTGAGATTCGTGCCATTGCGGTACGCGATAAAAACAAACCACGCGAACTTGATCTTTCGACTTTCCACGTTACTGACAATGCTTTTGAACTAGCGGACGATCCCCACATCGAAATCATCGTCGAGGTCGCGGGCGGCATCGGTCAGGTTCACGAAGTCGTCAAACGCGCGCTCACGAATGGCAAGCATATCATCACGGCGAACAAAGAAATGATTGCCAAATACGGGCCGGAGATTTTTGAAGCGGCCCATCGTCACAACGTCACGGTGTTCTTTGAAGCGGCGGTTGGCGGCGGCATTCCATTAATTTCGACCATGCAACGAGGGCTGCAAGCCAATCGCATCTCGAAGGTCGCGGGCATCGTCAACGGCACCACGAATTACATCCTGACCATGATGGAGCAGGAAAAGAAACCGTTTGCCGAAGCCTTACGCGAAGCCCAGGCCAAAGGCTACGCCGAAGCCGATCCGACGGATGATATTGAAGGCAATGATGTCGTGTACAAAATTGCGATCCTGGCTTCGCTCGCATTTCAGGCTCCGGTTGAAGTGGGGAAAATTTATCGCCAAGGCATCGCTCAAATTAGTGATTTGGATATTCAGCTTGCCCGCGAATTCGGTTATCGCATCAAGATGATCGGCTTGGCGCAACCTGTTGGCAGCGCGGGCAAAATTGATGTGCGTGCGCATCCGATGCTGGTGCCCTTGCATCATCCGTTAGCGGGCGTCGAAGGCGTCAACAATGCGATTTTTATTAGCGGCAGTGCGGTGGGCGAAATCATGCTCTCCGGGCCAGGCGCGGGTCAGTTCCCGACGGCGAGCGCCGTTGTAGGCGATGTCATCAACCTGGCCAGTGCCTTAAAGCTGCCGGATTTTGCCCGTTATTTCCAACCGGCGATGAATTCCGAAACCTGTGAGGTCAGCCCGATTGAAGAGACAACGAACGCGTATTACATTCGCCTGGAAACGTTAGATGTGCCCGGGGTAATCGGGCAGTTAGGCTTGGCCTGCGGTGAGCACGGCATCAGTTTGTTGGGGCTGGTGCAAAAGGGAGTAACGGAAGATGGGATCGCTACGATTGTCTTACTCACACATCAGGTCAAGGAAAGCCACTTGCAGGCAGCCTTGCGCGATATTCGCAAACAAGGTACAACCAAAGATATTCCGGTAGTGTTACGGGTTCTAAGTTAATATAAAATCAGTAGGCAAAAGCTGCGATCAAAAGCCACATGAGAAACGTACATCGCTTTGGTTTTTGGAAAAGCGCTTTTGCCTTTTGATTTACGGTTTATGCCCCAACTCAAACTAGAGAACAGTTTAGTTGACGAACGCTATGAGGTGCGCGAGCGGCTGAGCCTCGGCAGTTATGCCGAAATCTTTGTGGCGCGTGACCGCCGCGCGAACGGGCAGGAACTTGTCATCAAGGCGCTGAACACGCACCTGCAAGGCACGCCTGAATCTGATCTGGAAAAAACCCTCATTGAGAATTTTCAAAACGAAGCCATTGCATTAGATGCCGTGCGGCACCCGCATGTGATTCTGCGGCTCGGTCACGGCACGGCTGCGGATTTGAATGGGGTGCCGTTTCATTATCTGGTGTTGGAATATTTGCCGGGTGGCGATTTATTGCGATTGTGTAAGGACTGCCCGGGCAGCGCGCTGGATTTGCAAAAGGCGCTATTTTATTACAAACAGGTATGTGAGGCGCTGGCGTATGCCCATAGTAAAGGCGTGATTCATCGTGATCTGAAGCCGAATAACTTTTTGCTCAGCCGGGATCAGTCCTTGCTGAAAGTCGCGGATTTTGGCGTGGCTAAAATCACCGGAGAAGGGAACGCGGAAATTACGCGTGTCGGCGCGGATATTTATGCACCGCCTGAACATCACCCGGATGAATCACGCGGTCACGTCGGACGCTTGACGGCGGCAGCCGATATTTATTCGTTGGCGAAAAGCTTCTACACTGTGATCAGCGGACGCCCACCCTCACAATTTATTCGCCGCCCTATTACGTTTTTGCCAGAGACGATCAAGCAGCAGCCCTGGGCCGAAAGTTTGCTCACCATATTGCAGCGCGCAACGGCAGAAAAGGCACCAGAGCGATATGCCACGATCATTGAGTTCTGGAGCGAATTGGCCAATGTGGCCGCCAAAACGTCATCGGTGCGGAGTGTTGTGACCGTGGAAGATGACGCGACGCGCGTGCGCTCCAAGGACGTGAAAGTTGCATTGAAAGTTGCGCCCACCAATATTCCCGCTTCGCCACAGCAGCCGGAATTTACTTCGTTCCTGGCCAACGAAAAGCCGCACCTGGCCACTTCCACGCCAGCCACGCCCGTGGCAGAGAAGCGCAAAATAGTGGTTAATTTCGATGTCCCCAAAGCGGAACCCACGTCCGTTGCCAAAACAGAAGCTGCCCGCCCACCTGTTGTACCACGCCGCCAATCATCGTCTGTGCCAGAGCCGAGCAGGGCGCTGGAATCCTTTATGGCACCAATGTGGCGACGTGTAGCTGTGGCGCTACTGGCACTGCTTTTCTTGACGACCCTGGTTAGCGTCTATCGTTACGCCAGACAGCGCCGCACACCTTCTGCGGCTACCAACATACCTAATACCCCAACCAGCAAGATTTTTGGCGAACAACTCGAAGTCATTGCAGATGGTCTTACTGTTCGGCTTGGACCGGGGGCGAGTTTTGACAAACTAGGGGAAATAACGCAGAACTCCAAGCACAAGGTGTTGAGTAAAAACCCGAATGGCTGGGTGCAAATCGAAGTTAGCGAATGGAGTCCGAATTACCCGGCGGGGTCACAAAAGCAGGGTTGGGTCAATGGTAACCCAAAGTTTGTTAATATCACCGCGCGGGGCTGGTTCTAACAGCGAATAACTACTCATCGGAGCAATTATGGGTCTTAAAAACTTACTCAGTGATTTCAGAAAATGGCTGGATGGCGAGGATGCTGCTTCCCTGGGTCCCGAAGCGCCGCCGGCGCGCCGTGAATGGGAAGAGTTTCTAGTGTCGGTGGCGCGGGAGGTGGAAACAGCGATGCAACGCGAAATGTTTACGCCCCCTGGCGGCCCGACGTACATTCCGCGTGAATATCTGGTGTTTCTGAGCAAAGCGGATGATGCGCAGTGGCAAGGCGATAAGCGAGAAGGGCTACAACGCGGGCTGTATCACGTCTTATCAGAACGCGCCAAAGAATTGATGCAGGACAAAGATGTGCAAACCAAAAGCTTCGCGTTGGAACTGCGTGTAGATGGTACGTTGGAAAAGGGGCAATATCGTGTGCAGCCGGTGTGGGACAGCACGGCCCCGAAAACCGAAGTTAAACCTCGCAAACCCGTTGCCGCTCCGGTTGTCGCGCCTACTGATCTTGAAGAAACGATTACGGCTCCCCTCAATGAAAGTGCAGCTACGATTGTGCGCCCGCGCGCGCCCTTGTTCATGATCGAATATGGTCGTGCCGGAGCATCTGCTGAAACCTTCCCTTGTCATAAAACGACTATCACGATTGGCCGGGGCGCGAAGGATATGCAAGTGGACTTACGTTTGGATGGAGACCTCGAAATTAGTCGCAAACATGCCACGCTGGAGCGAGTGGAGAGGGGAGGGTTTGCCATTATCTGTGAAGGCCGTAATTCGCTCGAAGTGGCAGGCCGGGAAGTCGCACAAGGAGATCGCGTCGAATTCGAGGTCGGCGAGATGGTCAAGATCGGAATTTACCAGCTCAAATGCGGAACGCCGAACAAGGCTGAAGTAGCACCGTCAGTAAACACTTCAACGCCTGAAGCGTAAGCCTACAAAATCAAGCGCCGCAAAACTCCTTGCCAGATCGTAGTGTCGTCCGACAGGATGAGAAGACCGTATTTGTTGTTTCCCTTGGGATCGATGGTGCCTGCCAAACGCGCGACTCGGGCACAGATGTGGGTGTCTTCTTCAGGATGCAAAATGGTAATGATAATGCGCTCTTCCAAGTGCAATTCCAGGAGCGTTTGTATGAGGAGACCGGTGACACTTATATCAAGGCTACGGGCCATCCCCTTCTTTTCTGGCGTAGTAACTTGTAAATCTATTTCCACGGGGATACGTGCCATGTACTGACGGCGATCATTAACTGACAGCGTGATCTCTCCCGGTTTGGCAACTTGGTGAGGAATAGGGGCGGGCAGGGACTCCTCAATAATTGTAATATGTATCTCGTTTTCACTTTGGGAATCGTTATCGTTCATGGATACTGCCTCACAAGATTTAGTTAGCTTCAGTTAGGATTAGTTGCTTGGGGCGGGTGACTTATGCAGTGTAACACACCTTAATAGTTGCGCCAGCCTCTAACGATGAAGATAATTGTCCGGTAGCCCCTTGTTGCTCGTGCAGCCAGCCCGGTTGCAGGTCATTTGTCAATGCCCGTTTTTGAGGAGGCAATCGCCATGATTCGGCTCAAACAACTCTTGCTCGGAAAATTCGTTGCTATTTTGTTGGCCACCCAGTTGCTGAGTGGATTTCCCGCGCAACGTTCTTATTTTGCGCTCGAAGCGCAATCCAGTCGCATTAACATTGCGCAATTGAGTCAGAAGATTTCTGAACCCGGCGGCTATTTCGGTTCAGACAATCTGGTTTCCAACGAACTTTCCTATCAACACATCATTCCAAAGCTAAAGGAAATGGGGGTTGGCGGAGGCGTGTATGTGGGGGTCGGCCCGGATCAGAGTTTTACCTATATCGCTGCCATCAGACCGAATAAAGCTTTCATGCTCGACATTCGACGCGATTGCCTGTTGCATCATTTGCTTTTCAAAGCCTTGTTCATGAGCGCGCGCAATCGGGCGGAATATTTGTCTCTAATGTTCGGGCGACCTGTCCCGGCACATTTGAAGGACTGGAACAAGAAAACGCTCAAAGAGTTGATCGAATACATTGATCGCACGCCCGCCGATGCGAAGCTCTTTGAGAAATATCGCACGGACATCAAACAGCAAATCAACAAATTTGGTTTCAATCTCTCCGACCGCGATCAGGAAGCAATTGAGCGGATTTACCGGGCGTTTTATCAATCAGGCATGGAAGTGCGTTATATCATTCGGGATCGTCCGATGCCGTCCAATCGCTACTTTCCCAGTTACCGCAGCATCCTGCTTGAAACGGATCTCGATAATCAACAGCGCAACTATCTGGCGACCGAAGAGAGCTATCAGTTCCTCAAAAAAATGCAGGAGCAGAATTTGATCATCCCGATCACCGGAGATTTAGCGGGCGATCATGCCGTGCGTGAACTGGGCAAGTATTTGCAGGAAACTGGCGAAAAGATCTCGGCCTTTTATGTCTCAAATGTGGAGTTTTATCTGTGGCGGCAAAGCGGCAGCTTCGAGCGGTTTGTGCAGAATTTGAAAAGCCTGCCGACAGACAACAAGAGCGTTATCATTCGCAGCTATTTCAATTATGCGTACTATGCCTATCAGCATCCGAAAACCGTCGAAAATCACTTCAGTGTGCAGCAATTTCAAACCATCCAAAGTCTGATCAAAGATATGGACCCGGCAACCGGTGGTTATAATTCGTATTACGATCTCGTAACGCGGCATATGGTGGATTATTGACAGCCATTAGCGGTTAGCCAGTAGCGAACAGCAGAGTTTTTAGCCAATGGCTAAAAGCTAATTGCTAACTGCTTCGGGTAACTGACAACGGACAAGCTGTCTGCTATAGTACCGCGCTTACTTCCTCCAACCCTTTTTTCTCTCGAGGTAAACCAATGTCAGGGCACTCAAAATGGCATACAATTAAGCACAAAAAAGGCGCGCTTGATGCCAAGCGCGGTAAGATTTTTACGCGGCTGATTAAGGAAATTACCGTCGCGGCACGCAGCGGCAGCAGCGGCGATGTGAACCTTAACGCGCGGTTGCGCAAGGCGGTCACCGATGCCAAGGCCAGCAACATGCCGAACGATACAATTGATAAAGCCATCAAACGCGGCACGGGCGAATTGGAAGGCGTGAATTACGAAGAAATCACCTACGAAGGTTACGGCCCGGCAGGCGTGGCGGTCATCCTCGAAACAATGACCGACAATCGCAACCGCACAGTGGCGGAAATTCGCCACCTGTTTGGCAAGAATGGTGGCAACCTAGGCGAAGCCAATTCGGTGGCCTGGATGTTTGATCGCAAAGGTTCCATCCTTGTTGATGTCAACGCAAAAGGCGAAGATGAAATAATGGAAATCGCGCTCAACGCCGGTGCCGAAGACATTCAAACAGAAGCCGACAGTTATCAAATCCTGACTGCGCCGGAAGATTTCGACACGGTTCTCGAAGCTGTCAAAGCCGCAGGCATCGAACCTATCGAAGCCGAAATCTCCAAGATTCCGCAAAACTACATCAAACTCGAAGGCAAAGATGCGCAGCAAATGCTCAAGCTGTATGAAGCACTCGACGATCACGACGATGTGCAAAAGGTCTTTGCCAACTTTGATATTGATGAAGCGACGATGGAACAAGCTGGATAATTGGCGTCAGGTGTTGGGTGTTAGGTGTGAGTAACCTGACCCCTGACCCTGACCCGCGACACCTATGACCCTCAAACGCCGCGGCGCGGAAACCGGCAGCGGTTTTCAAGATACAATCAACCGTACCAACGAAGCTTATGAGAAATTAGGGCGCGCCTGCATCACGCGCAAGGCGATTCCCGGCAAATACCTGATTGAGCGTGGCGAAGCGCGACGCGGATTGGCTTTGCCCTCTATGAATCTTTCGTCGCCCGGCACGCAAGCCCGGCTTACTTCCCATCATCTCAAAGGCTTCATCAAAGACAACAAGGCGAAAGACTGGCGCAAATTTATTCCCGAATCCAAAGCCGAGCCGGATTACGGTGGCACGCTTGCGCCTGATGGCCGGGCAATTTATTACGACGCCAAAACCACGCGGCGCGAGGTGCTGGATTTCGATAATCTCCATGCTCACCAGATTGAATTTTTGGAGCGCGCAGCGCGTATGGGGGCAGTTGCCGGCTTCCTGGTCGAGTTCAGCGCGCATCAGGAAGTGTATTTTTTGCCGATTCAACTGGTCGTCCAATGGCGAGAAAGCGCAACACGCAAAAGCATCCCTTATCAATTTTTCGCCAATTACCTCGCGCTCGCACCACCGGGCAAAGGGTTCGTGATCTTTGATTACCTCGCTGCGATTGAAGTGCAGGAACGACGGTATCGGAAGGATTTCTCCGCTTTCAAAATGTCTTTTCCAGCCACCAAAAGAAAACAAAACGCAGCTACCTCCTAAGCCGATTTGCTCTTCCTTAAATCTATAAAAAATTCCCTTTGCAAAAAAAATCTGAAATGTTTTGCGGCCTAGCTCCATATAGAATTGAGGTTACGCTAACAATTCCTTTTAAATGTTTTGACTTATGCGTTTTTTTTACCTGGTTCGAGCCGGGTAGAAATTAACGAACGACAGTGAGGTAAACTTACCCATGAAACGCCCCTTTTTTACCCTGTTCTGTGTGCCCATCCTGCTGGCCACACTTTTTATTGCTGTCTCTGCCCAGACCTTCCCTATCAAGAAACGTCAGAAGAACATTCCTGGCCAGCGGGCGGTCATTTATGACGATCGCTTGTCGGCCTTGCGTACGGAGCCGGATGTCAAAGCCCAACTCATTTCCCGGCTGCATCGGGATCGTGAAGTTGGCATCATAGGCGCGGCGCGGCGCGCCAACAGCGGCCCACTGTTTTATCCTGTAGCAGTGTCGCGCAATGTGCGGGGCTGGGTCATTGCTGAAGCCCTGGCGCGCCCGCAGCGTGGGCACGATGCCACACGCTTGATGAGCTTGATCGCAGACACGAAAGACGATTTCGCACGCGCCCGGTTAGCCCGCCTCTGCGCCGATCAGTATCGCGGACTGGAACTCGCGCCACGTGCCTTGTTGGTCGTTGGCGAAGCCGCCGAGCGGGCCGCTGGCAAACTTTCCCGCGATGCCCAAAAGCGCGTAGGCGACCCCGACGAGACGCTGGATAAAAACCTGCGTGAACGGGAATATCTCCTGAATTATGTCGGGCTGGATCGCTACAACAAACTCGGCATCACGTTTGACTACGACGAAGCCAGCCGGAATTTAGTTTATGACGGTGGCGCGTATCGGGAGATCATGAAAAAGTACGCGCGCAGTCCCGAAGCCATCGAAGCCAAAGCCCGCCTGGAAAAACTGAAGCAAAATACAAATCAGCTTTCTCAGCACGACGCGAAGTAGATGGAGAGATGGGGAAAAGCGTGTAGCGAGTGCCCTCGGTCCCTCTGCTATCGCTAATGTTCGTGAAGTTTTGATTTGGAAAATAAGAAGACGATGGCCAGCAGGATGAGCAGAATGGCTTCTCCTAAGAGCACGTCGGCGAGAGGAATATGAAAAGGGGCATCGGCTAAGAACCCTGTGATGAGTGCGCCAAGCGGCATGCCGCCACGAAATGCCACCATGTAAATGCTCATCACGCGGCCTCGCATGGCATCTGGCACGAGCAATTGCACGAGCGAGGTCGTCAGCGAAAACGTCGCGATCAAGCCGCCACTCGCTAAAAACACCATTGGATACGCCAGCCAGATAATTGGAAACAGTGTCAGCAACAACAAGGCGATCCCGGAACCGATTTGTAGCAACAGCACCAACCGACCTTTGTGTTTCGCATCGCCCAGCCAGGCAGAAAATAAAGCGCCAAACGCTGAGCCTGCGCCGGAAACAGAAAGTAACGCGCTATATCCGCCTGCCCCAGTGTTGAGATATTTGTTCGCAAAAACAGGCAGGAATGTGATGAACTGAATCCCGAAAAGCGTCGCCGCAAACGAAATCACCGTCAGCGTTCGCAACGCCTCTTGATGCCAGACGAAGGACAATCCCGCCTTCATTTCACTACGAATGTTTTTTTCCTGATTGGCATTGCGGATGATCGGTGGGATGCGCAACCGCGACAGCGCAATGACAACGGCGACAAAGGACAAGCCGTTAATGGCAAAGCACACCGCCGCCGCATTAGAAGTGAGCGCCTTTTCACTAGCGCCCATCACGGTCAGCACCAAGCCGCCAAACACCGGGCCAACTGTGCGCGCCAAATTGAATTGCATCGAATTCAGCGCAATCGCATTCGACACATCTTCTTTGCGATCTACCAGTACAGGCATTAGTGCCTGATACGCCGGGCCGCCGAAGGCTTGCGCACAGCCAGTCATAAACGACAAAAACAAAATCGGCCAGACCGATTGCAATTGAAACGCCGCCAGCGCCGCCAGCGTGAAAGCGAACGCCAATTGCAACCACTGCGAAGTCATCAGGATTTTGCGCCGGTCAACCCGGTCTGCTACAACTCCGCCCAGCAGCGAAAACAAAATAATCGGGAAAGCCCCCAGCGCGCTGTTCAGACCTAGAAACCACTCCCTGCTTGTCATGGTAAAGATCAGCCAATTCTGTGCGGTCTCTTGCATCCAGGTGCCAGAGCTTGAGGTGAACGCACCAAACCATAACAGGCGGAAGTTGCGATACTGAAACGCGCGGAACGTCCTTCCGAAAAACCCGGAAGGTTCGGGCGGCGTGGTGGCGATGGGTTCTGGTTGTGCAGCAGAAGACATGAAGAAAGAGGTTGGGCAAGCAGGAAGGAGCGCCGGGCGAACACCGCCGCCTTCGCCCGGCATTCATTCGGCTAATTATTTTTTCGGCGTACCAGCTTCGTTACTTACATCGTGGCTGCGGCTTTCATCACGTACAGGTTCGTAAATTTTCATCCAGTCATCGTGTGCCGGATGGCTGGCATAAGCTTTGAGTGCGGCTTCGTCAACAAATTCCATCGCAAACACAGCATTGTAGGGTTTTCCCGCTTCGCCGCCCTGCACTTTTATCGTTTTGAGCCAGACATTCTTAATGCCAGGAATCTTGGCGGCCATCGTTTTGACACCCTCCACCGCAGCGTTCCGCTGGGCTTCGGTCGAATCTGCTTTCCAGCGGACAGTCACCACATGCAGCAAGGAATTCGGCATCCCAAACTTGTTGGCTTGCGTCGCCATTTTTTGCCCTGCAGCAAAAGCTACAATAGCAACCACCAGAATTGATGCGCTAACTAACAAAATTTTCTTAAGCATTCTTTCTTTACTCCTCAATTGTGAGATTAATTTTCTTTGCGTTTGGCCGTCCACGTACCGGAGGCCTGATCGCCCAGATTAACTTTGCCCGTCATTGTCCCATTCTCAAAGGTGCCGGCATAGGTGATTTTCCCAAGCCCTTCAGCATTGAAAGAGAAGTCAATCTGGTTACCTTTCATCGTGCCTTTGATGTCCGCTTCGCCGAACTGGCCACTATACTTGCCGCTCAGCGTTTCCCCTTCCTGTTTGAAGGTGAAGGTCGGCGAGCCTGATCCGCCCGATGTTTCCACTTGAAAGACCCAAGTGCCTGTGACATCCACTTTGTCCTGTGCGCTTGTCGCCAGCACGAACGTGACACACAACAAAACCAGACTCAATACAAGCTTGAAGATTTTCGCCATAAGACAAGGTTTCCTTTCAGATGTATCGTGTGGAGGGAGATGATACCAGAAAAAGCGCGAAAAACCAGAAGGGGATCAGCCGACGAATTTATACCCCAGCCCATGAATGGTAAGAATGAATTGGGGATGGCGCGCATTGGGTTCGAGCTTTTGCCGCAGCAAGCCAATATGCACGTCTACCGTGCGCGTGGTGGGCATGGCATCATACCCCCAGACCTCATTCAGCAATTCATCCCGCGAAATAGTCGCTTCCCGATGTTCAATCAAATAGCGTAAGCAGGTGATATTCACGCGCGGCCAGTTCCACCGGATGGCCATTCCGCGTTACTTCGGCACGACGATAATCTACGCGCACATCGCCGAATGTATAAACCTCGGCGGAAGTTTGATCGGGTTGTGGGGTGCGACGCAGGATGGCTTCGATACGTGCGAGCAATTCGCCCATATCAAATGGCTTGGTCAGGTAATCATCAGCGCCGAGTTTCAGGCCGAGAATCTTATCGATAATTTGCCCCCGTGCGGTGAGCATAATGGCAGGGGTTTTGACTCCGAATTGGCGCAGATCACGCAGCACATCGAAGCCATTTTTGCGCGGCAGCATCACATCCAGAATGAGCAAATCGAAGGCCTCTTCTTTGGCTTTTTGCAAACCGATTTCACCATCTTGGGCGACCGTGACGGCATATGCCTCGTTAGCCAGGCAATCGCCCAGCGTCAGCACTAAGCCCGGCTCATCTTCGACCAAGAGGATTTTTTTGCTCATACGCGAATTTCGTTTTTGGCCTCTACGCGAGAGGTTTGCAAAACTTCTTCGGCAATGGCAGGGAAAGAGAGTGTAAACGTACTGCCTTGTCCTTCGGTGCTTTCTACGCGAATGCGACCATTATGCGCGGTGACGATGTTTTTGACCAGACTCAGTCCCAATCCATTCCCATGAATTTGCGCGGCTTTGACTTCGCTGCCCCGATAAAATGGCTCGAAGATATGGCGTTGATCTTCGGCGGAAATGCCGATGCCGTGATCCGACACCGTAATTTGTACCTCTTTCGCGGCCCCATTCTTAACCAATTCCGCGTTGATGCCAATCCAGCGCTGCTCCCCACTGTATTTCATCGCGTTGTTGAGCAGGTTTTGCAAGGCTCGTGATAGGGCTGAGTTGTCAGCCATCACTGCTGGCAAATCAGGGGCGACTTTGGCTTCGAGGTGGAATCCACCTTCGACCAGCAACGGTTGGGAAGACGACAACACATCGTTAATGACTTGATTGACGTTGGTGGGGTGCAATTCGTATTTTTGCTTGCCGGATTGGACGCCGGCAAATTCCAGAATTTGCTCCACCATATCTTGCAGGCGGCGCGTCTCTTTGCGAATCAGCGAGCCGTAATGCGAGACGCGTTGCGGATCTTTGATGACGCCTTTGGTCAGGTTGTATCCGGCTGAATCAATTACGGCGAGCGGCGTGCGCAATTCATGTGAAACACCCGCGACGAAATCCATTTGTTGTTGCGCAAGTTTTTTTGCGCGGCGTAGTGAAAGCATCAGCAAGCCGATGCTGAAAACGAGCAACAACAGCACGCCGGAACTGATGAGTAAGTTGCGTCGTCTTACTTGCGCCACCGCCGCTTCCAGCGACCCCGCGTGGTGACGAATGCGTAATTCCCAGCCGCGATTGTCGCCACCACCACCTCCAAAGGGGCTCCCTCCGCCTCCACCGATGCGCGGCGTTACGGCCCCCGACACGGCGGGCTGCTGGTTGCGCATCAGATTACGGATTTCAGAAGGACGCAATCCAAACAGGGGTTGCGTCGTATCCGCATTAGAATAATCCGTCGGCGATGATTGCCAGATCACTTTTTTTGTTTCGCTACGACTAACAATGGTCAAATCATAGTTCTTCACGTTCACGTGTTGTTTAGTTAAGGTGGGGAGCATTTCGTGCTGAATGAAGTTCGCATCCAATTGCACAATGGCAAAGCCAAAAATCATTGGTGTTTGGTCATCGCTGCCTAGATAAGGGAACTTGACCATAGGCATCACAAGCGCCTGCAAATCACCATTCAGGATCGGCGAAAGATTCGGCGCGGGGGGCATTTGCGGTGGTTCTTGCGCGAAGGCGGTGCGAATAGTTTTCAAGCGTTGCGCCAGCAAAGTCTGAAGCGAGCTTATTTCCTCTGGCCAGGCCTGTGGGGAAAATTGATTCTTACTGGCATCGTATTGTCGGAGGGCAAGTGTCTGGGCATCCTTGGCTGAAGCCAGAAAAACGGCTTTCACTAACTTGGCATCGTGCCCAGTATCCAGCCAGCGTTGATGTCTTTCGGCAAAGCTGCTCTCATCCGTCAATTTGTCAGGTGCCGAAAGATACGCGATAAACGCACGCGTCAGTTCCTGATCGAAGTCTTCGCTGATGCGGCGCGCCGTGGTTTGCAACCCGGCTTTCATTTGCTCGCGCTCGCCTTCGCTGACTTGTCCCAGCCAACGATATTGCAAGGCTGCCAACAGGGGCAGCAGCACGACTAAAATGCCGCCGACAATTAAGCTAATTAGGGAATCACGTTGCAGCTTCATACGCGGATTATAGAGCCGATTCTGCGCCTGCCAAGCTTGAAATTCAAGATTTTACATCCTTTACAAACTCTTTGCTCGGAGCTTACCAAAATGCCTGCCACATCCCTCATGATCTAATTCCCTAAAAGCCGTACGAAGGAGAATGACCATGGAATACAGCAAAACTAATTTATGGGCGGCCTCAAATACCCCACAGTTGCTGAAGCGAAAACTAAAAAGCTTGATGAATTATCCTGTCACCTTTATCGTGTTGGTCTGGATATTTTTGCTTTTGCTTTTTTACCTCGTGATGCAATTCATTTAAGCAAAACAAACCTGAGACTTTTTCCCATCGTTCCTCGTCTTTAAGAATGTGTACAGCGTGGACAGCAAACTTTCGCGTTTGCTGATGATTATTAGAGCCGATCACTGGTAGAAATTGCAGCAAACGCGGAAGTTTGCCCTACCTTTTCCAAGGAATCCTGTCATGGCTTCAAATCGAATCAGCTTGCCAATCATTCTGCTGCTGGCGTTGTTTTCTGTTCAGGCGCAAACGCCGTCAGTCACTATTCCCGTCAATGCGACTGCCAGCGTGACCGGGCAAATCAAAATCGGCGAAACACCAGCGCGGGGCGTGTCTGTGTCCTTGGTCGCAGGAGACCGTCGTACGAATACAGAGGCGATGACCCGCGTTACCACTGATGCAGACGGACGCTACAAATTCACGAACCTCGCGGCGGGCAATTTCAGAGTGACTGTGCTCTCGCCCGGATACATTGTGTTCGGGACTTCGGATTTAGTGCGCAATGGGCAACAGGTCGTGCTCAAAGAAGGAGAGGCCGTCGAACGTATTGATTTCACCTTGACGCGTGGCGGCGTCATCACCGGCAAAGTCGTAAATAGCAATAACCGTCCTGTGATTGGCGAAGGCGTGAACCTTTCGACGGTGGATGACGCCGGGCAACAAACCCCCTTCAATCCACCGAATGGAGCAGGCGGGCTTCGCACTGATGATCGCGGTGTTTATCGAGTGTACGGGTTGCCGCCGGGCAAATATTTGGTCAGCGCCGGGCAAGCTGATGGACGTGGCGGCGGCCCTGGTTTTATGGCTGCTTCCCGTGCGCACATCCGCACCTTTCATCCCGAAGCCACCGATGTTTCCCAAGCCACTCCGATTACAGTCGAAGCGGGCAAAGAAGTTTCAGAGATAGATATTCGCCTGACCTCGTTAGAGACCTTTGCCGCTGTCGGGCGCGTAATCGAAGCCGAATCGGGTAATCCAGTCGTCGGTGTGTTGATTGGGCATAGCTCGGTGAGAACCGGCGGGCGTGGTCAGATGCCAGCGCCCCAAATGCCGCAGATACCTGGCGGCACCGATGGCATGAGTGGCGAGGAAGGCGCGTTTCGTATCGAAGGTTTGGCGCGTGGTCGTTATAGTGTTTATGTCGCGCAAGATTCCCAGAACCCTGCTACGACAGAATATTACAGCGAACCGACGACGTTTGAGATTACCGGTAGCGATGCCACTGGATTGGAAATCAAATTGCAACGCGGCGCGAGCATTAACGGCACCGTCGTGTTGGATGGCAACACGGATCCGAATCTGCTCACGAACGTACGCGTCAACGCTGCGGTACGCAGCAATGGAGCAGGCGGGCGCGCCAGTAACACCGCGAGTGTGGCCCCGAATGGCTTATTTCGCGTTTCCGGTTTGGCTCCGGGTCGCGTGAGCTTAGGCGTAAATGACGCGAACAATCCCGGCCCGTTTTCCGGCTTGCAAGTTTTGCGGATCGAAAAAGATGGCGCTGAATTGCAATCCGGCCTGGAAGTTGCACCAGGCGAGCAGGTGGCAGGCGTGCGCGTGTATGTGGCCTACGGCACCAGCAGCATTCGCGGCGTTGTGCGGGTCGAAGGCGGCACGCTAACTCCTGATCTGCGGTTGATAGTGACGGCGCGGCGCACGGACAGCAGCAATAGTGGCGGCGGCGGAAGAGGTGGCGGCGGTATGATGCCAGGGCAAGTGAATGCACAAGGACAATTCCAAATAGATCAGTTAGTCGCCGGAACCTACGAAGTCACGGTGCAAGCGATGAACGGTGGTTTTGGCGGCGGGCCGGGAGGAGGTTTCGGCGGCGGTGGTATTGGCATTGGAGGGGGCGGTTTTGGCGGCAGAGGGGGGGGCGGACAACTACCAGGACAACAAGCGGGGCAACCGGGCGGGCAGGTAGGGCAACCCGTTCAGCCGATGCGTATCGCTCCGGCCACACAATCGGTCACGGTCGGTAACAACGCCACACAGAACGTAACGCTGACGCTTAATCTAGCGAATCAGATGCCAGTAACAATGCCGGGCAATCAACCCGGTAATCGGAACCCGCAAGGCAATCCGCAAGGCAACCCCGCGAGGAGACGGCCATGAGCAAAGGTTGGAGTTGTTTGGTGATGGGGCTGTGCTTCTGTCTGGCAACTGCTTACGCCCAAGAAACAAAACCTGCCCCTGTCGCCGCAAAAGTCGAAACCAAAATCAGTACGACTGAAACCGCCGGGGCTATTTATGGCTCAATCACAGGCCGTGTTGTCAGTGAAGATGGCCCGTTACCTTTTGTCAGCATCACCGTGTTGCCAGTCAGCAGCAACAATATTAACCGGGGGCCTGGTAATAATTCCTTTCGCAATGTCACGACTGATGCCGAAGGCAATTTCAAAGTAGATGGCCTGCGCGCCTCCGCCTGGCAAGTGATTCCTTCGGCGCAAGGCTATGTCGTGGACACGAGTGAGGAAGCTGCGCCGCCATATTTTCGCATTGGAGAGGCAGCCACGATTCGGATGGTTAAAGGCGGCGTGATTACGGGGCGGGTCTTGAATTCGGTCGGCGAACCGTTGATTGCCGTGCCTGTTTCCGTGCAATACGTGCGCGACGCACAAGGCCGCCCCGCAAGTGGTGGTGGCGCTGGCGGTGGCTTCCAAACCGATGATCGCGGCGTCTATCGCATCTATGGTTTGCAACCTGGCAGTTACGTTGTCAGCGCTGGCCGTACAGGCGGAGGCGGAGGCCCTGGCGGCGGTCGCTTCAGCCCGTATGACGGCGATGTTCCGACCTATTTTCCGGCGGCGACGCGCGACACTGCCGTGGAAGTTTCTGTCAGCGGCGGCGGCGAAACGGGCGGCATAGACATTCAATATCGCGGCGACAAAGGCCGCGCCATCAGTGGCAAAATCACAGGCGCGACGACCGATACCAGCAATCGCGGGTTCGGCGGCCCCGGCGGAATTTCCGTCACGCTCACGCATGCCGCAACGGGTTCGATGTTCAATCGAACCTTTGTGCAATCGCGCAATGGAGCGAACAGTTACGCGCTGTATGGCGTGCCCGATGGCGAATACGAAGTCACCGCCGAGCGCATTTCGCCCAGCGATAACGATGCCGCTTCTACGCCCCGTCGTGTAGTGATAACTGGTCGAGATGTCACGGGCATGGATTTAGTTCTGATGCCATTGGCTTCGATTCAGGCGCGCTTGCAGCTTGAAACTGAGAACAAAGAAATTAAATGCGAAACCACGCGCAAGGCTGCGTTTGAAGAGCAGCTTTTTGTTTTACAACCGGAAGAACAAGCGGAGAGTCCACAACGTCGCAATCAGCGGCGTCCCGTGTTCGATAATCATCTTGGCACTCCGAATCGCGCAGGCGAAATGAGTTTTCGCAATCTGAATATCGGGCGGTATCACTTGCTCACCAAATTGCTGGATGACAACTGGTATTTGCGTTCTATCACCCTGCCCGGGGCACCTGTCAAAGCTACGCCCAAAGCACCCGCCAAAGCCACCATCGTGGATGTCGCGCGTAACGGCCTCAATTTGAAATCGGGCGATAAGCTAACGGGCTTGACTGTCAAAGTGTCCGAAGGTGCCGCTGGCGTCAAAGGTAAAGTCAAAGCCGAGGAAAATAATCCCTTGCCGCCGATGTTGCGCGTGTATCTCGTGCCGGTCGAAAAAGAGCGCGCGGATGATGTGTTGCGCTATGCTGAGACAGGCATCGGCACCGATGGCTCCTTCAGCTTCAGCCATCTTGCGCCCGGCAAATATTGGCTGACAACCCGCCTTGAAATTGATGATGCGCAAAAGAAGATTCGTGACAATGCCGAACGTGCGAAACTGCGCCGCGAAGCAGAAGCAGCGAATACTGTCGTAGAATTGCAGGCTTGTCAGCGATTGGTGAACTATGAGGTTCGCTTGAAGAAATAGTGAGCCTTCATTACTACTTTGATTCTGCCAGCCACCCGCGCCTACGCGGTGCCCCTAAATTTCACTTTCGGCAACGCCGCTTGCAACGCTTTCATCCCGTCTTCTGGGACATAGGACTTGCCAAGCAAGACCAATTCCAAACGAGCCAGTTTGCTGATTGCCGAATACCACACGCCAATTTGCATCGGCACCGCCGTTTCGCCAATCGTTGGTGTGTTCCGTTCATCCTATATGTTCCGTAATCTCGCTCCTCATTGATCTATTACCGTATTACTACTTCCGTAAGGTTACGTCCTGGGTGCAATGCCAGACGCCTTGTGCATCGCGCATCAACTTACGAATGGAAAACGCGCTGTCTTCTTTCGCCGCGTTGACGCGAATGTCGTTGCTGATTTTCGGATCGCCTTCAAACACGATCTCGAAGACACGCTCCTGATAGCCCGGCACGTTGACGTGGTAATGGATGTGCGCGGGCGGGCCATTGCCTGGATAGGGCGCAGGCTTGATCGTACTGTATTCGTAGCGGCCTTGCGCGTCGGTGCGCAGATAACCGCGCAGGCGTGGATTGCGATTATCGTCGTTGGGGCCGGGCGTGTATCGCCCTGTGGCATCGGTGTGATAGATATAGAGCGAAGCATTAGCCAGTGGCGTCTTGCCATCCGCTCCATACACCACGCCAGATACGGTCAGCGGCTCGCCCGGTTCTTCTTTGGTCGTAATTGTGATCTTAGACGGTGCGTTCTTTTCCGCGACAGTTGGTGCTTGCGGTGTGGCAAGCAAGGACAGCGCGAAAATCGTCAGTAAAGTAATCAGCTTCATAAATACCTCCGTTGAGTTATGACTTAGGTAAGCGCGTCAGCAGTTCCTGAAAGCGCGGTTCGGTGCGCAACGGCACAAGGTCTTCATCGGTTTCGTAGGCGCTACGAGTAGTGAAGCCTTCGTTGACGGCGTTCGTCAAGGCTTCGATGGCTTTGTCTTTTTGCCCAAGCTTTGTATAGCCGCACGCGAGGTTGAAGTACGCCATGCCGCGTGTGTTCGCACCCGACGGTATGCCCGCTGCAAAGGCCTTAAGATACGTCTGCACCGCCTCTTCATTGCGTCCGATGTGAAGTTGCGAGGAAGCGAGTTGACCATACATCAAGCTGTTGCGCATACCTGCTTCAATCGCGCGAGTCAGCAATGGAATCGCCTGTTCGTATTGCTTCTTTCCGAACTTGATTTGGCCAAGGCCGGAGAAAATGCCAGGATCATTTGAGCCGAGCGCCGTTGCTTTTTCATACGCGGCGCTGGCTTCGTCAAAGCGACGGAGTTGCACCAACAGGCGACCATATTGAATGTGCGCCATGGCGTCGTTCGGATTTTCTTTAAGCCAGTTACCGAGCACCTCGACTGCTCGCTGCGGCTCATTGGCATACAACGCGGCAACGACAGCGCGCGCGGGTGAAGGCTGCCACGACGGTTGTGGCACAGGCTCCAGATACGATTTCCAGAAGGCAAGACTCTGCTGAATGATGCGCCGCGCATCGTCATTGTCGGAAAAGGCGTCAAAGGCGTGTGGTAAATTGCTGGCGAACAGCAGCGACCAAGGCGCTTTGGCTTCGACGACGCGTTGCCACAAGGTGCCGAGCGCTGCACCCATTCCTGGCGCGTCACCTTGCGCGACGATGAACAGCACGGGCAAATCCGCGCGCACTCGTTCCGCAGGCACGCCGCCGTAATATAACGCCACTGCGCGAATCCCTTTCGCCGCGTGTTCGCCAGTCAAATATTGATGCGTCCCGCGCACATTCGCCGAGGCGGCATACAAAGCGAGTCGTGTTCCATCTACACCGTACTGCCCGCCTTTTGTCGTCAGGAACTCAAACACACCGCGCAACGATTCCTGAATACGTGTGCTGTCGGCATCCATCGAAACGCCGATCATTCCGTGCGCCGCCACCAGACGCGGCCAGGATTGGTAAATCCCCCAGCTTTTGACTTTGTTCTCGCCTCGATCACCAACCGCATTGATAAAAACAACTGCCGGGCGTTTCTCCCCCTCCTTTAAATCTGGTGGCGAATAAATGTCCACCGCCAACGCATCCAGATACGGCACATTGTGGCGGACTTTTACCTCTTTGGTTGCAGGCACGTCATACACTACGCCCCAGTTCGTTGCATCAAGCGGTGAAGGCTGCGGCGGGGCGGTGTTTTGCGCCATTGCACTAGCTGCCAATAAGAACACGAGTAATACCCATAAAATCAGCTTGCGAATTTTCATACTCAGACCTCCGTTATTTCGCTTTTGCCAGCACGAGATCGAACCTGCCTTTGAGAAATTTGCGCTTTTCCTGCGGGTGCTTGAAGTCGGTGAGAGAAGCGATGAGTGAGGGCTTCACCATCGAATCAGTTGCATTGTATTTATCGCCCTCGAAGTAGAGTTCAGTCGTGAGCAATTCATAGCCGGGCGCGCTGATTTTGTAGTGAATGTGCTTAGCACGCATGCTTGATCCAGTTGAATACTCGGCGGGCAAAATCGTCGTAAAGCTGTAGCGACCTTCCGCGTCGGTTTTCATGCGACCGCGCAGATAAAACTTGTTTTCGTACTCTTTCATCTGGTTGTCGTACAAACCGGTATGGTTCGCGTGCCAGACGTCTACGACGGCGTTGCGGAGTGGTTTGCACGTCTCAGCAGCCGTGACACGACCTACAATGACAAGTGGTTCGCCGGGTTCATTAGGATTGCACAGGCGTGTGAGCCACGGCGCGCCCGCGCGATAAAACGGGCCTTCCTGTGAGGGAGTGGTTAGTTTGCAATCGGCCAGCAAATCAAGATTGAGTAGTGGCAATGCCGCGAGTCCTGCGTAGACCCCTTTGTAAACAAAGCTCCGCCGTGATGAATTCATGGCTTCATTCATAGTTACCTCCAAATTGTCAGGTGTGAGTTAAGTTGTTTAATGACGCGGCGCTTTGACCGACAATTTGAGGACGACTTCGTCCCGAATCAAGTCGTCTGCTTTGCCCGCGTAAACGATACCGAAATCTTTGCGATTGATCGCAAATTCGCTGGCCATAGATACCACATCGGCTTCCACTTTGATCGTGGCTGGAAAGGTGACGGTTTTCTTGACGCCGTGCAGGTCAAGCGTTCCTGTGACGGTATGCGTTGCGCCTTTCTCGCCGCCGGATTTGATTTCGGTCGAAGCAAAGGTCGCTTGCGGATATTTGGCGACATCAAAGAAATCCGGCGATTTCAAATGCTCTGTCAGCTTGCCCACTTTCGCCTCGACAGAACTCAGATCAATGGCGACGGTCACGCTGCTTTTTTCTGGTTTGCCTTCTACCAGATCAATTGCGCCCGTGAACTTCTTGAATGAGCCATTCTCAACGCCAGTGACTTTGGAGCCAACAAAATCAATGGTGGAAGCGTCAGCAGCCAAAGCCAATTTGGTGCCCTTGGCGGCAGCACTACTGGTTGCCGCATTACTGGCGGCGGGTGACGCAGCCTCGGAAACGACGGCTTTGGGCGCATTGTCCGCTGGATTCGCACACGCTGTCATCAATCCGAGTGCAACACAAAAACTAACCAGAGTTATTAAACGAATCATTTACTCTCCTGTTGATTTGAAATGAGATCACGGTTTGTACAACCACGCGCTCAAGTCCGCCGCCATCCCCGGCTTGTCATCGCTGAGATACCCGCCCAGAATCAGCACATCGCCATTCGCCAGCAAGGTGGCAGTAGCATAATAACGCGTTGTGCCAATACTGCCAGCGACGGGCGTGAAGATACCGGTTACTGGATCAAATACTTCTGGCCGCGCGCCTCCACCTGCTACCAGAACTTTGCCGCTGGGTAAGGTCACCACCGCATCGCGGATTTTGTAGCGCGCGGTGTTCAGATTGGTGGACGCTGTAAAATTCCCAGTCGCTGGATCATAAATTTCTGTGCTGGCATAGCGGCCTGCCGACATCTGCGCATTCGAGCCGCCCAGAATCAGCACTCGTCCATCGGGCAACATCGCCACTGAGTGTTTGTAGCGCGGGATGCTCATTGCGCTCGTAAACACAAACGAACGTTTCACTGGATCATAAAGCTCGGCGCTGGCTTGCGGCCCTTCGTCCGGCCTGGTTCGGGTGCTTCCGCCGACAAGTAGGACAAGGCCGTTTTTGAGCAGTGTTGCTGTGTGATCCGCGCGTTTGGCGTTCATCGCGTTAATCGCACCGAACGTCTCCGTTGTTGGATCATAAAGCTCGGTGCTGGCGAGTTTATTTTCTCTTTCATCTTGCCCACCCGTGATGAGCACTTTGCCATCGGGCAGTAATGTCGCTCGGTGCGCCAATCGTGCCGCACTCATTTTCCCAACCGCGCGAAATGAATTGGTGCGCGGATCGAAAATCTCTGCACTTGCCAGCGCGCCTGTGAAAAATGTATTGCCAGAGCCGCCTGTCATTAGCACGCGCCCATCTGGCAGCAGCGTCGCGGTATGCCCGACGCGCTTGGTCGTCATTCGTCCAGCAGGCGTGAATTGCCCTTGCGCCAAGTCATAAATTTCTGTGCTATCTAGCGCCATCCCATCGTGTTCAAGTCCGCCTGCCACCAACACACGCCCGTCGGACAAGCGAGTAGCCGTATGTGTATAACGCGCTGCATTCAATGTCCCCGTTGGCCGCAGCGTGCCAGTCGCTGTCGGCATACGCGCCGGATCAACGCCGATGCTAACGTAATCAATCTTGTCGCGCCACGCGGCAAGTTTCTCAGGATTTTTCTGTTGCAAGACATCGCCTCGCGCCAGCCCTTGCGGCAACGGCACAAATGCCACCAGGCGTTCATAAACCCGCTCTTTATCCGCTGTGGCCGCCCCTTGCAGTAGATGAAAGAGAGAGAAGCTATCGCGTGGGCGTGCCTCAGCCAATACCACGGTCAAAGCTGTTGCGCCGTTACCTGCAAAGTCGAACTGCTCCAAGGCCTGTCGAAACTTTTCGGAAGCATCAGCAAAAAACGGTGTACCGGGGCCTTTTTGTGGACGCGCACGGCAACTTGCTCCCGCCGGAGCCATGGCTTCGCGCCCTTGCCCTTGCAAGCTGACCCAGCCCGCCGTGACTTGCAGCAAGCTCGCGCCTGACTCGTCTACTTCGAGCGTGTAGGCGCAGCCATAATCAATCGCCGTTGCCGCAGGCGTTTCGATAAAGAAAAGACGCGGCGGTGCCAGTATTGAAGCGTGCATCTTGCCACGCGTGAGCGACAGCCGATGCTCATCCGTGCGTGCGGTCAACAATTGCAGCCGCGAACCTGGGGCAACCTCGACATACCCAGTCGCCCCCACGCGAATCATCGCGCGGGAAGCTGCATCGGTTTCGAGCCAATCACCAACGTTTATTGATGCGCTCTTGGCCACGGTCGCCGCGCCAACCTTGGGCGCGCCCGCCAAACGCGTCACATCCCACGATG
This sequence comes from uncultured Acidobacteriota bacterium, assembly GCA_963794955.1. Lineage (GTDB taxonomy): Bacteria > Acidobacteriota > Blastocatellia > RBC074 > RBC074 > JAFDVL01. The sequence continues at coordinate 296,949 of CAWCGF010000011.1, forward strand.
CGACTGGCGATAGGCGTAGATACCAAACAAACGTTCCCGCCAATAACAACACTACTGCCGTCGCCATCGCCCAGCGGAGCCGGATAGTCGGACGTACCTTTTCGTGGTTGCCAAATTTCTGTTCTTTCAACCAGAGCGGAAATTGAATCGGCACTTCTTCCGGCAACTGCAAGCGCGCGATTTGTTTGTTGGAGAAGCACAGGGCTTCATATTCCGCGCGACACAACGCGCAATTTTCAAGATGGGATTCGATGTGTGAACGCTGCTCAGTATTGAGCTGACCATCTATATAAGGCCAGAGCAATGACCAATAGCGTCGCCCACAACGCCCGGCAATTCGTGCCGCTATTTTTGCAAGGCGCAGCCTCAACATTTCCCCCTCAAACTAGCCAGTTTTACCGCCAGCAATTTATGTGCGCGGTGCAGCCACGTGCCAACCGTTCCTATCGAACAATTCATTCGCACAGCGATCTCGTCATAACTTAACTCTTCCAGATTCCGCAGGATGACGACCATCCGCAAATCCGGCTTTAGACTGAGCAACGCTTTCTGAATAATCGCCCGCGTCTCTTGCTGCAACACCGTCGCTTCTGTGACATGCGCGCTTGTCTCGTGCCTATCCAGCAAACGAATCAACTCTGCTTCCTCGATAGATTCCGATAAATTCTTGCGCGCGCGATGCCGGTATTGCAGGCAGCAATTCACCGCCAGCCGATAAAACCATGTCGCAAAAATGGCCTCGCCGCGAAACTGCTCAAGCTTTTGATAGGCGCGCAGGAAAATCTCCTGCGTCAAATCTTCCGCCGCCTCACGCTGCCCGGTCATGCCCCAGGCCAGACGATACGCCCGCAGGTGATACCGCTCATACAGGCGCGCAAACACTTTCCCCTGTCCGGCCATGACCAGTTCGATTAACTCTTCATCCGTGACGAAATCACTCACGTATGTTGCCTGCTCGAGAGTACTCACTCGCTTCACACGTTACCTTTAGATACAGGGTCGCGGTTATTTCTTTCAGAAAAATTTAGCATTAAGGATGACAAAGCCTCTTCGCCTTGCGCCCAACGGGATGGTGGGATGCTTTACCTCATTATTCATATTTTCCAGGTCGCACATTAGCTTATCTCCATCGCTCTCTGTGTGGCGAAATGCTAAACTCGGCTTGCATCGTGATCCAATGTTTTTCAGGTGAGGTACGCTTATGAAAATTAACCGACGCTCTTTTCTCATGACCAGCGCTTTGAGCGCATCCGCCGCTGTCTTTGAAACGCCGACGCAAAAGAACCCACAAGCCAGTGTGCCCAGTAAAACCAAAGAGCCGCGCGTCATCACTCGCTTATTCAAAGACGCCGTGACGATTCCCAACAGCCGCTTGCCAGTGTTGCTTTATCAAGGTGCCTTGAATTTGCCCAAAGACGATCCGGCAGCCGCCATCGAAGCCTTGCTGCGCGCGAATCAGTGGGGCAATGACTGGCGCAATGGCATCTTCACCTATCATCACTATCACAGCACTGCGCACGAGGTATTATTCGTTTACAGTGGATCAGCCAAAGTGCAGTTGGGTGGTGAAGATGGCCTTACGGAAACGATCAACACAGGCGATGTCATCATTATTCCCGCTGGTGTCGGGCACAAAAACCTCGGTGCCAGCAGCGACTTCCATGTCGTAGGCGCTTATCCGCCGCAACAAAACGTGGATATGAACTACGGCAAATCCGGCGAACGTCCGCGTACAGATGAAAACATTGCGCGCCTTGCCTTGCCACTCACCGATCCCGTTTTTGGCAAGACCGGCCCGCTGCTGGAACATTGGCGGATACGAAGTTGAATAAATGTTCGACTCAGCCAGCGACAGTACTAGACCGAAACGATCACAGGCTTACTCATCAATGAGAAATAGCTTGTGCGTCTTAGCTCTACGACCAAATTTGCCGCTGGAGAATCGTAGTTGGATAAGATGGGGACAGTATAATCAGGAGGGGCAGTTTCTCCAAACACCTTCGCGTAAAAGGATTCACACCAAGCCCTCCGCCGTAACGCATCGCTGATTACGGCGGAGGCGATAAGTTCAGCAGCTAATTTTGTAATTCCTGCACAATATCTTCAGCAATGCGGCGCGCTTCGTCAATGCTTCCTGGGGCAAGCGAAATTGCCGCCACCACCGCGTGACCGCCACCGCCGTAGCGTTCGCAAATCTGGGCCAGATCATGCGTGCGTGGGCGGGGTGCCCAGGGATTTGAGCCTACTGAAATCTTGGAGCGAAACGGTGACAAACTCACGCCGATGCTGTACGTTGCTTCCGGGTGCAAGTAGTACGGAATGAATTTGCTATAGCCTTCCATGTTGCCGTGCGCGGTGAGATCGAAATACACGACTGGGCCGTGCATACGAGCTTCCTGCTTGATGGTTTCAATGGCTTGCAAGTGGCGCTGATACAAAGGCTCAATGCGTTCCTGCACGTAAGATGATGAAGCGACTTCCAACATCGTGCGGGCTTGTAAGTCAAGAATGATCTTCGTCGCCAGGGCGGGATCCCGGTCGCTTTCGATGACTAAGGCAAGCTTGAAAGCCGGAGCCTCCATTTCAACGGGTTCCGCTGCGTTTTTGTACCCCGCGCTGTCAATCACGTTGGCCCAATGAATTAACTCGCTCATCGGTGTCGGATCGAAGCCGAACCGTTCCGCCGCCGTGTCCGCAATGAACTTAGTGCAGGACTTGTAATCGGCATTCAGAAATTTCTTGCCGCCGCTATAGGCTTTGAAATGGGCTTCGTCCGCTGCGCTCAGAAACGCGCTTTTGTGATGATCGAACCACCAGGTCAATTTTTCTGATGCGCTGTACTTAAAATCCACTATCGCATTCTCGTCGCCGTCAAAGGCATCCTCATCAAACAACGCTCCGGCGCGGTGCATCATCGGCTGAAACGCCTGCTCCCAGGCGGCGTGAATTTTCTCGCGGTAGAAGCGCCCAAAAACGGCGGCGGAAGAAACGCCATCAAAACAATTTCCGTGATAACAAATCTTGATTTTCATCTCTCGTGATTTTTGCTAACTGCTGCTGAGCGATAAACAAGTATGCCGCAGCTTAAGCATTTCGTCGGCGTGATGCAAGTGAAAAGCTGGATGTGCAGGCAATACAAACAGTCGTTTTGCCAAAAATAATTGTTGCTGTGTCTCGTGTAGCAAGGTAGATTACGCTCATCTGGTTGCGCCCGGGTTTGTGTTGGGTTCTTAGCCAAATAATTGCCAGATTCACTGTTTTGGGGGTTCAATGAATAAGCTACGGTTTTTCTTCTTCCTTTTCATCACGCTTCTCTCTTTTGCCGCGCGAGCCAAAGATGCGGATCGCAACACGCGCACGATGCAGTGGGAAAACTACGCGTTGCCTGCGGGTGATTTCACGCGCTTTGTGGATAAACAACAGGGCTTTTCGCTCTGGCGTCCGGCAGATTGGCAGGAAGGCGGAAGGCTAGGCGCTGCAATTTCATTTGGCAAACAAGCTGGCGAGCAAACCGTGCTTATCGTGACCGAACCACTGGCGGAGGGCTACGGCGTCGCTAACTACACGACAGCGATTTTGCGAAACCTGCGCAAGGAGCCGCTCAATGCAGATAGCGTCGTGGTGCGCCGCGTGTTGATCGGCGGCGTCGAAGGCCGAGAAATCAGTTACGAAATCGAAGGCGCGGCGGGCATCGTGCGACAGGTTTATTGGGTGACGCAGGTGGGGCCGCGCGGCTTCGGCTTTATTCTGACTCTGCCGCTCGCAGAACACGAAACGGTGGAACCATACTTCAAGCGCATGATGATGTCGGTGCGGTTTAATTCAACAGGCCATTGGAATGAAGCGTTCGAGACATTGCGCAGCAAATTGGTGGCCGGAATCAAATCCAATCAGGATGCGGAAGCTGCCAAACTTAGCGAGGCCATCCGTACTGCTAAAGAACCAACTGCCGCCGTTAGCCAACGCATCACGGCCTTGGCGGAAAAAGCGCCTGAAGTCGCGCTGGAACTGCTCACGGATTACGATCCGAATGTGCGCGCGGCCAGCATCGCAGCCCTCGGCAAATCCTCCTCCTCCCGCTTCAATGAAGCCTTGGTTTGGGCGTTGACAGACAAGGATGTTTTTTGCAGCCAAGCTGCCGCACAAGCGTTGTCTGAACGCGGTGCAACGGGAGTGGCAGCCATCAAAAGCAATTTGCCGAAGCTGGTTGAAGCCAATAGCGCGTTGTTGCGCGTGGCGGCTTTGCTGAATGACGAAGCCGCGCGCGAATTAGCGGAGGAATTACTCAAGGGCAACGAGGCCGCGCCGCAACTGGCTGGTATGCAATTGGCAGTGGCGTTTCCGCTGAAAGGTTTGCGCCTGCCATACACCAAGCTATTCACGACTGATCAGGTGCAACTTATCGGCTCCACAATGGAGGCAATCCGGTTGCGCCGCCCCCTCGAAGACGTGCCGGACTTGCTCAAGATGATTGGCACTGACGCGGAATTATGGGCGGTTCACGCGCTTGGTGAATTGGCCACGCCCGCGCTTGAAACACAATTGGATGAACGAAGAAAATCGCTGAGCGCGCGCTATGACAAATTGCTGTCGTCGAAAGGGGTGATGACAATACGCGCCGCGGCTTCCTCTTCTCTTCCGCCGCCGCCGCCACTAGCTCTGCCGAAGACAGCAGGAACGAAAAGAAATGTTGGGAAACCACCGATGATGGGAATTCCTGGCGGTGTGCCGACGGGCATTACAGTCAATTCTGGCTATCTGAACCACTCCTCGCCCGCGTCAACGCCGCCGACTATTTTTAAAGTACAAGACGAGTTGACGAAACTTTGGAGTCTCATCACCGAACTGGAAGATGCCTTGACAAAGATCAAGCTGCGCGACCGCTGGGCCGGGGCCAAAGATGAAGCCGCCCGCCGCGCGATTTTGGATGAAGCCAGCAAAGTCGACCGCCTCAAGCAATGGGCGAATGCGACGCTGAAAGCTCCGCCTGTTGCGTCTACTTTTCCTCATCTCGACTTGGCAAAATTGAAGAATACTCCGTTGACGGGCGAAACGCTGTTTCCCAGCAATGCCACGCTTTACCTGACCGCGCCGAATTTTGAGCAAACGATGAATCAGCTTGACGCCGCGCTGTCAGGCATTCAAATGGGCACGGTGCGCGATCAGATGACCTTTGCCTTGCTACTGAATTCGATCAAAGCCCAGTTGGCCAACAAAATGAATGTGAGCGTCACCGGCAGCGCCAGCCAGACGCTCGGCATTGATCTGCAAGCGCCGATTTCGCTCGCGGCGTGGCCGGATGCAAATAGCAAAGACGGCTTCAGCGCCATGGGCCATAGCGCAGTGGCGCTACGTGTGACGGACCGCGCACGGTTTGAGCGGGCGCTGACGATGTACCAAACAGACTTCGGCAGCTTTGCTTCTTTTGTGCCTGCGGTTTCTGCCGGAGCGCGTTTCGCTTCCATCACGCCTGCCTTAATGCCGGTGATGTTTTATGCCATCACTGCGATTAGCGATCTCGCTGGTACTGTGACTAGCACCAGTAAATCACGAGCCGGGCGCGAGACGCCATTAGCATTAGGAGACGCGGTTTATACGCGCCAGGAAAAGATCGGCGAATTGTCCGTCACCGTGTTTGAGAAATTGGGGTATATCGGAATTGATGCCACTGAGCAGGAACACATTTATCTTGCCTACCTCGGCGACACGGCGGTATTAGCGCCGTCGCGCGAGGCATTGCTTGAAATCCTCAAGTCAGACAAGCCGACGATTGCCAGCCACAAAGCCTACGCGCGCATTAAGGCTGAAAAAGGCGAGGTCATTTTCTTTAGCCAATTAGATGCACTGGTCAAGAACTTCCTGGGAGAGATCAGCAAAGACGCAAAAGAAAAAAGCGAGAAAGACCCTTTTGACACGGTTGTGCTGGATGCTTTTACAAATGCTCTGGGCGTGGAAACTGGAGCGGTTCGCTTATCGCCAAACGATTTTGATTCCGTCTTTCATCTGGCTGTGGGCGAGAACGATTTGGTCAAAACCTTGCGTCCGTTCAAGGCGGCTGAGTTAGGTGCGCCGCGTGATCTCTTGCCGAAACAAACGTTGCTGTATGCCGCGACGATGATTGACCCGGAAAAGTTTGTTGAGTACAGCAAGAAATGGGATGCCGAGTTGACGAAAGCCAAAAAAGCAGCGGGCAAGGAAGCCGAAGAGAAAAATACAAAATTCGTTCAGACTTTTTCCGGCTTACAGAACCTTTTGACGCCTCATTTACAAGGCGAAATCTCAGTTGCGCTGGTGAGTGTTGCCAACCTCTTCAAGAATAATGCCAAGCTGCCCGCAATGGTCGTCGCCTTGAAACTCAAAAACGATACCTTGGCTAAAGTCGCGCGCTCCGGCTTGGCTTCCTTGGCGTTCAAACGCGTGCCGAACGCTTCGCTATTAAATTCGCCTGTCTTCAAATTGGAGGATGACGAAGACGCATTTCACATCACAATCACCGACAATTATTTCGTTCTAGCTGACAGCCTGGAAACGCTGAAGCTGTTGGAGGGCAAGGAAAAATTTGCCACAGCACGCGACTTCTCTAATCCCGCCCAGCTTGCGCCCGAACGGCTGGCGCTCTTTTCTACGCTCAGCGTGGATGCCGTATTTGCCGAGTTGCGCACAGCGTTTAGCAAAGAGGGCAAGAACGCGGAGCCGAATGAATTCCTGGATCAAATGAGCGCGTGGGCGCACGCTTTTCACAGCTATCGGTTGTTGTTCGCTTTCGCGGAGGACAAGACGCTGGAAGGGCAGCTTGGAATTTCATTCGACCGCGCAGGACGCTATAGCGTCGGCGCGATGAACCGCAAAGAATTTGACCTGGAAAATGCCTTGATCGCACCGAAGGGCGTGAACATCCTGAAGCCTACGCGCGTCGAAGCGTTGAAGCTGAAAGTTTCGGCCCAACAACCGGGGGTCATCGCCCGCGTGCGTGAAGACCTGAGCAAATTTGCGTGGCAAACTGTGGAGCCGAACGCAACCGACAAGACGCTGATTTTCACGTCCAATCAACGTCGCATCCCGGACAACTTAACGATTAAATTGCCTGTTACCGGAGCGGAGCTTGCGCCTTATTTGAAAGCGACAGCACGGATCAACTCGGATTCGCCGGAGGTGATCAAGCTGGCCCAGGAAATCGCCGGAAAGGAAAAGGATGGTCGCCGCGTGGCCGATAAAATCGGGCAATGGACGTACGACAATTTGAAATGGAAACGTGTTTCCAGCACGACGGTCGAGACGCTTGCTTCACGCGAGGCCGATTGCCTGGAGCACGCGGAATTTTATGTTGCGTTGGCGCGTGCGTCCGGTTTGCCCGCACGTGTTGTCAGCGGCGCGGCCTACAGCGGCGGCTCGTTTGGCGCGCACGCCTGGGTGGAGATTTACCTCGGCAAATGGGTCGAAGTGGATCCGACGTGGGGCTTGAAGGAGTACGTTGACGCGACGCATTTGCGCTTTGAAGGCGATGGCTTCATCAGCTACGCGCAACTGAATCAGGTGAATTTTGAAGTGCTGGAAGCCCACTCGATGGTGGCGGAATATCAACGCGATCCGGTACGCCTGGTTAAAGAGTTCGCGTCCGAAGAAGCGGAAGACACGCGGGCGCTGGCGTTTGATTTTGAATTGACAGCAGCGCATGCGCTCGGCACAGGCGCATTTGCCAAACTGGATGAGAAGCAACGCGCCACGGTCATTAGCGCCTTTGATCGTGCAGTCGCAGGGGTTGCGGATGCTTGGGCGTTTCAATCTAATAGCCATCCGAATATTCTGACGAGCGAAATCAAAAATAATCAGGCGACATTTCTAACGGTGTTCGGGCAAGGCCTTTATCGCTTCTCGCTGGCCGCGCGCAATGGAGTTTGGTACATCACTGAAATCGAAGATGCGGACGACGGCGAGCAGTCTTTCGGCGATCCTTTACAAGCCGTTCTCAATCCGGCATTGAATATTACGCAAATTCGCAATGCCACCAATCACGACCGCGCGCTGCAACAACTCGCACAATTAATCGCAGCCAAAGGCGAAAGCGCGCCGCTGTTGCTGCTCAAATCGAATGTCCTGCGCGCCAAACGAACGAGCGAAGTGCTGAAAGAAAGGGTGCCACCCGTCGAAGCGAACAAACTGCAACCCGAAAATAAGCCGACGGAACCGCAGCCAAAGCGACCTGACGAAGCACAGCTTTTGTTGGAACAAATCACGACACGCTGGCCGGAGTACGCGCCCGCGCATTTTGCTCTGGCGAATTCTTTTGATGAGGAGATGCGGGAAAAAGCCATCCTGGCATATCAACGCTACGCGAAATTGATGCCGCTTGATCCACGTCCTTGGGAGCAAATGGCCTTCCTGTATGATGAATTGAAGCAGTTGGATGAGGCGGAGACTGCGCACCGAGAGACCATCGCGCGTGACCGTAAAAACATTCATCGCCATGCCGATTTCATCGTCTTTCATCTGCGCCATTCGCAGGTGGACAAGGCCAAGACTGCTTTTACCGACGCGCTCAAACAGACCTCTGATGCCAATGCCATTTTTGAGGCGATTGACACGCAGGTAATGCACGATTACGAGGAAGAAACCAGCCCAGAGATGGCACAGCGTTTTGAAGAGTTCTTGTTGAGCTTCCCAAAAGAATTGGCGGCAAGCGTGGAAGGGCTGCGCGCTTTATCCGAAACACAACGAACGCAAAAAAAATACGATGCCGCGATTAAGACCTTGCAAAAAGTCATTGCGCTGAATCCTGACGCCGGAGATCAAATCACCATCGCCGCGATTTATCGAGAGACGAAACGATTTGCGCAAGCATTAGTTGCCGCCGATCAAGCCATTAAAAAAGATCGAGAAAATGCCCTCGCTCATTACGAACGCGCTTGCGCTCTGACGCAACTGGGGCGCAAACGTGAGGCGCTTGCAGCCCTCAAAAAAGTGGTTGAATTGGACAAAGAATATGCCTATGACCTGGCAGAAGAACCTGATCTCAACCCGTTAGTGGCGCTACCGGAATTCAAGGCCTTGTTGCCAAAGGAAAAAGAGCCTGCTGAGCAAGACCCGAAGCCAGAACAATCCAAAGCGGCAAAGCCATAAAGTTGTGGTAGCATGCTGAAAGTTCATCAGGAGTAAGAAGTATGATTACCACCGAAACCGATTACCAAACCCTTTTTGAGATAATTCCGCCGGAGGCGGTTGTCACGCTTTACAACATTAGTTGGGAAGAGTACGAAGCTTTATTGAATGAATTTGATGAACAACCTCGCGTTCGTCTGACTTATGACAATGGGAGGTTGGATATTATGACGGTTTCAGCCGAACACGAGGGGATCGTGAGTTTTATTCCGCTCATCATTTTTGTTCTGGCGCAAGAGCTAAATCTGAATTATCTCAGCCGTCGCTCAACCACCCTGAGGAAGAAAAAAAAATCCAAAGGAACAGACCCGGACGATTGCTATTACTTCAAAAATTACCAGCAAATCTCTGGCAAAAAGCGCCTTGATTTAGCGGTTGATCCGCCTCCCGATTTGGCAATTGAAGTTGATATAACCAATCGCTCAACTAATAAATTTCCGATTTACGCCGCGCTCGAAGTGGCTGAACTTTGGCGACATAATGGTAAAGAAATTATCTTCTATGAGTTGGTTGATGAAACCTATTTTGAAGCCCGCCACAGCCGTTTATTCCCTCTTTTGACTCCCGATGTATTGCTGAATTTTTTGCAAATCGGCGAGGCAGAAGGAGTAGTTGTAATGGCTAATCAATTCCGTGAATGGGTGCACGCCAACAAAGCCTAGTCAGAGGGTTAGGACGATGCCTGAATGGGAAGATGATTTAGAGAATTCCGTTATTACGGAAAGCGAACAAGAGGTAACCAAGCCTCCGTTGTATAAAGTGTTACTGCACAATGACGACTATACGACGATGGACTTTGTCATCTTCGTTTTGCAATCTATCTTTCACCACCCGCCGGAAGATGCATATCGAATTATGTGGAATGTCCATCACCAAGGCATTGGGATTGCAGGCGTCTACACCTACGAGGTGGCCGAATCCAAGATTTCCAAAGTGGAAGCCTTAGCCAGCGAATACGAATATCCCCTCCTTTGCACTATGGAAGAAGCATAGCTTACTTCTCCGCCAGCGATAGCCATTATTTTTGTAAAACAGTAAATTTTACTGTTTTACAGTATTTCCTTCTTGACGGAAAAAAAATGCGAATTTATAGTGTAAGTCTTGCTAAAGGCTTGCAGATTTGGTGGGCTGGCATGTAAGCTTACGCGCTTCCGAGAGTGCTCCTGCCAAATAGTCTCTCGGATATGCACATTGACTGGTCATTCGATCACATTATTGCAGAAGTTTTCCTGACCTCATTTAGTGGTTAAAAGGACAGGCCATAGAGATTGTGTGAGAGAGCCGTCCACGTCAGATATTGTGAAATAACTCGCTATCCGTTAGATCAACGGGGCAGAATCTATGAAGGCTACAAAACTCATCTTTCCCAAGTGGATTAACACCGCCATTAGGCTGAGTCTGGTTGGTGCCGCGCTTACTGCCGGAACCATCGCCGTGGTTGGTAAATTTCTGACGATGCCGGAAACCGTTGATGTGGGCTATCAGCCCACGCAACCCGTACCCTATAGCCATAGGCTGCATGCGGGTGAAATGGGGATGGATTGCCGGTTCTGTCACTCGACGGTGGACAAGGCTGACTTCGCCGCGATTCCACCGGCCAATACTTGCATGATTTGTCACACGGCGATTAAGAAAGACAGCGATAAGCTAGCACCGATTCGCCAGGCGGTTGCCGATCCGAACAAGCCAGTGCAGTGGACGAAGGTACATAAGCTACCTGACTTCGTTTATTTCTCGCACAAAGTTCACGTCACTGGCGGTGTGAGTTGTGTCAGTTGCCACGGACGCGTGGATCAAATGGAAGTGGTGCAACAACAAAAGCCGCTTGGGATGGCTTGGTGTCTGGAATGCCACCGAGCGCCGGAAAATGCGCTACGTCCCAAAGAATTTGTGACCAAGCTTGATTGGGTGCCTCCGGCTGGAACCACGCAGCAGGAAATTGGCATGAAGATTAAGAACGAAAACAAAATCCATCCGCCGGTAGAAAATTGTGCAGGGTGTCACCGATGAAAGAACAACAAAAACAGTATTGGCGCAGCCTTGACGAGTTGTCTGGTGCGCCTGAGTATCGTAAGTTTGTCGAACGTGAATTTCCTGAAGGCGCGTCAGAGCTTACTAATGAAGTTGACCGCCGGAAGTTTTTAATTTTAGCGGCGGCAGGCATTGGCATGGCGGGTTTGACCGCGTGCCGTCGCCCGATTGAAAAAATCATTCCGGCAGGTGGGAAAGTTATCGAACCGTTGATGCCCGGCGTACCAGAACACTATGCTACGATCTTTAACTTTGGCGGCCAGGCGCAAGGCTTGCTCGTGCGCTCGAACGATGGGCGTCCGACCAAAATCGAAGGCAATCCGAATCATCCCGCGAGCCTCGGTGCGACCAGCGGATATGCACAAGCTTCCATTCTTGATTTATATGACCCGGATCGCTCGAAGTCAGTAAAGCAAGGCAAAGAGAACAAGAGTTGGGATGATTTCGTCAAAGCTGCCACGCCGCTGTTTGCTGAACTCAAGGGCAAGCAGGGCGATGGCTTCCGCATTTTAGCAGAAGCCAACTCCTCGCCCGCGCTCCGCGAGCTGCGCAATCACATTGCCACGACTTTCCCACAAGCAAAGTGGCATACATACGACGCGCTTTCACAGGACAATGCGCTAGCTGGCGCGAACCTGGCTTTTGGGCAACCGGTTCACGCGCACTATGCGTTTGACCGCGCCGATGTTGTGCTCGCCCTGGATGCTGATTTTCTGGGCAGTGACTTAGGTTGTACCGCCAACATCAAAGCTTTTTCCAAGAAGCGTCGTACCGAAAGCGGTGTCGAGGCCAGCGGAGCCGGACACGGTGCAGCCGCTGCACATGGCGAACAAAAAGCCGAAGCTGAACACAAGGTCGAAGCCAAGCCTGCAGAAAATAAAACTGAGACCGCGAAGCCAGAAGTCGCCAAGGGTGAAGCAGCTAAACCCGCTGCTACGCCTGAAACTGCGCACGCTGCCGACAGCGGTAAGATGAATCGCTTGTATGCAGTCGAAAGTAATTTCAGTGTAACAGGCGCGATGGCTGATCATCGCCTGCGTTTGCAAAGCAGCAAAATTGGTGGCTTTCTGGCTGCCTTAGCGAAGCAATTAGGGATCACTGCAACGGGGCTGGATAAGCACGCGGTAGCCGTCAACGGTAATGCGTTAGCCACGAAATGGGCGACTGCGGTAGCGAAAGATTTGACCGCCAACAAAGGCAAAGCGGTGGTCGTCGTTGGGTCGCGTCAGCCTGCGCACGTTCACGCACTGGCGCATCTTATCAATGCTTCGGTAGCGGGTGACACCGTGAAATACACGCGCGCCTTTGACGAAAAGTTTGAGTCCGGCTTGGATTCGCTCAAGGCTTTGGTGGCGGATGCGGTAGGCGGCAAAGTCAATACATTACTCGTGCTGGGCGGCAACCCGGTTTACAACGCGCCTGCCGATTTGAAATTCCGCGACGCGCTGAAACAAGTCAAAAACAAAATCCATGTTGGTGTATACCAAGACGAGACTTCCATTGAGTGCGATTGGCACGTCAACGAAGCGCATTACCTGGAAAGCTGGGGCGATGGTCGCGCGTATGATGGCACCGCGAGCATTCAGCAGCCGTTGATCGCGCCGCTGCACAATGGCAAGAGCGCCGTGGAAGTGCTAGCTGCTATTTCGGGGTACCCGCAACAAAGCGGCTATGACATTGTCAAAACGCTGTGGCTGAAATCACTCGGCAGTGAAAAGGCTTGGAATAAAGCGGTTCACGATGGCGTGATTGCGAATACGGCGTTTGCCGCTGCGACGCCGACGGCCAATGCGGGTGCGATTGGTACGGCTTTCGACGCTGCACAGGTTGCAGGCAATGGGCTGGAAATCAACTTCGTGCAGGATACAAGCATGTACGATGGGCGCTTCGCCAACAACGGCTGGTTACAGGAAGTTCCTGATCCGATGACGAAGTTGGTATGGGACAACGCGGCGTTGATGAGCAACGATACAGCGGAAGCGAAAGGCTTAAAGAACGAAGACATCATCAAGCTTACTTTCAAGGGGCGTGACTTGCTGCTGCCAGTTTGGATTTTGCCGGGACACGCGAAAGATTCCATTACGGTTGCCCTGGGCTATGGGCGAACGGAATCAGGACGGATTGGGAGAGGTTTTGATCAGACCTTTGGCAAGGTGATAGATACAAATAGCTTTGGCAATACAATTGGCGGAAATACCTATTTGCTGCGCACCTCTGAGGCAATGGATTTTGCCTTGGGCGTGGACGTTGCGAAGACGGGAGAGGCGCACAAGATCGCCGTGACACAAGATCACTGGAGCATGGAAGGTCGCCCGCTCGTGCGTGAAGCCACGCTGGACGATTTCATCAAGAAGCCAGAGTTTGCCAAAGAGCCGGATGCAAAACAGCACATCTTCAGCATCTTTGAGCATCCCTATGACTTCAAAGAGGGAAATCAATGGGGCATGGCAATTGATCTCAATACTTGTGTCGGTTGCAATGCCTGCGTTGTGGCTTGCCAGTCGGAAAACAACATTCCGATTGTCGGTAAAGATAATGTGTTGCGCGGACGCGAAATGCACTGGATTCGCATGGATCGGTACTTTACCAATATCCCGCCCATTGAATTTGCTGTCGGTGGCGCTAAGCCATCGGTTTACAATGAAGATTACATGCAAGCTGTCCAACAGCCGATGACCTGCCAGCAATGCGAACACGCGCCGTGCGAAGAAGTTTGCCCTGTTGCGGCCACAGTTCACAACGAAGAGGGCCTGAATACAATGGCCTACAATCGTTGCGTCGGCACACGGTATTGCTCCAACAACTGCCCGTTCAAAGTGCGCCGCTTCAATTACCTGAACTGGCATAAAGACATCAGTGAAACCGAGAAGATGCAGCAGAATCCTGAGGTCACGGTGCGGATGCGCGGAGTGATGGAAAAATGCACCTACTGCACGCAAAGGATTTCGGCAGCGAAGCATCAAGCTAAGGTGGAAGGGCATCGCGCGATCCGCGACGGCGAAATCACCCCAGCTTGCGCGCAGGTTTGCCCGGCGGATGCCATCGTATTCGGCAATATCAATGATCCAGAGAGCCACGTCTCAAAGCTCAGAAAGCAGGCGCGCAACTATCAATTACTGGTTGAACTCAACATCAATCCACGCACGACTTATTTGGCGAAGTTACGGAACACAAATAAGGAATTGGAAGCTTAAAACAGCTATTAGCCGTTAGCTCTTGTTCAGAGGCATAGGCTAACAGCTAGCTAACAGCTAACAGCTAGTAAGGAGCTGCAAAAGAATGCAAGCAGTAGCGAACGAATTCAAAATTCCCAAAGAGAATCCACTGGCAAAACCACTGCTGATTGAAGGCGAGCAGAATTACGCCACGTTGACGGAAGCCGTCAGTACGGTGGTCGAAGGCAAAACACCGCGCAATTGGTATATTGCCTTTGCGATCTCTTTCCTTGGTACGGCGATGCTCGGCGGCATGCTCGGTTATTTGGTTTTCACGGGCGTGGGGGTTTGGGGCAATAATCAGCCGGTTGGTTGGGCATGGGATATCACGAACTTTGTGTTCTGGATTGGTATCGGACACGCCGGGACGCTGATTTCCGCGATTCTGTTCCTGTTCCGGCAAAAATGGCGGACTTCAATCAACCGCGCGGCAGAGGCTATGACGCTCTTTGCGGTGGCTTGCGCCGCGATCTATCCGGGCTTCCACGTCGGGCGCATCTGGTTTGCATATTGGTTGTTTCCACTGCCGTACAATCAAGGCATGTGGCCGAACTTCCGCAGCCCGCTGGAATGGGACGTATTCGCGGTCTCGACGTATGGAACCGTCTCGTTATTGTTCTGGTATGTGGGCTTAATTCCTGATCTGGCCACCTTGCGGGATCGGGCGACGACGCGGGTGCGGCAACTGATTTACGGCATTTTTAGCCTTGGCTGGCGCGGCTCGAATCGTCACTGGCAGCATTACGAAGTCGCCTATTTGATTCTGGCGGGCGTTTCGACGCCGCTGGTGCTTTCGGTTCACTCCATCGTGAGCTTTGACTTCGCGGTGTCGAAGTTGCCCGGTTGGCACACGACGATTTTCCCCCGTACTTCGTCGCCGGTGCGGTGTTTTCAGGCTTTGCAATGGTGATGACGCTGATGATCGTGGCGCGTTGGGCGCTGAACTTGCAGCACCTCATCACAATGTATCATCTGGAAGTGATGAACAAAATCATGCTCGTCACGGGCAGTATTGTCGGTTACGCCTACACCATGGAATTTTTTATGGCGTGGTACAGCGGCAACATGTATGAAAAGTTCACCTTCTATAACCGCGCTTTTGGGCCGTATGCCTGGGCCTACTGGACGATGTTTACCTGTAACGTGGTTTCACCACAATGCTTCTGGTTCAAGAAACTGCGCACCAGCATTCCGTTCATGTTTTTCCTTTCGTTTGTTATCAACATTGGCATGTGGTTCGAGCGGTTTGTGATTATTGCCACGTCCTTACACCGTGATTTTATTCCGTCCAGTTGGGGCTATTTTCGCCCCACGCCGGTTGATATATTGACCTTTGCCGGAACGTTCGGCTTGTTTATGACTTTGTTTCTGTTGTTCATTCGGTTTGTGCCTGTAATTGCTCTGGCAGAAGTGAAAGGCGTGCTGGCCAGTCAGCAACACAAAGCGCACGGACACGCGAAACATTGAATGTTGTAGCGCAAACTTTCCAGTTTGCTTATGCCTTGAGAGTTTGCGCAATTATGAAACACGAGCAAACTGGAAAGTTTGCTCTACATAAAAAGCTTATGGCAGAAAACAAAATTTACGGCGCGATTGCCGCTTTCAAAAGCGACACGGAAATTCTCGAAGCGGCGCGGAAAGTTCGCCTCGCAGGGTACAGTAAATTCGATTGCCACACGCCCTTTCCAGTGCATCATTTGGATCAGGCGATGGGGATGAAGCGATCAAAGCTGCCCTATCTGATCCTTTGTTGCACCATTACCGGATTTGCGCTGGGACTGTTGCTGCAATGGTGGACAGGGGCAGTGGATTACAAACTGGTGATCGGTGGCAAGCCCTTCTTCGCGTTGGAATTTGCCACCCCAATTTTGTTTGAGGCCACGGTGTTGCTGACGGCGTTCGGCGCGGTCTTCGGGATGCTTGGGGCCTTCAACGGATTGCCGGAATTGTATCACCCGATTTTTAACGCTGAGATTTCCAAGCGCATCACAGATGATCGCTTCCTGGTTTCAATTGAAGCCAAAGACCCGCAGTTTGATGCGACGAAAACCCAGGAGTTTTTGCAGTCACTGCAGGGCGCGGAAGAAGTTCAATTGGTCGAAGCCTGAATCAAGCCGTTAGCTGTCAGCGATTGGCCTTTAGCTAAACGGGCTAACAGCTAACAGCTAACAGCTAATAGCTGAGAAAAATAATGACACGTCGCATTTTCATCTTGTTGGTTTTGGCGGGCGCGCTCACGGGTTGCGGATTGCGGCCTGCGGGTAATACCACGCCGCTCCAAGTCCATCCTGACATGGATAATCAGCCCAAATACAAAGCGCAATCCGCCAGTACATTTTTTGCGGACGGACGCTCCAATCGTCCGGCTCTTCCGGGTACGATTGCCAGGGGGCACCTGAATGAGGATGACGCGCTGGCAACGGGGAAAGATGCCAGCGGCACGCTCCTCAAAAGCAATCCCTTCGCTCTCACCGAAGCGTTGCTGCGGCGTGGGCAGGAGCGATTCATTATCAATTGCGTGCCGTGTCATGGGCGTTTGGGGGACGGCAATGGGATGGTCAAGGCGCGGTCTTTTGGCGTATTGAATCCGGCAAACTTGCAGGAAGTCCGCCTGCGTGAAGTGGCGGATGGTCATATCTTCGATGTGATTACGCACGGCATTCGCACCATGCAACCCCTTGGCTTCAATGTGCCGGTCAATGATCGGTGGGCGATTGTGGCTTACGTGCGTGCCTTGCAGCGCAGCCAGAATGCGAATCTTAAAGATGTGCCGACAGGAACCAACATTCAAGCGCCAGACCCCTCTGCTACGCCTGTTATTGCCGCACCTGCCGCGTCTCCTGTGGCTGGGGCATCACCTGCAACCGCTCCGGCAGCATCACCTGCCAACGCCGTAGCACCAGCGAAAAAGTAATTTTATAGAGTGAGGACATTGTGGCTAACACATACGGTTCATTTCAGGTCAAAAGCGAAGTCGTTAATCGGGTGAAACCTATTCTGCTGGGCGTGGCTGTCCTGGGTTGGGTGGGCACGATCATTGCGTATTTTTCCAATCACGATCAGTTTTTCTCGGCATATTTGTTCAGCTATGTGTACTGGGTCAGCTTGTCGCTTGGCGCGGCATTCTTTGTGATGATCCAGCGCCAGACGCAGGCCGAATGGAGCGTTGTCGTGCGGCGGTTGGCGGAAAACGTGATGACGCATTTTTGGGTGTTGGCACCACTCTTTGTGCCGATCTTGTTTGGATTGCACTCGCTCTACGAATGGACACATACGGAAGTCGTCGCCAACGATGAGTTATTGAAGGGCAAGAGCGGCTATTTGAATGTGACCTTCTTCGTCATTCGCGCCGTGATCTTTCTCGCCCTTTGGTGCTTCTTGAGTTGGAAGCTTTACAGCCACTCGGTCAGGCAAGATACCAACGGCGACCCACAGGAAACCAAGCGGGCGGCGTGGTGGAGTGCGCCAGGCATTCCGGTGCTGATTATCAGTGCATCGTTTGCGGCGATTGACTGGCTGATGTCGTTGCAACCGCATTGGTATTCGACAATGTGGGGCGTATATTTCTTTGCAGGTGGCGGCGTTTCCTTTATTGCACTGCTGATTTTGATCTGTGTGTGGCTGCGGTCAAACGGCATGTTGGGGGAAGCGATTTCGGCGGAACATTATCATGATCTGGGCAAGCTGATGTTTGCTTTCAATGTGTTCTGGGCCTACGTTGCATTTAGCCAATATTTCCTGATTTGGTACGCGAATCTGCCGGAGGAAACCATTTTCTTCGTTAATCGCAAAGTCGGAAGTTGGTTAGGTGTGAGCTTATTACTTGCTATCGGTCATTTCATTGGCCCGTTCGTGATCCTGCTGGCGCGTGGCTCCAAGCGGCATCCGATGATTTTGCCAGTGATGGCGGCATGGATGCTGTTTATTCATGCCGTAGATCATTTTTGGATCGTAATGCCGGTGCGCAACCCCGCTGGTGTGGCCTGGGGACAACTTTGGATGAACATCGCTACGTGGGCGGCCATCGGCGGAACTTGTGGCTTTTTCTTCCTGACGCGTTTGAGCAAGCACAGCCTGGTGCCGGTGCAAGACCCGTTCCTGGCCGAGTCTTTAGAATTCGAGAACGCGTAAGGGCGAACGTTACTATTGACGGAAACTTTAGACACAATCTTGCATTAGGTAGGGACTAAGATGTCTGATGAATTTTTTGATTTTGAGGATCAGGAACCGAAGAATCCCCTGATTGCTTTCTTGTTGATAACCTCTTGTATCTTCGTCGTCGCAGTTTGCGCTTTTCTTTCCTGGATGTTTATTGTCGCACGTGACAATGAGCATAATCGAAAGATTGATCAGGCAACCTACACGGATTTACAAGTCATAAGGAAGGCCGAAGAGACCAAGTTGAATAGCTATCAGTACCTTGATCAAGATAAAGGCGTTGTGCGGATTCCGGTTGAGCGCGCCATCCAGTTGCTGGCGGAAGAGGCCAAGGCTGCGTCGCCCAAAACTGAAGCTGCTCCGGTAGCTGCGGCGGCTGCCAACTCTGAAGTGAAGCCCGCCATAGCGCCGCCTCCGGCCCCAGCGTCGGCAAAACCGGCAGCCGCTGGGCAAAAGAAGTAGATGCTTACACGTTGTACACAATTCGCTCGTCTTGAAGCTGTGCGGGGGCAGGCGCTCCGCGCTGTCGTGATTGCCTGGCTAATTTTCAGTGGCGTCTTGGCCACCACCGCGCAACAGATGCCGACACGACCAGAAGAGCGACCACCCGAAATTCAGAATGTTGGGTTGGACGAAAAGCTCAATACGCAGGTTGATCCGAATCTGACGTTTATTGACGAAGCCGGACAGACAGTGGCGCTCAAAGATTACTTTGGCAAAGGTCGCCCGGTGGTTTTGAATCTGGTGTATTACTCCTGCCCGATGCTTTGCGGAATGGTGTTGCAAGGCGTGGTTGGCTCGCTCAAACAAGTGCCATACGCGCCGGGACAGGAAATCGAAGTGGTGACTATCAGCTTCGATCCCAAAGAAACGGCAGCGCTGGCGGCGGCTAAAAAGGCTTCGATTATGCAGGATTACGCCCGACCTGGCACGGACAAGGGTTGGCACGTATTGGTTGACAAAGACGGCAATGCGAAAAAATTGGCCGATCAGGTCGGGTTCCGATTTAGGTGGGATGACGAAACCAAGCAGTTTGCACATCCATCGGTCACGATGATCCTGACGCCGGAAGGCAAGATGTCGCGGTATTTGCCGGGCATTGATTACTCACAGCGTGACATGCGACTCGCGCTCGCCGAAGCTTCAGAAGGCAAGATCGGCACGATCAGTGATCGCTTCATGCTCTACTGCTACAAATACGATCCCAATTCTCGTTCTTATACCATGGCCGCTACCAATACGATGAAAGCAGGTGGCGTGTTGATAATGCTAATCCTCGGATTTATGCTGTTTCTTTTCTGGCGGCGTGAGTTCAAGGGAGGCGGAAATCGGAATGTGTGGGAAGAAGAAGCCGTTTCGGTGGAGCCGACTATTAAAGAGCAATCCTTATGAATATCCTTTTGCAATGGGCACCTTTCATGCCCCCAGCAGATTCCCATAATGCCGTTAATGTAGACCTTCTCTACGGCTTCATTTTCTGGCTGAGTATTGTGCTGTTTATTCTGGTGATGGGGCCAGGAGCGTGGTTCGTTTATAAATATCGCTTGAAAAAAGGCGAAGAGCATAAGCCAACGCCACGCATCACACATCATCTCGGGCTGGAATTGACGTGGAGTATTATTCCCCTGATTTTGTGCTTTGTGATTGCCGTCTGGGGCTTCTGGGATTTTATGGCTTTGGGTGTCGCGCCTGCAGATACCGAAGATATTTATGTCACCGGTTATAAATGGGGCTGGCGCTTTGAGCATCGGGATGGCACCAAAGAATTGAATGAGTTGCATCTGCCCGAAGGGAAGAAGATCAAACTGATCATGACAAGCGAAGATGTGATTCATAGCTTCTTCATCCCGGATTTTCGCGTGAAGGCGGATTTGCCGCCAGGGCGGTATACCTCACTTTGGTTTGAGCCGATTGGCGTTGGCACCCATCAAGTGTTCTGTACGGAATATTGTGGAGACGGACATTCGGGGATGTTGGCGAAGGTTATTGTGCAACCCAAAGACAAGTATGAAGAGTGGCGAGTAAAAGGCCCTGAGCCGCCAGATGGCAAACCGCCTGTAGAATGGGGGAAAGACCTCTATTCAGCAAAAGGTTGTAATACTTGTCATTCAGTAGATGGATCAAAGCTGGCGGGACCGTCTTTTAAAGGCATCTATGGCAATCCACAACCATTAACGACAGGAACAAGTGTAAATGTGGATGAAGAATATATTAGGGAATCCATTTTGAATCCCCAGGCAAAAATTGCAGAGGGCTATGCTCCTGTGATGCCAAGTTTTCAAGGTATCATAAAGCAGACAGAGCTAAATGCCTTGACGGAGTATATCAAGAGTTTGAAATAACGTCGTTGTCCACAACAGGAGTTTTATATGGCAGATAATAATCACGGACACGGAGAGCATAAAAGTTTTTACGAAGAAGGTGGCAAGGGCATCATGTCCTGGGTTTATACCCTTGACCACAAGCGCATCGGGTTGATGTACCTGGTCTCGGTGCTGATCATGTTTGCGCTGGGCGGCTTGATGGCATTGCTCGTTCGCTTTGAGTTGCTCGCGCCCGGCAAGACCATCATGACGGCGCAACAGTATAACGTCGTATTTACGTTGCACGGCGCGATCATGGTGTTTTTATTCATCATTCCCGCGATTCCGGCCTCGCTCGGCAATTTTATGTTGCCGCTGTTGTTAGGAACAAAAGACGTCGCTTTCCCACGCCTCAACATTTTTAGCTATTACATCTATGTTGCTGGCGCAATCATTGCTGTGGGCGCGATTGTGGGCGGCGGCGTTGATACCGGCTGGACATTTTATACACCATACAGTTCAGGCACTTCTGGCAGCGTGGTCTGGATGGTGTTTGGCGCATTTGTGCTGGGCTTTTCCTCTATTCTAACGGGACTGAACTTCATCGCCACGACGCATAAGCTACGCGCACCGGGGATGACCTGGAGTCGGATGCCGCTGTTCTGCTGGGGCATTTATGCGACCGCTTTGATTCAGGTGTTGGCGACTCCCGTGCTGGCGATCACCTTGTTAATGTTGATTGCGGAGCGCGTGTGGGGCATTGGCATTTTCGATCCGGCCAAAGGGGGCGATGCGGTGTTGTTCCAGCATTTCTTCTGGTTCTATTCGCATCCTGCCGTGTACATCATGATTCTGCCCGGAATGGCAATCATCAGCGAAATCATTCCGACGTTTTCAAAGAAAGCGATCTTCGGTTACAAAGCGATTGCCATGTCATCGGTGGCCATTGCGATCATTGGCTTCCTCGTGTGGGGACACCACATGTTTGTGAGCGGTCAATCGGTATTCGCTTCGATGGTTTTCTCCTTCCTGACCTTCCTGGTGGCAATTCCGTCCGGTATCAAAGTCTTCAACTGGACGGCGACGATGTACAAAGGTTCCATCACATTGGAAACACCGATGCTGTATGCGCTGGCGTTTCTTTTCCTGTTCACCATCGGCGGCTTAACCGGAATTTTCCTGGGCGCTTTATCCGTAGACGTTCACTTGACCGATACCTACTTTGTCGTAGCGCACTTCCATTACGTGATGATGGGCGGAACGGTGATCGCATTTTACGGCGGCTTACATTATTGGTGGCCGAAGATGACCGGGCGGATGTATAACGAACCGCTGGCGCGCCTAGCCTGTGCGCTGGTGTTCATTGGCTTCAATGTTACCTTTCTGACGCAATTCATTCTTGGCTCAAAAGGGATGCCACGCCGTTACTACGATTACCTGCCGCAATATCAAACCTTGCATCAGGTCTCAACTGTAGGATCGTGGATTCTGGGCTTGGGCTTTCTGATTATGGTGTGCTACTTGCTGGCTTCATTGAAAGTCGGCGCATTGGCTCCGGCGAATCCGTGGGGTGGCTTGACGCTCGAATGGCAAACTACTTCCCCGCCGCCCCTCCATAATTTCGAGAAGCAGCCAAATACGAAGATTGGGCCTTATGATTACGGCGTACCCGTTCCGCCCAAGAAACCTGGAACCTTAGAAGGAGCAGCGCATGGCACAAGCAGTTGATGAGATAAAACACAAACACGAAGAACATCCGTGGTTTTTCCACCACCACTTCACGGATGTCCAGCAGCAATTCGATACCGCCAAGCTGGGCATGTGGACGTTCCTGGCGACAGAAATCCTGATGTTCGGCGGACTGTTTGTCGGCTACGCGATCATGTTCAGCATGCATCCTGAAGCCTTCCATGCGGGTCATCATCACCTGAACGTCAATCTGGGTGTCGTAAATACAGCAGTGCTGATCTTCAGTTCGCTCACGATGGCGTTGGCCGTGCGTTCCGCGCAAACCAGCAACAAGCGCGGAATTATTATTAACCTGATGATTACGATTGCCTGTGCTTGCGCCTTTTTGGTGGTCAAGTATTTCGAGTACAGCCACAAGTATCACGAAGGTTTGTTGCCGGGTAAGTTCTATACCTTTGCTGAAGGATACGTGCCGCATATTGAGACGTATTTTGCATTGTACTTTATGATGACCGGTTTGCACGGTATCCACGTTACAGTTGGAATCGGCTTGCTGCTCTGGATTTTGTGGCGCGCCACGAAAGGCAAATACAGCAGCGCTTATTATACGCAGGTCGAAATGGTCGGTCTGTACTGGCACCTGGTTGACTTGATCTGGATTTATCTCTTCCCATTACTTTATTTGGTGAGTTAATCGTTTATGAGTGAACATCACGATACGCACGCAGAGCATCATGTCTCTCCGACCAGTTTGTACTGGACGGTTTGGGGCGGACTGATGTTCTTTACAGTGATAACAGTGTTGGCCTATTACATTCCGCTTTGGCTCAAGATAGATTTAGGAGCAGGCAACGTCATCATTGCGATGGCGATTGCGACGACCAAAGCCACCTTGGTGGTACTTTTCTTCATGGGCTTGAAGTACGACAAGAGGTTTCTCTCGATTGCCTTTCTGTCCAGCCTGATCTTTCTCGGATTGTTTTTGGCCTTTACTTTGCTCGACATCAACACGCGGGAAGATCAATTGCCTTTTGCCAAGCCGCTTTACTCCGGCAAAGAAATGCCGCTAGGCGGCGGGCATTCCGCTGAAGGTGCCAAACCGGGAGCAGTTCCCGCTGCGACCCATAGCGAAGGCGCAACTCCGGCGGCGAGTCCGGCTGCTAGTCATGCTGCGGGTGAAGCCAAAAAAGAAGAAGCAACACCTGCGGCAGCGGCGAGTCCGGCTGCCAAGCATTAAAAGTGAAGTGTTTTTGAAGTAAGCTATGGCCACTCCTGCAAATGCAATTGTTGTAACCCAGCCGTTAACGATCGGTGAAAAGGCGGCAGCATATTTGGAGCTAACCAAGCCGCGCATCACATTTATGGTGGTGCTGTCGGCCTTAGCCGGGTTTTGCCTCGCCTCAAAAAACGGCATCAACTGGGTGGGCTTTTTGCATTTCGCTGTGGGCGTGTCGTTGCTCAGCAGTGGCACTTCGACGCTCAATCAATTTCTGGAGCGCGAATCAGATAAGCTGATGCGACGTACGATGCGGCGGCCTTTGCCCGCTGGCAAATTGTCGGCGACGGCGGCCTTAGTCTTTGGGTTGCTCACGGCGTTGCTTGGCGAAGCCTATTTGGCATTGGTGGTAAATCCACTGACGGCTTGGTTAGGATTGGCGGCGCTTGTGAGTTATGTCTTGATGTACACGCCGCTCAAGCAAAAAACGACTTTGTGTACGGCTATTGGCGCGTTTCCAGGCGCATTGCCACCGTTGCTAGGGTGGGCGGCAGCGAGCAATGAAATCGGCTTAGGCGGTGGCGTGATGTTTGCGATTTTGCTGCTCTGGCAGTTTCCACATTTTCACGCGATTGCGATTATGTACGCGGAGGACTATGCGCGCGCCGACATCAAAATGTTGCCCGTCGTCGAACCGGATTTGAAATCCACCTCTCTCCAAATCATCGGTTATGCCGCGCTGTTGATGCCGGTCAGTTTGCTGCCGTTTTTCTTCGGGATGAGCGGCTGGGTGTATTTGTTTGCGGCGTTGTTGCTTGGCACCGCGTTTCTCTTTATCAGCATCAATGCTGCCTGCTCAAAAACAAAAGCGGATGCCCGCAAATTGCTCAAGGCTTCAGTCATTTACCTGCCCATCCTGTACATCGTGATGGTGCTGAATTCTTAAGACTGTGCGGCTCGTTTGATGCGATCCATTAACGCTAACCCCAAGCCGGTTTCGCTCACTGCCTCACAGTAGATTACTGCCACTCCCGCCTCATCACACGCCCGGAAAAACCAGAAGAGCAAATGCGCATATTCCTGGACGCTGCGGCAAAGCTGCATGCGGCTGAACTCCGCGCTGGGCGGATGAAGGCCAATAAACGCGGCATCGGTTGCGGAAAGAATTGCCAGCGGATCAGCCACTATTTCAACGCGGGCCTGAGGCGAATAATGTTTGTATTTCAACCCTGGGCTGCGGGCTGGTTCATCGGGCAGACGCTGGGCAAGTTGTGTAGCAGGCACGATGGACTGAAGCTGTTCGAGCGTGATCGCCCCAGCACGTAGCAGCAGCGGAATTGCACGCGAGCAATCCACCACCGTTGATTCCAAGCCGACCTCCGCTTGCTCACCTTGCAGGATACACGCAATGCGACCCTCCAGGTCGGCTTGAACTGCCTGCCAGGTCGTGGGGCTGGGTTTGCCGGAAAGATTGGCGGAGGGGGCAACGAGCGGCACGCCACAGGCTTGCAGTAAGCTAAGCGCGACAGGATGCTTTGGCATTCGTATTCCGATGGTGTTCAGCCCTGCCGTGGCCAGCGAAGAGATGCTTGATCGCTTTGGCAGCACCAACGTTAAGGGGCCAGGGAAGAACTGCTGGATAAATTTCTCTGCCTCAGGTGAAACGTAGCTGGCGAGCAACTGCAAATCAACCAGCTTGCCAATATGCGCGATTAACGGATTATCGCTGGGGCGGCCTTTAGCAACGAAGATTTTCTGGATCGCTGCTTCGTCAAAAACATTTGCTCCCAGTCCATAAACCGTCTCGGTGGGGAAGGCCACCACCTCACCCGCGAGAATATAACTTGCGGCGATTTTCGGTGCGTCTGTCAGAATCGTATGCATTGATGGCAGTATATCAATTTGCCCGCCCGAAGCAGCAAAGCTAGGCGGCAATTTTTGTTCTTGGTATGCTGGTGGAATGACACGAGAAGAACTGCAGCAAATACTTAGGCAAAAGCAGCCAGCGATCCAAGCGCGGCTAATGGAATTTGCCCAGCTTCGCCAGCAGGCGGACGATGCGCGCCTCTTTGAGGAATTGGTTTATTGCATTTTTACCGCCGGAGCCAGTGCGCGAATGGGGCTGAATGCGGTCGAACGAGTGCGTGAATTATTGCCTACGGGCACGCTGGCGCAATTGGTAGCAGCGTTGACAGGCGTGCATCGCTATCCCAATTCGCGCGCCGGTTACATCATTGCAACTCGCACCTATCTGTCCGACGATTGCCAATTGCGTTTGCGCGAAAAGCTGGATTCTTTTGGCGACGACTGGCAGTCCCGGCGGGATTACTTCGCGCAGAACATCAAAGGCATTGGCTACAAAGAAGCCAGCCATTACCTGCGCAATATTGGCTATCGCGGCTATGCGATTTTGGACAAACACATCCTCAGGACGCTGCACGAAGCCGGGGTGATTGCGTCTGCCCTTCCACCCACCACGAAAAAAAAGTACCTCACCCTCGAAGAAATGATGAGAAAATTCGCCGAAGAGCTTACAATTGATTTCGACGAACTTGATCTCTTGCTCTGGTCAAACAAAACGGGCGAAATATTGAAGTAGCGGCACTCCCTGTAATTCGACAATCTGTGGAGGTGATTTATGAAGTTTTTCTCGCGCGCATTCTGCCTCGCTCTCATCACCCTGCTGATGATTCCCTTTGTTCTTCACGCGGAATCTCGTGGCAAAGCCCTGAAGCGTGCGGAGAAGGAACTTCGCAATGGGAACTTTGCCCAAGCCGAAACCATCTACCAGGAATTGCTGGTGAAATCGCCGGAAGATAAGGAAGCGCGAATAGGGTTAAGTTTTTCCTTCCTCAAGCAACACAAATTAGTCGAATGCTTTGAGCAAGCCGCACAGGTGGTGGCAATGGATTCTTTGAATGGACGTGCGTTTGGCTTGATGGGGACGGCGTTACTGCGCAGCGGTGAGTTCCGCATTTCACTCCAATCGCTCTTAACGGCGCTCAAATTCGATAACAAAGATCACCTGGCCTTGGCGGGTTTGGCCGAACTGGAATATTTTGAGCACCGCACGCGCAACGCCTACGATGCGATGCAAAGGGCGATTCAATTGGAACCGCGCGAGTCGGATTATTACGTTGCTCTCGCGCGTGTTTGCTCGCGCCTGGAACTTTATAGTGAGGCTGCCGATGCCTATCAAAACTTCTTATCCGTGGCTCCCAAAACGGATGAGGAGCGCCGCGCCAGGATTCGGGGCCTGATTGATTTTTATCGGTATCTGGGCACGACGAAATTGCATCGGCAGGGCGGGCCAGATGTGGTTACGATCCCGTTTGAACTACACGGCAACCGTCCTTTCATCAAGGTCAAAATCAATAACAAACAAACGTTACGCTTTGTCATTGATACGGGTGCCAGTCTCTCGGTGATTTCGGATAAAGCGGCAGAAAAACTTGGCATCAAACCCATTGCCCGCGGTGGTCATGCACGCGCCGTTGGTGGCAGCGGCGAATTCGCCATTGTTTATGGCTTGCTTGACTCCGTTATGATCGGTGATGCCAAAATAGATTTGGTTCCGGCTTATATTCGCACCGTCCATTCGCCATCGGAAGCCTCTGAGGCGGAAAAAGCCGATGGGTACATCGGGCTTTCAGTGCTATCCAACTTTGCCGTGACGATTGATTACAAAGAGCAGAAACTGATTCTTGATCGTACTAAACTCAAAGAAGAGGAAGCGATAACCGCATCCCCCACCGTACCTGTTGCGCCTCCCGTCATAGAGGACAAGATTAACGTTCCGCTGCGCAGCACCAGTGGGGGGCTGGCCAGCGCGGAAGGCATGCTGGATGGTCACGAGAAGCCCTTCAATTTCATTATTGACACGGGCGCGAGTACCACCGTGATTTCCAAATCTGCGGTCAAACGCTTCAGCCTCGAAAATATGAAATTGAAAAACCTGATTTTTCAGGTCGTCGGCGCAGCCGGCGTGGAAAAGGATGTCGAAGCGTTGGGCCTAGCCACACTGACCGTGAACAATTTGCGGCAACGCAATGCGCGGGCGCTGATCTTAAATCTTGATCCGGTGAATGAAACATCAGGTTTTGAGCAGCACGGGATTTTGGGTGGTGACTTCCTGCGCCATTTTCTGGTGCAACTTGATTTGCGGCAATTCAAATTTCATCTCACACCGCAAAGCGGCGGGATCGAGAGGATTGTCAGTAAATGACCGCACTGTATTTGGAAACCTCGGTGATCGGCGCTTATCTGGATAAAGGAGATTCCTTCCGGCGCGATTTGACGATTCGCTGGTGGGATCACGAGATGCGCCACTATCAAGCTTTTGTCTCGCCCTTAGTAGAACGTGAACTGGAACGTACCCGTGAACCCTATCGCCGCAGCTATTTATCCTTAATTAAAAAACTGCCGAGTCTTGAACTAACCGAAGAGGCCGCGATCTTAGCGGAAGGATATATCTCGCGCGGCATTTTTCATCGCAAGTTTCTGGGCGATGCGCTCCACATGGCGCTGGCTTCCTATCACAAAATTGATTTCGTAGTGACCTGGAATTTCGGGCATCTGGCTAACGTGCATCGTGTGGCGAGAGTCCGGCTCTTCAATACGGCGGCAGGTTTTTTTGCGCCTGAGGTAATAACGCCAGAGTTTTTGATAACCGAATAATGTATTCACGTCCTCGCTTTTTAGAAGAACTCCATGCCATTCGTGAAGAGATGTCACGCGAATGCGATTACGATATGGACTTGTTTGCGCAGTTGATTCGCAACAGCCAGCCGCCTTCCGACGAGGCCGTTCACAAACGGCAAAGTTTTCACCAACCCCCACAGCGAAAGGCGAAAGCGCCGCGCTCGGATGATGACGAAAGCTAATTCACGCGCTTCGTCCGGCCTTGCCAGAACTTCTCGCGCAAAATGTTCTTCTGAATCTTCCCTGTCGCCGTGCGTGGCAAGGCATCCATAAAGTAGATCGAACGCGGGCATTTGAAATGCGCCATATGCGCGCGACAGAATTCAATCAGGTCGGCTTCGGTGGCGGATTCGCCGGGTTTCAGCACGACAATCGCGCCCGGCGCTTCGCCCCATTTTTCATCCGGCACCGCAATACACGCGGCCTCCAGCACTGCGGGATGTTTATAGAGCATCCCTTCAATTTCAATCGAAGACACATTTTCGCCGCCAGAGATAATCAGGTCTTTCTTGCGGTCTACAACTTCAATCGTGCCTTCACTGTCGTGATTGGCCATATCGCCAGTGTGAAAATATCCCTCCACGATGACCGCATCAGTCGCGTCCTGTTGCCGCCAATACCCTGCCATCACGACGTTGCTACGCGCGATGACTTCGCCGACCGTTTGCCCATCGTTCGGAACGTCGTTGCCGTGTTCGTCCACGACGCGAATGTCGACGCCAAGCATGGGATAACCCGTGCGCGTTTGCATCCGATACTTTTCATCGCTTACCCAATCCCGCATATGCGGTTTGACCTTCGAGACGGTCAGAAACGGCGCAGTTTCGGTCAAGCCATAAATTTGAATCACCTGCCAGCCCAGGTGCTCCTGCATCCCTTTAATTAAGGCCATTGGCGGCGCTGATCCAGCGGTGCCGACACGAGCATTGCGCGGGAAGTTTTCGGGCAGGTTTTGGCTTGTCGGATGATTCAGCGCCAGGTTGATCATCGTCGGCGGCATACACGCAAATGTCATCTGCTCTTTGATCGCCAGGTCAAAGAAGCTGCCCGGTTCATATTTTTTGACGACGACATGTTTTGCGCCGACGCCTGTGACCGCATACGGCAGGCCCCAGCCGTTGCAATGAAACATCGCCAGCGTGTGCAAATACGTGTCGGCGTGCGTGAGGCCAAATTCAATGACCGAGTTCATCGCGTTCAGATACAGATTGCGATGTGTCAGCATCACGCCTTTTGGTCGGCCTGTCGTACCTGAAGTGTAAAGCAACGCCGAGGCTTCGTTCTCTTCAATCTCCGCAGGTGTCGGCGCATCGGTCGAAGCCGCCGCCAGCAAGGTTTCGTAATTCTGCCAGCCTTCAGGAAGGCTTTCCATCGCATCACCGCCTACGAGAAAATGCTGCACGCTGGGCAATGATCCGCGAATCTCGTCAATCAGGTGAGTCAGCCCTTCTTCGACAATGACGACTTTCGCTTCGCCGTGATTCAGGATGTAGTTGAAATCATCCGGGATCAGCCGAAAGTTCAGCGGCATCAGAATCGCGCCCACGAGCGGCGCGCCGAAAAATGCTTCGAGCATGCGATGACAGTTTTGCGAGAGGATTGCTACGCGGTCTCCTTTTTCGACGCCCAGCGAACGCATCAAATTTACCCATTGATTGACGCGTTCATTGAATTGGCGATAAGTAAAACGATGTTCGCCGCACACCACCGCTTCGCAGTCGCCATACACCGTCACCGCGCGCTTGAGGAAGTCATATTCATTCAGCGGAACAAGCACGATTCCACCTCCTAACCGAAAGCAATTTGATTGACTTGAATTTGTGGTTGAATGGACGTGTAGTTGGCGATATTGCCCATAATTTCCGCCCCGTGCGTCGCCAGTCCTTTTTGCAAATCTTCGACGGACTCAAACACAAGATAGGCAATCGCCTCGTAAGCGGGCGGTTGACCAGGTGCCAGGCCGCCGATGCCTTGATCCACCTCGATGCGCAACATGCCAAGCGGCGTCAAGCGGTCATGAACCATTGGCGTATGTTTGTTCACGTAGTAATCCCAATCGAAATGACTGTCAGCAGATTTCGGATAGAGGACGGTAACACGTATCATTATATTCTCCTTCAAGAAACAAGTGGTTGATGTTGACTCTGATGCAAACGGGAATCGTTGCCGCGCACATTATACGCAACGCGAGCCAATTGACGAGAGTTGGTGTATCTTCTGGAAAAAGAAAATAGAACGCGAATAACGCAGATGTTGTGGATGGTCGCTGATCTGATCCGCGCCAATGCGTATTATCTGTGTCATCTGCGTTCTATTCAGATTTGAGAGGCGAACCTATGAATGAAAAACATTTCAGCTACGTCAGCGGCAGCAGCGACAAACCCTTACTCGGCATTACCATCGGCGATATATTCGACCAAATCGTTGCGCAGTTTCCCGCTAACGAAGCCCTCGTCTCGCGTCATCAAAACCTGCGCTTGACCTATCAAGAGTTGCAGCAACAGGTCAATCAATGCGCGTGCGGTTTAATGAAATTGGGACTAAGCAAAGGCGAGCGGCTCGGCATCTGGTCGCCGAACTGTGCCGAATGGACGATCACGCAATTTGCTACGAGCAAGCTCGGCATCATCCTCGTGAACCTCAACCCCAACTATCGCACGCACGAACTGGAATACGCGCTCAGGCAATCGGGCTGTCGTGCCGTCATTGTGTCCGCGCCATTCAAAACATCAGACTATCCCGCAATGTTGGCTGCCGTCGCGCCAAACTTGCCGGACTTGCAATTCATCATCGGTCTCGGCACAGAACACAACTTTCAAACGTGGGACGAATTGCTCGCGCTCGGCGACGAAATCAGCGATGACGAATTGGCCGCGCGGCAACGTGTTCTGCAATTCGATGACCCGATCAATATTCAATACACCAGTGGCACGACAGGCCGACCGAAAGGCGCGACGCTTAGCCATCACAACATTCTGAACAACGGTTATTTTGTCGCCGAACTGATGCGCTTCACCGATCAGGATCGTCTGGTGATTCCGGTGCCACTCTATCATTGCTTCGGGATGGTGATGGGCAATCTCGGTTGTATGACGCACGGCGCGACGATGATTTATCCGAGTCCGATCTTTGATCCACAAGCCGTGCTCGAAGCCGTGCGAAGCCTGAACGCGCGACCGCGCTGTACGGCGTGCCGACGATGTTTATTGCCGAACTCTCACATCCTGATTTTGCGAACTACGATTTGACCAGTTTGCGCACCGGCGTGATGGCAGGCGCGCCGTGCCCGGTCGAAGTCATGAAAAAAGTGAACTCCGAAATGCACATGCGCGAAGTCGAAATCTGCTACGGCATGACCGAAACCAGCCCCGTCAGTTTTCAAACGCGCGCCGATGCGCCGTTCGACAAACGTGTCAGCACCGTAGGCGAAATCCATCCGCACGTCGAAGTCAAAATCATTGATCCGCACACGAACCAAATCGTCCCCATCGGCGAAAAAGGCGAGCTTTGCACGCGCGGCTACAGCGTGATGCTTGGCTATTGGAATAACGAAGAAGCAACGCGCACCAGCATTGACGCGGCGCGTTGGATGCATACGGGCGATTTAGCGGTGATGGACGACGCCGGCTATGTCAACATCGTAGGCCGCATCAAAGACCTGATTATTCGCGGCGGCGAAAACATCTACCCGCGCGAAATCGAAGAGTTTTTGTACACGCATCCGCAACTCGCCGATGTGCAAGTCATCGGCGTGCCCGACAGCAAATACGGCGAGGAAGTGATGGCGTGGGTCAAGCTGCGCGATGGCGAAATGCTGACCGCCGAAGAACTCCAAGTCTTCTGTCGCGGCAAAATCGCGCATCACAAAATCCCGCGCTATGTGAAATTTGTCGAAGCCTTTCCGATGACCGTGACGGGCAAGATTCAGAAATTTGTGATGCGCGAAGAGAGCGTGCGGGAATTGGGATTGGAAGATGCGCAAGCTATCAAGATGGCCTGAGCTACTGCCAAAAAATTGTGTGCTTCAGCGTTATGCTTTAGCCATCGTGTATTTTTGGAAAGTTTTTCCTACCTTATCAGAGGCCGTATAGATTGCTCGAAGCGGCACAA
Source organism: uncultured Acidobacteriota bacterium (assembly GCA_963794955.1). Lineage (GTDB taxonomy): Bacteria > Acidobacteriota > Blastocatellia > RBC074 > RBC074 > JAFDVL01. The sequence continues at coordinate 329,528 of CAWCGF010000011.1, forward strand.
TATTAAATAAGCGGTATCGTCCGACGGCAGCTAGGCCAGCCGAGGCAATACAGCCGCATTGCGCACAATCGGGCGTTCCGCCAAACTGACATGGGGTGATTTTATTTTTCAAATCCGCTGTTAAATTTAAGGTGGTGCGGGCAAAGATACATTCCTCTGGTGTCTTAGGCGGATTTCGATAGCCTGCCACGACGCTGTCTGGTAATACCAGTTTGGGGAATTTTTCGCGCAGAATAGCTAGCTCGGAAATGATTTTTTGCCGGACTTCGGGCGCAAGAATTTCTTCTGCTTGCGCTCCCACTTGCGGCGTAAAAAGACTAAACCATACTTGTCTCACCTCTGGGCGTGCCGACCAAAAAGCCAAAAACTCTTCATAATACCCCGCGCGTTGGGCGGTTTGTGAAGTCACTGTGCAATGAACGGTGATGGAGTGATCAGCAATATTTTTCAGGATTTTTTCATACGTGGCAGGTTTTCGGCGCGCATCGTGTTCAGCTTGCAACCCGTCTATGGAAACGACAAGATACAGGTTTTTCAGCTTGCTCCAGGCTTTGGGGATTTCCCTGACCGCACTGGTCACGAGCTGTACTGCAATGCCCATTGTGCTCAATTGCGGCAACAAAATATCCAGTTCCCGAAATCGGACGAGCGGTTCGCCGCCCACAATCGAAAGGTGCAGCGGTTTATGTTTCCGCACCAGTTGTAAGACTTTTTGGACTAACTCGTCACCCTTGAAATCGCTCAGCGTCCGCAGCAAACCGACCTCCTGTAAATGCTGAGGTTCGTAGGCATAACAACCCGGACAGCGAAGCGGACATTCACGCGTAATTTCGATGGATAAAGAGGGGTAACGTCCGGTTAGAATTTTCCCCCAGGCACGAAAAACATCTGATTTCTGCAAAATAACTCTCCTTCTAAGATGGTTTGGAAACACCAAGATAACGTCTGACTATGAAGTCAAAAGTTCTTGGCTGAACGCTACAATGCTTGATGGGGTTAAGAAGAAAGGGAAGGGAAGAAGAGACAGGGATTCGTAGCCAACCACTTGCTACGAAATGTATCACCTTTGACCATAGCTTCAATCCGCGAAAGCATCGTCAATGTGAGAGAGGCAGGTCTCCTGACTTGTAACATTTTGCCGTCCTTCCCATTCTTTATGTAGAACAGTGGACAGGGTCAGCAAAACTTTGAGCGTTACTTACAGTTGCGCGACAGTTCGTGATTTACACACGATTCCCTATTAATTTGCCTGAAGCAAAACCTCAATCGGTTGATAAAACTGGAAAAGAACTTCGTCAGCGACGGTGCCAAGATAGCGCAGCCAAGAACTAATTGGAATAGATCAAGCCGAAAATTAGGCGAACCCACCCGAAGCGTCAGGCATTTCGTGCTGCAAAATTTGCGGCAGCATCGTCAGCGAGACGCTCTCGACTTTTTGCGATACGTTGCTACACTTGGGGCGTTCAGCGTATTACCCACAACGACGAACAAATATTGATTAGGTTGAAAACTATGAAGACGAAATTCTGGTTGTTGCTTGTATCTGCCTTTGGGGTCGCTTTTCCGATGATGCCGCCCCAAGTCGCACCGCAAAAAACGGCTCCCTCGTTGGAGTATGAATATCGCGCGGATCACGATCCTGATGGCATTGGCAAGTTTTATCTGGGCCGTGAAATCGCGCATGTGATGGGGCACACGGGCGCGGGTTGGTTGGAGCGTGTGGAGCGCATTGCAGAGGAAAAGCCGGACGATGTAGTTAAAAACTTCCATCTGAAAGCAACCGATGTGGTGGCAGACATCGGCGCGGGAACCGGCTACTTCACCTTTCGCATCAGCCCCATCGTCAAACAAGGCAAAGTTTTTGCGGTGGACATTCAGCCGGAGATGTTGGCGATGATGGAGAAAAGGAAAAAGGCGCTGAAGGCAGACAACGTGGTGATGGTGCAGGGAACTGAGCAGGATACGAAACTGCCCGAAGCTGCCGTGGATTTGGCGTTTATGGTGGATGCGTATCACGAGTTTTCTTATCCACGCGAAATGATGCAGAGCCTAGTCAAAAGCCTCAAACCAGGCGGGCGCATCGTGTTAATTGAGTATCGCGGCGAAGACCCTACTGTGCAAATCAAGCGCGTTCACAAAATGACGGTCGCACAAGTGCGGAAGGAGTTGGAAGCCGTTGGCCTGAAGTGGAAAGAGACCAAAGCCTTTCTGCCGTATCAGCACTTCATCGTTTTCGAGAAAGCTGCGTAAATTATTTCGCCACGTTGCTTGCCAGCCAGTCTTTCTTTACTATGACGGCGCAGGTTTTCACGCTTGCGAAAGTCTTACTTCAGATTCAGTTTTCAATCAGTGATTTTAGCCGCAGGCGGGTGTGCGTACGGTTTATCGGAGGAGCTTGGCAATGCGGGATTTTGAGATTCTTGGCGCGTTTTATTCAGTTTTGTCCATTGCAAAAGGGGTCTGTCGGTGAAGTGAAAGCCTAGCTTTACATTGCGCTTGACCTCGAATACATCTCGCAATCGGGTTTTCATTCGCTTTCAAAAAATATCTCTAAAAGTCGAGGAAGGGCGTTGATCTCTCGAAACTCAAAACCCGAAACTCGAAACTGAATTTCTATGAAACACAAAATCACGTTAATTCCTGGCGATGGCATTGGTACCGAAATCACGAGCGCGGTCGTGCGCATCCTCGAAGCGTCCGGCGTACAAATCGAATGGGACAGTTATATTGCGGGGGCAGAAGCGTTGACCCGATATGGCGATCCGTTGCCGCAGCCAGTGCTGGATTCGATCAAACAAAATCGTGTGGCGCTGAAAGGGCCACTCACAACGCCCGTTGGCGCAGGCTTTGCCAGCGTGAACGTGCGCTTGCGCAAGACGCTGGATTTGTATGCGAACCTGCGTCCAGTGCGAACGTTGCCCGGCGTGAAGACTCCGTTTGGCGAATTGGATTTGGTGGTGGTGCGCGAGAACACTGAGGATTTGTATTCAGGGATCGAACATGTTGTTGTCCCCGGCGTTGTCGAGAGCATCAAGATCATTACTGAAAAAGCTTCGACGCGCATTGCGAAATTCGCGTTCGAGTATGCCAAACAAGAAGGCCGCAAAAAAGTCACAGCGATTCACAAAGCCAATATCATGAAACTGTCAGATGGTTTATTTCTGGATTGCTTCCGCACGATTGCGGCGGAGCATCCTGAGATCATTGCTGATGACAAAATCGTAGACAACGCCTGCATGCAACTGGTGATGAGGCCGCAGCAATTCGATGTGTTGTTGCTCGAAAATTTGTACGGCGACATCGTTTCGGATTTGGCGGCAGGTTTGGTCGGCGGGCTGGGCATCGTGCCGGGAGCCAATATCGGCGAGCTTGGCGCGGTGTTTGAAGCCGTACACGGAAGCGCGCCGGACATTGCCGGAATGGGCATTGCGAATCCGACGGCGATGTTGCAATCGGCAATTTTGATGTTGCGCTACCTCAACGAACGTGATGCAGCGGAGTTGATTGAGAAAGCTTTAATTTATACGTTGGCGACCAAAGACATCCGTACCAAAGACCTCGGCGGCACGGCCAGCACAATGGAATTCACGGAAGCGATAGTGGCTTCGATGAAAGAACTTGCCAATACCTAATAAGCGGATAGGAAGAAGCACAAATCCTGTATGGGATTGCTTCATCCTACCAGCGTTCTAAGAAATTCTTACATAGGCAATCGTGAAATTCTTACCGCAAAATCTGTTTCGTCGGCTCTGTGTAACTTTCTTGGGTGTCAGTTAATTGTTCTCATGATTAGCACTTTAACGGTTAGTCCGTCTGTCGGCACGCCTCTTGCTGTTTAAATCCCGCACGGGTTACTGACCATAACCCAAGGTAAGATTGGGTGGTCAACGAAGTGTGTAATACCTGATGACTACGTTATCTAAGAACTAGATGCTTCGGTGGTCGCCCCTGTTATGGAAATGTGAGCAGTTATGAAATAGCAATTTGAAAAGTTCTAGCTTCCCTCCTTTTTAGCTCGCTTAAATTAATCAAAGGCGAAAGCGAGCTAAGGTGGAGCAGATTTCATCCTTCCTATCGCTGGGTTCTGCTCCACTTTTTTTGCTTCTGTCTCTTGCCGTCTTCCTTATTTACTTTGTTGCTCGCGTTCCATTTGGCGATAGGCGGAAACCGCGCGTTCGTGATCGGCCCCGCTGGTTGAAAACACGTGCGAGCCATCACGTTTGACGCCATCTACAACAAAATATAGATAATCCGTTGGCGCAGGATTCAGCGCCGCTTCCAGCGCACGTTTGCCAGGCGAAGCAATGGGACCAGGCGGCAGGCCAGGACGTTTGTAGGTGTTGTAAGGTGAATCTCGATCCAGATCGCTGCGGTAAATCGTCCCATTCCATTTGTACTTGCCCGCTAAAATTGCGCCGTAAATCACGGTCGGATCGCACGCCAGATTCATTCCCATCTTTAGACGCTTGTGATAGACCTGCGAAATCAACTCGCGGTCTTTGTCTACTTTGGCTTCTTTTTCAATGAGCGAAGCCATGGCAATGATTTGCCGTGTGTTCATCCCCTTCGTATGCGCCTGACTCATTAGTTCCGGCGTGTAGATTTTGCGGAAACGTTTGACCATCGCTTCGACGATTTGCGCACGCGTCGTCGAGGTACTGTATTCATAGGTATCGGGAAAGAGATAGCCTTCGAGATCAGTCGCTTTGGGATCGAGATCGGCGATAAGCTTAGTGTTTTTGAAGAGCAGTAAGACCTCCTCTTTGCTGGCGGGTGCCGACTCTTTCATGCCAGGCAAGGGCGCGCCAAGCTTTTCGGCAATCTCCCATTGATTGTAGCCTTCAGGAATCGTGATTTTGCGCGTGGCAACGTCGGCGCGAACGAGCTTGTCAATCACCTGCAGCGGCGTGATCGGCGAATCGAACTGATAATCGCCAGTCTTGAGCACTTTGCCGCGCCCGAAGGTTCGCAACCACCACGAAATGGCGGTCGGGCTGCTGATAATGCCCTCTTGATGCAGCTTCGCCAGAATCGCGCTAGTGCTGCTTTTGGGCGGGATCGTGATGATTTTTTCAGGAGCTTTATGCGTAGCGGTTTTTTTGACCTCGCTGTTTAGCCAGAAGCTGCCGACAATGACTGAAACCAAAACCAAAGCCAGCAAAGACAGCAGTCCAAGCAGGAGTTTTTTATGAGTTGAAGTTAGTTGCATGTTCGTTTGTTTTATTCAGCGGTGGGACGCAAGATAATCTCGTAAAATAATTGCCGCTGCGTATTCGTCAGATTTTTCTTTCCGCTGGCGCAGATCAAAACCCAGTTCGCGCATTTGTTCTTCGGCCTCGTACGAAGTCAATCGTTCATCTTGTGCGCTCACCGGAATGGTTATGACCTTTTGCAATTCCGCGCTGAAGACGTTGACTCGTTCTGCCGCATCGCCAACGGTTCCATCCATTCTAAGCGGCAAGCCAATTACTAATGCCGCGACCTCGTATTTTTCAATCAGATTTTGAATCTGGGCGATAAGCTGATTCCGGCTCTGCTTGCCGCGGCGAATTGTAGTTAGCGGACGAACCGTCAACCGTAGTTCGTCAGAGATAGCTACGCCAATGGCTTTGGTACCGTAATCAAGCGCCAGTACTCTCATACTTCAAAATAGCAAGCCGTCGAACCGACCCAGGTTTTGTTTTTATTAAAATCCACACCCATCATTGTGCCTTTACTCATTCGTCCGAGAAACATCGTCGGAATGGGTGCTGGCTCATCATCCGGCCAGATGGACATCAGGCGTAATTCGACTTTGCTTGGCTCGTCCAGGGTTTTAATCACAGGCGCGTAGGAAATCTTTTCTTGTAACAAATAATTCCCTCGTTCCGCTTCGGGAATAGCGTCAATATCTGCTTGTATGACCTCGACTTTAACTCCGCTGCCAGCAAATGAGAAAAGTGGTTTGAGGACAAAATTTTCGAGGTCGGGCGGTGCTTCAGTCAATTGATTGAGAAACCACGAACGCGGCACGGTCGAGTGCTTGAGAAACGGCAGCGAGAATTTACTCAGGCGAAAAAACCAATTCGGATGCCCTGCCCATTCAACCTCCAGCTCATCCCGGTAATCGAAATTGAACTGGACATTTTTCTGGATCAATTCATCCACGATCACGCGGTTGTAAATGCGCTGAATCGGGATTTCTCGGCCCCCTTGGCGATAAGAAAGTTGCATCCCGCGCTTGATGACATCGTTGATGGCAACGGTTGGGACGCCGAACAGTTTTTCTGTCATCACGAAATCCGGCAGCGTCTTTTGTGTCTGCGGCTCGATTTCCATCAGCACAACTTGTTCCGGCGCGTGCTCCCCAACGATAGCCTGACGTAGCAATTCAAGGTAGCGTTTATCGCTCATTCCATTGAGCAAATAGGATAAGCCGCGTAACTCAAACAGGCGCTGGTATTCCTGGGAAAGCAAAAACTGGAACGCGTGAATCGAAGCGCAGCCTTGCAATTCGATCAGTTTCGGTTTGAGGTTACCGTTTTCATCCCGCACGACGGCGAAATCCGTTTGAATGAAAGTCGGATGCGCCGTTTGCTGTGGTGCGCAAAAAGCTTCTGGGATTGAGCGATCAGAGGCGGCCAGATAGGAAGTTTGGAGTAATTGCTGGTTGAATGCCGCGCCAGCTTGTTGAATCTCCAGGCTTAAGTCTTGCGGGATGAAGACGGGCGTTTCACTGACCCGAAACTCGATTGACTGGCCAATGGTTTGTTCGAGCGAGGTGACAAATTGCTCATAAATAGTGGCAGAAAAATTAGCGTTGAACGGCTCGCGATAAGATGAAATCACAGTCTCTCCGTTGGGTTAAATGCGAAACTCAGTTTCCGGGAATGCGGTTGAATTACGACCATAACCGAACGTTAGCATACGTGATCACAGGCAATCAATCACAGGCTGGCAAGGAGAAGGGAGAAGAACACGAAACCAATAAAAAACCGGAAGCTGACCATGGTCAACTTCCGGTTACTGAATGCATTGTGCGAGAACAAACTTAGAAGTTCACGCAGCCTGTTGTCGGGATGACAGGAATGGCAAAGCCGGGATTAGGTCTGAGAGACAAGAAGTGCAGGGAATGTCCACCGTTGAAAGCTGCCTTGTCCGTGTTGGATTTGGCATTAGACACAATTGTTGCACCCAGCAATCCTAGACTGGGGATACCCGCGACATTAGCCGCTGATTGCAGTGTTAACCATCCGCTGCGACCAGCCGGAATAACGTTTGAGTAGCCAGTCGGCACACGGATCGTACTATTATTTAAGAGTCTGATCTCAATACAACTGGGGAATGAGGTTTGATAACTGAAGGCCTTTTCGCTGTCGTTATAGAGTAATCCATTTATGATTCCCATACCGCCCGCCTGATCCACTCTACCTTGGGTGGAGTGGGCAATCAGTAGGGTGTTGTTGCCATCGGCTGGGCTTTGGATATTGTCTACTGCTAAACGATTCGGTATTGGATCGTAGAGGGCATGCGGAACCGCCGCATTATTTGGATCCGAATAGCTGCCATAAGCGATATAAGCTACTGGCGTGCCATTTAGATCAAGATCAGGTGTCTGAGTATTGGCTGCGCCTACCCCTGGTTCATTCCAATCTAAAAAGCCGCCTATCCCTAGCCCCTGTTTATAAAGTTGACGTGCGGAGAAGGCCATCGCACCTAGATTGGCTTGGAAGTATGAAGTAGTACCAAAAGTGCTTTTCACGTACAAATCACCGATAAGGTAGTTGTGGCTGATCGGTACCCCCCCCGCATTGGTCGCCACCGCAAATAAAAAACCTGTTTCATCTGGGTCATATTCCGACGACAAGAACGAAACGGTTTGATTGGCTGTGAGGCACAAGTACGTGTCTGCAATCGTGCAATCGCCTTTTCGGACGAAAAATAAATGAACATTTACCGGTCTGGTGGGGTGAGTATTAGTCATATTCAACCGCGTGTTTTGGGTTGGATCCCCGACCTTTGAAGTGTAAATGTCATAGTAAAGTAAGGAGCCAGGCTTTTCGGTGCTAGGAATATTCATCATATTGCCTGCATTGGGTGCAGGCTGTGCCCAGGCTGTAGAAATGCAAGCGACCAAGGCCGCAAGTGCAAGCAAGACGTGTGTGAGTTTGTGTGAGGTTTGCATATTCATTCCCCTCTCTCAAGGTCGCCCTTGAGGATTGTTAATGTGTGTAAAATTTTCTTCCATCGAGCGGAGCACTCGAAAGCTATGGCCGGTTCTCACGCCAAACGGGTGAGTAAAACCACAAAACGTCCCTCATAAATTTGAGGATATGGTTAACCGATGGCCGGAAAGCTAATAGTTATCCAGTGACAGGAAAGAGAAACTGCTAATTAGGCTGGATTCGTAATATCCAAAAAAATAATTTGAAAAAGTTGCTATGCCAGGCCTGCGCTTAATTATTGAGTGATTGCTGAAAACGAAGCGCAATGGAACGGCTTTCTGTCTTTTTTGTACAAACAGTACAGGAGAATAAAAACCGAACAGCGCAAACCCTAAGCCAACTGCCTATAGTGATAGCAAGTCATCTGAGAAAGTTTGCCGGATTGTGAGGATGACTTATTAACGGCGCTCATTCTAGCTTACGGGCGATAAATGAGTCAATGATAATTTCTTGCTAAATACAAACTCCTGCCCTCCAACTTTAGAAACCGCCTCCCCACGTTGAAGAAGAGCAAAAAAATTGACAGTCATGAAACGGTGTAGTAGCCTGCGCTATCTTTTAGATTAGCTAGGTACGCCCCGTTCCTAAGTAAGAAGCCAAGTAGTTATTGATAGATGAAACCATATACCATGGAGCGGCTTCTATTGGCACTGTTCCCACAGGGGAAAGTCGCTATGGTATCAATGCCGTTTGGAACGGTTTCCCTTCGGGGCTGAAAGATTAGGGGAAAGTCCTGTCCATTTTTCGCTTACCTGAAACCGCTTCAATATCCCTCTCTTGACAATTCTCGGATGAGTTTACGCTTGGATAATTTCATTGCAATTGGTGTGTTATTTACGCTTTGTTTTGCGGCGCTGGCGCACGGAGCAGTTGAACCCTGGTCTATGTCGCTCGTCAAATTATTGGCAGCTATTTTGGTCTTGCTTTGGGGAGCCAAAGTTGTCTTAGAGCGGCACTTGACCCTGACGATTCCTCCATCTACTTGGCCCTTGGTTTGTTTCTTCCTGCTGGGCTTGGCTCAGAGCATAAGTTTTACAGGGACGGATGGGCAGCTTTACAGTCTTTCGCAAGATGTTGAAGCGACGCGTGGCACCATCGCGATATTGTTGGCAATACAAATAATATTTATTTTGTGCGCCAATTCTTTCGCCAACCGTGAGCGACTACGGGTAATAATCGGCTTTCTCACTTTTTTTGGTTTTGCTTTGGCTGTTTTTGCGCTTTTACAGCATTTTACCTGGAACGGGAAATTTTATTGGCTCCGAACCCCGCTAAGTGATCTTGGCTCGCCCTTTGGGCCTTTTGCCAACCACAACCACTTCGCCGGGTTCATGGAGTTATTGATTGGGCTTCCCGTGGCTTTAATTGTTGCTAGCGCGGTGCGCCGTGAGGAAAGAATCTTTTACGGCTTTCTTGCCGCTGTGATGGGCTTTACCCTCCTTTTCTCACTTTCGCGCGGAGGAATGATCAGTCTACTGATTGAATTGCTTTTCATTGCTCTTTTCAGCCACCAACTGCGTCAGTCAGGAAATACCGCAAAAGTCTCAGTTTTTTGGCGTGGAATGGCTGTCCTGATGGTCGTTTCTACTATTATTGTGGGAACTATTTGGATAGGTGGTGATTCGGTTTTGAATCGGGTAGCTGGAAATAATCAAGATACTTTGGCGACTAGTCGCGTCTGGGTTTGGCAGGATGCTCTTAATGTTTTTAAGACCTACCCTATCGCTGGAGCCGGGTTAGGGGCTTTTCAAACCGTATATCCGCAACGTAGTGCGTATGACGGCTCATTTGGGTTTGTGGCCCAAGCGCATAATGATTATCTACAGGTTTTGGCAGATAGTGGTATGATAGGCGCGGCTATCGCGCTGTGGTTTATCTGGGTGGTATTACGGGATGTGGTGTATGGTATTCGGGCACGCGACCCGTTAATTGCTGGAATGGCCTTGGGGAGTGGTGCTGGTATTGTTGGTCTACTTACCCATAGCTGGTTGGACTTCAATCTACAGTTGCCTTCTAACGCCATGACGTTTTTGCTGCTTTGTGCGGTTGCTTCATTTTGCCGCCAAAAGGCTTCTGAGCAAGAAACCTCAGTTAACCTTTCCCCTGGCCCCCGTCTCAATGCCCCCACTTTTACTGTAGGAGTTGCAGGATGAAAATCTCCAAACTATTGAGCTTGGTTCGTGCTTTTGTGCTGGTTACGTTCATTTTTGGGACAGGTGCCTTGTTTGCGCAGGACAGACGCCCTACCGAAGATCGTTTCAAGCCGCAGCCACAGCAAGGCGGCGACCCTATCGCACCGCCCAATGTTATTGTCTCGTCGAAAGAAGATTATCGTATTGGAACCGGAGATTTTATTGAAATCCGTGTTGAGGATGCCCCTGAGCTGTTAACGAGAACTCGTGTTAATGCTAAAGGAAATGTTCTCATGCCTTATTTACAGTTTGTAGAGGTAGGAGGAAAAACTACGGAAGAAGTGACCACGCTGGTTGTCAGCAAATTGCGTGGGAAATATTTGAAAAACCCCCATGTCAGCGTGGGGATAATGCAAGTGAATAGTCATACTTTTTTAATTCATGGAGCGGTTAGGCGGCCTGGACCTTATCAAATTGAAGGACGGCCTTCACTTTTTAGATTGATTGCTTATGCCGGAGGCTTAATGGAAAATTACGGTTCTAGAGCCTATATTATTCGTGAAGTCAAAGACTTAGGTAAAGACTTGGGTAAGGAACCTAGTGACGCAACATTGGGAGCGCCGACTACGATGGAAGCAAGCGAACTCCCTAAACATGAAATGTTGGTCAGTAATATTAGTTCCTTGTACAAAGGGCGTTTCGACCAGGATGTTTTGTTGGAACCCGGCGATGTCATAAATATTCCTCCGACAGATGTGTTCTTTGTTGCGGGCGAAGTTAATGCGCCCGGTGAGTTTCCACTCAAGGATGGAACCACTTTGCGACAAGCTATTGCCTTGGCGCAAAACACTGCCCCGAAAGCGCACCGCAAAAGCGCCGTCATTTTTCGGGAGGGGGTGAATGGTGAACGCAAGGAAATCAATGTAGATATTGATGCCATCATGAGTAATAAAAGCCCCGATGTTCAAATCCTCGCAAATGACATTATTATTGTTCCGAATAGTAAGCTGAAATCTGCGCTTTATCCGATCTTCAATGCTTTTGGGGCAGGTGCCTCGTTTGCAGTGGGCGGGCGAGTGGGGCGCTAAACTTACCTGCGCTTCCCGCTGACTGATCCCGCAAAATAACCTTCGTATCTTGCAGCGATTATTGATGCTCCCACGTGCCCTTAACCCCGGAGTCAGAGAAAAGGAATTCTAAATGGCAAATGAAAGACAGAATTTAGAAAGGATTGCTCCGCCTCATCTGAAAATGGAGGCGCGCCATCGCAATCGTTATCCAAGGCAAGTGGATCCGTTGCTGGATCCTTACGAAGATTCATATCTGGAAGAATCTAAGGAAAGTTCCTTTGATGTTCGTGACCTCTGGCATCTGGTGCGCCGTCGGAAATGGTTGGTGCTGACGATCATTACTATTGTGACCACGGTTGTAGCGATTCAGATGTATCGTGCTAAGTCGTATTTTCAGGCTCAAACGATGCTTGAGGTGGGGAAGGAAAGTAGTACTATTGTGCGCGAAGGAATTGCGATCCAGGATAATGATTTTGATCCTTACTATCAGGTCAACATCAAGACAAAGATGTTGATGTTGACGAGTCGCTCACTGTTGGAAGAGGTAGTTGAGAATCTGAAGCTGGATCGGAATGATAAATTTCTGGATACCACCAAGAAAAATTGGTTTGGATCAGCGCCGAAGCCGAATCCTATAGAACCTCTTCCCAGTTCTTTGCCGACAGAGATGGATAACGATTTAGTTCCCCGGCCTCCGGCAGAAAGCGCGCGATTGGCTCCGTTTGTGAGCTTGATTGAAGAAAATCTAAACGTGCAACAGGTCCGGGAAACGCGCGCTGTTACACTGGCGTTTACTCATACTGACCCACAATTGGCCGCGCAAGTTGCTAATGAGATTACCAGAATTTTCAAGCGACGTAATTTCGATGCCAAGATTGGAAACTTGAAAGGGACTGAGGATTGGTTGAAAACATCCATTCGCAAAGTAAGAACGGAATTGGAACAGGCGCAAGACCAGCTATCCCGTTACACTCGCGATCACAATATCGTCTCCCTTGACAGTAAGTCAGGTAATACAACACTGACAACTGCGACCCTCGCTCAATATCAAGATGCGCTAACCAAGGCCGAAGCGGAGCGCATCAAGGCCGAAACACTTTACGAAGAAGTGAAAAATGGGAACGTCTCGAAACTGCCGGCAGAGTTTGACAGAAACACCTCAAAGCTCCTCACGTTGCAAAAAGAACTAAGTGATGCCAAAACCAGAGAAGCTGCTTTAGATGCCCGGTTCGGCCCGGAAAACCCCCAGGTACAAGAAGTCAGAAACCAACTCGTCGAGTTGGACGCGCAAATCAAAACGGGTACGCGGGCACTAGAGGATAAATTCAAAAGTGATTATGAGCGGGCATTGCGGGAAGCCGATAGAATCAGAGTTGAGCGAGACAAGGCGAAATCCGTAGCAGTGCGAGAAAATCAGTCCGATATTAAGCTAAATACGCTTAAGGATAATGTGGAGCAGAAGCAGAAACTCTACAATGATCTGATCAATTCCGACCAACAAGCGGAATTGAAGTTAAAAGAGCAATCCAGCAATATTCGGATTATTGAGGCCGCACAAGTCCCGGCGTCGCCAGCCGGACCGCGCCGGTTACTTTCTATCTTATTAGCATTTTTCCTGAGTTCAGCCGTGGCGATTGGTCTGGCGTTCTTTCTCGAATATCTCGACAACACGATCAAGACCGTGGAAGATGTCGAACGCTTTGCGCAACTTCCAGCCTTAGGCGTTATTCCCGCCATTGCATCCAGCACTTCGCTGAAAAAACTGCCGACGAGAGCAGAACAGGAAGCGATTGTGGCAGCAAATGGCTTGGCCTTGCCTAGTGCTTCAGTGGCAACGCAGTTAATGACGTTAGATAACCAGTCTACCGTCGCGGAAGCTTATCGAGCTTTGCGTACCTCGGTGTTGCTTTCTTCGGCTGGGCATCCGCCCAAGACTATCCTCGTGACGAGTGGGCGTCCAGGTGAGGGCAAAACCACGACCGCAGTCAATACGGCAATCTCACTAGCGCAACTCGGCGCTTCGGTACTAATTATAGATTGTGATTTGCGCCGTCCGAAGGTGCATAAAGTTTTTGGTATTAGTCACGTTCATGGCTTATCAACTTATTTGTCACGTGACGCCGAGTTAAGTACCTTGATTCACCCTCTGCCGGTTCCTAATCTTTCTCTCCTTCCTTGCGGACCAACTCCGCCCAATCCGGCAGAACTCATTAGCTCGGAAAAAATGCGTGAGATGTTGGCTCTTCTCTCTGAGCAATTCGACCATATTATTATTGACTCGCCCCCGCTGATTAACGTTACTGATCCGGTGATTCTCTCGACGATGGTAGATGGGGTCATCATGGTCGTACAAGCTGGTCGCAGCACGCGCGATGTTGTACGTCGTGCTAGTCAGGAACTAACCGGAGTCGGAGCCAAAGTCTTTGGCGTTGTGCTCAACAATGTGAATCTCCAGCGTGAGGGCTACGATGAGTATTACTACCAACGGTATTACTCCGGCTATTACAGTTCTTCCGATAGCAATGGTACGAGCGACCATGTCTAATAGTCAGTAGTAACTCGTCGTTTGTTGTTCAGTTTGGTTGCCGTGAGGATGCAATTGATGGATTCTCCTGCTGGCTCCATCAATCGCCGCATTTTTAAGGCTGCTGTTGCTATCGCTGCTGCCACAGTGCTCGTAAAATTGGCGGCACTGGCTAAGGAAATGGTAGTCGCTTGGCGCTTTGGCATAGGCGATGAGTTGGATGCGTTCAATGTGGCACAAAACATTCCCTTCCTGCTTATCAGTATTGCTGGCACTTCATTTCAAACGGCCTTTATCCCCACCTATATTCAGGTACAACGACATGAAGGTTCTCAAGCTGCGCAACAGTTGTTTTCTAGTTCAATAGTTTGCGTATCTGGTATCTTCATTCTACTAACAATTGCCATCTTACTTACCGGGCCGATTTACCTTCCTCACCTAGCTCGTGGCTTTACCCCAGAAAAGTTGAACGTAACTTTTCAGCTACTTTGCTTAATTGCCCCGACAATTTTACTGACAGGAATGAGCACCTTCTGGGGCGCTATTCTGAATGTGGGAAACGTTTTTGCCTTGGTTGCTGCTGTTCCCCTTACTACTATTCTTGTCACGATCTTTTTGTTGCTACTAACTCCCAGCTTAGGTATTTATGCCTTAGCTATCGCTCTTACACTCGGCGCGGCAACCGAACTTGTGATCATTGGCTCTATCCTTCATCGCAAGGGAGTTTCAGTACAATTCAAGTGGCAGGGCAATACTCCCTATCTCAAACAGATTGGCCGCTTATCCTTGTCGCTAATGACAAGTAATTTGTTAGCATCAGGTAGCGGATTAGTAAATGTAGCAATCGCCGCGAGTCTGGCGGCAGGCAGTGTTGCTTCTTTGGGATATGCAAATAAGTTGATTGCGATGCCGATTGGGCTTATGGCAACGGCGCTCGGCACAGCTTTGATGCCGCATTTTTCGCGGATGAGGGCGGAAGAGAATTGGTGGCAAGTTAGACATACGCTCACCCGATTCTTGCAGTTATCCCTTGCCTTGACCCTCCCGGTAACAGCGATAATTTTGCTTTTTGCGCCGCAGCTTACCAGCTTGATCTTGCAGCGAGGAGCGTTTGGGAGCAATGATGTCCACATCGTTTCAGTACTGCTCTTTTATCTTGCTTTGCAACTCCCTTTTTATGTTGCCGGTACTTTAGTTTCCCGCCTGTTAGAAGCCTTCCAAGCTAACCGCATCCTACTCATGATTACTTTTACAGACTTCGTTTTAAGTGCGGTAGGGGCCTGGTTGCTTAGCACCAGAATGCAGATTGCTGGGGTTGCTTTGGCGGTTACTCTTACGCGCTGTTTTTCTTTTTTTATGCTCTTCTTCTTTACCAATAGAGTAATTAAGAAAGCCCAATGCGCATAACTTTTGTCGTTCCCTCTATCAGGTGTGGCGGGGCCGAAAGAATAGTTACAGCAATGGCGAATTATTGGGCAGAGAATGGAATGGAGGTAACCATACTTACTTTTGATGATGCGGTCGCGCCATTTTACTCTCTGTCGAGCGATATCCGGCTTCTCTCATTAAATGCGCTCCGCAAATCCAAAAATCATATCGTCGGCTTGGGTAACAATATTCGTCGCATTCTCGCTTTAAGAAAAGCTCTCAAGCTTACCCATCCTGAGATAGTTATAAGTTTCTTGACGAGAACGAACGTGCGAGTTTTGTTAGCCTCGCTGGGGTTAAATACTCCCATAATAATTTCTGAGCGTAGTGATCCTTTTCTAGCGCGCCCAGGCAGATGGTGGGAACTGCTGGCTAGGGGTACTTATCCTATGGCCACCAGAATTACGGTTTTTACCGGGCACGCCGCAACTTATTTTCCTTCTTCATTAAGAAAAAAGCTTCGCATTATACCCAATCCCGTAGCTCCATCGAAGTATCAAGCTATCCCCCAAAATGGAGCCTTTCGGCTCGTGGCTGTAGGACGATTAGAGTATGTCAAAGGCTTTGACATATTACTTAATGCCTTTGCCTTAGTACGACAAAAATTTCCCACCGCTACACTGACGATTTGGGGCGAAGGTAGTGAGCGCCAGGAACTAGAGTCACTACGTGCTGCCCTAGGCTTATCGGAGCAGGTACAATTCCCAGGGATAACCAAAGATGTGTCGCAGGCGTTGGCTGAGGCGGATTTGTTTATCCAAGCTTCGCGTTGGGAAGGCTTTGGGAATGCCTTGTGTGAAGCGATGGCCGTCGGCTTACCAGTAATTTCGACTAATTGCAGCGGCCCGCAAGAAATTATACGGAATGGCGTAGATGGCCAACTGGTTCCCGTTGGAAATGTTGAGGCTTTGGCCCACTCGATGGTGGATTTGTTGTCTAACTTTTCTCAGCGCCAGACACTGGCAAAAAATGCGCTTGAGATTACAAAACGATTTGCTCTACCAGATATTATGAAGCAATGGGAAGAGCTAGTAGAAGAAGCTACCGATTAAGTTATGCCTAGTACGTTGCCTTGTTACAATAGCCCCCAAGGGGAAATAGATGCCAACTTCTCAAGTTACGACTTCCTCTGACAGTCTAGTGTACTCTTTCTGCCGATTATTGTGGCGTGATTTCGGCTTACGGCGTGTTCCCTACTTTCGTAGTTTATGGGCATTCTTTATTCGTCTCTGGTTGATATTGCGTAAGAATCCGGCGCAAAATCGAACTTACTTCAATCAAGTTTATAGTAGGAAAGTAGATCCTTGGAATTATCAACTTGAGGTTCAGCAAGAGCGTTATCGTAGTGCGCTCAATTTTCTGGATGAAGCTAGGCAAGGTGGGAAGATTGCCCGTGCGCTGGAAATCGGATGTAGTGAAGGCATATTTACCCAACTCTTAGCCGAAAATTGTGATTCCTTGTTGGCACTGGATATTTCCTCTATTGCCCTCGAGAGGGCGAAGGAAAGATGCAGTGAATTACCACAGGTGAAATTTCACGAGTGGAATTTGAGTGAAGACCCCGTGCCGGGGGTATTTGATGTAGTTATCGTGATGGATGTGCTGGAGTATTTTTATGATCCTGCGGCCTTGCGGGCAGCCCGTGACAAAATTGTTGACACCCTTGCTCCTGGTGGCTACCTCTTAATCACCACTTCAAGGGCGCGTGATTTTATCGAACGCTCTCGCTGGGCGCGCTGGCTTTATTTGGGAACGCATCTCCTTTCCTGTATTGCGCAACACCCTGACCTGATTACTTGTAAAGAGGCAGAGATGGAAATTCACGCGCAGGCTCTTTTTCGCAAAAAGCCAGAGTTGCCTGCTGCGTAGTTATCGCACGATGCCAGCCCGTTATTTACTCCGCTTTGATGACCTTTGCCCGACCATGAACTGGGGCTTGTGGGACGAGATGGCCTCTATCCTTGAGCGGCATCATATCTGCCCACTTTTGGCTGTGGTGCCGGATAATCAAGACCCGGAATTGCGGTGCTCTCCGCCCGCGCCGAATTTTTGGGAGCGGGTACGCAGTTGGCAAGCACGTGGCTGGAACATTGCGCTGCACGGCTTTCAGCATAAGTTTGTCACTTCCGATGCCGGGCTTGTCGGCCTGAACCGCTTCAGTGAATTTGCCGGACTCTCCGCGCCCGTGCAAAGAGAGAAACTGGAGCAAGCCCTCGCCATTTTTCAGCGAGAAGGAATTATCGCCGAAGCTTGGTCCGCCCCCGCGCATTCATTCGACCAAGTTACGTTGAATTGCCTCGCGGAATTGGGGCTACAGACGATTAGCGATGGCTTGTTTTTATCTCCCCAAACGGACTCGCAAGGCTTCTTCTGGATTCCGCAACAACTCTCTGATTTTCGCTCATCTCCCCTTGGCGTATTTACGATTTGTTTTCACCTCAACAACTGGAATCGTACCCGCCTACAGGCTTTTGAGCAGCAAGTGATTTCTTACCGGCATAACATCACAAGTCTTCAGGAAGTAAGAGTGGCTTACCAAAATCGAAAGCCCTGGCTGAGCGCCGTCGCCTTAACAAAATGGGGTGGCGCTGCCGTGCGAATGAAACAGCGATTGCGCCTGCGAAGTAGAATTCTTGCCACCGAACACGAAAAAGTAAGCCAGGGAATGGCACAGTGAAAATCACGTTTTTGGTGCGCGCTCTCAATCTTGGCGGGGCACAAAGTCAAATGGTAGTCTTAGCCGAAGCGCTTCAGGAAAGAGGGCATCAAATCAACGTGATTGCGTTTTATGATGGTGTTCACCGGAATGCTTTATCGGGAGCTCGTATTGCCGTGCATACGCTCAATAAGCGCGGACGCTGGGACGTGATCGGTGTTTTGTGGGGGTTGATCAAGCTCGTCCGCAGTCAATCGCCAGACATTTTGTACGGGTATTTAGCGACTTGCAATCTTTTGACCAGTTTACTGTACCTCTTTATGCCCAAAGCCAAAGCTGTTTGGGGCATTCGGACTGCCAATCTCAACCTCGCCTATTATGATTGGCTCTCCCGCCTGCTTTATTTTCTGGAAATGAAACTGGCGTGGATGGCAACATTGGTAATTGCCAATTCTCAAGCTGGCTTGCGGTATGCACTTGCGCAAGGCGTGCCCGCACAAAAGATTATTGCCATCCCCAATGGGATAGACGTTAAGCGGTTTTACCCTGATGCCGCGGCACGGGAAAAAATGCGCGCGGCCTGGAAAGTGGCGGCGGATGAATTATTGATTGGAATTGTGGGTAGGATTGATCCTATTAAAGAACATAAAGTCTTTTTGTTGGCCGCAGCCAAGCTGAGCGAGATTTATCCCCACGCTCACTTTGTCTGTGTGGGGGAAGGCGTAAATCAAAACTATCAAAAGGAGTTGCATGCGCTCACCGACAGTTTGGGGTTGCGACAACGCGTGATATGGGCAGGGGCTCAATATGATATGCTGGGTGCCTATAATGCGTTGGATCTTTTGACAAACTCCTCTTCC
Organism: uncultured Acidobacteriota bacterium; assembly: GCA_963794955.1. GTDB lineage: Bacteria > Acidobacteriota > Blastocatellia > RBC074 > RBC074 > JAFDVL01. Next base: position 348,402 of record CAWCGF010000011.1, read on the forward strand.
AGCGAAGGATTTTCGAATGTAATTGGCGAAGCAATGGCCTGTGGTGTGCCTTGCGTGGTGACAGATGTTGGGGATTCAGCCTTGCTTGTAGGCTCGACAGGGATTGTTGTTCCCGTTAATGACCCAGAGGCTTTAGTGGCTGGTTGGCGAGCTTGTTTGAATCAACATTCTGCTGAATTAGGTGTGCAAGCCCAGCAACGAATCAGTCAGAATTTTAGCGTTACCGCATTGGCGGACAGAACAGAAGCAGCATTGATGGCGATAGTATAGAGAATAACTCATGACAGCATTACCAAGAGTCACTAATTCTAACGCTTCTCTTTCTCTGGCACCTGAAAAAATAGGCACGTTAGTAGAAAAAACGAATCCTCGCCCTATTCGCCTCACTCACCTTATTACCGGCCTTGATTTAGGCGGCGCGGAAATGATGCTTTACAAGGTCTTGCTACAAATGAACCGCGACGCCTTCCAGGCCGAAGTGATTTCCATGCGGGATATGGGCACGTTAGGAGAAAAGATTGCTAGGCTGGGAATCCCCGTGCGTACGTTGAATATGCGACGTGGTATCCCAGACCCTCGTGCTTTATGGCGGCTCGTCAGCATCTTGAAACGTCAACAACCGGATTTGATCCAATCCTGGATGTACCACGCAAATCTGATGGGGGGGATTGCCGCGAAGCTGGCCGGAGATATTCCCATTATTTGGGGTATCCATCACAGTAACTTTGATCCCAAGAAAAGCAAGCGCAGAACCGTCTGGACCATGAAAGCCGGAGCCTTGCTGTCCAGCCTTGTGCCGCGCGAAATCATCTGTTGCGGCGAAGTTCCTAAGCGCGTTCATATTGACATGGGCTACGACGCCAAGAAGACGGTAGTAATACCGAATGGCTTCGATTTGACGCGCTTTCATCCTGACTCGTCAGCGCGCGTCCTTGTCCGCCAGGAGCTGCAGATTCCTGCTAACGCTCCACTGATAGGGTTGATTGCCCGGTTCCATCCGAAAAAAGATCATCGCACTTTTATCGAGGCCGCTGAAATTCTGCTGCGGACAAACCGGGATGCCTATTTTGTGTTGTGTGGCGCTGGTATCAGCAGAGAAAACGAAGAGTTATTAGGCTGGATCAAAGACGCTGGCATCGGCGATCATTGTCGGTTGCTGGGTGTGCGCGAAGATATGCCACGGTTGACCGCGGCATTAGACATCGCCTCTTCCACCTCTTCTTATGGCGAAGGGTTTCCGATTGTCTTAGGCGAAGCCATGGCTTGTGGCGTTCCTTGTGTTGTGACAGATGTGGGAGACTCGGCACATTTGGTTGGAACCACCGGCGTAGTTATCGCTCCGAATCGCCCCTTTGAATTATCGCAAGCCTGGCAACATCTGCTGCAATTGGACACTGAGACCAAGTTACGTTTAGCTAGAGATGCCCGGTACCGGATTGCCGATAACTTTAGCTTACCAGCTATTGTCAGCAGATATGAACAAGTCTATGAGCAAGTTGTCGAAACACGTGTGTAGCTTACCCTGAGAGAGTTTCTTACGTGAGTAACATTATTACCCTTCACCCCACCAGCATCGCCGACGTTTTTTTGCTTGATTCACCGGTTTATCTCGATGAGCGTGGAATGTTTCTGGAAACTTACCAACAAGCAAAGCTGGCTGAGCTTGGTATCACTTCTCCTTTTGTCCAGGATAATCATTCAGGCTCATATCGGGGAGTCTTACGCGGATTGCATTATCAAATTCGTCAGCCGCAAGGGAAGTTGGTCCGTGTGATCAGTGGGGAAGTCTATGATGTTGCCGTGGACTTACGCCGCCATTCTGTAACTTTCGGACAATGGGTGGGCACCACTCTTTCCACGCAAAATCGGCAGCAACTTTGGATTCCACCAGGCTTCGCGCATGGCTTTTATGTTTTGAGTGAATGGGCTGAAGTACTGTACAAAACCACGGATTATTATGCTCCGCAATGGGAGCGCACCTTATTGTGGAATGATCCGCAACTGGGGATTGATTGGCCGTTGCTTGTGGCACACCCATTAATTGTTTCCCCTAAAGATGCAACAGGGCAGTTGCTGAGCAGAGCGGAGCTTTTTGAGTAAGAGCATGCAAAACGTCTTGGTTACCGGCGGAGCAGGTTTTATCGGCTCCAATTTTATTCGCTACATGTTGCAGGCGGAAACGCCGATGCTGATCGTCAATCTTGATGCTCTGACCTATGCAGGCAGTCTCGATAATTTGACTGATGTGACGACCGATGCTCGCTATACGTTTGTGCATGGCAATATTGGCGACAGAGCCTTAGTTATTAATCTTCTCCGCCAACAGCGCATTGACACAGTTGTCCACTTCGCCGCAGAATCGCATGTAGATCGTTCCATAAGCAACCCTCATCAGTTCATCGAAACCAATGTCGTTGGCACTTTGAGCTTGCTCGCAGCTTGCCAACAGGTATGGCTAGAAGAAAAGGCGTTGCCTTTGTCTGAGGTCCGCTTTCATCATGTTTCTACCGATGAAGTTTATGGCACCTTGAACCCCGCTGATCCTGCGTTTTCTGAAATCACGCCCTACGCGCCTAACTCACCTTACGCCGCCTCTAAAGCCTCAAGTGATCATCTAGTCAGGGCCTATTACCACACGTATGGTTTGCCAGTGACGATCACGAATTGCTCGAATAATTATGGGCCATATCAATTCCCAGAAAAGCTGATTCCCTTGATGATTATGAACGGCCTAACCGGTCGTCCCCTGCCCGTTTATGGCGATGGGCAACAAATCAGAGATTGGCTATACGTGATTGATCATTGCGAAGCTATTAAGTTGGTTCTCACGCATGGAAGAGTCGGCGAAACATATAATATCGGTGGTAATAACCAACCTGCAAATTTGGAAATTGTGCAGTTACTCTGTGCGTTGTTAGATGAATTAGCTCCTGATTCCGCCTTTTATCCACACCAATCGCTGATTCGTTTTGTGGCTGATCGCCCAGGGCACGACCGCCGTTACGCGATTGACCTGACAAAAATCCGTACTGAATTAGGCTGGGAACCGCGTGCCTCGCTGCTGTCTGGTTTGCGCCAAACCGTTGCCTGGTATCTCGCTAATTCGGAGTGGATTGCCAACATCAGCCAGCAGAAAACCTACCAACAATGGCTGCAAAATAATTATCAGCAACGAGGAGCGCAAAAGTGAAAGGCATTATTCTCGCGGGGGGCAAAGGGACGCGCTTACATCCGTTGACGCTGGCCATCAGCAAGCAACTCTTGCCTGTTTACAACAAGCCCATGATTTACTATCCCCTGTCAATGTTGATGTTAGCGGGGATCAAAGACATTTTAGTTATCAGTACACCAGAAGATGTTCCTGCTTTTGAGAAGTTACTGCGGGATGGTAGTCAATGGGGAATTCGCTTTAGTTATGCCACACAAAGCGACCCTCGCGGTTTAGCCGATGCCTTTTTAGTCGGTGCCGAATTTGTGGAGAACAGTCCGGTTTGCCTGATTTTAGGCGACAATATTTTCTTCGGTCATGGCTTACCGGAGAAGCTGGCAAAGGCTGCGAACTTATCTGAAGGGGCACTGGTTTTTGCCTATCCAGTCAAAGACCCGGAACGATATGGCGTGATCGAATTTGACGCGCAAGGACAGGCATTAAATATCGAGGAGAAGCCTAAACAACCACGCTCCAATTTCGCGGTTCCCGGCATCTATTTTTATGATGGTACAGTCGTCGAGAAAGCTCGTAGCCTCAAGCCGTCAGCGCGTGGCGAAATCGAAATTACGGATCTGAACAAGCTCTATTTGGCAGAAAAACAATTGCGCGTAGAACAAATGGGACGCGGTGTTGCCTGGCTGGATGCCGGTACGCACGAATCGTTGATGCAGGCGGCTAGTTTTGTACAAGCGGTGGAAGACCGCCAGGGAATGATGATTTCTTGCCCAGAGGAAATCGCTTATCGCTTAGAACTGGTCAGTCAAGATCAATTAAAAAGCCTGGCAGATAGTCTTAGTAATACCAGTTATGCCAAATACCTGCTTGAACTATCGAAACACTGAGTAAAAACAGTTGATATACCAAGGTTCCCTCCGCAACTCTGTACGGTTACTTAAAACATCTTGGCAAACTTGGTCAGATGCCTCAATCAATCGCAAAATTGTAAGCGGCTCATTGGCTTTTAGTTTCCTAACATTAGGCGTTAAAATTCTAGGCGCACTTAAGGAGGCAATATCAGCAGCCTACTTTGGACTTGGCGATGATCTTGACGCATTTAATGTGGCATTTACGATCGCTTCATTTGTGATTTTTGTTATAGGAGGAGCTTTTCAAACAGCAATTCTTCCTGTTTACCTAGAAACCAAGAAAGAGGTTAGTCGTGAGGCTGTTCAACTTTTTCTTTCATTGACTATCACAGTTTGCTTATTAATTCTAATTATTACTACAAGCGTGCTGTGGGTAACCTTGCCATACTTATTACCACTCATTGTTTCTGGCTTCAGCAAAGAAAAATTAGAACTTACTAGATGGTTACTCTATGAACTCTTCCCTTTGATTGCTTTAGGAGGCGTATCGTTAACTTTATCATCTATTCTTAATGCAGAGGAAGGTTTTAAGATCACTGCACTGACACCAGGGTTAACCTCGATTAGTTTGATTGTAGCGATTTTCCTTTTAGCTGGGAAACTTAGGGTACATGCACTGTCAATAGGTTTAATCGTGGGAGTAGTGGTAGAGTTAATATTTTTGATGGCAGCATTACGCCGTAGAAATCTCAAGTTATCTTTTAAAGTAGGTTGGCAGAATAATAGGACGAAACAAGTGATAATAAATGCGCTGCCTATAGTAGTTGCTATTGCCTTATCAGGATTAATGCCAATTGTGGATCAAAGTTATGCTGCAAAGCTAAACTCCGGAGATATTGCCGCATTGGGGTTTGGGAATCGAATTATCAGCCTTGTCCTAACGCTATTTGCTACTGCAGTTGTGACTATTGTCTTTCCCCATTTTTCAAAACTAGCCATAGAGAAAGATTGGGAAAAGTTGAGACAAGTTTTTTATACAAATATTTATAAATTTATCTTACCCGTTACAGTTTTATCTGGTTTACTGATTATTATCTTTTCCGAGCTATTTACCCGGCTGTTTTTTCAGCGAGGAGCATTCACACCACAAGATACTAAATTAGTTGCCAGTATCCAAATGATCTATGCTTTACAGATTCCAGGAAATGTTATTTTTCTAGTGGGCTTTCGCTTACTCAGCGCGATTCAAGCTAATAAAATTATCATTATTGGCGCATTAATAAATTTGATAAATACGATCTGGCTTAATTACTACTTGTCAAATGCTTTCGGCGTAAAAGGCATTGCCCTTACAACCAGCATAGTTTATGTGTTGGCAATGATATTTACTCTTACATCAATAAGCCTAGAGATGAAAAAGCGTGCCAGAAGCTCTTAAAAGTAAGTTGTTTATTTAAGTTTAAGTAATAAACCAATTAGCACCTAAAGATAATTATGGATCAAAAATTTATATGGGATTATTATCAGGGTGACGGAGAAGATCGCTTTCAAGACTCTGCCCCACGCTTAGAATATTTAGTTAAAATTGCCCACAAGCTAAAAACTGGAAAAGAAAATCGGGCCATATTAAATATAGGAGTAGGGAATGGGTGTCTTGAAAGATTCGCCTTACTGCGAGGATTTACGACTTTTTCTTTAGACCCAAGTGAAGTGGCCATACAGAAAGTCCAAAAGTATGGCGGACAAGGGAAAGTAGGCAGCATAGAGTCTATTCCCTATGAAAATGGAGCCTTCGATTTCATCTTTTGTTCTGAAGTACTTGAGCATCTAACTGAAACCTCGATGAAAAGTGCAATGAGCGAGATGAAGCGTATACTAAAAACGGATGGCTATTTAATAGGCACGGTTCCTTTTAATGAATCATTAGAAGCTAATATTGTGGTTTGCCCAGATTGTAGCAATAGGTTTCATCGCTGGGGACACGAACAAACTTTTAATAAAGCTTCTTTGGAAATGCTTTTACAAGAATCAGGGTTTAGGATTACTCGCCTAGAAACTCGCGCCTTTCCAGTTCTTACGGGTAAAAACTTTGTACGAAAATTCATCTCTTTGGGAAGATATATTTTAGGAAGATGGGGATTTGAATCTGCTTCTCCTAACTTATTCTTCATCGCAAGTAAATCCTAAAATCTGTAATTAACCTTAAGGTCGAAAAATGTGGGCTCAGTTTGGCTTTTAAAATGACTTTTCCCCAAGCTGTTTTGTTGGCAGAATCCTTAAAATACAGCGTGAAAGTTCACGACATGGTCTGAGAAGATTTACATTGATATAGATGCAATGCGTAGCTTTTGCATCCTTCAAGCTGAAAGAGAGAGCTTACTAATAAACTGGACATTGGCGAAAACAGGCGGCTCAAACCCGCGTGTTTAGCGGCCTGTTTTGCAAAAGTTGACAAGGTATCCGAATCCGTGGCGGCGCGGAACTCCACCGTGTACTTTGCGCATCGGGCGTTCCTGAGTAGGCTGTCTTTTGACAATCTACTTTGTTCCAACAGGAGGACGCCCGATGCTCACGCGCATTTTACACCCGTCGCCCCAGTTAGGCTCGTTTCTGGCACCGCTCTGCGGCAGTTTGTCCCAACCGCAAAAGACCCATTTACAGGAGCTGTGCGATGGCCTCCTGGTCTGTGAAACCACTCATACGCTGGCCGCCCTGCAGCGCTTGTTTGTCGAGACAACGGATCAATCAAACTGGGCGGACTTTCTCCGCATTAGTCCCTGGAACCCTGATGCAGTACGCGCCGAGTTACTGCCAACACAAATCGCGTGGGCCCTTGAGCAAGGGCAAAAAAGTTGCCAAGCTAAAGAACGCTACCGCAACTTCGACGATTCGCTGGGCGTCAAGGGGGACGCGACCTGGCGGCTCGACGTCGTGGATTGGCATCACGATCCTGCGCATAGCACGCCGCAACGTCCGCGTTATCAAAAAGCTTTTTGTTATGTGGCCTGCACCCTGTGTGTCGGTTCCATCGTCGTTACTTTGGACGTGCGCTTGTATTTGCGGCGGCGTACCTTACGCGCGTTGAATCGTAAGCGTGCGCCGCAGGAGCGGATTCGTTACCAAAGCAAAAATAATATTGTCCGCGCGATGTTACTGCGCCTCGCGCCGTACTTGCCGCCGGATTGGACCGTCATCGTCCAATTCGACAGTTGGTACGCTTCCGCTAAGTTACTCAAGTTTGTCCGCCGCCAGTCGTGGCATTTCACCTGCGGCGTGAAGTCGAACCGCAAGCTCAACGGTGAACGGCTTGACCACCAACACCTCAAAGAGAAGCACAAGTGGCACGCGCGCGTGCGTGTGACCAATGCCAACCAGGAAGAACGTTGTTACTATGTGCGGCAACTCGACGGACGTTTGGAGCAACTCTCTTTTGACGTTTGCGTTCTGATCTCAAAACGGCACCTGGGGCAAAAAGCCCCTGCGTACTTTGCCAGTACGCGGGCCTGCAAGCCGCCAGCCATCTTGCAGGGCTATACGGGTCGTTGGTCGTGTGAAGTCGTCAACTTTTATACCAAGACACAGCTTGGGTTGGCGGACTTTCGTTGCTGGAGCTACGCCGCAGCGGACAAATACGTGGTCGCAGTGCATCTGGCTTGGGCTTATGTCGAACAACGGTTTCAGACCGAACGCGACACCCAAGTGAAATGTTACGGCGACCTCCTCCGGCGGCATCGGGACGAACATAGTGAAGCCTTGCTTAAAGCGGCTGTGGAGATGGCACACGCAGGCGCTGAGCCAGCGGCTGTGTTGCAGCGTTTTATCCATTGAGCTTCGCACGTTCGTCAACCAGATGTCGCGCACAGGTAACACCTCCGACACTGGCGAAAAAATACTTTTCGGCTGGTACGGAGGAGTGTTACCCAAAGTACCTCAAGAGAGTAGACCGGATAACGGAAAAGTACCTAAATTTCGCCAAAGTGCAGTAATAAATAAGGCTAATACTAGGCTCTAAGGAATAACAATGCTAAGCCAAGAACATATTACCGCGAATACCCGATTTAGTTTCGGCTCAAATTGGACGAACTTTCTTCTCGTCTTAAATGAGCAACGGATAAGTGAGGCTGAAGAATCTCTAAAATCTATGCTCAAGCTTAATAGTTTGGCTAATATGCGGTTCTTAGATGTTGGCTCAGGAAGCGGCCTCTTCAGCCTTGCCGCACGGCGATTAGGGGCGGAGGTAGTTTCCTTTGATTATGACTTAGAATCTGTTGCCTGTACGGAAAGTTTAAAGCAGCGTTTTTTTTCAGGTGATAAGAACTGGCAAGTTATGCAAGGCGATATTCTCGACAAGTTATATGTAGAGAGGTTGGGGAAATTTGACGTAGTCTATTCTTGGGGAGTACTTCATCATACGGGCAAAATGTGGCAGGCGCTTGAAAACGTTCATCCGCTTGTAAAAGACCAGGGGCAATTGTTTATTGCAATCTATGATGATCGAGGTTGGAAGAGTCGCGTTTGGAAGAGTTGTAAATTTGTTTATAACAAAATGCCGAGGCTACTTAAGCCGCCCTTTGCCCTGTTGGTAATGATTCCTTCAGAATTAAGATATTTTGCTTTTGGTCTGAAGTTTAACATTCCAGCCTATATCCGCACATGGACTAAATATCATCTGGGTGGCCGAGGTATGAATCGTTGGCACGATATAATTGACTGGGTCGGAGGCTACCCTTTTGACGTCGCTACCCCGAAGGAAATTACTGAATTTTACCAACATCGAAAATTTACCTTAGTTAATATTAAGACCTCCATTGCTGGCTGTAACGAGTTTGTTTTCACAAAGGAATGAAAATCACCTTTTTAATTCGCTCGCTTGATTATGGTGGGGCTGAGCGACAGATGGTTGAATTAGCTAAAGGTCTAAACCGCAGAGGTCATGAAGTAGAGATCATGGTTTTTTACGGGGGCTTTGCCCTGGAACGAGACTTAATCGAATCGGGCCTGGAAGTTTACAGTCTTAATAAAGCTACACGCTGGGACATCGCAGCTTTTTTGATGAAGTTGTTCCGTACTATGCGAAAATCAAATCCAGAAATATTACATAGTTATCTAGGAACAGCTAATACTTTGGCAGTTTTACTTAAACCCTTCTTGCCAAATACACGCATAGTTTGGGGAGTGCGTGCTTCAAACATGAATTTAGAGGAGTACGACTGGGTTTCGCGATGGTCATATAAGATAGAAAGTTGGCTAGCTCCATTTGCTCATTTAATTATCTGCAACTCTCAGGCAGGTCGGAACCATGCTGCTGCTAAAGGATTTCCTCAGAATAAGATGATTGTTATTCCAAATGGAATAGATACAGCACGTTTCAAGCCCGATCTGATGGCCCGAGTGCAGGGCCGGGAGAACTGGGAAGTTGGCGCTCAGGATATTCTTATCGGGTTGGTCGCACGTCTTGATCCAATAAAAGGTCATACTACCTTTCTGCGGGCGGCAGCCAAATATGCTCAGGATCGTTCCGACGTGCGCTTTGTCTGTGTTGGTGACGGCCCTAAAAACTATTTTCAAAAGTTGCAGCAATTGAGTGAAAGCCTCGGGTTACGAGAGAGAATAATTTGGGCAGGTAGCCAAAACGACATGCCGATAGTTTACAATGCGCTCGATATAATGACCTTATCCTCTTACGGCGAAAGCTTCTCGAATGCTATCGGAGAAGCTATGGCTTGTGGGATTCCGTGTATTGTCACTAATGTTGGGGATTTAGCGCAGATTGTTGGGGAAACTGGCGGTATAGTGCCGCCTTACGATGAAGATGCTTTAGTGGCCGCTTGGCGAAGCGTTGAAGGACAAGCACGACAACAACTAGGACATTTGGCGCGAGCCAGAATTTGCGAGCATTTTAGTTGTGAATCGCTTGTAGAAAAGACAGAATCTGCCTTATTTGACGAGGTTTCAGTTCGGCATTTGACTTGATCGTAAGAGGTATCTTGATGAACCGGGAAAAATTAATCTTTCCATTACTCGCCATTCTACTTGTCCCGATTTTCTTTATCTTCATCCCGATAAAAGAATGGGTAGCCGTTATTCTAATCTTATCTACCTTTCTTTTATTATTTACTTCTCGCTATATTAGAACGGATGGACGGCTACTCTTATCTGCAGGTCTTATGCTTGCTATTCGTCATGGAATTTCGATAATTAATGTTTATTATACGACTGTTTTTGGTGCAGGGCTAGATGCCACTACCTTTCATTTAAAGGCTACTGAGCTAGCTCGCTCTACACATCCTACTTGGTTTGATGAATTTGGTGGGATTGATGTTGGAAGTGCCTTATATACCAGAAGCCTCGGTTTTTGCTATAGATATCTTGGTGAATCTTTACTATTGGGGCAAACTCTCTCTATCTTAGCGTATGTTATTGCGGGGATCCTACTAATAAGAATGGTAGATAATCTAGGGTTGTCGAAATGGAAGAAAGGCTTGATATTGCTCTATGGGGGATTGCCGCCAGCAATAATATATGAGTCAATCACGATGCGTGAGTCCTGGGAGGCTCTATTTTTTCTTTCGGTTTGTTATCATGCCCTACAATTAAGAAAACGAACCTCAGCTTGGCGAGTAGTGGCTTTAACTGGATTCGGTATTGGTCTTGGGTTTCTCCATAATGGGTTAATGATATATGCCCTTTTTTTTATTTGTTATAGCTTGTTTTGGGGATTACGAATTAGCCTGACAACTTGGAAGGCTCGCAATTTGTTTGGTCAATTAGTAGCAATTCCTTTATTGGTGGGCATTATTCTTGCTTGGTGGAATCTGGCAGGTGATATTGGCGGCGCATCTCAGGCTTTAATCAGAGGTGAAACGGCTAATTACTACGAAACCTATCGAGAAAAAGGAGAACAAGATGCACGCGCGAATTATGAAGTGAAGTTGGATACATCTTCTATTTCCAGGGCTATGGTAACAGGAATTTTAGCTTTTATCTTTTATCTTTTCGCCCCATTCCCTTGGCAAATTGGTAACTTAATGGATGTTTACGCCTTTTTGGAAGGAATATTTAGATTTCTTTTACTTTATTACGGAATTAAAATTTGGTGGCATGCCTCTGGCGAGCGTAAAAGTAAGTATGGCTATTTACTAATTTGCGCTGTTACTTTGGAACTATTATGGTCATTTGGCACAACTAACTGGGGTACAGCAATTAGACACCATTTAGTAGCTTATGGGCTTTTAATTATAGTAGGCGGACCAGGATTGATTTTGAAGGTGAGCAGTATACTTAACCGGCTAATGAAAAGGAACCGAGGCCGCAAAAGAAGGAGCATTTTTACCCGACCAGTGTTTGCTAGAGGTATTAGCCGCGTCCCACTATCATTAACGTCGCCTTCTAATATTACCAATACGCTTGGAAAATAATTGTAATTTAATTTCCATCAATTTGTGTGGCGCAAATAGGAAGTATGACGAAGCCCGCTCTGAGCAGAATTGTTCATATTATTAACGGCTTACATACAGGCGGCGCAGAAATGATGCTTTACAAGCTGCTTTCTGGAATGAACAGGGAGCTATTTGAATCTCGGGTAATTACCTTGATTGATGGCGGCGAGGTAAGAAGTAAAATTGAGGGCATAGGTATTGAAGTTAATTCTTTAGATATACCTAGAAGCTTTGCTACTCTGGCAGGTGTAAGACCTCTAATTCGACACTTGCGTCAGCTAATTCGGCACTTGCGTCAGCACTCTCCTAATCTCGTGCAAACATGGATGTATCAGTCTGACTTGGCGGGTGGTCTTATTAGTAAGATATTCACTAATGCCCCAGTTGTTTGGAATATTAGATGCAGTTATCCAGACTGGTCTGGACGGGGAACGATGCGAGTCGCCAGTACGTGCGCCTCTCTATCGCGAGTTATCCCCTCGCGCATTATTTGCGGCTCTGTCTCAGCTTTGAATGATCATGTCGAGATGGGATACAAAAAAGAGAAAATGATTGTTATTCCAAATGGCTTTGACCTGTACAGCTTTCGTCCTGACCTTGAGGCCAGATTAGCGGTACGCAAGGAATTGGGACTTTCACCTGAAACCAAATTGGTGGGTATGTTCGCTCGTTTCGATCCCTTTCAAAGACCCCGAGAATTTTGTGCGTGCGGCGGCGCATCTGCACATGCACGAATGCCAGAATGTCCATTTTGTGATGTGTGGTCATGAAATCTACCTGGAGCCATAAACAATTAGTCGAATGGATTGAGCAAGCAGGTATTCGAGGAAACTGTCATTTGCTTGGCCCACGGCAGGATGTGCCACGCTATATGGCGGCAATGGATGTCATTGTGTTGGCCTCGCAAAGTGAAGGGTTCCCAAATGTATTGGGTGAAGCGATGGCTTGTGGCGTGCCTTGCGTTACCACAGACACAGGTGACTCGGCGCTAATTATCGGTGATACCGGCAACGTCGTCCCGATCAAAGACCCTGAACTGTTGGCCCAAGCTTGCGAAGCTTTACTGGAGTTGAGTGATGAAGAGCGACGCACGCTCGGTCTAGCAGCACGACGGCGCATTGAAGACCAATTTAGCCTTCCGACGATTGTTCATAAGTATGAGCAACTGTATCAGGAATTATTGACCCCACGAAACGGCAGTCATTGATATGTGTGGCATTGCAGGATTCCTTGATCTTTCCGCCGGGAAGGACAACCTTGATCTCGAAATGTCGCTATTGCGATGAGTACTTCGCTTGCTGCATCGTGGGCCGGATGATAGGGGTGTTTGGTTTGATGAAGCCGCGGCATCGGATTGGCACATCGGCGGCTTTCAATCGTTGATCTTTCGCCAGAAGGCCATCAGCCCATGTTCTCAGCGGATGGGCGTATGTGGTGGTTTTCAATGGCGAAATCTATAACTTTGGGTCCATTGCGCGCGGAGTTAGAGGCGTTAGGGCATCAATTTCGTGGCCATTCTGATACTGAAGTGATGCTGGCAGCGATTTGCCAATGGGGGCTGGACGCTGCGGTCAAGCGGTTTGTTGGGATGTTTGCCTTAGGCTATGGGATCGTGAGGAAGCTACACTTCATTTAGTGCGAGATCGCTTGGGAGAGAAGCCTCTTTACTACGGTTGGGTCGGGGATGTGTTTTTGTTTGGCTCCGAGCTGAAGGCTTTACGCGCGCATCCGGCGTGGCGCGGCGAAATTGATCGTCAGGCCTTGGCGCTGTTTATGCGGCATAGCTACATTCCCGCCGCCTTATTCGATCTACAAGAATATTTATCAAGTTAGTGCCCGGCACTATCCTTTCGCTTTCTCGCTGCGAATCGTGCAGGCAAGGTTACTACATATTGGTCAGCCAAAGGAGGCGGCGGAAGCGGGCTTGCGCGATCTCTTCAAAGGGAGCTGAAGCGGAAGCCTTGCAAGCTCCTCGAAGAAAAATTACGCGCGGCGATCGCGGGGCAAATGATCGCTGATGTTCCGCTCGGCGCGTTTTTGTCGGGCGGCATAGACTCTTCACTGGTCGTTGCATTGATGCAGGCGCAGAGCGACAACGCCAGTGAAGACGTTTACGATTGGATTTCACGAAGCAGGGTATAACGAAGCAGAGTTTGCGAAAGCCGTAGCGACGCATTTGGGAACCGAACACACCGAATTATATGTGACACCAAAGGAAGCGATAGATGTCATTCCCAAGCTTGCCGAGTTTGTACGACGAGCCGTTTGCTGATGCTTCGCAAGTGCCGACGTTTCTGGTCTCACAACTCACGCGCCGCAAAGTCACGGTCAGCCTGTCAGGAGACGGCGGCGATGAATTGTTTGGCGGCTACAATCGTTATTTCTGGGGGCGGAATATTTGGAACAAGGTCGGCTGGATGCCGCGCGAGCTCGGAAAATGGCGGCGGCGGGATCACAACGGTTTCGCCGTCGACGTGGGATGCCGCGTTTCAGGGCTTAGGCCCGGTTTTGCCTGCCCATCTGAAACAACGTGTTCCGGGCGATAAGCTACATAAACTGGCGGAGGTTCTAGCGGTTGAACATCCTGAAGCCATGTATCGCAATCTGGTTTCCAGTTGGAAAACGCCGACGAGACGTCGTGCTGAACTCAGAGGAACCGGAAACGATTTTGACGAAAAGAGCACTGGGCAGATTTGCCGGACTTTGTGTTGCGGATGATGTTTCTGGATTTGGTGACCTACTTGCCGGATGACATTTTAGTGAAAGTGGATCGTGCCGCGATGGGCGTGAGTCTGGAAACTAGAGTGCCGTTTTTGGATCATCGCGTAGTAGAGTTTGCTTGGCGCTTACCGCTGACAATGAAGATTCATCAGGGCAAAGGCAAATGGTTGTTGCGGCAATTGCTGTATAAGTTCGTCCCACCGGAATTGATTGAGCGTCCGAAAGCCGGGTTCGGCATTCCGATCGGTGACTGGTTGCGCGGACCTTTGCGGGAATGGGCGGACGCTTTGCTGGCAGAGAAAGCGATTCAGGCAGGAAGGCTTTTTTTATCCGCTCTCGATTCGCGAAAAATGGGATGAGCATCAATCCGGGCATCGCAATTGGCAATATTATTTGTGGCCTGTGTTGATGTTTCAAGCTTGGTATGAAGAACAGCTTGGCAGCAGTTGTTGAGGCCAGATGAAAATTGCGCATATTACCACCATTGATATGGCGCTTCATCTTTTGTTGCTCAATCAACTGAAGAGCCTTCAGCAAGCGGGTTTGAAGTCGTTGGCATTTCTGCAACAGGGCCGGATGTGGGAGCCGTGGAAGCTGCTGGGATTCGGCATATTGCCGTGCCGATGACGCGCAACTTCACTCCGGTTGCGGATCTTATGGCACTGAAAAACCTTTATGAAGTGATGCGTCGCGAACAATTCACCATCGTTCACACGCATACACCCAAGCCGGGTTTATTGGGACAACTGGCGGCCCGGATGGCAGGCGTTCCGATCATTGTGAACACGCTGCACGGATTCTATTTTCACGATCACATGCCCGAAGTTCTGGCGGCGCTTTTACATCACGACCGAAAAGATTGCCGCGCGCTGCTCCCACTGCCATCCTGTCGCAAAACAGCGAAGACATCCAAACCGCGCTACGTGAAAAGATTTGCCGTCCTGAGCAGATCAACTTTCTGGGCAATGGCATCAATGTGCAGCGCTTTGATCGAACGAAGCTGGATGCCGACCTGCTGACTCAGATGCGAAGCGATTTAGGCTTAACAGAAGCCGGAACAAGTCGTCGGATTTGTCGGGCGGTTGGTGCGGGAAAAAGGCATTCTGGATTTGCTGCAAGCGGCGCGCCTCGTCCTCCAGCACAAACCGAAAACCAAGTTTTTGATTATCGGCCCGATTGATGATGAAAAGCCGGATGCGCTCAAGCCGGCGATTGCTCACGAGTATGGGATTGCCGAAAGTTGCGTATTTACCGGGCGACGCGCAGATATGCCGGAATTGTATGCGCTGATGGATGTCTTTGTCTTGCCGTCGTATCGGGAAGGTTTTCCGCGCTCTCCGATGGAAGCTGCGGCGATGGGCGTTCCCTGCATTGCGACAGACATCCGCGGTTGCCGTGAAGCCGTCGAACACGAGCGCAATGGATTGCTTTTTCCGCTGGGTGATGTGGATGCCTTGGCACAAGCAACTCTGACCATCCTGGATGATCGCAACTTGGCTGGGCAGATGGGTGAGGCCGGAAAAATGTTGGCACGCGAGAAGTTTGACGAGCGGTTCGTGTTTGAGAAAGTCAAAGCCGAGTATGCCCGCTTGCTGCAAGCACGCGGAATGTCGGTGCCAAGTTTGTTAACGTCGCAGGTCGCTGTTAGTTAAAAGCCATGAAGCGTGCGTTTGATTTACTGGTAGCAGTATGGGCCTTGCTCCTGCTCGCGCCTGTGTTGCTTGTGTTGGCATTGCTGGTGCGAATCAACTTGGGCACGCCCGTTTTGTTTCGCCAACAGCGGGCGGGGTGGCAGGGAAAGCCATTGCTGATTTGCAAATTTCGTACGATGACCGATGCCCGCGACGCGCAAGGAAACTTATTGCCTGATGATTTGCGTCTCACTGGTTTTGGCAAATTCCTGCGCGCCTCAAGCCTGGATGAGTTGCCGGAGTTATTGAATGTGCTCAAAGGCGAAATGAGTTTGGTCGGACCGCGCCCGCTCTTGCTGAAGTATTTGGAGCGCTATTCGCCAGCGCAAATGCGTCGCCATGAGGCACTACCAGGCATTACCGGTTGGGCGCAGATCAATGGTCGCAACGCACTTACCTGGGAGCAGAAATTTAGCCTGGACCTCTGGTATGTAGATCATCAATCGTTCTGGCTTGATCTCAAAATCCTGCTGCTAACGGTAGTCAAGATGGTGCGACGCGAGGGCATCAATCAGCCTGGACAAGCCACCGCAGAAGAGTTTACCGGCACGAACTGAATGAAGAAGATTGTGATTATCGGTTCCGGTGGGCATGGGCGTGAAGTCGCCGAAATCTTGCAGCAGCAGGCCGCCCAAG
Organism: uncultured Acidobacteriota bacterium; assembly: GCA_963794955.1. Lineage (GTDB taxonomy): Bacteria > Acidobacteriota > Blastocatellia > RBC074 > RBC074 > JAFDVL01. Next base: position 364,906 of record CAWCGF010000011.1, read on the forward strand.
ACAAGAACATCGTTGTGCAGGGGTTCCTGGATGAGAACAAAGAACGCCACGGGCAATTGATAGATGGTCTTCCGGTACTGGGGGATTGGGATTGGATTGCTGAGAAACAAGAACTCGCTGTAATCTGTGCTGTCGGAACGCCCGCGATTGCCCGGCTTTTAGTGCAGCGCGCCCTTGCCTTGAATTTAACTTTTGCCAATGCCATTTCGCCGCACGCTCACATCTCGCCGCGCGCTACGCTTGGTCAAGGCCTGGTGATTTTTCCCCACGTCGTTATCAATACCGGAGCGTTGATTGGTAGTTACGCAACGCTGAATTTGGCTGCGACAGTAAGCCACGACACAAAAATTGGCGACTATTGCAATATCAACCCGGGCGTTCATTTGGCGGGCAATGTCACGATTGGCGAGGGGTGTTATCTTGGGATGGGCGCGCATGTGATCCAAGGCAAATCTATCGGGGCGGGCACAATTATTGGGGCGGGCGCAATTGTGAATCGGGATTTACCTGCGAACGTTACGGCGGTGGGAGTGCCCGTGAGAATTATAAAAACGAACAAGGAGTAGTATGAGTCATCAACCGGCAATTTTAGGGAATCGTCCTATTTTCGAGAACAAAGTCTTTATCGTGAAGCCTTCCTTGCCCAGCCCGCAGGAGATGCAATCCGGGATGGAAGAAATCATCAGCAGCGGCATGGTCACGAAGGGAAAATACCTCAAAGCTTTTGAAGAAGCGGTGGCGGAGTATTTGCAAGTGAAGCATGCCGTCGCAGTTTCGAGTTGTACGACGGGATTAATGTTAACGTATCAAGGGTTGGGATTAACAGGTGATGTCGTTGTTCCCAGCTTTACCTTTATGGCTACTGTCAGCGCACTCGTTTGGGCGGGGTTGCGGCCTGTTTTCGCCGATGTGGATTTTGGCACGACGAATCTTGACCCGGCGGCGGCGGAAGCGGCAATCACGCCCAACACAAGCGCCCTTGTCGCGGTGCATAATTTTGGTAACCCGGCGGAGGTGGATGCTTTGCAAGAGGTAGCTGATCGGCACAACCTGAAATTGATTTTTGACGCAGCGCACGGCTTCGGCGCGATGTACCAGGGAAAGCCGGTTGGCGTGCAAGGCGATGCAAATATCTACAGTCTGAGTCCGACCAAATTGTTGATCGCAGGCGAAGGTGGAATTGTTGCGACGAACCACGATGACCTGGCCGACAAAATCAGAATCGGGCGCGAGTATGGTAACAGCGGCAACTATGACAGCGCGTTTGCGGGTATCAATGCGCGGATGCCGGAGTTCAATGCATTGTTGGGCTGGCACAGCTTGCAACGCCTGGAAGCTGGCGCGCGCCGTCGCAATGAAGTGGTTGATCTTTACCGCCGAGAATTAGGCAAACTGCCCGGCCTTCATTTTCAAACCGTGCGGGAAGGGAATCGGAATTCCTACAAAGATTTTTCCATCACGATAGAGGCGGAAGCTTTTGGCTTGACGCGGGATGAATTGCAACAAGCCTTAACGGCGGAAAATATTGATACGCGAACTTATTACGACCCGCCCGTTCATCGCCACACAGCTTATCAACACTATGCTGCGCCGGACATTGCGCTGCCGAACACGGAGAAATTGGCGGCGCAAAGTTTGAGCTTACCTGTCTGGTCGAAGATGGATGATGAAATTACCTTGCAAATTTGCGAGGCTTTCACGAAAATCCACGCGCAATCTGTGGAAGTGGCTGAAGCCTTGCGCAATAGTTCTGCAAGCGTTGCTGCATAACTCTGAACTTTTCCCCCCGCCCTTCCCTCCAATGCCTGAAGCGTGCCCCGCCCACTTGGAGAAAGTTTAATGTTCGTTTTCCGTTCAATCCTGACCAATAGAGAAAAACTTGTCCGTGTCGGTGCGGACATCGTGCTGGTACATCTTGCCATCCTTGCGGCCTTAGCAACTCGCTTCTGCTACCTCGTAGCGTTTGAAACGCTGGAAGGCGGCTTCACCTACACCGAGATATTTTGGCAATATGCCCATCACTACGCGAAATATTCCTGGGTGCTGTCGGTGATTTGCGTTCTCGTATTTTCACTCAGTGGGTTTTACACCTACGGTCGGGCTTACAAAGGGCGCTATAAGGCGCTGATTATTTTTCAGGCGGTCAGCCTCAGCTACCTGTTGTTTGGGTTTGTAACCTATTTTATTGGCGCTGCGCCGCAAATCCCACGCGGTGCTTTGCTCTTTGCCTGGTTGGTGAGCGTGACGTTCCTGGTCGCCGCGCGCGGCTGGTCGCGGATTTGGTTGGATGTCATTCATAAGGAACAGCAATCAAGCGGGCTGCAAAAGCGGGACGTTAAAAATATTCTGGTGATCGGCGGCGCAGGTTACATCGGCTCTGCTTTGCTGCCTAAATTGCTCAACAAAGGGTATCAGGTGCGATTGTTGGATATGTTGCTGTATGACACCGAACCGATTGACGCGGTCATCCATCATCCTCGCCTGGAAGTGATTCAAGCCGATTTCAGAGATGTCAGCAAAGTGGTGGAAGCGACGCGTGGGATGGATGCGGTGATTCATTTAGGCGCGATTGTCGGTGATCCGGCCTGCGCGTTGGATGAAGAATTGACGATAGAAGTGAATTTAATGGCGACGCGGATGATTGCCGAAGTGGCGAAAGGTAGCGGTGTGGAGCGCTTCATCTTTGCCAGCACCTGTTCGGTTTATGGCGCGAGTGATGAAATGCTGGATGAACGGTCGGCGCTCAATCCGGTTTCGCTGTATGCGCGGAGCAAGATTGCTTCTGAACGTGTGCTGATGAGTATGGCGGGGGACTCTTTTGTGCCGGTGTGCTTGCGCTTTGGGACGATTTACGGCTTATCCGGGCGCACGCGCTTTGATTTGGTTGTGAATCTGTTAACGGCCAAAGCCATCGTTGAGAAAAAAATTACGGTCTCTGGCGGCGACCAATGGCGTCCCTTTGTCCACGTAGATGATGCGGCATTGGCTGTTTTCAATATTCTCGAAGCGCCGCTGGATGCCGTGCGGAATCAGGTTTTCAATGTGGGTTCAGAGGAGCAAAACTACACGATCAAGCAGGTTGGTGAAATGATTCGTGATCTGGTGCCGAGCGCACAATTACTGGACGTGGCCTTTGACGGAGATCGGCGTAATTATCGCGTCAATTTCAATAAGCTTCATCGCACTTTAGGATTTGTTCCACAATGGACGCTGGAGCGAGGCATCAGTCAGGTTATTGAAGCGATCAATAGCGGCAAAGTAACAAATTATCAGGATGCGAAGTACAGCAACGTGAAGTATCTGAGCGAAGAAGGCGCGACTCGCAAAATGCTGCGGCATAATCAGTGGGCGCATGATTTAATTAAAGAAGCTTCGCCGGAATACCTCAGTGCGCCGCCCTTGCCGTCATCGGCACAGCCACAGATTGTCCAAAGTTGAGGTGTCTCAAAATTCGCGCAGCACGACGCGGGCGGGGCCGCCATCGCCGTTTTTGATTTTCATCGGCAGGCAAATCAATTCGTAATCGCCTGCCGCAATCCCACTCAAATTCAATCCTTCGACGATCACGACGTTATTGCCAAGCAGCGCGTAATGCGTCGTTGGCTGCACAAAATTGAACTTCTCAATTGAGAGGTAATCAATTCCCACCAGCTTCACGCCTAGCTCTACCAGCCTTTCCGCCGCGTCTGTTTCCAGGTAAACAAACTCCTTCTCGAATTCGTGTGCGCCTTGTTGCCAGAGTCGTGAATTCCGTGTCTTGAACAGCACGCGCTCCACGCCTACCAGATTGGCTGCATCAACGGTTGCCACATCAATCGCGCTGATCTCTCCTACCTCAACCACACGCGCTTTCCCGATCAACACTTCCAATGGCAATTGATCCAAGGTCGCTCTGCCTGCGACGAAATGCGCCGGTGGGTCTACGTGCGTGCCCGTGTGCGAACCGAAACTCAGGTGCGATACCGTGCAAATATCGCCTGCCGCCAAGCTGGCAACTTGGGAAATCTGAACTGCAGGATCGCCTGGATAGACCGGCAAGTCGGTCGAGAAGGGAACGGTGATATCGTAAAATTTCATGGCTCTTAACGCCCGGATTGTGCCGATAAAATTATCGTGCGATCCCCATTCGTGCCGTGAACAATAATGCGGCGGATAAACCGACTGGGGTCTGCCACTTCTATTTTTCCGGTCGGATGGGAAATAACTTTGGCGGCGTGTCCTTCCGGCGGCAAGGCTTTTGCCCATACTTCAAGTACATCCTGATTGACCGTATGTTCAGGTTTGACGCGCCAACCACCGGAAGGAGTTTCGGCAGTGAGAATGAGCAAAACTGTCCCACCGGAAACTCGCTGCGCCTGCGCAAAACTGACCTTTACCAATTGTGGCTCGAGTGTTGGGAGCGGCATCGGGACAGGTTGTTGCGAACCGTTGTTGGAAGCAGGGTTTGGCATAGTGGAAGGCTGATTTTCCGCCTTTGTTGAGGCTGGCGGCGCGGTGGGCGTTGTGGGGCGAGGCGGCGGCACGGCTCCACGCTGGGTTAAATCCAGCGGCTCGGTAAGTTCCATTCCAATCAATGTTCCTGAGTTGACCACGGCTTCTTTGCCTTTGGCCAGCAATACCGCAACTACGCCTGCGGCAGCGCCAATGCCTGCGCCCAAGGCGGCCCCGCCTGCGATGGCACCAATCACAGCACCTGCTGTTGCACCGCCACCAATAAAGACGGTATTGCGTTTAATTTGACTCCCGCCTTCGAGCATCCCTTCTTCATCTACTTTTAGCTTTTTGCGCTCCGTCGGATCCGCAGGTGTCAGCATCCCCTGCAGGGGCAACTCGCGCCCGTCCGGCATAATCAAGCGGTCGAAATCAATTTCAATAATCCCGGAGCGACGCCCTATTTGCGCTGGTTCGACGTGGGTAATGTGGCCTATCACAACCAGGTTAGCGGGCAATACCATACTGCCTGCCTCATCTGTCACCGCCTCATCAATGCGCGCGATGAAACGATCACTAGGACGGGCTGTGTTTGAATTGAGCGGCGATTCCATGCGTAACACCAGCACATAATTCCTAGGTAGCACTCGTCTGCCTGCTGGCAGCGACGCAACCGTACTATCGCCGGTACGTCGGGCCCGTCTTTGCTGTGCCAGCGCGGGGAAAAATGTGGCGTTAAGAAGGAAAGAAAATAGCAGCGTGAGACTCAGCCCCAATCGTAATGGTGTTTGTTTCATCCTCAAGTTTTTCCTTAGTCAAAGTGTTTTTCGCAAAGCTTCTTAAATGCTTGTTGTAATGGCGGCACGTGCGCGCTTTTGAGCGAAACCAAACCTAGTTCCCAATATTCCTTAAAGCCACGTACCGGCAGCGCCATTAGTTTACCAGCCTTCATCTCCTCGCGCACCGAAGAATGTGGCACGATGCTCAAACCCAGCCCGTGTTCGACCATTCGTTTGATGGAGATCATGCTGCCTAACTCCATAATCACTTCGGGCCGCACCCCGGATTTCTCAAAAAACAAATCAATCAACCGACGCGTATTGCCGCCTTGTTCGCCTAAAATCAGCGGCTCAGCCGCGAGTTGGGCAGGGGTAATACTGCGTTGATGCGCGCGCCAATGATCAGGTTGCATAATGGCAACCAGCCGATCACGTTGTAACACGTCCGCGCGAATGTCAGACGCTTCAACCGGGAGTGAAACCAGGCCAATATCCAAATCATTCTGCAAAATCTGCGCGACGATTTCTGTACTCGTAGCGCGCCGCACCAGAACTTGTGCTTTAGGGTAAGCACACTTGAGTTCCGCGAGAATCATTGGCAATTGATCATTACTCACCATCGTCGAAGCGGTGCCAATTCTGAGCCGTCCTTTTTCTGCCTCGCCTAATTCTTTTAGTGCGTGTAACGCTTCGTCGTGGGCTTTCAGCAGGCATTCGGCGCGTTGCACCAGCAGTTCTCCCGCCTCGGTCAAAAATACTTTTTTGTTGACGCGTGCAAACAACGGCACGCCGGTTTCGGTTTCGAGCGCTTTGATTTGTGCGCTGACGGCGGCTTGTGTCAAATGCACGCGCGTCGCCGCCCGCGTGAAATTGCGCGTTGCCACAATGGCCAGGAAGGTTCTTAGTTGACGAAATTCCATTTAGTCCTTGGTCACTTGTCCTTGGTCATTGGCCATTGGTCTGCGGGCTTTGTACAGTTGGAGAAGCCTGTTCCGAAGGGGAATGACCAAGGACAAATGACTAATGACAATTTTTTCTTATCATTACCATCAGAACTTTTAGTTTCGTTTATGACGGCAACAGAGTTTAATATAAGCTTTCCCCAAGCTACAAAGATAAACGTTACTGTATCCGTGGGAAGCTCAGGCCGATTAGGCTAAGCTGGATGCAAGGCGTTGGGGTTAACGGGGAAGGACTGAGAATAAACTATGCTCCACCTCACTGAGGTTTTGGATTCCGTGCTTAGGAATCTGGCGGAGGCGGACGACGGCTCGCAGTATTGGTTGGGTGTTGATGGCGGTGGGACGAATACGCGCGCGATGCTCTTTCGCGCACCGGCTGATTCTGAGGCTGACCTATCAAATTGTTTAGTTGGCGCAGGAGGTGCCGACGCTGCTAATTTCCATCGCGTTGGCGTGGAGGCCGCGACGAATTCTATTCTTTCTGCCGTCACACAGGCCTGCCGCCAAGCCAGGATTACGCCACATCAGATCAGGGCAGCCTGCATAGGACTCGCTGGCGTTTCCCATCCTGACAATCATCGCAAAATGTATGCAGCGATTGAGCAAGCCTTGCCAACACTCAATTTCACGCTGGAAACCGACGCCCGCATCGCGCTGGCTGGCGCGACTGCAGGCAAGCCCGGAATTGTGATTATTGCTGGTACTGGCTCCATTGCGTACGGCGTAAACAAAAACGGCGAAGTCGCGCGCGCTGGAGGCTGGGGGCCAACGCTGGGCGACGAAGGCAGTGGTACCTACATTGGTCGTCGCGCGCTCGAAGCAGTGATGACTGCGTATGATCGTCGTGCGCAAGATGAAACCAGGTTGACGGATAAAATTTGTCGCTTCTTCAATGTCAGCACGCCGCCAGAACTTCCTGCTGTGATCTACAATCCCGACAACAATGTCCTGCCGCAAATTGCACAGCTTTCCAAGCTCGTGGTCGAAACCGCGCAGGAAGGCGACGCCACGGCTATCGAAATCCTCAAGGACGCCGCCTACGAATTAGCCCGCGCGATCAAAGCAGTCATCGAACAGTTGGAAATGCAGCGGGATGAGTTTCCGGTTGGTTACGTGGGCGGAGTCTTTGGCGCAGACGAATTGATCTTGCAGCCCCTGCGCGAGGAGATCACTGCTTTTGCACCAAAGGCGAAAATTGCTCTGCCAATTGAGAAGCCTGCGGTTGGCGCAGCAAAAATGGCGATGGCGAATTTCATCCAAAGCCGAGATCAATTGTTAGTCGGGCAACAACTGATGAAACAAGAACCCTTGTCCCCCACGCGATAATGAACACCACAGAACAACCCAATCCCAACACCGCAGAAATTGATCGCCTCTCAACCCTCGAAGCCTTGCGCCTTATCAACGCGGAAGACAAAAAAGTCGCGGAAGCCGTAGCGCAAGTTTTGCCTGCAATTGCCAAAGCTGTGGATGCAACTGTCGAGCGACTTGAACGCGGAGGCCGCTTGTTATACATCGGCACTGGCACGAGCGGACGTTTGGGCGTGCTAGATGCTTCGGAATGTCCGCCAACATTTGGTGTTTCGCCAGAATTGGTGCAGGGGCTTATCGCGGGCGGTTATGAGGCTTGTTACAAAGCGGTCGAAGCATCCGAGGATGATCGCGCCGCTGGGGCTACGGATTTACAGGCGCGTGGCGTGACAGCTAATGATGTTGTCGTCGGCATTGCCGCGAGTGGTCGCACGCCCTACACCATCGGTGCCGTCGAATACGCCCGCAAGCTAGGCGCATTGACGATTTGCATTACCTGCAATCAAAACACGGCGCTCGCCGCCGCAGTCGAGATTCCGATTGAGCCAATTGTTGGCCCGGAAGTCATTGCCGGTTCGACGCGTCTGAAATCCGGTACAGCACAAAAGTTAGTTTTGAATATGCTTTCGACGATGGCAATGGTGCGGCTCGGTTATGTGAAGGGCAATCGCATGGCGAACATGCAAACCAAAAATATCAAATTGCGTCAGCGTGCGGTCGGTATCGTGCAGGATGAATGCAGAGTGGATGAAGCTACCGCGCAGGCGGTACTGGAAGCCGCGAACTGGCAATTGCCTGTCGCGCTAGTAATGCAGCAAGCAACTGTATGGCGCGAGAAAGCAGAAGCCGCGCTGGAAAAAGCAAATCAATCTGTAGCGCGCGCTGTAGCTGAACTAACCGCCTGAAAACAGGCGTTAAGCGTATACGCTTCAGCGTGGCTGTGCATCTCACAAGCAAAAGCCACGCTGATGCGTACACTCTTAACGCCCGCCCTCACTTTACTTTGAATCCCCCGCTATCACCCATTCTTCATTGAAATGCGCGTGTTTGATTGCTTTACGCATGGGCTTGCCGTCTTTGTCCAAACTCACTTCTTTTTTGTTCACGAAATAGCTGTAGGTCGCGTGCAAGGAGCCGTCTTTGGCTTGCATGAGCGACGGGTAATGAAATGAACTGGCTTCGGCTCCTGACGTGTCGAGTTCGAGATGCCGTTTCCACTTCCACGTTTTGCCTTCGTCGTCGGAAATCGCGACGGCCAGGCTGTGGCGACCGCGTTCGACGTCGTTGTAAATTAGCGCCCAGTGTCCGTTGCGCAACCCTATGATTTCCGCGCCGGAGCCGGGATTCGGATGTTCGCTGTCAGTCACCGGCGACCACGTCTCACCGTTATCTTTCGATTCGCTTTGGTGCAGGCGTTTGGGCGCCGGGCCGTTATCGCGCATCAAGGTATAGAGCGTGCCGTCTTTTTTGCGCACGATGCTCGGTTGAATATTGCCGCCCCCGACTAACGGTGTGCTCGTATGCCAGGTCTTGCCCCAATCGTCCGTGATCGCCATCAGCGAAATCGAAAAGCCATCCGAATACAACGGCACGATCAGACGTTTGTTCTCAAGCACAAAAGGATGCGCGCGCGTCATCCAGCCGATGCGTCGCGTCAGTTTATCCGCTGCCATTTTGCGCATGCGAGCGATGTAGGTTTGAAGGTTTCGCGTGGATACTCAGACGAAAGTGCGATTGCTGTTTTCAAGCTGATCCATTGCCTTGTTGACGCCATCCACAAATTCCTGTCCAGGCGTAACGTGCATCACTTCCTGCACCTCCCATTTGGGTGCGCCTGTTCCCGTCCACTGCGAAGAAATTTTGTACTTCATCAACGCGCTTTCCCACAGGTTTGCCATAATCGTGGGCCACATCAGCCACAGTCGCCCTTGTGGGTCAACAAACATCGTGCAATTCGTATCGGGATAACCGGGCGTATCCGCCATCGTGAAGCGCGGCGACCATTGTTTGGAGCCTTTTTTCAAACGCGCGCCTTCGACGCTCACGTCATCTGCGGTGCGTTCGCCGGAGCCGTGAAACCAGCAGACCAACAAATCACCATTGGGCGCTTCGACAATGCACGACGCATGGTTGTGCCAGTGCTCCAACGGGAAAATTAACTCGGCAGTGTGAAAGGGTTTAGCTTTCGCTTGTCCGAATACGGATGTACAAGCCAATAAGCAAAGCAATGCAGTAAGAATTTTCATTCGTGTCCTCACAATGAATTGGAATTTCTAAAGGTGGGTTATCATCGCATAGCTACTTGAAAAACGAGAAGCCGCCCCACCACGCTTGCTCACTTTTCGCTAGTTCGCTATCTTGCCTGTGGTTGCAGAATTCAAACTCAACTCAGTTTAAGTCAAAGGAAGATTCATCATGAAAACTCGTCGCGATTTTCTTGCCAGCTCACTTGCGAGCAGCGCCGCGTTGCTTGCCGCTCCCTCTGCTACAATCCGCAATTCACAATCCACAATGGCTGATTCGCACATCGAAGTCTTGTTGAATGAACCCATCAGCACAATTGCGCCGGAGATATACGGGCATTTCGCGGAGCATTTGGGCGGCGTGGTGTACGACGGGATTTGGGTGGGTGAGAATTCGAAAATCCCAAACGTCGGCGGCATTCGGCTCGCCCTGGTCGAAGCCTTGAAGCGCATCAAGGCAAGTGTGATTCGTTGGCCGGGAGGTTGCTTTGCCGACAGCTACAATTGGCGCGATGGCATTGGGCCGCGCAATCCACGCCCGCGCCGCCCAAACTTTTGGATAGATGCGCCCGAATGGCCGAAGGGCGCGCCCGACGGCCCGTGGAAATATGATACCAACCATTTTGGCACGGATGAGTTTCTGCGCTTCTGTCAGTTGTCTGGCGCACAACCCTATTTGGCCGCCAATTTGCGCAGCCTGACGCCCAAGGATTTTTACGAATGGGTGGATTACTGCAACTCGCCTGCTGGTGCGACAACGCTGGCCGAAATACGCGGTGCGGCTGGACAGCGCGAGCCGTGGAAAGTGCGGTACTGGGGCGTCGGCAATGAATCGTGGGGTTGTGGCGGCAACTTTCAGCCGGAAGAATACGTGGTGGAATATCGCCGCTTTGCCGAATGGGTGCCACGCTATGGCATGGATTTAGCTTTTATTGGCTCTGGCCCGAATGGAGGCGATTTGAGTTGGACACGCCGCTTCTTTGGGAAGCTCGCAGAAAAAGGCGGCTTTGGCCGCATGTGGGGCTGGGCGCTGCATCATTATTCGTGGAATGTCAGCGGCGGGCGCACCAACGATTGGATGCAAGGCAAGGGTGATGCTGTCAAATACGCCGATGACGAATGGTATGAATTGCTCAACGAAGCGGACAGAGTTGAAGCATCTCATCACGGATAACTGGGCGATTATGGGTGAATTTGATCGCCAGCATCGCGTGAAGCTGGTCGTTGATGAATGGGGCGCGTGGTACAAACCCGGCAGCGAATTGCACAACACGCATCTGCTTGGCCAGCAATCCACCATCCGTGATGCGGTGTTAGCGGGGCAAACGCTCAACATCTTTCACAATCACGCGGACAAGGTTGCCATGTCGAACATTGCGCAGCTTATCAATTGCTTAGCCGCCTTGTTCCTCGCACACGAAGACAAGTTCATTGTGACGCCAACATATTACGTGTTTGATATGTACGCCGCGCATCAGGGCGCGCAGGCATTGCGCACTTTTGTCTCGTCGCCGCGTCTTTCCTACACCCGCAATGGCAGGCCCGCGACGATGCGTGGACTGAATAGTTCTGCTTCGCTGCGCGGCAAGGAGCTGACCTTGACCGTCGCCAATCTTGATCCCAAAGCGGTCAAGGAAACTGAAATCACATTGCGAGGCGCGACGCATCAAAGCCATCAAAGCAACCATCCTGTCAAGCACCGATATTCGCGCGTGTAACACCTTTGAGAATCCGAACGTCATTCAGCCGCGCACTGAAGATGTGAATGCCAAAGGGAGTTCGTTGGTTTATCGGTTCCCCGCTGCTTCAGTCACGAAAGTTAGCTGATGACATTGGCGTAGTTGGCTAAAGAAAAAAGGAAATAGGAATCGCTTTTAAGGAAGTCGTAAGTGTCTGGGTAAATCCGTAAATTGGCCTTTCGTGCTGTAATACCGAGGAGACGCGGCAGAAAGATCGAACGCTACATACATCGCACCATCTATGAGGTTGATGACCAACAACGTATTTTGATAGCAGCCTGAATCGGGCAACGCACAAACGAAAATCTTCAAGTAATCGCCGCTCCGTGCTATGGGAGTCTCTTTCGTATGCGTTCTCGTTAAGAATTGATAGTCGCTTTTCGGCAGGAGCTTTCGTAGTGGCTGATTTATTTCAGGAAGCGCAAAGAAGTTTTTTGACGGTTTTCTTCCCGCCCCTTTGCCAAATTCTGGTCGAGGATATTTTCCTTCCCAAGGTTTCAAGTGGGATAACTTGCCTTGTGCGCTTATAGGAAGAGATACACACAAGAGAATGAGGCCACTTGCTAACACTTTCACTCCAATCATATTCAAAGGAACTTTTTAACTCTGCTGTGCTCGCAACCATTCTTCAAATGCTGACAACGTTTCATCCTGGCCGTCGCTTTGGCTTTGCGCAAGGAGTTTTGCTAAGACCTCATCGGTCAGCACCGGGAAGGCAAGGCTATGTGTGACTGCTTCGTATGCAATCCGCAAGTTTGGCGCTTTGTCTACTGCTTGCAGCAGCTTTTCATATTCTTCCCAACCGATATTGTGCAAAGTGAGGGTGCTGTTGTCCGGCGACTTTTCAATCAACTCCAAATAATTGACTTCGACTGCTTCAGCTTCTGCGATCATAAAACATCTCCCTTCGCATCAAATGCAATGCCGTGATGGTAACAGTGAATAGTTGCGCTTGCCATTGCCAACAAAATCATCCCGCCGCAACCCGAAAAGATGTAAAATGCCTGCGCTCGCCCCCCATTTTTGAAGTCGAGGTAATTTAACTTATGTCCGTACAACGTAATGATTGGTCACTCCAACGAAAAGGCATCGTAGATCAGGAACGCCACAAAGAACGCGTCAAAGATGCGATTAAGAAGAACCTCGGCTCCATCGTTTCCAACGAGTCCATCATTATGTCCAAGGGCCGCAAGCAGGTCAAAATCCCGATGCGCGCGTTGGACGAATACAAATTCCGCTTCGATTATCGCAAGAAAAAACACGTCGGCCAGGGCGACGGCAAGACGCAAGTAGGCGACGTCATCGGACGCGAAGGCCAGCAGGGGCAAGGGCAAGGTTCCGGCGAAGCAGGCAGCAGCCCGGGGCAGGATTATTACGAAGCGGATGTTAATTTGGATGAGCTTGCGGCGCTGATTTTTGAGGACTTGCAACTTCCTTTCCTGGAAGAAAAAGCCAAGCAGGCGGTGAAGGCCAAAACCACGAAGTTCACCGAAATTCGGCGCGTTGGCGCGATGTCAAATTTGGACAAGCGCCGCACGATTCTCGAAAACATTCGCCGCACTGCGCGTGAAGAGGGGGCGGCCAAGCTCGGCAGGTTCAAGAAAGAAGACATGCGCTTCAAGAGTTGGGAAGAGGAAGTGCGCTATGAATCCAATGCCGTCATCCTTGCAATGATGGACGTAAGTGGTTCAATGAGCGAGTTCAAGAAATATATTGCACGCAGCTTTTATTTCTGGATGGTGCGCTTCCTGCGGACGAAATATGACCACGTCCAAATCGTCTTCATCAGCCATCACACCGAAGCGAAAGAAGTCACCGAAGAACAATTCTTCACGCAAGGCGAATCCGGCGGCACAGTTGTTAGCTCCGCGTACAAACTCGCGCTTGACCTGATTGCCGAACGTTATCAACCGCGCGATTGGAATATCTATCCGTTTCACTTTTCGGACGGCGACAACTATTACTCTGACAACGACGAAGCCGTGAAATTGGCGGACAAATTGATTGAAACCTGCAACCTGTTCGGCTATGGCGAAATCGGTGAAGAGGGCGGCTCGGCCTATCGTCGCGCTTCGGGGGCGTTGCTTTCGATTTTTGAAGACCGCATCAAGAATAAAGATCGGTTTATCGGCGTGCGGATTGATGAGAAAGAAGACGTGTATCCGGCGCTGAAGAAGTTTTTCGGCAAACAGGGAATCGAAGCCTAACCGCCTCACCTCTCGCCGTTTCGATTGACTGTCTATCCTCGTTGCACGTATGGTATGCGCGCAAATCTAACGCAATACCACTACCACCAAGGAGACTGTTCAATGAAACGATCTGCGATTTTTCTTTTCGTCTCAGTGCTGACTGCGCTGAGCTTTACTGCCTGCTCAACCCCGGAACCCTCTGCGACTACCACCACAACTACGGCTTCGCCTGCTGCCTCAAAACCGGCAGAATCGCCTGCACCTGTTGTCAAAATCGTGCGGCTTGATCCGGCGCTCGACAAGCTCTTAGCGCCCGATGTCAAAGTCGAAAAATTAGCGGGTGGCTTTGAATGGTCAGAAGGCCCGGTTTGGAATAAGAAAGAAAACTACTTGCTGTTTTCTGACATCCCGAATAACCGCATTGTGAAATGGGACGGCAAAACCACAAGCGATTATTTGAAGCCCGCTGGCTATACCGGAGAAAGTGCTTTCACGGGCCGAGAGCCGGGCACAAACGGGCTAACGTATGATCCACAAGGTCGTCTCGTCGCCTGTGCGCATGGTGATCGCGTCGTAGTGAGGTTGGAAGATGAGGGCAAGAAGCGCGTTCCATTGGCTTCTAAATACGAAGACAAACGCTTCAACAGTCCGAACGATCTGGTCTACAAATCAAACGGTGATTTGTATTTCACCGACCCGCCATATGGCCTGCCCAAAGGCGTAGACGATCCCGCACGCGAAATGGATTATTGCGGCGTCTATCGCCTCGGCAAAGACGGCAAGTTGACATTGTTGACAAAGGAAGTCACGCGTCCCAACGGCATCGCTTTTTCGCCGGATGAAAAGACGCTGTACGTTGCTTCGTCCGATCCTAACAAGGCGATTTGGATGGCCTATCCCGTGAAGGCCGACGGGACGCTCGACCAGGGCAAAGTGTTTTTCGATACAACGACCTGGGCGAAGGAAAAACGCCCGGGTTTGCCGGATGGCTTGAAGGTGGACAAGAACGGCAATTTATGGGCGACCGGGCCAGGCGGCGTGTTGATCTTTGCACCTGACGGCAAGCATTTGGGCACGATTGATACGGGCGTTCCGACCGCCAATGTCGGCTTTGGCGATGACGGCTCGACGCTCTACATAACAGCGAATCACGAATTGCTGCGCGTCAAAACGGGGACGACGGGATTAGGGTTTTAGTCAATCCATTGGTTTCTGCTTCCTGCGAGTTGAGCACATTATTTTGTGGTCAGGGAACAGGGGACGGAAATCAGGAATCAGTTTCGATCAAGTCCACTACTCCCACAATCGCGGAATCAATGGCTGCGCCGGGTTCGCCTGTCGCAGCCGTTGATGCGCCCCAGCCTTCCTGCACGACAATCACCACATCGCCTTCGCCTGAATCTACACTATCAAGCGCGAGCATCGTGGCTCCGCGTGGCGTGCCATCAAGATTGATCGGCTGTACAACCATTACGCGCGCGCCTTCATAGCGGGGATTTTTTTGCGTGGCGACCACGTCGCCAATGACTCGTCCGAGGAGCATTAGATTTTTACCTTAATTTCCACGTGCTGGTCGGAATCCACAATGCCGACAATTGTGCAATCCGTTGGCACTTCACTGCCCGCAAACGGAAAGCTCGCCTCTTTGCCGCGACACCAAAACACCAATTCACCGGGGCCTGCGCCCACAGAATCTACGGCAACCAAGGGCTTGCCAACAGGACGAAGCTGCGCATCCAGCGTTTGAATCACCATCAGCTTGCGGCCTTCCAGCGTTGAGTTTTTAATTGTGGCAATGATGTTGCCGAGTACACGAGCGAGTTGCATAAGAGGTGACACGTAGTGGCGAATTTATTCGCTTGGCTTGACCGATTTAAGCCTCAAAAGTAAGCGAATAAATTCGCCACTACGTGATGATTCATAATTTGTGCGCAACGATGCGAAGCCGACGATAATCGGCATACCAATGTCCACCAATGTGCTGCACGTTGCGGAGCTTTTCTGTAGCCAGCGCGAATGCTTGCTCGCGCATTTCATCGGTCAACTTTTGCGTTCTGACCGTGCCGAACATCCGTAGCCAATTCAGCATGCCGTCTTCGCCTTCGAGCTTGGTAGGACGATCAAAGAGAAACGCTTGATTCACTTCCAGGCCATGTTTTTCGAGTAAGGTCGTGTATTCGCTGATGGAATGGAAAACCCAAATGCGCTCCATCTCGCCTTGTGCTAATTCAATCATCGCTTGATTCAACGCGGTCAGAATGTTGGCGATATTGCCTTTGCCCCCGCATTCCATTACGAAGCGGCCACCGGGATGAAGAGCTTGTGCCATACATTTGACGGCGGCTTCCGCTTGCAACACCCAATGCAGCGCCGCGTTGGAAAACACGGCATCGAACGGCTCCGCAAAAGAAAAATCCGTTGCATCGGCTGGCTTAAATTCGAGGTGCGGATAAGCGGCTTGCGCTTTTTCGATCATTGCAGCGGAACTATCCAAGCCAATAACTGTCGCGCCCCATTCAGCAATTTGCGCGGTCAAATGCCCCGTGCCACAGCCGACATCCAGAATGCGTTCGCCGGGTTTGGGGTTCAGCAGCGCCAGCAAATCTTTGCCGTATTCGTAGACGAAAGAATGTTTCTGATCGTAAAGCGATGAATTCCATTGATCGTGGGCCATTTGGATTCTCAAGCGTAGTTGGTTATGCTTCCGGCGCGATTATAGAGGACGAATTGCAATAACGGAAAGGAATGTACGCTTGAACCTAAAAGCAATTATTTTTGACTTCAACGGCGTGATCGTAGATGACGAGCCGTTGCATTTGGAACTCTTCCGCAAGATCTTGCTGGAAGAAGGTATTTTCCTGAGCGACGAGGATTATCACGAGAAATATCTGGGCTACGATGACCGCACCTGTTTTATCGAAGTCCTGTGCGATAACTCCCGCACGCCGGATGCTGCCGATGATTTATTCATTCAAGACCTAATTGACCGCAAAGCGGAATATTATCGCCAAGCCATTCAAGAGCGCATGTTGCTTTTTCCCGGCGTCGTAGCTTTGGTGCGCCGCAGCGCTGCTGAATTTCCGCTCGCCATTGCTTCCGGCGCACTTAGGAGCGAAATAGAGTTGGTGCTGCAACGCGGCGAGCTTCGAGATTGCTTCGGAGTGATTGTGGCGGCGGAGGATGTGAGTGCCTGCAAGCCTGATCCCGAAGGCTATCTCAAAGCACTCGAAATGCTGAATGCCACGCTGGCAACGAAAATTGAAGCGCATGAATGTTTGGTTATTGAAGATTCAGTGGCGGGCGTGGAAGCCGCCAAAGCCGCGGGCATGTGTTGTTTGGCGGTAACGAATAGCTATCAGGCAGAAGAATTGAAAATAGCGGATAAAGTCGTGAACAGCCTGGTCGAACTTGATTTGAAAGTTATGTTTGCCTCTATCCAGAGAATCAGATAGCTTTTAGCACCACCAACGTCAAATCGTCATGTTGATGCGCATCTGCTGAAAACTCCTGTACGGCTTTGAGGACAGCATCGGCAATTGTGGAAGCTTTTTGTGTGCGATATTCACGCACCGTTTCCACAATCCGCCGTTCGCTGAACTCCTGCCGATCTGGCCCAGCCGTATGGGCTTCGCTTAAACCGTCGGTGTAGAAAAACAGAATATCGCCTTTTTGCAGGTGGATCGTTTCACTTTTGTATTGTTGCTGATCGAAGATGCCCAGCATCAGCCCGCCGGTTTTCAGCGCCCGCCAACGACCATCCGGCTTCATCAAAATCGGTGGATTATGCCCGGCATTGCTGTACTGAAAAGTACGTGCTTCCGTATTCAACACGCCGTAGACCATTGTGACCAACAATTGCCGTCCCAAATCACGATGTAGCCTTGAGTTTGTTGCGCGCATCATTTTGGCCAGCCCAAAGCCGCTACGGGCAACGAGCCGCGTGATGCTGCGCGCTGCCGCCATGCCCATTGCCGCGCGCACGCCTTTACCTGCTACATCGCCGATCATAATGCCGAACTTGTGCTCAGCGAGGCGAATGTAATCGTAATAATCACCACTCAAATTCAACGCGGGTTCGAGCCGCGCCGCGATCTCAAAGCGTTTCAGGCTCGGCGGTGTGTCAGGAATCATCGCGCGCTGAATGTCACGGGCGAGCAGGATTTCGTGTTCCAGCAATTGTTCGCGTTCAACCTGTTCGGCATACAAGCGTGCATTGGCAATCGCAATGCTCAGGTTATTCGCTACGTTCTGCAACAGATGCGCGTGATTGTTATCAAAGGCATTGGTGCGACGGCTTTCGAGCGCCAACACGCCGATAACTTTGTCTTTGTGGATCAACGGCACTGCCATTTCCGAATGATGCGCGCATTCTTCCCAGCCTTTGGTAACGTGATAATCCGCATCATGCGAAACATCGCCGACAATCACCGGATGCCGGTGTCGCACCGCGCGCCCGACAATGCCTCGCGTGATTTCGGTGCGGTTCGCCTGCGATACGCTGGGCGCGCTGAAGCCTTCTTCAATATGCCAGACGAATTCTTCGGTCTCATCGTCAATTAAGCCCACCGACAGCGTGTCAAAGGCGATCACGCGATGTAAAAGCGGGGTAATTTGCTTAAGTAGTTGATCCAAATCCAGGATGGAGTTGATGTCGTGGCCGATTTCAATCAGCGTTTCCATCTCATCCGTGCGGGCGCGAAGTTCGTCGTACAACCGCGCATTTTCGAGCGCAATCGCTAATTGATTGCCCAACACATTCAAGATGCGTTCGTGTTCCGGCGTAAAGTAATTCGGTTCGACGCTTTCAATCGCCAGGACGCCGACAACTTTTTGGTCACGAATCAATTTCAGCGGTACGGCAATCATGCCGCGTGGTTCGTCGTTGCCTTCGATGTCGAGCCGCAAGTAGCGCGGGTCTTGCTGGACATCGGGAACGATGATGGTTTGTCCGGCGCGCCAGGCCGCTGAAGCAACGCTGCGATCCAGTGGAATACGGCGGTTTCGCATCACCTCTTCGTGCTTGTAGCCGATAGATTTTTTCCACATCAAACAATTGTTTTCTTCATCTGCTAATAACAGGTTGAAGAAGCGATACTCAATCACCGCGCGTAAACGCAGTGCGATTCGTTCGATCAGTTCGTCCAGGTCAAGGATCGAAATAAACTCTACGCTCAGATCGTTAATCAAATCCTGCAAGCGGCGGGAAGGACTCTGTTCGGCAGTCAGGGCTGTGGAAGAAGTTTCACTCATCATTACATTTGGGCTTGTCGAATTGCAGTTAGAATCTCGTCATCTGTGGGGCGAAAGATGGGAATAACCGTTTTACGGTACCGGATCACGCCAGCTTTATCAATTACTACCACGCCTCGTCTCGTCCCAATAAATGAATTCATTCCGTAAGCGCGCGTTACTTCGCCTGCGGCATCAGAAAGTAAGCGTAACGGCAATTGATGGTTCGTTGCGAAGCGGCGATGCTTATCCACGGAATCGGAATTGATGCCCACCACTTCGGCCCCGACTGCTTGATACTCCTCCCAATGATCGCGCACGCTGCAAAGTTGTTTGGTGCAGATGGGAGTTTCATCGCCGGGGTAAAAAAGCAGCACGACCGTCTTGCCGCGCAACTGGCTTAATTGCCATCGTTCGCCATTGTTATCGGGTAAATCAATAGCGGGAGCTTGTTGTCCAACTTGTGACATAAATTTAAGTCTCGTAAGGTCCAGGAAAGTCTGGGAAAGCCGTAACCCCAACTTTACCTGACTTTCCTGGACTTTCCCAGACTATTGCAGACTTTCTCCGACTTGGCTTTATCCGCGCCTTGGTCGTTCCATGAGCGTCACGTCAAATGATATTTTCTTGCTGCCACGCATGACGTCGACTTTTACTTTGTCGCCGATACTCTTTTTGTTAACGATGCGATCCAGGTCGTCATACGAGCGCACCGGAATCCCGTCAATGGCAGTGATAATGTCGCCCCCCAGATAGAAGGTTTGGCGGCGATACCGCACTGGCTGACTGCCACCTTGAATGCCTGCTTTATCTGCTCCGCCGCCTTCATAGACTTGCGAAACCATCAAGCCTTCTTCCACCGGCAACCGTAATTGATTGGCAATGGGTTGATTGAGAGGGAGCGGCGTCGTGATGCCCAGGCTAGGTTTGCGCGCATAGCCGAGCTTAATGATGTCAGGAATAATCTGTTTGGCGGTTTCCACTGGAACAGCGAACCCGATACCAACCGAACCGCCCGACGGACTATAAATCATCGTGTTAATGCCAATCATTCGACCCCGCGAATCCAGCAACGGCCCGCCCGAATTGCCGGGGTTGATGGCGGCATCGGTTTGAATTACCCCTTCAATCAAACGGTCAGTAATGTCTGAGTGGAGCGGGCGCGCCAAGCCGGAAATCACGCCTGTCGTCAAGGTACGATTCAGCCCAAACGGATTCCCAATCGCCAACACCTTTTTCCCGACAAATAACTCGTTGGAATTGCCGAGCGGTACAATAGACAAACTCTCTGCCGGGGCGCTGATTTTAATAATGGCCAAATCATTGTCTGGGTCAGCTCCCACGGGAGTCGCTTTGTAGCTCTTGCCATTCGCCAACGAGACTTTTAGTTCCTGTGCATAGCCCCCATTCTGGCCTTGGATAACGTGATAATTCGTCAGTATGTAACCTTCTTTATCCAGAATAGAGCCGGAGCCGCTGCCTTCTTGCGGATAGACATCAAACCAACTCTGCACATAGTTCGTGGAAGTAATGTTCACGACGCCAGGGCTGATGGCTTTGTACACTTCGTAATTGTTTTTTTCATCAGTCGCAACCGCTGGGTCAGTGATTTCCGCGATAGAAGTGGTTTCGACTCTGCCGTTTTCCTTGGCACCCGCCCAACGACTCCACAGCGCCGGCCCGACTTTGTCGTAGATGACGACGACACTGCCGGCAAAAAAAGCTGTAAGCAGCGCCAGTCCGACTAATTGCTTTGCTGAAATTTGATATGCTTTCATGATGATCCTCCGAAATTGATTCCACTCTACTTGCCAATACGCGCGCCATTTTAGCACTATCTTGCGGTCGGCTGCGATGTTCGCTATACGATTCTCGTGGCTTGAAGTTGCCAGAACTTCCAGTTTTTGTGCTGTGCTATCAGGATGCCGAACGCTTCATTGCGTTAGGCGGACAAAAAGGCCCGCAGGTGGAAATCCTAATGCCCGGCGTGTATTGCATCCTGACGGATTCGATTCCGGTCGGAATGGCAATGGGCGATGAGGCAGGTAACCTCGGCACGCTGCTATTGCTGAATCTCTTCCGCGATCAGATGAAGCTACGTGGCAATGCTGAAAACGGAAATAAGAGTTTCGTCCGGTAACAGACAGTCTCGGAAAAACAAAAGAAGCGGTGGAGAGAAAAGACCTTGATCTCTTTGCCGCTTCTTTTGTTTTTGAAGGGATGCGAGGTGTGTAAAAGATTTTCCTAGTGATGTTGGGAATTTTTTGAGCCACTTTTGTTTTGCCTTACGCGTTAATCAGATGAAGGCAGAAAAAAGCAATCTTCAAAACGATAATCACTACTTTGCAGCTTAAGGAGAACCTTTATGAAAAATTTGAAACACCCGATTCACATCCTATTCGCAGGCTTACTGTTCGTCCAAAGCAGCGTTCTCAACGTTGCACAAACATCTGACAAAATAAAATTGGAAGAAGGCACACAAGTACGGCTGCGCCTGATGCAAACGATCAATTCCGGGATAGTACAGCCAGGGCAAACCATCAGCTTTGAAGTGCTCGACGATGTTCTGATTAATGAGCACGTCGTCATCAAAGAAGGTGCGCCCGCTTGGGGCGTAGTGGAAGAAGCCGAAGGCAAGAAATCTTTCGGGCGGGCAGGCAAATTGAAAATCCGCTTGGATTACGCCAAAGCCGTAGATGGCACTAAAATCCCCCTGCGTGCCAACGCCACGAACGAAGGCAAAGGACGCGGAATGGGCACAGGCATCGCGTTTGGCGCTTCGCTGCTGCTGTTTTGGCCCGCCGCGCCATTTGTCGGAATGATGAAGGGCAAGAACAGCGAAATCCCCCGTGGCTTCCATCTTGAAGCATTTGTGGATGGTGATCGAATGGTGCGCCCGTTCGATCTCAACGGACAAAGCGTCCCGGTCGCAACTCCAGCAATGGTGCCAAGTGGTGGCGCTACGGTGCTTCAAGCTTCGATGCCGCTCGCGCCTGCTAGCTCAGTACGCGCTTCGGCAGCGATGGCCATGGCGAATATGGGATCGGTGAATGTGATTTCCGATCCAGGCGGCGCAGAAGTGGAAATTGATGGTGCATTTTATGGCAATACGCCGGGCCTGATTAAATTATCGCCGGGCTTGCATACGATCACCGTGCGCGTCGCCGGGTATGCCCCGTGGAAACGCGATCTGAACATTGCCCCCGGCAGCAACCTGACCGTCAAAGCTGTGCTCGAAGCCAAAGGGCAGAGAAAGTAACTGTGCAGCAGACAGACAAGATTCACCGACCCGGTAACAGGTTGAAACTGTCACCGGGTTTTCGCTTTTCTGACTCGAATCGTCATACTTGGCTTCTCGGTCGTTGAAGGGTAAGCTTGTTATCTTGTTTAGTACTGGAGATGGCTATGAGATCAATCATCATACTTATGTTACTTGCCCTGTTTTTCACTTCTGTTATGGCACAAAAACTGGATTATCCCAAAGCGAAAAAAATTGACCACGTAGACGATTATCACAGCACGAAAGTCGCCGATCCGTATCGCTGGCTCGAAAATCCAGATGCCGACGACACGCGCGCTTGGGTTGAAGCGCAGAACAACTTGACGTTCGGGTTTCTCGACCAAATTCCTGCCCGTGCCAAGCTCAAAGAGCGGCTGACGAAGCTCTGGAACTATGAAAAATACTTGCCGCCATTCAAGGAAGGCGGACGCTATTTTTATTACAAGAATGACGGCTTACAGAATCAGAACGTGCTGTATGTGACCGACAGGCTGGAAGGCTCGCCGCGCGTATTGCTTGATCCAAACACGCTTTCCAAAGACGGAACCGTAGCGTTGTCTGGCTTGGCAATGAGCCACGACGGCAAATTGATGGCGTACAGCTTGTCTTCGTCGGGGTCGGATTGGCAGGAATGGAAAGTGCGGGACGTCATCACGGGCAAAGATCTGGACGATTATTTGCAGTGGTCGAAATTTTCCGGCGCTTCGTGGACGCCGGATAACAAAGGCTTTTTTTACAGCCGCTATGACGAGCCAAATGAAAAGACCAAGCTCGAAGACGCGAATTATTTTCAGAAGCTCTATTACCACCGCATTGGCACCAAGCAATCTGAAGACGTGCTCGTGTACGAACGCAAAGACCAAAAGGAATGGGGCTTTGGCGGCACTGTGAGCGAAGATGGGCGCTACCTGATTATCAACGTTTGGCGCGGGACTGATCCGAAAAACCTGTTGTTTTACAAAGACCTCAAGGCAAAAGATGCAAAGGTGGTCGAACTCATTAGAGACTTCGAGGCTTCGTACAACTTTATCGGCAATGATGGCGCGGCGTTTTATTTTCGCACCGATTTACAGGCTCCGCGTGGGCGTTTGATGGCGATTGATACAGCGAAACCAGACAAACCCAATTGGCAGGAAATCGTCGCCGAATCCGCCGACACGATTGATGGCGAGAGCGGTGTCAGCTTCGTCAATGAACAGTTCATCGTGCCGTATTTAAAGGACGCGCGCTCAAACATCAAGATTTTTGATCTGCGCGGCAAGCCCGTCCGCGAAATCGAATTGCCGGGCATCGGCACCGTGCAGGGATTTGCGGGGAAACGCAAAGACAAGGAAACGTTTTATCTGTTCACGGGATTCACAACGCCGACGACAGTGTATCGCTACGATTTGCCGACCGGGAAAAGTACGGTGTGGCGGGCACCGAAAGTGGATTTCAATCCGAGCGACTACGAGACAAAACAGGTCTTTTACACGAGCAAAGACGGTACGAAAGTTCCAATGTTCATCACGCACAAAAAGGGCTTGAAGCTCGACGGCAACAATCCGACCTACCTGTATGCCTATGGCGGATTCAATGTGTCGTTAACGCCTGCATTTTCGATCTCGAATTTAGTGTGGATGGAAATGGGCGGCGTGTATGCGCAGCCGAATTTGCGCGGCGGCGGCGAATATGGCGAGGCGTGGCACGAGGCAGGCACGAAGCTCAAAAAGCAAAACGTCTTCGATGATTTCATCGCGGCGGCGGAATGGTTAATCGCCAACAGATATACCTCCACGCCGAAGCTGGCGATTGGCGGCGGCTCAAACGGCGGCTTGCTTGTCGGCGCTTGTATGACACAGCGGCCTGATTTGTTTGGTGCGGCATTGCCTGCGGTCGGCGTAATGGATATGCTACGTTTTCAGAAATTCACGATTGGCTGGGCGTGGACGTCGGATTACGGCTCTTCTGAAAACGCAGATGAGTTCAAAGCGTTGTACAAATATTCGCCGCTGCACAACATTAAATCCGGCACGGCTTATCCGCCGACGATGGTGACTACGGCGGATCATGATGATCGCGTCGTTCCGGCACACAGCTTCAAATTCGCCGCGACGATGCAAGCCGCACAAGCCGGAAGTAATCCGATTCTGATTCGCATCGAAACAAAAGCCGGACACGGAGCCGGGAAACCGACGGCGAAAATTATTGAAGAAATCGCAGACAAATGGGGCTTTTTAGTAAAAGTCTTGAGGATGTAGTTATGGCACGAGGTTGGGAAAGTAAATCAGTCGCAGATCAGATGGCAGATGTAGAAGAACGTAAGCTCGTAGCGACTACACCCAAATGGTCGAGAGGGGAAATCGAAAAACGGGAGCGCGCGATGACCTTGCAACTTTCGCGTAGCCAATTATTGGAACAACTGGGTCGTGCGCGGTCAGATGCCCATAAACAAATGCTGCAACGCGCGTTGACCGAAATCGAAGCGCAGCTTGCAGCCTAATGGTTGCCATTGGTATAAATTTCTAACGCGTCTTCGTCAGGTATCAACCCGGCACGGGCATCTACAGCAATCAGGCCGTTATTTGCAAATGGGTGAAGGCTCTGAACACGACTTCGCGCAAAGACACGACTTCGCGCAAAGAACTTCGCGCAAAGAGTTGATGCGCGCGGCGATTTGCTGATTGGTTAAAGCTAACGTGAAACGCACTTCTTCAATTGTGCGCGTCGTCAATTGTGCGCGTCGTCGGGCTTTGCCGAGCAACCAGTGCGCCAGGCGTTGATCTACTTCGCGGAGTGAGAGAGCCTCGACTGATTCCGCACAGTGTCGTAAACGCCCTGCCAATAGCTTTAAGGCTGCCAACGCGATGTTCAGATGCTCCCGGTATAATCGCCTCACATCACGCCGATCAATGAACCACACCAACGTTTCTTCTTCCGCAGCTACAGTCGAAGGAGAGGGGCGATCGGGCCTTGCTTGCGTACCGTGCCGGATATATTCGTATTCGTGCCGCGCGTAACGTCCCGCTTGTCCGGCCACGCCGGGTTGCGCGGGTTTGAGCGGCGCGGCGCGTTCCAACACTTGAATGCCGGTCTTTTCATCCGTACTGATCAAGTGGATGGCTTGCGTGTGCAGTTGTGGCGCGTTGAACTCGACGATAAGCGGCACGACGTTGTCGCGCCAGCGCCTTGACGAGTTCCCGGACGCGCTGCGACAGCGTAATTCGCGCAGACGTTTGCTTGAACATTGGAAACGGATTCTTTTCCCTCCTGGTCTAACATTGTATTTCAAAGAACAAGCTAAAGAACTTTAGGAAAGCCCCACCAGTCATCATGGATTTCAATAATCCTTCTCGTTCTTTATGATGGCAACTGGGAGTGCAAGACAATGAAAGCAAATATGACTGAAAACAAAGCAACGGTTGCACATCAAATCCAAGAGCTGGCGCTTCAGCAGATAGATAGAGCGCTGGATTACTTAACCAAACCAACGCAAAATTACGATGAAGCGATTCACGAAACGCGTCGTTGTCTCAAGCGTCTGCGTGCCATCCTACGGCTGGTGAAAGCGGAACTTGGGAAAACGATCTATGCTCGTGACAATGTTTACTTTCGCAATCTGGGGCGGCGCTTAGCGGCGCTCCGGGATGCGGCAGTCATGACAGAAACATTCGCTGTCTTGAAAAAGCAGTTTGCTCAGCAGCTTCCCCGGAGCGTATGGCGCGAAATTAGTAAAGAACTCTCAGCCGCACAGCCTCAGAGCGTGGAAGGCAAAAGGAATGTGCTCGCTGTCGTCGCCACCAGGCTTCGTACGGCGCGGGCGCGTGTGGAAAAGTGGAACTTGGGATTCGAGGGTGAGGCGGTCTTGCGTCAGGGGGTACGGAACGCCTACCGACGCGGGAACCGCGCAATGGAGCAGGCACTGGCAGAACCGACGGCAGACAACTTTCACGAATGGCGCAAACAGGTTAATCATCTGCGCCATCAGCTCCAAATTTTGCAGAACTTGAAAATCGGAAAAGTGAAAGTGGCGTTGCGGAACTGCAAAGCGCTGGCCGAAATCCTGGGGCTTAACAATGACCTGGCTGTCTTGTCCCAGCATCTCCAGCGGCACCAACAAAACGACGGGAAGTCCGCCCGGCAAACCTTCCAAGACCTGATCCGCACTCGTCAGGTCGCCTTTGAAGCTGAGGCTATTCAGCTTGGCCAGCAACTTTACCAGTACAAAGCCAAAGCTTTTATCCGCCACCTCCTCCTCTGACATTTGCACCAATTCCGCTTGGGGTGGGCCGCAAATTTGCTATAGCTCGCAAGAAAATAAGAGTAGTGCAACCAGCCATGGTTGCACTATCGCAGCAAGGGGTGAGCAAATGCCACAGGTTTGCCTTGACAAGTAAAAACGTATTCAATATCGCACCTCTGAGAGGAGACCGAGACTATCGGAAATGGCTGATCAATACGACATCGCTATTGACCACTCCCCGCGACAACGCGAGTTGTTTGCCATCCCGTGACCAGGCGAAATCGAAGATGAGTTGATCCTTGAAATAAGTCAACTGATGCGGTGCCCCGCCGTCCAGTGGCTGGCTCCAGAGATTGGAAACGTTGCCTGCGGTCACCGGATAGGCGACACCGCGCCCATCCGGTGTCCAGCGTAGCGCGCGAAAAATATTCGGGCTGAGCGCAGGGATAATTCTGGGCGTGGCAGCCCCGTCAAGTGGGCGCACGGCAATTTGCCATTGCCCGCTCATTTCCTCCAACTGATTATATGCGATCCATTTTCCATCGGGCGAGACCGTCGGTCGCCACGACAAGCCATTTGTCAGTCGTACAGGGGGGCCGCCTTCGGTTGGTACTTTCGATAACGAATGCGGCATGGTTACATATACCAGCCATTTACCGTCTGGCGTGTATTCTGGGTGCCATTCATTGTTGCCGTGGGTAATTTGCCTGATATTACTGCCGTCCATATCCATCCGCCAGATATTGCGCCGCCCGGCAGCACTCGAACTCCAGATGATAGATTGGCCATCGGGCGAAACCGACGGATCAAAATGCTCGTTGCCACCCGCAGTAAGCTGTTTTGCGCCTGTGCCATCGGCATCCATAATCCAGATTTGCGGCGCTTCGCCCGCCATCGAGCGATAAACGATTCTACCGTCGGGCGTCCAAGTCAGGCCGCGTACGCCATCCTCGCGGCCTGTGCCAGAGGTGATGACCTTAACCCGGCTGGCGTCTCCATCGGGCGCAACCCAAATATTGACCATGCGATCCGCCCGCACAACGGCCATCGTTTTGGCATCCGCTGTCAGACTTAAATCGGTATAATCGTTCAAATCGCTGCTTACTTTTTGTGCTTCATTGCCGGGATAAGAAAGCCGCCAAATCTGATTCAGCCCGCGGCTGTATTCCGCGCCCAATACCAGGATGCCAGTGCCATCTGCCAGCCACGTCAACCGTCGCGTTGCGCCATACCAATGCTTGGAACCGAGGGGCTTTTCGCTGCCGTCAGCGACATTGATTCCGACAATCCCGCGATACGGATTGTCTGCCGTAAAGTTGTTGGTCGAGCAGGCAATAATCTTTCCGTCCGGTGCCCAGGCTGGGCCGCTGGGTTGGAAATTGTCGGGAAATTTGCGGGTGGCGAGTTCTTTTTCCCCGGTGCCATCTGTGCGCGCCAGCATCAGCGCGGATTTGCCCTGATTCGGAGCTTGCCGCACAAACGCCAGCCATTCACCGTCAGGAGAAAGCGTAATGTGACCATCTATGTTTTCCAGCAGTTTCTTTTCGCTCTTGCCCAGCACGGGCATTTTGTAAAGCGTCCCGCGATCACTGAAACTGCCTTCGCCGGGGCCGCTCTGATGTCCCCGCACAAAGTAAAGGTAATTGCCATCCGCCGAGAAAGTAATGCTGAGGTAGGAAACTGCGGCGGGCGGCACAATCTCTATTTCACTCGCAGTCATCGTTTGTCTAAGCCAGAGACTTTGTTTGCCAGACTCCGCCACCGCCTCCACCACATATTTGCCATCGGGGGCAATCGCGATACGGGAGGCTTTGCCCGTGTAGGTGAGGCGGTTGACGGTCAACGTTGCGGCGGGTGCTGGGGTCGCCCTCCCACTGAACCATTTGTACAGCCCGAAGGTACTAGCGATGATTCCCCCGAACAGCAGTGCCAGTACAAGACGCGCACTTGGCCGAGCGCGGGCAGGGGGCGGTAAAAATGGTTCATCGTGCAGGATGATGGGCGCTGGTTTTTCTTCTCGATTTTCTGCGGCGGGTGGGGTTGCGCTGACCGATTCGCTGCGCTCAGTCGTTATTTCCTGCACTGGCGCAACAAAACGGTAACCCCGGCGCGGGATGGTTTCGATGTACTGCGGGGCATCCGGGCTTTCCCCCAGCAACTTCCTCAGCATCGAAATATTCTGCGTAAGATTGCCTTCTTCCACATAGCTGTTTGGCCAGACGAACTTCATCAATTCATCTTTGCTAACTACTTGTCGGCGGTGTTCGACCAGCGACAACAGCGTGTCAAAAACCTTCGGCGTCAGTGGCACTACCTTGCCATCGTGCAGCAGCACCCGTTCTTCCGGGTCAAGGCGGAAGTCGGAGAAATCGTAGAAGTGTTTTATTGGCCGCTGCATAACGCTTTGAGAACTATCTTTGAGCGAGATTTGAGCGTTTCTTGAGGATTTCCCTTTGCCCTCATCTGTAAAGTTACAATGAAGTGAGCAGATGGTTTCGTCGGCTCGCTTTTAAGGGTTAGTACAAACGCATTCCAATCAGGTCACAAAGTATAAAGGACGGTCTGGGACTGGGGCAATACTGCGCCTCGTATGAGTAGCAGTATCAGGTCACAGCAACAGCACAACAGCCTCTCTGAAACAGAGGCGATCTTGCATTTATCCATGAACACACGCCGAGAATTTATCCAACAATCCACGCTCGCATTGGCATCTGCCGCTGTCTTGCCTTCGCTTTCCAGCGCGCAATCCTCTTCCCCAGATTGGTATGATCGTCCGATGCGTTGGGCGCAGGTGACGTTAGTCGAAGACGATCCAGGCAATTACGATCCGGCCTTCTGGATTGACTATTTCAAGCGCACGCATTCCGATGCGACCTGTTTGTCGGCGGGCGGTTGTGTGGCGTACTACCCAACGAAAGTGCCGTTGCATTATCGCAGCAAGTTTCTCGGTGACCGCGACTGCTTCGGCGAGTTAGTCGCGGGTGCCCGTAAGCTGGGTATGAATGTCATTGCTCGCACTGACCCGCACGCGGCGACGCAGGCCATTTACGAAGCACATCCTGATTGGATTGCCGTCACGGCTGATGGCAAGCCGCGCAAGCATTGGGCTGATCCGACGTTGTGGGTCACGTGCGGATTGGGACCATATAACTTCGAGCGCATGACCGCCATCACGCGCGAGATCATGGAGATGTACAAAGTGGACGGCATCTTCAGCAATCGTTGGGATGGTTCGGGGATGTGCTACTGCCAGCATTGCCAGGCGAATTTCAAAAAGCATTCCGGCCTCGATTTGCCGCGCACCGACAATCCGCTCGACGAAGCGCGGCGGCAATACATCGTGTGGCGACAACAGCGATTGTTTGAGTTATGGCGGTTGTGGGACGGTGAAATCAAAAAGATCAATCCGAACGCCAGCTATATTGCGAACGCAGGTGGCGGCGCGCTTAGTGATTTGGACATGAAAACCATCGGCGAATTGGCGCATACGCTGTTCGCCGACCGACAGGCGCGGCGCGGACTGATGCCGCCGTGGGCGAATGGAAAGAATGGCAAGGAATACGGTGCAACGATGGGGCGCAAGGCCATCGGCGGCATTTTCAGCGTTGGCATCGAAGAGCCGTATCGTTGGAAAGATTCGGTACAGAACGCAGAAGAAATCAAGCTCTGGGTCGTGGATGGCATCGCGCACAACCTGCGTCCGTGGTTCACAAAATTCAATGGCAAGGTGATTGACAAGCGTTGGCTCAAAGTCGTCGAAGATTTATACGGCTGGCATTACCGCAATGAGAAATACCTGCGCAATGAAAAGTCACTGGCGCGCGTGGCAATTGTCTATTCACAACAGACCGCGACATTTTATGGCGGCGAACAGGCGCGCGCAAAAGTCGAAGACCACGCGCTGGGTTTTTATCAGGCGTTGGTCGAAGCGCGCGTGCCGTTTGATATGGTGCATGACCAGTTAATGGATGCTGAGCGACTGAACCCCTATCGCACGTTGATTCTGCCGAACATCGCGGCGCTGTCGGACAAGCAATGTGCGCAATTGAAAGCGTTTGTCGAAGCGGGCGGCAATCTGATCGCTACGCACGAGACTTCGCTTTATGACGAATGGGGCAAGCAGCGCAAGGATTTTGGTTTGGCTGGATTGTTTGGCGCTTCGTTCGATGGTCGCGTTGATCAGGGCGTTCGCAATTCTTACCTCAACGTAGACAAAGACCCGAAGACGGGACAGTTTCATCCGCTGGTCAAAGGTCTGGAAGACGCAACGCGCATCATCAACGGCGCGAATTGGGTACACGTCAAAGCACACGAGAAAACCTCTTCGCCGCTGACGCTGATTCCTTCCTATCCCGATTTGCCAATGGAGCAAGTCTGGGCGCGCGTGCCGCGCACTGATACGCCTGCGGTGTTTGCGCGACAGGTAGGCAAAGGACGCGTCGTGTATTTCCCCTTCGACCTTGATCGCACGTTTTGGGAAGTGCTGGCCGCCGATCATTTGCAAATCATTCAGAACGCTCTCGCGTGGGTGCATCAGGAAGAACAGCCGCTCACCATCACAGGTCGCGGCGTGTTAGATGTGTCGCTGTGGATGCAGAAAAGGTCTATCGCCGCGCATCTCGTGAACCTGACGAATCCGATGATGATGAAAGGGCCGGTGCGCGAAATCATTCCGCTGTCGGCGCAGCAGGCACGTATCCAGGTGCCTGACGGACGCCGTGTTACGAAAGCGCATTTCTTGGTGAGCGGCGCAACACCGAACTGGCGACAAACGGGCAATGTGGTGAACGTAACTGTGCCATCCATTGAATTGCATGAAGTCATCGCACTTGATCTTGCATAATGTTATGAAAAAACAATTCATCCAATCACTGTGGCTATTGTGTCTGCTGATCGTCGTAGTTCGCGCCCAAGAGGGCTGGTGGATGCGCGAACCGATTCGTTGGGTGCAAAACAATTTGCGCCAAGTGGATGCCACGCTCGACGCCAAGCATGTCGCCGAACAACTCGCCGACATGCGCGCCAACGTAGTCCTGATGGGCATGGGCGGCATCGTTTCGTATTACCCAACCTCGGTGCAGTATCACTACGCCAGCCCCGATTTGCCTGGGGGCAAAGATATGTTCGGCGATGTCGTGCGCGAATGCCACGCGCGCAAGATTCGCGTCGTAGGGCGTTACGATCTGAGCAAGACGCGCAAAGACGTATTCGACGCGCATCCCGAATGGTTTTTCAAACAGGCCAACGGCCAGCCGGTGATTTACAACGGCTTGTATTCGACCTGCATCAACGGCGGCTATTACCGCGAACAGGCGATCAAGATTCTTAGCGAAGGTCTCGAAAAGTACGAAGTGGATGGGCTGTTCTTCAATATGTTCGGCAACCAGTCGCGCGATTACAGCGGCAAGCACGTCGGACTGTGTCATTGCGATGTTTGCAAGACGAAATATCGTAAGGAATACGGCAAAGAAATCCCGCTCGAACCTGACGACGACTATCGCAAATTCATGTTTACGTCATCGCGCGAAATCGCCGCCGAAATCGGTAAGCTGATTCGCGCGAAGCGTCCCAACGCCGGGTACTTCAATTACATTCAGGAATACACCGACGGCATTATGTCGGAATCGAATACCGCCGTGGCGCGTCCACTGCCGCTCTGGCCTTATGCCGCCAGCGATAATGTCAATCGCGCGCGCAACAGCCAGCCCACCAAAATGTCCGTAGACCTGAACATGCAATTCGTGGATTACTGGTGGCGCTTTGCGACCGTCCCACGCGGCGAGATTGCGCTGCGTTCGTGGCAAAATATTGCGCACGGCGGCGCGCTGACGTTTGAAATGAACGGCACGTTTGAACAGCAGGATCGGCAGGCACTCGAAACGTCCAAGCCCATCTTTCGCTGGGTCGCCGCGCACGAACAGTATTACGTCAAACAGACCAGCGCTGCGCGCGTGTTGCTGATGGGCGCGCCGCCGGGTGCGGGGCGCGATTTTCACGCTGAGCCGTATCGCGGACTATTTCGTTTATTGACCGAAGAACACATTCCGTTCTCCGTCGCTGACAACACCGAATGGATTGGCAAGCGTGAATTCGACTTGGTCATCGCTGCCGATTGGACGCCTGCGGGATTGAAGCAATACGCCGAAAACGGCGGGCGTGTGCTGATCATCAGCGCGACCAAGCCGGAGTTTGAAGTCGCGCCGATTGTCAAAACGATTCCTGAGATTCGCGGCTACGTGCGCGTGCGCGATCACGCGGCCTTTCCTTCGCTGAAAGACACCGATCTGTTGATGCTCAACGGAGCTTTCACGGAAGTGCGCGATAGCGACAAGCCGTTGTTGACACTTGTACCGCCTTCGATGTTTGGCCCGCCGGAATTCATTCACATTGATATGAAAGACACCGACACGGCGGCCATCGTGTTCAAGCCGATGGGCAAGGGCACGGTCGCGTGGATTCCGTGGAATCTGGGCGGGATGTATTACCGGCACAGCTTGAATTCGCACGCCGGCTTGTTCCGCGATGTTCTCACCAAGCTGAACGTGCCGCGCCAAATCAAAACGAACGCGCATCCATTGGTGGAAATGACGTTGATGCGACAGAACGGCAAAACCTTGTTGCACGTCGTCAACGTGAGCGGGCATTCGTCTACCGGCTATTTCGCACCGATTCCGATGAACAATATTCAGGTGCAACTTACGGGCGCTTTCAAAACCGCCAGGATGTTACGGACGCCAGGTAATCTGGTGGTCAAAGTGCATAACGGCAATGCCGAATTTACGATCCCTCAGTTAACGGATTATGAACTCGTTATCCTTGAGTAAGGATCAACGGCTGTGTGCTGGATGAAGACTCGTTAACCAACGAAATCAGGAGAGATTCATTATGAAACAGTTCTTTTGTTGTCTTGCCCTCTTGCTTGGCGCACTCCACCTCGCCGCCTATGCCCAAGTCTCATCCGGCACCATCACCGGCACCGTGCGCGATGCAACCGACGCCGTGATTGCAGGCGCGAAAGTGAAAGTCACACAAACGGCTACCTCGGTTTCCCGCGAAACCGTCACCGATGATCGTGGTCAATTCAGCGCGCCGAACCTGCGTCCCGGCGAATATGCCGTCACGGTTACCGCGACTGGATTTCAAGGGCGCACGTTCACCGGCATCATCCTGGCCGTAGACCAAACTGTGAGTTTGCCTGCTGTGCTGCAACCCGGCGCAGTCGAGCAATCCATCGAAGTCACCGCCGCCGCGCCACTACTGGACAGCGCGACTTCTTCGCTGGGGCAGGTGATTGATAACAAGAAGATCGTGGATTTGCCGTTGAATGGCCGCAATCCCTTCGCGCTCGGGTTGCTCACTGGCTTTACTGCACCCGTCAAAGGTGTGAACTCGAACCTGCCATTTATCGGTGGCGGCGGGCGTTGGCAGAACAATGACGTGCTGCTGGATGGCGTGGACAACAACACGATGGCGACGGGCGGCGGCATTGGTGTGAGT
Organism: uncultured Acidobacteriota bacterium; assembly: GCA_963794955.1. Classification (GTDB taxonomy): domain Bacteria; phylum Acidobacteriota; class Blastocatellia; order RBC074; family RBC074; genus JAFDVL01. The sequence continues at coordinate 398,788 of CAWCGF010000011.1, forward strand.
GGCATCAACTACATTCCTTCGGTAGATGCTGTCGCAGAATTCAAAGTAAAGACGAATAACTATAGCGCCGAATTTGGACGTTCGGCGGGCACGATCATCAGCGCGACAACGAAGTCCGGCACAAATCAATTTCACAGCACCTTGTGGGAGTTTGTGCGTAACGAAAAGTTTGACGCGAACAATTTCTTTACCAATGCCATCGCGCAACCTGCCGGACAAAAAGCCAAGCGCGCTCCATTCAAGCAAAATCAATTCGGCGGTACGTTCGGCGGCCCCGTGTGGATTCCGAAGCTTTATGATGGTCATAACAAGACGTTCTTCTTCGCCGATTACGAAGGGCTGCGGCGTCGCACGAGCGCGTCCTCGAGCCTGCGCGACATTCCCTCGCTTACGTTTCGCAACGGTGATTTCTCCGCCTTCAACCGCAAGATTTATGATCCGCGTACACGGCGCTTGAATGCGGCTGGGCAGGTCATCGCAACCGCATTTCCGAACAATCAAATTCCGGCTTCGCTGCTAAATCCCGCTGCTGTGGCGGCGCTGAAATTATTGCCGACACCCAATGTCGGCACCGCGACTGCTCAAGCCGCAAATTATTTGTATCTGGCCAGCCAGCCGTTTGATAGCAATCAATATGACGTGCGCATTGACCATCAGTTTTCCGAGAAGAATTCATTGTTTGGGCGCGTGTCGCGGGCGATGCAAACCAGCACGAATCCTGGCAACTTCCCCGGTTTCATTGGTGGTGGCACGAACAATCTAAATAACTCGACGCACGCGACGATCAACGACACGTATGTCTTTTCGCCGAACGTCGTCAACGAAGCGCGCCTCGGCTATTCGCGTCACAACGGCAGCTTCAAATTGATCGGACAAGACGAAGGCTACCAATTCGCCAGACAAAATAATATCGCGGTCTATCCGTTCCCGGTGCAAACGTTCCCGAATATTGTGTTCTCGCCCTCCGGCTTAACGAGCGGCAGCCAGAGCTACACCGCGCTCGGTTCGGGTGGCCCGAATTTGAACATCGAAAACAACTATCAAGTCTCCGATGACCTGACGTGGAAGAAAGGCAGTCACTCGTTCAAGATGGGCGCGGATATTCGTCGTCGTCAGTTCGATGTAAACTTCGGCGGTGGCCAGACGGTCTTTGGTTCCATCTTCAGTGCTTCGTCGGATGATGCAGGTTCAGGGCATCCCCTGGCAGATTTTCTACTTGGCTATCCGTCGCAAGTCACGGGTACGCAATTGCTCGATTGGGCGCGGCTGCGCGATTTGTACACAGGCGCGTATTTTCAGGATGATTGGAAAGCCACTTCCAAGCTGACACTGAACCTCGGCTTGCGCTATGAACTCTTCACGCAGCCCGTAGACGCGCGGGATCGTGGTTCTTTGTTCGATACGCGCACGGGCAAATTTGTCGTGCCGGGGCAAGCAGGGTTTACGCGCGCAATGGTGGAAGGCTTCCATAAAAACTTCGCGCCGCGTCTTGGCTTTGCTTACAATCTGGCGAGCCGCCTGACCGTGCGCGGTGGCGCGGGCGTCTTCTACGGACAACGTTCGCCGAATCAACAAACGACGGTGTTCGGCTCAAACCCGCCGAATGCACCAACCGTCATCACGCCGACCGTGAGCGCCAATGCAACGTTGACGCCGCCCATGACGATTAGTACGCCAATTCAGGTTGGCCCTTCGACCGCTGATCTCAGCACGTTCACGCCAGCCCGACCGCTGGGCTTGTTGATTCGCACGGCAGATTTTTTGAACAGTCGTCCGGCGCAAATCTATCAATGGAATCTGGGGTTGCAATATCAACTGTCGAAAGACACGGTGTTGGAAGCGGCCTATGCGGCGACGCGCGGCACGCGACTGACCTTGCGCGTGA
>CAWCGF010000012.1:0-180794 GCA_963794955.1 uncultured Acidobacteriota bacterium
ATACTCGTCAAGCCCGAAGTCTGGCGGCAAAGGAAGCAATGGGCGTAGTCCCGTTACCAATTCATCGGGTCGCCTGAATGTAGGCAGGTCGTTCACAGCCTGTCCCCGAACGGCGTTACAGACCTTTGCAAGTGGATGCGACCGTGTGTCAGTAGCCCGCGCGACAGCAAGGGCAGCCTTGGATATGTGTCCATTGATTACTTCACCGACACATTATCGAACGTCGCCGTACATAGCGCCCCATTGTTATGCGCCGTCACAGCCAACCCGATGTACACCGTGCCGGGCAAATTCGGGATGGTTTGCGTCTGTAGCAAATTCCATGTCACGCCATCCTTTGACGTATACCCAGTCAGGTTATTCCCCTGGCGCACAAGTCGTACCCAATACGGCGTGCTGAGCAGACTATCTTTGCGGCTGCCGCTGTTGCCGTTCACAAAGTAGCGCCATTGGAAGGTCGCGCCACGGCTCGGCGTAGCGGCCAGCATCGCATAGGGCGCATTGGCGGCGAGGCTGCCGCGAATCATCAAACCCGCTTTCGCCCAGCCATCCGTATTTTGCACGCCAACAACGCGCGCAACAATTTCACCATTGCCCGCGAGCGGCTGCCAAACGAAATGGAAGCTGTCGCTGTAATCCCAAATGTCTGCGCCGGAGCCTTTGACCGTGAAAAGGCCATTGGTAAAGCTGGCATCACCTGCTACACCGACATTGCCTACATCCTGTTTCTGCCACGGCGCGGGCAAGCCATTGCCGGGTATATTGACGCTGATGTTGATGGCGCTTGAGGTCGTCACTGCACCTTGATTATCTGTGGCTTTGACCGTGAGTGCATAATTGCCTGCCGCGACGTTCGTCCAGTTGAAGGAATACGGCGCAGTCGTATCGGTGCCGAGCAGTGTCGCGCCATTGAAAAATTCCACTTTCGCAATCGTGCCATCGCTGTCAGCCGCATTGGCATTGATGGTGATGTTCGCGGGGGCGGCAAATGCGGCATTGTTGGCAGGCGCCGTAAGGCTGGCGCTGGGAGCAGTATTCGCCGGAGCGGTGACGGTAATTTTCACCTCATTCGAAGTAGTTGGTGCGCCTGTGTTATCAAGTGCTCTGGCGGCAAACGAGTAACTCCCTGGCCCGACGTTATTCCAGGTGAAGGTATAGGGGCTGGTGGTCGCCGCGCCAAGCTGGATCGCACCTTGATAAAACTCGACTTTGCTGATCGTGCCGTCGCTGTCCGAGGCATTTGCTGTCAGCGTGATATTCGCCGGAGCCACAAAGGTCGCGTTATTCGCAGGTGCGATGAGGCTGACGGTCGGCGGCGCGTTGGTGGTTGTGCCGCGCAGCAGTCGCGCATTCGCCCAATCGGCGTGATCGTACCAATCGTTGTCGCCGCCCGTTGTCACGAACAGGCGTAATTCATTCTTGCCTGTGACATCTACGCTCACTTGCTTCGTGGCGGAAGTGCCAAGCAAGATACCGCTGTCATACAGCAATGTGCCATCGGCATAGACTTGAAAGATGACCGAGCCATTGCTGCCGACTTCGTCATCAACGCCCACATCCGTAGCAAACGTTTTGTACGCCCCGTTCAAAGCAAAGCGCAGCTCGGAATTCGCGTGGATGCCGAGTCCTTTCGGATAGGTTACGCCGTTCAGCGTGAGGGTGCGGCCATCGGTTGCGCCCTGCTCGCCGTTGCTGCGATCTTTTTCCACTGCTCCCCAGCCATTCGTCGCGTAAGTCCAATTCAAATCGCTGAGGTAGGTTGTTGCGCTGGCGGTATTACTGATGACGTTGACGTTGACGGATTTGGTATCGGTTGCGCCTCGGCTATCGGTCACGGTCAAAACAATCTCGTAATAAAAGGTGCCCGCGCCGTGCTCTTCGACGACGAAGCTGCCGCTTGCGCCGTTGACGGCCTGATACGGATGCACGTGATCATCGTGATGCAGGAGTAATTGCCAACTCATCGCGCTGGCCGACAGGTTTTCATCCGGGTCAGTCGCCACGCCGGTATAAGTGATCCTATCGCCGGGACGCGCCGCTGTACCGTTGGCAGGAGCCGTGATCGTGGCGAGCGGCGGACGATTCCCTACCGCGACGTTCACCGTCGCAGTGCCTGTTGCGTTATTCGCATTCTTGACCGTCAACTTCGCCGTAAAGACCGTGTATGTCGCTGAGGTGTAGGTATGCGTCGGGTTCGCCTGGGTGGAAGCCGAGCCATCGCCAAAATCCCAAAGATAACTCAACCCCAGATTATTCGGGTCTCTCGAACCGGCACTGGAAAAGCTCACCGTCAAGGGGGATGCGCCAGTGAGCGGCGTAGCGGTGGCAACAGCGGTCGGCGTGCTGGCATAGCGAAGGCGGCGAATTTGCCCCGTAGCGAGCACGATATAATACAATGCGCCATCCAGGCCCTGCTCCAACGAAACGATGCCGCCGGTATTGGTGGCAAACGGTTGCACGCTACTGACGCTGCCATTTGCATTGAACACAAGACGCCGAATCCACTTGGTCGTGTAATCGGCAAAGAAGAAATTGCCGCGATATGCCGCTGGGAATTGCGTCGCCGTATACACCGTGCCGCCGATGATTGCCTGGCCTTCGCTGTGACCATAGAAATATAGCGGATTGGTTATCGAACCGGCGGCAATGGGGCCACAGGTGCCGGGAAACTTCGCCTGATAGAAAGGCTGTGGGCTGTCGCCTTCAAAACACGGCCAACCGAAATTTGCGCCCCGCCCGCGATTCACTTCTTCCGCCGTCGCCCAGCCGACATCAGCAATCAACACTTCGCCCGTCGTCGGGTGAAGGGCGAAGCGATACGGATTGCGTAAACCATACGCATAGACCTTCGATCTTGCCGAATTCGTGCCATTATAAAACGGATTGTCGCTTGGTGCGGTGCCATCAGCATTGATGCGTAGAATCTTGCCATTGAGTGAATTCAAATTCTGGGCCCGCAACGCCAGCGGGTCTTCAAACGCATACGAAGCGCCATCGCCCGTGCTGACATAGAGTTTGCCATCAGGGCCAAAGCGAATCGTGCCGCCGATGTGCGAGTCTGAATCGCTGCTGATGCAATCGGTGTTTTCGGCGCAGGGTGCGGTGGTCGAAGTACCTAAAATCACGGTTTCGCTATCCGCCAACGCGACATCAGGATTGGTGGGATCAGCCTTGACCCGCGTGACACGCAACGTCTTCGCACCGATGTCATTAGGATTCCCGTTGGGTTCGTAGGGGTAAAACAGAAACACATAACCGTTCGTCGCAAAGTTGGGGTCCAGCGCCAATCCCATCAGGCCGCGATCATTGATGCTATTCACGTGCGAAGAAATATTGAGGAACGGGGTCGGCAGCAGTTCGCCGTTTTTGATAATGCGGATGATGCCATTTTCCTGCCAGATAAACATCCGTCCGTCAGGAGCAAAGGTCAGGCCGACCGGTTTGTACGAGGGCAAGGTCGTGATCAATTCCGAAGCAAAGCCCGGCTCAGAAAATGTCTGGGATAAAGTTGAGGGGACAAAGAGGGAAAAGATAAACAGAACAGCCGCGAGAGGCTTCGCCAGGAAATGCGAAAGCATAAGTAAACCTCGTAGTTTCGATAGTAGTTGCCTGTTATTTTTACAGGCCTTCGTCCGTTGCGAGAATGGGGCAAGAGTTCCGCATAGGAAAAACGACGAATGCAGCGCTTTTTCCGGGAAAATCCGCTGCCAAAATTTGGCATTCTCTGTAACGACACATACAATGCCAGGCATCGTGTACAGCAAACTTTCCTGTTTGCTGCTGATTGCCTGAAGCAAGTCGCTGATGAAACCGCAGCAAACTGGCAAGTTTGCTGTACATTTTGAGGAGTTCCGCATGAAACGCGCCGTTTTTCTGCTTGCCTTACTCTTTGCCCAACCGGAGGCGAATCGGCTTGCTCCTACGCCCCCCTCCGATCTCAAAACACGCGCGCAAAATGTGCTGGCGCAACTCTCCGGCACGCTCCCGGTGCGCGGCTTGCAAAAACCGGTCAAAGTGCTGCGAGACGAATGGGGCATCGCACATATTTACGCCGAGACGCAGGACGATTTGTTCTTTGCGCAAGGCTTCGTGGCCGCGCAGGATCGGCTCTGGCAAATGGATTTGTGGCGTCGAACCGGTGAGGGCAAGCTCGCCGAAATCCTCGGCCCCAGCGCCCTTGAACGTGACAAATTCGCGCGGTTGCTGCGTTATCGCGGCGATCTGAAAAAGGAATATGAAAGCTACGCGCCCGATGCCCAAGCCATCATCGCCGCCTTTGTGCGTGGCGTGAATGCGAATATTGAGGCCTTGCAGAAAGCGGGCCGCGACCGTTTGCCGATAGAATTTCAACTCACTGGCATCCAGCCCGAACGGTGGACGCCGGAAGTTTGCCTGACACGGATGGCGGGCTACGTGATGACGCGCAATGCCGCAACCGAAGTGCTGCGCGCGCAACTGGTCAAAGCCGTCGGCAAAGAGTTAGTAGACGAATTGCTGGAAACCGATCCGCCGCGCAAGCTCGAAATCCCCACGGGACTCGACCTCGCCGACATCAACAATCAAATTCTGACAGCCGCCACTGCCGCAGGCGGTTCAATTAACCTCAAGCAAAACGAAGGCAGCAATAATTGGGTCGTGGACGGCACGATGAGCGCCACCGGCAAGCCGCTGCTCGCCAACGATCCGCATCGCCCGATCAACCTGCCGAGCTTGCGTTATCTCGTGCATCTCGTCGGTCCCGGCTGGAACGTGATTGGCGCAGGCGAACCCACGTTGCCGGGCGTGGCCGCAGGACACAACGAACGCGTCGGCTTCGGCTTCACGATTGTCGGCATTGACCAGCAGGATTTGTACGTCGAAGAAACCAACCCGGCGAATCCGAACGAGTACAAATTCAAAGGCAAATGGCTGAAGATGCGCGTCGAACGCGAACAGATCAACGTCAAAGGCCAAGCGCCCGTCACCGTGGAGTTGAAGTTCACCCAGCACGGCCCTGTGCTGCACGAAGACACCAACCGGCAGCGCGCCTACGCCTTGCGCTGGGTCGGACAGGAGCCGGGCACGGCGGGCTATCTCGCTTCCCTTTCGCTCAATCGCGCGCAAAATTGGAAAGAGTTTTACAAAGCGCTCGACCGCTGGAAAGTGCCTTCGGAAAATCTGATCTATGCGGACGTGGACGGCAACATCGGCTGGGTTGCGGCGGGGATGACGCCAATTCGCAAAAACTGGTCGGGATTGTTGCCCGTGCCCGGCGCAAGCGGCAAATACGAATGGCAAGGCTTTCGCAGCGTCAAAGACATGCCGCAAGCCTATAACCCGGCCAAGCATTACATTGCCACCGCGAATCACAACATTATGCCGAAAGATTACAAGCGCGAACTCGGCTATGAATGGGCCGCGCCGTTTCGCTATCAGCGCATTGACGAAGTGCTCTCGTCCGGCCAAGGCAAATTCACGATTGCCGACTTTGAGCGGTTGCAGCACGATGAAACCTCGCTGCCCGCGCGCGCCTTGACCAGGGTTTTGCAGGAGGTGAGCAATGTCCCGCCGGATTTGCAGCCGTACGTTGACATGCTGACGAAGTGGGATTGTGTGTTGGGCAAAGACTCTGCGGCGGCGGCGTTGTATGAGATGTGGAGCAATAAACTGAGCGCGCAGGTTTTCAAGCCGCACGTACCGGAAAAATATTGGTCATCCCTTGCCCCGCGCATTTCCTTGCTCAAAACTATCGAAACACTTCAATACGCTGCGCCGCGCTGGTTTGGCGATAGCAGCCGGGCGGGGCGAGATCGTGCGCTGCTGGCAGCCTTAGACGAAGCCGTCGCTGAAGCGAAGCACAGGCTTGGCGCTAATCCGACCAAATGGCGTTGGGGTACGATTCATCAAACGCCCTTCACACATCTGCTTTCATCTACCAAAGAGGTACAAGCGATGTTTGATCTGCCATCGCCCGAACGGGGCGGCGATGCCAACACACCGAATGCAACAGGCGGAGCAAATTACCAACAGACCGCCGGCGCGTCCTTCCGCGAAATACTGGATGTTGCGAACTGGGATCATTCGGTGGGAACGAATGTGCCGGGACAATCGGGGCAGCCCCAAAGCCCGCATTATGCTGATTTATTGCCGCTCTGGGCGAAGGGCCAATATTTCCCGTTGTTGTACACCCGCGAGAAAGTCGAGGCCAGCGCTAAGAACAAACTTGTGCTGGAACCGATGAAATAAATAGGAATGGGACTGGGGGCTGGGGACGAGGGGCTAGTTTTCACTAACCTCCCAGCCCCAATCCCCAGCCCCATTGCCTGACCGCAGCTTGGCTGGCTTACCTACTTTTTCTTCTCGAATTTATCCGCCGTCACTTTCTTCTCGTTGAATTTGAATTTGCTGATGACCCATTCTTCGTTGGGTGTGCCTGCTGTCGCTTTGGTTAAGACGTGCGGCAAATTCAATCCATTAACTTCTTTGTACTCCGTAAAGCTCCACTGAATATCTACTTCGGGAGCTTTTTCATAGGCAGCTTTCATTTCGGCCTGACGCGCTTCCTGACGCGCGCGCTGTTCCGCCTGCATTTTATCTTTTTCTGCCTGCGGCAATTTATCAAACTCATCCCGGCTCATCCCACCAGGGCCACGTTGACCGCCTTGTCCTTGTCCGGCTTGACCGGGTTGTCCCGCCTGTCCACCGCGTTGACCTTGCTGGAACATGGATCGCAAATCTTTATCTTTGTAGCTAAGCATCAAAAGCTGCTTGGATTGCTGATCAAGGTACAACTTAGCCATTATCCCATCAGCGGTTTTCACCCCGATGATATCAGCGGTTCCGTCCGGGGCTTTGGCTTCGCCTAGAAATGTGTATTCAGCATTGAGTCCGGCAGGAGCCAGCAAAAACCAACCGAGCATGACACGCGCCAGGTCATTGCGGCGATTGCGTTCCTGTTGCTCCGGCGAGAGAAACCCGCCGCCCCCAGGCCCGCCACCACCGGGGCCACCAACCATGCGTCCACCTCCGGGGCCGCCCCCTGGCCCGCCGCCAATGCGATCATTCCAAACCTGTGTGCCATTCAAAACATCAATCTGAGTATTATCATTGCCGCCAAAGCTTCGTGTAATGGAACGATGAATTTTATCCGGCATCATCATGGTCAGTTCCAGCGAGGCCTCCATGTTGAAATTGCCCATCGTCATCTTTTGCGTGCCTTCGGCGACGAGGTTTTGTAATCCTCTGATTTTGTCTTCTTTGCCAATAACGGCGCGCGCTTTCTTCATGATTTCCTGCGCTTTTGCGTCACCTTGCGCGAACGCTTGCGCAGAGAAGACCAACAGCAGACCGAGAACCAATAGTCTAACTTTCATTGCTACCCTCCAAATTATGAATCGAAGTATCTGTCCAGCAAACCACCGCAACCTTAGACGAAAGAAGCAAGCTGATAGTTGCAAGCTTTGCAATCTTTCCAGGATAAGAGAGAATACGCGCCTTAATCCTGCAAACGCAATCCCACTCAGGAGTCAACGTTGAATTTCACACGCGCCGAGCTTTCGCTCATCAAAAAACTTTCGCGCCCCGAAAAAATCCAAGCCTTTCTCGATCACGAGGTCGCCTATAACAAAGAACCGCACGGCCCGACCTGTCGCAGTCCGCGCCGCGTCCTCAGTGACCGCCTCGCGCATTGTGCCGAAGGTGCTTTCTTTGCCGCCGCCGCCTTGCGTGTACAGGGGCACCCGCCTTTGATTGTAGACTTGGAAGCCGTGCGCGATGACGACCACCTGTTAGCCGTCTTCCGCGAGCACAATCATTGGGGCGCAATTGCCAAATCCAACTATGCTGGCCTGCGCTTTCGGGAACCGGTCTATCGTACGATTCGGGAATTGGTGATGAGCTACTACGAACACTACTACAACCCGAAAGGCGAAAAGACCTTGCGCGCTCATTCGACGCGCCCGTTAAATCTTACGCGGTTTGATCCGAGCAACTGGATGACGACGGAAGAGGACTTATGGGAGATTTGCGAACATCTCTGCGGGGTGCCGCATTCGCGCGTGATGACGCTGCCGATGGAACGCAAACGACGCATAATGGATCGTAGGTCGTATGAAGCCGGAATGACGGGAATGGTGAAGAAATGACAGGCGATGGCTTAACTCGGCAACGAGGCAAGATACTGGGCCGCCTGCTCGACATAAAGCTCAGCCAAATTTCGATCCTGCTGGCAAAGCCGTAAAAAGGCTCGGGCGCAAGCCGCTTGCTCAGATTTTTCGGATATCCCCAAATCAATGATGCGCTGCGCCACTTGTTTAATTTGGGCGTTAGCCTGCTGATTTTCTAAGGTGCGAAACGCCAGCCAAAGGTTTTGGAGAATGAGCGCCCGCCGCTGTAATAACTCGTCTCGTGTCAGCGCAAAGAAATCAATTGTGATACGCGCCCGTTGATAGGCCACGCCCGTTTTGATTTTCGGTACTGGGAGCACACCTTCAAAGGTAATGAGCGCTTCCGGGTCTTCATCCAAACTTCCCAGTGGATAGAGTAGAAAAGCAGCTTCCTGCTTTAATTTCCTGGAGTCCGATGAACTGATATTGCGTGCGCCTGAGATGGGAAAGTAGCTGGATTTGAGGGAAGTATTACAGGTTTTACAAGCAGTCGTGTAGTTGAGGATGTGATATGCCAACAGGTAATATCCGTTGTCGGCAGCATCGCCGGTGGAGAAGGGATAATTCAGCCCACGACTGGTTTTCATCTTTGCCGTAGGCCAGGCCTTAACGGCATTTTTCGGACGAAAATGCTCGACATCGTGTTCGATTTTCCCGAATTGTTGGCTGCCCAGCACACGCTCACAATAGGCACATTTGTTGTGCTGGAGTTTCATATAAACGCCCTTGATGTCGCTCCAGGAATTTTGCGCGGCGGGTTCGTTGAAGTCCTTTGCTTTTCTAAAGGCGGCTGTCTTTTGTTTCGCCTCCGCTAGCCAACCAGGCTTTTCCGCTTCAATCGCGGCTTCAAGTTCTGCTTTTGTAATTGGGTAGCGAATCATCCCTCACCGTTTTGGTTTGGCTTTCACTTTAGCCGAAGATTTCTTTGCCTTTTTACTCGCAGGTTTTGTCCTGACAGTTGACAGGGCGGCTGCCTTTGGCGGTGCCTGTTCGCCAGAGAGTTTTTCCATAAATGCCAGAGCTGCATGCAAATCGCCTTTGCCCGCTTGTAGAGTTAAGGTCTGCAATTCATCCACAAATGCTGTAGCGCGGGTTGTCTTCAAATTGAAGTAAGAACTCAGCAACACCTGCTCGGCGTTCAGCCCATAAATGCGTTCGTCATACTGCTTAACCACCGAAGCACCATCTGACGTGGTTTCCATTACGAAGATGTTTTCCTTGTTAACTGAGCCAGCCACAATTGGGCTATGCGTGGTGAAGACGAATTGCAGATTTGGTAGTGTTTCCGCGATTGTCGCAATCACTGAGCGTTGCCATTCAGGGTGCAGGTGTAGATCTATTTCGTCTACCAACACAATGCCACGATTATCTACGAGCTTGGCTCCTTTCGGCGCGCCCATACAAATGTGATAGAGCAAATCTGCGATCCAGCCAATGTAGGCGCGATAGCCGTCTGAGAGCGCGCCAAACGGGGCTTTCGTGCCGTTGATCTCAAACAGATATTCACCTTGCTCGAGTTCGCCCGCAAAAGAAGCACCTTCAGGCAAGAGACGATTGATGAGGTTGACGACTTGTTTGTGACGACCGGGGTTTTCTTTGCGAAAATTGGGGAGCCAGGAGGCGAGCGGAACCAGCGAGATATGATTTTCAAATAAGCCCGCGACTCGTTCATAGCGAAGTAAGCGGGCTTTTCGGCGAGCACTCAAATCAATTCTATCGGAATCTTCAACACGACGAGAGGCACCATAGCCAACAACTAGGAAAGCTGACGATTTATCATCATACATCTGTTCCCAATATCCGAAAGGCAGGTGTGGCCCCTCTCCTTCATTGCCAGCGAGCAGCGATTCAACGTCTTTATTACGTCTAATCTCAAGAGTGAGAAAGGGGCTGCGGTTCTTAGCGGTATATTGACCTAAATCTTGATCATGAATTAGAACTCTGGCTCTAACTTCGGCGTCGGATTCTTTGAACCCTTCAAGATTGGTTTTAGACAATTGACTATAGTTATCGGTTGCGCTTCGCCGAACGAGCCGATAAGGAACAAATCCTGATTGCTGAACTACAGGTGACAATACACTCAAAGCAATTGCCTTCAGCACCGTCGTTTTACCTGCGCCGTTATTACCAAGCAACAAGTTGATGTTCGGAAACCGGAGCGGAGTATCTGTCTCGCGCCCCGGATACTGAAACGTCAAGTCGGCTTCTGCAAAACAGCGCAGGTTCTGGATTTTGATGGAGGTGATATACAAGCGTCTTACCTTTTATTTTCCTGCTGCACGCGCCATCGCTTCGCCTGGATGATAGGAGCTTTCCAGATTCATTTTGATCTCTTCGAGCGTAAACCACGCCGGTTTGTATTGCCCTTTGGCGTACAACTCCGCCTGATCGAAATAATGTTTCGACGTAGGATCGTGCCGTTGACCGAATTGCAGAATCGAACGCGCCTGCACTTTGGGGCCGAACTCGATGACGCTGGCGTAACGAATGGCCTGCGATGGCGTAACGGCGTTTCTGCCCCTTGGCTTCGGGCGAATAGACGTTGAAGATAATGCCAATCGGGTTGCCAGGGCCACCGGCTACGGGCAGGCTGGGGCGGGCGTCGCTGAAGGGTTCTAACGCGTTGCTAGTGTGAATGCGTTGCAAGCGATTGATGTCGCCCCACGCGATTTGCCACGTTCCCCACTTCTTTTCCAAATCCCCCAGTACATATTCCAGCACCGCAACTTTCGGAGAGGGGTTGTCTTTCACCATGCGCTGCGCGGCGGATTGCTGCGAGGTGTAAAACCACAGCGTAAAGACGGTCATCGGGACAGACTCAATCGTGCTGATGCCGTTCCAGGATTTCAGCATTGTGATTGCTTCCGCAACTTTTGCAGCGCGCGCCGGGTCAGCGGCTTTCAGCTTTTCCCATTCGGCAACCAGCGCCGGGATTTGTGTTTCGGCTTCGATCACGCGTGTGTCAAAGCCCGCTCTGGCCCATTCTTCAAAGGTGAATTTATTTGACCCGGTCAGGATGCGGCGTGAAGTGCGCCCGCGAGCATTATCTGGTTCCGTGACCATGTATTTGGGATATTTCGCCGCGTCGAGATTGCCTTTGCTTTCGTCGGTGGCCAGAAACGGCGTGCCATTGCAATTCTGCGCGAAGCCTGCCGGTGGATTCAAAAGCTGCGGCAACTCGTCCAGCTTGTGATAGCCCTTCCATTCCGTGCCGGGATCGCTGCCATCCACCGGTTTCGACCAATCGTATTTCTGATCGCGAAGGGGAACTGCGCCGTTGTACAGATACCAGATATTGCCATCGCGGTCGGCGTACATCGTATTGAACATCGCCATCGCGTTGCGTGCCATCGCGGCTTTGAACTCCTTCAGGTTTTTCGCCTTGCCCATCAGGTAGCGTTGCTCGAATGAGCCGCCTTCTTCATAACGCGCCATGCGAATGGTCAACGGAGTGCCGTCCAGTAATGCGACGACGGGGCCGTGATGCGTTTTGCGGAATTTGAACGTGCGCGTTGCCAATCCCGTGTCGGCTTTGACCTTGATCGCCTCTGTCCATTCGGTCGCGGTTTTGTAGCCGTTACCGTATTTGTAATTCAATGGATTCTTCGGGTCGTCAAATTTCTCAGCCCATACGTCCACGATGTCAGGATCGTTGACCGTGTGGCTCCAACCCAAATATTCGTTGTGACCGAGTGTCGGAAAGGGCGAACCGGGGAACGAAGCACCAGACAAATTCCAGCCGCTGCCGCTGTGCAAATGGCCTTCAATCCATTGGCCGGGACCGAAGAACGGTTGATGTGGATTGATGAAGAGCATCGCGTGACCGGAAGCGGATCGTTGTGGGGTGATCGCCCAGGTGTTCGACCCGATTTGCGCGGAGTCGGTTAATTCCGCTGCGATTTCCGCCAACCGTTCCGGCGTGTGCGGCGGCAGCGCCTTGGTTATGCCGTTCGCTTTGACTTCGACGATGGCATCGCGCTTTGCTTTCGCCGAGAGACCACCTTTATTGAAGATGAACAACTGATATTCAGCGAAGCGACGAAAGGCAATGACTTGCCACGGCTCAAATTTGGTGATGAGGCGCGGTTTGACGTTTGGATTTTTGGCTAGGAAGTAATTCAAGCCGTCGGCGGTCGCCTGACAAAAGCCCTGCACTTGCGGGCTGAGCTTTTGATATTCCGCTTGCGAAATTTTCACGACTTCCAGTTGGCGATTGAGGATATCAGAATCCAATCCGCGCTCGCCATTGACTTCAGCCGAGCGCCCAATCGCTTGAATGTAGCTGTCTTCGATCTGCCAGAAATTGTCTTCGGCCTGCGCGTAAATAAAGCCAAACATTACGCTGTAATCGGTCGGGCCGTACACATGCGGCACACCAAATTTGTCGCGGTAAATCGTGACCGAATGGGCGAGCTTTTCGAGATCAGTTTTCGGCGCAGACAAAGCTAGGACAGGCAGCAGTAAGGCTGCGAAGAGCAGCGCACAAAGTTGACGAACAGGGATTTTCATTGGTTCCTCCGCTGACAATAAAAATTAGGGCAGATCAACTCGTTCAATAAATGGTTGTGACTTTCACTCCCTGCACGCGACTGAAGGGAGAAGTTGGTCGCTCCGCCGTGATGAACTCATCTGCTTGCGCCAATAACGCCGCAGCAATGTGTAGCGCATCCAGCGCCGCCAAGCCGTATTTTTCGCCAGTTCGTGTTGCTTCGTCATACATGGCAGCAAAATCTTCGACCCACCCATCAACCAGCCGGAAGTAATCATAATAAAATTCCTGTTCTTGCTGATTGCGGTAAAAGACGGTCTTGGGCAGCAACTCAAGTTTGACGAATGGGGAACAAATAAATTCTCGACTTGGATCATTGATGATCGTCAAGGCTCGCATCTTTCCTGCTGCCTCTCCGCGCCAAGCGACAATCAATACACCTGTATCAAGAAAGGTCTTGATCGCCATCTTTTATTCCCTTCCCAAGTATTCCCGGATTTCTTCGGGTGTCATAGGTGCTAATCCTTCTTCTGCGGCTTTGAGCGAACGTTCAATCATCCGCGCCACGATTTCATTGCGCGGGTTGAGCGAAAGCAAGAGGCGGCGTTGCTCGGCAATTTCGGCCTGATTGATTTGTGGTTTGGGTTCTCGTTTATTCATAAATCTACTCTTTTCGTAAAGCTTATTCGTTCGTTGCGGCTTGGCTGTAATTCTTCAGCTTGCGCAACTGTCCATGCCACGGCGGAATCACAATCGTAACGTTGCCGCTGCATTTCACCTGACAGGCCATCCGAATCGGCGAATCCTTTGCCCCCGTGAAGCCGTCGTAGCAAAACACATTCGTCGCCTTGTCAATTTCGCGCGGCGTCGGCGGCGAAAGCTTGGCCGTGTCCGACAACACACCGACCCAGCATGTGCCACAAGCGCAGGTGCGGCATTCGACCGGAATCGGACCTTCGCCTTCTTTGCAACGTGGTTCGTTCAAGTGGTGTGGGCGTTTGTCTTCCGCCGCCGCCATCGTAATGTCTTGCAGATTAATAACAGGAAATTTCGCTTCTTCGACGTTTTCATTGAAAGTGACGGTGAACCGCTTGTCTATGCTGCGCAGGAAGCTGAAGAGTCCCTGGCTGCTATCAGTGTTGCGCGCGGCAAGGACTTGTTCCGGCGAAATCGTCGGATGCCGAATGGTCATCACCGCAGCGAATTGCATTTTCTCCAGTCCTACTTGTTCCAGCGTCATAAATGCCACCGCCGTGATGCCGACCAGCAACGAGGGAGGCGCGTTGACTTGAGCCGCCACTTGGTTGGCAACCGCCAGGATTTGTTCCGGCAAGGGCACGGTGTCATTGGCGGTCTTGGCGTATGTGACCACCGCCTGTTTGACCTGCGGCCAGTAGCGATGTCCGTATAGAAATTGCGCTGACTCATCCACTTGCTCGGCGAGCAGATAGTTCCCTTTGAGGATCAACTCCGTCTCGAATTGCTGGCGATCCGTGGCGGCGTCAAACGCACGTTTGAGCCGGAGCGGAAAGAACGAAAACCAGATACGGGTGGCGCGGGCGTCTACCGCGTGCATGTGGGGTTCCAGTTTAAAGAGCACCTGCAACCAATCGGTATCGTCGTGCTGCTTAAGAAATGACTCGAATGAATTCGACATCAACAAAGACTCCTTCTTCCATTTATGTGAAATGTGATGCGTGAAATGAGAGGAAAAGATACTCGGCGGAAGCACAGAAATCAAAAGGCAAAAGGCAAACTGGGGATTCAGGAGTAAGCCTTTGCTAAAATCAACCCAACGTGCCGCCTGTCAGTTACGACTGTTGGCCTTTTGCCTGTTGCCCTTTACCCGTTGCTTTTCGACGAAGCCATTGGCCTTTTGCTTTTGCAGAAAGACGCCGGCCTGCGCCGTCAAATGCTGCTGAATGCTGTGACAGACAACCTCGCAAAGCTGAAAAACCGATTCGTCGGCAATGCGGTAATAGACAGTATTGCCATCTTGTCGCCGCGCGATCAGCCCTGCGTCCTGCAACGTTTTCAAATGCTTGCTGACGTTGGGCTGTGAGGCAGCCACCGCTTCCGTCACGTCGGTTACGCGCTGCTCACCGTCTTGCAAGGCGTTCAGGATGCGCAGCCGCATGGGATCGCCTAAGACTTTGAAGCGCGCCGCAATCAGATTCAGTGCAGCGGGGGTGAGAATTGTTTTACCTGCCATAGTTTTCATCCAATCCTATCTTGACAATATAACCATAAAGGAATATGGTTAATTATACGCGAATAATTTTTCGACGCAATGGAGAAAAAAAGATGACTAAAGTGATAAACCGCTGCACCGTAAATGAATTGAATATGCGCCTGGCAAACCAGGCGGATTGCCAGGTAATAGATGTCCGCGAGTATTCTGAATACGAAACCGAGCGCATTCCCAACACTAAACTGGTTCCGCTTTCTGCTTTGGAGCAAAACGCCGGGGCGATTGATAACACGCGGCAAATTTTTGTCATGTGTCGGTCAGGCAAGCGCGCCGCACAGGCTGCCGAGCGCCTGGCGAAACTCGGCTTCAAGCACTTGACCGTCGTGGACGGCGGAATGCTGGCCTGGGACGCGGCTGGATTACCGATAGAAAAAGGCACCGGCAAGGTTTGGTCGTTGGAGCGGCAAGTTCGTTTCACGGCTGGCTTGCTCGTGTTGGTAGGTGTCTTGCTGGCGGCATTTGTGCATCCGTATTTCATCGCCTTGTCGGGCTTCATTGGGGCCGGACTGGTCTTTGCCTCAGTGACGGATACCTGTGCGATGGGGATGATGTTGGCGAAAATGCCGTGGAATCAAAAGCCGGAAACGGCTGCCTGTGAAGTCAAAGCAAATGCCTGAAAAGTTCATTGAAGGAGAGATTATGTACTTCAAGCAATTCTATCTTGGCTGTCTGGCGCATGCTTCGTACCTGATCGGTTCGGAGGGCGAAGCTGTTGTCGTTGACCCGCAACGCGATGTCGAGCAGTACATCGCAGAAGCCCAGGCCAAGGGGCTGACCATCAAATATGTTATCGAAACGCACCTGCACGCCGATTTCGTGAGCGGGCATCAGGAGCTAGCCGCGCGCACCGGAGCGACGATCATCTTTGGGCAAAAAGCGAATGCTGCGTTTGTGCATCTGCCGGCCAAAGATGGCGACGAATTCTACGTCGGTGCGCTCACGCTGCGCGTGTGGGAGACGCCCGGTCACACCCCCGAAAGCATTTCGATTCTGGTCGAAGAAGCGGGCCACATCACCAAAGTTTTGACCGGCGACACGTTGTTCATTGGCGATGTCGGGCGACCGGATTTGGTCGGCTCGAAAGGCTTCACGGCAGAGCAGATGGCGACGATGTTGTATGACAGCTTGCATAATAAGTTGCTGACGCTCAATGACAGCGTCGAAGTTTGGCCGGCCCACGGTGCGGGCAGTTTGTGTGGGCGCAATATGTCAAAAGAAACCTCGTCCACGATAGGGCAACAACGCCAATTCAATTATGCGCTCAAGCCGATGCCCCCAGCGGAATTCGTCAAAATGATGACGACGGACTTGCCGGAAGTTCCGGTGTACTTCTCGAAAGATGTTGAGATCAATCGCACGGGCGCTGCTGGCCTGGAAGAGTTGCCTCGCCCGGCGGAGTTATCGCCTGCCGCCGTGCAGCAAATGGCACAGACAGGCACGACGATTCTGGATGTGCGGTCGTCCGCCGCGTTTGGCAACGGGCACATTCCAGGCGCATTGAATATTGGGTTAGGCGGACAATTCGCTTCGTGGGCGGGGACGTTGCTTTCCCTCGGCACGCCAATTGTCATCGTGGCCGAAGATCACGACCAGGTGGATGAAGCCGTGACGCGGTTGGCGCGTGTCGGTATCGAAACTGTCAAAGGCTATCTGGGCGGTGGAATGTACGCCTGGGATCAGGCGGCCTTGCCGCTTGCTGCCATCGCCCAAATGCCGGTGGATGAGTTGCATCATCAGTTGGAAGAACACGCTGATCTGCAAATCATAGACGTGCGTCGTCCGACAGAATTTGCGACGGGACATGTGCCGGGCGCAATCAATGCGCAGCTTGCGCATTTGGAAGAAGCGTTGTCCCAGTTCGATCCGCAACGCCCGACCGCCGTTATTTGCGCAGGTGGCTATCGTTCGACCGCCGCGACCAGCGTGCTGGCACAACACGGCTTTGCGCAACTTTTCAATGTAGTCGGCGGGGCCAGCGCGTGGAACAATGCCGGTTACGAAGTGGAAGGCGATGCCTCCGCGACGTGTCAGCGATCCGCTTAAATTGTGAACTTTGAGTTTTCCTCTCAGACTTGGCGATTCGGTTTTCCAACGGATCGCCTTATTTTTTTGTCTGGCTTACTTGCCTTCTGGTGCCGCCCGCTGTTGCCTGCCCTCCACTTGACCAGGGCGGCTGGGATGATGAATTATAAGGTGGCTATTTTTTCAGATTTTAGCTTCTAATCGGCGCTCTGTTGGGGTGTACTCACCGCGCTGCTGAAGAGGTGAGGATGATCGCCGAGAGGAGTCTCCTGAAAACAGCCCAATCTGAATTGCTCCCCTAGAGCTGATTGGCGACAATAGATAATCTTTGTGACGGATTGAAAGGTACGACCCTCCCCCGGTGTGACCGAATGCAGTAACGAAACAGTTATTCCCACTACCGACTCGAAAGGACATGACGGATGAAAAAATCTAAGCGACCAGGCGTCGCCCTGCGCGCAATTCCCAAAGCCCTGACTGGCATTCAAGGGCTGGATGAAATCACCGGAGGCGGCTTGCCCGCCGGGCGGCCCACGCTGGTGAGCGGCACCGCCGGGGCAGGTAAGACCATGTTGGGAATTGAGTTCCTAGTGCGCGGCGCGACCGAATTCGGTGAGCCGGGCGTGTTTATGATGTTCGAGGAAAACGCGGAGGAACTGACCGCTAACGTCCGTTCGCTCGGCTTCGATCTGGACCAACTCGTGGCACAGAAAAAGATCATCCTTGATCACGTACATATCGAACGCAGCGAAATTGAAGAAACGGGCGAATATGATCTGGAAGGATTGTTCATCCGGCTCGGTTACGCCATTGATTCTATCGGCGCAAAACGCGTCGTGCTGGATACGTTGGAAGCGTTGTTTTCAGGGCTGCCCAATCAAGCAATTCTGCGCGCCGAATTGCGGCGGCTGTTTCGCTGGCTCAAAGAGCGCGGCATGACGGCGGTTATTACCGGCGAGCGCGGCAAGAAAAACATGCTGACGCGCTACGGGCTGGAAGAATATGTGGCCGATTGTGTGATCGTGCTGGATCATCGCGTAGACGAGCAGATTTCAACGCGGCGCTTGCGCGTGGTGAAGTATCGTGGCTCGGCGCACGGCACCAACGAATACCCGTTCCTGATTGGCGCGCGCGGACTGTCGGTATTACCGATTACTTCGCTGCAACTCAACCACCAGGCTGCGGCTGAGCGCGTTTCGACGGGCGTTGCACCACTGGATGAAATGCTTGGCGGCCAGGGCATTTATCGCGGCAGCAGCATGCTGATTTCCGGTTCGCCGGGGACGGGCAAAAGCAGTTTGGGTGCGGCGTTTGTGAATGCCACATGTCAGCGCGGCGAGCGCGCCTTGCTTTTTGCGTATGAAGAATCTGCGGCGCAGCTCTTGCGCAACATGCGCTCCATCGGTCTGCACTTGGAGCAATGGATAAAAAAGGGGCTGCTCGAAATTCATGCTTCGCGCCCGACGCTGCAAGGGCTGGAGCAGCATTTGGTACAGATGCATGACTCCATTCAGGCGTTTCGCCCGACGGTCGTAGTCGTTGATCCGATCAGCAATTTAACGCTTGAGCGTCATGATATTGAGGTTAAACCGACGTTGATGCGGCTGATTGATTTTCTGAAACAGCAACAGATCACCGCGCTTTTTACCAGCCTGACCGAGGGCGGCATAACGCCGGAGGATTCACAGGTGGGCGTTTCCTCCTTGATGGATGTGTGGCTATTACTGCGCAATGTCGAAGACAACGGTGAGCGCAACCGCACATTATACGTGCTAAAATCGCGCGGCATGAAGCATTCCAATCAGGTGCGCGAATTTATCCTCTCCAGCAAGGGCATTGATTTAGTAGAAGTCTATACTGGCAGCGAGCGCGTGTTGACCGGCACGGCGCGCCTGGTACAAGAAGCTAAGGAACAGACCGCTGATGCCTTGCGCCAACTGGAGCACAAGCGCAGACTGCAACAGTTAGCACGTAAACGCAAAGCCCTTGAAGCACAGATCGCCGTGCTTCAGGCTGAAGTCGAAGCCGAAACCGCCGAAGTCAACTTTGCGATAGCTCAGGAATCCCGGCAGGTAGAAGCGCTGGCACAGAACACACTTCATCTAGCGCAATTGCGGGGTGTCTCTTTCGGCCATCAAAAAAAGAAAGGAAAATAATGAACACACAAGCGCGCAAAACACCCAAACGGAACAGCGCCCAAGTGCCGGTGGCGAGCAAGGCGCAATACCAACTGCGGCTTTACGTCGCCGGGCAAACCGCGAAATCTCTGACGGCGTTCGATAACCTGAAACGTATTTGCGAAACGCATCTGACCGGACAATATGAAATTGAGGTGGTGGATTTGCTCCAGCAGCCCAAGCTCGCTGCCGGAGATCAGATTCTGGCCGTTCCGACCTTGGTGCGAAAATTGCCCGAACCAATCAAGAAAATCATCGGCGACCTCTCGAATGAAGAGCGCGTCCTGGTCGGACTCGATGTCGTGCCACTCAGAAGTTAGAATATAAGAGTAAGGACTAATGGAGGCACCACAAACTCTCCATCCCGGCTCCTGAGCATTCGGGCGCATTAGCAAACCGCTATAAAGGTCAAATTATTATGAGGAACCAGAAGAAAGCCAAGCGCCTGCCCGCGCCCACCACGCCGGTAGCGCAGGCTCCGGCGCACTACTTCCTGCGGCTCTTTGTCACCGGTACCACGCCGCGCTCGACGCGCGCTATCGTGAATACGCGCAGAATTTGCGAAGAGTATTTGCCGGGCTGCTATGAGTTGGAAATTATTGACATCGCGCAGCACCCTGCGCGGGCCGCAGGCGAACAGCTCATTGCTGCCCCGACGTTAATCAGAACTCTGCCGCTGCCCGAGCGACGCTTCATCGGTGATATGTCGCAGACGGAGCGTCTGGTTCAGGGCCTCGATTTGCGCGCCGCATATACAGGAAACAATTAGTATGAGTAGGGAAAGCAAAACGGATCAGAAGTCCCGCCCGAAAATCACCGAGTTGCGCGCGCGACTGGAAGAAGCGGAAGAAACGTTGCGCGCGCTACGTAATGGCGAGTTGGACGCCGTGGTGGTCGGCGAGCAACTCTATCTACTCGAAAGCGCAGAGGCCGCCTCGAACCGCTTGCGCGGAGATGCGCTGGCGCTGGTTCACGATGCTGTCATTGCAGTAAATAATGAAGGTCGTGTTACCTATCTCAACCCGGCGGCGGAACAGCAATACGGCGTCGCCGCCAGCGAAGCGCTCGGACGCGCCCTGACCGAAGTATATCAGACCCGTTGGCTGCGCCCAGAGGATGAAATAGCGTTTGCGGCACTGCCGAAACAGGGCTATTGGCGCGGCGAAAATATCCACGTCAAGCGCAATGGCGAACCGCTGCACGTTGATTCGTCAGTCTGCGTGTTACGCGATTACAGTGGCACGGCGACGGGACTATTGGCCATCATCCGCGACAGCAGCGAGCGCAAAAGCGCCGAACTCGCCCTGCAACGTAGCGAGGCGAATCTGCGAGATTTTCTGGAAAACGCTTCGGTCGGCATGCATTGGGTTGATACTAACGGCATCATCATTTGGGCCAATCGCGCCGAACTGGAAATGCTCGGTTATGAGCGAGAAGAATATGTTGGTCGTCACATCGCGGAATTTCATGTTGACCAAAACGTTGTTGCCGACATTCTGAATAGACTACAGTGCGGCGAGACTTTGCAAAATCACGAAGCGCGTTTGCGCCACAAAAATGGCTCGATACGCTATGGTGTAATCAATTCTAATGTGCTGTGGGAAGACGGTAAATTTGTTCATACGCGCTGTTTCACCCGCGACATTACCGAACGCAAAGAAGCGGAAGCCTCCCGCGCACAGCTTTCGGCAATTGTCGAATCGTCGGCAGACGCGATTTATTCTTACGATTTCGACGGACGAATT
Source organism: uncultured Acidobacteriota bacterium (assembly GCA_963794955.1). GTDB lineage: Bacteria > Acidobacteriota > Blastocatellia > RBC074 > RBC074 > JAFDVL01. The sequence continues at coordinate 20,829 of CAWCGF010000012.1, forward strand.
TTGACTTGGAACAAGAGTGCAGAAGACCTATACGGTTACGCAGCAGCGGAAATCATCGGGCAAAACATCACAGTGTTACCGCCGCTGGCACAGGAGCATGAACCTGCAAACATCATCGCTGCCATCAAAAAAGGCGAGCCGGTCATCAGTTTTGAAACTGAACGCCAACGCAAGGACGGCAGCTATTTCGTCGCTCTTATGACCGCTTCGCCGATCAAAGACGCGGCGGGTCAGCCCGTCGCGCTTTCCATCATTGTCCGTGACATCACGACGCGCAAAAAAGCCGAGGCCGAACGTGAGCGATTGCTGGCCCAGGAACAGCGGGCACGTAGCACCGCCGAAGCTGCGACCCGTGCGAAGGACGAGTTTCTCGCTATGATTTCGCACGAATTGCGCAACCCGCTCAACGCCATTCTCGGCTACACGCGGATGGCACGTAACCAGGCGCATGATCCGGCGGCAGTTGTGCGTCACTGCGAAATTGTCGAACGCAGCGCCCGGATGCAGCAGCAATTGATTGAGGACTTGCTGGACACTGCGCGCATTATTAGCGGCAAACTGAAGATCGAAGCCGGGGCGACGGATTTGCGTCTGGTGCTCGAAGAAGCATTGTCCGTCGTGGTGCCCGCCGCCACGGCCAAACAAATTCGCCTCGTCACCCGGCTGGGCGACGAACCGCTACTGGTTATCGGCGATGCGGCACGCTTGCAACAAGTGGTCTGGAATCTTTTGCAAAACGCCATCAAGTTTACTCCGAACGGCGGACGTGTCGAATTATGGTTGGAGCGAGAGCAAGAACAGGTACGCATCGTCGTCAGCGATTCAGGCCAGGGTATTGAGTCGGAGTTTCTGGAAGCTATCTTTGACCGCTTCAGCCAACGTGATATGGCACGAACGCGACGACACGGCGGGCTGGGGCTGGGGCTGGCGCTGGTCAAAGATTTGGTTGAATTGCACGGCGGGAAGATTAGCGTCAGTAGTGCGGGCGCAGGAGAAGGCGCGATCTTTACTGTCACACTACCGCTACGCGCGCCACAAATTGCCACTTATGCCGCACCACGACGCGCTATTGCCGAAGTGCGGACAGACCCGGAGGCGATGCCGCTCGACGAGTTGCCACGCCTGGATGACGTACGCATTCTGGTGATAGACGATCAGGAAGAGGCGCGGGAGTTGGTGGCAGCCACACTCAGCGAATGGGGCGCGCGGGTGATGACCGCTGCCTCTGGTGCCAAAGCGCGCGTATTGTTGGCGGAGCAGTCCTTTGACGCGGTGGTCTGCGACATTGCCATGCCGGAGGAGGATGGATATACCGTTATCCGCCACATTCGTGCGCTGGAACACGAGCGTGGCGTGCCGCCCCTACAACGCCTCCCTGCCGTTGCCCTCACTGCCCTTGCGCGCCCCGAAGATCGTTGGCAGGCGCTCAACGCAGGCTTTCAGATGCATGTCGCCAAACCCGTCGAACTGGCGGAATTGGTGCTGGTAATCAGCACCCTAACCCGCAATGACACTATGGCGTGGCGGTAAGTTGGGGAGTGGGGGGAGAAGGGGAAGAAGCGAATCTTTTTCTCTCCGTCTCCCCTTCCCCCAAGGTGTTGCACCATTGTGAGGTTATCACGTCAAGTATCTCCTTCTCCCCAGCTTTACTTCGCCTCGACTTTGGCAAATACAGCATTGCCCAGGCGCATAAACGGCCCGTCGTCTTCGGAAAGCTCATCCGTGATTGAAAATGAATGAGCGGCGATGACACTCAGCATGCGCCGTAGTTTCACCGTTTGGCCTTTAATTTTCAGAGGATCGTTCGCCATACGAATGGCAATCGGACTAGACCAATCGCCTTTTAAATTAAGGGTGGGGCCGCTTGCCAACTTCTCCGTCGTGACAAACGCCTTGGTGGTTTCGTCAAAGGTGATGGTGACAGTTTCTTTGTAAGCGCCGTTATCATTCTTGCCCACGACCTGGCCCGTGACGGACTTCCCATCCGCGCTTTTGGTAAAAGTCACCACGCCTTCGCGCACGCCTAGCCCCAAGGCGCTGTCGCGCCCCCGATAGTTAAAGTTCCAGACTCCGACGAAATAATCCAGTGACTGTTTTTGTTGCGGCTGAGCGACAGAAGCGCGTGATGGACGCGCTGCTCCGGCAGCCTGCGGCGCACCAGTGGCACGAGCAGTTGAGGCAACGCCGTTATTTGTGGGCGCAGCCGCACTACCACCGGCACGCTGCAAGGCAATCTCAAATTCAAACGGGTTGCCATTGAAATCCAGTGCGCCTTTGCCTTTGAGCGCATCCCCTTCCAACACCAGGCTATAGTTGATGACCAGAGTGGCTTGTGGAGTTTGGACTTCCGCTTTAGCCGTGACTTTGTTGCCATCCACTTTGATGTCTTTGAGCGGGATGTCGCCCTGCATGCCGGTAATCGTCCCCGTCAGGCTGCCCCCTTCACTTTTGAAGTTCGCCACGGTGTCGCGCTCGCCTTGCGGAGAAGAGGTTTTCCCCTCCCAGCGTCCCGCCAATCTGGCGTCTTGCGCCCAAACCGACCAAGTGAATAGTTGAATGAATAAGATCACAATGCCGAAATAGATGCGCCGTTGCATAAGCTATGCCTCCTGACAAGTTTTGGTTTTAAGCTGGCACGTAGGAGCGAATGAATTCCCTCCGGCGTGCCCTGTAGGATTCCTATATTTACTAACCAATCGGGAAGTAAACGATTCGGTGTCTGGTGTCAAGAGCTTGTCCTTCCCCAAACTGTTGTCCCAAACGTGCGATTTGGTTTTTGGGCCGCGCAAAAATTTGAGAGCGACAAGGCAGCAAGCGCTCACGAGATAGAATTGTCGCATTCTCAGCGAAAGGCCAATCTTGACAAGGAAATGACCAGATGTTAGCTTGCCGGGCGGTAAGGAAAAGTGACACAACATCTGACAGATCGTGAAAATCAAGTAAAAATTCTTTGTTGTTCAGATGAGTCTGGGACGATGATATTCAGCCTCTCATAGCGGGATTTGTGCTTTTGCAAGGAACCGGGATGAAAGAACGAACCAGTAAAAAAACCAAGCCCGCCGCCATTGTGGAGCGCTTCATCCAGGATGATTTCGTCCCGCGCTCACGAAAAGCGACGACAGGAAATTTAGCGCCATCCCAAAGAAAAACTTCCGAAGCAAACGATGTGGAACGATTGCGACAAATCTATCGCGCTGCTGCGTGGCTATTCTGCGAGAAAGGCTACGAAGCCACTTCGATGAGCGACATCGCTTTACGGGTGGGCATCACCAAAGCCGGCGTCTATCATTTCATGCAAGGCACTAAACAGGAGTTGCTGTATGAAATCATCAGCTTTGGCTTTGACCTGTTGGAAGCCTCGGTCATTCAGCCCGCCCGCGCCATAACGAAGGCGGAAGAACGGATGCGCTTCATCGTCACCAGCCACATCAATCTCATCATTAGCGGCAGCACGTCGGAAGGCTATAACCCCGTGACTATTGTCGTCGAAGAGGTTTCGGGGCTTTCCGCCGCGCAATTACAGACCGTCAACCAACGCAAGCGCGCGTATGTAGACCTGATCCGCGACACGCTCAAAGAACTGCAAGCCGAAGGCAAATTACAAGAGGTTGACCCCACGGTGGCGGCGTTCAGCATCCTCGGAACGATTCTCTGGGTCGCGCGGTGGTATTTGCCGTCAGGCCGCTTGACCGGTGAAAAGGTGGTCGAAGAAATCTCCAAAATTGTTTTTGGCGGGATTCTCAAACGTCCAACTCGTTCGACTCGTAAGTAACCCCTATCTCTTGCCCGCCGGAGCAAACGCCAACAATACATTGCCCGCTTTGCCCCGCCACAAACTGTAGCCGGAATTCGTAAATAACATTCCTCCAACGATCACTGGCCCGGCAGTATTGATCGAACCGCCATTCGCTTTGACACCATTCACGGTTTGATAAGGCTGCATCGTGTTGTAATCCCAAATGACGCTGCCGTCTTTGGTGGAATAAGCGCGCAAGTGCCCGTCCACGGCTCCCGAAAATACCGCCCCCGGAATCACGGCAATCGCGGCAGATTGTCCGGCAGCGCAACCCACCCCCGGCGTGCAGGTTAATTTTGCGGGTGGCGCATACCAAACCTTTTGCCCGGTAGCCAGGTTCACGGCATACATTCCGCCTTGCTCCTGGGGAGGTAAATGAACATCTGCGACTGGGGCATAAGCATTCACTAAATCCGCTGCTGTACCCCATTCGATCCCGCCTAACGCGCCGCCTTTGCCCGCGCGAAATTCCCATTTCACTTCGCCTTTGTTGTCAGGATCAATGCCCCACAACACGCCGGACTTTTGCCCGATCACCAGGATGCGTTTACCGCCGGGCAATTCACGCAACATCGGCGAGCTACCGAAATCGTAATCGGGGCCAACCGGGGTTGGACAATTTTCCTTTGTACTGCCAGGCGGACAGCCGATCAAAAACGCGTCATGGGGAGTCAACTGTTTGACCCACAACCGCGTTCCTTTATCCATATCGAACGCCACAATGGCATCTGTCGCTTCATCGGCGGGACTAGTGTACGCATTGCCGGTGCCGACGTAGATCGCGCGCCGTTTCAGGTCAAGCGTCGGAGCCGACCAAATCGCGGCTCCGGCGGGGCCATAGAGTTGCTGCCCTGCGCTATTTTTCTTCGTGGGCTTAGGTGCTTCGGTGATCGCATAAGATTTCCAAAGCTGCTTGCCCGTGGCGATGTCGAGCGCCACGACGCTGCCGCGAAACGTGCAGCATTGATAGTTGTTGCCCGCGCCGGGAACCTCTTCGACCGAAGAAACCGGCACATACAACACCTGATCGTAGAGAATCGTTCCGCCCGTGATGCGCGAGATTGGATGATCTTCCACTTTCACCTTCCACAGCAAAGCCCCCGTCGCGGCATCAACCCCATACACAAAGCTTTTCGTATCCCCAAAAAACGCCCCGAATTTGGGCGCGCCGCTCGTCTTAATCTTGCCAATCGTGACAGCGGAGCGTACGCCCGCTTCCGCCATGTACGACCAATAGCTGCAACCCGTTTCGGCATCCAGCGAATATACGTTGCCACGATCACTGCCGACAAAAACGCGCCCGCCCACAACCGTTGGCTGGCAAAAAGCTTGAGTGCCATTGGGAAAACCAAACGCCCATTTCAAGGCGAGAGTGGGAACCTGTTCCGGCGTGATGCCTGCTGCTTTGGTGGATTGATAATGATTCCCGGTAAGATCGCCACCCCAACCGTTCCACATTACACCTTTGAGAAAGTCGCTCGGCGGCGTATTTTTCACGCACTTCCCTGCCCCAGCCATATCCGGGTCAGCTTTGGCCGCAAGTTTTTTGCCGGCCAGATATTCCGCAACCGTGCGTTTTTCTTCTTCATTCAAGGCTGCGCCCTGCGCTGTCATCCGTCCACTGACCAAGGCAGCAAGAATGGATTCCGGCGGCAATTGCTTCATCGCCGCACGCGTCGGCATCCGCTCGTTCTTGGAGTTTTCGTGGCACGCCGCGCAGTGTTGCTTGTACAGCGCTTCGCCATCGGGCGGGGCGGTGGCAAGGAGTTTGGATTGCGCAGCGGGTAGCAAAAACATTGGCGTGAGCAGCAACGCAAAAATCACGAGGAGAAACGGAAGCTTCAGGATGTGATATTTCATATAGGTGAGAAGTTGAGCAATGATCGGCTTACTATTCCTTGGTCGCGTGGCCTTCCACTAATTCGATACGCATTTTATCGGGGCCTTCCAGAAAGGCGAATTTGATTTTGCCATTGGCCACCGAACGCATGTCATCCGTGACGGTGACACCTGCTTTACGCAGTTGCACCAAAGCCTCTGGCAAATTATCCACGCTAAACCCAATGTGATCCACGACGTGACCTTTGGTGGATTCAAATTCCGTGCGCCCTTTCCACTGGTCGGCATAGACCTTCTTCGTGTATTCAATCGGGAAAATAATGATATTCACATTGTCCATCATTAACGACATGCTTGGTCCGATTTGGACGTCCCGGTACATGCGCGGCGTACGTGAAACCGTTTTCGGATCGCGTCCCTTCGCGCCAAAATACTTCATATACCATTCGCCCGCCGCAACTGGATCGGCGCTGAACAAATGCAGATGCCCAAACTGATGATGGCGCGCCGTGTTCAATTCGATCAAGGCTTTGTCCGGGCCCTCGACATACGCGTAATAAAACATCCCAGTCGCGCCCGTGTTGCCACCAATATCGCTAATGTCCGTGATCGGTGTATTGAACTTCGTCCCCGACTCGACCTGCTTGGCATACGTCGCTTTCATATCTTCCGCGCCCCAACCGAAATGCCACACGGTCGAGGTGAAATCTGAGACTGGCGTTTGATTGACCTTGGTAAATAATATCCAGGATTTTTGCGCCCACACGCCATCCAGCAACCCGGCGAACTTTGCCTTCTCACAATCGAACTTACTGGTATAGAAATCAATTGCGGCTTTGGGGTCGGTGGCATTGAGATGCAGATGATGAAAATGCGCGGCCAGCAGGGGCGTGGGCGATGGCGCAGGTTGTAATGCAGCATTTGGCGCGGGATTTTGTGCGCCTGCCTTGAGTAACAAGAGCGCGACAAAGGCGACGCACAATCCGAAACTGACGAGACTAAGAGTAGTTTTCGTTTTCATATTTTTCACTGAACCACGAAGCTCACAAAGAGCACGAAGAAAGATAGCGGTATAGGTTGAAATTCTTCGTGTCCTTTGTGGTGAAGTTCTTATTCTTACCGCCAATGCTAATCCGTCGCTCGCACCCAGCCAAAGGCGGCATTGCTGCGTTGTCCGCCACGTTGCAGGTATTCGGCTTTCAATTTCTCCAAGGCGTCGTTCGGTAAGGCCTGGCGTTTTGCTTTGACGTTGATGTTGTACAGTTTCGCGGCATTCAAGCCAAAGATTTTGGCCTTGTCTGCTTTCGTAATTTTTTTGTAGCCGAACTTCTGGCACATCTCATCCGAAATCTGGAACCGCTTGAAGGCATCAATGCCCCATTGCGGCGAACCCCACCATAAACAATCTGTGCCCCAAATGACGTGATCTGCGCCGTAGTATTTAATGTTTTTGCCCATTCCGTGCATGCAAAGTTCAGGATGGACAATCGCCAGCGTATTGAAGAAGCTGCCGATTTCGCAATACAGGTTATTGATCTTCGGATTGCGCTTCTTGATATCCATCAGGATTTTGTGCCATTCAAAATCGCCCGTCGTCGGATCATAATTATTATGGTCTTTATCAAGCCAGGCATCGGCCCCCGTCATTCCCTGCTCACTCTTGCCATGCTTGATCGCGGAGTGATAGACAATAAAGTTGAAGTCAGGATTATTCAGTGCCGCCTTTTCCATATCTTTCGGATTCGCCAGGTGACCGAGCGTGCGCGATTGATATGAATAGCCTTTATGCACACTGATGAGTTTCAGACCACGCTTACGTGACTCTTCCATAAACCACGCAGCATTGTCATCATCCACCTGGAAGCCATTGCCTGTCCGCCCCGGATCAGTGTGGCAATACCATTTCCAGGAACTGATCTTGTATTGCTTAATCTCACGTTCCATCTGCTCAATCGTCGCGGCCTTATCCATCTTATTCGCAATCTTGTCCCAATAATGATTCGGCGCGAGGTTGCCCTGATTGAGCGCGCGCTGTGTTCCGCCCGCCAGCGCATTGATCTTCTGCGCGGCTTCGGCCATCAACCAACTGGGCAAAATACCACGGCTGCGCGCTTTGCCTTCCAGGATTTTCCCTGCTGCGTCCTTATTGATTTCCAGCGTCGGTACGCCGGAGATCACGACGATGGACGTGTCACTATCCAACAGCATTTCTTTGACGAAGGTATTGAAGCTGTAGGATTCCGCATCGTTTTTCAGACTGAAGCCCATGTTTTTCATGAACTCGTTGTTGCGAAAGTTTAGCGCCAGCCCGTTTGTGAAATGCGCCTGCACGTCAATGATGAAGTATTCCGACTTCGGCCATTTCTCGTCGTAGGCGGCAGGTTCCCACGTTTCGACATCATCCACTTCCCAGTAGTTTTTGCCGTACGCTAGATTGGACGCCAGAAAACACGTCGCCAGTCCCATCGAGGAGCGCATAAAATCCCGGCGTTGCATGCCGAGTTTTTTGGCGCGGGTTTCCGATAGTTCGCCGATCAGATGTTCGACATGTTTTTGTTTTTGGGTTTGCGGGCGCGGCTCGAATTCCTCGTTCGAGACGGCTTGCGTAGGCATGGGGGAATCCACGCCTTTCTTTCGATCACGATCTCCTTTGCGAATCCACATAGTTTGGCTCCTCTGAATAATGTAGGACAGGCAACCCGCCTGTTACGAGGGTAGGACAGGCAGCCTGCCTGTCGAGATAATTATTGCAAAAGCATTCACTCGTGCCCTGCACTGGAAGTCAGCCGCAAACCCGCAAGTTTGCTGTACATTTCACTGCTTTTTCTGTTTGGCCAGATATGCTTTCGATTGCTGGCTGACAATGTCGATCAGATTGCCCAGCGCCGCTTGCACGTCAATCAGATGCAAGCCCCAATTGGCCTGTACTTGCCCATTGGTGACAACATCGCCGGTAATTTCGTCCACGCGCGGATCAGCCGGGTTGCCGTGAACCCTTAGCGCGAGGTACGACCCTTTTTCGTTAGCGACACATTCCGCCGTGAGCAAGCCGGGTACGCTGACGAACGGGGTTTTGAGGGGTTGTTCCGGCGTCACCCAAGGCTTCGGGGCGGCAGCAGAACTACTGCTGCGTGCCGCTGCCAGATACGCGTGCAACGCGCCACTGCCGCCGCTTAAGTCCGCCGGATTCGTACAGGCCGCTACCATCCCTTCGCCCGGCACACGCCCGAACAGCGAATTGGCAGGCGGTGGCACATTCTCGCGGAATGTCACATACGAAATCACACAGCCAGTTTGCTTAGCCGTGCGGCATAACGGCATTTGCTGGAAAGCTCCGCCGACATCTTTACCTTTGGGCACAGCGACATTCATGCCCAGCAACATTGCCGACACCACACGCTCCTGGATCGGCTTGCCATCAATTTCGTTTTTGATGAGTTCGATCAAGACGCCCGAACCCTGGGAGTGACCAATCAACACCACGCCGCGCCCCTGATTGTCGTGGGCGAGATAATGTTTCCACGCTTCGAGCACGTCTTTGTACCCCAGAGCATAATCTGCGACCATCGGTTTGCCAGTCATCATCGCACGTAGCGCGGTCAGTGTGACTTGCCGATAGAGCGGCGCAAACGGGCGGCATTGCGAACCAAAGCGGGCAAACTGCGCTTGAATGACGCGTTGTTCTTCCGGCCCGGCATTCATATCGCTGTTCGGCGTTGCATCCAAGGAAACCGTCGGATACACATAAAAACAATCAATCGGTGCTTTCGGATTGGCTTGAAAGGATTCTTCTTTTAACTTGCCATCGGCACTGACAATGGTCGTCGCCAGATCAACCGCACAAGCGTCTTTCCCGCCCGGACGACAGAGCCAGGATTCTCTTTTGTCGTAATCATTGCTGGCTGGCGGTGTGACGGGCGCAGGGAGGGTTTGCGCCCAAGTTTTCACGCCCGCCAGCAACAGTCCGGCGCAGATCAAAGTAAGCATTGATTGTCGAAGCATAGTTTCGTTGTCAGTCAAGTGGATCGTCAATTTAACCTCTGCTACGGTGCAGGTATTGCGTGGTATTGGAATAGAATTTGCCGCATTTCGCCCGTATCATCAATCTTCAGCGGGGCAAAAACTAAATCCGGGGCGCAACTTTACAGCCTTGCCTGTGCTAGTTTGCTCCATTTGCTGACCTCGCTGCGCCGATAGTATGGCATAGTTTTTACGGCCTCGACGCATTGTCGGTAAAGTTCCTGCGCGCGGGTCGCGTCGCCGTGTTGCCTGAGGGTTTCCGCTAAATGAAATAATCCTTCAGGATCGAAAGGCCGCCGTTCGTGGTATTTTTCCAACGCCGTTCGGGCTTCCGCAACCATGCCTGCCGCTAGATACGTCGCTCCGATTTCACGCCAGACTTCGCTTTGCCGATATTTGTCGTCGTGCGCGACGACATGACTGAAATGTTGGATGGCAGCTTGCAGGCGCTTTTCGTGCCGTGCCGCGATACCCAGTTGATAATTGGCATCCGGCTCGTTTGGATCAATTTCGACTGCGCGGCGAAAATGCTTGAGTGCTTCAGATTGTTGGCGACGTTGTTGATAGACCAGGCCCAGTTGATACTGCGCTTCGGCGTCGTGTTCGTTGAGCGTGGCGGCCTGCAAGTGACGGCGAAAACTTTGGCGCTGAAGATGCGCCGCCCGCATGCCAGCTAAGGCTCCCAGCGCCAGCGGAACCAACCATATCAGCGTCAAAAAGGGCGAGAACGTCAAGATGGAAAAGACCCACGAATCGAACCGCAAGGATAACCACGCCAGTCCGACAATAAGGGTCGCGTGCTGGATACTGGTTCCACCCACCGTTCGCACCGCACAAACCATCAAAAATCCGAAATACAAACTGCCGAATAACCACAATAGCAACGCGGCACCTGCGCCTAATCCCAGGGGTTCTAATGCCAATCCCGCCAGCGCCAAGGGTAAATGCGACGCCGCCCAGGCCAAAAAGGTGCAAGAGAGAAAGGAGCCGTAATCTCGCCGAAAAGCAACACTAAAACTGCTGGTGCGCTCAATCATTACCAACAGCAGGATTAACGCTGGAACGTAGAGCACGGCGAGCGAAAAGGCGATAACAACCTGGCTCATCGGTCTAAATGAGACGAACCACCAGCCGCTGTCGCCAACAAGCGGCAAGGGCAAGCGTTGCGGGCGCGGCCTGACATATTCTTCGCCTGACTCTTCCTCCTCGTCGGGCACGGGCGGGCGGATTTGCAAGGCGACGGGACGAGTTTGCGGCAAGCGCATTCGTTGCAGCGGCGACGGCGCTGCTTCGTAGGTTTGGTAAATGGGATTGGTGACCAGGAGTCCGAACAAAATCCCGACGACCGTGACCAGCACTGCGCCGTAGAACCAGTTGCCCTTGTCAATGATCTCGCTCATTGCGGACAACGGATTCGTGTAAAGTCGGAAAAGTAACCGGGTATTCTCAATGACCATAATTCACACTAGGTCTTTCGTTCTGAGAAGGCGGTGCGCAACAGCGAAATCGCAGTATACACGACGACGACGACGACCAGCCAACGCACATATTTCAAATCCATTTCTTTGACGAGGTACGCGGCAATCAGCACCGCCGGAATGCCGCCCAGCGCCAGTCCCAACGCGGCTTTTATATTATAGCTCCCTTTGCGAATGAACTGTGTGCTACCAACGGGCATCAGGAAGGCGCATGATCCCATCATGATCGGGAACGCGGCTTTCGGATTCATCCCCAACAAACTAATCATAATCAGGCACGGGCCGTACAAGCCGATGCCTAAGGACATTAGCGCGCCCAGCACAAAATTGCCGATCACGCCAATCCACAGTTTGGGGCCGTGCAATCCCATTGCCAAGCCACCGCTGGCACTGGCGTTGAAGATCGTCATCAGCGTCAATCCGGCAGCCACAATCAGCGCGATGCCCATGCCGATTTGGATGTTGCGACGCGGCCATCGTGACACGACGCCTGCACCCAGCCACATCCCTAAAATGGACGCCGCAATCAACAGAATCAAGGTCGTCATCTCCACTTCGACGATGGCGATGTAAATGAAGGCTTGCGTGATCGTAGGTAAGGTATGTCCGACATTGAGCGTGCCGGGAATGACTTCATCTTTGACTACTTTCCACGCCTTGAACATGGAAGTCGTGGTGGCGAATGAGCCAATGCCCAGCGTGTCGAAGAAGTTGGCGATGAAGCCTATGGCCATGCGCAGTACCCCTGGTGTTGGAGAGTCCTCCTTACGTTGCCGCGCTATGGTAATCCAAATGCCGACATAAAAGATCGCAAACGCGCCAAGTGCGATGAAAAGCCCCGTTTTGATTGTTAGCATGGTTTTTGTATCCTACTGGAAGGTCATAGAAAAGCAAAGGTTTCCCCTCGCGCTGGTGAAGAAAGTGGCGCTTCGTGGTATGCTCCCGGAACATTTTTTTAAGCAGTGTAGAGCAAGCTTTCCTGTTTGCTCCTGACTTCGGAGTTGATTACTTGCTCAGCCGGAGCAAACGGGAAAGGTTACACTACATTTTCTAAGGAGCAATTTATGCAACTACCTGACGGTACCAACAAGAACATTTTAGAGTTATTCAAACTCGACGGTCGGAGAGCCTTAATTACAGGCGGGGCGAAAGGCTTGGGGCGAATGATGGCGCAAGCGTTTGCCGAAGCGGGCGCGGATGTTGCGATTGCCAGTCGCACGCTGTCCGAATGTCAGGCGACGGCGGAGGCGCTGCAAACCCTAACGGGGCGTAAGATTTTTGCGGCGGCGCTGGATGTAACCAATGAAGCGGAGATTCGCGCGCTCAAGGAAACTTTGGACGAAAACTTTGGCGCAGTGGATATTCTGGTCAACAACGCTGGCATCAATATTCGCGGCAATATCGAAGACATTTCACAAGCCGATTTCGAGGCGGTGATGGGGACTAATGTAACGGGTTCGTTTTTATGCGCGAAGGTGTTTGGCCCGGCAATGGGCCAGCGCAATTGGGGGCGCATGATCAATCTCGGGTCCATACTTTCGGTAATTTCGATGGCGGCACGTACGCCGTATGCTTCATCGAAAGCTGCGGTGTTGGGACTGACGCGCACGCTGGCAATGGAGTGGGCGACGAAAGGCGTGACAGTCAACGCGATCTGTCCCGGGCCATTTGCTACGGACATGAATTTGCAATTGCTGAATGATCCCGCCAAGTACAAAGCCTTTCTCGAAAAGATTCCGATGGGGCGATGGGGTGACTTGCACGAAATTGCCGGAGCTGCGCTGTTTTTAGCTTCGGATGCCGCTTCCTATGTCACAGGCACCACGCTGTTTGTAGATGGCGGCTGGACCGCACAATAGTGGTTATCAGTCATTGGACATTAGTCATTGGTTGGTGCGTGACGATAGCAGCAAAGGACAAATGACCAAATGACAAATAGAATTGGTGCTTGAACTATCGAATTTTCGTCGGTACTATGGGTAATATTCGCCCCTTTGCGGCAGAGGGGTATGGATTGAAATAAGGAGTAAACGTGAAACAAAATTGGCAAAGATTTCTACTGTTCGGTGTCATTGTCGTCTTAGTGGCTGGCGCTGCTGTGCTGCGTCCGCTGGCGGCTGCTCCCCAACTCACCTCCGATGATCGGGCGGCGCTTGAGAAGCTCAATCGCCATTTCGTCGAGGCGATTGAAATCGTCCGGGAAAACTACCTGGAAGAAGTAGATTATGAGGTGCTGACTAAGGTAGGTATTGAGGGCATGTTGCATACGCTGGACCCGCATTCCAATTTTTGGGATAAGAAGGCGTTTACCGAAATGACCAATACCCAGAACAGTCGTTACTATGGAATTGGGGCCATGATTGCGTCACGTGATGGCAAAGTCGTCATCAGCGAGCCTTTCCGGGATACGCCTTCCGCCCGCGCCGGGCTGCGCTATGGCGATCACATTATCGGTATTGATGGAGAAAATACCGAAAAGTGGAATTCCACTACCCAAGTCTCTAACCGTTTGCGGGGCGAGCAAGGTACCAAGGTGATGGTCACCGTCCAGCGTTTAGGCGTGGCGGAGCCGATTAAGCTGACCTTAGAACGCGATGCTATCCCACAGCCTTCGATCAATAATGTCTTTCTAGTGCGACCGGGCATCGGCTATGTCAGTATGCCGCGCGGGTTTCATTCCACAACCAATGATGAATTGACTCAAGCGATGGCGAGATTGAGAGAGCAGGGCGCGAGTTCACTGATTTTAGATTTGCGGGATAATCGCGGCGGCTATTTACAACAAGCCTTAAGTGTTATGGAGAAATTCCTGCAACGCGGGCAGACCATTGTTTCGGTGCGTTACCGCGAGGGCAGTATTATGAATCGCGATCTGCAAACGGAAATGGGGTCGCAGGGGACAGTTCCGCTGGTAGTCTTAATTAATGGGGATTCGGCTTCGGCTTCAGAAATCGTGGCGGGTGCGATTCAGGATCACGACCGCGGACTGATTGTGGGCGAAAACAGTTTTGGCAAAGGTTTGGTACAAAATATTTTTCCGCTGAGCAGTGGCGCGGGTCTGACGCTGACTACCGCGCGGTATTTCACGCCGAGCGGACGGTTGATCCAACGCGATTATTCCAGTAACTCAATGTACGAGTACCTTACTAAGCGGTCTACCGGGAATTTGACCGAAGACGCTAAACAGAAGAACAATAAAACCTGGATGACGGACTTGCGTCGCCCTGTGTATGGTGGCGGCGGTATTAACCCGGATGTCAAAGTGAAAGATACGCGGATTCGGTCAGGCGACCCCACGGCCGTCGAAAAAATCAACGCCACCCAAGCTTTTTTGCTGACGCCGATCTTTCTTTTTGTGCGCGAACTGATTGCCGGGCAGGTGGTAATCGCCAAGGACTTTAAGCTTAACGGGCCGCCGCAATTCGATCACGCGCTCAAACCCAATGAGTACGTCATCAATGATGCCTTGATGACGTTGTTCCGGGAAACGGTAGCGAGTTATTTAAAGAAAAATCCAGAGATCAAGCTTGCTCCGGCAGCAATGGAAGAACAGATGTCCTGGGCGCGGCAACGCATTCGTTACGAAGTGCTCACGGCGGCTTATGGCGGCGACAAAGCCTTACAGGCGATGTCGGATTCCGACGCACAATTGCAACGCGCGGTCGCCGAATTGCCCAATGCAGCGGCGTTGGCCGAAAGAGCCAAACGTTCCCGCAGTGTTTCCGCCAAATAATGGAATCCGAAATCTAAACTAAAGCGAAGGGTGGTTGATTTAAGTCAGCCGCCCTTTTTCGATTATGCACGGCCTTCCACCGATTCTTGTGACTCCTCGCTTGCAGTTGCGGCCTTTCGTCCGGTCAGATGAGGCAACGCTCCACACGTTTTGGACTGATCCGGGCGTTCGCAAATATTTGTGGGATGATCTTGTAATCTCGCGGGAGCAAGCGGCGGAAGTTGTTGCCACCAGTCTTCACGATTTTGCCGCGTATGGTTTCGGCCATTGGGTTAGCTCTTTCCACGGCGAATCCAATTTGATTGGCTGGTGTGGCTTGCGTCATTTTGGCGAGCGGGCCGAAGTCGAAGTGCTCTATGGCATCCTGCCGCAGTTTTGGGGGCAAAGCCTGGCCGTAGAAGCCACGCGTGCCGTCCTTCAGTATGGTTTTGAAGCACTGCGTTGGCGCGCATCTTTGCCGGCATTGATCCGCCCAACCTGGCTTCTGTGCGCGTGCTGGAAAAGCTCGGAATGCACTTTGACAAAAGCACTGAGATCAATGGCCGAGAAGCGATTTCTTACGTGCTCTCCCACGAAGAATTTCAACTAACCAATCACGCAGAGTTTGCATAAGCCTATGCCTGTTTTCACTCGCAAGCGAACCCTTCCTATCCTCTTCGTCCTTTTGCTATTACTGCTGGGCGCGTGGCTTCTTTTTCAGCGGTTTGAGCGCGTGGCCCTGGAAAATTATGTGCCGGAAACCGCGCTGGGTTATATCGCTGTCAATGATTTGCCCAGCTTACTAGATGGCTTCACTGGCACTGAGGCCTGGCAACAGCTTGCCCCGATTTATGGGGTTACGAATAGCTTGCAGTATGCGGGCTGGGCGAGCCGCCTCGGGCGTTGGACGGGGCTGGGAACGAAAGAGACATTATTGCTGGCGCGCGGCCAATTTGTCCTGGTCGTGAAGGGCATCGAAGTAACAGGCGAGGAGGTCAAACCGCGCCTGGCCTTAGTCATTGAAACACACGGCAGCGCGGCCAGCGTCAACGCCTTAATTGCTGAACGGATGCCACAACTGGCGGCTCGTGTTTACAAACAACCGATGGCCGAAACCAGCGAATATGCCGGGGTGACCATCACGATTTATCGTGCGCCGCAAAGCGAACGCCGGATGTTGTCAGCGGGCATTGGCAGCGCCTGGCTCATTGCAAATGATGCTGAGACCTTGCAGGCATGTATTGATGTGCAGCAAGGGCGTGTCGCTTCAATGGCCAAAAACAGCTTTCTGCCACAAGCACGCGCCGAGGTGAAGCAAGAAGGGGACATTTTCGCTTTCGTCAGCCAAGCAGGGGCTTCTCGCCTCTCGCAATTTTTCACGCACCTATTGCTCGGCAAGGCTCTTGCCGGAACGCCCCTGGCAGGTTTGCCCGAAGGGTTGATGGGCGAAGTCGCAGAAGGAACGGTCGAGGCCCTGGCCTACAGCACAAGTTTTGCCAAAGGGGGCGTGCAGGATCGGTATGCGGTTTTATGCAAGCCTGAAGCGGCGGAGAGCCTGCGGGCGGCGTTTCGTGTGTCAAGTAACGCCGTGCTAGAAAAGAGCGCCGCTTTGCAATTAGTTCCTGCCACTGCGCAGGAAGTTACGCTGGTCAACGTCGAAGACCCTGGCCTGGCGCTGGAAGGCGTCGAGCGCATCGTTTCCGGTCATCTGGGTGTGGCACAAAGCTTCCTCTTTCATAAATTTTTCACGAGTGCGCGCAAAACGTTTTTGGGACTGGAACCCGGCGAGAGCGCCGCAACAGTAGCAGGCACCGAAGTGGTTCGTTTTAGCGTGCCCGCGTTGGAGTCAGACAAATCAGATCGTGTCTGGGTCGTGGGAGCGCGAAATCGGCAAAAGCTGTCGCAACTAGCCGAACGGTTATTACAGCAACAGGCAACCAGTGTCGGTCGGATTAACTATCATGGCACTCGAACTCACGAGCGCGCACGATGGCAAACGAGCTTTCGCTTTTATTGGGAATTACCTGGTACTAAGTAGCCCGGAACAGGTGATGCGCTTGCTTGAAGACCGCGAGAAACACCCCTCTTGGCTCACGACCGAACAATTTACGGCGGCGCGGATGCCAGAGCCAACCACCAATGCGGTGCTGTACAGCTTCAGTTCTGTCGTGCCCGAAACGGACAGCATGATGAAAGTGGCGGCGCGTCGGCTCAAAGGGAACCCGCAAGCCGACGCGCTGCCTTTACTCGAACGATTACCTTGGGCAACGGCCGTCACCTCATTGACTGCGCGGGGACTTTACCGTGAGGCATATTCGCCTGTTGGCAATTTCCCTTTAGCGATCACATTTGTGGATGATATTTTCTAAACCCCAGGATCAGCGGTCTTATAGTTTATTCTTCTTGCGCAGGCCAGCGGCAAAGGCTGCCAAGCCGCTACCAAGCAGTAATAAGGACATGGGTTCGGGAACGGGACTGGAATTGAGCACCGAGCTGGAATCTCTGGCACCATTATTGGTCACCGTCAGGATTTTATAAAACGGCACCCGACCAAAACTTGCAAACGTGAGAGTGTGACCATTGCCTTGCATTAAATTGGCCGCATTGTTGGCTGCGGACGTGGAGGTGAAGGCCATGATTTCGGTGTTGTTCAGTGTCGTAATGAACCTGGCGCGGATTTCCGGTGTGTCTTTTATTGGATCGGCGAAGATAGGAGTAGTGAGTAGCAAAAGAATTCCTATTCCTACGCCCGACCGTAATTTCTTTTTCATAAAAAAGTCTCCTCGAAGTATTTCTGGATTTACAGCACAAAAATTGTGCCTTCAGATAAACTACGTGGATTCTATGATTGCTAAGTAAATCAGTGGTTCCGAATTGCCGGATGAGGAAAGAGGAATATATCCACTTTCCGAGAGGCAGTGTAACCGCTGACCGAGAAGCGGTCAAGGGGGAATCGTGGAGCGAGGCCATCGGTTAACGAGACGAGGAGAGCTTTTTGAGATAGCGACTGGTATATTTGGGAGCGGCCTGATCCGCAGCTATCTGTTCCCGGAGATGTTGCAAGTCGGCTGGACTATCAATGTCATACCACTCTGGCAAGAAAGACATTGCCAAGTGCAGTGGCTCCGCTCTGGACTGTATCTGCGATAAAGTATTTTCCGCACTCCAAGCAATTTGCGCGAACAATTGGGATGGCAATCTATTCATCCCAACAAGATAAAACCCGCCATCGGCAGCCGGGCCGAACACTACCTGGTCAGGCGTCAGCAAACGCTCAAAGGCTTCATAAATTAGTGCTGCTGGCAAGGTGGGGCTGTCGGCCCCCAGGATGACCACAGAGCCAAAGCCAAGCTCGAAGAAATCAACCAAACAATTATGCAACCGCTCCCCCAAATCATCGCCGCGCTGAGCCAGCAGCAGACAACCATCAAACTCTGCGGTCTCAAATGCTTCTAACTCCTCAGCGGGTGTATAGCACAACGCAAGCGATAGCTGCTCGCGTTCCTCTTGCACCGCTTCCATCACCGCAAACGTGTCTCGCAGAAAACAAACGTACAATTCCGTTGCCTGTTCTGCTGTCAATGCGCCAATCAAGCGTGTCTTGACCTGCCCAACCAGTGGTGCTTTCGCCATCAGTACCAGTGCTTCTTTCATAACGTTTTTGCGGGAGATTGTTTTTCGTTGCGCTTGGCTTCATCCCAATAGGAATCCATTTCGTGCAGCGTCACTTCGGCGAAGGCCTTGTCTTGTTCTGCCAGACGATTTTCGATGTGTCCGAAGCGACGGCGAAATTTGCGGTTGGCAGCTTTCAAGGCGTTCTCCGGCTCCACGCCAAGTTTCCGTGCCAGATTTACCGCCACAAACAACAAATCCCCGATCTCCTCCGCCACGGCATTTTGATTCCGTTCTTCCCGTTTGAGTTCGACCTGCAACTCATCCAGTTCTTCTTCGAGCTTCTCAATCACTTGCTCTGCCTCGGTCCAATCAAAGCCGACCCGTGCCGCCTTAGTGGTAAGTTGATGCGCTTCGAGCAAGGCGGGAATTTTCTTTGACACACCATCAAGCAGTGACAGGTTGGTTGCCTCTCCTTTGCCCGCTTCCCTTCGCTCCGTGGCTTTAATCGCCTCCCAATTCACTAACACTTCTGCGGTTGTTTCCGCCTTCTCCTCCCCAAAGACGTGCGGATGCCGTCGCCACATTTTTTCGTACACGCGCGTAATGGAAGCGTGCAGATCAAACTGCCCGGCTTCCGCCGCGATTTGCCCATAAAACACCAGTTGAAAGAGCAAGTCACCGAGTTCATCGCGTAATTCAGGCCAGTCCTCCGCTTCCGCCGCTTCGATCACTTCGTAGGCTTCTTCGATGAGCATGGGACCGAGTGTTGCGTATGTTTGCTCGCGATCCCAGGGGCATCCATTCGGGGCGCGCAAGCGCGCCATCATTGCGATTAAATCGTCTAAAGTCTTCATTGGCTCTTAGGAAAAAAATAACAATCTTTGTTGTTGACAATCAAGGTTGGCGATTGTAAGTTTATCCGGCTATCTGAGGCAAATTTTACCAGCCCCAAGCTGACTTTTTTAGCCGAACAGCGTGCTTTTAGGCTCTGCGGTCTAGTTGGTCGATTTACTGTTACGGCTTCCCCCAAGCGCAGACTACTCCTGTTGAAATTACCCAGCGTTTCCCTTGTAGGTTGACAATTTGAGCGCCCCACCGTGAATAACGCTGAACCTGCGTTCTCTCAATATTCCTACGTTGTTATTTGGATTATTACTCTGTGAGTTCTTGTTAGTCTCTGGGCTATGAGTGCCTGAAAGGAGTGAAGTATGTTATTACAAACTGCCGCTCGTGCTGTTCCCACGTCAATAAATCTTATGCGAGCCAATCAAGCTCGTTTGTTGCTCGTTTCCGATGAACCGAAACATCTCAAAGCCTTGCAATTAGAATTAACCGTGAGCGGAGTCGAGATCACGAATGCGACCACCACAGAAGAAGTTCGCCTAGCCTGTTGCACCGGTCACGATTTAGCCGTAGTAGATGTCGCGCCCGGCAAAGTGATTGCTGTCCTGGAAACACTACGAAGTAGTGCCGGGCATGGCGATATTTCGGTGCTC
This sequence comes from uncultured Acidobacteriota bacterium, assembly GCA_963794955.1. GTDB lineage: Bacteria > Acidobacteriota > Blastocatellia > RBC074 > RBC074 > JAFDVL01. The sequence goes on from CAWCGF010000012.1 coordinate 40,785, forward strand.
GTTGATACCAGCCGTTTGCTGGAAGACCCCAGCTTGGCTGGGGTGTTGCCAACCTTTCGCGCGATGCCCTGCAATTCGGAAGAATTGGTACGGTTAGCGCGCAGCCGCGTGACCACCACGAAAAAGCGCCGCCCATCCAATATTGCTAACTCCAACAAAGTTCTCTAATCCCCACCAGTCCAGGGAAGTCTTGGGAAAGTATACTTTTCCAGGTCTTCCCTCGCTTTCTCCTCCTCCCAGCCAGACTTTTCCTAACCAATATGCTACATTGACGACCCGTCACGGAGGCGCATCTGATCTGGTGATTGGCGCGGTCTTCAAAACCGTTGGGCGTACGCGTGAGCGTGCGTCGGTCGGGTTCGATTCCCACACGCCTCCGCCAACTGCAAGCACTTGATAGGATAGAGATTAGCAATAAGGTAGCGGGAGATATTCACTCTGCTCTCTACTTGCGCCTGCTGTTCCGCCACGCGATTTGCTGTGAGGGCGGCCAGCGCCGATTTCATCTTGCCACGCGGCAGCTAGTGAGCACTAGGCCTATTAGTCTATCTGAGAGCCAGTTTCAGAGTTTTGCGTCGCTGGTACATCAGGGGTAAACCGTGACAATCACACGTTGATAGCGCGTGAGCGGAGGCACCCCTTGATCGGTCACCGCCAGAATCACGTGCATCGTCTCGGGGTTTGTGACTTTTGGTGCGGTGAACCACGCGTTGCTTTTGTTAGCATCTTCGATCTTCAGCGGCGCGCCCGTGCGGGCAGTGGCAAGGACGAACGTGCCTGGCTCACCATAATAAATCCATTCGTAGGAAAGCGCGTTGCCGTCAGGATCAGTTGAGCCTTCGGCGCTCAAGCTTACGCGCTCGCCGCTTTTGGCCTTGAGCTGATTGGCGTGGTTGAGTTTGGCGACGGGCGGGTGATTGGCTTCAGTGTAGGGTTTAATCGTCCAATCCATCCGTGCGGCGAAATCATTCTGATAGGCCGAACGCCAGCGCCAAATCGTGGCTTTGTTGCTGGTGTGCCATTTGCCGTCCGCGCCCAACACTTCGTCTTCGGCGTTCGTCCACAGTGCCCTGGTTTCGGGTTCGATAAACCACTTCTGCATACGCGGCATGTATAGCTCATAGCGCCCGCCCCAACTGCCCCAGTCGGGATGTTCCGAGTCGCCCAGCCCATTGTTGATGAGATACAAAAAACTCGGCGTATCGCCTTCCATCAAAAATTTGAAAGGCGGATATTGTGCGCCAAGCGGCCCTTTGCTGCGAATATTCTTTTCGAGCCAGGGATTGTCCACATTGCTGAAATCAGCGCCAACAAACCGTCCGTGAAAGTTGTCTCCGCTGATCGCGCTCCATGTAGCGTGATGATAGGCACCGCCGGAGTGGACGCCTGGACTGGCGATATAAAACAGATTCGGGAATGTCTTTCTGAGCCATGGCCCGCTGTCGTCCTGATCTGAGATTGTGTAAATCCGTAGTTTGGCAACGAATTTTTCTACGTCATCAGGCGAGCGCGTCATCCGCACTTTCCACAGCGCCTGCGCCAGACAATTCGGCCCGCCCCATACCAGCACCCACACCGGACGCGGATCATCGCGGTCAACGACGCGAATGATCAACTCTGACCCAGGCGAATCCATGTCCCGCCCGACGGCATTCATACCGTAAGCCGGTCGCCCGTCGCGAAGTACAGAAAGCAAATATTCCGGCGTGGGATAACCCGGTTCGTGCTTCAACAGGTTCTCGCGGACTTTTGCGTAAGCCTCGATAATTTCGCGGATGCGCCACGAGGCAGTCTTGTCCTTCTGATGCGTGGAAGTCGTCGCAACCAATCCTTCGACATCCCAATGGTTGCTGTAGGTGAGAAAGCGAACCATAGACTGCGTATCATCGGGTTCATTCTCAATATCAGTCAGCACAATCACGCGCTCTTTGGCATACGCCGTCAGGCTTGCGCAGACGCATAAGGCGACAATCACAAAGAAGGTTTTGGCTAAACGGAGATGCACAGTTTCACCTCTTATTTGGGGATTGGCAGCGCAGCATCCGCGCGGCGAAGTCACGCAGAAAATCCACGCGCCATTGATTCACGCTTTTCGCGCCGGGATGAACGCCTTCGGCGGCAGACGGATCAGGGTCATCAGTCCACCAGTTCGGATGCACCGTCGAAGGTTGGCTCGTGCGATCAACCAGCGGCGGCACAGCGGTGAATTTGCCCGACTTGCCGTCGAGTCCGGCGAAATCGCTTTTGATTGCGTATGACCAAACTTTTGCATCGCGCGGGGCAAAGCGGAAGCGCAACACTTTGCCTTCATTCAAACCAATAGCCGGGATGCGATTGTCGAAAATCATTTTCGCCGAGTTTGCCGCTGAGAAGCCCGCCGGAACAGGCAGTGCGAATTCGACGACGCCGAAGACTTCGGACTTGATCAGCTTCGGTGGTCAGATGATTGAAGACGGTTTTGCGCCCGTCCCAGATACGCACGAACTTTCCACCCCAGCCGGGTTGCGACGGGTCGGACGTGTTACCGTGCAACAGCCAACCGACCGATGGTGTGTCGCCCATCTTGATCACGCCTTTGAGTTGAGTGTTGAAGTAATCTCCAAGCACGCCCTGCTCCGCGATGTGCGCGGCGACGAATTCCTTATTGCCCCACTCGCCCGACTGATTGCCGCCGACAAACCAGCCGCGATAGGTCGCATTGGCTTCGATCATCCAAAGCTTTGGGTGATTTTGTTCGATGTAGTTGTACGCATCCACGCTCCACATCTTGTTCGGGCCGCCGATCCAATACACGCGCAGCTTGGGCAGGATGTAAGGGGCGTCATGCAACGCTTGCGCGAGGTCTTCGATACCGCCCCAGACCAGCACGTGCAGTGGCCGCGCATCCTTGCGTCGCGCGCTTCGCACAATCCACTGCGAACCTTCCGTTGGCGTTCCGATACCCGCCGTGCCGGGGCTTTCCAGTGCGCCTTGTTTCGTTATCGCGCGCAATGCCTGCGGCGGCGGATAGTGGGTCGAATATGTTTTCAGATTGGCGTAATCGCGCTCATAGCGGCCAATGACTTCGAGGATATGTTCCTTGCGACCGGGGCCGTAGGGTGAAGAAACCAACCCTTCGATGTCGAAGCGGTCGGCATACACCAGGAAATGTACCATTGATTGAAAGTCATCGGGATCAGTGCCGCCAATGTCAGACGAGACGAGTACGCGAAGCCGTTGTTTAGCAGTGACAGTTTCGGCAGGCGCAAAGAATGCCCCGCTCGCAAGGAGCACCATCAAAACTGCTATCGGCATGTAGCGCCAATTTTTGAGATGCATCATTGACTCTAGGAATGAGATTCTCAGTTGCGTCTGAAAAGACCGATTTGCTCGGCGTTCTCGTGTGTAATTAACTCGCAAGCAATCCCCTGTTTTTCCGGCTTGCTGCTCGCTCCAACTTTGATGAATTGGTCAGTCGGCTCAACCGCCAGGCAGGAAAAATCAGCGCGGCTGGCTGCAACAATGTCGCCTGGATGTCGCCTGCCTCAATCACGGCGATGACATCCAGGCTGCCGTCAAAGCTGATGACAATGACGCTTTTTCTGCCTGCTGCTTTCAGCGCCGCCGACTACACGATGCGATCCACTAATTCTTCACCAGCCGTAAAACGCCTCAGGTTTTCCAAGAATAACCTTACTAATCGCTCTTGCTCGTTGATATGCCCACCTGCCGTGTGCGGCGTGATGTAGCAGTTCGGCAATTTCCATAACGCATGATCAGATGGCAGTGGCTCAGGATTCGTCACATCCAGATAAGCAAACGACAATTGCCCGGACTGAAGCGCGGCGAGTAAATCAGCTTGATCGGTCGTTGTGCCACGTCCAATGCTGTAATAAATCGCGCCTCGCTTCATTGCGCCAAAGCGATCCGCATCCACGAAATTCTGCGTCTGCGGATTCGCGGGCAAGATATTAATGACGTGATCGGCGGTCGGCAAATGATCATTCAGTTCCGCTTCAGTAATGGTCTTGATCAGTTCCTTCCCGGTTGGCGTACGACGCACTGCGATTAGATTCATCTTCAGCGGTGTCAGTAGTTCGCATAAGCGCCGGGCAATTGCGCCATAGCTCAAAAGCAAAGCCGTTTGTCCAGTTAACAAAAACGTCTCCGCACGCGTTTCCCATTGCGGCCAGCCTTGGCTGGAAAGCTGATTCTGCATTGAATCCGGGAGCCGTCGCGCCAATGCCATCATCATTGCCAGAACGTGTTCGGCGCAGGGTTCGTTGTAGACGCTGGAACTGTTGGTGAGCGTAATCCCGCGCGCTTGCAACCAGGCGCGCCGCTCGGCATTGTCGTACTTCTCATACCCCGCAGCAGGCACTTGAATCCATCGCAAGTGGGAGGAATTCTGCACCGTGCTGGGATCAATAAAACCAAAGATGATTTCCGCTTCAGCAATTTCCGTGGTGAGTTGATGCCCCGCCACGCCCTCACGGAGCAGTTGCATAACGGGTTCTGAGTAGGAGGTGTTGGTATAAATTTTCATAAGTGAAGGTACAGCAAACTTTCCAGTTTGCTGATGGCTTTTATAATGGATCGCCTGTTAGAGCAGCAGCAAACTGGAAAGTTTGCCGTACTTCACAAAAAAGCCGCAAAGAGCGAATCTCTGCGGCTTAAGGGTTAGGAAGTTAGCAGAAGATGCGCTAATTAAAAATCATCATCCTCTTCGGCAAACGCCGGTTCCATTTCGAATGCCAGGTCGGGATCGTCCGCGAGTTCTTCGGATTCACCAACCAATTCTTCTTCTTCGTCGCTCTCGTCAACCGGTTCGGGAGCGGCGGTAGGCCGCAAGCCTACCATCGCAGACATCGCTTCGAGATAGCTTTGCGTATCTTCGATCTCGTCTTCGCGGCTCGTGCTTTCAGTGTCGTCCGCTTCGATCCTGACCCCTCGGTAATAATCCATGCCCGTCCCGGCGGGAATCAGGCGACCCATAATCACATTTTCCTTCAAGCCACGCAGGTAATCTACGCGCCCGGAAATCGCGGCTTCGGTGAGGACACGTGTCGTCTCCTGGAATGAAGCTGCCGAGATGAAGGATTCGGTCGAAAGCGAAGCCTTTGTGATGCCAAGCAATAACGGATCTGCCGTGGAAGTTTGTCCGTCTGCCGCTTCGACCCGCGCGTTTTCATCGTGAAAGCGGAATTTATCCACTTGTTCTTCCAGCAAGAACTCGGTATCGCCCACATCCTTGATACGCACCCAACGCAGCATCTGACGCACAATTACTTCGATGTGTTTGTCGTTAATATGCACGCCTTGTAAGCGATAGACTTCCTGAATCGCGTTGACGAGATAGCGTTGCAGGGCTTCAGTTCCCTGCACCGCCAGGATGTCGTGCGGATTGAGGGGACCGTCCATCAACGGTTCGCCCGCCTTGACGCGGTCGCCTTCCTGCACGTTGATGTGCGTCCCGCGCGGGATGGAATATTCGCGTTCTTCACCGGTTTCTCCGACTGCGATAACCTTCTGCGACCCTTTGGTGATCGAACCGAATTTGATGATGCCATCAATTTCGCTCATCACCGCAGTTTCGCGCGGCTTGCGAGCTTCGAATAACTCAACTACGCGAGGCAAACCGCCGACGATGTCTTTGGTACGCGCGGACTCACGTGGTGTCTTCGCCAGGAGGTCGCCCGGTTCCAGCACATCGTCGCGTCCAACCATCAGGTTAGCGCGAATTGGCATCGGATAAGCTTTCAACACCTTGCCAGCATCATTGCGGATTTCAATGCGCGGCTGGCGTTTTTCGTTGGTCGAATCCATCACGATCATGCGCGACAACCCGGTGGTTTCGTCCGTATCCTCGTGAACGGTTTCGCCTTCGATCAGGTCTTTCCAATGGACGTGGCCACCGACTTCGGTCAGGATCACACGCGAGTAGGGGTCCCATTCGGCGACCTTATCGCCCTCTTCGCAACGTGCGCCATCTTTGAAATTGATGGTCGCGCCATACGCAATGGGATAACGATCTACTTCACGACCGCGATCATCCACGATGACGACCGAGCCATTCCGGTTCATCGCAATGATCTTGCCTTCCCGGTTAATGAGGGTATTCAGATCATCATATTTGATCGTACCTGCCGTGCGCGCTTCGTGCGAGGATTGATCGGCAACGCGGGTCGCCGTGCCGCCGATATGGAAGGTACGCATCGTCAACTGGGTGCCGGGTTCGCCGATAGATTGCGCCGCGATCACGCCGACCGCTTCGCCCATATCCACGATTTGTCCCGTCGCCAGATTGCGACCGTAGCATTTCACGCACACGCCGCGTCGTGATTCGCAGGTCAACACCGAACGAATACGCACGCGTTCGATACCAGCATTCTGGATTTCCGTCGCCAAATCTTCGGTGATTTCCTGTCCGGCTTTCGCCAGCATTTGTCCCGTGATCGGATCGAGAATATCCACCAGCGAAACGCGTCCGATGATACGTTCACGCAAGCCTTCGATAATGTCTCCGGCTTCGATAATCGGCTCAGCCCAAATGCCCTTGATCGTGCCGCAATCGTCTTCGGAAATAATCACGTCTTGCGAAACGTCTACTAAACGACGCGTCAGGTAACCAGAATCGGCAGTCTTGAGCGCGGTGTCCGCCAAGCCTTTGCGTGCGCCGTGCGTCGAGATGAAGTACTGCAACACGTTCAGCCCTTCGCGGAAGTTCGCGTGAATCGGCGTTTCGATGATTTCACCCGACGGCTTCGCCATCAGGCCACGCATTCCGGCAAGCTGTCGAATCTGTTGCTGGTTACCGCGCGCACCAGAATCGGCCATGACGAGAATCGGATTGAGTTCTTTCAATCGCTTCTCGCGCGCAGACATTTCCTTGAACATTTCGTCGGCGACCTTTTCAGTCACTTCTGACCAGATCGCGACGACTTTGTTATAGCGTTCGCCGTTGGTGATGACACCGTCCTTGTACTGCTGTTCGACCTTGCTAACTTCTTCTTCCGCTTCCAGCACCAGCCTGGGTTTATCCGGCGGCGTCACCATATCGTCAACACCGATGGAAATACCCGCTTTCGTGGCGTAGAGGAAGCCGAGTTCTTTCAACTCGTCCAACATTTTCACGGTCGTCACATGCCCAAAGCGGAGAAAGCAATAACTCACCAAGCTGCCGAGACCTTTCTTCTTCATGATGCCGTTGATGTACGGCATGATCGCAGGCAGCTTCTCGTTGAAGATCACGCGCCCCACAGTGGTGCTGATCGTGCGGTTCTTGACCTCTTTCGAGGTCGCCTTGATGACATCCTGCGAATCGCGTTCGTTTTCCAGGTCAATCAATTTCCCACTGTAACGAAGGCGGATGCGGGTTTGCGTGCCAACTTCTTTGGCATCGAGCGCCAGCAGCACTTCATCGCTGTTGGCAAACGCGCGCCCTTCGCCTTTCGCGCCTTCGGCAGCACGTGTCAGGTAGTAACAACCCAGTACAATGTCCTGCGTCGGCACGGCAATTGGCTGACCGGAAGCAGGCGAAAGAATGTTATTCGAGGCAAGCATCAAGACGCTTGCTTCGATTTGTGCTTCCGCCGAAAGCGGCACGTGAACGGCCATCTGGTCACCATCAAAGTCGGCATTGAAAGCTGTACAAGTTAGCGGATGCAGCTTGATCGCCTTGCCTTCTACCAGCACCGGCTCAAAGGCTTGAATGCCAAGGCGATGCAGCGTTGGGGCGCGGTTGAGCAACACCGGATGGTCTTTGATGACTTTTTCGAGGATGTCCCACACGACTTCCTCTTGCATCTCGACCTTTTCTTTGGCCTGTTTGATAGTGGCGGCGTGGCCTTCAGATTCAAGCTTGTTGTAGATGAACGGCTTGAATAATTCGAGCGCCATCTTCTTCGGCAAACCGCATTGATGCAGCTTCAATTCCGGGCCAACGACGATCACCGAACGACCGGAATAATCTACGCGTTTGCCGAGCAGGTTCTGCCGGAAGCGGCCTTGCTTGCCTTTCAGCGTGTCGGAGAGCGATTTGAGCGGGCGATTGTTCACACCGCGCAGCACGCGACCACGACGACCATTGTCGAACAACGCGTCCACCGCTTCCTGCAACATCCGCTTTTCGTTGCGCACGATGACTTCGGGCGCTTTCAGTTCGATCAGCTTCGACAGGCGGTTGTTGCGGTTGATGACACGACGATACAGATCATTCAAATCCGACGTGGCAAAGCGTCCGCCATCAAGCGGTACGAGGGGACGCAGTTCCGGCGGGATGACGGGAATCACATCGAGAATCATCCATTCCGGTTTGTTGCCGGATTTGCGGAAGGATTCGACGACCTTCAGCCGCTTGGAGTATTTCAGCTTTTTCTGCTGGCTGTTCTCGGTTTTCATCCGTTCGCGCAAGTCTTCAGACAAGAACTCGATGTCCGCTTTGGCAAGTAGAATCTTGATCGCCTCTGCGCCCATCCGCGCGACTTCTTCGGTGAACTTGCCAGGAAATTCCTGCCTGAGCTGACGATAGCGGTCATCCGCGATCAACTCTCTTTCTTTCAGTGGCAGACCGAGTTCTTCGATCTCTTTGGAGTCGGCGATGACGATGTAGCTTTCAAAGTACAGCACCTTTTCCAACTCACGCAGCGGAATGTCGAGCAAGTGGCCGATGCGCGAAGGCAAGCCTTTGAAAAACCAGACGTGCGAACAAGGGCTGGCAAGTTCGATATGCCCCATGCGTTCGCGCCGGACTTTGGCCTGGGTGACTTCGACACCGCATTTATCACAGGTCACACCGCGATGCTTCATGCGTTTGTATTTGCCGCATAAACATTCCCAGTCCGTGACTGGCCCGAAAATGCGCGCACAGAACAAGCCATCCCGCTCTGGCTTGAAGGTGCGATAGTTGATCGTTTCCGGCTTAGTCACGTGACCGTGCGACCAGGAACGAATTTTTTCTGGCGAAGCAAGGCTGATGCGCATCGCTTCGAGTTGAGGAGCTGGCGTTTTCTCAGCATTTAATCTGTACATAGTTCTCCAAAGTAGACGGTAGACGGTAGACGGTAGATGGTAGCCTTCGGTTTCTACCGACTGCGGACTACCGTCTACCGTCTACTCTTATCAGCCTAAGCATCCTGTGGTTCGCGCTGCCGCAATTCGACATCCAAACAGAGCGATTGCAATTCACGAATCAAGACGTTGAAGGATTCCGGCAAGCCTGGCTCGTGATCGGACTCACCCTTGACGATGGCTTCGTAAATCTTCGAGCGTCCGGTGACATCGTCCGACTTCACGGTCAACAATTCCTGCAACGTGTGCGCCGCACCATAAGCCTGCAACGCCCAGCATTCCATTTCGCCGAAACGTTGGCCGCCAAATTGCGCTTTGCCACCTAAGGGCTGCTGCGTAATCAGACTGTATGGGCCAATCGAACGGGCATGAATCTTGTCGTCAACAAGATGCGAGAGTTTGAGCATATAAATGTACCCGACGGTCACTTTCTGCTCGAACGGTTCGCCTGTCATCCCGTCATAGAGGTTCGTTTTGCCAGATTCGTTGATCATCTCCGGCAAGCCCTGGCCTTGCAGCACGTCATCCGCCTGACGCAGGAACTTCTTGATTTCAGACTCGGCAGCGCCATCAAACACAGGTGTTGCAAAGCGCATACCGAGCACATGCGCCGCCCAGCCCAAGTGCGTTTCCAAAATCTGCCCGACGTTCATACGGGACGGCACACCCAGCGGGTTGAGTACGATCTCAACCGGCGAGCCATCCGGCAAGTACGGCATATCCTCTTCGGGCAGGATGCGCGCGATGACGCCCTTGTTCCCGTGGCGTCCGGCCATCTTGTCGCCGACCGACAATTTGCGTTTCATGGCAATGAACACCTTCACCATCTTGATGACGCCGGGCATTAACTCATCGCCCTTGCGCAGCTTGTCCACCTTGTCGTGATACAAGTGCTCAAGGATGGCGATTTGCCGTTCGGTGCGCTGTTCGAGGTCTTTGATCTCGGCAGCGACGTCACCTCGTGAACCAGCTACTTCGACTTTCTTGAGGGCCGGAAATTCGATTTCCTGTAAAAGCTCACGCGTTAACTTCGTGCCTTTTTCCAGGATCGTGCGACGGTTGTGAACGAGGTCTTCTTCCAGCTTTCGACCGTCGAGCAATTCGTACGTCCGCTTGTTGCGCTCTTCGTGCAGGATACGAATTTCGTCGTCGAGGTTTTTACGGAGTTTTTCTTCTTCTGACTGCTCAATCGCCATACTGCGGGCGTCTTTGTCGGCACCTTTGCGGGTGAAGACTTTGACATCCACCACCGTGCCTTCAATACCAGGCGGGCAAGTCAGCGAAGCATCGCGGACATCGCCAGCTTTTTCACCGAAGATAGCACGGAGCAGTTTTTCTTCTGCCGTGAGTTGCGTTTCGCCCTTCGGCGTTACCTTGCCCACAAGAATCGAGCTGGGTTTCACATAAGCACCGATACGAATGATGCCGCTGTCGTCCAGATCACGGAGTGCGGATTCGCCCACGTTGGGAATATCGCGGGTGATTTCTTCCGGGCCTAACTTCGTGTCGCGCGCTTCGATTTCCAACTCTTCGACGTGAATCGAAGTGTAGTAATCGTTCTTGACCATCTTTTCCGAAATCAGAATTGCGTCCTCGAAGTTGTAGCCGCGCCACGGCATAAACGCAACCATCACGTTGCGTCCGAGCGCGAGTTCGCCACCTTCAGTACACGGGCCGTCGGCAATCACCTCGCCTTTCACTACGCGGTCACCTTTGCGCACAATCGGCTTTTGATTGATGCAGGTGTTTTGGTTCGAGCGTTTGAATTTGATGAGCGGATAAATGTCCGCCGTCACTTCGCGCGACAGCGTGCCGTCCACATTATGGTCAGCTTTGATGATGATGCGCTCGGAGTCAACGACGTCTACGATGCCGTCGCGTCGTGCGATTACGACCGCGCCGGAATCCTGTGCCGTCACTTTTTCCATCCCGGTTCCGATGTAGGGCGCTTGTGCGCGCAACAAGGGGACAGCCTGGCGTTGCATGTTCGATCCCATCAACGCGCGGTTGGCGTCGTCGTTTTCGAGGAACGGAATCAAAGACGCCGCCACCGAGACAAGCTGTTTCGGCGAAACGTCCATATACTGAATTTCCTCCCGCAGGGCGAGAATGAATTCACCGGCTTGCCGAGCATTGACGCGTTCACTGACGATATGCCCGTTCTTATCCAGTTCAATGTTGGCTTGACCGATGATGTATTTATCTTCTTCCCAAGCCGACAGGTAAAACGGATACGGCTCGTACGTCGCCGGTTTTTGGCCTTCCGCGAGTTTCTTATGCGCCTTTTCAACCACATCTTCCGGCACGTGATCGCCAGCTTTCAGCGGGGTGTCGCCAGGATTATGAATTAGCAAGTAATCCACCACTCGTCCGTCAACGACCCGGCGATAGGGCGATTCAATGAAGCCGAATTCGTTAATACGGGCAAAGCAGGAGAGCGACGAAATCAATCCAATGTTCGGCCCTTCCGGGGTTTCAATTGGACAGATGCGACCATAGTGCGTCGGATGCACGTCGCGGACTTCAAACCCCGCGCGTTCACGCGACAATCCGCCCGGTCCAAGCGCGGAGAGACGACGTTTGTGCGTGATCTCCGAAAGCGGATTCGTCTGATCCATGAACTGAGAAAGTTGGGACGATCCGAAAAATTCGCGCACCGCCGCCATCACGGGTTTGGCATTGATCAGGTCGCGCGGCATCGCCGTTTGCATTTCCTGATGGATGGACATCTTTTCTTTGATCGCCCGTTCCATACGCACCAACCCCAGACGGAATTGATTCTCAAGTAGTTCGCCGACGGCACGAACACGACGATTTCCCAAGTGGTCAATGTCGTCATCGCTATAGAAAATCTTGCGACCATCCGGCAGCTTGACTTCGCCCGAAACGCGTTTGAGCTTTAGCACATAATCAATCACACCAAAGAAGTCATCAGGCGAGAAGAGAGAATCATCCAGGCGATCACGCTCCGGTTTACCCATCTTGATGTTAGATTTCAACCGCCCCACACGTGAGAAATCGAATTTGCGCGGATCAAAGAACATCCCTTCAAACAAAGACTTGGATGTGTCTACCGTCGGCGGATCACCAGGACGCATCTTGCGATAGATTTCAATCAAAGCTTCCTGCGACGATTTGATCGTGTCCTTGCGCACCGTGTTGCTGAGCACCGGGCCGGTATCATCCTTTTCCGGGAAGTACACCTCAAAGGAATCCACGCCGGCTTCAGCCAGCTTCGCAATCTTTTCGGGGTTCAAATCGGAATTACTTTCGGCTACGACTTCACCTGTGGTCATATCAACCGCATCGTTGAGCACATACGCGCCTTCCAGGTCGCTCACCTGGACTTCGACTTCCGCCACGCCATTGCTGAGCAGGGACTCAAAGGCCGAACTGGTAATTTTCTTGCCGCTCTTCACCAGCACTTCACCTTTTTTATCTTTGACTTCGTGCGCAACACGCAAGCCGATGAGCGACTTGCTTGTCGCGCTAACTTGCCAGAAAAGGCGACCGGCCTGCACGCGAATGCGGTTCACTTGATAGAACCGGCGCAGAATCTCTTCATCACTCTTGAGTCCAAGCGCGCGCAAGAAAATCGTCGCCAGGAATTTGCGTTTGCGGTCAATGCGTACATAGAGCAGGTTTTTGGCGTCGTATTCAAACTCAACCCACGAACCGCGATACGGAATGACTTTGCCAAGGAAGTAGGTATTGTTCTCGGCTCGCTCGAAGAACACGCCGGGCGAACGATGCAACTGCGAAACGATGACGCGCTCCGTCCCGTTGATAATGAACGTGCCATTCTCAGTCATCAGCGGCAGATCGCCGAAATACACTTCTTCTTCTTTGATGTCGCGGATGGATTTGTGATGCGTGTCTTCGTCCTTGTCCCAGACGGTCAGGCGAATCTTCACGTGGAGTGGCACGGAATAGGTCATGCCGCGTTCCTGACATTCGTTGACATCGTATTTGTGCTTAAGCCCAACTGGTTCGCCGCAGTTGTCGCAAACGATCACAACATTCTTGTTGTAAGTGTGACACTCGTGACACATCACATCATCAGACGAGAATGGATTCACCTTAATCACCGCGCCGCACTGTTTGCAATTCGAGCGCAGGTGATGGAGTCCTTGCAACTGTCCGCATTTGCAAGTCCAGTTGCCGATGCGATACTCGACAAACTCCAGCGAAGACACGTCACGGAAGTCGGCGATAGGAAAGGTGGAGCGAAACACTGCTTGCAAACCCGTGTTGTCCCGTTCCGGGGGCAGTAAATCCATTTGCAAGAAGCGATCATAACTTTCCCGCTGCACCTCAATCAGATTCGGGATGCGAACGGCGGTGCGAATTTTGGAGAAATCAAAACGCGGTGCGCGCGCACTGCTTGAAGCGATCATTTCTTTGTCAGCCATACGGTTACTTTTGGGTTAGAGTTGATAATATTAAATCCGAAACGCCAAAAGGCGGTCTAGGAGTGAAACCTCACCCTAGCCGCGATTTATGCAGCAAATAATATTTTGGTTGTAACTGAAATCCGTTGATTCCAAATCCCCCGGAGCTAACAGAGGGGTCATTATGGTCAGCGTAATGCTTTCCACCAGAGATAGTCCGTGAATCAGTAAACTCATTTATTAAGTGTTGAGCAAGAAGAAAAGATTCGCTCGTTGCTCAACACTCAATAGACTACCTCAGAACAGCGACAAGCTCAAATGACTACTTCAACTCGACGCTTGCGCCGGCATCCGTGAGCTTGGTCTTAATCGCTTCAGCTTCTTCTTTTGACGCGCCTTCTTTGACAGGTTTCGGAGCGCCATCCACCAGGTCTTTGGCTTCTTTCAGACCGAGACCCGTGATCTCACGAACGACCTTAATCACGTTGATCTTGTTCGCTCCTGCTGCTGTTAAGATCACATTGAATTCGGTTTGCTCTTCTACGGGAGCGGCGGCAACCGGACCGGCAGCGGCGGGAGCAGCGGCAGCGGCGGCGGCAGAAACGCCAAAAGTCTCCTCCATCTTCTTCACCAGTTGAGAAGCTTCGAGGAGTGTTAAGTCTTTGAGTTGGTCAATAATACCTTCAAGTTTTTCTGACATAATTTTCTTTCCACAATTTGCTACAGGCTTTTAGGCCTGAGAGAAGTTAATGGTCATGCGCCGGAATCTTCTCACGGCACGCTCACAGATCAACGCTGGGCATCACTCCGTGGCTGATCGTTCAGGTCGCGTACTGACACGCACTCACGACCACAAAAATTTTCAATCTCAAATCTGAAATTTCAGATCTTTATGCGCCTTGCTCTTTTTGCTTGGCGATCTCGCTCACCACCACGGTCAAGTTGCGGGCGACGCCATTTAAAGCAACCGCCATGCGTTGCGCCCCGGAGTTGATGAGGAACATAATTTTGCTAATTAACTCTTCCTTCGACGGCATCGCGGCAACTTCGGCAATCTCACTAACGGAAATCGCACGGCCTTCGACAACACCCGCTTTGAAGGTAAATTTCGGATTCTCTTTGGCGAACTTGCTTAGCACTTTGGCAATGCTGACCGGGTCATTATCGTTATAAGCAATCGCAGTAGGCCCCACAAACTGGTCTTTCAGACTTTCCAGCGAGGTACCCTGCACGGCGAGTTCGGCTAACGTGTTTTTGACCACTCGATAGTTAAAGTTCGCTTCCCGCGCCTGCTTGCGCAATTCCCAGTCCTTTTCGACGGTAATGCCTTGATAGGCCACGACAAAGGCATGCTGAGTTTTGGCAAATTCGTTTTTGAGGATTTCAACTTCCTGTTGTTTTTGCGCTTTTGTTTTCATAATTAGCTCTTAGCTTTTAGCTTTTAGCTTTTAGCCATTAGCCAAACGGCAGTTTGGCTAATGGCTAAGAGCTAAAAGCCTAAAATGATTACGCCCCAACGGTTGCAGCATCCACCAGGACGCCCGGCCCCATGGTAGAGGCGACGTTGATTTTCTTCACGTAGCGTCCTTTTGCCGTCGTCGGTTTTGCTTTGATGACCGCATCAATCAAGGCTTTTGAGTTCTCGATCAATTTGTTATCGGGAAACGAAACCTTTCCCACACCCACGTGAATGACGCCTGTTTTATCTACGCGATACTCCACCTTGCCAGCCTTGGTTTCCCGAATAGCATTAGCCACGTCCATCGTAACCGTACCAGTTTTCGGGTTCGGCATGAGGCCGCGCGGTCCCAGAATTTTACCCAGGGTACCGACCAGCTTCATCATGTCCGGCGTGGCAATCAAGGCATCGAAATCGGTGTATCCGCCTTTGATCTTTTCGACTAAGTCTTCGGCACCGACTTCATCGGCACCCGCTTCCTGGGCTTCGCGCATTTTATCGCCACCCGCAATCACGGCAACCTTCTTGGACTTGCCCAGCCCGTGCGGAAGCACCAGCGTGCCACGCACAAGTTGATCGGCTTTGCGTGGATCAACACCCAAAACCATCGTGACTTCGACGGTTTCGTCGAATTTCGCAAAAGCGACTTTCTTGACTAAGGCCAAGGCTTCGCCCAGCGCATAGAGTTTGGCCTGATCAACCTGCGCGGTTGCAGCCCGGAATTTTTTTCCTGCCATGCTTGTTTCCTTTCAGGTCTTAACGTGATGCGAGCGGCTTCCGGTAGAAGAGCCTCATCACTCCCTCGTAGAAATTGTGTGTAACTACCCTTTGATTTCTAACCCTAAACTCTTGGCTGTACCTTCGATGGTGCGCATCGCAGCCTCCAGATTCGAAGTATTGAGGTCCGGCATTTTAGTCCGAGCAATCTCTTCAATTTGCGCGCGCGTGACTGTGCCGACTTTCTCACGATTCGGCTTGCCGGAACCTTTTTCGAGCTTCAATGCTTTTTTCAGCAAATCAGCAGCGGGCGGAGTCTTGGTAATGAAAGTGAAGGAACGATCTGCATACACCGTGATGACGACGGGAATTTTAATGTCGCCCAGGTTCGCGGTTTTTGCATTGAACTGTTTGCAAAACTCCATAATGTTCACGCCTTTGGGGCCGAGAGCCGTACCAATGGGAGGTGCAGGGTTCGCCTTGCCGGCAGACACTTGGAGTTTGATGTAATCGGTAATCTTCTTCGCCATAACGTAAAATTAAACGGTTGAGAGTAATGCCAAAAATCAATTTTCTTCGGTAAAGGTCATCTTTTCGACTTCGAGGAATCCCAATTCGACGGGAGTTGCACGCCCGAAAATCGTGACCATCACTTTGAGCATACTCTTATCAAGATTGACCTCTTCCACCGTGCCCGTAAAACTGGTGAAGGGGCCATTGGTAATTCGTACTGTTTCCCCACGTGAGAAGATAAATTTCGGCTTGGGTTTCTCCATCGCCACTTCCACGTGATGAATAATTTGATCTACTTCTTCTGAAGTGAGCGGAGTCGGCTTCTGACCACCGACGAAGCTCGTAACTTTCGGCGTGCTTTTGATTAAATGCCAAGCTGCATCCGAAATACTGCCACTCTCATTAGTTACGATCTTGACGAGCACATAGCCAGGAAAAAACATCCGCGTGCTTTCCACTCGCTTCGAGCCACGCATCTCCACGACGGTTTCCGTAGGAATGAGCACTTCGAGGATTTCTCCGCCCATATTAAAGGCTTCGATGCGAGTGTTCAGGCTGTCGCGCACTTTTCGCTCATAGCCAGAATAGGTGTGGATTATGAACCACTCGGTTCTGACATCAGCGGGTTGCTCAACAGGCGGCTCAACGGGTTGCTCGACCTGTTCGGTAGTTTCGGTCATAAGCTCAAGCTCTTCAAACAAAAATGCGCCCTGTCCTTACAAAAATACTTTTCTGGCTAACCACTCGATACCTTGAATCAATTGCGTCAAAAGAAGGTCGGTACCAAACAGGAAAAAGCCGAAAAAGAAGACGGCCATAATCACGACAATCGTGGTATTGATAACTTCCTGGCGAGTCGGCCAGGAAACTTTCTTCATCTCTACAACGACATCGTGATAGTAATTCTTAATTTTTTGAATCGGCCCTTGTGGCGAGTTAGTCACGGGAAGTTCGCTTTGATTTTCTTCTACAGACATTTCCATACTTCCCTCCCGCGCTGCACCTTAGCAAGGGGACTTGCAGTTAGATATAGCATTAAAATTAAACTTCAAAATTAAACTTCAAGGGCAACAAAATCAGCAATTGGCAGGGGTACCAGGACTCGAACCCGGACCAACGGTTTTGGAGACCGCTGTGCTAACCATTGACACCATACCCCTAAACTTTTACTTCGTTTCTTTATGATTATTATGCTTGCGGCACGTGTTGCAGAATTTTTTGAATTCCAGACGACTGGGAGTTTTCTTTTTATTCTTGGTCGTCATGTAGTTCTTGTTCTTGCATTGCTCACACACAAGCGTGATGTTATCTCTAGGCATCTCTAATCACTCCTACAATTTATTCAACAATATCGGAAACGGTGCCGGCACCCACTGTGCGTCCGCCTTCCCGAATCGCAAAGCGCAACCCCTTCTCCATCGCAATCGGCGCGATCAACTCGATCTCCATCGCAATGTTGTCGCCCGGCATCACCATCTCTATCCCTTCCGGCAAATGCGCCACGCCCGTCACATCCGTCGTGCGAAAGTAAAACTGCGGACGATACCCCGTGAAAAACGGCGTGTGCCGTCCCCCTTCTTCCTTCGTCAACACATACGCTTCCGCCTTGAACTTCGTGTGCGGCTTGATCGTCCCCGGCTTCACGATCACCTGACCCCGCTCAATCTCCTTGCGATCCACCCCGCGCAGCAACAACCCCACGTTGTCCCCCGCTCGCCCTTCGTCCAATAACTTCTTGAACATTTCCACCCCCGTCACCACCGTGTTGCGCGTGTCCCGAATCCCCACGATCTCCACCTGCTCGTTCACTTTCACGATCCCGCGCTCAATGCGTCCTGTCGCCACCGTGCCGCGTCCCTGAATCGTGAAGATGTCTTCCACCGGCATCAGGAACGGTTGATCAATGGCCCGCGCCGGAGTGGGAATCGCGGCATCCACTGCCGCCATCAACTCATCAATCTTCGCTTCCCATTGCGGCTCGCCATTCAAGCCGCCCAGCGCACTGCCGCGCACCACCGGAATGTCATCGCCCGGAAACTCATACTTCGAGAGCAACTCGCGCACTTCCAACTCGACCAAATCCAGCAACTCCTCATCGTCCACCATATCCACTTTGTTCATGAACACGACGATGGCTGGTACTCCGACCTGGCGCGCCAGCAAAATATGCTCGCGCGTTTGCGGCATCGGCCCGTCGGTGGCCGCCACGACCAGAATCGCGCCGTCCATCTGCGCCGCGCCCGTGATCATATTCTTGACATAATCGGCGTGCCCCGGACAATCCACGTGCGCATAGTGGCGATTGGGCGTCTCGTACTCGACGTGCGCCGTAGCGATTGTGATGCCACGTGCCTTTTCTTCCGGCGCATTGTCAATCGAATCAAAGCTGCGGAAGACCATCTTCGGATTATGCTTCGACAGCACTTTCGTGATGGCTGCCGTCAACGTCGTTTTGCCGTGATCCACGTGCCCTATCGTCCCGATGTTCACGTGCGGTTTCGACCGATCAAATTTCTCTTTCGCCATGATTAGGTTGTTCCTCTGCTTTAGGAAAACTGGAGCCCACAATCGGGCTTGAACCGATGACCTCTTCCTTACCAAGGAAGTGCTCTACCACTGAGCTATGTGGGCAAACCAAATGATCTCAAATTTCAAATCTGAGATTGTAAATCACTGATGGAGCGGGAGACGGGACTCGAACCCGCAACAGCTAGCTTGGAAGGCTAGTACTCTACCATTGAGTTACTCCCGCATCGTGCCTTTCAAAATTGGCTTTCAACTTTGAAATTCTCAAGCTGGTGCAGGGGGTAGGATTCGAACCTACGTAAGACGTTAGTCTGCCGGGTTTACAGCCCGGTGCCATTAACCACTCGACCACCCCTGCAATATATCTTCTGGAGCCGGTGAAGGGACTTGAACCCCCGACCTGATGATTACAAATCAACTGCTCTACCAACTGAGCTACACCGGCAAAAGTGCCTAGTATGACACACAAAGTTTTAAAAGAGCCGCTTTACGAAAACGCGAATACTAGCAACAGGTCTTGGTTTTTGCAAGCCAAGACTGGGGAAAGTTGCATGACTTTATCACCGTAAAAATCCACTGCCTACTTCCGTCCACGCACCAGACCTTTTAATTCATACATAAATTCTGTCACATCCTGGAACTCAAGGTAGACCGAAGCGAAGCGGACATAAGCCACTTTATCGAGTTCTTTGAGCCGCCGCATAATCATCTCACCGATTTTCGTCGTGGGACGTTCACGTTCCGGCGAAGATTGTACAAATGTTTCGATGGCATTCACGATGGCATCAAGCTTGGTGGTGGGAATCGGGCGTTTCTCACAAGCCCTTAGCAATCCAGCCATCACCTTGTCACGGCTAAACGGCTCGCGACGGCCATCTTTTTTCACCACCATGTAGGGGATTTCATCAATCCGTTCATAACTGGTGAAGCGGCGTTCGCATTTTAAGCATTCACGACGGCGACGAATCGAATCTCCTTCGCGGGATTCCCGTGAATCTACGACTCGATCTTCCAGATGAGCACAAAAAGGGCATCTCATGATTCGACTCCTGTGGTTGGCTTGCCGACTAATGATTCTACTGGGGCATTCGGCAATTGCGCACTCGACTCCCCATTGGACATCAAGGCACGTAGCTGGCTTACGCTAATGTCAGTTCGCATCAAATAAAAAAGGGCAAAGAGAAAGGGCGATCCAAAGGATACAATATGAATTGCGATAGCGGTGGCAGCAGCCAAATTTTGCTCCACGTCTAAAAAAACCAACCCCTTTTGTGCGGCTGCATGAAAGGCTCCCGCAGAACCTCCCGGCGTCGGAATCAACGAACCAACCAATCCCGCACCCAGGGCAAAAATCGCCTGGCTTAAGGAAAAATCAATGCCAAACGCCTTGATAACAGCCCAATAAGCCAAGGCGATCAAGCCCCATACCAACCCCGTTTGCGCAATGGTCTTGGCCAACTCGCGGAAATTAAGTAAAACCGATAAGCCATCCGCCAAATGTGTTAATAAGCTAATAACCATCGCCAAAATCCGTTTCGGCCACCAGCGAAATAATCTCTCAATAAAAGGGATGACTGAATGCGCGCGCACGCGCAATAAAACCAGCAAGCCAATCCCCACCGCCAAACCCAATAACATCAACCAGCCTAGCGAGCGCATCTTTTGCAGATCATCCGCTTTGCTAGCAGGCAATTCAAGGAGCAACAGGTTAACGGCAAACATCACGGCCACTGCCGTCATATCGTAAATGCGCTCAATTAAAATGGTAGCGATAGTGGCGCTGGGGCTAATTTTCTCGCGCAAGCTCAACATCAGGGGGCGCACCACATCACCCGCCCGGCCTACCAGGAAAATACACCCAAACCCAATGACGGTGGCCGATAGAGCTTCTTTCAAACTTGCGCTCGCAATTGGCTGTAAGAAGGTCAGCCATCGCACCGCGCGAATAAGCATCGTCAGATTTATCAAAAGAGCGCCGAGCAATAACAACCAGAGATTCGCATTCTTCCAATACACTCCCACCGTAGCCCAGTCAATCCCCCGTGCAAACCAATAGGCCAAGCCTAACCCTATCGCCAGAACTATCAAAGATTTCAGATTTTTCGCCACTTTAGAACTCAACTCCTGCTAAAGCACACAAGATATGGGTAAGCGGCGGCACACTACTACAAAATCTATAGGCGTGCAAGCTATTCCCCCGGTTTCGTTCAAGGGTATGCGAGAGCCGCTAAATACTTAAGGCTTCTCGTGTAAAAGTCTTTTTCAGATTTTTTGCAAAAAGCAGTAAGATGTCTGGGAACTTTGCAACCCAAGTCGGAGTCTAATGGTTATGTCATCAGAAAATTGGTGATGATGGCCTGAAAATGAAATAACGAATCGCCCACAGCAAACCTCAATCGGATTCGGGAGCGCGCATGCTGGTAAAAGAAAAAGCATGGCTGGCAATCGGTATTGAAGCCAACCTCGACGGTGCTATTGGCGAGGTCTATGAAACTGTCGAAGCCGAGTCCGTGCCACTTGCGCCGCGCGAGTTGGCGTTCATTGAAAGATTACGAGCAGGAGAGATTGAGGCGTTCTCGGAATTAGTCAGTGCCTATCAACCGCTGGTTTATTCCGTCACGCTGCGTATTGTGCGCGAGGTGGAAGAAGCACGCGATGTGACACAGGAAACGTTCTTAAAAATCTTCCGTCACTTTAGTCACTTTCGGGGCGATGCCAGCTTGAAAACCTGGGTTTGTCGCATTGCCGTGAATCAGGCTTTGAATTCGCAACGCTGGTGGAAACGGCGACGACGCGATGAAATGCGTTCTTTGGATGAACCGCTGCCCCATGAGGAAGATGAGGGGAGGTCACTCGGAGCCACTTTGGCCAGCGAGGCGGATTCGCCAGAAACCGAAGCCATCGCGCACGAACGCCAGCAGCAGCTTGAACACGCATTAGGTGCATTGAAGAAAGATTTCCGCATTGCCGTCGCACTACGCGACATCGAAGGCATGTCGTATGAGGAAATCGCCAGTATTCTTGAGATTTCAGTCGGGACCGTAAAATCCCGCATTGCTCGCGGACGCGAAATGTTGCGTGCCAACTTAAGTCGAAGCTTGAGCAACCGTTGAAAATTCTGGGCAAATCGTCGTGCCGTGCGGTGTGTGCTTACGACGCAACTGCCGATGGGTCGGCGAACCAAACCCTCATGGTGGTCAGCAACAAACTCCATGCGGGTTTCGCTTTCGGTGCCACCGCACGGCAGGGCGATTTGCTTATTCGTCATTTGTCCTTTGTCATTTGTCCCTTGTTGCCCAGGCGGCCCTGGCGTAACAGGAAAGGACAAATGACAAAGGACAAATGACAAAGGACAAATGTTATGAATTGCCGTACTTATTCATCCTTGATTTCAGCCCAATTAGATGGGCAGATTCGACCATCAGAACGGGCGCTGCTCAATCATCATCTGAATGAATGCGCAGCGTGCCGAAAGTATTCTGCCGATATCCATGAACAAACGGAGCAATTGCGTTCTTTTCGCTCGACCTTACAAACCAACCAGCAAGCGCAGGAATTGCAAGCCGCTACCTTGTGGGTGCTGCAAATCGAAGCCCGCAAGCAATTAGTGGAAGCCCGTTGGCGGGAAGAACGAAACGCTAATCGGCGCATTCGGTTGTTTTCGCGCTCCTTCGCGGCAGTTGCTTCCATGTTACTACTCTTCATGCTGATCAACTCTATCCTTCGTCCAGCCCATCGCGCATTCGCCTTTTTCCAGGCGGCTGCCCAAACGGCCATCGCACCGAATGCTGGTGACGAGGAAATTGCTCAACTGAAAGATTTGCTGCTGCCACTCTCGCCCAGTCCAAGACCCATTCTTGATCCGCATGGGACGCTGATCGGCTTCACAAAAGAAGTGGACGAAGAGCAATTTGCCGTCGTGGCCTGGGTTGGAACAGATGGGCGCGCTTCTGTCAAACACGTCATCGAAGCGCCCAATAACCCTGAAGTAATTCACAAGCTTTCACACGCCTTGAACGAACAGGCGAATTTTCGGCCTGCCTATATCCGCGGCAAGTATATGCCTGCGGATGCGATTTTAATGTTCAGCCGAGTCACCATTTCCGGGTGATTCCACCTCATTCATCTCGACAATAGAGGAGAGTCTTAGCACTTGCGTCGCAAGTGGCTCGTCGAGGTGCGTCTTATGAAGGAGAATCAGATGAAAAAGGCTTTTTATGCTACGCCCAATATCAATGTCACACCACTGATTGATGTGTTACTCGTACTGTTGATTATTTTCATGACTATCAGTCCGATGAAACCACACAAGCACGAAACCAAGGTACCGGAGAAAACCGAAACTCCAAACATTGAACCGGAGTTAGCTTTGGTCGTCAGCATCGCGCGCGACAATGCGTTACAACTCAATCAAACCAATGCGCAATCGCTCAGCGAATTGAGTTCCCTGCTTCATCAAGCGTTGGATGCCCGCCCGCCAGATCGCAAAACCGTCTTCATCAAAGGCGCGCCGAATCTACGCTATAGCCAGGTGTCGGAAGTGATTGATACAGTCAAGGCCAGTGGTGCCGCTCCCATCGGATTACAACTCGAAGGACTCAACTAATCGCAAATTTTCCTGCTCGAATCGTCTATCACTGTTCCTGAGACTCATCGGCGCAAACAACATCTCACGGAGGCAACTATGTTCGATAAACTCGTAGAATCTACTAACCAGAAACCACAGGGACGGAACAAGTTTTATTTTGTTACCTGTCTGATATACGGCACTTCTCTTACCATTCTCGCGGTTATGACTATCTTCTGGTTCAGCCCAGCAATGGCTGAGACAATGACATCTGAGGTAATGTTAGCTCCCCCAGCAGTTCCCATTTCCGCCCCACCGCCTGATCTAGTGCCAGTAGCGAAAGTCATTCCTGAGGCGGGCTTTGTTGCACCAAAGGAGCCACCCAAAGAAATCGCGGATGCTAAAAAAGTCCCTCCCCTCCCTCCAAAGCCAAGCATTTACACAGTTGTAGGCGCACCACCTATTGGTAATACAACTGGAACGGCGAATCCTTATACAGGGGGCTGTATCTCTTGTAACGATGTGGCGGAAGTACCGCCGCCGCCACCCCCAAAGCCAAAGGTCGAACCGACGCCAACACCGACTCCAAAAATGCCGGACATTGTGCCGATGACCAGCGGCATGATTGCCGGCAAGGCGCTTCGCAAAGTACAGCCGCCCTATCCGCAGATCGCCAAACAGATCAAAGCGCAAGGCACTGTCTCTATACAAATCACGATCTCTGAAGAAGGCCGCGTCCTACAGGCCACCGCTGTGGGCGGGCATCCGACCTTACAAGACGCCGCGCGCCAAGCCGCCTTGCAGTGGGTGTTTTCTCCCACGGTGCTGAACGGGAAATCGGTCAAAGTCTCCGGCGTGATCTCCTTCAATTTCATTCTCAACTGATTTTTCTTCTCTCATTACAAATGGCCTGTGAGTTCGCTCTCGAATCTCACAGGCCATCTTTTTGGGCAGATTTTTTTCCGCCACTACGCCTTCTTGATGATTTCTTTCAGCCGTTTTGCCACAACATCTACTTCGCCCGGCTGCAATTGCCAGATGCCAACCCCGATTTCTTGTGTCGCATCTGCCGCAGGCGAGGACGAAGGAGCAAGTTCAATTACGGGCTTGCCTTCGCGCATTTGTTTGCGTACCGCGTCCGCCGTCAAATTCAAGGCAGCCTTGTCCCATTGGATACGTACCGTCGGGACGTGATTAGCGATGGGCGGAACAAAGACTTCGGATTTAATGGTCGGCACGCCAGCCACACTATCAGTAATCACTTTGGCGCGGCGTTCCCATTCTTTCCATTCGGCTTTGTCATCGCGCTTCAAATAGGTTTCGACCGCGACCATCATGCCCAGGATTTCTTCTTTGTTGACCTTCAGCCCGCGTCCGATAGAATCGCTGTTGGGGGAGCAGTTCATGCGCGCCGCTTCAATCAAATCTCGGCGCCCGAGCAACAGTCCGGCACTTTGCGGCCCACGAATGCCTTTGCCCCCCGAAAACGTCACGAGGTCAAAGCCCATCTTTGTGTACATAGACAACCGATTCGTCGGCGGCGTGTCGGCAGCAGCATCACTGAAGGTTGGCACTTTATGCTTTTTACCCAACTCAACGAATTGCTGCGCATTGATTTTGCCTTTGTTGTCGGCGTCATTGAAGAACAACATCATTGCTGTTTTTTCACTGACTGCGCGTTCGAGTTCATCAGCCGTCTCGACTTCAATCATTTTGATGCCACAGTTACGCACAGCGTGATCGTAGCCATAACGATGTGACTTCTGCACAATCACTTCACTCTTCATTGCGGTGCCGGCCAAATCAGGAATGCGTCTGATCCAATCAGGATTCTTGCCCGCGACGCAAGCAGCGGTGCCAACCGTCAATGCTGCGGCTGCGCCCGAAGTCACCATCGCAGCTTCGCAGCCAATTAATTCGGCGATGCGTTTGCCTGCCGCTTCCTGCAAATCATTGAGCGGCACAAACACTTTGGATGCGTAGTTGATCGCCTCCATTACTTCCGGCCACATCAACGAGGCCGATAGCGTGGTGTATGTGCCTGCGGCATTGATGAAGGGTTTGACACCAAGTTCTTTGAAATAATCACGACCATTTTCTTTCGTCATAGCGAGAGTTGTAGCAGAAAGCAGTCCGCCCAAAAAGGGGACGCTCGACAATGCTTGAATAAAATTACGACGAGTTGACATGAGAAACCTACCTTAATTGAGAGCCTTGTTTTTCGGCATTGGAACAACCGGCAAAAGAATAGCCGATGGTCGCTGTGCCGTATGAAAGATCGTTTGTTTGGCCACACGCACTTTGGCCGATTGCCCAAATGGCTCGCCAGTATTGGGATTGCGGTCGAATTGCGGGAAGTGGCTGCTCGTGATGTCTACGCGAAGGCGATGACCGGGCAGAAAGACATTCGCCGTGCCGACCAGATCAATTTCGTATTCGTAGACTTCGTTGGGTTTGAGCAATTCCATTTTGTCAGTGCCTTTGCGATAGCGTGCGCGAATAATACCCTCGCAGACATTAATCGCAAAGCCGTTTGGCGCAACATCAATCAACTTCACAACCCAATCCGTGTCGAGGCCATCGGTCGCAGCAAATAGTTTCATCTTTACTGGCCCCGCGATGGCGAGCGGTGCAGTGAACGGCTGACTCGTATACACCAGAATATCTTTGCGGTCTTGCAATGGGCGCTGATCTTTTGGTCCGGCCAGCGTTGGCGTCCCGCAGCAATTATTGCCGCCGAGTGTTGGCACAGGATCATTCGGATCGTAACTGTATTGATCGCTCGCTGCACCGTTCGGAGTTGCGGCGCTCAACGTGCCATTGCCGTTCGCCGTATTCGCACTGCCGCTGCTGGCGATATACCAGGGCGTAAACTTCGTACCGGGAATCGGCCAATCCTGTTCGTGCTGCCATTGATTGACACCCATGTAAAAAATCTCGACAGGCGGCTCACGCTCAATGCCGTTGTCCTTGCCTTGCAGGTAATGATCGAACCAGCGCAATTCCGTCTCGAACTGTACACGATTGTTGCTTGGCCCGAAATCTACATCACCGAATTTTTGTGACGGGCCGTGCCCCCACGCACCGATAATCATCTTGGATTCGCGCCGCGTCTTTTCGTTCGCACCATGTTTGCGCGCACCGACAAAGCCGTTGATTGTGCCAGCGACAAAAATATCGAACCAACCGCCGCTCGTGTGAACCGGCACGTTGATTTTACTGAAGTGTTCTTCGTCACTGATCGCTTTCCAATACGCGTCGTAGCCTGGATGCGCCAGCCAATCGCGGTAATGTTGCACCGCATAACCTGCGCTCAGCACATCGCCGTCTTTCAGGGGCAGGTGTGGCAGAATCGTTTCGTACTTCAATTCGTTCGGCGCATAGGCTTCACTGTGCCAATACTGCGGCAACATGATGCGATTAGGCATCCGCACGACCCCCCAACCGTAATTGAATGAGAGCCGGAACGCGCCGCCAAACGTGATCCAATTAGCGTAGATATTGGTCGAAGCCACCGCCGGAAACATCGCCACGAGATTCGGCGGCTGCAACTTCCCTGCTGCCCATTGCACGTGCCCCAGATATGATCCCCCCTGCGTAGCGACTTTGCCATTTGACCAGGGTTGCTTCGCCGCCCATTGAATCGTGTCGTAGCCGTCTTTGGCTTCGGTGCGAAACGGCTCCCACTTCCCTTCCGATTCATAACGTCCGCGCGTGTCGTTCATCACGACGGCATAGCCACGCTGCGCAAATTTCATCATCGTCTCGTGCACACCGTCACGCTGCACGCCATACGGCGTTCGCACGACAAGGGTTGGATAGCGGCCTTCGGCACGAGGGCGATAAACATCCGCATAAAGCTTTACCCCATCGCGCATCGGGACAGGTTGGTAGCGCTGGATTTTGATTTCGTCAAGCACAGCTTTCGTTTTATGCGGCCAAAACAAATCAGTGCTAATGACAAGTAGCCCAACCAAAACAAGAGCAACAGTACTCTTCACAATCATCTCCTTTTGATAAATCAGAGAAAGAACCTGGAATACGCGGAAAGAGCGGAACAGACAGAAATAGATCAATGATTTTTCTGGCTGTTCCGTTCTTTCCGCGTGTTGCACATTCTCAGAACAACAACTTCAAGCCAAACTGCATTTGCCGCATCGGCGCGACCAAGCTGGTGATCGCTCCGGGGCCGCGCGAGGGAGTGATTTGCGTCGGGAACGCGCCACCTGCCGCTGCGGGCAGGAAAGCGGGAGCCGCATTCAAGCCAGTATTGGGGATGCCAAATTGCGGCGTGTTGAAGATATTGAAAATTTCGGTGCGGAATTGCAGTCGCATCTTTTCAGTAAGCGAAACATTCTTCAGCAACGAAAAATCTACGTTCTTGAAGCCGGGGCCTTCCAGCACAGCGTGGCCAGCGCTGCCATAGTGACAGAACCCCGCCAGGTATTGGTTGCGCGCTACGCCCGCCGCATCGGTTCCGCCCGGTTGCGCACAGGTAACGACACGATACGCATCAGGGTTGTACCATTTGTTAATAGTGGGATTGTCCAGCTTCGGATTAGCGATCAAATCAGGACGGACATGGCCTTCCAGCGTATTGATCGTGTTGTTTTGCGTAACCGAGAAAGGTAATCCGGTGCGCAATACCACGATGCCGTTCACTTGCCAGCCACCAAAAATATACTTTCCGGCGTTATCTTTGAAAGCTGCGATAGTTGGCAGTTCATACAGCGAACTGAAGACAGCGCTATGTTGAAAATCAAATCCGTAGCGTGTTTTCTCTGAGGCGCGATCACGCGGGTTCTGATATGAATTCGGAATTGCGCCGCCACCTTCATTGCGTCCATAGCCTTCGCCCATCGCGCGTCCCCAGGTGTACGAAAGGTTCATGGAAAAGCCTTTGGTGAAGCGTTTCTGTGCATTGACCTGCAACGCGTGATACCACGAATTGCCATCCGAACTCAGCCAGCGCAACCGATTCAACGGACGCGTCGGGCCACCTATGCCATCCGCGAAGAACGGGATCGGGCGGCGTCCACCCGGGTTCGGCAAAATCGAAGGCGCAGGCGCATTCAATTCTATGGTTTGATCCAGGTGCGTGCCTTTATTGCCGACGTACCCCACCGTCAACACCGTATCGAACGGCAAGCGGCGTTGGACATCCAAACTCCATTGGCTGACATACGGCTGGTTGTTGAGGGGATCAAGCGCGTTAATGCCGGTCGCGCTGGTCTGGCTGACAACACCAAAGGGCGCAGCAAACGTCAGGATGGGTTGCGAAGCGGTATTGGTAATCCTGCCGCCGGTCGCTGAATTCGCAAAATTCGCCGTGCCGGATTTCGGCGGATTCAAATTCAAAATCGTGTAGTTATTCAACTGATGTACGTTGTAATAAATCCCGAAGCCGCCCCGCAACACCCAATTGTCGGTCGGGCGATAAGCCAGGCCGATGCGCGGCATAAACTGCTTTTTGCTTGGGTTGTAAAACGCATACTCCGTGCCGATGTTCGGTATCAAAGTCGGCAAACCATTCGTTCGTTCCGTCAAACTCAGGCTGCGCCACAAACCCGTGACGTCCACAGCCGCAGTGTTATATTCCCAGCGCACACCTATATTGACCGAGAGTTTGCGCGTCGCCTTCCAATCATCGGTAATGTAAGCGGCGAAGCGATTCTGCTGCGTTTCGGTCAACGGTAAACCTTCGGGTGTGCCAGTGCTGCTGGGGTAGCCGAGCAGGAACGCGGCAAAGCCAGTTCCCGCAATATCGCCACTAAAAGTCAGATTGCCACGCGGCGTATTCGCAGCGCCACGGAACAGGCGCACATTGCGATAATCAAAGCCGAATTTGACGCTGTGTGCGCCACGACTCCACGTCACGTTGTCGTTAATCTGATGCAGATTGTTGAAGTCGAAACCGTTGCCGCCATCCTGTTCGGATAACTGCGAAAAGCCATTGATCGAAATAGTCGGCACGCCGGTTTCGCGGGGCGTGAATTTGCGATTGCCGTCATTGACGACGCGGAAGCCCGTTAGGCCTAGCGATTCCAAATCAAAGCTCGTGTTTGCACGCGGATTTAATGTGTTATCTACCGAACGATTGTAGCCGTACCGCAATTCGTTGATCAGGGTCGGCGACAGAATGTGAATCCAGCCTGTGCCAAGGTTTTGATTGCGCCCCGCCACAAAGTATGTGAAGTTCGGATTGTCGCCGGGAATCACGTTGTAGACGACATCGTTGTAGGCATAACGTCCAAAGATTTTATCCTTCTCGGAAAAGTTGTGATCTATGCGCGCAAAGAGTTGCTCATCGTCCAACGTGCGCCGCTCGCCGCCGACATAGTTCGTGCCGGTCAACGGATCAGGGTTGATGCGTTGCGGATCAGGCCAGAAGCCCAGAAACGCTTTGGCAGACGCTGAAATGCGCGAAGCGGGAATGATGTTGCCAGCGAACGGCGTCCCCGTAATCGGATCAAGAATCGTGATAGATGGCAACGCATTCCCCGCCGCATCTTTGCGGTTTAAGAGCGCGCTGAAATCACCCGTGCGGAACGCAGCGGTCGGATGATTCGCGGCCTGCGATAAGCCTCCCTGCCGCCGCAACCGCCGCTCGTAATTCGTCATGAAAAATGTTTTGTTGTGCCCATCATACAGCTTTGGAATCACTACTGGCCCCGTGAGCACTCCACCGAAATTGTTTTGCCGCAAGCTATCTTTCTTGATGCGCGTGCTGGTTGTGTTGAAATAGTTCTGGAAATAATTTTCGGCATCGAAAATGTCGTTGCGCACAAATTCAAACAGTGAGCCGTGAAATTGATTCGTCCCCGACTTCGTCACGATAATTGTTTGCGCGCCCGCATTGAAACCGTACTCCGCCGAATAACTGCCCGCCAAAACCTTGAATTCCTGTACCGCTTCGACCGAGGGGCTGAACGGAATTGTGTTCACGCGCGCTTCCGTAGCGACCACGCCATCCAGTGTGGCGTGTTGATTCGTCTCGCGCTGTCCATTCGCTACAAACGCCAAACCGACGCCGGGAATCGGCACGCCGTTAGAACCTTGTCGTTGCCCAAAGCCTTGTCCGTCCGTGCCGGAACGCGGGCCGTACTGCACGCCGGGTTGCAAAATCGCCAACGCGCCAAGGTTGCGGTTGTTGAGCGGAAGTTCTTCGACGCGGCGTTGCTCAATCGTTTGGCCGAGCGTCGCATCGTCTGTTTTCAGGATCGTACCTGACGACGTGATTTCGACGAGTTCTGTCGTGGCTCCGACTTGCAAGGCAAAATCCACGCGTACCTTTTCGTTGATTTCCAACACGACACCGCGCCGGACCCCCTGCTTGAAGCCAGTTGCCTCAGACATAACGTCGTACACGCCTACGTCCAGCAACGGGAAGCTGAAATCGCCCGAGGACGAAGTAGTAGTTTCGCGCCGTTGCCCGGTTCCAGTGTTAGTAACGATAACTTTGGCGTTCGGTAACACGGCCCCAGCGGAATCAGCCACGGTACCAAGAAGCGTGGTGGATGTTGTTTGCGCAAAGGCGAAAGACGAGAGCAGTAAAAAAACTATACAGAGCGGCTGCACGCTCTGTCGAAAGCTAACCAGATGCTTTGACATAGACGACCTCCAGGAAGAGTTGGGTAAGTACAACTAACTACTGAAAACAAGCCTCTATTTGGTTCTGCTAGATGGGCAAACCATACCTTTCGAGTTTCTAGTTGTCAAGATTAGCAGATAGTTATGTTACGCTTACCATCTCCTAGCGATCCCAGCTTAAATACACGCGTGGCATTTTCTTCCACAAATTTTGTTTCAACCACTGACGGCAACCCCAATTCCTGGACGTGAGCAACACCATTCTCCAGCGAAAGCTGCGGGAAATTCGATCCGAACGGTACCTTGTCCTGTCCGTAGGTTTTCAAATGGCCCGTTCCGGCTCCTTAATCGGCACCAAAGCCGAACGTGAAGGTACAGCGCGCTTCAGCGCACGGATGATGGCGGCCTACAAACGCGGCATTGAAGCCGCGCCTAACCCGGCAGCCCGACTCAAAGAAATTGGGGCGATGCTCAACGAATTGGGTTCTCTTTTCCGCACTGCCGAAGCCGTTGGTATCGAAGAAATAATGGTTCCACGCGAGACGCGTCCGCTGTTGTGTGATTGGGGGCAGCAGGCCTATGAACGCTTGCCATTGGAAGTGGGAAGAAAACAAAGCGGAATACGTCCGTAAAATATCTGTGACAACAATTCCACAGTTTATCCATTTGACACTTCGTAGTCGGCAATTTACTGTGGAGAACCGATTTTTTATCACGCAATTACAATGGCTATTGCTCTTCCCCGTACTTCCCAACAACTCACTTGGAGCCTGTTGATAACCGGGCGGCGATGGATCGAAGCGTTCCAGGTGGCTGTGGGCGCAATCCTCTCGCATCGTTTGCGTTCGTCATTGACGGTCATCGGCATCGTCATAGGCGTGGCTGTCGCGGCGCTGGTGGCGGCATTGCTGGAAGGCGCACAGGTTTTTATAACGAAGCAAACGGCAGGACTCGGCCCCGGCATCGTGCGCGTAGACAAAGCTTCGTTTCAGGATTTTGTCGGCGACGGCCAAGCCTTTGCAGATGCCAGAGCCAAGCGACCTGACATTACGCTTGACCACCTCAAAGCTTTGCGCGAACGGCTCGTCAATCAACTTGAAGTGGGCGCGCAAGTGGATGCCGCCGTTACCGTGCGCTATGGCAACAAATCGTTGAAAGGAACCGCGCTGCAAGGTGTGACCCCCAACATCAGTGTGCTGTCAACCTATAACGTTGAGCGCGGCAGAGAGTTGACGGAACTCGATGAAGAGCAGCGGCGCGAAGTGTGTGTGATTGGCGCGGATACGGCGGATTATCTGTTTCCGTTGGAGCTTCCGCTGGGCAAGCAAATTCGCCTGGGCGCGTACCAATTTGAAGTCATCGGCGTCTATGCCCCCAAGGGTTCTTCGTTTGGCGCATCACAGGATTCCTTTGTGCAAGTACCGATCAGCGCCTGGGCGAAGGTCTTTGGCGCACGCTCACGTTCCATCGCCTTGCTCGCCAAAGCGCGCCCCGGTGTCGCCATCGAAGGCGAAGCGTTAGAGGATTTGGTGCGCTTTAATATGCGGCAGACGCGGCGACTGAGGTTCGGCGAAACCGATGACTTCAGCGTTACGACCGACAAAAAGGTGGCCGCCTTCGCCGGACAAATTACCACAATTGTGGCCGCAGTGTTGTTCCCGCTCACGGCCATTGCTTTAGTGGTGGGCGGCATCGTCGTGATGAATATGATGCTGGCCTCGGTAACGGAACGCACGCGTGAAATCGGCATTCGGATGGCGATTGGCGCGCGCCGGAGCGACATCCTGGCGCAATTTCTGCTGGAATCAACCTTGCTTACGCTGGTGGGCGGCGGCATCGGTATTCTACTCGCCGTAGGGATCGCGTGGGTCTTCAGTCAAGCCTCCGGCATCGCGATTGGGTTGCCGACCTGGGCAATCATCGCGTCGCTCAGCGTGTCGTGTACTGTAGGCATCGCCTTCGGCGTATTCCCAGCGCGCAAAGCAGCGCGGCTTGATCCGATTGAAGCGTTAAGGACAGAGTAATGCAAACACAATTACTCAAAGACATCTTCCTGACTGTGCGCGATTCGCTCTTGGCCTACAAGCTGCGCTCAGCCTTGACGCTGCTTGGTGTCATCATCGGCGTGACGGTCGTGGTCACGGTCAGTTCAATACTCACCAGTCTTTATTCCAGCGTCGCGCGCAGCATCGAAAACTTTTCGCCTAATGTCGTGTACTTCACCAAGCAGGATAAGTGGGGGCCGCAGTTTGGCGAACCAACGGCGGAAGAGCGTGCGCGCAAAGATTTCACTTACGAAACCCTGCTGGCTGTCGCCGCGTTGCCCTCCCCCATAGCAGTTTCGCCGCAAAAATTCCGAGGCTTTTTTGGCCCCATAGCTGATCAGCCTAAATTAGCAGCGCGGGGGCGTGAGGCGATCAATCCGTTGGTGATGGGCGTCTGGGAAAATTATCCAGACGTGGTTACGGTCAAGCTGGCAGCCGGGCGTTTTTTCACAGAAATCGAGCGCAAAGGCAAAGCGCACGTGGTGGTGATTGCGAATACCATCGCGCAACAACTTTTTCAAACCACCGATCCGCTCAATCAGGAATTGCGCTTGGATGGTGTCAATTATCGCGTGGTTGGCGTGTTACAGGATGAAGGCAGCGAACCGGCAGATCGCACCGTCTACACGCCGTATGAAACGATCTCCCAGGAATATCCGAAGATTAAAGAAACCATCATTGTGGTGCGTACTGCGCCCGACAAAGTGGATGATGTCATCAATGAGGTGACCTACACCTTACGCACTCAGCGGAACGTTCCCGTCGAAGCGCCCAACAATTTCGGCGTCACCAAAGCCGAGGCGATTTTTGAAATCGTCAACCAGGTGCTGACGGGCATCGCCGCCATCGTGATCCCGATTGCCTTGGCCGGACTATTAGTCGGCGGCGTCGGGGTGATGAATATAATGATCGTCTCTGTCACGGAACGAACGTCAGAAATCGGCGTGCGACGCGCGATGGGCGCACGTAAGCGGGATGTGCTGGCGCAATTTCTGATCGAAGCCATGACACTGACCTCTATCGGCGGGTTGATCGGCATTCTGGTCGGCTTTCTCCTCGCCTTCATCGCCAGCCTGATCTTAAATTTTTCGTTTATTATCCCATTGTGGGCGGTTGTGACAGGATTAGTCTCTTCGGCGTCGGTGGGCCTGATTGCAGGGATGTATCCGGCCATTCGCGCCGCTCGACTTGATCCGGTCGAAGCAATTCGTGGAGCATAGTTGAATTAGTTTCGACGTTGGGTTGAAGGCTTTGGCACGGCTCTTGGCATAAGACGTTAGGGGCAAAATGGAAACCAAGAGCAACGCAAGGAGCAGCGCGTTTTTCAAGCTGGTTTGATTTACCGATTGCTCCTTGCTAACAGAGTCCGCCTCAGCGTACAAAAGCTGGTCGCTGAGGCGAACTCTCTGACTCATAATCTTACTGTATGGTTTTGCTCTTGAATTGAACTCCGCCTTGTTGTTAGCCATATTGGCTTCTTTCATCAGTTGCCCAATGCGGCCAGGATGTTGAGTTCGACATTATTCGTAATGCTCGCCAGCATCACGGCAGCCATTATGAAGCTATTGGATTCGCCTACATTTAGTGACAATTGCGCGGCGGGCGGATCGAACACTTTCTGCCCGTTGCAACTGCGGTTACGCGGTGATAGACAAAATTGGGCTGGTAATCATCAGTACGGTCGGCGGAAGTCATCATTTTCTTTACAGCCATTGGTATTTTGTTCACGCAGGATTTCTAAGCTGTAAACACCTGGATAAAAGAAAAAGAACGCTGCACGCCAATGCGCATGTCATTTGCGGCTTTGCTTAGTGCGCCCGCCGGGCAAATGATCTGCCAGTGAAAAGAATGCAGCCGCAGCAACTTGTTCTTTGAAAACGAGATTAAATTCGTTGAAGTGGAAAATGATCCCGGCAGCGAAAAAATACTGGAAATACAGTAACAATCCACGTGTATTGCTAGTGGAAGCAAACGCCTCATTAGAGATAAAAGCACTGATTAACAAGCTTCCACGCGTGAAACACCCCGGAAAAGATTAACCAGACGTTTGCTCCTCGCTCTCACTGCATACGTCGTCAGCCGGTAACAAATCATTATGCCGCCCCGCCTCAAGCTGGTCTTATTGCTCAGCCTTTTTGCTGCGCTGCTGCCTCGCGCTCACGGCTTTGCTCTCGTTGCATGATCCCACCGCGTATCACGCTAAAGATACCGGATCGTATTTGCAGCCTGCGCTGGAATTGGTCGCCGCTGGAAGCTTCACGACTTATGGCGCACCCGAGTTGTTCCGTACGCCGGGCTATCCACTCTTATTGAGTTTGGGAGTCTGGCTCGGACACGTGGAATTCATCACGATCACCCTGCAAATTTTGCTGAGTTGCGCCACCACCTACTTTGTCTTTTTACTCGCCCGCGAACTTTTCTCTGATGCCCGCATTGCCACCTGGAGCGCTCTGGCCTACAGCCTGGAGCCAATCAGTATTATCAGCAGCAATTGGTTGTTGTCCGATACGCTCTTCACGTTCTTATTGGCCGCCGCCCTGTTTTGCCTGATTCGCTTTGTGAAAATGCGGCAGCCGCTGTTGCTTGGGTTGTCAGCCATCATCTATGCGCTCGCGGTGTACGTGCGCCCGATTGGCTACTTCCTGCCGCTGGTTTTGGCCATCGTGCTGCTGGTTTGGGCCATCGTAAAACGCGAGAAGAACTGGCTGGCCCACGCCGTTGCATTTGGGTTGCTGTCCTTTGCATTCGTCGGTGCCTGGCAACTCAGAAACAAAGTAGAAACAGGGTATGCAGGCTTTTCCGCCGCCGTGGATTACAACCTGTATTTTCATCAGGTCGCCGCACTCAAAGCCAAAGAGCAGCGCGTACCGTTTTATCAGGTGATGGATGAACTGGGCTTTTACAGCCGCGAAAAATATCTCAGCCAAAATCCTGAACAACAGACCTGGCCAATTGCGCAGCAATACGAATTTATGCGTAGCGAAGGCGTGAAAGCCACGTGGCGTGATCCGTTGGCCGCCGCGAACATCTACCTGCACGGCCTGGTGATTTCTATGTTTGATCCTGGTGCGTCGGAGTATTTGCGCTTGTTCCGTCTGTATCCGAAATCCGGCAGAATCCTCAACGGCGTAGTCAGCGAAGGCATCATTGCTACGACTATCAAATTGGTAGCGACCAACCCGTTGCTCTCCATCTTGACTGGTTTGTTGGGGATGATGTTGTTGACGTATTACGCCCTGACCTTCATTGGGCTGAAGAGCGGTGCGATCCAATTCAACTTGCCGATGTGGTTGCTGCTGACAACCGGCATTTACTTGCTGGCATTGTCGGGCGGAACGATTGCCGCGAGCCGCTTTCGCTTGCCGGTGATGATTGTGGTTTGCATTCTGGCCGGACAGGGATTATCAATAGCGTTGTCGCGCATTCAAATGTGGAAAGAACAATACGTTCCTGGCCTCCAGCTTGGAGGAGCCAATCTGACACGTCACTCATGAAGACACCACAATTTCATGTCCATTCACAGTCGAAAAATCTTCAACGCAAAGGAACAAAGAGGCAAAGGGACAGAGAATTTTTCTCAACAAAATCCTCTTATTCCTTTGCCTCTTTGTTCCTTTGCGGTAAAACTTTCTGCCCAATTCTACACTGTTTTCAGCATAACCACGCTCGTTTGGTTTTTCGTTTTTCTCGCCCTCACAATCACTGCCCAAAGCACCGCACGCAAGTACACCACCATTGAGCGGCTGCAACCAGAACATCTGCGCGCCGTACACGAAGATCGTGTGCGCCATCAACAACAACGCAAGCCAATCAAGCTCATCAACGGCTACAACGACTATCGCGCGATCATGCACGTCCATGCTGAAGACTCAGCGCATACGGGCGGCACGCGTCCCGAATTGCTTGCAGCCTGCAAACGCACAGGCGTACAAATCGTGATGCTGACCAACCACGTCCGCCCGCCCGTAGACTTCATGACGGACACCTGGCGCGGCCTGCGCGAAGGCGTGCTATTCATTCCCGGCGCTGAACACGAAGGCTTTTTGTCGTACCCAACGAAATCCATTCTGAATCGCAAAACGAATTCGCGCGAAGAGTACATCAAGATGGTGAAAGAACAGGGCGGCAACATTTTCCTCTCGCACATGGAAGAGCGCCCCGATTGGTCAACTGCTGCATTGACCGGGATGGAAATCTACAACCATCACGCCGATTTCAAACCCGAAATAGACTTCTTACGATGGCTGCCGCAGACGCTCTCCGACCCCGATGGCATCGCCAAAGTGCAGCAAATCCTGCGCGATTACCCGATGGAATTTTTCGGCGCGACACAGGATTACCTGAGCGATTACATTCGCAAATGGGACGCCGATAGCCAGCATCATCGCGTCACTGGCATCGCCGCCAACGATTGCCATCACAACCAGGTCGTCACCATCAAAGTCGCCGCGCCCGATACCGTCACATTGTGGCTGACGGGCGACAAAGAACCCACCTTCACCGTCAAAGCCAACCGCGCGCCGCGCATTCCCGAATTGACCAAAGGCAAACAAGTCGGTGATGTGATCGCCGTCATAGACATTGACCCCT
Organism: uncultured Acidobacteriota bacterium; assembly: GCA_963794955.1. Taxonomy (GTDB): domain Bacteria; phylum Acidobacteriota; class Blastocatellia; order RBC074; family RBC074; genus JAFDVL01. The sequence goes on from CAWCGF010000012.1 coordinate 78,231, forward strand.
ACGACCGCAGCCTGAGTTATGTCACCACGCATATTCTGGCGAAAAAGCTCACCGAAGACGCCGTCCGCCAAGCCTTGCAGCAAGCGCACGCCTACGTGTCGCACGATTGGTTCTGCGATCCGACGGGCTTTGCGTTTGTGGTGAACAAAGGCGCGCGGCAAGTGGGAATGATGGGCGATGAAGTCAAATTCGCTTCCGGCTTGAAGCTGCACATCGCTGCGCCGACCAGTGGCATGATTCGCTTGTTTCGCAATGGAACGATGGTGCAGGAAGGGAAGAGCGATACGTTGGACTTTGCGGTTGCGGAGCCGGGAACGTATCGGGCGGAGGTTTGGTTGGAATTGGATGGCGAATGGCGTCCGTGGATTTATGCGAATCCGATTCGGATCACCCAAACAACCAAGCCTTAGGCTTTTGATTTTTGCGCCACCTTCGGCAGACCGATGTTCTTTTCTTCTTTCTTCATATGCTTGAAAACCAATCGTGTTCAATTACAACTTCTTCGACCTCAATTATTTTTGTCTTTATTCCCAGCCCCAGTTCTTTAAGCTTGTCTATTAGTTGATCCCCATCAACTAAATCAATCGCTGGCGCTCCGTCTCTAGTAGCTTCTCGCATTGCATCTTTAGTGAAGTTGCCAGTTGTAACCAACAATCCTTTATCAGCCCGTCCGACCATCGCGCCCCTAAAATCACGAACCTGATTAGCTGAGACAGAGCCTTGATAGCGTTTGCATTGTGAACATGACATGGAAACTGAGTAACCCACCCAAACGCATTATTCCTTTGCCATCTATTCCGCCGTCACCTGATCGTCCTGTTACCTCAACCTGAATAAATCCTGATTCACGAAGAAGCCGCTGAACAAGTCGCTCAAAGGCTGCGGGGATCATTTTAAGAAGTGTAGCCGAAAGTTCTTCCCGCCAATTTGTAGCGGCGTCAACTTCTTCAAATCCTTCTTTAGATTTGGAGGCTTTGGCTTTCGGTTTCTGATCCTGAACAAATCTTCTAACAACTTGCGGGTCAACCTGACCAAGTTGCACCCCTTTCGGTGTTAGGGCCCAAACCCCTCTGCTGGAATTCTCCAAAATGTCATATTTCTTCAAGTAGGTTCTTGCCCAGGCAAGTCTATATTCAATCTCTGTTTGTCCGCCTTTTTCAGGATCATGCAAAACATCAAGCTGTTCAGCAGTAAATCCTGCAATCTCCGTGACTTTATTGTTAATCTCTTCAATCGTACCTGAACCACCAAGGCTTTTCAGTGCCTGAATCACGGGGTTCATCATAATCTCGTACGGGGGAATCACTATTTTTGCCATCAATCCTCTCGATATTTTAGGGCGTATTTTACGGACTAACCGTTGGCGCAATACCGGCCTTGGAGTCCAAAAGTATAAAGCTAAAAAAGATGTCTCTACTCACTGTCATAAGGAGGCCGAAAGTAATACAGCGGAGTCTTTGACGGTTGACGTGAGTTATACGCTACATAGCCGCCGCCAAGTCCCTTGACGAGCAAACTAATATCGCCGCCTAATCCTCCGTCCGTATTCCCGTCAATGGTACGGATTGCTCCCGGATTATCAGCGTTGACGATGAAGCCGACGTGATTCTTGGCTACGCCCGAGGCATTGACGGGCATGTTGTAAATGTCGCCCGGTTGCGGATTGGTGACTTTCGGGTAGGCAACCATGTACCGCTCGATGGCATTGGATTTTTTATTGCTCGAACCGGTCAGGCTGAAATTGGCGGGCAGCGGGCGGACGCCTGCTTGTGCCAGGCACCAATACACGAAATCACCGCACCAGCTATTGCCGGGATCGTTGACGTTGTCGGCTACATAAGCGGTTTGCCGGGAGGTGCGCATATACTCGAAGACCCTGGCCTTATTGGTTTTCCAGCCGGTTTTGACTAAGGCTTCCAGAAACGCGATATACATTACGTCGGATGCAGATGGCATAAACTCTCCTTGGTGAAGTGGAGCATGTGACTGTCTGGTAACCGGGGCGGACTATAGCATCGCCGCTAAATGCTAAGCAATTATTTTTTGCTGAAGCAGTGCTGCAAAAAAATTGCCGTGCAGTATGTCACTGCACGGCAAGAAACCAATTTCATAGGAGATCGCTAACCAGAATAAAAGCTAAGACAACTCTGCCGCTTTATACTTTTGATTCTCCAGGCTGGTCAGTTTGTTCAGCCCGTTGAAAGCGGCGGCTTTGTAACATTCCGCCAGAGTCGGATAGTTGAAGACCGTATTGATGAAGTAGTCCACGGTGCCTTTGAGCGTAAAGACGGCTTGCCCAATATGCAACAGTTCAGACGCACCTTCACCGATGATGTGGACGCCGAGAATTTCACGCGTTTCACGGTGAAAGATCAGCTTCAATCGTCCCGTTGTATCGCCGCGAATTTGGCCCCGCGCGATTTCGCGGTAGTACGCGAGGCCAACTTCGTACGGCACGTCTTCATCGGTCAACTGCTCTTCAGTTTTGCCGACAAAGGAGATTTCGGGAATGGTGTAAATGCCATACGGATACGTGCCAGGATCAGATTTCGCAGGCACATTGAAGGCGTGACAAGCCGCGAGTCTGCCCTGCTCCATCGAAACCGATGCCAGGCTTGGAAAGCCGATCACATCGCCCACGGCAAAGATGTGCGATTGCTCGGTGCGATATTCGCTGTTCACCGTGATGCGTCCGCGCGCGTCGGCGGATAATCCGGCGGCAGCTAAGTTCAAACCATCCACATTGCCTTCGCGTCCGATGGAATAGAGCAGTGCATCACCCACTACTTTCTTTTTGCTTTCCAGTGTAGCGATGACGCCGTCGGGCGTTTCTTCGACGCCCATGACCGCCTCGCCCAAGCGTAAGGTCACGCGATGATCGCGCAGGTGATAGGAAAGCGCTTCGATCATTTCGCTGTCGGCAAATTCGAGCAAGCGCGGGCGTTTTTCAATCAAGATCACGCGTACGCCAAGCGCAGCAAACATGGAAGCGTACTCGACCCCAATGACGCCGCCCCCCACGACAATCAGGGTTTTCGGCACAGATTCCAATTGAAACACTTGATCGCTATTGACGATTGTGCGGTTGTTGATGGGCACAGTTGCCGAAGCCGCCGGACGGGTGCCGACCGCAATCACGATGTGATCGGCTTCGATTTCGGTGGTGCCGCGCATGTTCTGAATCCGCAGGTGATGGGGGTCAACGAAGCTCGCTGTACCATAATGCAAATCAATGTTATTGCGGGTCACCTGATTCTTCGTCACATCACATTCGGTGCGAATGACGTGTTGCACGCGGAACGACAAATCTTCCATCGTGATCTTTTCTTTCACACGGTAGTTCATGCCATATACGTTCTGGTACTGATACCCCGACAAGTGCATCACGGCTTCGCGCATGGTCTTGCTGGGAATCGTGCCCGTATTGATGCACGCGCCACCGACGACTTCTTTCCTCTCGATAACGGCAACACGTTTGCCGAGTTTTGCCCCTTGAATCGCAGCGCGCTGCCCACCTGGGCCAGACCCAATCACAATCAAATCGTATTTTTGCATAAGCGAATTTCGGAAATAGGTTAGGGGGGCAATAGCTGGAAGGCCGCGCGCATATTGACGAATTTACGCCCTGAAGTCAACGACTAATTTTGGGAGTTAATTCTGGGTAGGCTTCTTCGTTTTGAAGATTTCGCGGAGCGGACAACGGAATCCTGGAAAGAGGTCTTCACTGACTAATTCCATCTCATCCTGAAAAACGGTGACATCAAACGGCGAGCGATAAATCGTAATGGAGTGCTTTTCTGGCAACACCAACCAAACCTGCTGCACACCAGCGTCCAAATAGTCATCCACTTTTTGCAGCACTTTCGCATAGACATCGTTCGGAGAAATCACTTCGACGGCTAAGTCGGGGGCGATCTCCCAAATGCCATGCGGTTGTCCTTCTTCTGGGATGCGGTCAGCGGCGACAAATCCGATATCTGGTAAGCGTTGGTTACGACCAATGATAAAAGTCGTATCGGGGCTGTAAACTTCGCCTAAATCACGCGGCTCAACGTAATTGCTGATACGGGTAATAAGTCTGGCAATCACATTGCCATGTCTGGCTCCAGCCATAGGTCGCTCCTCCGGAATTCCATTCACGATCTCATATTCTTTTTCTGGGTCGAGGGTGGTTTCCAAAATCGCCTGCATAATACTTCTCCTTCGCGTGAAGTTACATTCTGTGGCATTGTACTGAGCCTCACTTGTGGCTGCAAGAATGATTCCTGTCCTCAACTCGTAAACTGTTGATAGAGTTTTCGGGGCGGGTCTATAATTTCCCCATACCTGGCTGCAACATGTCGTCAATTATCCTGTCAGTCGTCAGTTGAACCAGAATCATCCAGACCAACCGCTGGAAGATGAGGTTGGATATACAGAATTTACGGAAACCAATCAGAGAGCCTAGCTTTGAAGCGCCCCTACTCCAAAGTCTACCCCAGCATCGTAGGCAAAGTTTCACGCCAAGCCCTTTCAAGGTTGCTCACAGTCTGATCAATAACTTCCTGCCCATCTATTGCCATTGTTAACTGCTCGCCGCCAACTTCGCCAATGACCGCACAAGCAGCATTATGTTGTGCGGCGAGAGATTGGACTTGCTCGACGCTTTCTGGCTTAACAGAAACAAGGATGCGAGAGGCGCTTTCGGAGAAGAGGGATAAGGGATGAGGGATGAGGGATGAATCAAAGCGAATGGTTGCGCCGAGCGCGGGACGAGCGTCGTGCGAGAAGCAGCTTTCGGCCAGCGCCACGGCTAAGCCACCGTCAGAGCAATCGTGCGCGGAGCAAATCAAGCCGGCTTGAATCGCAGCCAGGCAAGTCTGTTGTACGGCCAATTCAGCCTGCAAATCCAATTGCGGCACAGCGCCAGCGACTTCGCCAAACATGGCCAGCAGTTCGCTGCCGCCAAACTCATTCTTCGTGATACCGAGCAATAAAATCACATCTCCGGCCTGCCTGAACCATTGCGTTGTGATGTGGCGTTGACGTTCGATCAGTCCGAGCATACCGATGGTTGGCGTCGGGTAAATCGGCTTGCCTTCGGTTTCATTATAAAAGCTTACGTTGCCGCCAGTGACAGGCGTGCCGAGCGCGCGACAGACTTCGCCCATACCTTCGAGCGTTTCGACGAAGGCACGCATGATCTCCGGTCGTTCCGGGCTGGGAAAGTTCAGGCAGTTCGTGATCGCTAACGGTTTCGCGCCGCTGCAAACGACGTTGCGCGCGGCTTCGGCGACAGCAAGCCGTGCGCCTTCTTTTGGGTTCAGATAGCAATATCGTCCATTACAATCCAGCGACATCGCCAGGGCTTTGCGCGTTTCCTTAACGCGGATCACCGCCGCATCGGAACCCGGTAAAACCGTCGTGTTCGTGCGCACCATGTGATCGTACTGGCGATAGACCCATTGCTTGGAAGCGATGTTTGGTGTGGCGAGCAAACGCAGCAAGGCTTCGTTGTAAACATTCGCTTCGCCTACTTCGGCAGCAAGGTTTTGTAAGCCCGCTTCGACTTTGGCGGTCACATCTTCGGTGGCGACTTTGTATTCGGCTTGCGGGCGATTGTATTTCGGCGCTTCGTCGGTCAGGGCAGCGTTGGGAATATCGGCCACGACTTCGCCCTGGTGCATCACCTTCAAGCGTTGCGTGTCGGTCACGTGTCCAATCGTGACGGCGTCCAAATCCCACTTATGAAAGATTTCAGCGACTTGGCGGTCATGTCCCCGCGCGGCAACGATCAGCATCCTCTCCTGCGATTCGGACAGCATCATCTCGTAGGCGGTCATGTTGTTTTCGCGTTGTGGCACCATGTCTAAATTGATTTCGACACCGTTGCCAGCGCGTGCGCCCATTTCGCAACTCGACGAAGTCAATCCGGCAGCGCCCATATCCTGAATGCCGACGATGGCTCCGGCACGCATCGCTTCCAGGCAGGCCTCAAGCAAGAGCTTTTCGTAGAACGGATCACCAACTTGAACCGTCGGGCGTTTTTCCAGCGCGGCTTCGTCAAATTCGGCGGAGGCCATTGTTGCACCGTGAATCCCGTCGCGGCCTGTTTTCGCGCCGACATAAATCACGTGATTGCCGACGCCTTCGGCTTTGCCGTAGAAAATCTGTTCGCGTCTGACCAGCCCCAGCGCAAAGGCATTGACCAATGGATTCAGTGAATATTCATCCGCGAAATAAACTTCGCCGCCCACCGTCGGCACCCCAAACGCATTGCCATAATCGCCAATTCCCTTCACCACCCCTGTGATAATGCGGCGATTGCGTTTGACGATTTCGGCAGACTGCTCGTCCTTGATGTCTTCATCTCGAATCGGGCCGAAGCGGAGCGAGTTCATCGCCGCGACAGGTCGCGCCCCCATTGTAAAAATGTCCCGCAGAATGCCGCCGACGCCCGTTGCTGCGCCTTGATACGGTTCAATGAACGACGGGTGATTATGAGATTCAATCTTGAAGGCGACGCACCAGCCATCGCCGATGTCTACGATACCCGCGTTTTCGCCGGGGCCTTGCACGAGGCATTCGGCTTCGGTAGGCAGATTTTTCAAATGAAGGCGCGACGATTTATATGAACAATGTTCCGACCACATCACCGAAAAAATGCCGAGTTCGGTAAAGCTCGGTGCGCGCCCCAACAATTGATGAATGCGGTCGTATTCATCGGGAGTGAGATTGTGTTGTTTGAGAAGTTCGGGAGTGATTTGCATGTTGGTCACTGATCATTGGTCATTCGTTACTGGTCACAGGCTACTGGTTATCGGCATTTCTCCAAACCAATGACCAGTGACCAGTAACGAATGACAAAAACTATTTTGATTTGAGTTTTTCGCGCAAAGCTACCGTCATCGAATGAAACATCGCTAAGCCATCGTGGCTACCCAGCGCATCTTCTGCCGCGCGTTCCGGGTGGGGCATTAAGCCAAGTACATTGCGTTCGCGATTGCAAATGCCTGCGATGTTGTGCAGGGAGCCATTGGGATTAGCGGCGGACGTGATCGCCCCTTTCGCGTCGGAGTAGCGAAACAGGATTTGCTGGTTCGATTCCAATTCGCGTAGCGTTGCATCATCGCAAAAGTAATTCCCATCGCCGTGCGCAATCGGGATGCGCAGCACCTGTTCCGCTTGATACCCACTCGTAAATGGCGTTTCCGTATGCTCGACACGAACGTTGACGTGTTCGCAAATAAACTTTTGATCTTGATTGCGCAAGAGCGCGCCGGGCAATAAGCCGGATTCACACAAAATCTGAAAGCCATTGCAGATGCCAAGCACCAGACCTCCATCAGCCGCGAATTGCTTGACGGCTTGCAGCACAGGCGAGAAACGCGCAATAGCGCCGGAACGCAAGTAATCGCCATACGAAAATCCGCCCGGCAAGATGATGGCATCAAAGCCTGCGACAGATTCCTGTTTGTGCCAGATGAAATCTACGGGTTGGCCAATGACTTTGCTAATGACGTGATAAGTGTCGTGATCACAATTGGAGCCGGGGAAAACTACTACACCAAACTTCATGTTTTGATCGCCTTGGGCTGATAGGGTACGAGCTAAGCATGGGTTTTACTACATACAGTCGGGGAAAGTCTAGGGAAGACAGGAGAAGTCCAGGAATGCCTAAAAACGGAAAACTTCCCTCGGCCTTCCCCGACTTCTCCTGTCTTACTGAGCGCGTTGGGCTTTCCAGGCTTTCACGTAGCGTTCAGTTTTGAGATTGGCTTCATTCCATTTCGGCGCAACCGGATTCTCAGCAATCATCAGCAAACCCAGCGCCACCATCCGATTCGTGCGTGCCATATTCTCGTAATCCACTTTGTCCCAATGATCACCGAGACCATGATAATCGGGGTACTCAAACGCCACACACAACGTATGCGCAGGCACGCCTTGATCAGCGAGCGCCTGATTGTCGCTACGCCCAAAAAACGCATCACTATTCCGTGGATGCTTAAAAACGGTAATGCCGGTCAGGTCGCCTGCTTGCCTGAAGACTTCCCCGACATCCGAAAAATCAAAGCCGGTCAAACTCGCACGATTCACTTGCGAGCCTTCTATATCATCGGTGCGCCCGACTTGTTCGAGATTGATGTCAGCCACCGTTTTTTCAATTGGGAAAATCGGATGCCGTCCATAATACCGCGAGCCAAGCAAGCCGCGCTCTTCGCCAAACACTGTCATAAACACGATGCTGCGTTTAGGCCGAGCCTCGCGCCTGGCTAAGGCCGCAGCCAATTCAAGGACCGAAACCGTGCCACTGCCATCATCGTTCGCACCATTGTAAATCTGATCGCCATCTGCGGTCGGATTCATCCCGATGTGATCGTAATGCGCCGTCACCAATACATAAGTGTCTTTGAGTTCGGGATCGGAGCCGCGTAATAGACCGACGACATTGCGTACTTTGAGCGGTTGTTCTTTGGCCGCAGCGAGATTGAAGGACAGCGAAGCCAATGACGCGCCCGGTTTCATCACGTCAAATAGCCTGGTGACCTGCACATCTTGGATTGTCAACACTGGCATGGGCGGATTCACCGCTTGCCGCCGCTCAGGATCAATCATCCGTTTGGTACCGAGTTCCGCACTGCTGGTTCCGAACCGATCTATCGAAATCACCAAGGCTGGTTTAAGTGCGCGTACAGCATTCAGAAAGGTGATTTGCTCGCGTTGTAGCTCCCGCCATTTGGAACGATCTTCGCGGCGATAGTCGGGAATTTCGGTGATGACGACTTTGCCCGCGAGTTGTTCGGCTTTGAGTGCGGCCAGGGCTTTCGCATTTTTATAGTCTACTTTGAAGAGCAACGCGCGCGGAAGTTTCAGTTCCTTATCCCAGGCAAAACTGACTTGTTGTGGCAAGACTTTGATCACTTGTCTGGCGCGCCGTAGTGTCAGGATAAAGCCCTCGTAATTCGGGGCAGTTTGTAACCAATGCGCCGTTTGGAAATAACCGTCATCGCCCACCGGCTCCAACCCAGCCCGGCGAAACTGCGCGGCAATGTATTCTGCCGCAATCTCCTGCCCGCGCGAAGGCGTGGCTCGTCCTTCCAACAGATCGGAAGCGATGAACGACAAGTGACCTCGCAAAGAATCCGCCGAGATGCGATCCAATACAGCTTGATTGTCCGGTAAAATTTTGCTGTCTGAAGTTTGTGCTTGAGCAAAACACAAGCCTAGCAAGATAAAGATGGTCAAACGAGAGGTGAATTGTTTGCAGTGATTCATTTTCATGTTGAAGTTTATTTTCCGCCCGTCATCAAGAGTCCCATTTCTTCCTGGCTCACGTGGGCGGGATCAACCTCGCCGACAACTCGACCTTGACACATCACCAGCACGCGATCTGAGAGCGACAGGACTTCTTCCAGTTCCGCCGAGACCAGCAAAATTGCCGCGCCCGCATCGCGCAATTCAACCAGTTTACGATGGATGAATTCAATCGCGCCGATGTCTACGCCACGCGTCGGCTGTGAGACGAGCAAGAGTTTGGGGTGAAGATCGAATTCACGTCCAATGATAAGTTTTTGCTGATTGCCGCCGGAAAGGGTTCTGGCGGCCAAGGCCTGGTTCGTCGGGCGCACATCAAAATCATGAATCAATCGTTTTGATTTTGCCATGGCCGCCACGTTATTTAGCAGGCCCAGCACCGAAGCAGCAGGCGAGCGATAATGCGTACCAAGGATGGAATTGTCCGTGAGGTCAAAATCCAACAACAAGCCACGCCGATGCCGGTCTTCGGGAATATGTGCAACACCAAGCTCCTTAATTTGACGGGCTGTCAGCCCCGCACATAGTATTCCGTTCACCGCAAAATTCCCTGCAATAGCTTTCGTTAAGCCCGCCAGCACCTCAATAAGTTCAGTTTGGCCATTCCCCTCAACGCCCGCAATGCCGACGATTTCGCCCGCGTGAACTGTGAAAGAAAGTGGTTCACTGGTGGGAAAAAGCTGCACGTGATTAACGATCAGCACGGCATCTTTTGGTTTTGCCGGTGGCTTCTCCACACGTAATAACACATCACGCCCCACCATCAGACGAGCAATCTCTGCCGCACTCGTGTTTGCCGTCACGAGGTTCCCCACAACTTGGCCATCCCGCATCACCGTGATGTTGTCCGAGAGGGCCAGCACTTCGTTGAGCTTATGCGTAATGATGATGATGGTTTTGCCCTGCTCGCGCATGCCGCGTAAGATGCGAAAAAACTCTTCGACTTCGGGCGGCGTCAACACGGCTGTCGGTTCATCTAAGATTAAGATTCGTGCGCCACGGTACAATGCTTTAACGACTTCGACGCGTTGTTGCTGACCGACAGAAAGTTCTTCGATGGGTTGGTGCAAATTGAGGTTGAAACCGAAATCATCCAGCAACTTTTGCACGCGTATTTCGGCCTGCTGGAAATCAATCCGTCCGGCGCGGGTGGTTTCCGCTCCGAGGATAATGTTTTCCAACACAGTCATTGTTTGCACCAGCATGAAATGCTGATGCACCATCCCAATGCCCAGCGCGATGGCAGCTTGCGGAGTGCGAATGTTTTGCAGCTTGCCGTCTACGAAAATTTCTCCTTCATCAGCCGTATAAAAGCCGTAGAGGATTTTCATAATTGTAGACTTGCCCGCTCCATTCTCGCCGACGATAGCGTGAATGCTGTTGTCTTGAATAGTGATGTTAATACCCTTGTTGGCAGCAACTGCACCAAATCTTTTCGTGATATTCTTCAGTTCAATCATGGGGTGGGTTAGTCGAAAAAGTTATTTTGCCATTACGTCTGTGACTTTGATCTTGCCTGCAATAATTTCCTGTTTCGCCTGCTCAACTTTCTCAATGACAGCGGCTGGAATCAACGCTCTGTTGTATTCATCCATCGCATAGCCTACACCATCGTTTTCCAACCCATACACGTGAATGCCCCCGTTGAATTTGCCTTCGACTTCATCTTTGACGGCGGCGAAGACGGCGTTGTCAATGCGCTTGACCATCGAGGTCAAAATGAAGCCGGGCTTGACGAAGTTTTGATTTGAATCTACGCCAATCGCCAGTTTTTTGGCGGCTTCAGCCGCATCGAAGACCCCCAGACCGGAGTTGCCAGCGGCTTGAAACACGATGTCCGCGCCTTGCTGAATCTGCGACATGGCCAATTCCTTACCCTGACTCGGATTGTTCCAGGCCGCGTCGGTGATGCCGATAAAATTTGGGATCACGCGGATGTTTGGGCTGACGTATCTTGCGCCTTCCTGATAACCCACCAGAAATTTGCGAATCAAGGGAATATCCATCCCGCCGACAAAGCCAATCGTATTCGTTTTGCTTTGCGAAGCCGCGATCATCCCCACTAAAAATGATCCCTGATGTTCTTTGAAAAGCAGGCTGGCTACATTCGGGCTGTCGCATACGCCATCCACGATTGCAAAGTGCGTGTTCGGATAATCTTTGGCGACTTGTTCGAGGATGGGAGCCTGCGCAAAACCGACACCGATAATCAGGTTATAACCATACTGTGCAAAGGCGCGCATCGCCGGTTCCAGCGAAGTCGCATCACCCGGTTCGGCATCGCGTAGCACTATGGGCAGTTCCCTTTTTGCCCGCAGCACGCCTTGATTAGCAGCGGAGTTGAAGGAGCGGTCATCTTTGCCCCCTATGTCGAAGACAATCCCAACTTTGATTTTATTGGCGTCGGCGGCGTTGGATCGCATGGTGCAGGCAGAAAATGCTCCGCTCAGCAGACATAGAAGCAAGAGGGACAAACGTAAATATGGCATTGGCGATTCCTCAAACCTGAACGTACAGCAAATTTTCCAGTTTGCTGCTGTACTCGACGGCGCTCTGATCGGGAAGTCAGCAGCAAACTGGAAAGTTTGCTGTACATTAAATTACCTCTTTGATGAGCGGCTCCATTGTAGGCGCTTCCGCCTGGATTTCATACGCAGCACGAAGGCGTGCTGTCATTTCTTCCCGCCTTGTTTCGTCACTGAAGTACATCGTCACCAAAGGGGAGCCAATCGCAACACGGTCACCCAGCTTGGCGTGAAGCTGCAAACCAACGCTGTAATCAATTGAGTCCTCGAGTCGTTTGCGACCGCCCCCCCAATCCATCACGATGCGCCCAATCTCGTCGGTTTGAAGGTGGAAGACAAAGCCAGCGCGATCCGCCAACACAATGGAATTGTATTTCGTAAAAGGCGTCCAGTCGCCCGCACTCAGCCAGAAATCCAGCATTGACGAATCACCTCCTTGCGCTGTCACGACGTCCTTGAATTTTTGCAGCGCAGCGCCAGATTGAATCGTCGCAACAGCACGATTGCGTGCCTCATCCAAATCATCGGTCAAGCCACCCACCACCAACATGTGTGCTGCCAAAGCAAGGCTTAACTCCGCAAAATCGCCATCCAGCTTTCCGCGCAAGACGTCAAGAGCTTCCATCGTCTCGACTGCATTGCCAACCCAACGACCCAGTGGTTGATTCATATTCGTCAGTAAAGCAACTGTGCGTTTCCCCATCGCGCGCGCAGCGTCCACCAACATCTGCGCCAGTTTCTTCGCGTCTTCGTATTCGCGCATAAATGCGCCGTTGCCGAACTTCACATCCAGAACTAAGCCGTCAAGGCCTTCGGCCAACTTCTTCGACAAAATCGAGGCCACGATGAACGGGCGAAATGGAACCGTGGCAGTCAAATCACGCAGCGCATATAGCTTGCGATCCGCCGGAGCGATTTCTTTGGTTTGACCGATAAAAGCGAGGCCGCATTGCTTCAGAACGGCTCTGAATTCTGCCAGCGAGAGGTTCGTGCGAAAGCCGGGAATGGCTTCGAGCTTGTCGAGCGTGCCGCCCGTATGCGCGAGCGCTCGGCCTGAAATCATCGGGACGCAAAGGCCGCAGGCGGCAACAATCGGTGCGACAACCAGGGATGTTTTATCGCCCACGCCTCCTGTCGAATGCTTGTCCACTTTTATCACCGGGATGTCGTCATGTTCCAGGACAATGCCGGAGTGCAGCATCTCTTCGAGCAAGGCCGCAGTTTCTGCGTCGCTCATCCCATTCAGAAACGAGGCCATCAGGAACGCGGCCATTTGGTAATCAGGAATTTCATCGCGCGTGTAGCCGCGCAGCAGAAACGCAATTTCGTCGCGTGTCAACTCTCTGCCATCGCGCTTTTTTTCAAGCAAATCTTGTGGTCGCATATAACGTTACTCGGCCTGGGCCATCAATGAAGCCAGCAACACCGGCACATGCGCGATGCTTGTCAGGCAAATGAAATCTTTATTCTCCAACTCCGCTTCCGGGACAAGTTCATGCACCCAGGTCGTCTCGAAGGGAATATGAATCCCAATGCCGCCAATGGCCAGCACGGGCAAAATGTCCGATTTGAGCGAGTTGCCTACCATGACAAATTGCGGTGGCTTTACTTGATGTTTATGGAGAATGGCTTGGTAGGCTTGCGGAGTTTTTTCAGAGACAATCTCAATGCTGCTAAAAGCCTCGCCAAGGCCAGAGCGGGCGATTTTCGCTTCTTGCTCGAACAGATCGCCTTTCGTAATGAGGAGCAATTTGTAGGAATCCGCCAGACTGGTAATCGTCTCTCGCACTCCGTCGAAAACTTCCATCGGCTTAACCAACATCTCCCAGGCGATGGCAATCACTTCCTGGATTTCGTTGCCGGTAATCCGTCCTTCCGTGAGTTGAATCGCCGTCTCAATCATTGAAAGCGCAAATGATTTAATCCCATAGCCATAGCGATTTAAATTCTGCAACTCGGTCGAATCCAGCTTTCCCTCAATCCACTCTTGCTCGTGATAACGGGTCAGAATCCTGGTGAAGGTCTCCTTCGCTTCGGTGTAGTGGCGTTCGTTATGCCAAAGCGTGTCGTCTGCATCAAAAGCGATTACTTCAATCATGCGGGAAGTCTAACCTATTTCTTCATTGCTTTCATTTTTGCGAATCAGGGCAATTGCCTGCGCACCAATCGCTTCGCCGCGCCCAATCGCATCCAATCCTTCATTCGTTTTCGCCTTGAGATTCAGACACGAAACCGCCAGGCTCAGCGCGTCAGCCAGCTTCATTTTCATGGCCGGAATATGTGGCATCATTTTCGGGCGTTCAGCCAGAATCGTGGCGTCCACATTGACGATGCTCCAGTTGTGTTGCGCCAGCATTGCGCAAACATGCCGCAATAATACCAGACTATCAGCGCCTTTCCATTGCGGGTCTTGATCCGAAAAATGTGTGCCGATGTCGCCTAGAGCCGCCGCCCCCAAGAGCGCATCACAAATTGCGTGCGTCAGACTGTCAGCATCGGAATGCCCCTGCAAGCCTTGCTCAAAGGGGATTTCGACGCCGCCTAAAATCAGCTTTCGGCCTGCAACGAGGCGATGAATATCATTGCCGAAGCCGACGCGGAGTTGAGGGTTGAGAGTTGAGAGTTGAGAGTTAACAGGCATTGCTCAAAACAACGACATCATTTTTTCCGCCAGCAATAAATCTTCCGGCGTCGTGATTTTCAGATTGTCGGGCGAGCCTACCACAACGGCAATCGGTGCGCCGAGGCGTTCCACCAGCAAAGAATCATCTGTCATCCATTCCGAAGGCACGAACGCGGCGCGCGCGGCTTGGTTTGCTTGTAGTAACAACTCGTAGCGGAAGGCTTGCGGGGTTTGGGCACGATAAATTTGGCGGCGATCCAGCGTGCGCGTAATCAATCCGTTCTCGACCTCTTTAATCGTGTCAACCGCAGGCAAAGCCAGGATGGCAGCCCCGACTTCTGCGGCGCGGGCGATGACGGCGGAAATTTGTTTTGTCGTCACAAACGGACGCACCGCATCATGAACAACGACAATTTCCGGCGACAGCCCCGCCACTGCTTCCAACGCCTGCAAGATCGAATCGCTGCGTTCTTTCCCGCCAGCGACTAAATGAAATGGTTTCTGAAAGTCACGCCTGGAGATTTCCTCGCCAAATTCGACCAGGTCGCTTACGGGCAACGCCACGGCAATAGCATCAATTTCCGGGCAGGTTTCAAACCGTAGCAGCGTATGAAAAATGATCGGGATGCCACCCAGCGGAAGGAATTGTTTGGGGGTTTGACCGCCGAGGCGAGTACCACTGCCAGCGGCAGGGATAATGGCGATATTCATAAAAAGGTGTTTGGTGTTTGGTATCGGGTGTCAGGTCGTAACTGACACCTGACACCCGATACCCGACACCTGCTTTAAGATTCAACCGCATGTGGGCGCGGCGGAGGACGGAAGTCACGGGCTTCTCGCGGATAATCACGTTGCTCACGCGGGTCAGGTTTTTGATTGTCTTCCGCGCGCCCAAAGATCATTTTGCCCGCCGTCGTTTGCAGAACGCTGGTGACGACCATATCCACATTCTTGCCAATCAAGCGGCGCGCATTGTCTACGACCACCATCGTGCCATCGTCCAGATATGCCACGCCTTGATTGTATTCTTTGCCTTCTTTGAGGACAAAAACGCGCATAATCTCACCCGGCAGCACGACAGGCTTGAGCGTGTTCGCCAGTTCGTTGATGTTCAGCACGTCTACCCCGCGCAGGTGAGCGACTTTGTTGAGATTGAAGTCATTGGTCACGATGGGCGCTTTCAATTCCTTGCCCAACTCAATCAGCTTCAAGTCCACTTCGCGCACGTTGGGATAATCGCCTTCCCAAACCTGTACCTCAAGATTGCCGTTTTTTTGGATGCGTTGCAGGATGTCCAGACCTCGACGACCACGATTGCGCTTGGCTGAATCGGAGGAATCGGCAATCTGTTGCAACTCGCGCAAGACAAATTGGGGAATCAAAATCGTGCCGCTCAGGAAGCCTGTTTCGGCAATATCCGCGACACGACCGTCAATGATGACACTCGTATCCAAGATTTTGTAGGTCAGCTTGGTGGTAGAGCGATCCGTCAGGATTCCGCCTAACGCCCCCAAATCCAGATAATCGCCTTTGGCGGCACCGACCATCAAACCAACGTATCCCATAAAGAGCATCAACGTCACTGTGGCAAAAGATTGCACGGGATGATCCCATTTTTGCACAGTAATCAAAAAGCCAATCAACGAGGCACCGATGATGCCGAGCGTCGAACCGATGGCCGCACCAATCAATGTTTTCAGGGAAGCTTGCCGAATGCGCAGTTCAAAGTAAATAACTCCAACCGCAAGGATGAAAGCAGCGCTGGCTGATAAGATTGACGATGAAACCCCGATTTGGCTAGCAATAGCAGCAGGGACAGGTTGGATAAAATATCCCGCGCCGACCAACAATAAAGTAAATACCGCCCGAATTACCATTGTATCTAATGTCATATTTCCTCGGCATACTGAACCTCCGAATGAGGCAGGTGGATGAATATCTCGCTATGAATCGAATGATAGGCAGATGTATATCAAACGAACCAGGTTATAAATTTAATTTAATCAACGACGGCGGGATTGTAGCACGGAGAATAACGAAAGCAGAAGAGCAGGAGGTGTCATTCGTCATTGGTCATTCGTCACTTGCAGTCGAAAGCTAAAACAACGCTTCCAACGCTTCGACAACTGAGCGCACCCCGATGACCTCCAAGCGGTCATCCGCTTCGATTCCGCCCAGATTATTGTTGGGAATCACCGCGCGCCTGAAGCCCATGCGCGCGGCTTCACGCAAGCGGATACCAGCCTGCGTACTGGCACGAACCTCTCCCGCCAGCCCCAACTCGCCGAAGACAATCGTGTGTTGATGAATCGGGATATTGCGAAAACTGGAGACGACTGCCGCCACAATGCCCAAATCGGTTGCCGGTTCATCCAACGTCATCCCCCCCACCAGATTCACGAAAATGTCATCGCCCGACATCAGCAAGCCCACCCGCTTTTCCAGCATCGCCACCAGCAACGAGACGCGATTGATTTCTACGCCTTGCGTGGTACGCCGCCCATTGCCGAATTTCGAGGAACTGACCAGCGCCTGAATTTCCACGAGCATCGGGCGCGTCCCCTCCATCGCGGCCAGCACCGCCGATCCTGCTACGCCAAGCGGTCGCTCACTCAAAAACAATTCGGAAGGATTTGGCACGCCGATCAAGCCCGCGCCTGTCATTTCAAAAATGCCAAGTTCGTTCGCCGCCCCAAAGCGGTTTTTCGCGGCGCGCAAAATACGATGGTTGTGATAACGCTCACCCTCAAAATACAGCACGGTGTCTACGATATGTTCGAGCGCTTTGGGTCCGGCAATGGAACCTTCTTTGGTGATATGCCCAATCAGGAATACCGGGATCGTTAGGTTTTTCGCGAGCAATAAAAATTGCCCTGCGGCCTCGCGTACTTGCGACACCGAACCTGCTGCCGATTCGATCTTTTCCGAAAAGATGGTCTGCACTGAATCCACGATCACAGCCTGCGGTTCGAGCCGATTGATTTCGTCAAAGATACGTTCCAGATTCGTTTCCGAAAGCAAAAATAAATTGTCAGGATTCAACCCCAACCGTTCGCCGCGCAGTTTAATTTGCCGCTCGCTCTCTTCGCCCGAAACATACAGAACTTTGCCATAAAGATTGCTGAGCTTATCCGCCACCTGCATCAGCATCGTGGATTTTCCAATCCCCGGAGCGCCGCCAATTAACACCAGCGATCCCGGCACGATGCCGCCACCCAGCACACGGTCGAATTCCTCAATGCCCGTGACCTCGCGGACATCGGCCTGCGTTTCGATATTGGAAAACGGGACAGGACGGCTATCGCGCAACTTCAATCCCGCGCGCGAAACCGAAGATTGATGTGTCCCAACGGGACGCTCGCGCTCTTCGACATACGAATTCCAGGCACCGCAATCCGGGCATTTGCCCAACCACTTGCGCGATTGCGCTCCGCATTGCTGACAGGCATACACTGTTCGAGTAGGTTTGTTGGCCATAGGCGGCATTGTACGCAGGTTGAGTTTTCACACGCAAACTTGTACCGTTGTGGCCTGTCTTTTATTCCTGCGAGGTGAGCTATGAATCAATTGGAAACCAGCAACGCCAACGTCACAGAAATCCCGCCGTTTCCCTTCGTCGCAACAGAGACTGAAGAACTCCCTGAATTAGAAAACGGAGATCGCCTCAAACGTGCCGAATTCGAGCAGCGATTTGATGCCATGCCCGAACTAAAAAAAGCCGAATTGGTCAAAGGAGTCGTCTATATGGGATCGCCTGTCCGAAGAAATAAACATGGGAAGCCACACGCAATGATGATGGGTTGGCTTGCCACTTACTATGCCGCGACGCCTGGAACTGATTTTTGCGATAACGGCTCTGTTCGCGTAGATGAAGACAATATGCCACAACCTGATGGAGACCTCCGCATTGAAGAACAATGTGACGGGCAATCCTATATTGACGATGATGATTATCTACAAAATGTCCCGGAGCTAGTGATTGAGATAGCGTCCAGTACTGCATCTTATGACCTACACGATAAACTCGACATGTACTTGCTCCATGGAGCTAAAGAATATTTGGTCTGGCGCGTACTGGACAAACAAATAGATTGGTTCGTCAGCCAGGCCGGTACCTACGTCCGACTGCAACCGGATGCCAATGGCATTATGGCGAGCACGATCTTTCCCGGCTTGCGCTTAGCCGTGAACGCTTTGTTAGTAGGCGAGCTGGCAACAGTTTTTACCGAATTACAAAAAGGCATCGCCTCCGACGAACACCAAGCGTTTGTCGCCCAATTGGCCGAACGCCGCACAGCCAAATCTCAGTCGTAAGCAGATGGCGCTCTTCGATTCAATCAACCAACTCCAGACAGAACGCCGTCGCACCAATCGCCGCAGATTCTTCTTCGGTGGCATCGCGGCGATCTTCAGTTATGTCGGCTTTCGCTGGTGGCGCTTTCACGCTCGCCCGCTGTCGAATCGCACAACCAAGCTAATCACGCCGAATCGGGAATTCTATGCTGTGGCCATTGATGAAGGCTTCCGACCAACTATCAAGCAGGAAGATTGGCGCTTAGAAGTGGTCGGGCAAAACAGTTTCTCGCTCGGCTATGAGGAACTGCGCCAACTGGAACGCCACGAAGTACAGAAGACCTTCATCTGCGTCGGCAATGAGGCTGGTGGCCCGGCGATGGGCAATGCCATGTGGACGGTCACGCCGCTGGCTCCACTCCTCGAACGGGCGCTCGGCTCGCTGCCACGTCATAACCTCCGCGTCATTTTCCACGCGCTGGATGATTTCTATTCCAGTGTGCCCTTAGAGCTTGCTCTTAATCCGCTGGCCTGGATCGCATATCAAATGAATGGCGAACCTTTGCCATTGCGCCACGGCTTTCCGGCCCGTGTGTTGTTGCCCGGACTTTACGGAATGAAACAAGCGCGGTGGCTCAGCAGAATCGAAATCGCCCCCACGCCCTGGTTCAAAGGTTATTGGGAAACCCGTGGATACTGCGACGATTGCCGCATCAAAATGACCTCGCGCATTGACGCTGCCCGACCACAAAAAGATGGCACGTGGCTAATTACAGGCGTAGCGTTATGCGGCGCGCAACCCGTTGGCAAAGTCGAAATCAGTGTAGATGATGGCAAGACGTGGCAGGAAGCAAAGCTGACCAGTGAAAAGCTGCCCGATGCCTGGACAACATGGGAAATGACCTGGCAGCCTGCGAGTCAAGGCGAGCACATATTGACTACGCGAGTCCTGGACGCCGCTGGCAACCAACAAATCGAAAGGAACAGCGGCTCCTTTCCTTCTGGCTCCACCGGATTGCATCGCGCCGTCGTGACTGTGTAGAAGGCTGTTCATCCGCAGCAGTAGCCAATCTTATGGTGGCTGTTCTGCGGCATGCTGGGCGCGAGAGGGTTGGTTGTGTTGCGCTGGAAGGATTGAGAGTTGTGCTAGAATCTGCGCGGAGGTAATTACGATATGCTACAAACCGTCGAAGGAATAATTGATGCTGATGGCACTGTTTTTTTATTAGAGCCACTCCCCGTAACCAAACCGAGTCGCATCTTTGTGACATTGCTGGATGATAAGTTTGGAGTTCCCACCTCAGAAGAAGTGGATGCAGTGAAGTTTCTCAGCGAGAATCGGACGCCAGACAATACCCCCCCGTACCCAGAGGAGATCGAAACCAAGATGATCGAACCGCGATGAGTTTCAGGCGGCTGTGATTCTTGCACGAAACAGTTTGCCCCCATAGCACAGCCCTCGCTGTAGAAAAAGAAATGCCGCGTAGTCTCTTTGACTACGCGGCAAACTTATGACAGAAAAGCGCTCTTATTTCCTCGTTCCAAACGTCCGCACCTGAATTTCCGTTCCCGGATCAAACACCAAATCCTTATTGCCTTGCACGTACACTGAGCCTGCGCCCACGCCAGCGCCTAAGATCGCGCCAATGGCTGCACCTTTGCCGCCGCCGGCGATACCGCCGATGATTGCGCCGAGCGCGCCGCCTCCGGCGCTGCGGATGGTTGTATCTTTCGTCGTGCTGCCGGTTTGGACATTGCCTTCGTCGTCAATGGTTTTGACCTGGTCGGTCGCATAGATGCGTTCGACTTGCGCCTGAAATTCTGAGCGTGACCCGTCTTTGAACGTGATTGTATCAAACTCTAAGGCCATTTCAGTTTGCCCGGTCAACTTGCCAGCACGTTTGATTTGGCCAACGTGACCAGTAACGATTGCGCCTTCGTAGGCCTGTGGCTCCACCAGAAACGCCGTGAATTTATCGCCTTCCTGATTGGTCTTGGTGCTGATTTGATTTTCCAAGCGGAGTCGCACCGTAGTATCCGGCGCAATAACCAGGCGCGGGTTTCCTGACGTGCGCGGCTTGCTTCTGGACGGGGCTGGAACAGTTGAGTATGCTGCTACCGTTGGTTGTTTCGTATTCAGGTTTGCGGGCATTCTTTCGTTTTTCTCGCGCCCAATGTAGCCATCGTTGTACCCGATTTCATAGCCTGGCTTGAAGCCACGTTTATACTCCGCCAAATCGCCATATTGCCTTTCGTATCCTCGATTTGCATCCTGATACAACGTCGAACGCTGATAATCATTTGGCGCATTCGCATTGTAATCGGATTTACCGGATAGGTAACCTTCGTTATAACCCGCGATATAGCCGTGTTCGACGGTAGTGCTAGGAGTAAAGACCGACGTAGCAGGTTTGACGGCAGGCCGTTTGGCAGTCGTTTTTTTCCGTGTGGTTTGTGCTTCGACAGAAGCGGAAACCAACAGTAACGGAATGATGATTGAAGCGAAAATTCTGGCAAAGCTCGTGGATAGTTTCATAGTTCCTCACCTAAAATAAAAATGATTGATGCTGTCAGAAGGGGATAAGTCACAAGCCAAGAATAATGCCGCAGCAGTAAGGATGCAAACGGGGATTCTTTATTGCCTTGACAAAGCACGGATCGCAGCTTGATAAAACCACCGTAGCCAGATGCATTACGAAGATTCAGGGCAGAGGCAAGCGCAACCGCGCGATGCATCCTGAGCCTGTTTTTTTGTTTTCGAGGATGAGGCTGCCACCATGAGCTTCGGCGATGTTGCGACTGAGCACCAGGCCAATCCCCGACCCTTTGGGCTTGGTGGTGAAGAACGGGACGAAAAGGTTGGTCGTGCCGGAAAGGCCGGGGCCATTGTCTTCCACCGTAATTTCCAGTTGTGTTTTTTTCGTCCAACCCACCTGCACTTCGCCGCTGCCGGTTTCCAAGACTGCGTCTACCGCATTGCGAATGACATTGATCAGCAACTGTTCGAGTTGATCGCCATCCGCCTGCATCGTCATTTCCGGCCCCGGCGTGACCTTCACGGGCAAGCGAGTTTCCAGGGCGGCAACGCGCCGGACGAGAGCGCCAAGGGGTACCGTCCGCAAGGTCGGTTGTGGCAACTTAGCCAATTGGGCGTACGCGCTCATAAAGCGATTTAGCGATTCCGCGCGCGTGGCAATCACATCCAAGCCGCGTTGCACATCGGTTTCCCAGTCCTCCGGGCGCGGTGCCCGGCTCAGCAATGATCCCAAACTGCCGGCAATTGATTTGATCGGCGTGAGCGAATTATTTAGTTCATGTCCTAAAACCCGCACGATGCGTTGCCAGGCTTGTCGCTCCTCTTCGCGCAACGCCTGACTTAAATCTGAAATTACGAGCAGGTCGTGCGACAGTCCGTGTTGCCGAATACTGCCGTGGCGCACACCAAACTTTCCCACACCGCCCGGAAAGCTGAGCTGTCGGGTTTGCAACCCCTCCACTTCCAATGCGTTATTCAATCCCAGTTGCTCTGCACTTTGCCCTATCAAGCGTTCCAGGGGTCGCGCCAGCAGCTTTTCCCCAGCCCGATTCACCAGCCGCAACTTGCGTTCGCCATCGAACGCAAACACGGCTACATCAATTTCCGACATCACCGCCCGCAACAGGGAGGCCGCTTCAATGGCACCCATTTTCTGGTTGCGGAGTGTTTCACTTAGTGTATTAACCTCAATCAGCAATTCGCCCAGCGCATCATCCCGTGAAGCCCCGCGTGCCCGAACCGAATAATCTTCTTCGTGTAAGGCTGCGAGCAAATTGGAAATCGTCTGCAATGGACGCACCACTCGCTCCCGCAACGCCGCTGCAAAACTAAGCCAACTGCCCACCAGCAGCAGCGTCAACGTCCATTGCAGTTTGGGGGAATAATCACTGAGCCATAATAAAGACAGAGCAACGACGACGGCAGGAAGTCCAGCTATCAACGCCAGCAGCAGAATTCGTTGGTCGTGATACAGTCGCTTGCGACGGCGAACAGGAGCACGAGGGTTGGCTTTGGGTACAGGCAGGCTCATTCAATAACATTAGGAGGGAAATCACCGATCAATCATTCAACAAACATGGCATTATCGCGGCGCTAAAGACTAATTCGCGCATCAATCCTGCGATCGCACGCACGCTTGGAGTTGTCTAGTTGCGATTGCATTGATTCAGGTTGTGCGTCAAAGCCCATATTTTTCCAGCCGCCGATACAGGGCGCTACGACTCAACCCCAACGCCTCGGCAGCACGACTGACATTGCCATCACAACGCGCCAGAGATTTCTTGATGAGCAAAGCTTCGACTTCTTCCAAGCTCAGGTCTTCGATACTGGCAGGACTCTCGGAGGACGTTCGCAACCCTAAATCAACCGCGCGGATCGTCGTGCCGCTCGTCATCAGCACCGCGCGTTCAATCGTATGTTCCAGTTCCCGCACGTTGCCCGGCCAATCGTATTTCAGCATCGCCTGCATCGCCCCCGTATCGAAGCCTTCCACCGTTTTACGATAGCGTTGCAGTTGTTGCCAGAGAAAATGACGAGCCAGCGGCGAAATATCCTCGCGGCGTTCGCGCAACGGCGGCAGGTGAATTTCAATCGTATTCAGACGAAACAATAGATCGCGCCGGAAATGACCACTTTCGACCTCTTTCTTGAGTTCAGCATTGGTCGCAGAAATAATGCGAGCGTTCACTTTGCGCGTCTTGGAAGAGCCGACTCGCTCGAACTCACCCGTTTCCAGCACGCGCAACATTTTCGGTTGTTGCGACAGCGGCACATTCGCAATCTCATCCAAAAACAAGGTACCGCCATCGGCCAACTCAAAGCGCCCGACGCGATCCGTTTTGGCATCCGTGAACGCGCCTTTGACGTGTCCAAACAATTCGCTCTCAAACACGCCTTCTGACAAGCCGCCAATATTCACCGTCACCAGTGGTTTATGCGCTCGATTGGAAGCAATGTGTAAGGCACGTGCAACCACGCCTTTACCCGTTCCGTTTTCGCCGGTAATCAACACGTTCGCATCCGAAGGCGCAACGCGCGCGACCATTTCCAAGACGGGCTGCATCGCTGGCGATTCGGCGATCATTGTTGGCCCGCGTTCGGCGCGTAGCATTTCGTTTTCCGCCGCGAGGCGTTGGCCTTGGCGTAATGCGCGACTGAGTTCAGCCTGGGTGCGGAGGATCGAAAGTAAGCGCGCATTTTCCCAGGGCTTTTGAATGAAGTCGCGCGCGCCGCGTCGCATCGCCTCAACAGCCACATCAACACTGCCCCAGGCCGTCATCACGACAATGGGCAAGGAACTATCAAGTTCCGTGAGCTTCGACATCAGCTCCAGCCCTTCTTTGCCCGAAGTCGTATCGCGCGCGTAATTCAGATCAATCAGCGCCACATCAAATTCCTGCTCGGCAAGCAGGGAAAGAACCTTGGAAGGCGAAGTCGCGTCTTCGATTTTCCAGCCTTCCGCTTTAAGCAGTAAGCGTAATGCTTCTAAAACGTCGCGCTGGTCATCAGCTATGAGGATTTTCGGACTAAATGGATTCATCACAAATCGTGTGTGTAAGGCACATCAGGTTACTCATTTACCACCCAACCATCGGCCAGCTTGATGATGCGATTGCTGTATTCCGCATTCGCCTCCGAATGCGTTACCTGAATAATCGTCGTGCCAGCCTCGTTGAGCTTCTTGAACAACTCCATAATTTCTTTGCCCTGCGCCGAGTGCAAATTGCCTGTCGGTTCATCGGCCAGAATCAGCTTCGGACTCGCAATTACGGCGCGGGCGACGCCAATCAATTGCTGTTGCCCACCGGAAAGCTGTGTCGGATACAAATCTTTTTTGCCGACGATACCAAACCGATCCAGCACGTCGCCGACAATGGCTTCGCGTTCGGCTTTTTTGTAGTCGCGGTAGGAGAGCGGGATTTCGAGGTTTTCGTAGACTGTCAGGTGATCCAGCAAATGATAGCTCTGAAACACAAAGCCGATTTGCTGATTGCGGAGCGTGGCGCGGTCTTTCGGTTTGAGCTTATGCACAGCTTGATCCAGGAAATAATATTCGCCGAGCCACGCGTTATCGTGCATGCCCAGAATATGCAGCAGCGTAGACTTCCCCGCGCCCGACGGCCCCATGATCGAAATAAATTCGCCTTCTTTAATGTCCGCGCTGACGCGGCGGAGCACCCAGGTTTTCGTGGCACCGTGTTCGTAGTAACGTTCGATGTTTCGTAGTGTAATCATAGTTATTGGAGCGGTTAGCCTTTAGCGATCAGCGATTAACCCTGAAAGATGTCTGGCGAAAAGCTAAGAGCTAACCGCTTTGAGCCTATTTCGGCGCACTAAAGAGCGCGCTATCAATACCCACATTATGTTTCACTTCGGTCAGCTTGCGCGTCCCGGAGTTGTTACCAATGACAGAATATGTGCGAATCGTCATCGGCAATTTGACGCCATCCACTTCGCGGTAATCTTCATAATCCACCTGTTCCGGGATACCGCCCACCAAGAGCGGAGAGACTTCGTGCTTGCGCAATAACAAACCGCTTTCGACGTCAAAGTACAACGTCAATGCTTTGCCAGCACGTGTGCCACGCAAGACAAACGCCTCGCGCTCGCCGACCTTCGCTTTGCGTCCACTTAATGTCAGCTTCGGATATGGCTCGGCGATTTTGATGACAGCCAGGTTTTCGAGCAATGCATTGGCATTCGCCACATCGTTGCGATTCATTACGCCTTGCCCCCGCGCGTTTTTCGTCCAACCGCTGGTGCCATTAAAAGCGCCGACCATCTCGCCCTGCGGCGATTTCAGCAGCGAATGAATCTGCCCGGCTTCAGTCGTAATTTCCAACTCCATCACTCGTCCATTCCCCATATCGAATGAACCTTTAACCATCCGAGTCTTCAGCTTGGCAATCGCTTCTTTACCGCCTACCGCTTGCATGTATTTGTCCCAAACCTGCTCCGCCGTTGGTGCCGGAGCAGCGGCAGCCGGAGGCGCAGAGCCAAGTGCAGTGCCTAGCGCGCCGGGCGGTCGCGGGCCAGCAGGGCCAGCCGATGCGGGCAAGGGGAATGCAGGTACTGCCGCAGGCATCGGGTGGCCTTGATGACAGGTGTAACAGGAAACTACGTTTCTGCCTTTGAAATCTTTTTGGTTGATGTCCTGCACCATCTTGATCATTTCGCGTGCGATAGTTTTATGTTCGTGATCTTTGTCGAACGCCATCGCGTTGTTTTCACGCACGTGGCAGAAGGTGCATTGCACGCCGAGCGCCGCATTGAAGTAATTCATGATCTGCGTAAGCTGCGCATCCGGCAGCCCCTTCAACACCTGAATATCCTTATGAGTTTGGTCAATCGTCTTTTCCGCCGGCGGAGTAGTTTGCGAATTAGCGGCCCGCTGGGGCGGCAAAAAAGTAACAGACAAGCCCAGGGCAAACACAAGCACGCCGTGTTTGATATGTATGAGTTTCATAAGTCATCTCTTAGAACGCACCGGCTATGTTATCCAAATGCTATGCCACATAGCTAAAATGCCTGATAGTTAATCTTAAGGTTTTTTGTTCAGCAACGGCGCACGATCATCTGTTCGGTTTTGGGATTAGCAAGTCCCAGAAATGAACTGCGACTTACTCTATCGCTCGACGCGCGAACATACAATGCGTTAAGGTTGCCCAGGCCTGAATTCGCTATGGAACACGCGCTGACAAACCAACTCATCCAACCACTCACACTCTTTCATAAGCTTTACGGCCCTGGGGAAGTGACTGCGTGGCGCGCTCCGGCACGCATCAACATTTTGGGCGAGCATATTGATTACGTTTCCTATCTGCCGACGGCTTCTCTCCCCTTCGCCAGCCACGAACACGAGATGGTGATGCTGTATCGCGCCAATGACAGCGGTGTCGTGCGTGGCGCATCTGTGAATGAGAAATTTGCTCCTTTCAGTTTTGCCGTGCAGGAAGGTTTAGCCAAACAAAATCAGACCTGGCTAGATTACCTCTACCGCCAGTCGCAGCCTCCGCCCCATTGGAGCAATTATGTGAAGGGCGCGGTCTTCTTTGCGCAACAACAGGCCCGGCTGCTCTCGGCGCGGGGCTTTGATTTCGTGATCGCATCGGGCATTCCGCCACAAGGCGGTTCGTCGTCGTCGTCGGCTTTAGTGGTATTAGCCGGGGTTGCCTTTCGTGAGGTCAATGAACTGGCTTTCACAGCGGCGCAACTGGCACAGGATTCTGCCCAAGCGGAGTGGTACGTTGGCACACGCGGTGGAGCGTTGGATCACACGACGATTTGCCTGGCTGCACGTCAGCACGCCGTACATCTGCGCTACGCTGACAAGCAGGCGGAATTGATTCCGTTGCCCGACGATGGCTTACGTTGGGTCACATTCTTTTCGCACGCGGCGGACAAAGGCCGCGAAGTGCTACTTGCATATAACGAACGCGCCGCCGTGTCGCGCTTATTGCTCCCAGCCGTCCTGGCGCGGCATTTTGCCCACGAATGGGAGCAGGCGTTGCAGTCGCACGACGCTATTGCCACAGTACTGACCAAACTGCCGGAAACCATCCTGCTGGCTGAAATACGGCGAGACTATCCTGAAGTCTATCAGCAATGCCTGCTCGCCTTTCCCGCTCTGGTGCAGGAACGCAGCCAGCATCTGCTCAAGCTTCGCCCTCGCGCCTTCCATCACTGGGGCGAAGTCCAACGGGTGCAGCAGGCAGTAAAGCTCCTGCGCCATGTCGGCCAGAGCCAGGCCACGATGCTGGCCTTAGGCAAATTGCTCAACCAATCGCATGCGAGCTTGCGCGATCTTTATGAAGTCAGCACACCACAAGTGGATCAATTGTATGCAATCATTCGCACTGCTCCGCAGGTTTTCGGTGCGCGACTTATTGGCGGAGGGTTTGGCGGCAACATACTGGCATTGACGACAACCGAGAATGTTGCCGCCATGATTCAGCACGTGCAAGCAACATTCTATACACCGCAAAATCGTCAAGCACTGGCTGAAGGGGCGATTATGGTTTCGACCCCTGGTCAAGGCATCACAAAACTCGCCTGACCTTTGGTCAAATTTTCTTTCCCCACCCTGTCACAGAACCAAGCCAAGCGGCGTTTAGTTCATGCGACCATTTTTTGTGCTTGTCGCCCGCAGTTATCTTTCCAATTTCCTCTACTCATACATTCAGGGGCTGTTGAGCGCCTTCGCCAGCAGCCCTTTTTTTCGGGCGTATGATATAGCTTTTAAGAAAAAAGAATTTCCGCAGAAAGTCCCGGCGGGATGGCGAGACATTAGCCCCGGATGGAATCCGGGGAACAAGACCAATACCCACTCAAGCCCCAGCGGGGCGACAGACCATCCTCAGGGTTGCACCCTGGGCTAATTTCTTGGCACCCCTCCGGGGTTCTGATCGGGAATCAATTTCTTGACCAAGATAGTCAAATTCAGCCAACTGCGTTACTTTTCCTACCAACATTTAAAACCATATTTCATAGCGGGAGCAATACAAATGAAAGCGGCACATTTGATATGTATTCTCTTTACTGCTGGTGATTTCTTTCACGGCAATGGCACAAGATATTCCCTATTTCACCAGTGATTTCCCCCGGAAGAATTTGCCGCGCGCCGCTTTGTCGCCAGCTATCACGAATACGGCTAAACGTGGTCGCCTGGGACATTGGGTTGGGATGTCCACGCAGGATGTTGGCGAGTACGATGGCAGGTTGCGAGCGGGGCTGGTCTTCACGATTGAGCCTGCCTTAGCCATGCCCGAAGAACCAATCTATATTCGGATGGAAGATTTGCTCATCATCACCGACAAAGGCGCTGAGATCGTTTCCGATTATATGCCGATGGAAATGGAAGAAATCGAAAAAGTTATGCGCGAAGACGGCTTGCTGAAAAAATATCCTCGCGTGAGCATAATCGAGCCGTAATTCAAACGATGCTTTCATCAGGCTGGAGGAAGCGCCATTTTCCCTCTGGC
Source organism: uncultured Acidobacteriota bacterium (assembly GCA_963794955.1). GTDB lineage: Bacteria > Acidobacteriota > Blastocatellia > RBC074 > RBC074 > JAFDVL01. The sequence continues at coordinate 106,986 of CAWCGF010000012.1, forward strand.
AAATTCCCCAGCCTGAGTTTGCCAATCCGCACACGTTTCAAGCCTAACACTTTCAACCCGACCAAATCACACATCCGACGAATCTGCCGCTTGCGGCCTTCAATCAGCACAAAGCGCAGTTGCTCACGATTGAGCCATTCCACGCGCGCGGGCTTGAGGGGCTTGCCGTCCAGTTGCAAGCCGTGCCGCAGGAGTTGCACTTCCGCCTCCGACAAATCGCCATTCACGCGCACCAGATATTCTTTTTCGACCCCAGAATTTTCTCCTACGATTTGTTTGGCAATGCGTCCATCTTGGGTGAAAAGCAGAAGCCCCTGCGAATCAATATCCAAACGCCCCGCGACGGCCAAGCCTTTCAGATATTCCGGCTTCAGGTTTTGCGCACCAAAGCTGTTTTCTTGCGTGAGAAGCGTGATCGCGGGTGTGTAGCCCGGTTCCGGTTGCGCAGAAACATAGCCAATCGGTTTGTTGAGGATGATCGTAATCAGTGAGGTTTGTTGTTTGCGCGCTTGGCGTGCCAAGACGATGTTGACGGAAGGCAAAACTTTTGTGCCCAGTTGATTGACGACTTCGCCATCCACTAAGACCAAGCCGCGCTCGATGTAGCTGTCGGCTTCGCGGCGTGAACAAATCCCACGCGCGGCCATCAGCTTCGACAATCGGATCAACTCTTCGCTCATCCGGCAAACTCGATGGTGGGCGTGCCGCGCACACCAGGCTTGGCTTTAAAAATACTGCCTGCCAGCGGTTGTTCCGCTAAAGCATCATCAGATAAACGCGTACTAGCGGAGGTGATGTACAGTGTTTCCAAGTTATCACCGCCAAACACCGCCGAAGTTGGACGCGCGACGGGCAACTTGATTTCATCCAGCAACGCGCCAGTGTGCGGATTATAGCGGGCGACGCGCCAGCCATCCCACAGCGCGATCCACAGCATGCCTTCGGCATCAATCGTCATCCCATCCGGCCAGCCCGCGCCTTCAGGAATTTCCACGACGACACGACGATTGGTGATGCCACCCGAAGCTTTGTCGTAATCGAACGCAACGCATTGCCGCGTGGGCGAATCCACGAAATACATCGTCTTGGCATCCGCGCTCCAGGCCAGGCCATTGGAGATGGAAACATCATCCACGCGTCGTCGCACGCTCAAATCCGTGTCGAGGCAGTACAGATGTCCGCAATTCATTTTGGTTTCCGGCAAGTGCATCGTGCCCGCCCAGAAACGTCCCGCCGGATCACATTTGCCGTCATTGAAGCGGTTGTCGGGACATTCCGGTTCAGGATCAGTGATGTGCGTGAGTTGTTCCGTGGTCGGATCAAGATGAAAGAACCCTTCGCGCAAGGCAACGAGCAGGCCACCCGATTGTCGCACGACGGCTGCGCCAATGTGCTGTCCGACATTGATCGCGCGGTCGGTTTTAGTCGCCGGGTTATAGATATGAAGTTTATAGCGTTCAATATCTACCCAGTAAAGCAACTTGTTCCGCGCATCCCAGCACGGCCCTTCACCGAGTTTGGCTTTGGCATCAAATTCCAATTCACCAGTAATCATGACTTACTCCCATTATGAAAAAATCTTGCGGGCGCGCACAAGCGGTTATCCGGCCCGAGCGCGAGCGGGCAGATTGTTGCGATTCTCACCAGGAAAGTCAAAGCGTTAGGCCGCGCAATCATGCACTCGCTGTTTTCAGCTTCATTATTTCCGACAAATTCAAAGTGGAAGTGGCTGATAGACATTGACGGAAGAATTGTTTGGTGATGTGATTACGCTGAAATTATTATGGAATGAACGTCCCATTTTATCGTGTCAGCGCGAAGGCTATAAATATCTCCAAGGAGTTCCAATGAAACCAAAAGAATCAACCAAATACCTATTCCGATGTGCAACTGCAGTGCTGTGGCTCTCGTTGAGTATAACGCTGGCCCTGGGCCAGGAATCGCGCGGCACTATCCTGGGACGTGTCGCCGATGCGTCCGGCGCAGTCGTGCCTGGCGTCAAAGTCGAAATCAACAACACGGCCACCAATGTCACGACCACGGCCACGACCAATGACGAAGGCCGTTTCAGCGCGCCCTTCCTCTTGCCTGGCGTATACCGCGTAACTGCGGAAAAAACTGGCTTCAAACGATTCGTGCAAACCGGCGTCGAAGTGCGCGTTGCGGAAACTGTCGAGTTGAATGTCGGAATGCAGGCGGGCGAAGTCACCGAAGCGGTCGAAGTGAGCGCCTCTACGCCCTTGCTCGACACCGCTGGGTCTTCGCTCGGTCAGATCATAGACGAGCGCCGCGTGCAGGAATTACCTCTCTTTGCAGGCAATCCGATGGAACTGACTTTGATCGCTACGGGCGTTGTCAACTCTACCGATATGCGTTTGCGCAAGGCCGGATTCAACAATGCGCCGTCGCAATTTTCCTCTGACGGCAATGGGCAATTCAACAACGACTTCACGATTGACGGTATCCCGAACAACTTTCCGGTGGGCAATGGGCAATCGCGCGTTGCGTTCAGCCCGCCCGTGTATTCGGTCAAGGAATTCAAGATTCAAACCTCTTCGTATGACGCTACTGTGGGCCATACCATCGGCGCACTGACGAACGTCAACACCGCGAGCGGCGGCAGTGGATTGCACGGCGAATTGCATTGGTGGGAACGCAACAGCTTTTTGGACGCGGCTAATTTTTTCAACAATAAAAACAATACGAAGCGCACTTCATTCGGTGATCACCGCTTCGGTGCGTCGGCGGGCGGCCCGGTGATGTTGCCGAAACTTTATAACGGGAGCGACAAAACGTTTTGGTACTTCGCGTGGGAAAGCAATCGCTGGAGCGATTCGGGCAGCTTGACCGCGACGGTTCCGACGGCCAAACAACGACAAGGTGATTTTTCTGACTTGTTGAAGCTGCCCAATGGTTCGACCTTTCAGCTTTATAATCCGTTTACGACGCGCCCCGCCGCAACGGCAGGCCGCTTCCAACGCGATCCATTCCTGAACAACATCATCCCGACCAATTTATTGAATCCGGTCGCACTCAAGATTCTCAGCTTTTATCCGCTGCCCAATCAGGCCGGACTCGCCGACGGGCGCAACAATCACTTTCAAGCGTATAAGATTCTCGAAAGCTACGATGTCTATATGGCGCGCGTAGATCACGCCTTCAGCGAAAAGCATCGCATGTTCGCGCGCGTGCATTACGATACCTGGACCGAAAAGAAAGGCCTGACCGGCAACACGTTTTTTTCGCCGGACGTCAACGGCATTCAACTCAACCGTAACAACGCAGGATTGGCGCTGGATGATGTGTATTCGTTCAGCCCGACGTTTGTGACGAATGTGCGCTACGGCATCACCTATCAAAAATTCCCCGAAAAGCGCTTTAGCCAGGGCACTGATTTGAACGCGCTCGGCTTCTCGTCGAATTTGGTCAATCAGTTGGTGGACAAAACTGCGGCGGTCGTGCCGCGCATTCAGTTGGGCAGCTTCGCCACGTTGTCGCCGTGGGAATCGGGCGATGGGACAAACACTGGTTTGATTCACAGCTTTGCCAACACGAACACCTGGCTCTTGGGCAAGCACAACACGCGGTTCGGCGCGGATGTGCGCTTTTATCGTTCATTTGGCAATCGCTTCCCAGCCGACGTTGCGCCGGAGTTCAATTTCGCTACGTCAGCAGTGTTCCTGCGCGGGCCGTTAGACAGCGCCGCAGCCGCTCCGATTGGACAGGATTTAGGCGCGTTTCTGTTGGGCATTCCGGCAGGTTCGATGTCGCGCAGCGCCAGCTTTGCGGCACAGGACAGATTCTTCGGCTTTTTCCTGCAAGATGACTTTCAAGATTGCGCCGAAGCTGACGTTGAATCTCGGCTTGCGTTATGAACTCGAAACGCCGATCACCGAACGCTTCGACCGTCTGGTTTCGGGCTTTGCGTTTGGTCAATCCAATCCGCTCGAAGCGGCGGCGCAGGCCAATTATGCGCGTAACCCGATTCCTGAATTGCCTGCCGCACAGTTTCGCGTGCTCGGTGGTTTGCAATACGTGAATCAAGGCGGCAATGGACGCAGCCCGTTCAAAGGCGAAAGGAATAACTTCCTCCCGCGCTTCGGGCTAGCCTGGCAGCCATTCGATAAGCTTGTGGTGCGGGGCGGCTACGGTTTGTTTTATGACACGCTGGGCGTCAACACGACTGCGCCGATTCAAACCGGCTTTTCGCAAAGCACACCGATTCAGGCTTCGCTCGACAATGGGCAAACTTACGTGGCGACCTTTGCCAATCCGTTCCCGAATGGCTTGATCCCGCCGCCGGGATCAAGTGCCGGATTACTGACCAACATCGGACAGGCGGTATCTTTCTTCGATCCGAACTTGAGGCAGGCGTACGCGCAACGCTGGTCATTGGGCATTCAGTACGAATTGCCGTTCGGCTTCGTGCTTGATTCGGCGTATGTGGCCAATCGTGGCACGCGGCTGGCAGTGTCGCGCAATTACAACGCGACGCCGAATCGTCTCTTGAGTACGCTGGCGACGCGCGATCAGACGACAATCAACTCTCTGTCGCAGCAATTCCCAAATCCGTTTCGCGGGTTGAATTCGATCTTCGGCGCGAATATCTCGCGCGAACAGTTACTGCGGCCTTATCCACATTTCAGCACAGTCAACGTCGAAGAACCCATCGGTTATTCGTGGTATCACTCGCTGCAATCGAAGATTGAGAAACGCTTTGCCAAAGGCTTGACGTTCCAAATTGCTTACACCTGGTCGAAGCAGATGGACGCGACCGAATTCCTGAACGCGGGTGATGCGCTGCCATACGAAACGATCAGCAGTGGTGATCGAACGCATCGCGTCACGGCCAGCGGCATCGTCGAATTTCCGTTCGGCAAAGGGCGCAAGTTCGCCAGCGACTTACCGCGCTGGGCGGACACCGTCATTGGCGGCTGGCAAATCGCGTATGTGATGCAGCGCCAATCCGGGCCGCCTATCGGTTTTGGCAATGTGATCTTCACCGGCGACATCAAGAACATCGTGCTGCCCAAAAATCAACGCGACGTAGATCGCTGGTTCAATACCGATGCGGGCTTCAACAAGAATGCGGCGCAGCAATTGGCAAGCAATATTCGCACGTTCCCGCTGCGCTTCCACGGCTTGCGCGGCGACGATCAGCAACGGTGGGATTTCTCGCTGAGCAAGAAATTCATCATCACCGAACGCATCAATGCGAGCTTGCGCGGCGAGGCCTTCAATGCCTTCAACCACGTCAATTTCAGCACGCCGAATACGAACCCGACCGACACCAACTTCGGGCGCATTACGGGCACGCAATCGGCGGCGCGCAGTTGGCAGTTCGCACTGAAGGTCACGTACTAAATCGAATCCGTGAGGATGGATGCCAAGACCGCCGTGGAACTTCAGAATAAGCTTCCACGGCGGTTGTGACTTGGAGACCAGCAAATGTAAGTCGGCACAAAGATGGCTTTCATTATGGAGAGGGTCGGGGGTGTGACAAACGATATTCTTCCGGCCAACCCGGCGGCGCGAAGAGGTGTTTCAGCTTGATCCACAATGATGAAGGCCGGATGACATCGCGCCCGATGTCCGCCCACAAATGAAACGCCAGAAACAGCGGATTGTACGAATGCACTGGATGCAAAATGCCGTATCTGACGGGCGCGTTTTCCTCGACAAATGAACCGAACATTCGATCCCAAACAATAAAAACGCCCGCGTAATTGCGATCAAGGTATTCAGCATTCGTCCCGTGATGCACGCGATGATGCGACGGCGTATTGAATATCCATTCAATCCAGCGCGGAAACTTGTAGACGACTTCGGTGTGAATGAAGAACTGGTAGATCAAATTGAAGCCGTAACACAACAAAATCAGCTTCGCCGAAAAGCCGACGAACGCGAGCGGCACAAACCACAGCCAGTCAATCAAATGCTCCAACACGGGTTGCCGCAGTGCCGTCGAAAAGTTCATTATCTCGGACGAATGATGCGTGACGTGAATCGCCCACAAGGCCCGCACGCGATGGCTCATCCGGTGATACCAGTAATAGCCCAAGTCTACGCCCACAAAACAAAGCAGGATGCCCCACCAACTGTAGTGCGATTCTTGAGTGATGAGATGCAATCCATGCTGGCGAATCCATTCCAACGCGAGAATGACGAATAACGCTTTGCCAAGAATATCGAACGCAACCTGCATAAACACGAGTGCGTAATTCGCTGCAGTATCTTTCAAGAGGTATTTGCGCTCGCCGCGACTGCGCCAATACCACCATTCCAGCAGGATACTCAGGAAGAAGGCGGCGAAGGCGATGACGGCAATGGTGGATTCGGTTTTATCCATTTGCAATTGAGTGAAACAGGACGCGCTACGCTGCGAGCAGTTCGACCAACGGGCGCGGCGTGGCGTACATATTCAGCAAGATGTCTTCTTTGGCTAGGCCAGCCTCGATCAAATCGTGTGCGACGTCATATTCAATGCCATCGAGTTTAATCAACACTTTGCCATCCTCCCGCAAACACAGATGAATAATGACATCAGCTACTCGACCAAGCTCGTCATTACCAATATCCATCATCAAATAGTTTTCCGTGTTTGTGTCGGCAATCGCCAGAGAATCCAGCTTGTGATTGCGGGGCTTCAGGGCCGCATGCATCTCAATCACTTTTTGCAATAAGGAGCGATAGCGAGGGCATTTTTCTCTGCGCCCAGATCCGTATAGAGCGGTGTTTTCCCAACATAGATCGTGAATGGATTATCGGTAATCGTCCAGCGTCTTTTTCCAGCGCGCGTTTGACTATTTCATAGTGCGCGTCATATTGAGGCATAGTTTAACTCACTTGCTCTTCAGCGCCGTCATTGTAAACCCAATTGTTTCGCTCTCCCAAATGATAGCGTTAGTAAATCGGCGTAGTCTTTCGCAAATCACACGTAGTAAAACCCTGTTGCACAGCGTTTGCCCACGATGCTATATTCCGCCCCGTTCACCGAAAAAGCCGAAGGCGCCTGCATCCGAATCGCGTCACGACGAACAAATGCGGGCGACGAAAGAAAACACCGATTGAAACTATTGAAGGAAGCTGTTGAATCAGAAGAGGAATGACGATCTACAGATAGTCATTCAAATAGATTAAAGTGATTATCAGTAGATCGTGCGATCTACTGATAAGGCAACCTAGTGGCGGTCTAATTACATGTTATGTCGGTGGAGAAAAGACAGCGGGTTCATTAGGCGGAAGGATGCTTCAGATTTCAGACAAGCTTGCGCGGGACAATCGGCGAGCTGCTGATTCAGCGGTGCGGCTGCGCGTCGCCAAGGGGTTTCATGAATGCCACCATCACCTAACAATCATTCGACCGGAGCGCGCGCCCGATGGTTGTGACTTTCGAGTGCGTCCAGCGCGCGCCCGGTCAATTCGTCGTTAGCCTTACTTATCAAATTATCGAATGGACAATATCAAAGAAGATAAAGAAATAGACATTGAAGTCACGGTTGATATTTGGAAAAAAGTTGTTGATGTCCAAATGCATTTCAACGATTTATGCCTTCGATTAAGAACTGTGGCTGTAACTGTGCTTGGTGCATTATTAGGTGCGGCTGCCGCTGCTTTCAAATTTGGTGGGATTGTCTTTATTTTTAAAAGTGAAGTTCCTACAACAGCTATCTTTTTTGCGATTTCGATCATTGTGTGGTTTGCATTTTATTTGATGGATAGATTCTGGTATCACGAACTTTTAAGAGGCGCTGTCCATCAAGGTGAAATAATCGAAACTGATCTTATAGATAAAGTGCCAGCAATTGCCCTTGCCAAAAAAATACGAGAACAAAGCCATTTATCACTCAATATGCGGGCGGCAAATAAGCTTAATATTTTCTATCTATCAATTTTTGCTATTCAATTAATTGCCTTACTTTTTGTAATATTTAGTCATACGCCAATATCAGGCTAACATTCGTTCAACCATAGCCGCGCCAACGATGATTGTGGTTGCTGGCAAAACTACAGGCGCGGCACGGTTAACTTTTCGTTAGATGTCTCGATTTAAGTATGGAAATATCTCCTGACAAAATACCACCCCCAGTCGCAGAGGTTACTACTGTTGAAAGAAAGGATACCTCACCTAAATACAAGAAAAATGGTTGGGATAGGCTAGGAACATTTCTCGCACTATGTTCGGGCGAGAAGATATTAAAGCATTGTCCAAATAGCGGGACAGTGGTTTTACTTAGGTCAATATGGGTTACGATTGTCGTTTACACTTCTATAATTTTTCTAAAGGAGGCGATCTCTCCCAATAAAATATGGTGGACATTTAATTTAGGTGAATTTCAAAAAATTATCGCCGATACGATCCCTTGGTTTGGAACGATTTTTGCCGCAAGCTACGCTGCTCTTTATACTCGCTTCGCCTCCCAGTGGGCGTACTTGGCGGGAGTGTATAACCAAATAATGGCAACTCAAGCACAAGCACCACCGAAAGACGAGAGCGCGCGGGTGGTTTTTGCAATGTGGAAAGCCGCACTTATTGAAGATGCAGAAGAGGTTCACTTGGCAACTAAACCTGTATATGCAGGAATAATCAAAAGCATGCTAGAGAAGCCCGAAGTACGTGAAATGTATAAGAAATACACACCAGGTGGTGAAACACGCCTTCGTAATTTAGAGGAAAAAGTTAATAGTGTGTATGAGCGAGAGCATCAAAAATATCAATAAACAAACATCTAACATCCATTGCGCCGTAGCGCGCGCCACGTGCGTTGTGGTGAATAACGACGGGTTTGCGCGCGCCCGGTGAACGGGTTGTTCGCTGTTTCTTGGTTGCCCAAACGATGATGCTTGAAATACGTTTTTCAGACCCAAACGAACTTGAGCTTTCAGGCACGGTTGACGAACTTCAATCGGTGCGAAAGGAAATTTTGGCGTTAGACCAAACCGACGCTTCTCAAATTGCCTTTGATTGCGACGCTTCAATAAATCCAACGCCATATAAATTTGCTCTTACAAAATTGATTGTTCGCAAAAGTCAGCTTCCGACGAAAGTTTCGCTCAAAACTAACGAACTTTGTATTGAAGGTTTGCCGCAATGTTTAGAAGCGTTTGCATCTTTTCTCGACTTTGAGACAAACTCAAAAAGCGGCAGACATTCGCATTTTGAATATTACGAAGGAAACCAATGGATTGAGCCAGACTCGAAGCCGCTTGTAATTAGCGTCAAGTAAGGCATGGTTTTCTATGAACGACACAGCGAACAAATCAAGGGACGTGAGGGCGAAACAGCGACTTTGTTATCTGCGTCCTTTGGTTACTTTTAACGGGCTTGGCGGCGGTTTCGCCCCACGTCATCTCAATCGTTAGGCTTCTCCGAGTTTAGGTAGGGACAAAAATGCAGGCATCATCTAAAACATCTACTTGGCTCTTCCTGATCGCCTTCGCGCTTGTGTTCTACGGTGTGGGCGCGTCCTTTGTGGAAAGCTTCGTCAACTACCCGACGTGGCGTCTGATCGGAGCGAACGAGTTCCGTGCATACCACCAAGCTCTTAGCCCATTGGTTATAGGCTACATGGTAATTCCGCTGATCATCACCACCATACTGACAATGCTTCTCGTGTGGTTTAGGCCAGCGCCTGTCCCACGGTGGACAATCTGGCTGGCGGTCGTGCTTCAACTTATTCCCTGGGTTTCAACTGTCGCCATTCAATTCCCGATTCAAGTGCAACTGAGCAGTGATGGTTTGTCACAGCCGCTGATCGAGCGATTGATATTCACCAACTGGTGGCTACGCAAAGTGCCACAAATTATCAATGGTCTCCTTTTCTTCTGGATGATGTCTTTATTGCTGAGGGTGAATTCCCAACGCAGTGCCGAAGCATAACATAGTCTTGTAGCTGACGGCGCGATTGGATCTTTCTCAAGTAGTCTTGTTCCGTTAGCTTGAATGCTGATCGCGCGCCGCAGCTGAAGGCCAGCGTTATATTGCTACGCGTATTTGAAATAAACTCGCTTAGGACTTAAATTTCCTGAAAGGAGTCAAATCTATGAAACGCACTTTTCAGTTCTCTATACTGTCAATCGCTACAATTTTTGCAGCCTTTATCTGTCATACCCGGATTGCCTGGGCGCAAGATCTGCATCAACATCAAAGCGGCGACTCGGAGAAACTCGGACAGGTTAACTTTCTGGTTTCCTGTAACGCCCAGGCTCAAAAGCAATTCAATCGAGGCGTTGCGTGGCTCCATTCTTTCGAGTATGAAGAGGCTGAAAAGGTTTTCGCCGAAGTCACCGTCAGCGATCCGCAATGCGGTATGGGTTACTGGGGCATCGCAATGAGCAACTACCATCCGATCTGGGCACCGTCGAGCGCGGCGGAACTGCAGAAAGGAGCGGCGGCGTTGGAAAAGGCTAAGTCGGTCAGCGGGCAGACCGGGCGCGAGCGGGATTACATCGCAGCGATAGATCAGTTTTACAAAGACTCCGACAAACTCGATCACCGGACGCGCGCGTCAGCCTACGGCGCGGCGATGGAAAGGCTTTACCAGCAATACCCGTCGGACGATGAAGCGGCTGTCTTCTATTCGCTGACGCTTATCGCCAAGGGAATGACGGCGGGCGACAAGAGCTACGCCAGCGAGAAAAAAGCCGCGCAGATATTGAACGGCATTCTGGCGCGTCAGCCGCAGCATCCGGGCGTCACACATTATCTGATCCACGGCTACGATTTTCCCGCTCTGGCGGAACTGGCATTGCCCGCCGCGCGGAGCTACGCCAAGATCGCGCCCGCTTCGGCACACGCGCAGCATATGCCCTCGCATATTTTCACGCGGCTTGGTTTGTGGCAGGAATCTATCCAGTCGAATCTCGACGCCAAGTCATCGGCGGAGGCTTACGCTCTGAGAAACAAAATGTCCGGCTCGTGGGACGAACGGCTTCACGCGATGGACTATCTGGCGTATGCCTATCTGCAGGGCGCGCAGGACAAAAAGGCTCTGGGCGTGCTTGATGAATTGTACAAGATACGAAAAGTCGAACCGGCGAATTTCAAAGTGGCTTATACCTTCACGGCTATTCCAGCCAGATATGCGCTCGAACGGCGACAATGGAACGAGGCAGCCAAATTGCCTCTGCAGCCGGGAAATATGGAAACATTCCCCTGGAAAAGCTTCCCCTGGGCTGAAGCGCACATCCGCTTTGCACGGGCGGTCGGGGCAGCGCGCACCGGCGACATCACCGCGGCGCGTCTGGAAGTTGAAAAATTAGCCGCCATTCGCCGGGCGCTCGCTGAAGTCAAAGGCGGTTACGATTGGGGCAAACAGGTCGAGATTGAGCGGCAGGCTGCCGCCGCCTGGTTGGCGCACGCCGAAGGCAAACCGGAAGAATCGCTCCGGCTGATGCGCGCGGCGGCTGATTTGGATGACGCCACCGAAAAACATCCCGTTACGCCCGGCGCGCTTATTCCGGTGCGCGAGCAGCTCGGCGAACTTCTGCTCGAGCTTAAACAGCCCGCCGCCTTACAGGAGTTTGAGACCGCGCTTCGCAACGCGCCCAATCGCTTTAACGGACTTTACGGCGCGGCGCGTGCCGCCAAACTCGCGGCAGATCGAAAAAGAGCAAAGTCTTATTATGAAAAGCTCGTAGAGATGTGCCGACTGGCGGACAGAGACAGACCCGAAATCAAAGAGGCAAAACAATTTCTCGCTAACATGGGCGCTAAGCTATCTGCAAATAAACGGTAGACAATACTCGCTATATTGCGCACAGGCACAATCTGAACATTTTCAACGCCAAGGCGCAAAGCAGCAAAGGCGCAAAGCAGGCTCATTAAATCAGGTACGTTGTCTCTCTGCTTCTTGGTACCTTGGCGGTATATCCCTGGTTCAATTTATGCCCGTTCACAGTATACTTTAAAGCTAATGTTCATCAGAGACATTGAATCAAAAGCGGGATGGAAAAGTCACATAACAGGGCACAACATAATAATTCAATGGATTTGTGGCAAAACAGCGACTTAAAAAAACGGTTCTTCTTAACCCCATGAAAACTGAAAACACCGAAACATCGAATGAAACTCAAATCCGCGAACTAATAAACGACTGGGCAAAGGCAACCCGCGAAGGAAACAACGACGAGGTTTTGTCCAACCACGCATCCGATGTTCTGATATTCGATGTCTTAGCCCCGTTACAATACGAAAGTGCGGAAGCGTATCGAAAAAGTTGGGACGAGTGGCAACCTTCGGCTGAAGGCGAATCGCTATTCGAGATTCACGACTTGAATATCACGGCGGGCGATGAGGTTGCTTTTGGTCACTGTTTGATTGAGTGTGGTAGCAGACCAAACGTAGATTGGGTGCGTGCGACTTTCTGCTTACGCCATACGGACGGCAAGTGGTTAGTTACGCATCAGCATATCTCGATGCCAATAAGCAGAAAAGGCGCTTAACCTGAGAGGTGTAGACGAAAAAGGCTTCGCGTATTTTAAGAAGCGTTCCTTCGGATAACAACACGCCGAACAATTCAATGGACGTGAGGGCGAAACAGCGACTTTCTTATCACGGTCTTTCTTTGACTCGGAGTTGCGCGTTGGCGGTTTCGCCCCACGTCATCTCAATCGTTGGACGGCTTTACTCTAGTGAGCTTGAGGTGTATGAGGAGTAAGTTAAGAGTATGAAGATTCGCAGCTTTATTGCACAATTGGTCTTGTGGCTCTTCGTGTTTTCGTCCAGTATCCAAATGGGCGGCTCATCTATGAAATGTTGGTGGTCAATCCTTTGTGGTTCGGTTCGCCGCCAGAATCGGTGACGCTTCGCTTAAATCTGAGGCGAATTTTTAATATGGCAAAACGGTTTGCATTGATTCTGTTATTCTTAGGCGTTCTTGCTGATAACGCTTTGTCGCAAACTAAAGCCGCTTCGCAAAACGAAGACAATCTTTACGCCGTTGCATTATCGGCTTGCGTCAAGAAAGAGTTTGAAGAGTATGGCGACATCGCAAGTTCAGGGCGCACGTTTTTTAACCGCATCGTCGAATACGACCTTCACCTAACGGAAAAATTACCGACGCAATTTGGCGATTTTAAGATTGAGTATTTGACCGGCGGAGAATTATTAGAACGCTACAAGAAGACTCGACAAAGATTGTCAGTTTTCAAAATGTTTCCGATGCGAAATGAAGGAGCAATTCTAAAGATAAATTTTTCGCATTATTACGTGAGCGTTTCAAAGAAAAAATTTCTTTATGCGTTAGAAGGTGGCTGTCAGACGGAGTTCAAATATGACAGTCAGAAAGAAAAATTTGTTTTATCTAAAGTGGAGTTGTGGGGTGTGTAACGCGCCGTCCAACAAATCAATGGACGTGAGGGCGAAACAGCGACTTTGTTATCAACGTTTTTTGGTTACTTTTAGCGGGCTTCTATTCGGTTTCGCCCCACGTCATCTCAGCCGTTAGAGGCTTTCGCTCGCGTAAATTTTGATGAGATGCACAAGCTAGTAATCTTTTTCCTACTTTCAATTCTTTCCAGTAGTTGTTTCAGCTACCATAAAGAAGAGGTGCGCTTCCAAAACGGCGATGTTGTCCTCTCCGGGACATTGTATCTGCCTTCAAAGTCAGGTTCCCATCCGGCTGTAGTTTTCATTCACGGCGACGGTCATGAAGCTCGTGAAGGCTACCGCTTCTTTGCTGCATTGTTTGCTCGTAATGGCATCGCCGCGCTGATTTATGATAAGCGCGGTGTAGGCTCTTCTACGGGAAATTGGCGACAGTCGCGTTTCAGTGATTTAGCCGACGATGCTCTAGCTGGAGTTAAACTGCTTAAAAGTCGTAATGACATCAATCCTCAACAAATCGGCTTGTTGGGCGGCAGCCAGGGCGGATGGATTGCTCCGCTTGCAGCTTCTCGCTCAAAAGATGGCGCGTTTCTCATCCTCAAATCCGGTCCGGGTGTCGGTCCGGCACAACTGGCAACATACAAGAGCGTAACCAGAGTTAGAAATGCCGGGTATTCTCTTGAAGTAAGCGAGCAGGTTAAGGTATTGATGAATCTTCAGTTCGACATTCTTCGCACCGGCAAAGGTTGGGAGAAGCTGGAGGCGGAAGTGCAAAAGGTCAGAAACGAACCGTGGTATCGGCACGTCGCCGTGATGCGACATTCGAATTGGGATTCATCGTGGATGAATTATGGGTTAGATATTGACTTCGACCCTGTGCCTATTTTTGAGAAGCTTAATATCCCTGTTCTATCTTTATTGGGCGAAGCTGATCCAGAAACTCCGGTTCAGGAAACCGCAGCTATGCTAGAACGAATAAAGAAGGAGAGGAAAAAAGATTTCACCGTCAAGGTATTTCCCAAAGCCGACCACCAAATTGAACTGCCGCGCCAGATTAAAAACAGACCGCACTATGCATCAGGATACTTGGACACAATGATAAATTGGACTTTGGAAAAAGCGTCTGTGAATAAGCAAAACGCAGCTAACAAAGCAATGGACGTGAGGGCGAAATAGCTATTTTCTTATCGAAGTTGTCCGTTAAACCTGAGCTTGCGTGTTGGCGGTTTCGCCCTACATCATCTCAGCCGTTCGGCGCTCAATCTTGATGGAGGTTATATGCTCAAAAGGAACGTAATAATTTTGATGTTGTTCTTTGCAATTGGCACGAATGTTACATACGGGCAACCAGCATCGTCTTCGCGGGCGAGCGATGGCTGCTCAATCCTCGCCCTACTGAAAACAGAGTTTCAGAAACGCAATGCTAATATTGCGCACATCAGAATAGTGGATATGCGCCCAACGCTTACTGAAATCCCAAAGTACTTGGTGTTGGGTTGGGGCATTCGTGCCGATAGAACCTTTAGAGGCAATTTTGAGGATGAATTGTTTGGGTTGTTTCTCGTAGATGAGTCCCTGTCGAGTGTGGAAAAGGTGATGGATTTCATTCCTACTCCGCGTTGGTATGATACGGAGATGAGAATAACGTATGTAGATGCGAGTAAGGCTATGCTAGAGGCTAAGGGAGAAACTTATGGCGTTATATCGCTACGCCGCAAGTATGACATGCGTAAGGAAGGGCGCGTCCCGCGCCGCGCCTAACAATCGCAGGCACCCGACCGCGAATAGCGCGGCTTTCATGCGCGAGACGCCCGCAAGGCAAAGACTCGTCGCGGCGGGTGATGCCGGGCGTTAGCTGCATTGTGTGAACTTATGAACAACTCCGTAGTTGAAACAAAATACAAAATGATTTTCGACGCCGCCGTTGAGGTCTTACAAAAGAACGCTCATCCAGTGAAACATTCGGTCGGCGCAGCCATTCTTTGCGCGTCGGGCAGAATCTACACCGGGATCAACATTGAATCGAGCGGATACGGGGTGTGCGCCGAACCGGTCGCTTTGGGAGCCGCTTTGAGTGCCGGGGAAAAAGAAATTCTGGCAGTGATTGCCGTGGCAAATCGCGGAAATGGTTTTATTGTTCTGTCGCCGTGCGGCAACTGTCGGCAAACATTATTGGATTATGCGCCGGAAGCCGATGTTATTTTTACGGAGGCAGACAGCGTAACGCAAACAAAGGCGAAAAACCTTTTACCCGGAGCCTATGTTGCGCCTGATTTCGGCGGCCTATAACTAATCAATGGACGTGAGGGCGGGGGCAGCGACTTTGTTATCGCGTTGACCGTTAAACTTTAGCGGGCTTGGCGGCAGTTTCGCCCCACGTCATCTCAGCCGTTACTTAGTGCGAAAGGGATACGAGAACTGCGCCAAAAACCCTTTTGGATACTTAGGCATGTTCACACCATACTCTTTCGGGAATTTATTACCCGGCAAATAAAACGTCCCAAACATCCGATCAATAAACGAGAAAAAAACGGCGTAGTTTTTGTTGTACGCCGCAGGGTCGGACGTGTGATGCCAATGATGAAACTGCGGCGTCGAAATAATATACTTCAGCCAGCCAAACCGCCAATTCACATTCGCGTGAATGAACACCGCGTGAAATGAAATCACTACGATATAAATGGCAAAGGCAGCGGGCGTGATACCCAGCAAATACACAGGGATAAACGAAATCGCTCGTGTGGCAAACATATCTATGAAGTGGGTGCGCGATCCGGCTAACCAATCCATCGCTATGGTGGAGTGATGAATCGAATGGAACCTCCACAAGCGTTCGGTTTCGTGAAACACGCGATGTGCCCAATATTGAAACATGTCACTACAAAAGAGCGCGAGTAAAAATTGCACGACCAACGGCAACGCTTGCACCCTGGTGTGAAACCCGCTAAGTCCGAGCTTGCCGAACAATATCGTCGCGGGTGCCTGCGCGATGATGCCGAAAACCTGCACGAACAAATGGCTGATGACGAAGTAGGTAAAATCCGTCTTCCATTCGCCGTGCAAGGTGTATTGCTGCGACTTTTTGCGGGAACAGGGCTTCCAGCGGAATGAAAATTACCGCTAGCAACACCAAATCCAGCACGAGCCAATCCAAGCCAATAGGGAATGGGCTTTCACGCACTGCGCCTGTTTGCACGTTCCAACCGCCGAGCATAATCGCTGCCGCTGAAAACAAGAGGCCGATTACGGCTAACCGCTTTTGCCGATTGAGCCAAAAGCTAATGAGGCCGAGAATAAATGACGCAATCAACAATACCATCAGGAGGATGCGCAGGATTTCAACCGGATAGGCTTTGCGCAAATCCGGCGTCGTCAGATACGACGGAAACATGAAACAAAGCACGGCGATAAACGAAAGAACGCCGAAAAAGACGGACAGATAGCCGCTGATCCAACCTTGGCCAAACGATTTAGCAAAATCTTCTTTGACGGGCATGAGGGTCTCCTGAATCTACGACAGGCGGCTCGCCTGTCTGAATTAGTTTGCGACGACGGTGACAGGCGGGCCGCCTGTCGTACCTGAAAGATAGTCGTTCCGCGCGTTATTGCCAATCCCCTGCCATTCGATTTATTGTAGCGGCAGCAATTCCTATCAAACTATCTGGAGGGAAAATGAACCGAAGAAATTTTATTGCCACCGGTCTCACCGCGACCGCTGCCACAATACTGACCGACATCAACTTGAGCGCCGCCACAACTGCGCCGAAACACAATTTCAAGCTCAATTACGCGCCACATTTTGGCATGTTCAAAAATCACACGGGCGATGATCTCATTACCCAATTGCAGTTCTTCAAAGACCAGGGCTTCAATGCCATCGAAGACAACGGGATGCCAACTCGCTCCATCGCTGACCAGGAAAAAATCGGACGCGGCCTCGCCGATCTGAAAATGACGATGGGTGTCTTCGTCGCAACCAAAGACTTTGAGAACCCGACCTTTGCGGTCACGACCTGGAAACCGCAACTGCGCGAACCAATCCTGAAAGAAATGCGCGAGGCCGTCGAAATCGCCAAACGCTGCAACGCGAAATGGTGTACGGTCGTGCCGGGCTGTCACGATGAACGGCTGGACTTTGATTATCAAACCGCCAGTGTAATTGATATGTTTCGCCGCTGTGCCGACATCTGCGAAAAGGCGGGACTGGTGATGGTGATGGAGCCGCTGAACACGCGGATCAACCATCCCAAAGTGTTTCTGAAGACGATTTCGCAAGGCTATCTGATTTGCCGCGCCTGCAATTCACCATCAGTAAAAATTCTGTACGATATGTATCACCAGCAAATCACCGAAGGAAACATCATCCCGAACATTGATCTGGCGTATGACGAAGTTGCCTACTTCCAGGCGGGCGATAACCCTGGGCGCAAAGAACCCACGACGGGCGAAATGAACTATCGCAACATCTTCAAGCACCTTCACAGTAAAGGCTTCAAGGGCGTCGTCGGGATGGAACATGGCGTCAAAGACCCAAGAACCAAAGAAGGCGAAATGGCCTGCATCGAAGCTTACGCCTGGTGCGATAACTTCTAATCCATTTCCATTTTTCTTTCTATACGCTTCAGTTTTCATTCTTTCTCAGGAGAACCGTCCCCCGACTATCGCGCTGATTAACAATGAAAACTGAAGCATGATAAATTCACTTTCCATATTGCTGAAAGCCAAATGATACCGATGAAAACCAGAACACTTTTTCTCGCCCTTAGTCTTGGGCTGTGCCTGACCGCCGCGTGCGATTCACAGCCTGACACATCGAAACTTGCCATGAAAGATGCCAAACCCGCTTCTGTTGCCAAATATAAACTGATGACGCTTGATCCTGGCCACTTTCACGCCGCGCTCGTGCAGAAGTCCATGAACGATCTGGTGTCACCGACCGTCCATATCTATGCGCCTGACGGCTTTGATTTGAATGCACATCTGAAACTTATCGAAGGCTTCAACACACGCGCCACCAATCCAACCCAATGGTATACAAAAATATATAAAGGCACGGACGCGGTTGAAAAAATGCTGAGCGAAAAACCCGGCAATGTCGTCGTGCTCGCAGGCAATAACCAACACAAAATTGACTACATCAAGAAAAGCGTAGATGCGGGCTTGAATGTCTTATCCGACAAGCCAATGGTCATTGACGAAGCAGGCTATGAAACCCTGAAAGCCGCTTTTGATTCCGCCAAAGCGAAGAACGTCTTGCTCTATGACATCATGACCGAACGATACGAAATCACGACGATGCTGCAAAAAGAAATCGCCAACGCGCCCGCGCTGTTTGGTGAATTGCAGAAGGGCACGCCCGACGATCCTTCGGTCACGAAAATCAGTGTGCATCATTTGTCTAAAATCGTTTCGGGCAACCAACTGGTTCGCCCTCCCTGGTTTTACGATACCGCGCAACAAGGCGAAGGCATCGTGGATGTGACAACGCACCTCGTAGATTTGATCTTCTGGGAATGCTTTCCCGAACAAGCGATGGCAATGACGGATTTGGAATTGCTCAAAGCGCGACGATGGACAACTTCCGTGAGCAAAGAGCAGTTTGCAAAATCTACGAACGCGCCGGAGTTCCCCGATTACTTAAAATCCAAGCTCGATCCGAAAGGCAATTTGCCATTGTTCTCCAACGGCGAATTCACCTTCAAAACCAAAGGCGTCCATTCCAAGGTATCTGTCGAATGGAACTACGAAGCGCCCGTCGGCACTGGCGACACGCATTTTTCGGTAATGAAAGGTACGAAAGCCATCGCGACGATTAAGCAAGGGAAAGAAGAAAACTACAAACCGGAACTTTATGTCACGCCGACAAACGCAAAAGACAAAGAAGCCGTCGGCGCAGAATTGAAAAAGACGATTGACGCGTTGCAAGGCAAGTTCGCAGGCATCGCGCTCAAAGACACGAAAGACGGCTGGCAAATTGTCATTCCCGAAAAATTCCGCGATGGTCACGAATCCCATTTCTCGCAAGTCGCAGGCAAATATTTCAAGTTTTTGGAAGCTGGCAAACTGCCCGATTGGGAAGTGCCGAATATGCTGGCGAAGTATTACGTCACAACACAGGCATTGAAATTAGCGATGAAGAAGTAAGAAGCGGGAAGGGGGATTAGGGGCTGGGGGCTGGGGAGAGACCAAGTCAAGCAAACGCCTAGCCCCTAATCCCCAGCCCCCAGCCCCGCAAACACCCCATGCAATTCAACCCCGGCACACGCTTCAACCAATACGAAATCCTTTCCCCACTGGGCAAGGGCGGAATGGGTGAAGTATATCTGGCACGTGATGAAAAGCTGGAACGCAACGTCGCATTGAAAATCCTGCCGCTGGAATTCACTTTCAAGCTCGACCGCCTGCGCCGCTTCGAGCAGGAAGCCAAAGCCGTGTCCGCGCTCAATCATCCCAACATCATCACGATTCACGAAATCAGCACGACGAATAACACACACTTCATCACCACCGAATTCATCGAAGGCCAAACGCTGCGTGACCGCTTGGCCAAAGAAAAGCTGAGCTTGACTGCCGCGCTTGAGATTGCGATTCAAACCGCTACGGCCTTATCCGCCGCGCACGCCGCGAATATCATCCACCGCGACATCAAGCCCGAAAACATCATGCTGCGCACCGACGGCATCGTGAAGGTGTTGGATTTTGGCTTGGCAAAACTAACGGAGAACAGAGAAGCGAAAGAGAGATTGGGCGAAGACGATCCAACGCTGGCGCTCTCGCCCCAACCCGCTGCGCCTCCGGGTCTGAAACCGATCCTGGCACGGTGAAGGGAACCGCGCATTATATGTCGCCCGAACAAGCGCGCGGCGAAAAGGTAGATGCTCGCTCCGATATTTTCAGCCTCGGCGTCGTGCTGTACGAAATGGTCGCCGGACAACGCCCGTTTGACGGCGTGAACATCTTCGAGCAAATCGCCGCCGTGTTGGATCGTGAACCTACGCCGCTCACTGACGTGCCTTCCGAATTACAGCGCATCGTCGGTAAAGCCTTGCGCAAGGATCGAGAGCAGCGGTATCAGCACGTCAACGACCTGCTGCTTGATCTGAAAGACTTCAAGCAGGAATTGGAAATTGAAGCGAAGTTGAAAAGCAGAGAGAAGGTGGCGCTAGAAGAATACAGGCAGCCAACAAAAAAAGTAGAGGAGGCACTGGCCACATTAAAAACCATGGGGAAATCGCCAAGACAGCGGTGGCGATGGGCAGCAATCGCTTGCGCCGTTGCGCTCATCGCCTTGCTGGTGACGCTTTACGATTTCCGTCTCGGGCGTGACCCGGCGGCGGCAATCAAAGAGCTTGCTGTATTGCCACCGCGCCCACTCCAATCCGGCGAACGGGACGAGGCAATGGAAATGGGGACGGTCAGTATGCTCATTACGCGGCTCAGCAGTTTGCGGCAATTGATCGTGCGCTCCGAAAGCGCGGTGGCAAAATATGTGAGCCCGGAGCAAGACCCGCTTGCCGCAGGCCGTGAGCAGCAGGTTGATGCAGTGCTCGAC
Source organism: uncultured Acidobacteriota bacterium (assembly GCA_963794955.1). GTDB lineage: Bacteria > Acidobacteriota > Blastocatellia > RBC074 > RBC074 > JAFDVL01. Next base: position 127,865 of record CAWCGF010000012.1, read on the forward strand.
AGTCGTTACCAACGTTCCGGCGACAAATTCAGATTCACGCTGCGACTGTTGCGCGTGACGGATGGCGCGACGCTGTGGGCGGACACGCTCGACCAGTCGACGGCTGATCTTTTCGCTATTCAGGACGCCCTTTCAGGCAAAGTCACCAACGCACTTAAGTTGACGCTGAGCGAGGCAGAAAAGCAGTTAATGTCGAAGCAGTATACCAACAGCGCCGAGGCGTGGCGGCTTTATGCACACAGTCGCCACTTGGTGCATACGCGCAACCTCCAAAATGTTGTAAAAGCTATTACCTACTTGCAACAAGCAATTGCCCTTGACCCCCAGTTTGCCCTCGCACATGCGATGCTGGGGCAAACCTATACCTCTCTGAGTTTGCTTGGACATTCTCCAGCGACAGAAGTTATGCCGAAAGCAAAGGCGGCTTACGATCAGGCACTGGCGCTCGATGACCAGCTTGCCGAAGCACACGCTCACCTGGCCGCCTACAAATTCAGCTGCGAATGGGACTACAAGGGTGCTCAGCAGGAATTCAACCGCGCGCTTGATCTCAATCCAAACTCAGCCGATGTCCATCATCCCTATGCGTTTTACCTGACGTATTTAGGACGTTTTGAGGAGGCGATTGCGGAAATCAGGGAGGCAGAAAAACTTGACCCGACTGACCTATGGATCAGTGCAAATGTTGCGCAGGTGTTTTACTTCGCACGCCGTTATGACGAGGCGATTGAGCAGTCGCAACAGGTGATTGAACTGAATCCAAACTGGGGGCCTGGTTACAACTGGATATTCTCAGCGTATCAAATGAAGGGGGATGAGCAGAGAGCCTTCGCTACACGTTTGAAGCAAGCAGAAGCCACTGGAGCCGGGCCGGATGACATCGCCAGGCTGAAGGCGGATTTTGCCGCTGGTGGACTGCAAGGTTACTGGCGAAAACAACTTGATCGCCTGCTGAAGCAGGAAAAGAGCAAATATGTGGGCAACTCGAACATAGCAAATCTTTTTGCACAGTTGGGTGAGAAGGAACTGGCGCTCGCGCGGCTACAAAGAGCGGTTGAAGACCGCGAATACGGCGTCGTCCTCCTCAAAATTAACCCCAGATTGGATGGCTTACGTGCTGACCCGCGATTTGTGGCGTTGGTGCGGCGCGTCGGGCTCGCGCCATAGGCTAAGTAAGGCATCATATCGTGGTCGCGCGATAGCATATAACCCGCCCTGTCGCGCTATGTGGTTAATAGCGATGTGGTGCTGCACGAGCGGGTTCAAGTGAAAACAATTGACGTTGGGCTTATAATCACACGGCAGATCAAAGGAGATTCGATTTATGAAATATCCTGTGTTAGTCGAACGGAAAAATGGACATTGGCGCGCAGTTATTCCCGCTCTGGCAGGCTTGAGTGCGGAAGGAACTACGTGTGATGAAGCGGTCGTCAATGCACAAATGGCGGCGGAAACCTGGTTATCCAACGTTGTCGTCAGAACCATCAACCTCAATGCAGCGTCGCTCCAAACGCACGAACTCTCAACCGCGCAAGACTGGCTCGATGCCGTGCGCAATGCTCCCGCGATGGACGACCACGATGAACTCTATCAGCAATATCTGGCTGACCTAGACGCTGAAAAACAACGACAACGCGAAGAGGCGGAGCGCGAAGCCGAACCACCTGCATGAGTGTTTATATTCTCGACACCAACATTGCCGACATGCTGTACCGAAAACACCCGAATGTCCTGGCGCGACTGAATGCGTTGCCGCCGGATGCCCCAGTCGCAGCCACGATGATTACCGTAGGAGAGGCGCTGGGTGGCTGGCTGTCGCAATGTCGCCGCGCATCGGACGGACTTGTCCGTGCGCGTGCCTATGAGCGATTGCGGGAGGTCTTTGATTTTTACGCTGGCCTGAAACGAGTAATGTTCACCCCAGAAGCAGCCGCGATCTTCGATCAACTCAAAGCACAAAAAATCCGCGTTGGAACCAACGACCTCAGTATTGCCGCAATCACGCTTGCGGTTGGTGGCATTCTCGTTACACGCAACAAAGTGGATTTCGAGCATGTTCCTGGCCTGGCGCTGGAAGACTGGACAACTTGAGATCAGCACAACTTCGCAACGAAAGGACTCACTGTCAATGAAGATACTACTGTTCTCCCTATTGCTCGTACTGCTGTCATTAGCAAACTTCGCACAGCCGCGCAAACCGAACGTGCTGTTCATCTCAACGGATGACCTGAATAACGACCTTGGTTGTTATGGGCATCCGATGGTGAAATCGCCGCACATTGATCGGCTGGCGAAACGCGGCGTGCGCTTTGATCGTGCCTATTGTCAATTCCCGCTATGCTCGCCCAGCCGTTCGTCCATGATGACCGGACTACGGCCTGACACGACGAAGATTTATGACCTGCAAAAACACTTCCGCGAAGCATTGCCCGATGTCGTCACGATGTCGCAGTTGTTTCAGAAGAACGGCTATATCGCGGCGCGGGTCGGGAAGATTTATCACTACGGCAATCCGGGGCAAATCGGCACGGACGGGTTGGATGATGCGCCGTCGTGGAATGTTCGGGTGAACCCACGTGGCGTGGACAAAGTCGAAGAAGCAGTGTTAACGAATCTGACGCCAAAGCGGGGACTTGGCGCTTCACTTTCCTTCTACGCTTCGCCTGCGCCTGACGAGGAACATACTGATGGCAAGGTCGCGCTCGAAACGATCAAGCTGCTGGAACAAAACAAAGACAAGCCGTTTTTCATTGCAGCAGGCTTTTATCGCCCGCATTGCCCGTACATTGCGCCGAAGAAATATTTCGACATGTACCCATTGGATAAAATCAAAGCTTTTCAGCAAACCCCGGGCGAGCGAGAACGGCTCTTGCCTGCTGCACTGCAAACACCAGATTGGAATTTTGGCGTGGATGAATTGGGGCAGCGGCAATCTATTCAGGCCTACTACGCTTCGATCACATTTCTGGACGCACAAGTCGGCAAGCTGTTGGATGCGCTGGAGCGGTTGGGCTTGGCGGAAAATACCATTGTGGTTTTTTGGAGTGATCACGGTTATCTGCTCGGTCAACATGGGCAATGGCACAAACAGTCGTTGTTTGAAGGTTCGGCGCGCACGCCGCTGATCATTGCTGGCCCCGGCGTTACCGCCAAAGGGAAAGCATCAGGCCGAACAGTCGAAGCCGTAGACTTCTATCCCACCTTCGCAGAGCTGAGTGGCCTAAGGGGTGTGCCAACCGAGTTGGCAGGGCGCAGCCTTCGCCCTTTGCTCAAAAACCCGAAGGCCAAATGGGACAAGCCCGCCATCACACAAACCCGGCGCGGCAATGCACAATCCGGTTTCTTTATGGGCTACAGTGTGCGCAATGAACGCTATCGTTATACCGAATGGGATGAAGGGCGCAAAGGCGTGGAGTTATATGACTATGACAAAGACCCGGATGAACTGCATAATGTCGCTAACGATCCAGGTTATGCGAAAATCGCAGCTCAGATGAAGAAACTATTACTCACCCACAAATGAACGGAGAATTATGACTGATCCATCAGGACTATATAGAAACCTGAAAGACTACATTACGAATAGTCGCGCAGAATTTGAGGACAAACTCGCCACGCTCGTCAACATTCCGAGTATCAGCATGGACCCGGAGCGCAAAGGCGATATTCAACGTTGCGCTGATACCGCCGTTGAATTTCTGCGCGGCATCGGTGCCAAGGCCGAAGCGATTCCAACCAACGGCAATCCAGTCGTGGTAGGTGAAATCATTACCGACCCGAAGCATGTGACGGTTTCGATTTACAACCATCTTGACGTGCAACCCGCCGACGCGTCGGAATGGCACAAAGCGCCGTTTACCTTCGATAAAGTCGGCGACCGCTACGAAGGGCGCGGCACGACGGATGACAAAGGCCCGGCTTTGACTGCATTGCTCGCAACCAAATATGCGATTGAAAACGGCGTGCCTATCAACGTGAAGTTCATCTGGGAACTCGAAGAAGAAATCGGCAGCCCAAATTTTGAAGGCTTCGTGCGCAAGAACAAAGCTCGCTTGAAAACGGATTCGGTGTTGGTTTCCGATACCATTTGGATTGCGCGTGGCAAACCGGCAGTGCCATACGGTCTGCGCGGCTTGCAAGCCATCACCTTGACGCTCGAAACCCACGCCAAAGATGTGCATTCAGGTTTGGTGGGCGGCGCGGCGCGCAATCCGATTGGCGAACTCTGCGATGTGATTGCGAAATGCTACGACGCGAAGACGGGCAAAGTGAAAATCAAAGGTTTCTATGACGATGTTCGCAAAGCGACGAAGGCAGAGGTCAACAGCTTCGTCAATTCCGGTTTCACGACCAAAGGCTACCAAAAAGCGCACGAACTAAAGTCCATTCGCCCCAACCTCACCTCAGAAGCGGAGGTGTTGCAGGCGATCATGTCCGCGCCCACATTTGAATTGCACGGCATCGTGGGCGGCTACAACGGCCCCGGCGTCAAGACTATCGTGCCGCATCGGGCGGAAGCGAAAATTTCGATGCGGCTCGTGCCCAACCAAAAGCCCGCCACGATTCTCAAACTTGTCAAAGATTTCATCAAGCAAATCAATCCTGATGTGAAGGTCAGCGCCGAACATGCGCTTGAACCGTTCCTCGGCGAGTTCACCGGGCCGTATGCCGAGGCGGGGCGCACGGCGATGAAATTCGCGTTTGGCAAAGAACCCGCGTTCACGCGCGAAGGCGGCTCCATCGGCGCGGTCGTCACGATGCAGGATCATTTGAAAGTACCAATCACCTTTCTCGGCTTGAGTCTGCCGGAACATGGCTATCACGCGAAAAATGAGAATTACGATTGGGGACAGACGGCGGGTGGGATTAAAATGTTCACGAAGTATTTTGAGGAGATCGCGCAGTTGAAGTGATGCCAGAGCTAGCTAAACAAATGTATGTCTTCGATGACTTTTGTCTGGATGCCGCCGCGTGCCAACTCAAACGGCAAGGCGAACTCATTCCGCTCCCCCCAAAAGTCTTCGATGTCCTGCTGGTGATGGTGGAAAATCGGGGGCGGATTTTGGACAAGGAGTTTCTGCATCGCACGCTGTGGCCGGATACGTTTGTGGAGGATGGTACGCTGGCGCAATACGTCTTTTTGCTGCGCAAAGCATTGCAGGAAGAAACCGCCGGACATCGTTATATCGAAACCGTACCGCGCCGAGGCTATCGGTTTATCGCTTCCGTGCAGGAGATAAATGGAACCGACGCAGCGGCAAATGGATACGCGCACAAACAGAACGCAGTAAAAGTTTTTGCTGAGCCGAAGTATGAAAATGGTGCGCCGTCTGCTGCCGTCCCCTTGCCTCCTCCCCGACACTCAAACTGGCTGGCGCGCCTCCCCTCAAAGTGGCCCCTCGTGTTCCTGAGTGCAAGTCTGGTATTAGTGACAGGCATCGCGTATTTCCTCCTCAAACGTCCTGCGTCAATCTCGCGCCACATGCAAATCACCAAGCTCACAACCCTGGGCAAGGCGGCGTTGCCTGCACTTTCCCCAGATGCCAAATATGTAGCGTATGTCGTGGATGACGCGGGCAAACAAAGCGTCTGGGTGCGCCAGCTTGCGGCGGCCAATAACGTGCAGGTGATCGCTCCGGCGGAAGTGGATTTTATGGGGCTGACTTTTTCGCCCGATGGAAACTATCTCTATTATCTGGTTTATGGCCGCCCGCAAATCTATGGGACGCTGTATCGCATGCCGGTATTGGGAGGAACGGCCACCAAGTTGATTGATGACATTGATAGCCCCATCGCGTTTTCACCGGACGGAAACCGAGTAGCGTTTATCCGCATTGAGCCGCTCAAAAGCGAATCGTACCTCGTTTTAGCCAACGCCAATGGCACCGAGCAACAAACGCTCGCCACGCGCAAACGACCAGATTACTTTCATGCCAGCGATGGCGTAGCGTGGTCGCCCGACGGGAAACTACTGGCCTGTGCCGCAGGCAGCACGAGCACGAACGGCCCGTTCATGAATCTGATCGGCGTGCGGCTCAGCGATGGCCAGGAAACCGTTCTTACCTCCCAGCACTGGAAACAAATGGGACAGATGGCCTGGCGCAAAGATGGCAAGGGACTGATGGCGATGGCACGCAGTCAGGATTCACCGCTTAGTACTACGCAACTATGGTACTTCCCTTACCCACAGGGAGAAGCGTTGCGGATTACAAATGATCTCAACTTATACGCCAATCTCAGCCCCAACCACGATCTCAGCAAATTAGTCACGATTCAATCCACTCGTGTTTCCAGCCTCTGGGTCATCGCGGAAGCCGAGGCCGCGCGCGCCGTCCAGATCGGTGGGGCGACAATGGATAACTATTCGCACCTGCTGGGATTGGATTGGATGCCAAACGGTCAACTGATTTATGGCTCCTACGCCAGCGGCAACGCGGACTTATGGCAAATGGATGCCGACGGAAGCAAGGCACGCCAATTGACTGTTGATCCCAAGATAGATTTTTCGCCAGCAGTATCGGGTCTCGTGGCCAAATCGCCTTTTATTGCCTTCGTGTCCAGTCGGGGCGGCGGCTATGGCATTTGGCGCATGGATGCCGATGGTCAAAATGTGCGGCGATTGACCAACGGGCAGGCCGATTATTATCCGAACGTCACGCCAGATGGAAAATGGGTATTTTATTCAACGATTACTTCGGAGCTACCAACAACGTGGAAAGTAGCGGCGGAGGGTGGCGAACCAGTGCCGTTCCTCCAACAACCGGCTTTCCACCCAGCAGTTTCACCGGATGGAAAATGGGTGGCGATTTTTTACGCTATCCCTGAACAATTGGTTTTCAAATTGGCGCTCGTTCCTATCGAAGGCGGCGAACCGCAGCGCATTTTTGAGGTCTTCGCGCAGGATTTACCTATCGTTCGGTGGAGCGCCGACGGCCAAATGATGACGTATGTGGTCACGAAAGATGGCATTTCAAATCTTTGGGGGCAACCGCGTGATGGCAGCCCGGCCAAGCCATTGACGCATTTCAAAGCAGACCGCATCTTCCGTTTTGCCTGGTCGCCAGACGGGAAAAAGCTGGTCTGCGAACGCGGTTTTTATGTCAATGATGTCGTGTTGATGAGCGACGTCCTTCCCTCCTAAACTAATTGCCTGTCAACAACTTGAGCCAACCTTGATCATTCCTTGATCATTTCTTGAAGGCTTCTTCAGTTTGTCATCAAGACTTCTGCTCTTGTCTTACCTAAAATGCCAACGTCCATTATGGAAAAAGTAACCTCCTTTGGATAAACCAGCGGGCCAGAATGCCCTGGGCGAAAGCGGTGAAAAATCTCTTTGGTTACGACAGTAGCAGCCGTCATTACGGTGATTTTCCGCGCGCCAGCCAGGGGCATTCTCGCTCCTTTGAGTTCTCGGGTTAGCCACAGTTTTCACGGCGGGCACAGGGGCCGACACTCCCTCCGGGTACGCTGTGAACGCTGTGGCTATTATCAAAATCCCCTCTGTCCGCCAAGCGTTTGGTAGTCACGACTCTTCAAAAGAACTTACTTATGAAACTAAGACCGACAGTCACCTTTGCGTTTTCATTCCTGTCGCGGCTGCGGTCATCAAATGTAAAACTCGCGCCGCCCCGCTGTTGTTGAGAAGCGCATGCGTGACGGCTCTGCATGTCGCATTCTTCAATACACGCGGTGAATGGGCGGTCGAAAACATTGGCGTTGCACCCGACATTGAAGTGGATCACATCCTGCGGCGTGGCGCGCCGGATGTGATCCACAGCTTGAAAAGGCGGTCGAGGTCGTGTTGGATGGTTTGAAGAAAACGCCTTGGCTAACACCAAAGAAATCCGCCTACCCGAATTATCAACGCGGCGCAGGCGCAATTTCTTCATCGTCATTATCGCAACATTAAAGCTGATAAATAAGGAGGTACGTACATTGAGAATTCACAACTTGATAATCACGATCTTGCTGGTGTCAGGGCTGTCATTCCTGGCAATGGCTGCGGACAAAACTCATTTCAGTGGCGTTTGGATTATGGATAAAAGCAAATCCATCGGTCTCCCGGAAAATATGGAACAGAAGATGCGTGTGACGCTGGAAGGCGACAAGCTCGAGTTGGAAACGGAGCTATTTGTCGGCGACGATGTCAACACCATTCACGACGCCTATACGCTGAATGGACAGGAAGTAGATTTTCCAGCGCGCTTGCAATCAGGCCAGCAAACTACCGGCAAGCGCACCGCGAAATGGAAAGAGGATGGCAATGGATTGGAAGTGCGTGAGACTGCGACATTCGATACGCCAGATGGCAAAGTCACAATTACGATGCAACGCAAATGGACATTGTCCAATGAGGGGAAAACGCTGGTGATTGAATTAAATCACACCGGGCCGAATGGGCCGATTTCCACGAGACGCACCTTCAACCGCAAATAAGAATTTCCGGGGTTATGGGCGATTGCTCCTTGTCAGCAGGCGAGGAGCAGTCCTAAATTCATCATTTATGAAGCAACAAATATGGCTCAGCGTGCTCTTGAGCTTGGCTTGTTTATCCTGCCTCACCACTAATCTTCCCGCCCAACCCAAACTGGGAGAGGCATTTGATCGCTTTATTTTGGACGCGATGAAAGCCGCCCAAACGCCGGGCGCGGCTATCGCTATCGTCAAAGACGAACAAGTTCTTTTTGCCAAAGGCTACGGTGTCACAAGTATCGAATTCCCTGCCCCGATTACAACAGACACGTTATTTCGTCTTGGCTCCACCACCAAGATGTTCACGGCGGCGGCGTTGGTGCAATTGGCCGAAGAAGGCAAGCTAAAGCTGGATGCCCCAATTGGAAACTACCTGCGCGGCCTTAGCCCAAAGCTGGCGCAAGTGACGGTGCATCAACTGCTCAGCCATACCTCCGGCCTGCGAGATTTTGCTGCGACGGTCAAATCAAATGACGACGAAGCCCTGGCGACCATGATTCGCGGCTGGAAGGACGATGTATTTTTTGGCGAACCAGGGAAAATCTATTCGTATTCGAGTCCGGGCTATTGGCTGGCGGGCTTTGTCCTGGAAGAGATCACGAAACAGGCGTATGCCGATGCAATGAAGACACGTTTATTTGCGCCGCTGGGAATGAATCAAACGACTTTACGCCCGCTGGAAGCCTTGACCTATCCACTGGCAATTGGACACAAAATCGAAGCCGACAAACCCGTGATCATTCGTCCGGCGTTTAATAACAATGCGATGTGGCCAGCGGGTTCGATTTACTCCAGTGTGAATGAGCTTGCGCGCTTTGCCATTGCATTTCTCAATGCAGGCCGTTTGGAGGGGCAGCAACCACTACTTCCTACTGTCATCACGAAACTATCCGCCAAACATATTTCCATGCCCTTTGATGCAGCCAGCGCCCACGGGTATGGATTGATGGTCTATCGTTTTCGTGGCATCCCAATGGTTAGTCACGGCGGGTTTAGTACGGGTTATGGTTCGATGATCTATCTGGCACCCGAACACCGCGTAGCCGTCATTGTATTAACCAACAAGAGTGGGGAAACATTACAGCGTGTAGGCCAACAATCGCTCAGCCTCGTGCTGCCGTTAGCCGCCGCCGACAACCAGGCAGTAACCTCCGTTCCCCCCCTGACAGAAACAGAGCTTGCGCAAGTCCCAGGCACTTATACGCATGCACCGCAGACCTTCAAAGTAGTGGCGAGCAACAAACAACTCGCGCTTATTCAGGAAAAGAAAGAATACACGCTGAAAAAGATCGGCGCATTTGCTTTCCAGTATGGCGACCAGCAGGAGCATTACGTTGTCTTTGTGCCCAACGCGCAAGGACACATTGAATACTCCTTCGATGGCATGTATGCCGCGCGCAAGATGGCGCGGAAATAAGCCGCGCCACAGGGCGATGCTGTTAAGCTTTGAGTGAATCCTGCAAGATTTGCCACTGTCCCGGTGTCACCGGCATCACCGATAAACGGGGCAAGCGGACCAGGTCAAAATCGCTGAGTTCATCAATGGTTTTGATTTCGGCTAAGGTTAACGGGCGTGCCAGGCGGCGTTTGGGTTTGAGATTGACGACAACAATTTTATCGTCCGCGTCATTCGGATCGGGATACGCATCGCTGATGGCTTCGGCAATCCCCACAATCGCCTTTTCATCCGCTGAATGGTAAATAAGAACCTCATCTCCCAGGCGGACTTCCCGTAAATTTTTCAGAGCTAAATTATTTCCCACGCCATCCCAAACAGCCTTCTTCTCCTGCTCAAGATCATTGTATGAATACTCATTCGGCTCCGTTTTAAATAACCATCGTCGAGGCATATTTTTTTCTTTCTTATTTTTTTCTTTCTTAATTTATTTATTGGGCAAAGTGGCCTACAGCCTGATTGAATAATAGTGACCATCTGAAACTTGTCAAGGTTGGCAAAAGAGATAAGGTCATTCCGTTTTCCGTTTGATGCCCAAGAGTGCCAGGGCTTGCAAGAAAGAGAAATGCCGCGCGGAGAGAAGCGCAACCAGTCCTGGCTCGCTTGGCTTGAGCGGCAAGCCCTTTGGTGACAACTAAGGCACGCACATCCTGCCACAGAGAACCGGGCTGGTTGCAATCCTTTCTTTTTCCTGCACGCTATAGTAAAAGAACCTCTCGTTATTCGCTGCCGTCCGCCCATTGACTCATTTTTGATGAAAACAAAAGCCCTCAATCAGGAAGGATTTGATCAGTTCCTGGCCTGTCTGGACGCGAATCGCGAAAAGGCGGGGCAGGAATATGAGCGCATTCGTGGTCGTTTGCTGCTTTATTTCCAATGCCGCAACATTGCGCAGGCAGAAGATGGCGCAGATGAAGCCATTAATCGTGTGATCGGCAAGCTGAATGCGGGGGAAGAAATTCGTGATCCGGTGCAATATGTGTTCGGCATTGCACGGATGGTGTTGCTGGAAATCACCCGCCAACAAGCGCGGCATCAGGAAATCGAAGACGCTACGCTGGTGTCCCAACCACAAGACGAGGAGGACGAAGAGTTGCAAGCCCGGCTCGGCTGTCTACGTCGTTGTCTGGCAAGGCTTGCCACCCGATCAGCGCGACCTGATTACGCAATATTACGAGGAAGAAAAACGCGCGAAGATCAATTTGCGGCAACAACTGGCCCAGCGTTTCGGGATTGATCTCAATACGCTGCGCGTGCGCGCCTGCCGCGTGCGCGATGGCTTGAAGGCGTGCGTGCGAAAATGCGTGGCAGGCAAGAAAAGAGTGTAATGTTTTGTCGCGCGGCGACAGTTCTCACAGAGGCTAGAACTGAACCACCCATGCGAATTATTGTTGGACTGAAGAGGAAGTGAACCAATGCTGCCTGTAGTTGACGACAAATTGTTGACGCGTTACCTGCTGGGGGAACTCTCTGAGACGGAACAGGCGCAGGTGGAAGAACAGTTGTTTGCCGACACCGCCTGTTATGACCGACTGCACGCGCTCAAAGCAGAACTGACCGACCAATATGTCCGGGGCGGTTTGACCGCCAAAGAACAACAGGTGTTTGCGCGCCGCTTTCTAGCAACGAAGGACGGACGCGAAGATGAATTGTTTGCCCGTGCGCTGGATGTCGTGTTGCGTGAGGAAAGCGAGGCGCAGCAGCCTGTTATTACTACGGCAGCGACGCTGTCGTGGCGTGAAAAACTCGCGCAATATTTCCAGTCCCTTCCCGGCCTGGCAAATGGCGCTGACGGCGGCGACATTGTTGTTGATCGCGGGCGCGGCATTTCTATTTGTCGAAACACAACGATTGCGGCAGCAACTCGCAGGCGCACAAACCAAAGCCCAGCAGGCGGCCCGCACCGAAGCCGAGTTATCCGAACAGTTGCGCCGCGCTCGTTCGCGCAACGAGGAACTAGATCAGCTTTCGCGCGCCGCGCAACAGGAACGCGATCAAGCACGGCAGGAACTAGAGCGGCTTTCCGCGCGTTCCTCATCGGGGTCAGTGCTCGGAACCATGCTTTCCTTAATCCTTGTCCCCGGGGCCGGGCGTAGCGGTGCGCAGGTAGATGAACTGTCATTGACACCACAAACACAAAGAGTACAGTTGCTGTTGCTGCTGAGTCCTGGTGAAAACCAGCCCAGCTTATCGCGCGGAAATCCGCACCAAACAAGGCGATCTGATTCAGACACAGCATCAGTTGCCGAGCCGCCGCACCAAGGATGGCAAAGCTCTGCAACTCACCATCCCCGCCCAATTACTGAAAGACGGTTCGTATGTGGCCAGTCTCTTCGGCGTGCAGCCCGGCCAGTCACCGGAATTGATCAATCATTACGATTTCAAAATCACGCGCGGCAGATAGCGAGGAAACCACAAAGCACACGGAGCGCAGGGAGTTTTTCGACAGGATTTACATGATTCGCTCATGTTACGCAGCAAGCAAGAAGGCCTGCGACTTGACCGGGTTTTCGTCCCAGCGGGACGTTGTGATAGTAGCCCGGCAATTCATTGCCGGGTGGTTGGAGGCAACGCCCGCGTCCCAGCGGGACGCTTGATGCACGGCCTTCAGGCGTCCCGCTGGGACGCAACGACGTTCCCGTTTTTCCCGGCAATGAATTGCCGGGCTACTGTCAGAGCATCCCTCCGGGACGACGAAGAAGTTGTCAATTGCTGAGCTTTCACCGTCATTGCGTAACCTGAGCCACTAACAGCCCAGCGCCTTAATTGGAATGCTGATGCGATAATCCGCCGCGTAGCTGATCGCTCGGAGCGATGCGCCGCTCACGTATTTGCCGCTCGTGAATTGCGCGCCAAGAATCGGATTGTTGTCACTCGCCGAAATGCGCACCCAACCGCTTTTCCCCACCGGCAACAGCGTCGCCAGCGTCGGATTAAAGCGCAGCGTACTCAAGCGCAAATCCCCAAAGCAGGAAATGGGCTGCGAGGTTGCGGTGAATTGTCCCGCTTCATTGTAGGCCGTGAATGCAACCGTGATACTTGCGCTGCTGCCCGCCAAATCCGCCACCGGACGATAGAGCGTCAGCTTCGTCGCCAGCGCATTATTGCCTGTCCCCGCCTGGCTCGGCAGATTGTCGGCGGCCAGTTGATTGGGCAGCCGATCATACGTCTCATCATCAAAAGCCATTTCCGCTATGTTCCCGCCACTAAGCGCACCTGACGTGCGTTTGGCGACGGCTAGGGCGCTCAAGCTCGTATCAAAGGGCTGGCCGTTGAGCGGGCTAGGTTGTCGCAGTTGTAGGTTGCCAATCAGCCAATTGAACTGTGTCGGTTTGCCTGTCGCGTCACAAGCCACAGCAATACAATAACCCGTAGAGAAGGGATCGTATTCGCTCATTACAAAGCGCGCGCTCTGTTGCGGCCCCAAACACACCGCTTGCTCAAGGGGCTGGCAATCAGCGTCATTGATGAAAAACAACCGCACTTTCGTGCTGTCGGTGGGCGAAGTATTCGTTAAGCTGAGCGTGGTGTCGTTGTTGTTGGACGGCAGACTGGATTGATAGCGTTGATAAAACAGCACGGAACCGGCTTCTGATCGCTTTGGCGAAAGGCCGCCATCCAGGAACTGAGCTTAAACTCCACGAACGTGACAGGTGTTGTATTGCCCGTGAAAATTGCCAGGCTGGGCGGGGTGATCGCGCCTGCTGAGAGCGTCCACAAAAACTGGTACTGATCAGGATTGGCGGCGATGAGTCCCAAGTTCGTAAGACCGCTGGTGAGCGTTGCACCGGGAATCGGCTGACTCGTGGGAGTAGTGGAGTTAGTCGGCAGAAAGGAGGCAACGCGCATCGGCAGAAAGGAGGAGCTTTGATAGGCCGTAGAGAAGGTCAGGCGACTGGTCGCTACGACTTGATGGTCTTTCATCAAATGGAGGGCGAAAACACTGCCTGCGGGAACGTTGACATTACTCGATTGCAGCAACAGGCTGGAAAGCGAACCGCTGATCGGCGCCGTCAGAGTAAGCGCATAATAGCCATAAGCATTGGCCCGCGCGAGCGTTGGCAGTGCGCAGAGAGCAAGAGCACAGATGAGCGCGCGCAGTCGGCTCAAAGGAGTGGGTAGTAGGCTGAATGTGAACATAAAGTAATTACCTTTTGAGAGATGAGTTCGCGCAACGTACAACCGTCCCTTCAAGGAGCAAAACAGGTGGGGGCCAGAGGCAGGGCGTGAAGTAAACGGTTTGTTTATAGGGCTGATGAAAGCTCCACAAACCAGCAATATTGCGAATCGAGAGGTCTTTCCACTTGCCTGCGAGGCGCATAGTGAGGAGAAAAGGAGGAGGCCGAATTTCCGGCCTCCATGAGATGATAAGAGCGGCTCTCATCGTCGTTCGTCTTCGTGAGACTACGTGTCCTTGTAAGTACAAATGACGATGAGGCAAGTGCAGGTTACTTGATTTTCACCCGCACGGTATTGGCGACTTTGCCTTCGACACTAATCACTACATCCACATCCCCGCGCCCGGCCAATTGACGCGGAACCATCAGATTGATTTGATCCAATCCGACATAGCTATATTGCGCGCCAATGTACGTGACTGTGACCGGGATGCCACCGATGGTCGCACTCACTTTCGCCGCATCCTGATTATTGCGCACGCCCGTGCCATAGAGTGATAGATAGACTTCATCTTTGGGGGCACTCATATCAATCGGCACTGCAACCATCTTGCCCGTCGTAATGTCGTAGCGCGCGATGTCTTCAATGACCTGCTCCCCATTGGCTTTGCGCCGCTGCACATTGGCTGCCGCATAGCCGCGTCCGCTCGCGTCGGCAGAAAACAATCCGGGGCTGGTGGGTTCAATGTAGATTAGTTCTCGCGAGGTCGTCTGATCCGACGACACGATATTGACAATCGCAGGCCCACTGGCAAGTCCTGAAGGCAGCGCATAGTTGACTTGCGTAGGCGAGACAAAAAAGAGCAGCGCAGGAATTTCTTTACCTCTGCTATCTGTGATGCCAACCCAAGTGCTGCCCAGGTTGTTCGGCAGGGGAAACCGCGTGGCCGTTTCGGTGTTAGTGGTCAAGTTGGAACCAAAGGCCGAGACAATGGAATCGGCGGCGAGCGGCCCCATCTCATAGCTTGCGGCAGAAACATTAGTAACCAACCGCGCCCGTTGCGTCTGAAGCACGGAAATGTTGACGACCTGATTGGCGCTGAGATTCTTAATCGGTTTGATCTTCGGCCAGGATTCATAGTTTCGGTAGTCGCTCACTACCAAGTAATCACCGCCTGCGGGGACATCATTAAACGTATAATTTCCTTTGCTGTCGGTTGTCGCCGTGCGTGTTTCACTGCCCATCAGCGTTACTTTTGCGCCTGGTATCGGAGTGGCGTTTGGATATTTGGAAAGATAGACCGTCCCACTGATGTTATAGGTCAAGGCAGGCGGCGGCGGTGCCTCTTCCGTAATCTTGGCAACGAACCCGCCGCCCTCGCCATACGTCCAGTGCGCACCCGCCGTAGCCGTAAACCCGTCTTTTAAAGGGAAGGCAGTTCCGCCGATATAAACATTACGATCCGCGTCCAGTGCCAGCCCCCACGCGAAAGCACCGGGTACAGTCACACTGTACTTCACCGCATTGCCTTGTGCATTCAGTTTCACGACCTCCGTGTCAAGCTGAAATTCATAAAACGTTCCATTTCGATTGGTGTATTTAAGGGTATAATTTTTCTGACAGGCAAAATACGCATTGCCATCCCCATCAACCGCCAGCCCTGCGATTTTGTCAACGCCCTTATCCGTTCCATAGTAGGTTGAATACACCAGCTTGCTGCCATCCGCGCTCAATTTGGTTAGCACCATGTCTGTATCGCAATCATTACAAGCAGCGGAGTTTTTTGTCTGATATGCGCCGGGCGTACTTGGATAGCTACTCCCTGTTGTGTAGGCACCGAAATACGCACAACCCGCGTTATCTACCGCGAGGTAGTAAGGCTGGGTACCGCCTATCCCGCCGAAGATCAGCGTGGAATACACGAGATTGCCGCTCGGCCCGAATTTGGAAATAAAATTCCCGCTATATTTTCCTTCTGACGTGCGGTAGGCTCCCGGCGTGGTGGGAAATCGCAATCCCCAGACATCCTGGTTATTGATATTATCTTGCCCATTCGAGGTTCCGCCTGTCACATAGGCATTGCCTTGTTGATCTACCGCCACGGCTCTGGCCAAATCAAGACCATCGCTGCCCAGGTACGTCGAGAAAATCAATCCCGTACCAGTGGCGTTCAGCTTGGTGACAAAGGCATCCGTAGCATTTCGTCTGGAAGCTTGCAATGCTGCTTTGAGGGGCATATCACCATCCACATCCCCGGTTACGACCGCTTGCCCTTCTGCATCTATCGCAATTCCACGGCCACCAGAACCATTGCCCAAGAGGGTTGAGTACACCAGTGTGCTGCCTGTGGGATTGAGCTTGAGGGCGAAAGCCCCGCCATTCGAGAGTGGAGTAGGCGCATAAGACCCTTGCACCGCTCCCGGTGTGGTCGGGAAGTTGGCTGAAATCGTTGTGCCAGTCAGAAAGGCATTGCCATCTATATCTACAGCAATCGCTTGAAACCGCGTATCCAGGGCAGGTGTACTCCCGTTGCGTCCACTTGCGATAGGCGTTGAGCCACCAATCATCGCGCCGTAAAGCATCTTCGTTCCCGTGCTATTGAATTTCGCTATGTAGCCATAGCCAGCGTATGAGGGTGCGCCGCCAATAGACGTTCTGATTGCTCCGGGTGTCGTCGGAACATCGGATGAAAGAAAAGCACGTCCCGCCAGATAAGCATTGCCATCTGCGTCCACACCAATGCCCCCTTCACCGATCACGTTAGCACTGCCCACCAGCGTGGCATACGCAATCACTGGATCAATCACGAGCGGCAAACTGCGGTCGTAGTCGCCAATCTCAAAGCTGGCTTCATTCTGCGCGATGCGATAGCCGCCCTGCACCGTGCGCCGCTCGCCCGCGACTTCCTGATAGATAATGGGCTTATGTTGCTTGACCTCTCCGGCTTCCGTGGCCAGTAACAAGTTGCCCGCCTCATCCAACCGCATCGCGTTCACGCCATTGAATTGCAGCTTGATCGCGCTCGGATCGGCCTGCGGCGCGACGATGAAATCGTATTCCAACTGTTGTTGGTTGCCGTAGTAGACGACATCCGTGCCCGGATAGACCTGCTCGTATTTCACTTTGGCAAACGTCGGCACATCGGTTTTCCATTGCTTCGGATCATCGCCGATGAAGTAATTCATCTTCGCTTCCATCGGCTCGCTGCTCGTGATGCGCGGATTGGCATTCGCGCCTTTCAGTTTCATTTCTACGGTGGCGGAGCGTTCGTTCTGCAATTCCATTACGGCAGCTTGTGGCGGTCAGCGCGATGCTGTAGCCTTTGCCGCGCGTGAGATATTTGACTGATTTTTGATATTGCCCCTGGTTGGCTTCAAAGTGGAGCGGGACTTGACCGTAGTTTTCTTGCAGACGCGCGGTCGCTGGCGTAGCGCGCTTCAGTCTTTGGCGTTGTGCTGCGCTTCGCCACCAAAGCAACAGCGGCAGACAGCAACGCGAGGCTCAGCAAAAGAATGGTGTATCGGGTTTTACGTGTAGATCGTGCGCGACAAAGGTGTAGGTTTGGCATAGCTATTTTCCTCTCGTTGATTTGGGGCAACTTAAGGTTGTTTACAATTCACAAGGGCGGCATGGGAAGGCTTGTCGTCGCTTGCTTGATGCACGTTAAGGCAAGTGTATCCCGCCAGTTCACCAGGAGTACCTCGCCTACGCAATGGGGGATTAGCGCATCCTCTGAGGGACTAGATTGCGAATTGGAAACCTTCGTCCAGTGAAATTAGTGGCGAACGTACGTTACCAGGTTGCGGGAGGCGGATCAGGAAAATCAACGATGAATAATGTAACTGCGTTTGCCGGAGTGAAGCTTTCTGAAATGATGTGCCGGATGAGGGGGAAAGCTTCCATAAGGTAAATAATCAAAACTCTTCAGGAAGTCAATAGAAATGTCAGCCCGCGCTGTGATTGTCGCCAAAGATAATCTTTGAAAAGTTTAGCCCGCGCGCGTCGGGCCGTAGCGTAAAGCCCTGTCCTTACCCAAATCTTTGCGCCAAATCAGCCCGCGAAGGCGTGCGGGAGCATCAAGCCTGGGGTGAAGGCAGAGCAGAACCAGGTTAGCGTCAAATTGAAGCCCAAGCCCACGGAGTGGGCGGCAGATAGAGGGGCGCTGTGTCCCACGGTCTGTCGCCCGCCTTCGCGGGCTGAATGCGCCATCGCCAATATTCCCAGGGTTCCGCGCGCAACGCGCTGACACACTAAGCTCTATGCTCGCCGCCTGCCTCCGCAGGCTCTCTTCGGAACTTTTCAAATGGCTTCTCAGGTGTCTCTTCGGCAGCCCGCTGTGGCTAAAAGTTGGCGAAGTTATTTTGTCTTCACTCTTTCAGCGCCAGTTGCGTTTGTGCGAGAGTCAGCGGTTCAGGCAGCATCAACTCCGCAAGGTATGGATTGCGTTGGCGCACCTGTTTGCGCCAGTCGCCATAATCATTAACAGCGCGCAGCAACTCGGCTTCGAGTTCGCGGATTGTCTCAGACGTGGTCTTGGTATCAGCGACGACTTTCTGCAATTGCGCTTCGGCGTTGGATAATCGTCGCTGTATTTCCTGCTGACGGTTAAGCAAATCCGGCTCCAGTTTCTGTTCCAGATGCGCCGTCGTTTCTGTGAGGGAATCAAGCAAGGCGCGCGCGCGGATACGTTCCGCCAGATGAAAAGCTTCCGCGCTGTGCCCCCCGCGGGTGCGCGGCGATGCAGCAGGATCAGCAACGCCACGGCCTGTTGATAGACATCCGTGGCTTCCTGGAAGTACCCTGTTTTTTCTTCAATGCCGGTTTGCCGCGTGCGAATCTTTTCAATGGCATCAATGGCGCGGCGGTAATGCAGCAAGGCTTCCTGTGGCTGGGTGTCCTGCGCCAAACGAGCCAGGCCCGCTTCGGCGCGCCAGACAATAGATAGCACCTGCGTCTGTTGTCCGATGGCCAGCGCCTCTTGATAGGCGGAGGTGGCAGCGGGACGATCCTGTAATTCGATATAACAATCGCCGATCAGGTTCAGCGCCTTGCCCTGCTGTAGCGGGTTTCCGCGCTCGCGGACGATTTGCAACGCCGCCTGTTGCGAGGCGAGCGAGGCGCGGTAATCGCGCACGTAATAGTGATACCGCGCCCAGCCTGCCTGCATCAGGTATTGCGGCCAGGTGTCGCCCGAAGGCTTGATCGTTCGTTGTGCATCTTCCAGCAGGGGCCGCGCCTTTTGCGTCTCTCCATTTTCCAAATAAAGTTCGCTCAGGTTAATGAGAAAGTTGCGCAGGCTCTCAGGATCAGAACTAGCCGGTGCGCGCGCCGCTTCAATCGCCTGCTGATAATATTCAATGCTCTTGGCCAGATCGCCCAGGTTCCGGTACGTCAGTCCCACATTGCCCAGATACCGACTAAGAAAGCGGCGGTTGCCCTGCCGCGCCAGCACGAGCGCCTGCTGATAATCCTGCAACGCTTCGGAAAAATAATTGATCTGGAACTTTGAGCTGGCCAGAAAAGATAACGCACGCTCCTCGTAATCCCGCCACTCATATTCCCGCGCGAGTCGCAATGCCTCGCTCGTGACACGAATCGCCTGTGGATACTGAGCCAGTTGATAATACAGCCTGCCCTTGAAATCAATCCAATAACGGCGCTGCTCCGGGTCTTCGTGTTCATTGAGCAGTTGCAGCAACTCCTCACAAATCACCAGTGTTTCTGCCAACCGTCCCTGCGTATTCAGAAGGCTGACTTTTTCGACGAGTGCTTCGATCAGTCGCGGCTGT
Source organism: uncultured Acidobacteriota bacterium (assembly GCA_963794955.1). GTDB lineage: Bacteria > Acidobacteriota > Blastocatellia > RBC074 > RBC074 > JAFDVL01. The sequence continues at coordinate 147,701 of CAWCGF010000012.1, forward strand.
AGTTGCAACGCACGGTCATAAAATTCCAGCGCCTGCTGGCTCTGCCGCTGCTCACGGGACAGGATGCCGAGACCGTACAAAAATGCGGCTTCCTGCGGGCGTGATTTGAAAAAGGTCTCGGCGCGCGCGGGTGTTTTCAGCGCCACGGCAGCCTGCGCCAGCGCATAAGCCGCAGGCGGAAATCCCGGCACGGCTTCCAGGCATTGCTGTTGCAGCGCCAGCGCCTCCTCATACTTTCCGCGTTCGCGCGCCAGCAACCCCAGCGCATACCACGTACGCGGATTGGCCGGAGCAAGCGATTGCAAATACGCCTCTGTCTGCGGTAGCTGCGCAGTCTCACGCGCAATGAGCACGAGTTTGCTGAATGGTTTGCTGAAATCGGGATGGCTCTCAATCAGCGCCCGGCATTCCGCCGCCGCCTGCGGATACTCTTTGCGGGAAATCATTTTGAGCAGCGCGCGGTATCTCTCTGCACGCGTGTCGTTCGTCCCCGGCACAGCGGACGGAGGCTGTCCCATCACACACAGCGACAGTATCAGCAGCAGAGTTGGAGGAAAAAAGCATGGCGGGAAGAATGGCTTCATGGCGTTCCCGAAATCGTAGGTTGCTCGAAGGGAGAGTCAGGAAAATGTCTGCCGCGGGCAGGAGAAACATCTTCTGCCCGCAGCGGACGCGCTGCCTGCGAATTAGGTTGGTCTGGGAGCTGGCTCATCCCTGCCGCCATGACATCCCGCCGTGGGGACATCTCTCGACTGAGTGGGTTGCAGCGGCACTGTAAATGACGCAACGGTTCTGATATAGCTCTGCCCCAACAGCGCCACGAAAGAAGTAGCAATGGTAGCCCCGTCAACCGGCGGAATATAGGGACAAACTTCTGCGGGCAAGGTTGGAGGATTAGCCGGTCGCCAGATAATTACGTCATTGACTACCAACGGACTGCTCGCCGTGTTTTCATACGTCAGCACCGAGGAAATGGGACTCTTCCCTGCATCCCAGATAAACCGCTGGGTAATGCTCAGCTTCCCATCCGCTGTGCGCATTACCGCTCGAACATACAAGCGGACGCCCGTGTTCAGTACCTGTCCGTTGGGAAAATTAGCAGTCAGGGAAACCGGCACTACACCGGAGCTAAATTGCCGGTTGAAAAACCAGACCGAGTGCGATCCCGCCCGGTCTTCATAATTGATCCGCCAGGCACCGGAAACCAGATTCTGTGGCTGAAAGACCAGCGTGCCAAACGGTGTGAATTCCACTCGCCGCCCAGACGCCGCTTCGGTATAGACCAACGAGGAATGCGCAGACGCAATTCCCGTCAGGAAAAATAAACCGATGAGCGACATCCATAAACTCAAAATGGTTCGTTGATTCATAATGTTCTCCTCCATCACAAAAGGTACGACAGGCGGCTCGCCTGCCTTGAATTTCCGCGTATGGACAGACAAGCCGCCTGTCGTACAGTGATCAGCGTGGTTCGCCGTGCAACACGAACGCAGCCCAGAAAAACGGAGCTTTCATTGCAAGGTCTTCGCGTAATGACAATTGCGCACGACGCAACGCCGCCGCTGGTGAAAGCTTGTCGCGAAAAATGCCTGCATACACGCGCCCCATCAGTCGCGCCGACGCGCGATCATCCACTTTCCACAAACTGACCAGTGCGCGCTGTGCGCCAGCGTGCAGAAAGCCGCGCGTCAGCCCAATGATGCCTTCACCGCGCATCTGTTTCCCAAGGCCCGTTTCACAGGCGCTCAGTGTGACCAGTTCCGCCGCCAGCTTCAGGTTGTAAATTTCCACAAGCCGCAGAAAGCCATCCTGCTCGCGCCCTTCCTGATTGAACATTGATAGCACCAGCCCCGATAATTCCGGGCGCTCCTGATCCAGCACACCATGCGTGGCGAAGTGCAAATAGCGATATTCGCTGATGGCCGGACTAAGCACTAAATCCTGATTCGCGGCAAAATCGAATGCTGTGAGCGACTGTTCACGTTGCGTCGGCGACAGCGTGGCCAGAATCTGATCCGCTTCGGCACGCGCAAACCGCAAGCGCGCGAGTGACCCGCGTGCGCCTGCGATGCTTGAAGTGCCACGCAGACCGGACACAGTTGCCTGTGCCTTCGTCGCTGGCTGGCGGAAACGCGGATCATCTTTTTCAAATACCGGATCAGCCAACAATGCCAGCCAGCGCGGTGCGGCTGGCAGCGACTGTTTTCGCAGCCTGAGCATCCCCAACACAGAAGCCGAGGGGAGACTGACTATTTCGTGATTGGCAATTAGTGGCTGGGGGCTGGGGGCTGGGGGCTGGTTTTGTTTTTTACCGACCACTGACCACCGACCACCGATCACCGGATCAGGCAGCGCCGCAAACGGAATGTAATGCAAAGCCCCATCGGCAACGATCAGCAAGCGTTTCTTTCCCAGTTGCTCGGCGACCGGGCCGAGAATCATTTGACTCAGCGCAAGCGCTGCCGCCGGGTATTGCGTTTCGGCTGGCTCGGCGCGTCGAAACGCCTGCAAGTTGGTTTCGTTCTCGCGTGGAAGACGCGCGGTCAGCAATTCATACACGCGCTGCGCCGCCGCCTCGATCTCAGTGCGTCCGGGCAATTCAAAGAGCTGGGCCGAATCGGTTGTGATCGCCCAGAGAACGCTACTTTTTTCTCCGAGCAAATATTCCAGCAAAAGCGTTCCCTCATCCAGCTTAGCACGGGGCTGCTGCCAAGTGGGCGCAACAGCGGCAAGAGGCACGGGTGGCAAACCCGACCGCAGCAGCAACAACACCACCCCCAGCAAGAGACTGCGCCGCAGGATGTGAACACTTCTGATCATCTGACTTATCTGAATGGCAGGCATAGCTCCCGGTCTTTTTCACGATCCATAACGCTGCGAGGGAAAAAGTCTGTTTCTTTAACCCTTCGGTTGCCTGCGCGAATGCGTTTAGGGGAGCTAATGTCGTGATGATGATAGCCATACGTTGGTAAGTCAATATCGTCCTGATAAAGTTTCGACACCCAGGTCGTGCGCCTGCTTCAGCAACAAGCGCCATTATGTTTGTTCGCGCCCCAATTGTGTTGCCACTTCGCGTTCGCGGCGGTCGAGTTCTTCTCGCTTTCGGGTCGTGATCTTGTCTCTTCACCCGGACTGTCGCCAGCGGCAAAAACATTACAAAGAAAATTCGCGGGTTTTTGCTTACGGCGTTTTTTTCGCGCTTGCGCTCTGCAATTGGCCGATCAATTGATTCAAGCGCGTTTCTTCCTGCCGGAATTTTGCATTGAGTTCGTTGACCCGGTCGCTGACGGGTTGTTGCCGGGCGCGGAGGCGCGGCAACTGCTCGTCGGATAATTCTGCTTTGAGCGTTTCGACCTCAGCTTGCCCCTCTGTGGCACCGGAAAGCGCGACTAGTTCCTGCTGAATACGTTGTTCTTCTTCGTCCAGACGTTGTTGTTCTGCTTGCGCCTGTTGCAGTTCTCGTTCGATCTGTTGTGTTTTCCAGGCCTGAAATTCCAATTTCTGACGCAACAGTTCGATACGCAGTTGCCGGATTTCTGCGACGAGTTGCTGACTGGTCGGAGATTGTTCCTGGACAGGCATTTGTGCCTGTCCAGGAACAGTCCACAGCAAAGCCAGCAGACATAAACTGATCCATGTTGATGCGGATTTCATCGTCTTCTCCTTCATTTATAGGTTAGTTTTGCGGGGCCGCTTGGAATGCCCCTGCCAGACAGACGCCATACCGATCCATTGCCAACCCGGCAAGGGCGGGAAAACCGGACGTTCCGCTTTTACTGAGTTCCACTTCGATGTAATACACGCGAATGGCCGGAGGTTGCGTGAAACGGAAGCCCGGAAACACGACGCAATTGCCAATCGTCCGCGTCTGAAATGCGCCGGATTGCGCATACAGATCGCTATCAAAAGTCACCAGCGTATTGGTCTGTCCAGCCTGCGGGCCACTCAGAAGATGTTCGCGCAAACGCGCGTACACGCGTGAAAACGGGCCATTGTCACGATAGCGGATAATCAACTCAGGCCAACTGGTCGGCGTGAGATTGCCAAACAACCCATCCACCGCGACCACGTTGTAACGAACCGTTCCCGTCGCGGGCGCAGGCGGCGTCAGCGTCGCCAGTGAATCGGTAAAGACGATAGTGTTCAGACTGCTTTCATCCACCGTGCCCGTGGACGCAGCGGCAGTCCAGATTTTATCGCTGTCTGGCGTTTGCGCTAACGCCGCCTGACCAGCCAAAGTTGCAAGGGTCGCCACGACGCACAAGTGAATAATGTTGTTCCATATTTGTTTTTTCATTTGTTGTTCTCCTTCTGTTTCATTTGGTTTTCAATTGCCTGGGAGGCATGCCGGGAACAGTCCGGCGAGTAGTAACGGAGAACCTGTAGAACAATCGTCTGGTGCCGGAGGTTCCCTCGCTACCTATCGCAGGACTGGTCATTCTCCCTCAATCTAGCTCATACAAGTGGTGGAGACGGTGTAAAGCTGGATCGCCGCAAGCCGCGGGAACCCGCCAGCGGCAGTGCGCACCAGCTTCGCCTCGATGTAGTACGCCTTGTTAGTGAAATTAAAACCGTTGGGGTAAGCCGCACAGTCAGGGGTTTTCTGCGTCTGCAAGTAGGGCGCAGCAGCGAAATCGTTGCTGTCCATCTCTAATATCTTTTTGGGGAGGCCCGTGGTCAGATCAAGCTCCATCAGACTAACCACAACCTGGGCGGTAGCGCCGTTATCCTGAAAACGCACCCGCATTACTGGCAGGCCCGTAGCAAGCAAGCCATCCACTGCGGTAACATTGTAGCGAATATATGCCGTGTCACTGGCCGCCGCCGCTGCGTTAAAGCTGGCCAGCCCACCGCCCGACAGCTCGACCTTGGATGTATCTTGATCATTGACCGTGCCTGCCGAAGCGACAGTTGTCCAGGATTTGTTGGTTTGCGCCAACGCAGGTTGACTGGCCAGGGTTGACAGCATCATAGCCACGCATAATCCGAAGCCGAGGCCGCAATTTTTCATCGTTGATGTTTTCATTTTTTTGTCTCCTATTGTTCAGTTAGTTTTGTTTTTTCCTTACAAAGCGCCACCGTAGCGACTTTGTGGCAGGGATAGCGCTAGTGCTGGACGAGTGCTTCCCTCCTCACTGCATCTGCTACCTTTTTCCTGCTTCGTCCTGACTGTTGCAGAGCGCAAAAACATTACAGAAAAATTTATGGCGGCCAATATTGCAGGAATGAGCAGCCACAGGAAGACAAGGCCAGAGGTAATTATTCTGACGTGCGGTAATCACCAATTCAGAATGGGTCTTCACTCTCAGATGAGGCTATCGTCACGATGTATGATCGAGTTAACGGGGAGTGGATAAAGACAGGGGTTGGCAGATGGACCAAAACCATCACTTGCCGATGTCTGCTAAAACGGCTTCCGTGACACGCTGTAAATCATCCGGCGCACAGATAATTTGCAATCCGCGTTGACCGGCGCTGAGGCTGATCTGGTCATGCAAAATCACTGTTTCATCAAGGTAGACCGGATATTTCTTCTTGGCTCCGAGCGGTGAAACGCCGCCACGAATGTAGCCGGTCAATGCCAGCAACTCCTTGACGGCGACAAGTTCAATTTTCTTATTGCCACTCACCGTGGCAAGTTTTTTTAAGTCTAAAAAAATACATAAAAAAGCTCAAAAAAGCTCAAAGAGCTCAAAGAGAGAACAAAAGACACAAAACGCACCAATGAAAATTTGAAAGAATTTGAGAGTATTTGAGAGTATTTGAGAGTATTTGAGAGTATTTGAGAGTGTTGAGGCGGAAGCCCTCAAATGGCACCTCAAAATACCTCAAAATACCTCAAAATACCTCAAAATACCTCAAAATACCTCAAAATACCTTCAAAAGTCTTATCTGTCAGTCCAAATTTACCGACATCGGACATAACATTCTGCCTGTCGCTCTAGAGTAAGTCAAGTCAAAAATTGTAAAAAATAGTAAACTTCGTCGAACCGAGTGCTTTTGGCTTTCCATATCTCAGTTTGCACTCCGTGGGTTAGCTCCGAACAGGGAAGGGATCTCTCCTGCTAATCAGAGGAAAAAGAGAGAAAAGTGGCTGTGTGTGAGAGTTATTCCAGAGAAATCGAGAAATCGAGAGTAAAAAATGTGTGCAAATGACCTAGTTTGACGTTTCCTAGCTTCAGTTTAACCTGTACCCGCGCAGCACTTTATATACAAGGTGCCCGTACTCTGGCAAAACGAAGGGGGGGGGGGGGGGGGGGGACGAAAGAGCAGCTGGCAGAATGTTATGTCTGATGTCGGCGAAATACCCAGACCATGATCAAACATGGGCAAACGAAAAAAACTGTTAAAAATGTATAGCTTGACTCACTCCCTCTCTCTTACCACCAGAAAATCGCTAAAAATAGCTCAAAAATAGCTCAAAAATAGCTCAACGGGAGAGAACAAAAAGACACAAAATGCACCAATGAAAATTTGAGAGAATTTGAGAGAATTTGAGCGAATTTGAGCGAATTTGAGCGAATTTGAGCGAATTTGAGAGTCTTGAGGCAGAATTCCCCAAATGCCACCTCAAAAAAGCTCAAAAAAGCTCAAAAAAGCTCAAAAAAGCTCAAAAGAGCTAAAAAAGAGAGAACAAAAGACAAAAAACGCACCAATGAAAATTGGAGAGTATTTGAGAGTATTTGAGAGTATTTGAGAGTATTTGAGAGTATTTGAGAGTGTTGAGGCCGAATCCCTCAAATTCCACCTCAAAATACATCAAAATACATCAAAAAAGCTCAAAAAAGCTCCAAAGAGCTCAAAGAGAGAACAAAAGACACAAAACGCACCAATGAAAATTTGAAAGAATTTGAAAGAATTTGAGAGTATTTGAGAGTATTTGAGAGTATTTGAGAGTGTTGAGGCGGAAGCCCTCAAATGGCACCTCAAAATACCTCAAAATACCTCAAAATACCTCAAAATACCTCAAAATACCTCAAAATACCTTCAAAAGTCTTATCTGTCAGTCCAAATTTACCGACATCGGACATAACATTCTGCCTGTCGCTCTAGAGTAAGTCAAGTCAAAAATTGTAAAAAATAGTAAACTTCGTCGAACCGAGTGCTTTTGGCTTTCCATATCTCAGTTTGCACTCCGTGGGTTAGCTCCGAACAGGGAAGGGATCTCTCCTGCTAATCAGAGGAAAAAGAGAGAAAAGTGGCTGTGTGTGAGAGTTATTCCAGAGAAATCGAGAAATCGAGAGTAAAAAATGTGTGCAAATGACCTAGTTTGACGTTTCCTAGCTTCAGTTTAACCTGTACCCGCTCAGCACTTTATATACAAGGTGCCCGTACTCTGGCAAAACGAAGGGGGGGGGGGGGGGGGGGACGAAAGAGCAGCTGGCAGAATGTTATGTCTGATGTCGGCGAAATACCCAGACCATGATCAAACATGGGCAAACGAAAAAAACTGTTAAAAATGTATAGCTTGACTCACTCCCTCTCTCTTACCACCAGAAAATCGCTAAAAATAGCTCAAAAATAGCTCAAAAATAGCTCAACGGGAGAGAACAAAAAGACACAAAATGCACCAATGAAAATTTGAGAGAATTTGAGAGAATTTGAGCGAATTTGAGCGAATTTGAGCGAATTTGAGCGAATTTGAGAGTCTTGAGGCAGAATTCCCCAAATGCCACCTCGAAAAAGCTCAAAAAAGCTCAAAAAAGCTCAAAAAAGCTCAAAAAGAGCTAAAAAAGAGAGAACAAAAGACAAAAAACGCACCAATGAAAATTGGAGAGTATTTGAGAGTATTTGAGAGTATTTGAGAGTATTTGAGAGTATTTGAGAGTGTTGAGGCCGAATCCCTCAAATTCACACCTCAAAATACATCAAAATACATCAAAAAAGCTCAAAAAAGCTTCAAAGAGCTCAAAGAGAGAACAAAAGACACAAAACGCACCAATGAAAATTTGAAAGAATTTGAAAGTATTTGAGAGTATTTGAGAGTATTTGAGAGTATTTGAGAGTGCTGAGGCGGAAGCCTAAATGGATAAAACATAAAACATAAAATATAAAATCTGAAAATATAAAATATTAAAAGTTAGAGTAATGCTCCTGATCGGCAGCCACCATCGCCATCATCACGCCGGTTTTATCGCCGCGTGCGACTAACGTTTTGAAAACCGCTGCGGGTGGCATCCCAACTTTGCGGGCGACGGTCACGGCATCTAACTCGTCCTCATTTACCTCGTAGCCACGCAATTCATACGGGATATTTAGTTGATCAAGAATACGGGCGGCAATTGTTTTCATTAGGTGTCAGGTGTCACTTATCTGGTGCCAGTTGCTTGACTTGCGGCAAGCCTGAATGACAAGATGCTTATTCATTGGCGGACAAATTTACCTGATTCAAACTCAAATGAAAATTGCTACCTGGAATGTAAATTCAATTGGCGTGCGGTTACAGCAAGTCTTGAACTGGCTGGCCGAAAATCCCACCGAAGTGCTGTGCTTACAGGAAATTAAATGCATAGATGAGAAGTTCCCCGCGCAACCCTTTCGTGAAGCAGGCTATTTTGTGACGTATTATGGTCAGCCCTCGTATAACGGTGTCGCCATCGTGTCCTTGCCGGAGCCGCAAAATGTTGAGAGCGGGTTTGCCGGAGATTTGGCAACGGGACAGCGACGGTTTATTGCCGCTACCTACAATGGTATTCGTGTCATTAACACGTACTTCCCCAATGGCCAGTCGCTGGATTCAGAAAAATTTATCTACAAGCTCGGCTGGATGAAAAACCTCCGCCATTATTTCGATGCCCAATGCGATCCGCAGCAACCCGTCGCGTTGTGCGGAGATTTTAATATCGCGCCGGATGATCGTGATGTTTACGACCCGGTCGCCTGGGCTGGTCAAATTCATTGCAGCCCCCAGGAGCGGGAAGCGCTGCAAGAAATCAAAGACTGGGGTTTCGTGGATACGTTTCGGCAATATCAATCCGAGCCGGGGTTTTATTCGTGGTGGAATTATCGTGAAGGCGGATTTCGGCGCAATATGGGCTTGCGCATAGACCACGTCTGGGCCTCAAAACCATTAGCAGAAAAATGTGTCGCTGCGTGGATTGACAAGATTCCGCGCACGTGGGAACGACCTTCCGACCACACGCCCGTCGTCGCCGAGTTTGCTTTATGAGCGAAGTTGAACCCCACTGTGCCTGCGCCAGATTCCAACGTTTGGAAGGATCGGCCATACAAGCCTACATCACTCAATTCCTCGACAAGACAGGCGCAGACGACGAAGCAGTCTATTTTCACTGCCGCGCCTGCGGAACGAAGTGGAAGAAAATCGAAGAGACCAGGCGGCCTTCCCTTATTCAAATTGTCGTAGGAGAAATGTAGAGCAAAGTTGCCAGTTTGCTTACGTTTCAATTCAGGTATCTTGAGAGAGAACACGAGCAAACTGGCAAGTTTGCTCTACATTTCTAGCGGAGAAAAATCTATGAGGTATCGTATCGCTATCCGGCAAACATTTCTGGGGCTGCTGTGCCTGTTTGTCGCACCATTTGCCGCGCAGAATACCAAGGTCACGCCGCTTCTCACGAAAGACTTGGCGGGCATCACCGGCAAGGAAGGCGTGATGCTGACGGTAGAGTATCCGCCGGGCGTTTCCTCCAGCAAACATCGGCATAACGCGAACACTTTTGTGTATGTGCTGGAAGGTTCTATCGTCATGCAGGTAGAAGGCGGGAAAGAGGTAACGCTGGGGCCAGGCCAAACATTTTACGAATCTCCCTCAGATGTTCATTCGGTCTCGAAAAACGCGAGCGCTACGCAATCGGCCAAGTTTCTCGTCTTTTTTGTGAAGGACAAAGATGCCCCAGCATCTATCCCCGTAAAGTAAAGTGAGTTGATTTACCGGAGCGAATAGGCTATCAACGTAGTGTTATGTCCTTATTAACGCGACAAAATCCAGACACAGATGATTTGGAAGTCCTCGTTAACAAACAATGGCTTCCATTCAAGGAATACCGCGAAAAGCAAATCGCCGAGGCATATGACAAATCGGTGCAATTCCTGCGCCAACGCTTAGACGAAGACGACACGCAAAAAGAACAGGAACTCCTCACAAGAAAGCAAGAGAATGGCTGAATCAAATACTTCATTAACCAACGCACAATCGCTCGTCATCGAAAAAAATGATTTCGACTATGTCACCGTCGAGCAGAAGGACGGCAAAGCGACGGTCGTCAAGTTTCAAGTTATGAACCCCAGCATCAGCATCGGCGATGTGTTGGTGATTTTAGATGGCGCTGAGATTTTATTTCACGGCATGATCAGTCGCCTGGAAGATGGATGGGCGACTGCCGCTGATCCACGAGATTCGCTGTTACCTGCCCATGCGGCAAATGCCTGAGCCGTATTCGTCACAACTTCTGAAAAGGCTGATAATGCAAGGCGCGCTGCTTTTCGACGGATTCATTGGCAGCCAAGAAAAGCGCGCGCGCGTGATTAAAATCACGGGTGTCGAGCGCGTCTTTGATGGTTTGTAATTCGGCGATGAGTTGGCCTAAAGCTTCGCTGATGTTCGGTTGATTGGTCATGATAATGTCGCGCCAAACACTCCAGGAACTCCCAGCCAGACGCGTCATATCCCGCCAGCCCGTCGCCGCCAATCCTCGTGCCAGATCGGTGTTTTCTTCATTCAGCAAATCAGCCAACGAACTGGCCAGCAACTGCGGCAAATGGCTGATGAGCGCAACCGCCCTATCGTGCTGCGCCGCGTTGGTCAGCAGCAGGCGCGCGCCGAAGGATTCCAGCAGGGATTTCAATTGTTGTAACGCTTCGTTGTCGTCAGCTTCCATCAAAGCCCAGGTCGCGCCATTGAATAGCTCAGCGCGCGCATACTCAATGCCTGTCTGCTCGCTGCCAGCCATCGGATGACCGCCGATGAATGTTACGGCTGGGGGCAAGGCATCTTTCGCCACACGACAGATTTCCACTTTCGTGCTGCCTGCGTCGGTGACAAGCGCGCCGGGTTTGATTTGCTGGCCGTGCGATTTCAGGAAATCAATAATCCCTCCAATCGGAGCGGCCAGAAAAATCAAATCTGATTGGCACTGCTCGCCCATGGCAAAGCTTTCTTCGATGGCATCTGCGATCCCACGCTCGACGGCTACTTTGGGGCCGCGCGAACCACCACAAACGGTGATCTTCCCGGTAAAACCAGCGCGGCGTAAGGCTAAAGCTATCGAACCGCCTAACAGCCCACAACCAACTATCGTGATTTGTTTGGAATCAGTCATCAGAGCGGAGGCTTCTTAGATTGTCCGGTCGACAGCGGGCGCGATGAGCCGCAATTGTTCCATGAGTTTATCGAATTGTTCCGGCAAGAGCGATTGCGCGCCATCGCACAACGCGCGTTCCGGTTCGTTGTGAACTTCAATCAACAAGCCGTCCGCGCCCGCCGCCACCGCCGCGCGCGCCATCGGCGGCACTTTATCGCGGCGACCTGTGGCGTGGCTCGGATCGGCGATAATGGGCAAATGCGAGAGCTTTTTGACTACGGGGATCGCGGCGATGTCCATCGTGTTGCGTGTATACGTCTCAAACGTCTTGATGCCACGTTCGCAAATGATGACCTGATGATTGCCGCCCGACATAATGTATTCGGCAGAGAGAAGCGTTTCTTCAATCGTCGCCGCCGGGCCGCGTTTGAGTAGAATCGGCTTGTCGAGTTTGGAAAGGTCTTTCAGCAAATTGAAGTTTTGCATATTGCGCGCGCCAACTTGCAGGATGTCCACGTAGCGCAGGAACATCGGGATTTGCGTTGAATCCATGATTTCCGAAACTGTCAACAAGCCATGCCGATCCGCAACTTCGCGCATCATCTTCAACCCCTGTTCGCCTAAGCCTTGAAAGCTGTAGGGCGACGTGCGCGGCTTGAAAGCGCCACCCCGCATGATCTGTACGCCTTGCTTGGCAACGGAGATGGCGACCGCTTCGATTTGTTCGCGGTTTTCCAACGTACACGGCCCCGCCATCATCACGATCTTTTCGCCACCGATCACAACATCTTTGATTTTGATTTTGGTGCCTTCGGGCTTAAAGGCGCGCGCGGCAAGCTTGTAAGGCGAACTTACTCGCACAACCTCATGCACGCCGTCAAACAATTCATATTCGCGCGTATCGGCAATTCTGGCACCGACCGCGCCCAGCACGGTGTGACGGGCGCCGGTGGAGCGATGGATGTCAAAGCCTTCATTAACCAGCCGGTCCACCACCTTAATTATCTGCTCTTCGGTCGCGTTTTCTTCCATGATTACGATCATAAACTTTGGTACTTTCGTTTGCGGTGCTTAGGCCGCAATTGGTTCTTGCTGCTCAACGGGCGCTTCTTCAAATTGAATGCCGTGATCGCCAGGGTAAGGCGTGCGATGGTCGTGTTCGCCTAGCCAAATCGCCAGCGGGATACCATCAGGGAAAGCTTTACAACGCGGGCCATCTGGCGACGGATATTCGTGGATACAATGAATGCAAACCTCGCTAAAAACGGGAATTTCATTTTCGCTATCAAACTGCATAGACATCTTAAAACTCCTCTCGAATATATGCTAAGCCCAAGCGCGTGGTGACGTGAGACCAGACCAAGTGACGAAACAAGGATTCTGCTATGGTCTGGAGGATTTGGCGCACCTGAACTTGCGCTTTGAGTTCCGCCATGACTTCTCGATACGCCAGTTGATATTCGGGCCGCAGGACTTTCTCCCAATAATCGTCATCCCATCCTTGCGGGGGTGGTTTTATCATATAGCGAAACTGTGGCGTCACGATTCGTAAAATAAAAAGCGACGCCTGGCAAGCGGCCTGCACATCATTTGCTGAAAACGAATATCCTGCGCGGCGGGGATCACGTTCCGCATACTTCCAGCCCTGTGGATGATTGTGGGTGGAAACCGCACCCTTGACTAAGAGAACTTCCTCATCCGTAAATTTAACCGTTGTCGGCTCACCATCTTTAGCCAGGAGCAAGTTTCCGTCCCTGTCCCAGAAATACGCTGACTCAAATCGCTGCGACCGAATCCGATCTTCTTGCGCGCGCACAATCTTGAGTAATTCGTCTTCAGTCATCACCTCTTCTTATTGATTCAAAACAGTGTCTTCAATCTCTGCTTGCGCATCCACTGGTTTGGCAGCTTGCCGCTCCGCATAAATGCGTTCAATCCGGCGTGCTTCGTCAATGACGCGCTCAAAGAGTCGCTTGATGGCATCATGATCCAACGGCCCGTGGTTGGCACCCGTGACGTGAGCAATGACTTGCGCTTCACGCGAAGGAGAATAAATCTCCAAGCCCAATCGTTTTTTGATATGACCAATTTCAATGGCGCATTGGGTGCGTTCATTGAAGAGCCGCACTAATTCCAAGTCAATCGCATCAATACGAATGCGCCAATCATCAATGTTCTTGTCTTCGCTCATAAGCTTGAGGGATTAACCATTTATTAATTGTTTCGTCAGCGTGGCAACCTTCTGTACTAAATCATCCGCGCCCAGATTCTTTTCTATTTCCAGCACGAGCCGCGAACCGACCACTGCGCCATCGGCATAGCTCCAAACCGCTGCCACGTGCTCATGCGTTGAAATACCAAAGCCCACAGCAACCGGTAAGTCTGTCGCACGCCGCACGCGCTCGACAATGGATTTCACCTCCGAAGACATCTGCTCACCCAGCCCCGTCACGCCCGTGCGCGCGACGACATACACAAATCCGGTGGAATAGCGCGCAATCAGTTTCATCCGCTCATCGGTCGAAGTCGGGGCCACCAAAAAGATCGTATCAATGCCTGCCGCGCGCATCTGTGCGACAAAAGCGTCTGCTTCTTCAGGAATCAAATCCGTAATCAGCACACCGTCCACACCTGCTGTTTGCAAAGCTTCCCCCATCTTCTCCCCCGCAAATTGCAGCAGCGGATTGAAATAGGTGAAGAGCAAAATCGGTACATCAAACTTCTGCTTGAAGCGTGTCACAAGCGGCAAGATGTCTTCAATGCCAATCGGATTTTGCAAGGCCCGCTCCGACGCCCGCTGAATCACTGGCCCATCGGCCATCGGATCGGAAAACGGCACACCGAGTTCGATCACGTCGGCTCCCGCTTCAGCTAAGGCACCCAGTAGTTGCTCAGTCGTCGCCAAATCAGGATCGCCTGCGGTGATGTAAGGAATGAAAGCCTTGCGCGCTTCCGATGTTAAGAGTTGGAATCTTTCCGTAATTCGGCTCATACAGTCACTGGAACAATAGATCACGAATGATCGAACCACCCATGAACAGTTTCACGAGCAAGAAAATAACCCAAGTCGCAAACATGCCGCCCCAAATGATCGTGCTGGTCAGGATGCGCTGCTCAGCCAGCGGAAAATCAGGATCGTTTGTTTGAAGCTTGGCATAGGCAAACTGCCAATGAATGATTGCGACTAAAATACCTAATAGCAACAGGCGAAACACTCGATAGCCAGCGCCGCCCAGCAAGGGCAAGAAACCCACAACGAAAGTAATCGGTAAGGCCGTAGCCAGCCAGCGTACCAGATTTGCTTCATTGCAAGCCCAATTGACTTGCCCTTGCATCGTGACCAGGTTTTGCGCGGCGGCGGCATCAACGGGCGTCTGGCAAAACTTGCACGAAGTCATCGTCGTGTTGATGAACTCCTGGCAGTTCGGGCATTGAAAGACCTGAATCTTATTTTCGCCAGTTGCGTAAGGATCAAACATTCGCTGGCTTGTTCCCCTTGTAGGCCACACGCCAAACCTTTTTCGCGGCGTCGTCAATCACCAACAACGAACCGTCAGAAAGTGGTAACAATCCGGTCGGGCGACCCCACACTTCTTTGGTTGCGCTGTCATTCACCCAGCCGTTCATAAAGTTGATGTAGCCACCCTCTGGCTTGCCATCTTTCATCGGAATGCGCACCACCTTGTAGCCTTGTCGCAACGAGCGGTTCCAGGAACCGTGCAAGGCGACAAATGCATTGCCCTGATATTCTTTGGGAAAGGCCGTGCCGGTATAAAACACTACGCTCAACGCTGCGCCATGCGCTTCTAACAGCACATCAGGAATGATCGGTTCTGCAAGTTTCACCTTTGCCAAATCGTCTTTCCGGCGTGGATCAACGTTGTTGCCGATGTAGTAATACGGCCAGCCATAAAATCCGCCGTCCTTAACCGAAGTCGCGTAGTCAGGCACCAAATCATCGCCCAACGCATCGCGTTCATTCACACAAGTCCAGATTTGTTTGGTGACGGGATTGATGGTGAGTCCCACCGGATTGCGAATGCCAGAGGCATAAATCCGATGTCCCGTGCCATCGGGATTGTATTCACTAATGGCAGCGCGACGCGGATCGGCTTCGACATCCACATTGCTTTCGGAACCGACGGCCACATAGAGTTTCGTTCCTTCAGGATTGAAGACCAGATTGCGCGTGGAATGGCCTTTGGCGTCCGGGCCACCGGGTAAATCAATGATTTTTTCGGTCGCTTCCAGCTTCATCTGACCGGGTTGGTATTTGGCGCGGACGACGCTATTGGTGTTGCCAATATAGAAATAGCCATTCTTGATCGCCAGGCCGAAGGGCTTGACCAAGCCTTCTGCAAACACAAATCGTTCGGTGGCATTATCAATCTTGCCATCTTTGTTTTTATCCCGCAGCAGATGCACTTTGTCAGCTTTGGTTTCTACCAAAAACAAATCGCCGTTCGGGCCTTCGATCATCAGGCGCGGGTGGGTGTAATCGCCTTCCGTGAAAACCGTGACTTCGAAGCCTTCCGGCGCGGTTGGCTTAGCATCGGCTGGCACCGGAATCGTTTTCGGCGGATTCGTCGCTGACCCACTGTCAAATGGCTTTGGCAAGGCACTCGCCAAAATCGTAATGCGTTCGCCAAGATTGGAAGAAGCAGGAGTCGTGTTTTTGACTGGCGTTTCGTTTTTCACTGTTGAGTTGGCTGGAGCGGCGGCTTCCTGTGCTTTCTTACAGCCAGCCACGAGCAAAAGGGAAAAGAGCGCCATTGCGAGAACGAGACGTAACAATTTCATTGGGGTTGTTTCCTTTTTTTTTAGAGTCCTAACTTTTCTACCAGCGTGTTGACATCCTTATCGCCACGCCCGGAGAGGTTCACAATAATGATTTGATCGCGTGCCAGTTGAGGCGCAATTTTCGGCAAATAGGCAAACGCGTGCGACGATTCCAGGGCGGGGATAATGCCTTCCTGACGCGCCAATAACTGCAAAGCCTCAAGCGCTTCGTCATCGGTGACAGAAACATATTCGACGCGCCCTTGATCGTGCAGGTAAGAATGTTCCGGCCCGATGCTCGGATAATCCAGGCCTGCCGAAATCGAATGCGTGGCCGCGACTTGCCCGCGCGTGTCTTGCAGGACATAACTCCGCGTGCCTTGCAACACGCCGACGCGTCCGCCACCTGTGCTTAAAAAGCGCGCCGCATGTTCGCCGACATTCATGCCAAAGCCGCCCGCTTCGACGCCGACCATTTTGATGTCGGGTTCATTCAGGAATTCATAAAACAAACCGATGGCGTTGCTGCCACCGCCGACACAGGCAATCAAGTAGTCGGGCAATTTCCCTTCCTTTTCCAGAATCTGCGCGCGCGCCTCTTTGCCAATCACGCTTTGAAAATCGCGCACCATCATCGGATACGGATGCGGCCCCAACACCGAGCCGAGAAGGTAATGCGTGTCTGCCGGGTTTGTCACCCAATCGCGCAAGGCTTCGTTGATCGCGTCTTTGAGTGTTTTGCTGCCGGAATCCACGCCCACGACTTCCGCGCCGAGCAACCGCATGCGAAAGACATTCAAGGCCTGGCGGCGCATATCTTCCGTGCCCATATACACCACACATTGCAAGCCGAAGAGAGCGCAGACGGTAGCCGTAGCGACACCGTGCTGCCCGGCCCCAGTCTCGGCAATAATGCGCGTCTTGCCCATGCGTCGCGCCAGCAGGATTTGTCCCACGGCATTATTGATCTTGTGCGCGCCTGTGTGATTGAGTTCATCGCGCTTCAGATAAATTTTCGCGCCGCCAAAATGCTCGGTCAAGCGTGCGGCATAGGTGAGCGGCGACGGGCGGCCAACATAATCTTTGAGCAAACCGTGAAATTCCGCTTGAAACGCCGCATCGTCCCGCGCGACAGCGTAGGCGGCTTTGAGTTCGTCGAGGTTTGCCATGAGGGTTTCGGGCACAAACGAGCCGCCGAAATCGCCCCAATGCCCACCCTCATCGGGATAGGAAAAGTAATTGATTGATTCAGCATTCATAAGTATTGGCGCATTCTCCATCTCACCCTCTCACTCTTAACTCCGCTGCAAGAAATCTTCGGGCACAGTTTCTCTACCAAAACAGCGGAGACTTGAGACTGAGGGGCTTCAACTAGCTAAGGCGAAGCGAAGCGCCTGTAATTTCTCTTTATCTTTGCGGCCAGGATATTGTTCCACGCCGCTGTTCACATCTACCGCGTACGGCTGCACAGCTCGCACGGCTTCACGAATATTTTCCGGCGACAGTCCACCCGCTAGAAAAACGCTGATGGATTGAGCGATGTCTGCCGCAATTTCCCAGTTGCTGGTTTTGCCTGTGCCGCCATACAGCTTTTCGTCGTAGGCATCAATCAACACCGCCGCCGCAGGAACCCCCGTGAGACTGACAGGATCAAACTGACTGCCCACTCGCAACGCTTTTATCACTCGGGAAGCGCCCACCATCCGGCAGTACAATTCGTCTTCGTCGCCGTGGAGTTGCGCCACAGAAGCGCTACTAAGCGCCAGTTTCTGTAAGACATCGGCAGGACTCGCCTCATTGACGAAGACGCCCACGCTGATGATCTCAGGGGGAAGCTGCGCGATAATTTCGCGCGCTGCCGTAGGTGCGATGTAGCGCGGGCTGGGCGGATAAAAATTAAACCCTAAAAACTCTGCGCCCACTTCAATCGCCGCCACTGCATCTTCGTAATTGGTGATCCCACAAACCTTCAGCTTGACCATGATAAATCTCAGATTTGAGATTGGAAATTTGAGATCAGGCAACGAGCGTTTGCAATGCCGCGCCCTCATCCTCGCTGCGCATAAACTCTTCGCCGATCAAAAACGCGTGGTAGCCCGCCGCCCGCAATACATTAATGTCGGCCCGCGTGCGAATGCCGCTTTCGCTAACAAGTGTGAGGTTTTTCGGCAACATCGCGGCTAGTTCCAGCGAGGTGTCAAGCGTCGTGACAAACGTATGCAAATTGCGATTGTTCACCCCCAACAGACGCACGTCGTAGGGTAATACTTTTTCCGCCTCTTCCCGGTTATGAATTTCGACCAGGACATCTAAACCCAATCCATAAGCCGTTTGCAGCAGGTCATTGAACGCGGTCGGTTCCAGCATCGCCGCGATCAATAGAATCGCGTCCGCACCAGCTTGCGCGGCCTCGTAAATTTGATACTCATCAAAAACAAAATCCTTGCGCAAGAGCGGTAACCCCGTCACGACACGAACCGCACACAGATGCTCCAACGAACCATCAAAGAAATCTTCTTCCGTTAACACCGAAATCGCCGCCGCTCCGTTCGTTGTGTAATTTGCAGCAATGGCTTCGGGATCGAAATTGGCGCGAATGATGCCTTTAGAGGGCGAGCGCCGTTTGATCTCGGCGATAATGTTAGTACGGTTGTGTTGCAGCGCCGCCACCAAGCGATGCGGTTCTGAGGTGGCTGGCACTTCCGCTTGCAAGCGGGCCAGTGGTTTGTCTCGTTTGCTTGCCGCTAAACGTTCGCGTTTGCGCGCCACGATTTTGGCTAGGATGTCATTCATGCAAATTGGCTCCTCATCGAAGGGCGCAGTATAGCATCGCGTTGCAGGGAAGAGCTAATTGCGTCAGCACAATCTTTTTTCAAGCTACCAGTTCAGCCGTGCGGGAAACCTGCTCAAATACCACAGGCCATGACAGCCTTTAGCTGTATGATAATTAATCGCTCATGTAATCATTTACTACAAGGATAGTGGTCGTTGTCCGCTTCTTTGATTGAAAATCGTCTGCAACGAATACAATAAACTGAGATTTTTTTCTGGCCTGGTAGTTGCTCTTATTTAAGAGTGCGAAGAAGTAAAGCAATCTTTGGGGGAGGAGAGTTTTACTGAGGCGCATAAAAATAAGCCTCCTCACTCTATGCAAAAGTATCTTAGGGAGAGGCGCTTTTGTATAGAGTGAGGAGGCTTAGGGACTGTGTGAGAGGATGATTGACCAACTCTGTTCTAAAGAATCTTTTCAGACAGTCCTTCTTTCCTTCTTTTCAAAACTTCCCTTACTTATTGGTTCGATTTAGTAAGTTGGCAACTGGGTAAAATTAAGGTGGTAAAATATACGGTTAGCAAATCGTCCGCAGCTCACGCGCCGAGCCGCCCGTGTACCATTTTTATTTTCCTACCCACTCATCAGTTTGCCCTGCCAGGCACTTGCCTGGCGGTATTAGCCTTACCCTGGATTTGGGTAAGCACGTCAAATTGCTCCTTGGAGGTATATGAAACCACTCACCTTTTCTTGTTGCCTGTTCCTGGCTTTAGCAACTTCTGCTTTTGCTGATTCAATCACCCTTCAATTTACGGGTCTCGCCATCACCAATCCAGGCGGTCAAACCGCTACGGGTACAGTGATGGGGACTGATTTAGTAGCATCCAGTGGCCCGTTGATGGTGAAGACCCCGACTTCGACTATTACGGTAAGCCTTGGTCAAAATCCTTTCGACACACTCTGGTTATTTGTCGCCCCCAATACTCCGCTCGCCTCGCTAGATGGCTACAAGCTCAGCTTTGGTGCAGAGGCGAACGGGAGCGCGATTGGCACGATTAACACAGTGCTTACGTTGCGACCTGACGGCGTCGTAACGGCGACGATTCTCAATCCAAGTCTTGTCTTCGGAGCCTTGGGGAGGATGCTGCAACTTTCATTTTTTATTACCCCGAATCCAACCGGGATTGGACCGGGAAACTACGATGTTCAAGCGGTGCTAGCCGAAGTGCCTGAACCTCAGACCTTAGTGTTGTTAGGCTGTGGCCTACTCTCTGGGGCCTGGTTCCTGCGCAAACGGACGCAAAGCGCCTAACATTTCCCTGATAGATAACAATAGATAACAACTGCGAAAAGCTAACCGCGTTCGAGTTTCACTGGTCTCGAACGCGGTATTTTTATCTGCCCGCCATTGGTCAAGGGTGGG
This sequence comes from uncultured Acidobacteriota bacterium, assembly GCA_963794955.1. Lineage (GTDB taxonomy): Bacteria > Acidobacteriota > Blastocatellia > RBC074 > RBC074 > JAFDVL01. The sequence continues at coordinate 167,934 of CAWCGF010000012.1, forward strand.
ACTTAAGGACTCGGAGTTTTCCCTTTTTCCCCTGCTATAACAAACTAAGAAACGCTGTCAGAATCCGCTCGGTGATGCCCCAGATCGGCCCGTACGGAGAAGGATACGCCGGATATTTCAGGATCGTTGCGCCAAGCGGCAAGGGGTAAATCTCGGACAAACCCGTGGTTCGTAATTCTTGCACAGGCAGCCAAAAGGCTGCCGCCACTTCCTCATTCAGTTGCCAGGTAACGGGAGCGGGGGCGATGGCAATGAGTGGGGCGATTTCGATTTGCGGCAAACGGGAACTGATCGGCAGCAAGGTGGCCAGGCGTCCAATAAAATGCGCTTCGATGTCCAACCGGATGCCCACTTCTTCCCAGGTTTCGCGCGCTGCTGTAACCAGCAAGTTCGCATCCTCCGCATCCGCCCGCCCACCCGGCAAAGCCAAATGCCCAGACCAGGGATCGCCCTGGCGTTCCGCTCGTTTAATAATCAGGATTTCAGCCGCATTGTCCTGCTCGCGCAGCAACAAAGTGACCGCCGCCTGTCGCACACGAGCCAACTTGACTGGCAAAGGACTAAGCGGCAGGGATTGAGTGGCAAGTTGCTGGCAAAGCGATTGGAAGGATGTCATTGGTCATTAGTTCTTGGTCACTTGTCATTTGCCATCGTGCGCGGGCCGTTGCCACCGTATGGGATAATGACCAATGACTCATCATTTTGGCGACGTACTCGCTTTCGCCAGCCCCTCCCCTTCAATTATTTTCAGATACGAGTTGAGCGGCACATTGGTGAGCTTATCCACCTTGCCACTGGGCCATTTGATTTCGAGGCTGTCTACTTTCGATGCCGCGCCAAGACCCAGGATTTCGCGCGGGTCATGCGACGCCAGATAACTGCCTCCGCTGGTTTTCAAGCGTTGGCGTTTGACTCCACCTGCCGTCCAGGTGATGACGGCACCAATCGCCCCCGGATTACTTTTCGTCGCTATGAACTGCAAGCCAACCCAGTTGTTTTTGTTACCGCCCTGGTTACGCAACAACAGCGGGGCGGCTCCATTGTTGATAACCAACAAGTCCAAGTCGCCGTCGTTATCGTAATCCCCCACCGCCAGCCCACGGGCCGGGAAATCCTTGGCGAAAATTGCACCGGATTGGCTGCTGACGTTTTTGTATTTGCCGTTCACATTCTCAAAGAGGAGCAACGGTTCTGCGTACTTCACCTTGGAGACCTGTGTTTCGACCATATCGTCAGGATGTCCGTTCGCTAAAAACAAATCCGCATCCCCGTCGTTGTCGTAATCAAAAAACTTCAATCCCCAACCGCTCAACAACCGGGTGGCCTGGCTAATGTCGCCCGCCGCTTCGTCAGTGAAGGTATTATCTTTTTGGTTTTTGTAGAGGCTGAAGAGTTCCTGATCAATATTCGCCACAAACAAATCCTGCCAGCCGTCCTGATCAAAATCCACGGCATCCACGCCCATCCCCGAACGCGGGCTGCCCGCATCGCTGTAAGCTACGCCCGCCGACAACCCAAGCTCCTCAAACGTCCCATCTTTTTTGTTAAGAAACAGGAAGTTGGCCACTGTGTCATTAGCCACGAACAAATCCATCCAACCGTCATTATTGATGTCGGTCGCCACCGCGCCGAATTCTTTCCCCAGCGCGTCGGCAATCTTGGATTGTTTACTGACATCCATAAAGGTGCTATCGCCGTTGTTCTTGAAAAGCTTGCCGGGCATCGGCTTGAACACACGCGGAATGCAGTAATACCGACGCCCCTGGCGGTTATCGCCGCAAAAGACATTTGTGGCTTTGCTGTACTGAACGAAGCTCGAAACGAACAAGTCGAGCTTTTGGTCGTTATCATAATCAAACCACGTGGCACAGGTTGACCAGCCCGGTGCCGCCACGCCGGACTTGTCGGTGATGTCGGTGAAAGTGCCGTTGCGATTGTTGCGGTACAAAATATTTTTGCCGTAATTGGTGACGTATAAATCCTGCCAGCCATCGCCATCAAAATCCGCTGCCGCCCCCCCCATGCCGAAATGCCCCATTTGACCAGCGGCGACGCCCGCTTTGTCGGTGACATCCGTGAACGTGCCATCGTGATTGTTACGATAGAGCGCATTTTTCGTGGGCTGCTTCGGCGTATAGAAATCTGACGGGCCGCTATTGACGAGGTAAATATCCAGCCAGCCATCATTATCGTAGTCAAAGAAGAGGCCGCCGCCGCCACAGGTTTCCGGCAGGTGACGTTCGGGCGAATGGCCATTATCGTGTACCCAGGTGATCCCACTCAGCGTAGGCGGAACGACCTCATAAGTCATCCGGGGCGACGGCGCGGCGACAGCTTCCGCTTGCTGCGCCAGTGGTCGGTTGGGTGTTGTGAGCGACACCATCAACAGAAAAATAAATAAGGCTGTTATGACTTTCACGCTTAATCCTTTGGTCTTATGCTTGATCGCAAATCATAGCATAACATTTCGCGCATAACTCAACCCAGCGATTGGAAGATTCCTCCGGCTACTTTACAATCCAGCCAGCAGGCTTTAATTGAGCCTCGCTGAAGCAAAAGGATAAACCACAAATGATGCGATTGCTTGGCTTGCTGGTTTTGCTCTTATTCGTTGGTTGCGCGTCCGCCACGCGCTCCGCGGCTCCTGCCACTCACCTGCCTGCCAATGTTTTCGACGCTTATCTGCACGCTGATGCTGCCCCTGCTGATGGCTTCGACTTCGCCTTTGGTGATCCTGACGGCAAAGGCGAGTACACGGATAAAGCCACGGGCAAGCGGTTCACCGGCTGGTACATTGCTACAAAATTTGCCGAACAATACAGCCTCGGCATTCATCCCGGCGAAGACTGGAACGGCAACGGCGGCAAGAATACGGATCGTGGCCAGCCCGTGTATGCTGTCGCCAATGGCCGCGTTGTGTTTGCCGCAAGTTGCGGCCAGCTCTGGGGCAATGTCATCGTCATCGAACATACGTTTTACGAAAACCACGAACGGAAAACGATTCGCTCGGTGTATGCCCATCTGCTCGAAATCAACACGCGCGCGGGCGATGAAGTAAAGCGCCGCCAACTCATCGCTTCTATCGGGCAAGACCCTGACCAAACCTACGACGCGCATTTGCATTTGGAATTGCGCTGGGATGATTCGCTCCTCCCGAACTATTGGCCTTCGAGCAACGGCAAAGATCAGGTGTGGGTGCGTGATCACTACGCTGAACCTTCAAGCTTCATCCGCGCGCATCGCAAGTTGTTCGTGCCGCAGCAGGAACCGTCGCTCGTGTTAGTGGAGCAAGCCAGCTATAAAATGCGGCTGTATCAGCAAGGCAAGCAGCAAGGCGAATACGATGTGAGTTTTGGTCAGGCGAAAGGACAAAAGCGCGTGCAAGGCGATAACAAAACGCCCAAGGGTATGTATTTTGTGACCAACAAACATCGTGGCCAGTTCGAGGGGGCATACGGCGGTTATTACGGCGGACATTGGATCAAAGTGAATTATCCGAACCGCTACGATGCCGCACGTGGACGCGCCGAAAAGCTGCTCACGCCGGAACAGGAAGCCCAGATCAGTAAGAATTGGGCGCAGCGCATGCCAACATTAGAGAACACCAAACTCGGCGGCGGCATCGGTTTACACGGTTGGATTAAGGAATGGGACAACGCCGGGCCGCGCCATTTGTCGTGGGGCTGTGTCGTAATGCACATCTTCGACATCAGCAAGCTCTACGATCAAATTCCGCCGGGCGCGATGGTCGTAATTTTCTGATTGCCTGGGCGCGCAGATGCTTCGCGTTACGACCACAGCCGGATAATCCCAAAACCTCACGATCTCTTTGACAGCGCCAGTGGAAAGGGGGAAAATCCCTTCCCTCAAACGCAATATTTCAGTTCATTATTTTTTTAAGACGAACCTGACCTGCCATTGATCTGCACTTAATATCAGGCGGGCAAAATGTCGGTCATGCTTTGCTGGGAATAATTCACAATGCAGCACAGTCGCCTGCGCGACGTGATAGCCCTGAACGGACGCAAGTCTGTTCCACATCAACTAGGAGACATCAGCTATGCAGTTACGACAGTCAGTTTTCGTATTCTTGTTTGCCGTTTTGCTCACCTGTTCCGCGCTTGCGCAACAGGAAACAGCCAACATCACTGGCGAAGTAAAAGACACTTCCGGCGCAGTGGTGCCGGGCGCTTCCATCACCCTCACCAACATTGAAACCGGCGTTATGGTCAGGAGTGAAAGCAATGAGCAAGGCATTTTCCTGGTGCCTAGTCTCAAGCCAGGCCCGTATTCGCTCACCATTGAAAAGCCCGGTTTCAGGAAATTGGTGCGCAGCGGCATCACACTGCAAGTCAATCAGTTCGCGCGTGTGGATGTGGAATTGCAAGTCGGCGAATTAACTAACACAGTTGAGATCACCCAAGCAGCAACCTTGCTCGAAACCGAAACCTCGTCGCGCGGCTCCGTCATTGACCAAAAGAAAATCGTAGACCTGCCGCTCAACGGACGCGATTACAACCAACTCGCCTTGCTCTCGCCCGGCGTGCTGCCCACGACGCCGCGCCTGGCTTCCGTCAATTTCAAGGGCGCGATGAACGTCAATGGCAATCGCACGTTCAATAACGTCTTCCTGCTCGACGGCGTGGATAACATTTCGTACTCGAATTCGTTTCGCGGCGAAAATGTGCAACTCGTGCAGCCTTCGATTGAAGCGTTGCAGGAATTCAAAATTCAAACCAACGCCTATTCCGCCGAATTCGGACGCAGCAGCGGCGCGGTCATCAATGCGACGATCAAATCCGGCACGAACGCGATTCGCGGCAGCGTCTATGAATTTCTGCGCAATGAAAAGCTGGATGCGAACAACTTCTTTTCCAATGCGCTCGGCGCACCGAAACCAATCCGCAAACGCAATCAATTCGGCGTCGCGGTCGGCGGGCCGTTAGTCAAAAATCGCACGTTCTGGTTTGGCGATTACGAAGGGTTGCGCGAACGTGAAGGCGTGCCGCGCGTGCGTCAGGTTCCAACCGCGAATGAAAAAGCTGGCCTGTTCAGTTCCGCCGTCGTTGATCCTTTTGCCACGGGACGCCCGGAGTTCAGCAAGAACGCCGCCGGGCAATGGGTGATTCCCTCCACTCGTTGGGACCCGGTGGGCGCAGCCATCGTCAAACTGATTCCTGATCCGAATGTAGCGGGCACGACGATTTACGCTTCGACGCCTGTGACGCGCATCCGACAAGATCAATTTGACGTGCGCATTGACCACACGTTTAGCACCGCAATGAATTTCTTCGGGCGTTACAGCTTTGTGGACACCGACACGTTTCGTCCCGCGCCGCTGCCTGGCTTGGCCGAAGGCTCTTTTAATGATGCCTTCGGCTCGAATCTAAATCGCTCGCAAGGGCTGGCGTTCGGGCTGACATGGACGATGAGTAATGCCATCGTCGGCGATTTTCGGTTCGGTTTTGCGCGTGGCAATTACTTCACGAACCCGCCGAACTTTGGGACCGACGGCGCGGCAGCCGTTGGGTTGAAGAATGTGCCGAACGATCCGTCCATCGTGGGCGGCGTGCCGAAAGTGAATATCCAAGGCTTCGATGCGGTCGGTCGTCACACCTCGACGCCGCAATTTCAAACGCCGCGTTCGTGGAATCCACGCGCTTCGATCAGTTGGACGCGCGGCGCACATTTCATCAAATTCGGTACTGAATTCCTGCATGTCGAAACGATGATCAATGACCTGAATGCGACGATTGGCCGAATGAATTTTGAGAACCGCTTTACGAATCGCGCGGTCGGCGATTTATTGCTCGGCTTACCGTCACAACTTGCGTTGACGAGTTACACCGTGATGGATCAAAGCCAGAACATGCAGTTTTATTTCATTCAGGACGATTACAAACTCACCTCAAAGCTGACATTGAATCTGGGCCTGCGTTATGAATTCGCCACCCCGGCAGTCGAAAAGGAAAACCGCTTTGCGAACTTCGATCCGAAGACCGGCACGATGATCTTGGCCAAAGACGGCGGACTGTTTGAGCGTGCGTTGATTCGTCCTGACCGCAACAACTTTGCGCCGCGTGTCGGCTTCGCGTGGTCGCCGACCTCGAAGCTCGTAATGCGAGGCGCATACGGCGTTTTCATGTCGCATACGGTTCGGCAAGGACGTGAAGGCTTGCTCGGCTTCAACCCGCCGTTCCTCGTGGATAATTTGTTGCAAACCACGGTGACGGGCGCAGCCGCCGTGGCCACCGCCGCGCCGTTCCGCTTGGTCAACGGCTATCCGGCAGGCTTGCTTGATCCGAATTCGCTCGCGCCGACGATCAGTCGCCGTGCGCAAGACCCGGATCAACGCACGCCGTACATTCAGCAATTCAACTTCGGCATGCAATACGAATTGCTGAAAGACCTGCTGCTGGATGTCGCGTACGTTGGCAACAAAGGCACAAAGCTAAACGGCTTTCGCAATCTGAATCAACGGGCGGTGATTACGAACGCCAACGGCTCGCAATCCGCAGGCGCACGCCCGTACCCGGCGTTCGGCGATATTCAGTGGATGGAAAATCGCGTCGGCTCGACCTATAACTCGTTGCAGGTGCGCCTGGAGAAACGCTTCTCGCACGGCTTGACGGGCATGGTGAGCTATACCTGGGGCAAAGCGTTGACCGGCGCGCCCGACCACATTTCGACCAGCGGCGGCGGCGCAGGCTTTGACACCGGCACGTTCCGCGAACCGCAGGACGGCAACAACACTCGCGCAGATCGCGGCCTAGCGGAGTTCGACATCAAACAACGCCTCGTCGCAAGCTACGTGTGGGAACTGCCGTTTGGCAACGGTCGTCGCTTCGGCAACGATTGGGCGAAAGGGGTAAATTTGTTGCTCGGCGGTTGGCAAGTGACGGGCATTCACGCCCTGCAAGGCGGCCTGGGATTGACCGCGACGCTCGGCGGCGCAAGCGTGCTGAACATTGGCGGCGAACGCCGGGCACGTCCGAATCTGATCGGCAATCCCGTACTGCCCGAATCGGAGCGCACATTGGCGCGCTGGTTCAATACTGCTGCGTTCCAATCGGCGTTCTCGCCCGTACCACAAGCTTTCGGGACAGCCGGCATCGGCATCATGCGTGGCCCCGGCTTAGTCAATTTCGACTTCACGCTGGCAAAGAACTTCAATGTGACAGAGCGGCGGTACTTCCAATTCCGCACGGAATTTTTCAATGCGTTCAATCGGGCGAATTTCGGGCCGCCGAACATCGCGCGTGAAAACGCGGGCTTCGGGCAAATCCTGACGGCTGCAAATGCGCGGATCATTCAGTTTGCCTTGAAGTTTTATTTCTAAAGATCAACAGGAGACAAGGAGGCAGGGAACAAATATGCAACGCGCTCCCCTACTCTTCTTGTCTCCTTATCCCTAGCCCTCCTTACCCAAATCCTTACGAACTCAGCCCGCGAAAGCGGGCGGCAGCATAAAGCCTGGGGTGGAGGCATAGCCGGAACCCCAGAAAACGTCAAATGGAATTGTTAAGCCCGCGAAGCGGGCGACAGACATGGATGGCTTGTTAGCGCCAGGCTGCCGCCCGCCTTCGCGGGCTTGGTATTCTCCACCCCTATTCCCAGGGTTCCGCGCGCTGGCGCGCTCCACCCTGGGCTTTATGCTGCCGCCCGCCTTCGCGGGCTAAAAACCGAATCGCGCGTTTCGTGCCATAACTGTCATTTCCCGGAGGTGGAAATTGAGATTTTTGTATGAATAAGTTGTTTGTTTTCTTACGGTTCATTATGGCTTCCAGTGAAGCATAGCACCCAGAAGGGCCGTTGCCGCTTGTCCTACGGGGTTCGTCTCAGGAGCAATACTCCAGGCGTTATTGAAAATAAACGAGTTATGAGAAGCACTAAAAACTCTCACAACGCAATTCCAAAAAAGTCTCGTTCTCATCTCCGGGAAATGACAGCTATAGCTGCCGTTTCCCGGAGATGAGAACGAGACTTTTTTGGAATTGTCTGGGTATCGTTAGAGGCATGAACGAGACGATTTCAACCGACCTATACACGAGTCGGTGATCTCCCGCTGCTGATCGGTTTGCTGATCAAACTGGACATTTTCGGCAATTTAAGTACAGTGTAAATTAAGTTTTCTTATACTTAATATTATCAGGATGGACCTTCTCATAATGGCGGTTCAGCTTCGTGCGCGCGGTCTCAATGGAAAATTGCCAGTTGCTTTTGATCTTCTTCTCGCTCCGTTCTTGGACTAACGTCAGCACTTCTTCTTGCAGTAATTCCTGGGTTGGAATCCGGCGGTTGAGACATTGGCGGGCCAGCGCCGAGGATTCGATTTCGATCATATTGAGCCAACTGGCCGCCTTCGGCGTGTAATGAAACTCGAACTTCTGGGCCAGGGCGAAGGCTTCCTCCGCCGGTAAATGTTCATAAAACGAACTGGCATTATGCGTGTTCAAATTGTCTTGCACCAAGTGCAGTTTGACGGCGGCAGGATAGGCGGCGACCAAGGCTTGGCAAAATTCGGTGTACTCTTTCTTGGTGCGTTGCGGCAAGACCAAGGCCAGGCGCTGCCCGGTAAGCGGTTCAATGGCGGCCAGCAAAGCACCGAGCCGTGCTTTTCATAGGCGTAATGTTCTTTCTTCAAATGGCCATCATGAAGGGGGCGACCCGTTCGCCAAGTAAGAAGCAAGGACGCTCATCAAAGCAAATGACGGATAACGCGCATCATAGGGTTGGGCGTATAACCACAAGAGATGTTCCATCCGCGCCAGAAACGCGGCATTCAATGTCGCCGATGCACCAGGTCTTTTTCAGGTGCGGCTTGACTTCGTTTTTTTTAAGACGTTGCCCACGTGCGTATGCGAAATCGTGTCGCCATAGCCTAACTCGACGACCTTGTCGGCCAACAAGCGTAAGCTCCACGCGGCGCGTCCGGCAGGCGCGCTGCTACAGGCCAGCGCTGTGATTTGGGCGCGTTGCGTCCCGTCAAATACGATGGGGCGCCCCGCGCGCGGTGCCTCTTGCAAACAAGCTAAGCCTTGTTCTTTATACTTATCGCGCCAGAGCGCAATCGTGTTGTAATGACGCCCAGTGTCGTGGCGACGGCTTGTAAGGTTTTGCCGCGCGCCAATTCGAGCAGGGCGGTGGCGCGTTTGAATTGCCGCACGGGGAGCGTGCCTTTGGCCAACAAGGCTTCGAGTTGGGTACGATCTGGATCGGATAAAGTGACATGTCGTTTGTTCATCCCCACAGCTTGCACGAGGCGTGGAGAATACGCAAGGGAACTTACTTTACGCTGTACTAAGTACCTGAGCATATTCATTCTGGTATTTGAAATTTGGTTACCCCGTTTTTATGGGGGAATCGTGAATCTTTATACCAGAATGATTCGGCCTGCCTACTTATGAGCGCGAAATCGCAGATCACGGCTTGCATACGGGCCTGAGGGCGGCCGTCGCCACAAAATGTTTTACGAAGCAAGAAGTGACGATTTTGGAAGCCACCAGTAAAAAACCGCTGCCGACAGTCAAAGCCGCGACCTTGGCCTTAGCCAAACTGATCGGGTTTGCTCCTTCCAAACGACAACCGCTGCCGGGCATTAAAATGCTCGCGATGGCCTGGGAGCGGTTTCATTATCTCAAACTTGGCTTTCTGGCCAACTCTTCTTGAAACCCCTACAAGATTAGCCCAAAGGTGGGGGCCGGATTCGCTTCTTGAGTGAGGACGAAGCCGCGCGTCTGTTGACCGAGTTGGACAACCAACCTGATCACTTGCGGCATTTCGTCCTGCTCGCCCTGCATAGCGGCAGGCGGTTCGGCGAAATTGCTAAGCTGCACGCAGATGACCTCGATTGCATGAATATGGAGATCATTTTGCCCGCTCCGAAGCTAGTTGCTGCTGCCCGCATTAAGAGCTTCACTTTTCATTGCCTGCGCTACTCCGTTGCGACCGAAGCGATTGACCAGGCTGAAAACATCGTCACCGTGCAATCCGTCGTGCACTATAAAATGTGAATCAGGGGTTGAAAACGATGAGAAAGTAGGCAAAAGCCAACTTCCCAAAACAGTGAACGAAGAGCGCGTCTTCCGAACGCACCGTGCCCGCATCTTGCACCCCGGTCTTGACAATGAACCAGTTGAAGAGGCCTTCAATGGGTTGGCGCAAGCGGCTCACACAACGATTATGGTACTTCTCCAACGAGCTTAACTCCTTGCCTTTGGGCTTTTTGCGCGGCGTGTGCAAGGTCGTCCCCTGCGCCTCAAGCTGGGCCCGGAACTCCGGGTCCCCATAGGCGGCATCGCCCAGCAAGGTCGTGGTCGGTACCGCAATTTCTTGTTCTTTGACACTGCGCACATCGTGGCACGAGCCTTCGCGCAACCAAATCTGTTGCGGCACCGGCAAGTGCCCGGCGCGGCGTTGCGCCACCGTATGCAGGCGCACGCCATGAAAATATTGTTTCTTGCTCGCGCAATACCCGACATCGGCCACGACCGGTGCGACCTTCGCCGTGTAAGCGTGGCCGCCGCGCGCCAGCATCACGGGCAAGGAATCAATCACTTGATCCACTTCCGGGGCGGGGACGGCGGGCAAGCGTTCCTGCAAATACGCGCCCAGCGTTTGGAAACTCGCTTCCAAGCGATTGAGCCGCGCGACCAACGTCTGATAGGCGGGCAGCTTGGGAAAGTAATGTAACCAATAGCTTTGCACGAACTCGTGAATTTCTTTTTTCTCAAAGCGTCCGTTCAGATGTCCAAACCAATAGAGGGTAATGATCTCCTGATCGGTGATGCGCCCCGTATCTGGATTGTTGCTGATGCGTTGAAAACAGGTGGCACGCCGCGTATCGTACACGGTGCAGACAAGCAAATAGAGTTGAATAAGTTGATGATCCATAGTAAGACCATTCTACTCGTTTGACTCGCTTGTCTGCCATTTTCTACCCCTGATTCACATTAAAGACCTGCGCACGACGATGAAATACGCTCACGCCAAGGACGAGCGACGCCACCAAGCCGTGGCGAAAATGGGTGACTTTTGGAAAAAAGTTCCCAACCACTACCCAAACGAAGGTGTCGTAGAATATAAAAAGTTCTAAATCGTTGAAAAGAATGGTACGCCCGGAGAGATTCGAACTCCCGACCCGCAGATTCGAAGTCTGCTGCTCTATCCAGCTGAGCTACGGGCGCACAGAAAAAACTAAAACCTGACCGTTTCCTGCGGGGCGACTACGTTGGAAGGCAATCCCGCATTGACACAGTCAAATCCATCTTTTGTGCCGCCATTCTGCCTTGCCCTGGTGTGTTCGTCAAGTTGCCTGGCTTTCTTTGCATTTCGTAAAAGCACTGGTCACATTAGCCTTGTCAGCGAAAACCAGTAAGCGTAAACTGCGCATGCCTCGGCAGCAAATAGAAGTTCAACCCGTCCCGAAAAACTCCCATCGAAAAAAGCAAATACCCAATGACTACGCCTCGCAGAATTTCGATTAGGGGCAAATTTATTCTCTCCCCGGATTCTCATTTCTTTTCCACTGGCCTGGCTGCGCGCGCAACCACATATTGCTCGACGGCGGAAGCTTAAAGGTGCCAGTGAGAAAAGAAGCAGCTATCGGTAAGGAATTTCTCGCTATGAACCAGCCACTACCACCACAAATAAAAGATACTTCAAACACAAAACTGCTATTGCTGGTCGTGGGCAGTTTTATCGGATTGTGCGCCATGTGCGGCTTTCTTAGCTTGCTTGCGAATCGAAGCTCCCAGAAGACTAAATCATCCAGTTCGCTCGCCATCGCCAAAACCTCCAGAGTGTCCGGCGCTGCGCCCAAGGGCAAAGCAATGACCGCCGCCAGCCCAAGCCGCGCTACGGCAGAGGAGAAGCCTGACTTGGAAGTGATCGAAGCCGACTGGGAGAAGGGCGAGTTGGAACAGATGCCGTTTGGCAGGTCACCTTCAGGAATAATAGCGAGCGGAAGATTAGCGACATCAAGTACGAAATTCGCTACTACGCTGAGACCGGGAAGCAAGTCGCGCGTGACAATAAACTCGGCGTGACCGAGCAGACGAGCCAAAAAGTTATTGCGCCAAAGAAGATGCAAATCCTGGAAATCAACGATGGCTTGCCACATAAAGACGCGAGCACTGCCGTGTTCACCTTGAAATCCTGGCGCGTCCTGGATTAACCCCGCGACGCCTCCATCTGCCCTTAGCGGTGCGATTGTTGCGGCAAAATATTTCCCGTTTCTCCGCGCAATTTCGGGCATAAGCCGTTGGCGAATCCATCCTATTGGCGTATGATTCCCGCGTCCCGTTCATTGGTGAATCAAATAAATTGTCATCGTTGATTTGTATTTGCAACGATGATTTCTGTGCCCAATCTTTGCTCCCTACCCTCAAGAACGTTAACTGTGCCTGATCCATGACATGCCGTGAATTTCCGGTTGCCCGTTGGCAGACTGGTTTGTTCGGCCTCTTCCGGGAGATGATTGATGCCATCAAAACACGAATCCATTTCGTCCGATCAAAAGCGCCTTTTGTGGTTAATTGTGTTGTGCCAGTTTATCGGTTTTCTGTTTGTCGTGCTGGTATCGCTCGCCTTGTCAGCGATTTAAGTGGCGTCTTGTTTGAATGAGCCAAGGCCGCGCCCACGTATCCAGCGCGCGGCACTAGTGTTCAGTCATGAATGAATTGACGGATTGAATGCAGGATAAATTGTGTGATTGGCTACTTTCACACCCGTCAATTCATTCATGACTGAACACGAGCGAAGCTTTCCTGAAATCCTGCCCCTGGTTTAGACCTGAAGGGGTCGCCCTTTGTAAGTCCACTTAAAAAGGCTTCGCCAAAGTGACATTGAAGATTTAATAAA